>CAVSBT010000001.1:0-44166 GCA_963726245.1 uncultured Chloroflexia bacterium
TGAAGGTGGTGCTCCCTCAGGAGCTGTCGCCTGAGCAACGAGAGCTGTTCGAGAAGCTGAGAGCTGTGCAGAAAGCGGGTCCGAAGTCGTGACGGGGCCAGCGGACGAGGGCAAGGCCCTGGACGCCTACTCCCAGGCGGTGAGCAGCGCCGCCGAGCGGGTGGGCCCGGCGGTGGTCAAGGTGGAAACCAGGCGGGCGGCGGAAGCGGCGTCATCTTCGACTCCAACGGCCGCATCCTCACCAACGAGCACGTGGTGCGGGGCCGCGTCCAGGTGCAGGTGACCCTCGCGGACGGCCGGCGCCTCCCCGCGACCGTCACCGGCGCCGACCCGCGGCTGGACACCGCGGTGCTCAGGGTCGCCGCCAAGAACCTGCCCGTCGCCGAGCTGCACAGCGGCCCGCCTGAAGGTGGGCCAGTTGGTGGTGGCCATCGGCAACCCCTACGGCCTGAGCTGGACGGTCACGGCCGGCGTGGTGAGCGCCCTGGGGCGGGAGCTGCCCATCGGAGACGGTCTCGCCCTGCGCGACCTCATCCAGACGGACGTGCCCATCAACCCCGGCAACTCGGGCGGGCCGCTGGTGGACGCTCAGGGGCGGGTTATCGGCATCACCACCGCCATCATACCCTTCGCCCGTGGGGTCGGCTTCGCGGTGCCGGTGAGCAGCGTCCTGGCCGCCCTGGCCCGCTTCGACGAGATGCGTCCACCGCAACGGGCGAACGCTGGGCATCGTCGCCGCCCCGGCCGAGGGCGGCGTGCTGGTGCTGGAGGTGGAGCCCGATTCGCCGGCGGAGCGCGCCAGCCTGCGGGCCCAGGACGTGATCGTCGCCCTGGACGGCCGGCGGGTGGCGAACGCCGCCCAGATCACCGAGGCGCTGGGGCGGTGCGGCCCGGCCGGACGGTGGAGGTGGCGTTCCTGCGCCAGGGACGCCGGGGCAAGACGACGGTGGTGCTATAGGAACCAGGAACTGGGAACTGGGAACTCGGCCTCCCCACTTCCCAGTTCCGAGTTCCGCGAGGGTGAAGATGGCTAACGAATTTGAGCTACCGGAGGACGAGCCCTGCTACGTGATCAGCGTGGCGGCGCGCATGGTGGGCATGCACGCCCAGACTCTGCGCTACTACGAGCGCGCCGGCCTCCTCAGGCCCTCGCGCTCGCGGGGCAGGATACGGCTCTACTCGCGTGGCCGACATCAACCGCCTGCGCCAGATCCAGCGCCTGATCGCCGACCTGGGCGTCAACCTGGCCGGCGCGGAAGTGATACTGCGCATGGGCGAGCGCATCGAGCAGTTGCAGCAGGAGATGGACGAGCTGCGACGGGAGTTGCAGCGGCTCCGCGACCGCCGCCTGCCGGCGCCTCGAGAGGAGGCGGAGACCTCGTGAGCCGGAGCGAGGCCCAGGGCTGGGACGAGATCTGGCAGCAGTGGGGCAGCGTCTGGGAGGGCCGCGCGCCCGAGCAGGCCGTCCTGGACCTGGCGGCCCGACTCAAGGCTGAGGGGCGCCGTCGCGTCCACGACCTGGGCTGCGGCCCCGGCCGCCACCTGCTGTTCCTGGCCGCCGAGGGCTTCGAGGCCTCCGGCTCCGACTTCTCGCCGGCGGCGGTCGATACGTGCCGGAGGCGGCTAGAGGAGGCCGGGCTGTCGGCGCGGGTGACGCTGGCCGACATGACGGCCCTGCCGGAGGAGGACGGGTCGCTGGACGCCGTCGTCGCCTGGGACGTGGTCTACCACGGCACGCTGGACACCATCCGGCGCACGGTGTCGGGGGTGCGGCGCAAGCTGGCGCCGGGCGGCTACTTCCTGGTGACGTTCAACCCGGTGGAGCACGACGGCTGCCGGCGGGCCCGCGAGGCGGCGGCCCGCGGCGAGGCGGAGGAGTTGGAGCCGGACACCTTCGTGGTGCCGGGCGACGCCTTCGACAAGTCGGTGCCCCACCACTACACGACGGAGCGGGAGATACGGGAGCGGCTCATGGACGGCTTCCGCATCCTCTCGCTGACGGCGGTGCAGGGCAAGGCCACGGCGGACGGCAGCCCGGCCGTCAAGTACCAACGCTGGTGAGGCGGTGATGTGGACTCGACTTGCTCTTTACGGTGCACGTCACTCACGACTGCTGCGCGGTGAACGTGGAGGGAGTACCCGCCACCGTCGCTTTGAGAGGTCCGCAGGACAGACCTGGATACGCGGCTGAGGCTAGGGGTCGGAGACTTCGACCTTGCCGAGGACCGGTTTGGATGGGCGGCATACTCGGAAGTGATGGTTCGAGTACCTGCCCGCCACCTCACAGAGGCACCACCTGATTTGTCGGACGAAGAGTACGCCGTGGAGATAGCGGTGGACGCGACGAACGACTTCATAGAAAGGTATCGCGAGGTGACGGGCCAAAACTGGATACGCCGTGCTTCGGCGCGTGAGGTGTGGGGCGTATGACGTGTCGGGAGAGCAAGGCATGGAGGTACGGCCCGTACGGAGTTTCCGCCGGCTCCATCAGGTGACGCCGCGCGTGAAGGCGCTGAACGGCGACGTGGAGGCACTGGTGAGGCGGCGTGTCGAGGAGGGAGCCAAGCTTGACCCAGCGCGGCAACTGCTGCTGGACGAACAAGACGCGATGTCCGACGTCAGTCCTCGGCTCGCCGTAATCCTTGGAGAGGTTGCCGTCGAGCAGAGAGTGTCAAGCCGTCCTAAGCGGGAGATCGGCAACCGGCGGTTGGAACTAGCAGCAGTCAAGCTTGCGCTAGACGCTGAGCACAACTTCAGGGTCAACGTGCCCTGAGGCGCGAGGAGTCTTGGAGCGAGCCGCCTCGATGCCAAGCTGACATAGGGCCTTCGGAGCGTACAGGGACGTACCCCTGAGGAAGAACTGCCTCTGGTACGATGGGACTGTGCTAGCGCCCTAAGGAATCATGCGTGCATCCGGTTACGTGCCTTCTCTGGGGAGACAAGGCGCGCTCTCGCGACTAAGAGCGCATACACTTAGAGTTTCTCGAACTCGGGAACAGGCGACGAGAAGCAAGCAGAAACCGTTGGGGAGTCGGTCTGGTCATTTGAACAAGCGTTTGGGCGGCCACCCAGCGCAAGGCTGCGGCGCCTCATGAGACGCATACTTCCTGTGTTGCAGACATCTTTGACCTCGGGCACATCAAGAACCATCCGATCTCAATGCACGACAGGGTGGGCGTCCGGGTCGAGCCGTGGGACGGAGCGCTGCGTGTTTGGCTGGACCCAAAGGCATCAGGCGATGTCCGCGAGTTCTATGTGGCGCAATACTGGTCTACCTCTCTAAAGGAGGCGGGCTACCCGAGGGCATATGCGCGCCCGTCTTCCCCACCGACCAACGTTCTGGGCACTGGTGGCCGACAACCTCGAGAGGCTGATGCTGGGGCTGGCAACCATTTCGCGGCTTCTGCGGTTAGGTTATCGGACAGAACTTCGAAGCGACGCCTCCCGACTTGCTAGAGCATGTTGTGCAGCGGCTGAAAAGCCAGGACTTTCGAGCACCCGCTGATTTCGAGCTTAGAACCTTCAGCTTACCTATGGAAGCGGTGGCGCTCTGGTTCCGCTTGGAGTCAGATGATCAGCGCGATCAGTTCATGCGGGCGTTCGAGGCGGCTGCTCCCCTGAGTGCTGCATCGGCCAGACATCTTCTGACAATCATACGCAAATCCGGGTTCCGGACGCAGGCTCGATGTGGAAGGACTATGGCTGCATGTCGCCGTGCATTTCCGCCGATGGTTGACGCGGTGCTCATCGATGATCCCCTGGGGAGAAGAACCCACTACGGGTCAAAAGGCTGGGTTCACTACCCGCAACACCCAGGGGCGGGGCCGGGCGAGCGGGGCGGAGGACGGAGCGGCGAGACGTGAATAAGAGACCTGCGGGTTGAAACCCGCAGCTTCGGGAATCGAGAAGCTGCCGGTTTCAACCGGCAGGGTGGAGCCAGCGAGACATTGCGTTAGCCCTGTCATTCTGAGCGCAGCGAAGAATCCGGTCCGGCCGGACCCTTCGCTTCGCTCAGGGTGACAGAACAACGGTCGGCGGACGGAGCTGAAGCTCCGTCCCTACGGCCCCAACGAAAAGTCTCGAGGTGTATTCGCCATGATGAGACAAGATAGGTTCACGGAGCAGGCCCAGGAGGTGCTGGCCGCCAGCCAGCAGCTCGTGCGCGAGCAGCGGCACAGCCAGTGGGACGTGGAGCACGTCCTCCTCGCCCTCCTCCAGCACCCGCGGCCTGCCCCAGCAGATCTTCGAGAAGCTGGGCGTCGACGTGCCCAAGCTGCGCGACCGCGTCGCCCAGCACCTGGCCCGCTCGCCCAGGCTGGAGTACGACGTGGTGCAGATCTACACCACGCCGCGCATCGTCAAGATGCTGGAGACGGCCAACGCCGAGGCCGAGCGCCTGAAGGACGAGTACGTGGGCGTCGAGCACCTCCTCGTCGCCATCGCCGACGAGCGGGAGGGGGAGTCGGCCCGCATCCTCCAGCGAGTTCAACATCGACAAGGAGCGCATCTACCGCGTGCTGGAGGAGATACGCGGCGGCGCCCGCGTCGATAGCCCCACGGCGGAGAGCAAGTACCGCGCCCTGGAGCAAGTACAGCCATCGACCTGACGGAGTACGCCCGCCAGGGCAAGCTGGACCCCGTCGTCGGCCGCGACGACGGAGATCAAGCGCGTCATGCAGGTCCTCAACCGGCGCACCAAGAACAACCCCGTCATCATCGGCGAGACGGGCGTCGGCAAGACGGCCATCGTCGAGGGGCTGGCCCAGAAGATCGTGGCCGGCGACGTGCCCGAGAACCTGAAGAACAAGCGGGTGCTGGCCCTGGACATGGGGGCGATGGTCGCCGGCAGCAAGTTCCGGGGCGAGTTCGAGGAGCGGCTCCAGGCCGTCATGCGACGAGATCCGCGAGGCCCAGGGCGAGGTCATCCTCTTCATCGACGAGGTGCACCAGGTGGTGGGCGCCGGCGCCGCCGAGGGCGCCATCGACGCCTCGCACCATGATGAAGCCGGCGCTGGCCCGGGGCGAGCTCCAGGCCGTGGGCGCCTGCACCCTGGACGACTACCGCAAGTACATCGAGAAGGACCCGGCCCTGGAGCGCCGCTTCGCCCCCGTCTACGTCGATGAGCCCAGCGCCGAGGAGGCGCTGGAGATGGTGAAGGCGCTGCGGCCCCGCTTCGAGGCCCACCACAAGGTGCAGATCTCCGACGCCGCCCTGGAGGCGGCCGTGCGCCTCTCGGACCGCTACCTCACCGAGCGCCACCTGCCCGACAAGGCCATCGACCTCATCGACGAGGCGGCCAGCAAGCACGTCATCGAGGCCCAGAGCATGACGCCGGAGCTGCGGGAGATGAAGAGCCGGCTCGATGAGCTGAACCGCGAGACGGAGGCGGCCGCCCAGCGCCAGGACTACGAGGCGGCGGCCCGCATCCGCACGGAGGTCGTCCAGATTCAGCAGGAGTACGAGGCCAGCAAGGCCCAGTGGGAGAAAGAGGAGAAGATCGACACCGAGGTCACCGAGGCGGACATCGCCGAGCTGGTGTCGTCGATGACGGGCATCCCCGTCTCCCGCATGCTGGAGGGCGAGGCCGAGAAGCTCCTGCACATGGAGGAGCGCCTGCACGAGCGCGTCATCGGGCAGGACGCGGCCATCGCCGCCCTGTCCGACGCCATCCGGCGCGCCCGGGCCGGCCTCAAGGACCCGCGCCGGCCCATCGGCAGCTTCATCTTCCTGGGGCCCACCGGCGTCGGCAAGACGGAGCTGGCCAAGGCCCTGGCCGAGTTCCTCTTCGACGACGAGGACGCCATGGTGCGCCTGGACATGTCGGAGTACGGGGAGAGGCACACCGTCTCGCGCATGGTGGGCGCGCCGCCGGGCTACGTGGGCTACGACGAGGGCGGCAGCCTCACGGAGGCGGTGCGCCGGCGCCCCTACCGCGTCGTCCTCTTCGACGAGATCGAGAAGGCGCACCCGGAGGTGCTGAACATCCTCCTCCAGATCATGGAGGACGGCCGCCTGACGGACGGCCACGGGCGGACGGTGGACTTCCGCAACACCGTCGTCATCATGACCAGCAACCTGGGCACCAGCTCGGAGGCGCGGGGGACCTTCGGCTTCGTGACCAGCCGGACGGCCAGCCGCTCGGAGCGGGAGAAGCTGCGGGAGAACGTGGAGCACGCCCTGAAGCAGCACTTCCGGCCCGAGTTCCTGAACCGCGTCGATGAGGTGATCATCTTCGAGCCGCTGACGGAGGCGGAGCTGGAGCAGATCGTCGAGCTGATGCTGAACGAGGTGCGGAAGCGCCTGGCCGAGCACCACGTCGAGCTGGAGCTGACGGAGGCGGCGAAGACGGCGCTGGTGAAGGAGGGCTTCGACCCCGTGTTCGGGGCGCGGCCCCTGCGGCGGACGGTGACGCGGGAGGTGGAGAACCCGCTATCGAAGCGCATCCTGGCCGGCGAGTTCCACGAGGGCGACACCGTCGTCGTGGACCGGCCGGAGGGCGAGGAGGGCTACACCTTCGATGATGAGACAGGATAGGTTCACGGAGCAGGCCCAGGAGGTGCTGGCGGCCAGCCAGCAGCTCGTGCGCGAGCAGCGGCACAGCCAGTGGGACGTGGAGCACGTCCTCCTCGCCCTGCTCCAGCACCCCGGCCTGCCGCAGCAGATCTTCGAGAAGCTGGGCGTCGACGTGCCCAAGCTGCGCGACCGCGTCGCCCAGCACCTGGCCCGCGCGCCAAAGCTGGAGTACGACGTGGTGCAGATCTACACGACGCCGCGCATCGTCAAGATGCTGGAGACGGCGAACGCCGAGGCCGAGCGCCTCAAGGACGAGTACGTGGGCGTCGAGCACATCCTCGTCGCCATCGCCGACGAGCGCGAGGGGGAGTCGGCCCGCATCCTCCGCGAGTTCAACATCGACAAGGAGCGCATCTACCGTGTGCTCGAGGAGATACGCGGCGGCGCCCGCGTCGACAGCCCGACGGCGGAGAGCAAGTACCGAGCCCTCGAGAAGTACAGCCACGACCTGACGGAGTACGCCCGCCAGGGCAAGCTGGACCCCGTGGTCGGCCGCGACGCCGAGATCAAGCGCGTCATGCAGGTCCTCAACCGGCGCACCAAGAACAACCCGGTCATCATCGGCGAGGCGGGCGTCGGCAAGACGGCCATCGTCGAGGGGCTGGCGCAGAAGATCGTGGCCGGCGACGTGCCGGAGAACCTCAAGGACAAGCGGGTGCTGGCCCTGGACATGGGCGCGATGGTCGCCGGCAGCAAGTTCCGCGGCGAGTTCGAGGAGCGGCTCCAGGCCGTCATGCGCGAGATCCGCGAGGCCGAGGGTGAGGTCATCCTCTTCATCGACGAGGTGCACCAGGTGGTGGGCGCCGGCGCCGCCGAGGGCGCCATCGACGCCTCGCACCATGATGAAGCCGGCGCTGGCCCGCGGCGAGCTCCAGGCCGTGGGCGCCTGCACCCTGGACGACTACCGCAAGTACATCGAGAAGGACGCGGCCCTGGAGCGCCGCTTCGCGCCCGTGTACGTCGATGAGCCCGGCGCCGAGGAGGCGCTGGAGATGGTGAAGGCGCTGCGGCCCCGCTTCGAGGCGCACCACAAGGTGCAGATCTCCGACGCCGCCCTGGAGGCGGCCGTGCGCCTCTCGGACCGCTACATCACCGACCGGCACCTGCCCGACAAGGCCATCGACCTCATCGACGAGGCGGCGAGCAAGCACGTCATCGAGGCCCAGAGCATGACGCCGGAGCTGCGCGAGATGAAGAACCGGCTCGATGAGCTGAACCGCGAGACGGAGGCGGCCGCCCAGCGCCAGGACTACGAGGCGGCGGCCCGCATCCGCACGGAGGTCCTCCAGATTCAGCAGGAGTACGAGGCCGGCAAGGCCCAGTGGGAGCAAGAGGAGAAGATCGACACCGAGGTCACCGAGGCGGACATCGCCGAGCTGATCTCGTCGATGACGGGCATCCCCGTCTCCCGCATGCTGGAAGGCGAGGCGGAGAAGCTCCTGCACATGGAGGAGCGCCTGCACGAGCGCGTCATCGGGCAGGACGCGGCCATCACCGCCCTGTCGGACGCCATCCGGCGCGCGCGGGCCGGCCTCAAGGACCCGCGGCGGCCCATCGGCAGCTTCATCTTCCTGGGGCCCACCGGCGTCGGCAAGACGGAGCTGGCCAAGGCCCTGGCCGAGTTCCTCTTCGACGACGAGGACGCCATGGTGCGCCTCGACATGTCGGAGTATGGGGAGAGGCACACCGTCTCGCGCATGGTGGGCGCGCCGCCGGGCTACGTCGGCTACGACGAGGGCGGCAGCCTCACGGAGGCGGTGCGCCGGCGCCCCTACCGCGTCGTCCTCTTCGACGAGATCGAGAAGGCGCACCCGGAGGTGCTGAACGCCCTCCTCCAGATCATGGAGGACGGCCGCCTGACGGACGGCCACGGGCGGACGGTGGACTTCCGCAACACCGTCGTCATCATGACCAGCAACCTGGGCACCAGCTCCGAGGCGCGGGGGACCTTCGGGTTCGTCACCAGCCGGACGGCCAGCCGCTCGGAGCGGGAGAAGCAGCGCGAGAACATCGAGGGGGCCCTGAAGCAGCACTTCCGGCCCGAGTTCCTGAACCGTGTCGACGAGGTGATCATCTTCGAGCCGCTGACGGAGGCGGAGCTGATGCAGATCGTCGAGCTGATGCTGGACGAGGTGCGGAAGCGGCTGGCCGAGCACCACGTCGAGCTGGAGCTGACGGAGTCGGCGAAGACGGCGCTGGTGAAGGAGGGCTTCGACCCGGTGTTCGGGGCGAGGCCGCTGCGACGGACGGTGACGCGGGAGATCGAGAACCCGCTATCGAAGCGCATCCTGGCCGGCGAGTTCCACGAGGGCGACACCGTCGCCGTGGACCGGCCGGAGGGCGAGGAGGGCTACACCTTCGCCCACAAGGAGAAGGTGGCGGCAGCGGCGGCGTCATGACGGCCGTAGGGGGCACCTTTAGGTGCGCCCGCACCGCCCACGGCTGACAAGGTGCTGATGTGTTCAGGCCCCGCCCGAAAGAGGGACTGCGATGAGCGAACTCTACGATCGTGTTCGGCGCTTCGGGGACGAAGTCTACGACCGGAGTCGTGGTGCCTTCCTTGCAGAACGCCTCGCCTTTGGGCAACAGATGGAGTTGATTCTCGAGCCTCTCGAGTCAGCGGTGCCCAGCTGGCATCACGACCGGATCAAGTCGTGTGTGATGATACTTCTGAGCCGCATGTTCAATGACTTCGAGGCCGCACAACAGTTGATCTTGCGCGGTTTGCCGGAGCAGGCTGTCAATGCGATGAGAGACGGCATTGAATGCATGATGGTAATCCGCTTGTTTGAAGCCGAACCCAAGACGGCGCTCCGCTGGATGAACGATCTCAAGCAGTACAGCGCTGGGAATTGCAAGGCGCTGCTGGACGAACGGGAGATCGAGTGTCCGGAATATGCGTTCTACTCATCCATGAGTCAGCTTGCCCACCCCAATATCTTCTCGTCCGTTGCCCACGTCGACGAGGTGGAAACCGAAAAGGGTGTTATCTGGACCTACAGGTTCGGCGGAATGTGGCACCACCGATGGTTGCAGTTGGCCTTCCACAATTTGCTTTGCGTCGTTCAATTGGCTCTGGTTGCCCTCCTACCGCCGCTGTACGCGCCGGCAATGGAGGACCCGTTGGGCTGGTGGCACAGGGTCGGCGACTTGGTGACCACATTGGAACAACTTGGGGTCGAGATCGAGGGACAGCGTCCAGACACCTCCGCAGCAGACCCGCGGATTCTGCAGAAACTGGGGCGGCCAATCCGCATCCACTCAAGGCTGCTTCCCGAACTGCACCAAGACATAAAACTGTCAACAGGTCTCGGCCTCAGGAAGAGGAGGCGGCGTGCAGACCCCGGGCCCAGACCATAGCCGCTCGCTGCGGCTCCCCCCGGCGGTGTCCCTCTCTGGAGGCGAGTCGCCTTTGGAGACGGCCGGTTCGCCCTAGAAAGGTAAAGCGAACATGGCACAGTGGGAATATCGCGTGGTGTATGTGGACCCCCGAGGACGCATATCCTGGGAGGGTTCCGAGTTCATCCGACAGAGCGGTGAGCACCGCACGGCTTTCATGCGTCGCTACCTGGAGACCCTGGGCAGCGAGGGCTGGGAGCTGGCCGGCATTCACCCCCTGGTTCGGATGGAAGCCAGCTACTTCATTTTGAAGCGGCCCCTTGACAGAGGCCGCCGAGAAGAAGGTTAGTTAGCTCGAAGGCCGGGCTTCGTGCCCGGCGTGTGACGAGGGCTGACGGCTGTCGCGAAGGCGACTCCCCTCGCGGGGAGCCGCCGGCGGGGACCGGTAGGGGCACCCCCCGCGGGTGCCCGATGGGACGTGACAGGGACAGGGGCGAGCCCTGCCCCTACGTGTTTCGCAGCCAAAGGGAGGCATCTTGAGCCACGTTCACCCCAAGACGCGGAGCATCCTCGATACCGTGGGCGACACGCCCCTGGTCGAGCTGCACCACTTCGAGGTGCCGGCGGGCGTGCGTCTCTTCGCCAAGCTGGAGGGCCAGAACCCCACGGGCAGCGTCAAGGACCGCATCGTGCTGCACATGCTCCAGCACGCCCAGGAGGACGGCTGCCTCCGCCCCGGCGACACCGTGGTCGAGGCGAGCACCGGCAACACGGCCATCGCCCTGGCCATGATGGGGCGCGCCCTGGGCTACCGGGTGCGGGTGGTGATGCCGGAGAACGTCTACCCGGAGATACCGCGGGCCGTGGACGCCTACGGGGCGGAGAAGGTCTGGGTGCCGGCGGAGCGCGGCGTGAAGGGCGCCATCGAGGAGGCGTGGCGGCTGGCGAAGAGCGAGGGCTGCCTCATGCTCGACCAGTTCGGCAACCAGCACAACTGCCTGGCCCACTACGAGACCACGGGCCCGGAGATCCTGGCCGACCTGCCGCGGGTGGACGTCTTCGTGGCCGGCCTGGGCACCGGCGGCACGCTCATGGGCGTCGGGCGGCGCCTGAAGGAGGCCAACCCGGAGACGCAGGTCGTGGCCGTGGAGCCGCACCCGGGCTTCCAGCTCCAGGGCTTGAAGAGCCTGTCGGACGGCTTCCTGCCCCCCATCCTGGACCTGTCGCTGCTGGACGGGAAGATCCTGGTGCGCTCGGGCCAGGCCCTGGCGGGAGCGCGGCTGCTGCTGGAGCGGGAGGGCATCTTCGGGGGCGTCTCGTCGGGGGCGGTGCTGCACGCGGGGCTGCGCTGGGCCCAGCGCCTGCGGTCGGGGCAACGTGGTGCTCCTCTTCGCCGACGCCGGCTGGAAGTACCTGGGGTCGCCGGCCTTCGGCGAGTCCTGTGCCGGAGGGGGAAGAGGACGCCCTGGACGATGTAATATGGTGGTGAGGAGGTGGGCCATGGGCATGACAGAGTGTCGGAGCCGCCTGCGCGCCTTCTGGCGGCGAAGGCTGCTGCGCCTGCGCGACCGCATCGACGCCCGCCTGGAGCGGCTGGAACAGAAGAAGGCGGCCCTGATGGAGTCGGCTGCCGGCGAGGAGGAGCCTTCGCCTCCGGTCCGCCGTCGACCGGCGCGACGCCGGGCCCGGCCGGCGCGACGCACGCCGCAGCGGCCCGCCGAGGGCCAGGCGCCGTCGGCGTAGCGGCTGCCCCATGCGTATCGCCGTCGGCAGCGACGCGCGCAGCCACGTGACGGACGCTGTGGTGGAGGAGTTGCGGCGCCGCGGCCATCAGGTGGAGACGTTCGGTCCTCTGTCCGACCGGCCGCTCCAGTGGGCGGACGTCGCCCGCGAGGTGGCGGAGCGGGTGGCGCGCGGCGAGAGCGATCAGGGGGTCCTCTTCTGCTGGACGGGCACCGGCGTGACGATCGCCGCCAACAAGGTACCGGGCGTGCGGGCCGCCCTCTGCGGCGACGCGGAGACGGCGCGCGGCGCCCGCCTCTGGAACGACGCCAACGTCCTCTGCCTGAGCCTGCGCTCCACGAGCGAGGCCGTCGCCCGCGAGATCCTGGAGGCCTGGCTCTCCACCGAGGCGCCGGACCCCTCGGAGGCGGAGAACATCGAGAAGGTGCGCGCCCTGGACCGGGAGCGCGCCCGCCCCTGAGGCCGTCCTTCGTACGGGCCGAGCTTCAGCTCGGCCCTGGACAGAGCTCAAGCTCTGTCCGTTGATGCGATTGTAGGGGTCGAGCTGTTCGAACCCTGTAGGGGCGGTTCGCGAACCGCCCCTACGCCGTTAGCGCCGCCGCCGGCGCCTCGACCGGGTTGGCCGGAGCCGGGAGACGTAGTCGAAGGCGGATTGCAGCGTCGACAGCGCCAGGTCTGTCTCCTCCGGGCGCGGGCGCCACTGCACCCACTCCCCGAAGGGCACGCCGGGCCGCATCAGGAAGGGAGAGGCGTCGGGCCGGGCCAGGAGCCGCTCGCGGTCGGCGGGCGGCACCTTGACCACGAGGCCCATGTCGCCCCAGAAGGCGAACATGCGGCCTCCGACCAGGTAGCAGTCGCAGCCGAACATGCGGCGCTTGCTGACGCCGGGCCAGGCGAGGGCGCGGGCATCGAGTTCGTCAAGCATCGGCTCGTGTCGTATCATAGAACAAGGGCGATGAACCGGCGCAAGACAAAGCCCAAGATACTGCCGCCCCACGTCCGCAACTACAGGACGACCTGCCCGCAGTGCGGTCGGACGTACGAGGGCAACTTCCCGATGTGGGTGCAGATCGGGCCGTTTCCCTGCATCTGCGGCGCCACCGTGCCCGCTCCTCGAAACCCCGCTCCCTCCTGGGACAGGTGACACCTGCGAGGCCCGCCTCCCCGGTAGCCTCGTTCGCGCAATCTCGTAGCAATTTGGCGGCCCGACTCCTAAAATGGTGTCCGAGGGCGGCTCAAGGCCGCCTTGCGAAAGGGGGAGGGTGGGGATGCCGGTGATCACGTTCTCCGGCAACCTGGGCTCCGGGGCCAGGGAGATCGCCCAACTGGTAGCCTCCCGCCTGGGGCTGGACTACGTGGACCGCGAGATCCTGGCGCGCACCGCCCAGTCGCTGGGCGTGAGCGTGGCGGCGGTGGAGCAGCGCGACGAGCGGCCGGCCACCCTGGGCGAGCGTGTGGCCTCCATGCTGACCAACTTCCTGGAGCGTTCCGCGATGGCGGGGGGCGAACCGGCGCTTGGGCCCGAGAGCCTGGCAGTGCTCCTCTCGCGCACGTACAGCCAGGCCATCAGCGAGCGGCCCGAAGGGCCGCCGGAGCTGGACGAGCGTCGCTACATCCGCACCATCACCGGCGTCATCGAGGCGCTGGCCGAAGGCGGCAACGTGGTCCTGGTGGGCCGCGGCAGCCCGGTCATCCTCCGTGACCGGCCCGGCAGCCTGCACGTCCTGACGATGGCGCCCTTGGAGACGCGGGTCCGGCGCATCGCCCTGCGCGAGGAAACGACGGCGGAGGAGGCCAGGCGCCGGGTCCAGGAGAGCGACCACGGCCGCGCCGCCTTCCACCGCAAGTTCTTCAAGGTCGACGCCGACGACCCGTCGCTGTTCGACCTGGTCATCTGCACCGAGCGCCTCTCCTACGAGGCGGGGGCTGACCTGACAGTGACGGCGGCTCGCGCTCTGGAGGCGCCTTCAGCCTGAGGGGACACCGCCCATGCTGGGTCCGGCCCTTATCGTCCTCGTCTCCTACCTCATAGGGGCTATCCCTGTCGCCTACATCTTCGGTCGCGGCATCAAGGGCATCGACCTGCGGGAGTACGGCAGCGCCAACGTCGGGGCCTCCAACGTCTTCCAGTCGGTGGCGCGCTGGGCGGTGGTGCCCGTGGGACTGCTGGAGATCGCCCAGGGGCTGGCCGGCATCATGCTGGCGAAGCTCCTGGGCCAGGACCTGGGCGTGCAGGTGGCGGCGGGGCTGGCCGCCGTCATGGGCCAGACGTGGTCCGTCTTCCTGGGCTTCAGCGGCGGGCGCGGCATCGGGCCGTCCATCGGCTTCATGCTGGGGCTGGCGCCGCCGGTGCTGGCGGCCTTCACCGTCGTTTCGCTGCTGGGCTGGCCGCTGCGCAGCTTCCCCCTCTCCGTGGGCGTGGCCATCGCCCTGACGCCCCTGGCCTCCCTCATCATCGATGGGCCCGGCCCGGTGGCTGCCGGCTGTCTCGGGATGGCCCTCATCGTCTTCGCCAAGCGGCTTCTCACCAACCGCCCAGGTCGGGCGGGCCTGCCCGCCGACCACGACTGGCGCGACGTCCTCGTGAACCGCCTCCTCTTCGACCGCGACGTGCGCGACCGCGACGAGTGGGTGCGCAGGATGCCCGCAGCGGCCGCCTCTAGGGGACCTGGTCACCGCCCTTTGGGTCTGCGTCGCGCGTTGCGCCGGCGGGAGATCTCAGACCAGCCGTCCAAGAGCGGCCGCGCGATGCCCAGTTGCTGCCTCAACTGGGTGTAGGACGTCTCGCCGCGCATGATGCGGCAGAGGCTTCGCCAGAGGTAGTCGCTGAAGCGGAGGGCGGCGACATAGGGGGCAGGCACGAAGTGAAGCGTCTCTTGGAGCCGGCGCGATGTGACAATCTCAGGCATGATCTCCCGGTCCACGGCCCGCTCGTATGAGGAGAGGTCCGGCGCCTGCCCGGACAGGTACTCGCGGAGAGCCCCGGCAGCAAGGCGGGCGCTGAGGAAGGCGCTGGAGATGCCCTCGCCGGAGAGAGGGTCGACGAGGCCGGCGGCGTCGCCCAGGAGGAGGGCCGGGCCGCGCACGATGGGAGCGCCGGGGGGGCGCATGGGGACCAGGTGGCCCCGCAGGTCGCAGAGGCGGGCTTCCGAGAATCCGAACCGCCGGCAGAGGCGGGAGAGGTGGCCTCGAAGCGTGGGGGCGGCGTATCGCCAGGCGCCGACGCCGAGGCTGAGGTGATCGCCCTTGGGAAAGACCCAGCCGTAGCCTCCGGGCAGGCTGCCCAACTCCAGGGCTACGAGGTCCTGCCAGCGGTCGAGAACGCCGTCACTGCAGGGTAGCCTTCCCTCCAGGGCCACTCCTCCTTCCTCGAAGGCGGTGAGGCCGAGGGCGAGGCCCACGACGCCGTAGGCGCCGTCGGCGCCGGCTACGGCATGAGCCCATAGGGGCTCGCTGTCAGTGCGCACTTGTACGCCCCCCGTGCCGATCTCCACCGCGCGCACGCGAACGCCGTCCCTGAAGTCGACGCCGGCTTCGACGGCCCGCTCGACCAGGAAGGAGTCCAGGCGGCGGCGCTGGGTCATGTAGGCGAGGGGCTGCGGGTAGGAGCGGACGAACCCGGGGCCTCGGGGCAGGCGAACGTGCGCGCGGGAAATGGTGCGCTCGATGACGGGGGTCAGGTCGAGCGACAGCAGGCGGGCGGCGCGCGGACTGACGGCGCCGCCGCATGGCTTGTCGCGGGGGAAGGGAGCGCGGTCGAGGAGGAGGACGCTGGCGCCCTGGAGGGCCATCTCGCGGGCCAGGGTGCTGCCGGCGGGTCCGGCGCCGACGACGACAAGATCGAAAGTCATGGTGTTCTCATCAAGCCAAGCCTCAGCCCGGCGACCAACGCTATCTCAGTGTAGCAGGCGGGGGTGATCGGGTAACCAGGGCTGGGCGGAGGCGCAGAGACCGCACTCCTCAGGCCAGGGCGATGATGGCGCCGACCAGGAAGACGGCCTGGAGGCCGATCGCGGCCACCAGGAGGAGGTAGCCGGCGGCCCTCTCCCAGGTGTGGAGGAGCACGGCCAGCCCCAGGTTCAGGACCAGGATGCCCAGGGCGGTGACGGGCAGCGTCAGGAGCTGCTCCTTGGAGGCGACGCGGGTGATGCCGCCCATGGGCGGGAAGGAGAGGGGGATGGTCGGGGAGAGGCCCGGGTAGCGGGCGAAGACGTAGCCGAAGACCACCGCGCAGGCCAGGATGGCGGCCAGGGCCAGGAGCTGGGCCGTGCCGTCGGACCAGAAGGGCTGGGCGGCGACGGTGTAGCGTTCGGGGGACTGGCGCACGGGGACGTGGGGCCCCAGATCGCGCTGCTCCTGGATGTCGCGGGCGAAGCTCTGGGCGTCGGCCACGGAGAGGGCGTACGACTGGCTGGGCGTGATGAGATAGAGCAGGTCCTCCCGCGAGCGATGGGTGGAGTAGAAGAGGGTGTCGCCCACCCGTCGCACGGCGGCGCGGCCCACGTGGTAGCCGGGCCAGCTTACGCCGTCGACGCGCGGCTCCGGCGCCAGGCGCCCCTCGACCAGGCGCTCGATCTGGTCGAGGGGTATGAGCTGGCGGATGGCTCCCCAGCGGATGGCGAGGCCGTTGCGGTTGATGGCGTAGCGCAGGGTGTAGCAGCTATAGGTCCAGTAGCCGAAGAGGACGGCCAGGCCGAAGAAGAAGGTGGCCGCCAGGTACGGTCCCAGGGTCGAAAGGCGTATGCCGGCGGTGAGGCCCCGCGAGACGAGGAGGGCGGCCAGAGCCAGTGACCAGCCGGTCATGATGGCCCCGACGGCGGTGCCCAGCTTTCGGGGAGGGCGGTACTCCATGTCAGCGTCGCTGAAGGTCAGCCCTGCCTCCCGGCGGGCTGGAGCTTGGGGGAAGCCGCCATGCACCAGTGGGCGTACTTGCTGTTCTTCCCGCGCACCACGTCGAAGTAGAGCTTCTGGAGCTGGGCGGTGACGGGCCCAATGCGGCCGTCGCCGATGGGCCGGCGGTCCACCTCCACCACGGCGGTGACGTGGGCGGCGGTGCCCGTCATGAAGCACTCGTCGGCCACGTAGAGCTCGCTGCGGTCGATGCGAGCGCTCGACGGTCTCGATGCCGAGCTCGTCGGCGGCCAGGCGGATAACGGTGTCGCGGGTGATGCCCATCAGGATGTTGTCCGATCGACGGCGGCGTGTAGAGGCGGCCGTCGACGACGATGAAGATGTTCTCGCCGCTGCCCTCGGAGACGTGGCCGTCCATGTCGAGCATGATGGCCTCGTCGTAGCCGTTCTCCTGGGCCTCGGTCTTGGCCAGGGCCGAGTTGACGTAGAGGCCGTTGACCTTGGCGCGGGCGGGGATACCCACGTCCTCCACGCGGCGCCAGGACGAGGTCATGCAGCGGATGCCCTTCTCGATGTCCAGGTAGGGCCCGAAGGGGCAGACGAACACGAGGAAGTCGTCCTCCAGGTCGTGCATGCGCACGCCGATGACCTCGGAGCTCTTGTAGGCGATGGGCCGGATGTAGACGTCCTCGGTGTAGCCGCACATCTCCACCAGCTTCACGGTGAGGTCGGTGAGCTCCTCCACGCTGTAGGGGAGGTCGATCTTGAGGATGCGGCAGCTCTTGTGGAGGCGGCGGAAGTGGTCCTGCAGCCGGAAGAGGTAGATCTGCCCTACGTCCTCGTTCCAGTTGCCGCGGATGCCCTCGAAGGTGGCCGTCCCGTAGAGGAAGGCGTGGGTCATGATGCCGATCTTGGCTTCGGCCAGGGGGACGAACTGCTTCTGGAAGTAGGCGTAAGGCGTCGGCATGGTAGGAAACTCCTTTCGCGAGGCAGGGGCCATTATAGCAGGTCCAGTAGGGGCGCACGGCCGTGCGCCATACGCGACCGAATGGCCGGCCGTGCGCCCTTACCAGCCTGCAATTGACGCCCCGACGGGCGGCGCGCTATCTTGGGATGACCCCCGAATGCCGCATCGACGTTCAGATTGCCGCCTGCAAGGACTTCTCCCGTGACCGAGGGCAAGGGCAGGTACCGCGTGGGGTCGCTGGAGCTGGTGGTGCTCAGCGACGGGACCTTCCGCCTGGACGCCGGCGCCGTCTTCGGCGTGGTGCCGCGCCCGATGTGGGAGCCGGTGGTGGAGGACCTGGACGAGTCCCACCGGATCGGGCCTGGGGCTCAACTGCCTGCTCCTCCGGTCGGAGGGGAAGACCATACTGATCGAGACGGGGGTGGGCGACAAGGCGCGCGAGAGCTGGCACGCCTCGCCCCTGGAGAAGGGCAACCTGCTGTCGGACCTGGCCGCCCACGGCTTCCGGCCGGAGGACGTGGACATCGTCATCAACACCCACCTCCACGCCGACCACTGCGGCTGGAACACCCGCTACCTGCCTGCGGGACCAGGCGGGCCGGACAGGAAGCTGGTGCCGACCTTCCCGCGCGCCCGCTACTTCATCCAGCGCGGCGAGTGGGAGGCGGCCCGCCACCCCAACGAGCGCACCCGGGCCACCTACCTGGCCGAGAACCTGACGCCCCTGGAGGAGAGCGGCCAGCTGGAGCTCATCGAGGGCGAGACGCGGGTGACCTCGGAGGTGGTGGTGATCCCCTCGCCCGGGCACACGGCAGCACCACGCCAGCGTGGTCATCACCTCGGGCGGCGAGGTGGCCCTCTACGTGGGCGACATCGCCCAGCACAGGGTGCAGTTGGAGCGGCTGGCCTGGGTGGCGGCCTTCGACGTGCTGCCCCTGGTCTCGCTGGAGACGAAGCGCGGGCTCATGGAGCGCGCCGTCCGGGAGAACGCCCTGGTCATCTCCGTCCACCTGCCCTTCCCGGGGGCGGGTCGCATGACAACGACGCCGGAGGGCCGGCGCCGCTGGCAGCCTCTCTGAAGGCCGAACGGAGTCCGATGCCCGATAGCGAGAGCCTCCGCCGCAGCCCCCTGGACGAGCAGCACCGGGCCCTGAAGGCGCGCATGGTGCCCTTCGCCGGCTGGTCCATGCCCCTCCAGTTCGCCGGCATCCTCGAGGAGCACCGGGCGGTGCGCAACCAGGTCGGCCTCTTCGACGTGTCCCACATGGGGAGGCTGTACGTCAGCGGGCGCGACGCCGCCGAGCTCCTGAGCCGCGCCGGGACCTACGATGCACGCCGCCTGGAGCCGGGCCAGGGCCACTACAGCCTCCTCTGCCAGGAGGACGGCGGTATCCTGGACGACTTCTTCGTCTACCGGCTGGCCGCGGACCGCTTCCTGGTGGTGGGCAACTCGGTGAACGCCGACCGCGACCGGGAGCAGATCCGGGGGCTGCTGGAGCCGCAGATGGACGCGACGGTGGAGGACCGGCAGGAGAGCACCGTGATGCTGGCCCTCCAGGGCCCGCGGGCCGTCGAGACGCTGGCGCGGCTGGTGGGCCCGGAGGCGACGCAGGGGCTGCCGCGGCGTCGCTGCACGGAGACGCGGTGGCAGGGAGAGACGCTCTTCGTGTCGCGGACGGGCTACACGGGGGAGGACGGCTTTGAGCTGGTGACGTCGGTGGAGCCGGGGAGGGCGCTGTGGGAGAGGCTGGTAGCGGCGGGCGTCCAGCCCTGCGGCCTCGGCGCCCGCGACACGCTGCGCCTGGAGGCGGCGCTGGCCCTCTACGGCAACGACATCGATACGACCACCAACCCCTGGGAGGCCGGCCTCGGCTGGGCCGTCACCCTGGACGACGGCGCCGACTTCGTGGGCCGGGCGGCCCTGGAGGCGGCGCGAACGCGGGTGGAGCGACACCTGGCGTGTCTGATGGCGCTGGGGCCGGGGATCATGCGGTCGGGCTGCGCCATCTTGCAGGGCGGGGAGCAAGTGGGTAGAGTTACCAGCGGCGGCTACTCCCCGACGCTGGAGGCGAGCATCGCCATGGGCTACCTGCCGTCCTCGCTGGCCGCTGAGGGCACCAACGTGGAGGTGGAGGTGAGGGGGAAGCGCCTGGCCGCTCGCGTCGTCCCGCGGCCCTTCTACCGCCGGCCGGCGGCTTGACGAGATTCGCCGCAGCCGGCCCCATCCTGACCCAGCAAGGAGGCCACAGGGCCATGGCAGTCCCTCCGGAGCTACGCTACTCGAAGGAGCACGAGTGGGTGCGGGTCGAGGGCGACATCGCCACTGTCGGCATCACCGACCACGCCCAGGAGCAGCTAGGCGATCTGGTCTACCTGGACCTGCCCAAGGTGGGGACTGCTGTCCACCAGTTCGAGAAGCTGGGCGAGATCGAGTCCGTGAAGGCGGTGTCGGACCTCTTCTCGCCGGTCAGCGGCGAGGTGACGGAGCGCAACGAGGAGGCCGTGAAGGCGCCGGAGCTGGTGAACCAGGACCCCTACGGTCGCGGCTGGCTGGTGAGGCTGTCCCTCTCGGACGCCAGCGAAGTGGACAAGCTGCTGACGGCAGAGCAGTACGAAGAGCTCGTCGCCCAGGAACAGGCAGAGTGACGGGCCGCTAGCGGTCTGCGGGCTTCGACCCGCAGAGACGTCCACGCAGGACAGCCCGTGCCTAACCCCTACATCGCCAACACCGAGGCCGACCGGCGGGCCATGCTGGAGGCCATCGGCGCCCGCTCCCTGGACGACCTCTTCGCCGACATCCCCGAGGCCCAGCGCGACCCGCCCCTGAACCTGCCGCCGCCCCTCTCGGAGCCCGAGCTGCTGGCGGAGCTGTCGGCCCTGGCCGCTCGCAACCGCGCCGGCCGGGCGACGATGGCGTGCTTCCTGGGCGGGGGCGCCTACCACCACTTCATCCCCAGCGTCGTGGGGCAGATCATGTCCCGCGGCGAGTTCTCCACCTCCTACACCCCCTATCAGCCGGAGGTGAGCCAGGGCACCCTCCAGACCGCCTTCGAGTTCCAGTCGCTGGTCTGCGAGCTGCTGGGCATGGAGGTGGCCAACGCCGGCATGTACGACGGCGCCAGCGCCCTGGCCGAGGCCTGCCTGATGGCCGCCGCCATCACCGGTCGCCGCCGCATCGCCGTCCTCGAGACCGTCCACCCTCACTACGAGGCGGTGGTGCGCACCTACGCCGCGGGGCGCGGCCTGGCCGTGGACGCAGGTGGCGGCGGAAGGCCCGTCGGTGTGACAGAGGAGCACGCCTGCCTGGTCGTCCAGCAGCCCAACTTCTTCGGCTACCTGGAGGACGTGGACGGCTCTGGGGCAGGCGGCCCACGCCGCCGGGGCCCTGTACGTGGCTGTGGTCGAGCCGGTATCGCTGGGGCTGTTGCGGCCGCCGGGCGAGTACGGCGCGGACATCGCCGTGGGCGAGGGGCAGCCCCTGGGCATTCCCCTGAGCTTCGGAGGGCCGTACCTGGGGCTCTTCGCCTGCCGGCAGGAGTACGTGCGCCAGATGCCGGGGCGCATCGTCGGGCGGACGCGGGACGCCGAGGGCCGGACGGGGTACGTCCTCACCCTCCAGACGCGGGAGCAGCACATCCGGAGGGAGCGGGCCACCTCCAACATCTGCACCAGCGAGCAACTGGTGGCCCTGGCGGCCACGGTGTACCTGTGCGCGATGGGGAAGCAGGGGCTGCGCCGGGTGGCGGAGCTCTGCTATCACAAGGCCCACTACGCCGCCGAGCGCATCGCCGGGCTGCCGGGCTACCGGCTGCCGCTGGAAGGAGCGTTCTTCAACGAGTTCGTGGTGCGGCTGCCCGAGGCCGGTGGCGGAGGTGAACCGGGCGCTGCTGGAGGAGGGCATCGTGGGCGGGCTGGACGTGTCGCCGGGACGGACGCCGGGCTAAAGCGGCCTTCGGGGGCTGCCCGAGCACGCGATGCTGCTCTGCGTGACGGAGATGAACACGCGGGAGGAGATCGACCGGCTGGTGGAGGCGCTGGGTGGCCTGGGAGGAGCGCGGTGACGGGCCCGGCGAACGCCTGACCCCGGCGCTACCCTCAGCTTCGACCTGAGCCGGCCGGGGCGCATCGCCTGCGCCCTGCCGGAGCTCGACGTGCCCGCGGCGCCGCTGCCGCCGGAGCCGCTCTGCGCCGCTGACGCCGACGGACGTGGCCTGCGCCTGCCGGAGCTCTCCCAGCCCGACCTGGTGCGCTACTTCACCCGCCTCTCCCAGCGCAACTTCAGCGTCGACACCGGCTTCTATCCCCTCGGTAGCTGCACTATGAAGTACAACCCGCGGGTGCACGAGGAGATCGCCCGCCTGCCGGGCTTCGCCGGGCTCCACCCGCACCAGCGGGAGACGGCCCAGGGGGCCCTGGCCCTGATGTTCGACCTCCAGCGGCTCCTGGCGGAGATCACGGGCATGGACGCCGTCAGCCTGGCGCCGGCGGCCGGCGCCCACGGCGAGCTGACCGGCATCCTCATGGTCCGCGCCTACCACCAGCACCGGGGCGACAGCCAGCGTGCGGCGGGTGCTGGTGCCCGACACCGCCCACGGCACCAACCCGGCCACGGCCGCCATGTGCGGCTACGAGGTGGTGAGCGTCGCCTCGTGCGTCGACGGCAACATGGACCTGGACGCCCTGGCGGCCGCTCTCGACGATTCGGTGGCGGCGCTGATGCTGACCCTGCCCAACACCCTGGGCCTCTTCGACCCCCAGATCCTGCGCATCGCCGAGATGGTGCATCGCGCCGGGGCCCTCCTCTACGGCGACGGCGCCAACCTGAACGCCCTGCTGGGACGGGTGAAGCCGGGCGACCTGGGCTTCGACGTCGTGCACCTGAACCTGCACAAGACCTTCTCCACGCCCCACGGCGGCGGCGGGCCCGGCTCCGGGCCCGTCGCCGTCAGGGAGCCGCTGGCCCCCTTCCTGCCGACGCCCGTCGTGCGCCGCCGGGACGGCGAAGGCGATTACGTGCTGGCGGCGCCGGAACAGAGCATCGGGCGGGTGGGCCTCTTCCACGGCAACTTCGGGGTCATGGTGCGGGCCTACGCCTACATCCGCTCCCTGGGCGCCGCCGGCCTGCGCGAGGTGAGCGAGAACGCCGTCCTCAACGCCAACTACGTCCTGGCCCGCTTGCGCGACGCCTACCGCCTCCCCTACGACCGCCGCTGCATGCACGAGGTGGTCTTCTCCGGGTCGCGCCAGAAGGCGAAGGGGGTGAAGACGCTGGACATCGCCAAGCGGCTCATCGACTACGGCTTCCACCCGCCGACCATCTACTTCCCCCTGATGGTGGACGAGGCGATGCTGATCGAGCCGACGGAGACGGAGAGCAAGGAGACGCTGGACGCCTTCTGCGACGCCATGCTGGCCATCGCGCGGGAGGCGGAGGAGGAGCCGGAGGTGGTGCGGTCGGCGCCGCAGCGGGCGCCGCTGGGCCGCCTGGACGAGGCGACGGCGGCCCGCCAGCCCATCCTGCGCTGGCGGCCTCCGGAGGAGCCGAGCCCGTGATGAAACGACGCTTGTTCGCCGTCGCCGGCCTGCTGGCGGCGGTCACAGTGCTCGCCGCCTGCGGCGGAGGGGAGAAGGCGCCCTCCCCCACGCCAACAGCGGCCACTCCCACACCAGGGCCCGCCACGCCGGTGCCGACCGCGTCTGTCGGCGCGCCGACGCCTGGGCCGCGCGGGACGCCCGCGGCACCCCCGGCGCCCGAAGTGAAGTTGCCCGCGGGCTTCGCGGCCTTTGTAGTGGCCGAGAACCTATCAGGGCCAACATCCATAGCAGTCGAGGGAAAAGGACGGGTCTACGTCTCGGAGCTGGGCGGCATCGTCTGGCGGCTGCGCGACGAAAACGGCGACGGCGTGTTCGAGGCGCGGGACCGCTTCGTCGAGGTGGCGCCCAGCATCGACGGCATCGCCCTGGCGCCCGACGGCAGCCTCTACGTCTCTCACACCGGCCGCGTAACGGTGGCCAGCGCCGCCGGCACCGGCGGCACAGCGGCGAGCGTGCGCGAGATCGTGAGCGGCCTGCCCAACGGGCGGCACCAGAACAACGGCCTGGCATTCGGGCCGGACGGCAAGCTCTACCTGACCAACGGCTCCACCTGCAACGATTGCCAGGAGAGCGACCCGCGTTCGGCCACGATTCTGCGGCTCAACCCTGACGGCACCAACCTGGAGGTCTTCGCCCACGGGCTCCGCAACCCCTACGACCTCGACCTTCACGCCCGACGGGCGGCTCTGGGCCACCGACAACGGCGCCGACCCGCCCTGCGCCACCATCGACGAGCTGAACCTCATCGAGGAGGGGAAGGACTACGGGTGGCCCTACTCGCCGGGGTGCGACGCCCTCGCCAAGGGCGAGAGGCCGGTGGCCAACCTGGGCTACTTCACCTCGTCGGACGGCCTCGCCTACTACGACGCCGACGCCTTCCCCGCCGAGTACCGTGGCAGCTTCTTCGTCGCCCAGTATGGAGCCAACAGCGGCGACCCCAACATCGGGAAGCGGGTGGTGAACGTGAAGGTCAGAGATACGGCCCAGGGACCTCAAGACGAGGTGACGGACTTCGCCCTGGGGCTGGACCACCCCCTGGACGTCGCGGTGGACCAGGACGGCAGCCTGCTGGTGGCGGACTTCGGGTCGGGGAAGATATATCGCATCACCTACAGCGGCAGCTGAGCCTGCCGGCGGCCAGGAGGCCAGGATGAGGAAGACGCTGGACGAGATGGCGGCCCGACGGCTGCTGACGGGCGGACCCGTAGCGCTGGTCACAACGACCTGGCACGCGAAAACGAACGTCATGCCCATCGCCTACGTCATGCCCCTCAGCTTCCAGCCGCCGCTGGTGGGCATCGCCGTGCACCCCTCGCGGCACACCCACGACATGATCCGCTTCAGCGAGGAGTTCGCCATCAACGTGCCGGGGCGGAGCCTTATCCACCACGTCCAGTACCTGGGCAGCGTCTCGGGCAAGGAGCTGGACAAGTTTGAGGTGACGAAGCTGCCCACGTTCAAGGCGCGCAAGGTGGAGGCGCCCCTCATCGAGGGGTGCATCGCCTACATTGAGTGTGGCCTCGAGGACGCCCTGCGCCTCGGCGACCACACCCTGTTCGTGGGTCGGGTCGTGGCGGCCTCTGCGGACGACGAAGCCTTCGACGAGACGTGGCTCCTGGCCGACGACGACCAGAAGCCGCTGCACTACCTGGGCCTTGCCCGTTACGCGATCCTGGGCGAGAGGATGGAGGCGCGGGTGCCCCAGCCGGCCGAGGAGCCGCAGGAGAAGCTGGAGGAGGCGGCGGAGGGGAAACTGGAGCTGGGCCGCGAGCAGGAGGAGAAGCGGCGCGAGGAGGGAGAGCGCCGGCGGCGAGAGAGCCAGCCCCAGTGAGGCTCTAGTGTCTTGAGTCAGAGATTCGGCAGTAAAGTCAAATGGTTTGTCTCTGTCATGCTGAACGAAGTGAGGCATCCGGCGGTGCACGCCCGCCATCACGGATTCTTCGCTGACGCTCAGAATGACATTTGGGTGCGGATTCCTGATTGACCACACTAGGAGACCGACTGCCAGCTCTCTTGACAGGCAGCCATTGCCGTACTATAAAGTGAGCGCTCACTCACTAAGATGGTACGGGCAAAACGTCTCCCCGCCCGCGAGCGACGGCGCCGCATCATCGAGGCCGCGCGCAGCGTCTTCGCTACCTCTGGCTACGCCAACGTCGGCACCGCCGAGCTGGCCAAAGCGGCCGGCGTCTCCGAGCCCGCCCTCTATCGCTACTTCGACAGCAAGCGCGACCTCTTCGTCGCCTGCATAGGCAGCGCCGGCGAGCGGCTGGTGGAGCTCTGGCAGCAGACGGCCGCGGAGCTCGAGGACCCGCTGGAGATACTGCGTTCCATCTGCCTCGGCTACTACGACCACGCCCGCGGCCGCTCCGGCTTCATGCGGTTGCAGTTCCGCGCCCTGGCCGAGTCCGACGATCCAGAGATCCGGGAGGCCCTGCGGAGCAACTTCCGGGCCCTGTTCCGCTTCTTGATGGAGGCGCTGGAGGAGGGGAAGCGGCGGCGTTCCGTCGCCTCCGACCTGGACTCCGCTGCGGTGTCCTGGGAGTTCATCAGCCTCGGCCTGTCGCTGGACGTTATCTCTTTGCTGGGGTTCGATGACGGCGTCGACCGGCAGAGGGTCGAGCACTGGGCCGACTTCCTGCTCCAGGCCCTGCGCCCCGGCCCAGAGGTGAATCTGGAGGAGGCCCTGCGAGTGGTACGAAGGGTCTTCCCGCTCTGGCAGCCGCTGGGCCGCGACATGTATGCCGGCATTGAGTCATACGCCAGTGCCGAGAGCGAAGCCGGGAGAGAGCGATAGGGCGCCATGGTTGGTGGTCAGGAAGAGCTGCAAGACGAATGCCTGTACCGGCTCACCTTGAGGTTCGATGCCAAGAGCCACGATCAGAGCAACGGCAAGGTAGAGAAGCCTGCCGCCGGCGGCGCCTGGACCTGAGAGGGCGGAAAAGGAGCAGCGGGGGTGAGTTACGAGACGATCCGACTGACGAAGACTGAGGGCGTCACCACCATCACACTGAACCGACCGGAGACGCTGAACGCCTTCAACTTCGCGATGGCCGAAGAGGTTCTGGACGCCCTCATGGCGTGCGGGAAGGACGACGGCGTCCGGGTCGTGATCCTGTGCGGGGAAGGGCGCGCGTTCTCCGCCGGCGGGGACGTGAAGGCGATGGCAGGGTATCTGGCGGAGGGGAAGCCCGTCCGCTTCTTCCAGCGCCTCATACCGCTCCTGCATCCGATCCTGGTGGAGATGACACGGATGCCGAAGCCCGTCATCGGCCGGGTGCATGGCTCCGCCAGCGGCTACGGCATGAGTCTGGCCCTGGGCTGCGATCTGGTGGTGGCGGGGGAGAGCGCACGCTTCAATATGGCCTACGTCCTCGTAGGCCTGGCGCCCGATGGCGGGTCCACCTTCTTCCTGCCGCGACTGGTCGGGCCGAGGAGGGCGCTGGAGATCTTCTTCACCGGAGAGGCAATTGACGCCCCGGAGGCGGAGCGACTGGGCATCGTCAACCGGGTTGTGCCGGACGCGGAGCTGGAGCAGACCACTCAGGATCTGGCGCGGAAGCTGGCGCAGGGCCCGCCCTTGGCGATGGCTGAGGCCAAGAGGCTTGTGTACCGGGGCCTCGGCGAGACGCTGGAGCGCCAGCTCGAGGACGAGCGGGAAGCCATCGTGAGGACCGCCGCCACCGGGGACTTCAGCGAGGGCGTGTCCGCATTCGCGGAGAAGCGGCGGGCCACCTTCAGAGGCAGATAGAAGTCGGCCCTCCCCTGATTGAGGCGCGGGAAAGGAGCAAGACTGTGGATTTCAGAGACACCCCCCAAGAGGCGGAGTTCCGAAGGGGGGTGCGCGAGTTCATCCTGGCGGAGGCACCACTGGACAAGGGCAACTTCAAAGCAGGCCTGGGAGAAGGGCCTGACCTGGTGGAAGAAGCTCCAGGAGCGGGGCTGGATAGCCCCCGCCTGGCCCAAGGAGTACGGCGGCGCCGGCATGTCGGTGATTCAGCAGTTCATCTTCAACGAGGAGATGGCCGTAATGAAGGCGCCGCGGCCGATACACCTGATCATCGGGCTGGGCATGGCGGGCCCGACGCTCATCGTCCACGGCACCGACGAGCAGAAGAAGAGGTTCCTGCCCCAGATGCTGAGCGGCGACGACATCTGGTGCCAGGGGTACAGCGAGCCTGAGGCCGGCTCGGACCTGGCCTCGCTGAGGACGCGGGCTGTCCGCGACGGCGATGACTACGTCATCAACGGGCAGAAGACCTGGACCACGCTGGCCCACCAGGCGAAGTGGATGATCATGCTGGCCCGCACGGACCCGGATGCCCCCAAGCACAAGGGCATCACCTACTTCATCGTTGACATGAAGTCGCCGGGACTCACGATTCAACCGCTGGTAAACATGGCCGGCGGCCACGAGTTCAACGATGTCTTCCTCGACAACGTGCGGGTGCCTAAGGACAACGTGGTGGGCGAGGAGAATCGGGGCTGGTACGCCGCCGTCACAACGCTGGACTTCGAGCGCTCCAGCATCGGCTCGGCAGTCGGGATGCGGCAGGAGCTGGAGAGTCTCATCGAGTACGCGCGCGAGCACAAGGCGGACCACACCAGCACGCTGGGCATCAGCCCCACCCTTCGCTACGAGCTCTGCTGACCGGCTGATCGAGGCGGACGTGGCGCGGATGCTCTCCTATCGGGTGGCCAGCCTCCAGAGCCGCGGCCTCATTCCCAACTACGAGGCGTCGGCGCTGAAGCTGTTCTCGACCGAACTGCACCAGCGTATTAGTATGACAGGGATCAAGATCCTCGGTCTGTATGGTCAATTGGATCGCGGCTGCGAGCTGGCTCCCCTTAAGGGCCGGCTCAGCTATAATTTCCTGCGCGGCGTCGCCCACACCATCGAAGGGGGAACGTCGGAGATCCAGCGGAACATCATCGCCCAGCGCGGCCTGGGGCTGCCGCGGGACTAGAGGAGCGGTCGCGCCAGCCGAGGGCGGGCGGGGTGGATGAAGGTGGCTGCCTGGCAATACACTCTTGGTGCACGCGTTCGGGATGCCATCACCGTCTATTACGCTCGCTACCCGGACGCGAAGCCAGGCGAGATCGAGGCGTGGCTGCGGGATCGGGGCTTCGATGTCAGCCAGAGCGATGTCGAAGACTACATGGCGGCCCTGGACAGCCGCCCTGACTGGCGCAGCGCCTGGATAAACCGCAACATCCATCGCTACGCCGACGCCTTTGACCCAGACCAGTATCTGGCGATGAGGGGCTACGGCGAGGACAAAGAACCGCACGTGGTGGTGGAGGAGGTCCGCGGACGCGCCTGAAGAGGGCGAGGAGGAGTCCGAGAGCGAGGAGTCGGAGGAGGGCGAGGGGGAATACGAGGACGAGGAATCGGAGGAGGGAGGACGCTCAGGGGGAGGAATACTCTGTTGAGGCGCTCGCGCCGGCCGTTGCCGCTCCGATGCTTGGTGGTGAGGACCGGTTGCCGGGCATCGCGCTGGCCGTGGTGGGCTTGGCCTTGTGCGCGGGCATCATAGCGGTGCTTATCGTTGTCCTCCGATAGAGTTCGCCGGCCGCGATGATGGCGGCCAGCGGTATGAGTTGCAGACCAGATGCGGCGAAAGTCGCCAGCTTCACTGTGAAAGGAGAACTCTTGTGGACCTAGGCCTCACTGAAGAGCAGGAGATGCTCAAGAACTTCGCCCGGGACTTCTTGGAGAAGGAGTGCCCGGAGAAGGTCGTCCGCGACATGGAGGAGGATGAGAAGGGCTACCCGCCGGAGCTCTGGCAGAAGATGGCGGAGCAGGGCTGGCAGGGGCTCGTCATTCCGCCCGAGTACGGAGGCACCGGGATGACGTTCCTGGACCTCATCATCCTGCTGGAGGAGTTCGGGCGCGCCATCGTGCCAGGCCCCTTTATCCCCACCGTCATCGGCGGCGCCGTTCCCATCATGGAGATGGGGTCAGAGGAGCAGAAGAAAGCGTTCCTTCCCAAGATCGCCGCCGGCCAGATGATCATGACGCTGGCGCTCACCGAGCCTTCGGCCCGCTTCGACGCCGAGGGAGTGGAGCTGGCGGCCAAGGCGGAGGGCGACTCCTTCGTCCTCAACGGTACCAAGCTCTTCGTGCGGGACTCCCACGTGAGCGACTACATGGTGGTGGTGGCCCGCACCAGCAAGGGCGCCAGCCCGGAGGACGGCATCACCCTCTTACTGGTGGACAGCCGGAGCCCAGGCATCACCCACACCCTGCTGAAGACCATCGCCAGCGACAAGCAGACCGAGGTCAAGTTCGAGAACGTGAAGGTGCCGAAGGGCAACGTCCTCGGCCAGGTGGACAAGGGTTGGGCCGGCCTGAAGAAGGTGCTGCTGAAGGCCACAGTTGCCGAGTGCGCCTACCTGGTGGGCCTGGCGCAGATGGACTTCGAGATCAGCGTCAACTACGCGAAGGAGCGCGTGCAGTTCGGGCGGCCCATCGGCTCATTCCAGGCCATCCAGCACAAGTGCGCCGACATGGTGACTGACGTGGACGGCGCCCGCTTCATCATGTACAAGGCGGCCTGGTCGGTGTCCGAGAACGAGCCCGACGCCGAAGTGGATGTCCACATGGCGAAAGCCTGGTGCAGCGAGGCGACCCGCCGCGTGGTGGCCCACGGCCAGCAGATCCACGGCGGCATCGGCTTCACCGTAGACTACAAGGTTCAGCTCTACTTCCGCAGGCAGAAGGCGGCGGAGCTGGCCTGGGGCGACGCCGACTACCACCGGGAGCTCGTGGCAGACAGCCTGAAGCTGTAGGGCCTGCCCGAAGGCCGGCCTTTAGGCCCGCACGGCCGCCAGGCTAAGGCCTGGCCTTCGGAGTTTGTGTTCCTCCGACGCTACTCACCACATTCGCCCCCGTTGCTCCCAGCGGGCAACGGGGGCGCCTTGTGTTGGTTCATCCCTGAGGGTTGAAACCCTCAGCTTCGAGGAAGCTGCGCCCGCCTGCCGACGGGCAGGGATTGCGATCCGCAGCAGTCGGTTGTGATTCCCGATGACCTTCAGGCCGACGCGGCTGCCAGGCTGAAGCCTGGCCTTCGGAGTCATGGGTTCCAAGGTCCCCCAGGTTCCCAGGTTCCAGGACTCCTCACCTAAAGCCCCCGCTTATCCTTCCGACGTATTATAATTAGGGCGACGGCGTGACTGCTTAGTGCCGGCGCCGTCGGAGGAATGGGATGAACAACCTGAAGACTGTGTTCCTGTTTGGTCTCCTGACCGCGGTACTGGTCGGCATCGGCTGGGCCATCGGCGGCTATGGAGGAATGGTCGCCTTCCTGGTCATCGCCGGGGTGATGAACTTCGTGGGCTTCTGGTTCTCGGACAAGCTTGCACTGCGCATGTCAGGCGCCCACGAGGTGACGATGCAGCAGGAGCCGCGGCTGCACTCGCTCATCGAGGAGGTGGCGGCGCGCGCCGGCATGCCCAAGCCAAAGGTGTACGTCATCGAGAACGATACGCCGAACGCTTTCGCCACCGGTCGCAACCCCAAGCATGCGGCGGTGGCGGCGACCAGAGGCATCATGCAACTGCTTGACGAGCGAGAGCTGCGGGGCGTCGTCGGCCACGAGCTGTCTCACGTGCGCAACCATGACATCCTCATCAACACGATGGTGGCGACGGTGGCCGGCGCTATCACCATGATCGCCTGGATGCTCCAGTGGTCGCTCATCTTCGGCGGCGGAAGGCGGGACCGCAACAACCCGCTGGGCATGATAGCGATGCTCGCCACGATCATCCTGGCGCCCTTGGCCGCGACCCTGATCCGGCTCGCCATCTCGCGGTCGCGGGAGTACGAGGCGGACGCGAGCGGTGCGCGCCTGGTCCACGACCCGGACGCGCTGGCCAGCGCCCTGGAGAAGCTGCACATTGGGGTGCAGCGCCAGCCCATGGCGGACAGCGCGGTCACCGAGGCCACGGCCCACATGTACATCGTCAACCCGCTGAAGGCCGAGGGAATCGCCACCCTCTTCAGCACCCACCCGCCGATCGAAGAGCGGGTAGCCCGTTTGCATCGCATGGCCCGGACCGGCTACTAACCTGAATCGAAAGGCACGTTGAGTGACGAGGGGGCGCCGCGGCGCCCCTTCGCTGTGCTGCCAAGCTGCACCACACCCCGTGACCATAGCTTCCAATCCGGCTATCATAGGCTGAGGCGCATTCGGAGAGATTGATGGAGATCGTCTGGTTGGGCCACTCGTGCTTCCGGCTGCGGGCCCGTGAGGCGGCCATCCTCACGGATCCCTGTCCTAAGAGCACCGGCTACAACATGGGGCGCCCCACGGCCGACATTGTTACGGTGAGCCACGACCACGAAGGCCACAGCGCCGTAGAGGGCGTGGCGGGGTCACCACGCGTGGTGCGCGGCCCCGGCGAGTACGAGATGGCCGGCGTCCTCATCACCGGCATCCGTACCTACCACGACAACCAGCGGGGCGCTCAACGGGGCGTGAACATCGCCTTCATCATCGAGGCGGAGAACCTGCGTCTGTGCCACCTGGGGGACCTGGGTCACCTGCCGACGCCGGAGCAGGTGGAGGCCATGGGCGGCATCGACATCCTGCTCGTGCCGGTGGGCGGCGCCAACACCCTGGGCGCCACCGCCGCCGCCGAAACCGTGAGCCTGCTCGAGCCCAAGCTGGTCATCCCCATGCACTACGCCACGCCCGCCACCACCCGGACGCTGGACCCTCTGGACCGCTTCCTCAAGGAGGCGGGCGCTTCGCCCACTCTCACCCCTCAGCCACGCCTCTCGGTCAGCCACGGCAGCCTTCCCCACGAAACCCAGGTCGCCGTTCTGGACTACAAGCGATAGGCTTGGGCCTAACCGCGGGCCGTCTCGCTGACCCCGGCGCGGGGTAGTGGGTCAGTTTGACAGGCGAGTGGTGCTTATCGCCAAGTCTGCCAGGCCTCGAAAGCCGCCTGAGTCTCAGCTAGGACAGTTTTCCAGTCGCGATTGACTGGATCAACGCCAAACTCTAACTGACCCACTACCCGGCGCGGGTTCAAGTTGCCGTCCGCCAGGCCAAGCTGTTATCCTTCGCGGAACGAGCCGTTCCAGGAGGCGCCGCGGTGGGTGAGACTCGATGCTGCTGACGATTAGGATCGGGCTGAACCCGGATCTATTCAGAGTCGGGGGCTTGCTGGTCACCTGGCACGGGCTGATCACGGCGGCCGCTATCGTGGCGGGCGTCAGCCTGGCGGTGAACTTGGGCAAGCGCTTCAACTACGAGGAAGACGTTGCCTACAGCGTGGCCTTTGCCGGTGTGGCCGGGGGCATCGTCGGCGCCCGCGCCCTCTACGTAATGGAGAACTGGAAGTCGATGGAAATGCCCTGGGAGATGTTCCGCGTGACCGAGGGCGGCATCTCCATTTGGGGTGCGATCATCGGCGGCATCGTCTGTGGCCTGGCATACGGCCTCTGGCGCCGTCTTGTCCCCTGGCGCGGGTTGGACGTCGGCGCCATGGGCCTGATCCTCGGTATGGCCGTCGGCCGGATCGCCTGCCTGGTGACCGGGGACACCTTCGCGAAGAGTTCCCACCTGCCCTGGGCAGTGGAGTACACCAACGTCCACAGCCCGGGCTTTGGCTACGGCCCGCAGCACCCGGCCGTGGCCTACGAGATGATCGGCGATTTCTTGATCCTGGGCATCATAGCCCTTATGGTGCTCCGGCTCCGGCTCAAAGCGGGCTGTGCCTTCGCCTCTTTGCTGGTGCTGTATTCGCTGATGCGCTTCGGCGTCAGCTACCTGCGGGTCGACAGCGCCTTCGTCATCAAGGACTGGATCACCGTTCCTCAGTTCGTGTCTATCCTCGGCCTGGGCGCCGGCTTGCTCACCATGGCCGTGGTACGCCTCCGTCCCGCCTCCTGGCCGGAGCAACCGGAACCGGCGCTGCCTGCCGTCCCCGCCGCGCGATCAGGACCAAAGCCCGCATAGCGCATTTTCGACATCATATGCTGAAGGCCAGGCTTGCAAGCCTGGCCTTCGAGGTCAATCGCGTCCCTTGCGGGACTAGGGTAAGTAGCTCAGCGGGTCCTCTCGGGTGCCGTTGTCGATGACCTCGAAGTGGAGGTGGTTGCCGGTGCAGTACCCCGTGCAGCCGCCGTAGCCGAGGACGGTGCCCTGCGACACCTGCTGGCCCTGCGCGACGTTGATGCTGCTCAGGTGCGCGTAGAGGGTCTCGATGCCGCCCGGGCTGACGACGACGACGTGGAGCCCGTAGGAGCAGCAGGGGTCACCGCCGGCCAAGGTAACGACGCCGGAGGTGGCGGCCGCTATGGGCGCATTCGGGTTGTTGTAGAGGTCGATGTCAATGCCCAGGGGATGAGACGGGCCCATGTAGCTGGAGATGGGCCCGCTAGTGGGCCAGATCAGGCCCGCAGAGGGGGTAACGGGCGCCGCTGACGGCGCACCCGGCGCGGCAGCCATGTCCCCGGTGGCCGGCTGCGTGGACGCTACCGCCGCGGCCGCTGGCGTGGGCGCCGGTGGTGGCGGCACCGTCCCGCCTGGCACAAAGACGAGCTGCTTCTCGTGGATGTCATCCGGCGTCTTGATGCCGTTCGAGGTGAACGTGGTTATGGCGTTCAGGTCCACGGAGTAGCGGGACGCGAGGTCGCTGAGAGTCTCCCCCAGCCTCACCTCGTGAATCACGCCGTCCGCGGACGGGATCCGCAGTTGCTGCCCCAAAGCCAGGAAGTCCTTGTCACTAATCTCGACGTTGTTCGCAATGATCGACTCAGGCTGGAGACCAAACCGAGCGGCAATGGTGCTGACCGTGTCGCCGAGCTGAACGTCATAGATGGTGAAGATGGGCGGCGGCTCCGGGATTGTCGCCGGGGGAGTCGCCACGGGCTCCAGGATCGTCGCCGCGGCGGGAGTCGCTCCCGGCTCCGGGGTCACGGCGGAGGCGTAGACGCGGCCGACCGGCTCCTCCGCTTGGTGGGTCGGGGTCATGCTCTCCAGTTGGGTCACCTCCTGGGAGAACCCCACGCTCTCTGCCAGCGCCTCCGGTGTTATCACCGGGTTGAAGCCCTTGGGAATGGCGGCAGCCACCCCCGGCAGCGAGAGTCCGGTCACGGGATTGGCACTAGAATGGGAAACGGAGAACAGGTGGCCAGGGGCAAGAGTCGTGGAAAGAACAGAACCCACAACGAGCAAGAGGATGAGCCCGTGGATGAAGGGTCTGCGGTTTCCCTTTACGTGGGGCAGGGCCGGCGGCGAAGCGTTCACCAGCCCTCTTGAGAGCGTCCAACGCAGCCTTGCAGAAGGACGCTGGCCGAGCGTGCCTCTAATGCTCTGGGCCTCCTACTCTAGGCGAGACCCCTGTCTCACCGTCCTGCCGGTACCCCGCCCGATAAACACACCGCAAGCATTTTACACCATGTTGTCAAGGGGGTCGAACCGCGAATTCCGCGAAATATTCTTCAGGCCGAAAAAGAGATGACCCACGGGGTGCTTCTGAAGCTGCGATTCTCGGCAGGGGGCGGCGAAAAGCGCAGGAGATGGGAGACACTTGGGGACGGTGCCCAGGGGCGGCCGCTCTACACTTCTTGCTTGAGGGTAGTGAGGAACTCCTCGTTGGTCTGACTGCGGGCGATGCGCTCCAGGAGGCGCTCCGTGGCCTCCGTCGGGTTGGGTGAGTTGGAGCCGATAGCGGCCATCATGCGGCGCACCAGCCACACCTGCTTGAGCACGGAGTCGGGCAGCAACAGCTCCTCGCGGCGGGTGCTGCTGCGGTGAATATCGATGGACGGGAAGATGCGCTTCTCCGCCAGCCTGCGCTCCAGGTGGAGTTCCATGTTGCCCGTGCCCTTGAACTCCTCGTAGATGACCTCGTCCATGCGGCTGCCGGTGTCGACGAGGCAGGTGGCGATGATGGTCAAGCTACCGCCCTCCTCGGTGTTGCGCGCCGCTCCGAAGAAGCGCTTGGCCGGATAGAGGGCGATGGGGTCGATGCCGCCGGTGAGCGTGCGACCGCTGGGAGGCATGGCCAGGTTGTAGGCGCGGGTGAGGCGGGTGATGCTGTCGAGCAGGATCACGACGTCTTTGCCGGATTCCACCAGCCGCTTGGCCCGATCCAGCGCCATCTCCGCCACCCGGGTGTGCTCCTCCACCGGCTCATCGAAGGTCGAGGCGATGACCTCACCGTCCACGGAGCGGATCATGTCCGTGACCTCTTCCGGCCGCTCGCCGATGAGGGCCACCATGAGGTGGATGTCATCGTAGTTGTGGCTCACGCCGTTGGCGATGGCCTTGAGGAGGAAGGTCTTGCCCGCCTTGGGGGGCGAAACGATGAGACCACGCTGCCCCCGGCCGATGGGCGAGAGAAGGTTGATAACCCGCGTGGAGAGGTTCTGAGGATCGAACTCCACGTCCAAGAGCCGGTTAGGGAAGATGGCGGTAAGGTTCTCGAAGTAGGGGCGCTGCTTGGCAACCTCCGGGTCCAGACCGTTGACCGCCTCGACGCGCAAGAGACCGTAGTACTTCTCGCTGTCCTTGGGCGGTCGCACCTGGCCGGTGACGTAGTCGCCGGTGCGCAGGGCGAAGCGACGGATCTGGGACTGGGAGACGTAGACGTCGTTGAGGCCAGGGAGCAGGCTCTCGCCGCGCAGGAAGCCGTAGCCATCGTCCACGGTCTCCAAGACGCCACCAGCGAAGAGGTTCCCATCTTTCTCGGCCTGCGCCTGGAGGAGCCGGTAGATGAGGTCCTGCTTCCTCAGGCTGCTGAAGCCTGAGATGCCGAGCTCCTTCGCGAGCTCCATCAAGTCTTCGCGTGTTCTGGTTTCTAGTTCAGCGATGTTCACTTGGGTCGTCACCCGTAGCCTGAAGTGCTGGGCTTGGCAGACACTGACAGTTCGGGGAAGTCACACGGCGCTAGGAGATGTGACCTGCCTCGAGGCAGAACTGCGCCGTCCTTAGCGGCTGGCATCATATACTAGCGCCGGTGCCAAGCGCAAGCCCCTTGAGACCTCCACCGAGAGAAAAAATCACACCTGCATGTAGCGACGCGCATCGGCCAGAAAGCGGTCGATGCCCACGTCGGTCAGCGGGTGCTTGATCATGGCCTTTAGCACGGCGTAGGGCATGGTGGCGATGTGGGCGCCGGCGCGGGCCGCCGCCACCACGTGTCGCGGGTGGCGCAGGCTCGCCGCGAGCACCTGCGCCGGCAGATTGTAGCGGTCGAAGATCTCCACCGCTTCGCGCACCACTTCCATTCCATCGTGGCCGGCGTCGTCCAGGCGGCCCACGAAGGGGCTGATGTATGTAGCCCCGGCCACAGCGGCCAGCAGCGCCTGGTTGGTGGAGAAGACCAGCGTCATGTTGATGCGCACGCCCTCTTTGGCGAGGAGGGAAGTCGCCTCCAGACCGACGGCATCGCACGGTATCTTCACGACCACGTGCTCGTGCCAGGCGGCGATGGCGCGGGCCTCCTCCAGGAGACCGGGCACCTCTCGTGAGATGCACTCCGCCGACACGGGCCCCTTCACCACCTCGCAGATCTCCACCACACGGTCTCGGTAGGCGACGCCGCCTTCCTTTGCCATGAGAGTGGGGTTGGTGGTCACTCCGGAGAGGATGCCCATGCGGGCTACCTCCCGGATCTCGTCGATGTTGGCCGTGTCGAGGAAGATGCGCATCTTGGAGCTTTCCAGCAGGATTATCGGCAAACCACAGGCGACTGATCAGGGGCCCGGCCTGAGGCCCCGGTGCCTACTCAGGAATTGTACCTATCGCCATCCGGTGGCGGAAGTCTCCGCCGTCCCTATATTCCTGGGATCGAGCCAGCAGGCTTCACCCTTCCGCAAAGCCGCCCGCCGGTGTGCTAACGACGCTGCCCTGCCGCTTCCTCGGCTATGCCGCCGGGCCGCGCTGCGATGGCTGCCCCCAGGAAGTCCCGGAACAGCGGGTGAGGCCGGTCGGGGCGGGAGCGAAACTCCGGGTGGAACTGGGTCCCCAGCATGAAGGGGTGCCCCTCTATCTCGCAGATCTCCACCAGCTCGCCGTCCGGCGAGAGGCCGCTGGGCACCAGCCCTACCCGCGCCAGATCGTCTCGAAAGCGGTTGTTGAACTCGTAGCGGTGGCGGTGCCGCTCGGAGATCATCTCCTCGCCGTAGGCGGCGTAGGCGCGCGTCCCGGGCACCAGGCGACAGGGATAGCTGCCCAGGCGCATCGTGCCGCCCTTGTCTCGCACCCCATGCTGCTCCGTTAGCAGGCTGATGACCGGGTACGGTGTCTCCGGGTCGAACTCGGTGGAGTTCGGGGCGTCGCTGCTGAAGGCGGTGCGCGCGGCTTCGACCACCATCACCTGTAGGCCAAGGCAGAGGCCCAGGTAGGGGATACCCCGCGTGCGGGCGAAGCGCGCCGCGTCGATCTTGCCCTCGATGCCGCGCTCGCCGAAGCCCCCCGGCACCACGATGCCCTGTGTCGCCGCCAGGAGGCTCTCGGCGCCCTGCCGCTCCAGGGCCTCCGAGTGCACCCACTCTAGCTCGACGGCCACGTCGTGGTAGATGCCGGCGTGGATGAGCGACTCCTTGACCGACATATAGGCGTCGTGAAGCTCAACGTACTTGCCCACCATGGCCACCGTCACGCGGCCCGAGGGGTTCATGAGCCTGTCCACCAGCCGCCGCCACTCCGAGAGGTCCCGCGCGCCGGCGGGCAGGTTCAGCCGCTCGATGACGTAGTCGCCGAGGCCCATCTCCTCCAGGACCAGAGGCACCTGGTAGATGCTGGGCATGGTGCGCAGAGGCATCACAGCCCGCGGCGGCACGTCGCAGAAGAGCGAGATCTTGTCGCGGATGTCCTGGGAGACCGGGTGATCGCTGCGGCAGACGATGACGTCGGGCTGAATGCCCATGCTGCGCAGCTCGCGGACGCTGTGCTGTGTGGGCTTGGTCTTCAGCTCGCCGGTGGAGATGTAGGGCAAGAGGGTAACGTGGATGTTCAGGGTGTCGTCGCGGCCCTCCTCGTTGCGCATCTGGCGGATGGCCTCCAGGAAGGGCTGGCCCTCGATGTCACCGACGGTGCCTCCGACCTCGACGATGACCACGTCGGCGCCGGTCTCACGCCCGACGCCGCGGATGCAGCTCTTGATCTCGTTGGTGAGGTGAGGCACAGGCTGGATGGTGCCGCCCAGGAAGTCGCCCCGGCGCTCTTTGGCGATGACCGTCTGGTAGATCTGGCCGGTGGTGACCGAGCTGCTGCGGGTGAGGTCCAGGTCGACGAAGCGCTCGTAGTGGCCGAGGTCCAGGTCCGTCTCCGCCCCGTCGCTGGTCACGAAGACCTCCCCGTGCTGGTAGGGTGACATGGTGCCGGGGTCGACGTTCAGATAGGGGTCTAGCTTCTGGATGGCGACGGAGATGTTGCGGCTCTTGAGGATGCGGCCAATAGCCGCCGTCGTTATGCCTTTGCCGACGGAGCTGACCACTCCGCCCGTCACAAATATGTACTTTGGCATTTGCCCCTTAGAATAGACTCAGCGGCACCGCTTGGGGGGTGCCGCCCACCAATATCTTACGTGCGCCCCCCGAGGGTGTCAACAGCGCCGGCCACAGTTTTCTTGTGAGCCTGTGAAGCGCGCGTTATAATTCGGGCCGACGGCGCCCCATGGGGGCGCGTCTCGCATACGATGGCAGAGAAGAAGAGACGCAGCGGACCCGGCCGTGACAGCGGCGAGGCGATCACTCCTGCCGGCGAGGCGATCACTCCCGCCGGCGAGGGGCTCCGCTACCGGCGCATCATCGCCAAGTTCGGCACCAACGTCCTCACCGCCGGCACCGACCGCCTGAACCTGGAGACGATGTCCGCCCTGGTCGGCCAGGTGGCGCGCCTGCACCGCCGGGGCGTCGACGTCATCGTGGTCACGTCGGGCGCCATCGCCGCCGGGCGCCATCGCCTGGGGCTGACGCGCGGTCGCCGCGACATGCCCTTCCGCCAGGTGCTGGCCTCAGTCGGCCAGAGCCACCTCATGCAGTCCTACGACCAGCTCTTCGCCTGGCACGACATCGTCGTCGCCCAGGCCCTCCTCACCCGCCGCGATCTGTCCGACCGCGTGGGCTACCTGAACGCCCGCAACACCCTGCTCGCCCTGCTGGAGCTGCGCGCCATCCCCATCGTCAACGAGAACGACGCCGTGGCCGTGGAGGAGATCGAGGGCGCCAAGATCGGCGACAACGACAGCCTGTCGGCCCTGGTGGCGAACCTGGTCGACGCCGACCTCCTGGCCCTCCTCACCGACACCGCCGGCCTCTACACCGCCGACCCGCGCCGCCACAAGGGCGCCCGCCTCATCGCCCAGGTGGACCGCATCGACGAGGAGATAGAGCGCGTCGCTCGAGGGTAGCCCGGGGGCCCCAGCTCGCGCGGCGTAGGCGGCATGGCCACCAAGGTCGAGGCCGCCCGCCTGGCCACCGCCGGCGGCGCCGACGTCGTCATCGCCGACGGCCACGAGCGCGACGTGCTGGTGCGCCTGGCCGGGGGCGAGCGCCTGGGCACCTTCTTCCCGGCCTCGACGGACCGCATGGAGAGCCGCAAGCGCTGGATGCTCTCCGGCCTGGCGACGCGCGGCCGCATCGTGGTGGACGCGGGGGCGGCGCGGGCGCTGCGACGCGAGAACAAGAGCCTCCTGCCCGCCGGCGTGCTCGACGTGGAAGGGCCCTTCGAGCGGGGCGACGCCGTCAACATCCACGCGCCGGACGGCAGGCGCATCGCCTGCGGCATCACGAACTACGACGACCGCGAGGTGGAGGCGATCCGCGGCCTGCGCTCGGACCGCATCGCCGAGGCGCTGGGCCACGAGTACGGCGCCGAGGTCGTGCACCGCGACAACCTGGTGCTGCTGTGATGCCCGTGTCATTCTGAGTCCGCCAGAGGCGGACGAAGAATCCTGACGAGACCCTTCGCTTCGCTCAGGGTGACACAATTGGCAGCAGTCGCGGCTCAAGGAACGTGTCATTCTGAGCGCAGCGAAGAATCTCAGACCGACCTCATGGGTCAATACTACGTTTACATCATGACCAACCGCTCGAGAACGCTGTACACAGGCGTCACGAACAACCTCGAGCGGCGAGTGTGTGAGCACAAGCACAAGCTGGCCCAAGGGTTCACTGAGAAGTACAACATCGCCATGCTGGTGTACTATGAGGCAACCGATGACGTTCGGGCTGCCATCCAGCGCGAGAAGCAGATCAAAGGCTGGCTGAGAAGCAAGAAGGTGGCACTGATAGAGTCGGCGAATCCCGAGTGGCAGGACTTGGCCGATGGGTGGTATGAGACAGGACCGGACTCTTCGCTGCGCTCAGAGTGACAGAGCAGGCAACCAGTCATTCTGAGTCCGCCATCAGGCGAAGAATCTGGCGCACGGTGAAGGCGAGATGCTGCGCTGGCTCAAGCGATGGCTGGGCTACGACGAAGAGCCCCTGGTAGAGCTCGTGGGCGGCCTGAGCGATCCCGACGCCGAGATGTGGGCGGAGATGCTGCGGAACAGCGGCATCCCCGTCGTGGTGAAGAGCGCCAACCCGCTTCCGGGTTACCTTGGGACGCGGGCTGCCACCTTCGACTACTCCTTTCACGTCCGTGCCGGCGACGCCGCCCGCGCCCGCAGCTCCTGGCGCCGCTACTGAAGACCCAAGCCGACCCCTCACGCCAGCCGCGCCGCTTCCGCCGCCAGCGGGGGAGGAAGTGACCAGCCCCGCGCGCCGCCCCGACTAGCCAGATGCCGCCCGTACGATTAGACTAGGCATCACCGAGACATTTCCGCGCCCCGGACCGGCTGGAAAGGACCGGCCTGCTATGACCACGACATCTTCCCCCAGCGCTCCGACACCGCCCGCAGCGAAGAGCTGGCGACCAAGGGCGCCGCCGCGCGGGCGGCCGCCCGCCGCCTGGCCACGGTCTCCACCGTGGTGAAGAACGCCGCCCTCATCGCCATCGCCGATGCCCTCCTCTCCCACGAGAAGGAGATCCTGGCTGCCAACGCCCGCGACACGGAGGCCGCCCGCAGCGGCGGCGCCAGCGACTACATGCTCGACCGCCTGCTCCTCAACCACGACCGCCTCGCCACCATGGCCTCCGATGTCCGCGCCGTGGCCGCCTGCCCGACCCGGTGGGCCAGATCGTTCGACGGGCGCACCCTCCCCAACGGCCTGATGGTCGGGCAAGATGCGGGTGCCCCTCGGCGTGCTCGGCCTGCATCTACGAGAGCCGCCCCAACGTCACCGTGGACATCTCGACCCTCTGCCTGAAGTCGGGCAACGCCTGCATCCTGCGCGGCGGCAAGGAGGCGATTCACTCCAACAGCGCCCTGGCCCGAGTCGTGGGCGGCGCCGCCACCGCCGCCGGCGTCCCCGAGGGCGCCGTCCAGTTCATCGAGAGCACGGACCGCGCCCTGGTGGGCGAGATGCTGAAGATGCGCGACATCATCGACCTGGTGGTGCCCCGCGGCGGCGGCACTCATCGACTTCGTGGTGGAGAACGCCACGCATGCCGGTGCTGATCGGCGGCATCGGCGTCTGCCACACCTACGTGGACCGCGAGGCGGACCTGGCGAAGGCGGCCGACATCGCCTACAACGCCAAGTGCCGTCGCTACACCATCTGCAACGCCCTCGACACCCTCCTGGTGCACCGCGACGTGGCTGCCGCCTTCCTGCCCGCCATCGCTCGGCGCTGGGCCGAGGGCGGCATCGAGATGCGCTGCGATGAGCGGGCGCGGGCGGCCCTGGAGGGCGCGGGCATCGCCGGGCTGAAGGTGGTGCCGGCCCAGGAGGGCGACTTCGGGTGAAGAACGCCGCTCTCGTCGCCATCGCCGATGCCCTCCTCTCCCACGAGAAGGAGATCCTGGCTGCCAACACCCGCGACACGGAGGCGGCCCGCAGCGGCGGCGCCAGCGACTACATGCTCGACCGCCTGCTCCTCAACCACGACCGCCTTGCTACCATGGCCTCCGACGTCCGCGCCGTGGCCTCCCTGCCCGACCCGGTGGGCCAGATGTTCGACGGGCGCACCCTCCCCAACGGCCTGATGGTCGGCAAGATGCGGGTGCCCCTCGGCGTGCTGGCCTGCATCTACGAGAGCCGTCCCAACGTCACCGTGGACATCTCGACCCTCTGCCTGAAGTCGGGCAACGCCTGCATCCTGCGCGGGGGCAAGGAGGCGATTCACTCCAACAGCGCCCTGGCCCGCGTCGTGGGCGGCGCCGCCACAACCGCCGGCGTCCCCGAGGGCGCCGTCCAGTTCATCGAGAGCACGGACCGCGCCCTGGTAGGCGAGATGCTGAAGATGCGCGACATCATAGACCTGGTGGTGCCCCGCGGTGGCGGCCTCATCGACTTCGTGGTGGAGAACGCGACCATGCCGGTGCTCATCGGCGGCATCGGCGTCTGCCACACTTACGTGGACCGCGAGGCGGACCTGGCGAAGGCGGCCGACATCGCCTACAACGCCAAGTGCCGTCGCTACACCATCTGCAACGCCCTCGACACGCTCCTGGTGCACCGCGACGTGGCCGCCGCCTTCCTGCCGGCCATCGCTCGGCGCTGGGCCGAGGGCGGCATCGAGATGCGGTGCGATGAGCGGGCGCGGGCGGCCCTGGAGGGCGCGGGCATCGCGGGGCTGAAGGTGGTGCCGGCCCAGGAGGGCGACTCTGCCAAGGTCGTCATGGGATGGGCTGGACCTGATGAGTAAGGATGGTTTCCCAGCATGATGGACGAAGCATACATTCCCCTTAGCAAGCCCACCATAGGGCAAGAGGAAATTGACGAGGTCATCGATACCCTGCGCGCGGGCTGGGTGACCGAGGGCCCAAAGGTTCGCCGCTTCGAGGAGGCGTTTCGGGACTACGTTGGCGTTGCCTACGCCGTCGCCGCCAGTTCGGGCACGGCGGCCCTGCACGTGGCCCTGGCTGCTGCCAGCATCGGCCCGGCGATGAAGTCATCACCACGCCGTTCACCTTCTGTGCCACCGTGAACGTGGTCTTCTACATGGGGGCTACGCCGGTTCTGGCTGACATCCGCCTGAACGACTACAACATCGATCCGGGGGAGGTGGAGAAAAAGATTACACCCCGCACCAAGGCGATAATCCCCGTCCACTACGCAGGCCAGCCCTGCGACATGGACCGACTGCTAGCCTTGGCTCGTAGCATGGTCTCTTCATCATCGAAGATGCGGCCCATGCCGCCGGTGCCGGTTACCGAGGCCGGCGATCGGTTCCATAGGTCACATGACCGCTTTCAGCTTCTACGCCAGCAAGAACATGACTACCGGCGAGGGCGGCATGCTTGTCACCGACGATGAGGAGTTGGCCCGCCGAGCCCGCCTCTTTGTTCACCAGGGCCTCACCCGTGATTCCTGGGCCCGCTACTCCAGAACGGCTTCTGGCACCATGATGTCGCAGCCTTGGGGTTCAAGTACAACATGTCGGATGTCCTTGCCTCCTTAGGGGGAATCCACCAGTTGGCGAGGCTGCCATCCCTAACAGAGGCCCGTCAGCGGGTCGCCCGTCAGTATCAACAGCTCTTCGAGTCTGTGCCGGAGATTGTTGTCCCTGAAGCGCTTGGGGAAGTGAACCACGTCTGGCACCTGTTCGTGATCGCCTTCGCACCGAGATGCTTAGCATCGACCGGGGCCAGTTCATTGGACTTATGCGAGAGAGAGGCATTGCCACCTCGGTGCATTACATCCCTATCCACCATCACTCCGTGTATTGCCAACTCTTCGGTGACCTTCGGGGCCAGTTCCCCAACACCGAATCCGCCTACGAGGGCATTGTCTCGCTGCCCATCTACCCGAGCCTGACGGAAGCCGAGGTCCAGAGGGTGGGTGAGACAGCCATCGACATCGTCCGTCGACATCGAAGATGAGTCGGCAGGAGACTATCTAATGGTTGGCCGAGTTCTGATTGACAGGAGGCGGTGGGTTCATCGGGTCCCACCTCATCGAGAGCCTCCTCCAGCAGGGTCGGGAGGTGGTCTGTCTGGACCGCTTCAACCCTCTGGAAGTGGAGGGCGGGAACCTCGCGGCGGCGCGGGTCGACGACCCTCCGGTGGCCGTTGGAGATATGCTGGAC
>CAVSBT010000002.1:0-12314 GCA_963726245.1 uncultured Chloroflexia bacterium
GTCCCCCAGGGCGAGCAGGGAATCGCGTCCCAGGATTCGGTCCGTCTTCATCCTGTACCCCTCTATTGCAACATTTCAGCCAGGCCAGCCACCGACCAGTTCCCTCGGCGATGAAGCCCGCCGAAGAAGGGCAAACTCAGGCGGCGACCGGGAGGTCAGGCCGAACGAAGGCTAAGGCCGGCGCCAATCAGACGACGTCAGGCAGCGGCCACTTCAGGTCGCAACTCAGGCAGCGAGCCTGGATCATCCGCTCGCCGCTCCAGTAGCTCAGGGTGAAGCTCTTGCCGCAACGGGGACACTCCTGGTCCCCAATCTTCACCTGGCGCGGCGCCTTCGAGGCGCCTGCTCCTTGCCTGCGGGCTTCGCCAAGTGGCTGCTCAGAAGCGGCCGTCATGACGCCTTCCTCCGGCATGATTGTACACCAAACCACGGCTAGAAGCGCCAACCTGCCCCAGACACCTAGGGACACTGATCAACCGTCACCTAACCGACACCGAGCACCCCGCAATCACCGCCCCGCAGTCTCGTTCATAGATATGAGGCAGGACTACCATAGGGTCATGACGCAGGCTGAACAGATTCTACAAAGAATCTGGCCCGGCGAGGCGGGTCGACGCGTTTACGCCGTTCTCCGCGAGTGGTGCCGCGACCTGGACCAGCGCGACTCCTACAGCGGCGAGCACTCCACCCTGTCCACCCAGTATGCCGTGATGCTGGCCCACCGACTGCGCCTTGACCCCAACACTGTGGCCGGGCTTTGGGTAGCAGGCCACGTCTACGACCTCGGAAAAATCGCCGTCCCAGAAGAGCTCCTACGCCGTAGTGGCCCCCTTACCCCCGCAGAGATGGTGATGATGCGGACCCATGTCACGAGCGGCTACGGCATGGTGAAGGATTGGCCTGTCCTTCGCTCCTCTCCTCGCTGGCTCTCGCGCCTCGTTTTCGAGGTCATCCTCCACCACCATGAGCGCTGGGACGGGACCGGCTATCCCACAGGCCTGAGGGGAGAGGATATCCCCCTGGGCGCCCGCGTTACGGCCATCACCGACGCCTTTTCCGCCATGATCCTGGACTCGCCGTACCGACAGGCCCGGGCCATCGAGGCCGCCCTGCGGGAACTGGAGACCCACGCCGGAAGCCAGTTCGACCCCTACATGATACCTCAGTTCGCAGCCCTGGTGCGCGTCATCGGCCGGGAGGGCTCCGCTTCGCGCCGCTCGCACAGTCGCAAAGACCTGGCTGCCTAGACTTCGACCGCTTTCCAGGAGGCCTCACCTGCGAGTGTCGCCGGCGCCCGCCTTCGGGCAGGCGCCCCTGTATCGACCGGCACGCAGTGAGCGACCGCAGCCGCGATTAGCTGTCCATGGTCTTCAGGGACAGCGAGGCTGCTTCGTGGTATAATATTATGTCAATAGACGTCCCGGCGTCTGCGCTGCCGTGCCGGGACGATGCGGAGGTGAGGGCTTCCAATGGGGCTCTGGATCAAGGGCTGCCCCAAGTGCAAAGGCGACCTGTATAGCGACCGCGACATCATGGGCTACTACCGCCAGTGCCTACAGTGCGGCTACACGTTCTACGAACAGCGCCGCCGCCCGGTGCGAGCGCCGGCCTCCGGCCCCGTCCCCCGGGGGACGAAGGCGAGGGGCCCGGCGGGCCCAACCGCACCCTCTCCGAGGCCGCCTGAGCGGCCTCGCTCTTTCCCTGACTTTCTCACGGCACGCTGGCCCCGCCAGCCCGTACAACGGCTCCACGCGAAATCCCCGCCCAGGCCGACGCTGCCGCCCTTTTCGAGTAGAATAGGGAGCGATCGCGAGTTCCAGGCGCCGTCGGTGAGCTATGGCCACTTACGACTTCGGGCCCGTGGACGCTCTGGACGCCGAGGCCATCGGCGTGCCAGGCAAGCGCACCTTCCGCATCCGGGCCTGGAAGGATCAGGCGACCGCTTCCCTCTGGTTGGAGAAGCAGCAGTTGCTGGCCCTTTCCCTGGCCCTGCGACAGGTGATGGCGCAATTGGGCCAGAACCCGCAGCCCAGGCCTCCGCCCAAACGGCCGTTCCCCGATCACCCCACCGTGGATATGAAGCTGGGGCGCCTGGCTTTGGGTCGCGATGAGGGCAGCGATCACCTCATCCTCTGGGCCCATGAGGCGGGCAGCAGCGAAGACGCGCCGCCGAACTTCAGTTGCCACTTCAACTGGGACCAAGCCCTGGCTTTCTGTGAGCGAGCAGAGGCTGTCTGCACCGCCGGTCGCCCAATCTGCCCCCTTTGCAGCGAACCCATCGACCCCGACGGCCACGTTTGCATACGCTCTAACGGCCACTCGCAGCAGGAGATCCCACCCCTCGAATCCGGCGAGAGCCCCTAGCCGAAGAGGTCCTCGTCGGCGAGCCGGGGCCTCTTTCCTTGACAGCCTGCAAAGGCCATCTCTATAATCCTTTCACGTGGGGATATAGCTCAATTGGGAGAGCGCGGCGTTCGCATCGCCGAGGTCGGGGGTTCGAATCCCCCTATCTCCACCAACTGCAAGTCAGGCGTCAGAGGCTGGAGGTTGGACGGGTGACGGTCGCGTCCAGCCTCCAGCCTTGCTTCTGATCACCAGGGCGCCCCTGTAGCTCAGTCGGACAGAGCAGCGGTTTCCTAAGTCGCCCCCGCTATACGCTGTAGCCCCAGCTTCTACGTCCCCACCTACACGCCCAAAGTTATCTTGGCTATCGAACCCGGCCCACGTCTGCCTCTGGCGGTCGGTGGCCATCCTTTGGCCTGGCCACCGACCCGGCAGCGAGTATGGCTGCCACCACCCGCGCGTCGAGGGTCTGCGACGGCTGCGAGAAGGTGGTCCCCTCACAGGATAACCTTGACCGGGGGAAGGCGTTTCCGTAGGGTAGAGGCAGTCTAACGTCGAGAGGGTAGGCAGAGGGAGCCGGTTCTTGTGTCGATGGGGGCATGAAGTGGCAGAACAACCTGATAAGCGAGGATCATCGCGCAGGCAGGCAGACTCAGCGAAAGGAAGCTCAAGTCAAGCAGCCAACTTGAGGCTGCGCTTCTCGATAAGCCTGATCGTGGCCATCGCGGTCGTGGCGGCAGCAGCCGGCATGGGCTGTGGCGGCACGTCGGAGGACGTCGCAGCCCACGCCGGGGCACAGCCTACGCCGGGGCGCAGGCTACGCAGGGGACCGGGGGCACTCCCACGGCCGAGCCAACCCCGAAGACCATCAACGATTGACCCGGGCGACAACCCCGCTAAGGGGCCGGCGGACGCAAAGGTCACAATCGTCGAGTTCTCCGACTTCCAGGGTCCAAACTGTGGGAGCTTCGCTCAGCAGACCCTGCCGCAAATACTGGCGAACTACGGGGATAAGATCCGCTTTGTATTCATGAACGACCCCCTGAAGGGCAATACCTATGCCCAAAAGGCTGCGGAGGCGGGGGAGTGCGCAAATGCGCAGGGGTCCTTCTGGCAGTACCACGACTTGCTGTTCCAGAACCAGCAGGTCCTTACCAACCTGCTTACCCCCGATCCAACGGCGGGGCCCACCAAGGTAGTCGAGAGCCTGAAGGGCTACGCGGCCCAGCTAGGGCTGGACACCGCTAAGTTCAATGACTGCCTGGACTCGGGGAAGATGGCGAGCGCAGTGCAGGCGGACCAGCAAGTCGCGCAGAAGGCCATCCAAGATGCAGGGTTGACCAGCTTCCGCGGCATACCGGCTTTCTTCATCAACGGCAACTATCTGGGCGGCGCCAGCCGTACGATGTCTTCAAGCAGCTGATCGACGCGGCGCTGGCGGCCGCCGGGTAGCAGCGGCGGAAGACCCCAACCGACGTAGAGACACCCGGCAGGTCGTGCTACTCCAGTACGGCCTTGGTGCCTCTGCCGGCTGACTTCTGCACGAGGCGCAGCCGGTGGGGGTACTAATATCGCATCCGTATCTGCCCGGCTCCCGGACCCCTGCTTCGCCTCATTCGCCGGTACCTGGCTGTGTGCTACACTGACTCGAGGCGCCCCTGTAGCTGAGTCGGACAGAGGAGCGGTTTCCTAAGTCGGCCCCGCTATGCGCTGTAGCCTCAGGTTCCACGCCCCCAGCTAAACCCCAAAAGCTATCGTGTCTATCCAACGCGGCCCCCCTTTCCCTACGGCCGGTGGCGTCCTTTGGCCTGGCGACCGGACCGGGCGCCAGTATGGCTGCCACGACCCGCGCGTCAAGGGTCTAGATACCTCCGGCACACGCCTCCGGCGCGCCCTTGACCCGCGGGTGTACAATACTTCCGTCCTCGCCACCCGTTGGACAGGGAGGTGCAACATGAAGCGGCGGCTAGGCACGGCAATAGTGGTTGGCCTGGCAATGGCGCTGCTGGCAGGCAGCGGCTCGTCAGTCTCGGCGCAGCCCGTGGCCAGCATCGCCCTCCCGGCACCCGGCACACTCAGCAGCTCTACCCCGGCTGCAACAACATCTCCCTCACGTTCCCCGACGGCACCCCCAGTCAGACCGTGGTGCAGGCGGTGACGCCTGCCGGGACAGTGGAGACGCTCTGGCGCTTCAACGGGCCTCTGAACAAGTTCGAGGGTTTCTCTCCGGCCTTTCCCCAGGCCAGTGACCTGATGAGCGTCAACTTCCTGGACGCCGTGTGGTTCTGCATGAGCGCAGCGCCGGGGGCCACCTCGCCGCCGCTGCCCTCTCCCACACCGGCGTGGAGTTGCGTGTCGGCCCCTACGACATACCACAATGAGCAGTTTGGATTCGAGTTCCAGTACTGCAGCGGTGCACGCTCACGGACCAGTCCGAAGGAGCTCATGGCCCTGGTGGTGGCGAGGTCTACCTGTGGATCATCGTGGGCAGTCGTTTGGAGGTGTACGTGAGTGATTCGGGTGGACTGAGCCTCACGGACTACGTCAGCCAAGTGACGGCACAGTTGGAAGCAGGAGGCGCTTCGATTGACTCCGTAACACCAGGTTGCTCCCGTCGGCGGTGCGGACGCGGTGACCGTACAGTACAGGTTTGGAGGCCTCGGCCGGTACGGCGAAGCGACCTACTTCCAGCGCAATGGCCTGGTCTACGATGTTGAATTCACTGCGGGAGCCTTCACTTGCAACGAGCCCCAAGTTTACACGGGGATACTGTCCACGTTCCGGTTTACGGAGTGATTGGCCTGGGCGCTCTCGCATCAAAGGTCCTCTTGGCAACACTATTCATGCGGCAGATCGCCCGATTCGCTGCCACCTGGCCGTGTGCTACACTGACTCACGGCGCCCCTGTAGCTCTAGGATAGAGCAGCGGTTTCCTAAACCGTTTGTCGCGGGTTCGAGTCCCGCCAGGGGCCCCATCTTTGGAGATCACAGGCCTGTTCCATTCGCCGAGGCCCTAGCCTGCCGACCCCCTTGTGCGGCCCTCGGGGCTCGCATACAATGCCCACGAGACAGGAGGCTCGGCCTGCCCATTGTTAGGCGGGGCAAGGCGGGCCACATGCAGGGACGCTAGGGGTCGTGCGCCTCGAAACCACCAGCGGGGGACACGGCCCCACTTCATCTCCTGTTTGGCGCGGTCCATCCTTTCCGGCGGGCTTTCTGGGTGCAACTCGGGCCGTTCCGTAGGACAGGGAGCAAGCGTCTGGTCATCCCGCCTGGACACCCGGCTGTAACTTGCTTGCTGACGTTATGTCACGTATAATGAGCCCGAGCCTTCGGAGTGGCTGAGGCAGGGATGCGGAAAGGCTCTCTTGAGGGTTCACCAGGCCGCCGGGCCCTCTCCCCGCCACCACAGGGCCTGGCGGCCCTTGTGGTGCCTCCAGCGAACCCTCCGGCCAGCCTGCCGCCCCTAGTGACCGCCGCTAGCACAGACCTCTGGTCGGCCCATGACAGCGGGCATACAATCTGGACAGGGCTGTCCGTCTCCACGGGGGTTCGAGCATGACTAAGGAAGAGGGCTGGGTTTCGAGCAGATACTCTCCGGAGGATGCCCAGGATTCCTTGCAGCTTCTACGCAAGACCTCGGGCGACATCGAGGCCGCCTCCCCGGCCTATCAAGAATGGCAGTACCAGCGAAACCCTGCGGGCCCGGCTATCGCCACCCTGGCGCGAGAAGCGGAAACGGGCCGGCTCATCGGCCAGGTGGTAACAACCCCTGTCAGAGTAAGGCTTTCGGGCAAGGTGCGCGTCGCCAGCCTTTCGCTGGACCCGGTGATTGATCCTGCCTACCAGGGCCGCGGCGTCCTCGCCGGACTGTTGAAGGATGTCTGCGCTCTGTCGGCAGAGGAGGGCATCGCCTTCACCTACGGCTTCCCCAACCAGGCTTCCTATTCGACATTCGTGAACAAGGCTGGGTTCAGGAACATAGGGTCGGTTCCTCTCCTCGTCAGGCCCTTGAACCCGGAGCGCCTCGCCATGAAGACAACGCACAGTCGCGTTCTAGCGAAGACGGCCTCCGTCGCCAGGCGCGTGTGGCGCACCCCTCCGCCGATGCCGCCGCAGAAGGCCGTGCCCGGCCTGGAGATAGGGGAGGTCGATTCCTTCGATAGCTCCTTCGTCCTCTTCTGGGACAGGGTCCAGCACCGATTCCCCGTCATGGTGGTCAGGGACCCCTCCTACCTCAACTGGCGCTTCGCGGGCGTGCCTACTAGAGAGTACACGACCTTCGTCGCCAGGTCGGAGGATGAGATACGAGGCTTCATCGTCCTTCGCGCCGCGCCGCTGGGTCAGTTCTCCGCGGGCCTCATCGTGGAGCTGGTAGTGGAGGCCAGCGCCGAGGGGCGCGCGGCGGGCCGCCTCTTGATTGACAAGGCGTACTCCTACTTTGAAGACCAGGACCTAGACATCCTTGCCAGCCTGGCTCTGCGACATACGGATGAGTTCCGACTCCTCCGGTCGAGGGGCTTCTGGGTAGCTCCCAAGTTTCTGGAGCCCCGGCCCTTCCGTCTTGTTGTGCGCTGCCACGACGAAGAGCGCAGCCCCAGCCGTCTGGCCTACGACCTCAGGAACTGGTTCGTGACGATGGGGGACTACGAGGCGGGGTAGGCAGGGCTGCTGAGACTCGAGGCTTCGGCGGGCACTGTTACTAGCACACGGGTCCCTGCGCCCGGTTCTGAGTGTACAGCTAGGGTTCCCCCAAGCAGCCGAACTCGCTCTTGCATTCCTATTATGCCGAGCTTGCCGGACGCAGCCAGGTCGCTTGTGCTCCTCGGTAGCTCAAAACCGTCGCCGTTGTCCGCGACTATCATGGTGATCCCGCCGCCTCTGAAGTCCACCGTGACTTCAACTGCGGACGCACCCGAGTGCTTTCTAACGTTGTTCAGCGCCTCCTGAGCAATGCGGAACAGGGCCAGCTCCGCCTCATCCGGGAGGCGATGCTGCTCACCCAACACCCTGATGTTTGCCGCTACGCTGTGCTGTTCTTCCAGAGCTGTCGCAAGCCATTTCAGCGCTGGCAGCAAGCCCAGATCATCAAGGACAGGCGGACGTAGGTCCCGGCTGAAGCGGCGTACACCTTCCAGTATCCTGTCGCTCTGCTCACGGAGCTCCTCAAGACGCTCCGGGATCTCCTTCGGCAACTGGTTTCCGCTGGAGGCCAGCGTGTCAACGAGCATATCAAGACGACGAGAGAGTCCAGTGAGGGCCTGCGCGGTGTCATCATGAAGCTCGCGGGCGATGCGCAGCCGCTCACCCTCCTGAGCCTTGAGAACCTGTGAGATGTAGAAACGCAGGTTCTCTTGCATTCGCCGCTGCTCGGTCACATCTCTCACGATCGCCTGGACGCCTACGGGCTGCTCGCCTCGAATGATCAAGCTGGGCATGAGCTCCACGATGGCCTCGCGTCCCGTCTCGCTTGGTCAACCCGAGCTCGAAGGGACCCTCGACGGCCTCGCCGTTGAGTTGCCTCCTGACAATCTCCTTCACAGTCTCTCGGCCTTGCCCCGAGAGGAACCTGCCGATATCCATCCTGGCCATTTCCGCACGACCATAGCCAGTAAGCTTCTCACAGGCGCTGTTGGCCGCGATGATCTTGCCGTCCAGGTCGTGAACAAAGATTGCTTCCGTAGCGTTCTCAAAAAGGCCTCGATAGTTCTCTTCCGATTGCCGAAGCTGCTCAGCGGTTTCTCGCTCCTTCTGGTAAAGGCGGGCATTCTCAATGGCGACGCCAATCGCGTTGCCGATGGCGTTCAGCACCTCTATCTCGTCGGCACTGAACTCCCTCAGGCTGCGTGTGGCCGCGCACAGAGTGCCCATCACCCTGCCTTTCGACTTCAGGGGCACGATGAGCTGCGTCTGGATCTCGCCTAGTCCTCCCACGCCGCTGTACAGTGCCAGCTCGCCAGAGACGTCTCTGATTGCCAATGGTTCTCCCGTTTGGGCGACGCGCCCATTGAAACCCTCGCCCACCTTGATCGGTTTGATGGCAGCCGCGGACTCGTCCGCTATGCCGTGATAGGCTTCGAGAGTTAGCTCGCCAGCCTCCTCCTGAAGGAGGAACAGCAAACATATCTCTACGCCCATCACATCGCTGACCTTGTTCATGGCAAGGCCCAGGATGTCCCGCAGCTCCAGAGACTCGGTAACAACGCCCAAGACGGCATTGATGGCAGAGAGCCGCCTCTCCTCATTCTCGATAGCCTGGATGTGTGATTGGAGCTCCCCCTGAGCCCATTCCAGCGATGCAATGGTCTGCTTGTGTCGCGCCTTCTCCTTGTTCTGCACGTCTATCAGCCAGCTTACAAAGGCGCCGATGAAGAGGAAGGCGGCAACCTCAATTGCGGCCTCTTCGGCCTCCGAGGATACCAGGAAGACGCGGGGCAACAGGAGCGCAGCAATCACGGAGGAGGCCAGGAGGCCTCCCGGCAGCCCGAAGACAAAGGCGGCATAGGCTACGGGCAGAATGGAGAGTATCCGGTGCACGGAGTGTCGGGCGAAGTCGAGTCGAAGGCTTTGTTTCCACCGAGTCTATCAAAGGGATGTGGTCTGCATAATAGAAGACTGTCCCGCAGGTCATGATGGCCAGTATGACCCAGAAGTGCGGCTCTTTCAGAACTTCAAACGGCTGTCTTCGTGAAGAAGCCAATCTTTCGATGCCCCTTCCTCCCCCAATACCCCAGGCTGAGTCAATGCCCTAGGGTATGTTCTCCAAAGAAAGCCAGCCTTCCTTCAGCGCACGTAGCACGGCCTCAGTGCGTGAGCTAACCCCGAGCTTGTCAAAGATGCGGCCCAGATGAGATTGGACGGTACGCACGCTGAGGGCAAGTTGTGCGGCGATCTCCTTGTTGCTCAGGCCTTTGGCCGCTAGCTTGAGCACTTCAAGTTCTCGCTCGCTAAGGTAGTCACCCGCGCTTTCAACGCGGTGTCCGTGACTCAGGGACGAAAACCACTGCACGACCTTGCGGGCCACGTGCGGGTCAAGCACTACCTCGCCAGCGCACACATCCCGGATGGCATCAACCAGTTGCTGGCCACGCACGTTCTTCAGCAGGTAACCATCGGCGCCCGCTTCCAGGACGGCGTAGATGTACTGATCGTCGTCATAGGCGCTGAGTACCAGTACTGCCGTACCCGGCTGCATCTTCTTGATCTGTTTGGCCGCTTCAATGCCGTTGAGGTTCGGCATAGCGATGTCGACTATCGCCACATTGGGCTTCAACTGGTTAACCAGCCTAACGGCTTCCTCGCCGTCAGCGGCCTCCCCGACGACCTCGAAGTCCTCCTCACGCTCCAGGCGTTCGCGGGTCCCTTCTCGAACAAGCGTGTGGTCGTCAGCAATAAGGATGCCGATCTTGTCCATGTCATCCTCTTCCTGCGCCGTCTGCGACAGCCGCCTCTACCCCTCACGGCACCCGATCCGTGGGCCCTTCACCTGTTGATCTTATCACAAGACGGCGCCTACGCCTGCCGCCCTTCCCCTCAGAGCCGGCCAGTCCCACCCCTCATGACCAGCCCTAGCCAGCGTCGCAGAGGCGAGAACTAGAGAGAAATGCCTAGTTCTTCTGACGCAGCGTTGCGACATGTGCGCGAAAAGGGGGCCATATGGCTGCATCAACCCTCCGCCCGTTTGTCGAACCTCCGCTCGTTTTCGAGGCGTCAAATGCCTAACAAGGACGGCTTCGGCGGCGGACGACAGCACCGGCGCGGCACAGTAGGCTTGAGACGCAGGAGCAGAAAGCTCAGCGGATTGTCAAAGCTCCGGCTGGAACCGACAGGGAATGGGGGCGATAGAGATGACAATGACAGGCTTCGAAACAAGGCTTCGGACCACAGTGGAGAAGGGAGGGAATGGTAGCTCCGCCTATCTCTATCCGCCGCGAAGGATGAGGGCGGTAGGCTACGTGAGGCAGGGCTTCGATGAGATGGGCAAGAAGGGGACCAGCCCCGAAGGCCAGAAGGCAAGGGTGGCTGGGTGTGCCGACTCCCACGAATGGCATCTCATCCACACCTATGAAGACATTGGCTGGTCGGGAGAGGACCTGGACAGGCCGGGCCTGCTGGCGCTGCTCTCCGACCTGGACTTCGAGATCCTGATAGTGGACAGGACGGACCGCCTGACCTGCAAGAAGAAGGACCTGGACTTCCTCCTGGCTCTCCTTGAGAAGCACGGCGTCACTTGCGTGCCTGCCACCTGGTCGTGGGAGCCCCTGGCCCAGTACATGAGGTGGTGGTACCGCCTGCGGGCCAGTCCCGTGTACGCAGTGCTCGACTCTCCCCTGCGGAGGGTGAGCCGAGCCCAGCCAGAGGACGTCCGGTGGCGAGCATGGTGGGAAGCCCGACCTGAGAGGGATCCTACTCAAGGGGGGACAGTCAAGGGACTGCAGGGTGGATTGTAGGGTGCAAAGGAGAAGCCAATGGCCTCGAGGGAGATTTTTTGGAACATCCAGCTCGGGGGGATTGTCTATCTCCTGGGGTTCATACTAGCAGCCGTCGTCTGCTACGGGTTGTACCGTCGCCTTCGGCTCTGGCGGCTCGGCAGCGAGGACGACAGGCTGAGCAACCTGGGGAGTAGAATACGGGCCTTCGTCGTCACCATGGCCGACGGCTTATGGCACCGACGTATCGTACGCGATCGCTATGCGGGGCTGATGCACCTCCTGATCTTCGGTGGATTCGGCCTCCTCATGATGGGACCGTTCCTGGACTTTGTGAGCGAGCACGTCGTCCACTTCATGAAAGGCAACGTCTATCTAGGGGTCCACCTGGTCCTGAACGTGGGCGGGCTGCTCGTCCTGGCCGGCGTTGGCATGGCCGCCTACCGCAGGTACGTCATCAGGCCCGCGAAACTGGACAACGTGCTGGACGATGCCGTCACCCTGACGTTGCTTGCCGTGATCATCGTCACCGGCTTCGCGGTGCAGGGCCTGCGAATCGCCGCCACGCAACTGGACACCCATCCTGATTGGGCAGCATGGACGCCTGTGAGCTTCGTCCTTGCCGAGGCGTTCAGCCGCCTGGGAGACAACGTGATCCTGCCGCTGCACAGAGGGCTGTGGTGGGGCCACATGTTGATATCGCTTGGGACCATTGCCTACGTCTTCGTCGGTTCCTCAAGACTGGACCACATCTTTGCCTCGCCGCTGAACATGTTCTTCAAGTCTCTGGACGGAAAGGGCGTCCTCAAGCCCATCGAGATCACGGAGACCGTTGAGACCTTTGGGGCGTCCAGGATCCAGGACCTGACCTGGAAAGACCTGCTCGACCTCGACGCCTGCACCCGGTGCGGGAGATGCCAGGAGGTTTGCCCCTCCTTTCTCACCGGGAAGCCGCTCTCGCCCAAGAAGCTAATCCAGGAGCTCAAGGCTCACCTGGTCGAGCAGGGGCCCGCGCTGCTCCGAGGCAAAGGTGACGGAGAGGCAAGTCCAGACGTTGCCTGTCCAGCCCTGGTTGATGGCGTGGTGACCGAAGACGAGCTGTGGGCATGCACCACCTGTGCGGCCTGCGAGGAAGCATGTCCCGTTTTCGTGGAGCCCATCAGCAAGATCATTGCCATGCGTCGCAACCTGGTGCTGGAACAAGGCAAGATCCCCGGCACCGCCATGTCCAGCTTGAGATCAGTCCAGGACAGGGGACACCCCTGGAAGGGAGCGCTGGCCTCAAGGATGGATTGGACTTCCGGCCTGCACATGAAGCCGCTCTCCAGCAATGGCGCTGCTGGTCTCCTCTTCTGGGTGGGCTGCACAGCAGCCGTCCAGGAGCGGGGCATGAACATACCCGTCTCCCTGGTGAAGATCCTGAGCACGGCAGGTGTGGACGTCGGCTTGCTGGGCCACGAGGAATCGTGTTGCGGCCACTTCGCACGCCGTCTCGGTGACGAGTACCTGTTCCAATGCCAGGCCAAGCAGAACATCGAGACT
>CAVSBT010000003.1:0-45548 GCA_963726245.1 uncultured Chloroflexia bacterium
TAGACTGTTAGTGCTAGGCCTTTGTTCGTGGTTCGCTTCGCGTCCTGCCGGCAGGCAGGCTCATCTACGCCGCCCGCCCAGGGCGGTCTTGTTCCCAGAGTGAGGTAGAGCACACGCTTTGAGCAGCCCGCGTCCGACAACAGGCACGGCGGCGCCCGCCGAGAGGTGCGCGGTCGACAAGGAGCGCATCGCGGCGGCGGTGCGCGAGATCCTCGAGGCCATCGGCGAGGATCCCGCCCGCGAAGGGCTGCGCGAGACTCCCCGGCGCATCGCCGAGATGTACGAGGAGATCCTCGGGGGGCTTGCCATCGACCCGACGGAGTACCTCGGGTCGGGTTCGAAGTCGCCCACGACGAGATGGTGATCCTGCGGGACATCCCCTTCTATAGCATGTGCGAGCATCACTTCCTCCCTTTCCACGGCCAGGCCCACGTCGGCTACGTCCCCGACGGACGGGTGGTGGGCATCAGCAAGCTCGCCCGCGTCGTCGAGGGGTATGCGCGCCGGCCGCAGAAACCAGGAGAAGCTCACCAGCCAGGTCGCCGAGGCAATCATGGAGGTGCTCAAGCCTGATGGCGTGGCCGTCGTCATCGAAGCCGAGCACCTCTGCATGACGATGCGCGGCGTGAAGAAGCCCGGAAGCCGCATGGTAACGAGCGCCATGCGCGGCCAGTTCAAGCGCAGCGCCCTGAGCCGCTCGGAGTTCACCTCTCTGGTGCAGGGCAAGTAGTCCCCATGGCTCTGTCGGTTCGAAGGCAGGATTCGGAGAGCCTCCGCGACGAGTGGCAGGACCTGTCTCGCGGACACCGGAGCCCCACGTCTTTCATCGCCCCACCTGGCAGGAGCTGTGGCTGAAGCACTTCGGCGACGGGCGGGAGCCCCTGTTCCTGGCCGTCCGCGACGGCGAGCGCCTGGTGGGCGTAGCGCCGCTCATGCGCGAAGGCCTGCGCCTCGCCCTGGTCGGCGACCATGAGATCTGCGACTACATGGACTTCGTGGTGGAGCCCGGCCGGGAGGGCGAATTCTTCGCCGCCGTCTTCCATTCGCTGGGCGAGGATTCCTGGGAGGAGATGGACCTGAGGGGGCTGGCCGCCTACTCGCCGGCGCTGGCAGCGCTGCCCAAGGCGACAAACGGCCTGGGCTGGCGGGTCGAGAGGGAACTGGAGGCGGTGGCGCCGCACGTAGAGCTGCCCTCCTCCTGGGAGGAGTACCTTGAGCGCCTGAATGGGAAGGACCGTCACGAGCTGCGACGCAAGATGCGCCGGCTGAGCCAGAGTGGGGCCCGGGTGGCGCTCCCTGATCTGCGCTCGCCGCCGGAGGTGGCCGCCGGCATCGAGGACTTCCTCCGACTGCACACCGCCAGCCGCAGCGACAAGGCAGAGTTCATGAGCCCCAGATGGAAGGCTTCTTCCGGGAAATGTCGGTCGCCCTGGCCGGCGAAGGGCTCATCCGCCTCTTCATGAGGGACCTCGACGGCCGCCCGGCGGCCTCGGTGCTCTGCTTCGACTGCTGCCGGCAGCTCCACCTCTACAACAGCGGCTTCGACCCCGACCTGTCCTCCCTGTCGGTGGGCCTGCTCTCCAAGGTCCTCTGCCTGGAGGTCGCCATCAAAGAAGGGAAGGGCTGCGTGGATTTCCTGCGCGGCAGCGAGCCCTACAAGTACGACCTGGGGGGCCACGACCTCCCCATCTACCGCTGCCGAGTGCGGCGGAGCTAGCGGGGCGCGCGATGCGGCGGGTCGCTATGATCAGCTACCACACCTCGCCCCTGGCTCCGCTGGGCGGCCCCGAGACGGGCGGCATGAACGTCTACGTGCGGCAGCTCAGCCGGAGCTCGGGCAGCGCGGCCTCCTGGTCGACGTCTTCACGCGGCGCCAGGACGCATCGACCCCTGATGTCGTGGAAGACGGCGAGAACGTGCGCGTGGTGCACCTGGAGGCCGGGCCGCCACGGCCGGTCGAGAAGGGGCGGCTGCGCCGCTACCTGGACCAGTTCGAAGAGAACCTGATCCGCTTCGCCGCCGCCGAGGGCGTGACCTACGACCTGCTGCACAGCCACTACTGGCTCTCGGGCTCGGTGGCGCTCCGCCTTCAAGAGCGCTGGGGCCTGCCCCACGTCACGATGTTCCACACCCTGGGCGAGGTGAAGAACCGGGCGCGCGTCACGGAGCACGAGGCGCCGCTGCGCATCCGCGTGGAGCGCAGGCTGGCCGCTGAGGCGGATCGCATCGTCTGTGCCAGCCAGCACGAGAAGCATCTGCTGGCCCGCCTCTACGACGCCGACCCCGACCGTGTGGCCGTGGTGCCCTGCGGTGTCGACCTCGACCTGTTCCGACCCCAGGACAAGAAGGCGGCGCGTCGCGCTCTGGGCTACAGCGACGAGCGCATCATTCTGTTCGTGGGCCGCATCGAGCCCTTGAAGGGCATCGACATCCTGATCGACGCCGCTGCCCAGCTCGGGGACGAGTCGGACTTCCACGTGCTCATAGTGGGCGGCGACAATCGCTCGCGGCAGCAGGTGAGCCACCTCCAGGACCTGGCGTCGGACCTGGGCATCGGCGAGCGGGTGTGCTTCCTGGGCGCCGTGGACCACGAGCAGTTGCCACTCTACTACAATGCCGCTGACGTCTGTGTGGTGCCGTCGTACTACGAGAGCTTCGGGCTGGTGGCCCTGGAGGCTATGGCCTGCGGGACGCCGGTCGTGGCCTCACGGGTCGGCGGGCTAACGGGCACGGTGCGGGACGGCGAGACGGGCTATCTCATCTCCTGGCGCTGTCCGGAGCCCTTCGCCGAGCGCCTGGAGCTCCTGCTGGGCAACGAGACCCTGCGCCATCGCTTCGGCGAGTCGGCCCGCGAGACCGTGGAGCTTTACCGCTGGGCAAACGTCGCCGAAGCGGTGGCGGGACTGTACCGGGAGCTTCTGGAGGAGTCTGCCGGAGAGGCTCTTCCCCCCGCGAGCGTCTCTGGCTCTTATGGTCAGTGACTAACCCTGCGGATTGATGGCGTTAATCCAAATAGACGAACCCTGCGGATTCAAATCCGCAGCTTCCTCGAAGCTGAGGGTTTCAACCCTCAGAGGTGAGCGGAAATGCTTGAGGACCTTCAGACCCCGCGAACCTGTCGGAGCCTCACGGTCATCAACAACACATTGTTGACGGGAGACGTAGGGGCAGGGCCCTGTCCCTGCCCAACCCAAGGCGCCCAGGGGGGCGCCCCTACGACTGGCCGCATGACTGAATCTCAGGCCACGAAGCGGGCCATGGTCGTCATGGCCCATCCCGATGACGCCGAGTTCCTCTGCGCCGGCGCCGTCGCCCACTGGTGCGACGAAGGCTGGGAAGTCTACTACGTCATCGCCACGTCGGCGACAAGGGCAGCCGCGACGAGAGCGTCTCCCAGCAGGAGCTGGCCGCCCGGCGCGAGAAGGAGCAGCGCGACGCCGCCCGCGTCCTGGGCGTCAGGGAGTGCATCTTCCTGGGCTATGCCGACGGCTTCCTGGAGGAGAGCCTGGAGCTCCGTGAGCAGATCGTGCGGCTGCTGCGGAAGCATCAGCCCGAGGTGGTGGTGACCTGGGACGGATTCCGGCGCGGCTTCAACCATCGGGACCACCGCATCGTCGGGCGCGTGGTCTACGACGCCATCTACCCGGCGGCGCGCTCCCTTCTCTTCTATCCCGAGCACCGTGAGGAAGGGCTCGGGCCCTACCGGGCCTCGGAGCTATGGCTCGCCGGCGCCGAGGAGCCCGACCACTACGTTGACATAACCTCTTACTTCGACCGGAAGATGGAAGCGCTGCGCCAGCACGCCAGCCAGGTCGGAAAGCGGCCGCGGGGAGACTTGCTGAAGCGGATGCGCCGCTGGCACCGGGAGGTCGGCAAGAAGGCCGGCTGCAAGTACGCCGAGGGCTTCCGCCGAGTGCAGTTCGAGCGGCCGCCGTGATCGTCGATTTCCACACCCACGTCTTCCCTCCGCAGGTGCGCGAGCAGCGCGACGAGTACCTGCGGCGCGATGCCACCTTCCGCGAGCTCTACAGCGACCCCCGCTCGAAGCTGGCGAGCGCCGAAGACGTGCTGGCCAGCATGGACGAGGCTGGCGTCGATGTCAGCGTCATCGTGGGGTTCGCCTGGAGCGAGATGGACCTCTGCCGACAGACGAACGACTACATCCTGGAAGCCGCGGCCCGCAACGGCGGACGTCTGGTACCCTTCTGCTGCCTGCAGCCCCGGGCCGGCGACGAGGCGCGCCGCGAGGTGGAGCGCTGCGCGTCGGCGGGCGCCCGCGGCCTCGGCGAGCTGCGTCCTGAGCCTGTCGAAGGGCTGCGCCCTTGGAACCAGGGCTACGACCTGGCGGACGGCGAGGAGGCCGATCTGCTGGCCTGGGCCTCCAGCGCTCACGACCTGCCTCTCCTCTTCCACGTCAGCGAGCCGGTGGGGCACCGCTACCCCGGCAAGATGGGGCTGGAGCCGCCCGCCCTATACCGCTTCCTGGAGAAGTATCCGGACGTGAAGGTCGTGGCCGCCCACTGGGGCGGCGGCCTCCCCTTCTACGCCCTCATGCCGGAGGTGAGGGAGGCGCTGAGCAACACCTTCTTCGACACAGCCGCCACTCCTCTCCTCTACGACCCGCTCATCTACCGGCGGGCCATCGACCTGGTGGGCGCGGACCGCATCCTCTTCGGCAGCGACTTCCCGCTGCTCTCCCAGGGCCGGTGCCTGGCCCAGGTTCGAGACGCGGGCCTGCGCGAGGAGGAGCAGCGCCTTGTCCTGGGCGAGAACGCCCGCCGCCTGCTGAGACTGCCGCCATGACGCGCCGTGAGCCCCCGTGCCGGAGCGCGGGTCAAAGGTCTGGCCCGACCCCGACGGGCCGGCCTTTTCGGGACGCGGGCCCGGGCGGGCCGAGTCTCCGCCTCTTCGTCGCCTGTGAGCTTCCCGGCGAAGCCAGGGAGGCCCTCGCCACCGTCCAGCGCCTCCTCCAGGAGCAGGGCGCCGAGGGACTGCGCTGGGTGCGGCCGGAAGGCATTCACCTCACCCTGAAGTTCCTGGGCCCGGTGCCGGCCCGCCGCCTGGAGGCCATCGAAAGGGCGCTGGCGCGGGCGGTGAGCGAGCCCTTCCGTCTGTCGGTGAGGCTGGGAAGGCTCGGCTCCTTCGGCGGCTCCACCGGCCTGCGGGTCGTGTGGGTAGGACTGGAGGGAGATGTCGAAGCGCTGGCGCGACTGGCGGCGCAGGTAGAGGGGGCCATGGAGTCTATGGGCTTCGAGCGCGAACGGCGCCCCTTCGCCGCCCACCTTACTCTGGCGCGGGTGAAGGATGAGGCCAGCCCTCAGGACCGCCGCCGCCTCTTCGACCTCGTCCGTGCCCTGGAGCTGCCGCCGCTACCCGGCGCAACGCTGGACGCGCTGAGCCTCATGCAGAGCACCCTCGAACCGGGCGGGGCGCGCTACCAGTGCCTGGCCCGCTTCCCCCGCTCCTCGCCCGCCGGCGCATAGCGGCGCCCCGCCTGCTCGCCGGTGACGAACCGGTTACGGCCTCGCATACGGCTTGACGTCGAGAGCCGCCCGGGCTATAATACGAATCTAGTTCGGGGGCACGCGCCAAAAGGAGCCAAATGGCATGACTGGCGGCGCTGACAATCGAATAGCGTCTTATGGGCACCAGCCTAGCAGTGGCCGGTGCCCTATTCTTTCTCTGCGGGTCGCCACAGAGCTAAGGAGGAGAGATGCAGTCTAGTCTCATCGGCAAAATCGAGAAGGCCAAGCGCTACGCTCAGGAGCGAGATTCGCATCCGTTTCTCCAGCCTCCGCGTGGGCTTCCGAGGCGAGAACGACTCCCACGAGGTGTGGTTGGAGGACGAACGCTGGAATTGCTCCTGTGACTTCTTTGCCGGATGGGGCTTCTGCTGCCATACCATGGCCCTTGAGAGGGTCCTCGAAGGCATGCTCCCGGCGAGCGTCCTTTCGCAGAGCATGGCTCGCGTTTAGGCTGCCGGCCTGTCGGCAGGCGACTGAATCCTCAATATTGGGGGCGGACGTAATTGTCCGCCCCCGATGCGTTTCCACAAGATAATGAGAATGGTTTCGCGCTGGTGGGTGCCCAAGATCGAGTCATTATGGTGTCAGGAGTCCGCTGGGGGAGCCATTCAGCGGGGGGGCGTTTTCAGCGGCTTCAGCGGCTGATCGCCTCAATCACGTGGATTAGCGGGGCAGGGTAGACGCCCAGCCAGACCACCACTGACATCACCACTGCCAGCACCAGGTTGTCGGCCAGAGATAGGGATGGCTCGACGGCCGGTCCTCTAACCTCCTCCGGCGGGTGCGCGAACATCGTGCCGATGACGCGCAGGTAGTAGAACAGGCCTATGACGCTGCTCACGGCGAGAATGATGACCAGCGCCCACAGGGCGGACCCCGCGGCCGCGGTCACCAGGTAGATCTTCCCCAGGAAGCCGGCCGTCAGAGGTATACCGGCGAGCGAGAGGAGCGTCGCCGTGAACGCCGTTGCCAGCCAGGGGCGGCGCCAGACGAGGCCGCGGTAGTCGTCCAGGCTGTCCGCCTCGCGGTCGGGGCCCGATAGCACCGTGATGATGCCGAATGAGCCCAGGGTGGCCGCGAAGTAGGCGACCAGGTAGAAAGTCACGGCCGTCACCACCAGCGAGCCGCTGGCCAGGAAGGCGACCAGCAGATACCCAAGGTGGGCGATGGAGGAGTAGGCCAGGATCCGCTTCACATTGCTCTGCAGCAGCGCAAGCAGGTTGCCGACGAGCATCGAGGCGACGGCGATGGCATAGAACGCGGCGAACAGTGAGTCGTAGGAGCGGTAGTCGATCTGCGTGTAGAACCGCAGCACGAGCGCGAACATGGCTCCCTTGGATACGGATGCCACGAACGCGGCCACAGGCGCCGGCGCGCCTTCATACACGTCGGGGGTCCACATGTGGAACGGCACAACCGCCAGCTTGAACCCGACCCCGACGACCACCATGCCGAAGCCCGTCATCAGCACCGTCTTCTGTATGTCGCTCAGTCCGGATATGGACGAGGCAATGCCGGCGAACTCCATCGTCCCCACTTCGCCGTAGATGAGGGCCATGCCAAAGAGAAGAAACGCCGCCGAGGCCGCGGCCAGGATCAGGTACTTGATCGCCGCCTCAATGCTGTGCTCTCTAAGTGGGTAGCCGATCAAGCCGTAGAGCGAGACGCTGAGGATCTCCAGCCCAAGGAAGAACGAGGCGAAGTGCCTGCTGGCCACGAGCACTGCCGAACCGAGGGTGGCCAGCAAGAGGAGGATGTAGAACTCGTCGGCGCTGCCCTCGCGCCCTTCCAGGTACCTGTACGCCAGCCCGGCGACGGCGAAGGCGGCGGCGAAGATCAGCCCCATGTAGAAGAGCGCGTAGCGATCGAGAATGAGAAGCGCCGTCACCTCGTTGGAGCTGGTGCGTGACGATACGGGAAGCATGGCGAAGGCGAGGACAAGTCCGAACATGGTCAGCGCGACGGTCAGCCGGTGGTCGCGGTAGAAGGCGACCACCAGCATGATGACGACCGGCGCCGCCGCCAGGACGATGAGCGGCAACAGGGTAACGATTTCAGTGCCTGTCATCGGCCGTCTCCGAACAGCAGGTTAGGCTGGGACTCGCCACCCGGCACCACAGCGCCCGCAGCCGGCGGGGACGACACCGCCTGCGAGGTCGAAGCGATCTGTGGCAGGTTGTCCAGCGACTGCTTCGCCGTGCTAATCACCGACTGCGGGTAGAGGCCCAGCCACATGATGACGGCCATGAGCGCTCCCATGATCACCATCTCCCGCGGCCGGAGGTCCGGCAGCTTCCACCCGGCCGTGTTCGGCCCGTGGAAGGTGCTCTGGACTATCCACAGTGCGTAGACAGTCGCGGCGATGAGCCCCAGCGACGCGAGTATCGCGAACACCAGGCGGGCCTGATAGGCCCCCAGCAGCACCAGGAACTCGCCGACGAAGTTCCCCATCCCCGGCAGACCCAGCGACGCGACGGCGAAGAAGAGCGCGACGGCCCCCATGCGCGGCACCGTCGCCCACAGGCCCTCCATCTTGCGTATGTCGCGGGTGTGGGTGCGCTCCTGGAGCTCGCCGACGAGGATGAAGAGCGCCCCGGTCGCGATGCCGTGGCAGATGATCTGCATCACGGCCCCTTGCAGCGCCAGCTCGTTGAAGGCGAAGATGCCGAGCAGCACGAACCCCATATGGCTGACGCTGGTGTATGCCACCAGACGCTTCAAGTCGTACTGGGCAAATGCCAGCACAGCGCCGTAGATGATGCCGACGACCCCCAATCCCATCGCGTACGGCGCGAAGTCCAGGGCGGCATTCGGGAAGAGCGGTAGGACGAAGCGGAGCAACCCATACGCCCCGGTCTTCAGCAGGAGGCCGGCCAGGATCACGCTGCCGGCCGTCGGCGCCTCGGTATGGGCGTCGGGCAGCCACGTGTGCAGCGGCACCACCGGCAGCTTGACGGCGAAAGCGGCGACGAAGCCGAGCATGAGCCACATCGCCGTCCTCCCGGACATAGCCGTGCCCAGCAGTTGCGTATAGTCGAAGGTGTACGTCCCGGTGCTGTGGCCGTGGGCGAAGTACAACCCCAGGATGGCCGCCAGCATCAGGAGACCGCTGGCCTGCGTGAACAGGAAGAACTTGACAGCGGCGTAAGTGCGGTTCTCATGCCCCCACAGGATGATGAGCAGGTACATGGGGACCAGCATCATCTCCCAGAAGAAATAGAAGAGGAACAGGTCCAGCGCCAGGAAGACGCCCGTGATCGCGGCCAGCGTCCACATCAGGTTGAAGTGGAAGAAGCCTACCCGCTCCTCGATCTCCCGCCAGGAGGCGAGGACGCTCATGATCCCCAGGAAGGCGGTCAGCACGATCAGCAGGAGGCTCAGGCTGTCTATCGCCAGGTGGAACCTGATCCCGAGCTGTGTGATCCATGTGTGGTTCGTCTCGGCCAGCCAGGGGCCGCTGAACGAGGCGGCCAGCGGCCCGAAGTGGTGGGCCCAGAACGCCACCGCCAGTATGAGGTCGATCGTGAGGGCGAATAGGGAGATCCAGCGGGGCCATTGGGAGCCCCAGCGCGCCGCAATCCAGGCAACTACGCCGCCGGCGGCAGGGATGAGGATGAACGCCACTAGCATCATCGGAACACCACGATCGCCATGACTGCGACTGCGCCCACGGCGATCCCCATCGCGTACCAGCGCACAAGCCCGGTCTGCGTCTGGCGCAGCCCTCCATAAGTTAGCCGGTTGACCCAGGCGATGCCTGTGTAGATCAGGTCGACGAAGTCGCTGCGGTTGATGCGCGCGATCCAGGCGTAGGGCCAGACAAACAGCCTGTCGTACACCCAGTCGAAGCCCCAGCCGGTGAACCAGAAGCGATGGAGCTTCTCACCCACCGGCGTCTCCACCAGCCGCTCAACCTGCCGCGGGGCGCGCAGGAACAGCATGAAAGCCAGGTAGACGCCGAACAGAGTCACCATCGCGGCGATGATCTCGAACGCGGCCTCCGTCCCCGCGCCGCCGCGGGCGGTGTTGACCGCAAGCTCCGGCAGGGCGCTGTGCATGAAGTCCGAGAAGGCCGGGACGTCCCCCAGCGGGCGCGGCAGTTCGACGAAACCGCCGGCCAGCGAGAGGAAGGCCAGGATCACCAGGGGGATGCTGATCGCCAGGCCCGGCTTGTGGCTGATCTGCTGGCGCGCTTCGCCGAAGAAGGTGAGGATGACCATGCGGAACGTGTACAGCGACGTGATCAGCGCCCCGGCCAGGCCGGCCGCCCACAGCCCCGGATTGCCGATCTTCGATGACCACGTCTCCCAGAGGATCATGTCCTTGCTGTAGAACCCTGCCGTTATCAGCGGCAGCGCCGCCAGCGACGCCGAACCGATCAGGAACGTCCAGAAGGTCAGCGGCAGTTGCTTGCGCAGCCCTCCCATCTTGAACATGTTCTGTTCGTGGTGGCAGCTGATGATGACCGCTCCCGCCCCCAGGAAGAGGAGCGCCTTGAAGAAGGCATGCACCATGAAGTGGAACATGGCCGCCGACCAGGCGCCGACCCCCAAAGCCAGGAACATGTACCCGATCTGGCTGATCGTCGAATAGGCGAGCACGCGCTTGATGTCCGACTGAGTAAGGGCAGTGAACCCCGCGATCAACAGGGTGGCCGCGCCTATGGCAGCCACCGTCAGCTCGACCCTGGGCGCCAGGGCGAAGAGCACGTGCGTCCGCGCGATGAGGTACACACCGGCCGTGACCATCGTCGCCGCGTGGATGAGGGCGCTCACCGGCGTCGGGCCGGCCATGGCGTCGGGCAACCACGTCTGCAAGGGCAACTGCGCCGACTTCCCTACGGCGCCTCCCAGCAGCAGCAACGACGCCAGCACCGGCAGCGCCGTTCCCACCTGCCACTGCAGCGAAGCCCGCGTCATCAGGTCCTGTATCTGCAATGTCCCCAGCTTGGTGAAGATAAGGAACAGCCCCACGATCATCGCCGTATCGCCGATGCGGGTGACGATGAAGGCCTTTCGGGCCGCGCGCCCGTTGGCGGGGTCGCTGTACCAGAAGCCGATGAGCAGGTAGCTGCAGAGACCCACGCCCTCCCAGCCCAGGTAGAGGAGCAGCAGGTTGTCGGCCAGGACCAGCGTCAGCATGAAGCCGACGAACAGGTTCATGTAGGCGAAGAAGCGGCTGTACGCTTCGTCGTCGGCCATGTACTCCGCGGAATACAGGTGGATGAGGAAGCCGACGAAGGTCACCACCAGGATCATGATCAGCGAGATGGAGTCGAGGTAGAACGCGATCTGCGGCTGGAAATCACCCACCTTGATCCACGTCCAGACCGTCTGGAGGTAGGCGTCGCCTTCGGGTGGCGAGACCAGGAAGCTAATCGCTATCAGGATGACGAAGAAAGCCGACAGCCCTACCGAGCTGACGCCGATGATCGCCGCCGCCTTTCGCGGGAGCCGCGCGCCGATCAGCGCCAGCAGGAAGTAGCCGGCGAAAGGCAGCATCGGGACCAGCCAGAGGAGCTTCAGCAAGCTAACCTCGCATCCTGCTCGCCATGTCTGTGTCGAGCGTCTTGAACCGGTGATAGGCCTGAAGAACCAGCGCCAGGCCTACGGACACCTCCGACGCCGCCATCGCCAGGATGAAGAAGAACATGACCTGGCCGTCGGGCTGCTGCCATCGCGATCCGGCGACCACGAAGGCGAGGCCCGAGGCGTTGAGCATGATCTCGAGCGACAGCAGGACGAAGATGATGTTTCGCCGCACCAGGACGCCGATCAGCCCAAGCATGAAGAGAATGCCCGCTATGAGTAGCCCGCTCTCCATGGGGACCGAAGCCATTGACGATTCCCCTTCTCGATCTCGGCTAAGACTGTTTCAGCAGCGGCTCCGGCTCGGCGGCCGCGGGAGCACGCGCTCCGCCCGCGCCTCTCGAGCCATCGCCGGAGCCTGACTCTGGACCGGCCGCCTCACGAACTTGCTGTTGGGAGGCCGCGCCGGTTCCCTCGCGGCGGCGGCCGAGGTGGTAGGCCCCGACAAGGCCCGCCAGCAGCAGGATCGATGCCAGCTCCACGCCCAGCAGGTAGGTGCTGAACAGCGCTACCCCTACCTCCCGCGGCTCCACAGCGCTCGTGCCCGCTGCCTCGGTCGTGCCCCTGGCGAGCACGTACACCAGCTCGCCGACCAGGATCAGCGCCAGGACCCCCGGCCCCAGCCACATGCTCGGCTTCAACCACTGGCCTTCCTGAACAGTGGCCTCCTGGCCCAGGTTGAGAATCATGATCACGAACAGGAAGAGGACCATGATGGCGCCGGCGTAGACGATAACCTCCAGCCCTGCGACGAAGGGCGCGCCGAGCGTGAAGAAGATCACCGCCACGGCCAGCAGCGACACGATCAGGTACAGCAGCGCGTGCACGGCGTTGAGCTGGGTGATCACGGCCAGAGTCGAGATCACGGCCACGCCCGAGGCCAGGTAGAACGCGACTGTCATGACATGCCCGCTCCCGCTCGTGGTGAGCCTGTCGAACCACGAGCGCGCGAGTCTCTATTCATGGCCCTTCATGGCTTTCAACTATTTGGCTCCATCCCTGAGGGTTGAAACCCTCAGCTTCGGCTAAGCTGCGGATTTCAATCCGCAGGGTGTCTCCCCTAAGGCAGCAGCGTGTGCACATCCATAGGAGGCTTTTCATTCTCAGCCTCGCCCTTGCCTTTGCCGCCGATCTCCAATCCCGCCACCCGGTAGAAGTTGTAGCCGGGATACTTGCCCACCCCATCGATCAGCAGGTCCTCTTTCTCGTAGACCATGTTCTGCCGGTTGTACTCGGCCATCTCGTAGTCAGGGGTGAGCTGTATCGCGTAGGTGGGGCAGGCATCCTCGCAGAAGCCGCAGAAGATGCAGCGCGAGAAGTTGATGCGGAAGAACGCCGGGTAGCGCCTGCCGTTCTCATCTTCCGTCGCCTGCAGCGCGATGCAGTCCACCGGGCAGGCGACCGCGCAGAGATAGCAGGCGACGCAGCGCTCCGCGCCGTCCGGGTCGCGCGACAGGATGATCCGCCCTCTCCAGCGCGGCGGCAGATAGGCCTTCTTCTCCGGGTACTGGATGGTCACGCGCTTCCGGAAAGCGTGCAGGAAGACGGTCCACAGGCCCTTGATCAGGCTGATCACGCCGCGTCCCTCTTAGCCCACAGCAAGCTCGATAGCCCCCGTTACCACCAGATTCAGCAATGCCAGCGGCAACATGACTTTCCAGCCCCAGGACATGAGCTGGTCATATCGCAGTCGCGGCAGTGTTGCGCGAAGCAGGATGAAGAACGAGATGAAGACAAACGTCTTCAGTATGAGCCAGACGACCGGCGGCAGGACCGGCCCCAGCCAGCCGCCGAAGAACAGCGTGGCCATCATGGCAGAGATCAGGGCAATGCCCAGATACTCGCCGACGAAGAACATGCCGAACTTTATGCCCGAGTACTCGGAGTGGAATCCGGCCACCAGCTCGCTCTCCGCTTCCGGCAGGTCGAAGGGTATGCGCCGGCTCTCGGCGATGCCGGCGATCATGAAGACGAAGAAGCCAAGAAGCTGGGGGATGCAGAACCACAGGTCCTTCTGCGCCTCGACGATGTCCCGAAGGTTGAAGGAGCCGGCGATGACGACGACGCCCATCACCGACAGCCCCATGAACACCTCGTAGCTCAACATCTGGGCGGCGGCCCGCAGCCCGCCCAGCAGCGAGTACTTGTTGTTCGATGCCCAGCCGCCGAGGACGACGCTGTACACCCCCATCGACGACATGCCGAGGAAGAAGAGCAGCCCGATGTTGAGGTTCACCACCGCGATGTCAGAGGCAAAAGGAATCACGGTGAAGGACATCAGCACCGTGACCATGATCACGGCCGGCGCGATCACGAACACCGGCTTGTCTGCGAAAGGCGGTATCCAGTCCTCCTTGCTGAATATCTTGATCATGTCGGCCACCGGCTGCAGCAGGCCAAAGGGGCCCACGCGGTTCGGCCCGTAGCGGTCCTGCCACAGCGCCAGCATCCGGCGCTCCACCCACATGAGCAGGGCGCTGGTCATCAGCGCGGCGCCCAGCACGCAGGCGATGATGATGATGGAGCGAAGTGTCTCGTTCAACTGTCCGGTTTCCTTCTCGTCTGTGTGGCGAACAACGGCGTCCAGGTCGGCGGCACAAAGCTTGGCAGTCCGGGCAGGCCGACCGGCAGACCGGCGATCCCTCTCGGCAGCGTGGCCATCACCTTGACGGGAAGCTGGCGTGCCGTCCCGCCGAGCGGTAGCACCACCTCATCCCCTTCCCGCAACTTGAGTTTGCCGGCGTCCGCGGGGTTCAAGCCGAGATAGGGCTCGCGGGGCCAGCTCGGCGACGCCGGGGCTGAGCACGCTAAGCTCCTCCGACCCGAAGATGTGGTGGATGGGGACCATTAGCCACCTGTCGCCGGGCGCCTGGAAGGGCGGCGGCGCTTCCCGGAAGTAGGTCACCTGCTTCACCGGCGCCGGTTCGATCAGCCGGCGCCCGGGGTCGCCGCCGCGCAGCGGGCCGCCGACCTCGCTCTGGAACTTGTTCAACGCCTGAACTGAGTTCCAGCCGGGGGCCCAGTAGCGCGCGATAAGAGCACCCGGCGGCTGCCCATTGTACCCCTCCATGCTGAAGGCGAGGGCGGAGTCGGGGTCATCGGGCGGCTTCGGCTCACTGACGTTGACGTTGGCCAGCATGGCGGTGCGCCCGCTGTACCTGGCCGGCTGGCGCGGGATCTTCAGGCCTGCAATGCGGAAGGTCGACGGCGGCGCGATCTCCGTGACGGGCCCGAACACAGGAATGGCGGCCGACAGCGCGGCCACAACGTCGTCCAGGTCTTGCCACTGCGCCGCCTCCGCCCGACCGAGGCTCACCATCACGTCGCGCAGCCATCGCCAGCTCTCCTGGATTTCGCCCTCCGGCACGAAGACCTGGAAGAAGCGCTGCGCACGCCCCTCGCTGTTGACGAAGGTGCCGTCGCCTTCGGCGAAGGTGGCCGCCGGCAACACGGCCTCCGCCTTCGACGTGGTGGCGTTGCCCAGGTGATCGACGGCGATGACGTGCGCCGCGCTGCCCAGCAGCTCGTCGACGACGGCCGCGTCCGCACGGCGGTACAGGTCGTTCTCCAGCACGACGACGGTGTCTGCCGCTCCCGCCCGCACCGCTTCGAGAGCCGCCTCGAGCGTTCCGCCGCCCATCAGTCCGATGCCGAGGCTGTCGCACTCCGGCACGACGAGACATAGTTGGGCCGCCCGACCGCCCTGACAGAGCGCCCAGGCGACGTTGGCAGCCGCCTCGATGACCGCCCGGCTGGCGCAGCCGGTGCCGGAGACGATGAGCGGCCTCTCCGCCTCCTTCAACGCCCGGGCAATGTCCTCGGCCAGGGAACGCAGGTCGTCCGGCAAGGAGGCCGCAGGCGCCCCGGCGCCCAGCGCCTGAGCGACGGCGAAGCCCAGTCGAGCCAGGTCGTCGGGCGCGGCGCGGTAGGTCCGCGTGGCAACTTCGTCGAGCCTTGTGCCGTACGGCGCCGCGACGTAGAGCGGCCCCTTCTCCTGCTGGACGGCCTCTCGCACGGCGGCGTCGTCCCACTCCTGGATCTGCAGCTTTTGGGCGATCTCCATCGGCTTCTGACGCACCGACTGCCGCAGGGCGAGCGCCAGCATCGGCGCCGTGTTCGTCACGTCCTCGCCCAGCACCAGGACGGCGTCGGCCTGGGCCGCGTCATGCAGCGACGGCGACCGCGCCGGGCCGTTGCGGAGGACGTTGAGGACGGTCGACAGCAGGCCCGCGTCGCTCTCCGACAGGCCCAGGTAGAAGTGATCGGGGCCGACCAGGGTGCGCAGGGCGAAGTTGGCTTCCAGCGACGCCCGCGGCGAGCCGATGCCGATGACCTTCGTGTTGCCGGACAGGAGCGACGCCACGTGTTTGAGCGCGTCGTCCCTGCTCACCGGTTGCAGCGGCTGGCCGGCTGCCTGGCGGGCCAGCGGCTCGCGGACGCGCTCACTGCTGTTGACGAACTCGTAGCCGTAGCGGCCGCGGTCGCAGAGGAAGTAGCCGTTGACCTCGCCGTTGTAGCGGTTGCGGACCCGTCGCAGCATGCCGTAGCGCTCGCCGGGGATGGTGTTGCAGCCGACGCCGCAGTTCACGCAGACGGAGGGAGCGGTCTGGAGGTCCCACTGCCGTGTGAAGTGCTGTTTCAGCGTCTTGTCGGTAAAGACGCCGGTGGGGCACACCTCCACCAGGTTGCCGCTGAACTCGCTCTCCAGAGTCCCGTCCTCGTACCTGCCGAAGAACACGTCCTTGCGCAGGGCGAAGGCATTGAGGTCGTGCCCGCCGGCGTAGTCGCGGTAGAAGCGAACGCAACGGTAGCACTGGATGCACCGGTTCATCTCGTGGTTGATGAAGGGGCCCAGGTTCTGGTTGCGGTACGTGCGCTTCTTGCCTCGGTACCGGCGATAGTCGTGCCCCGTCATGACGATCATGTCCTGGAGGTGGCACTCGCCGCCCTCGTCGCAGATGGGGCAGTCGTGCGGATGGTTCACCATCAGCAGCTCGGCTATGCTCGCCCGGAACGCCTTCGCGTCCGGGTCGTCAATGGAGATGCGGATCCCATCCGTGGCGGGCGTCATGCAGGCCATGACGATCCTGCCCTGCTTGTCCTGTTCGTCCCTGAACTGCTTGACCGCACACTGCCGGCAGGCGCCGACCGAACCCATGGCCGGGTGCCAGCAGAAGTAGGGGAGGTTGTATCCCAGGGAGAGGCACGCCTCGAGGAGGTTCTGGCCGTCCTTGACCTCGTGGGGCTGGTTATCGACGAAGATCCTGGCCATCAACTATCTCCAGGGGCAGCGCTTCTCACGGATATGCCGTTCGAAGTCTTCCTTGAAGTACTTGAGCGCGCTCTGCAGCGGCTCCGCGGCGCCCGGCGCCAGCGCGCAGTGCGTGTGCCCCGGGCCCATCATGCGGGTGAGCGACTCCAGCCTGTCGAGGTCCTCCGGCTCCCCTTCTCCCGCCTCGAGCCCGCGCAGGATATCCTCCGCCCATTGCAGCCCCGACCAGCAGGGCGTGCACCAGCCGCAGGACTCCTGCGCGAAGAACCGTTCGAGGGACCACACCATGCCGACGGGACACGTCTTGTCATCGAGGATGATCATCGTGCCGGTGCCCATGCGGCTCCCCACCTTCGCCACGGCGTCGAAGTCCATCGCCACGTCCAGGTGCTCTTCGACAAGGAAGTCCGTCGAGGCGCCGCCGGGCAGAAGGCCGCGCAACTTGAGGCCGTCGCGCATGCCGCCGGCATGGTCCTCCAGGATCTCCCGCACGGTGGTGCCCATCGGCAGCTCCCAGCAGCCGGGATTCTTGACCTTGCCGCTCACCCCGTAGAGCTTCGTGCCGCTGTCCGCGGTGCGGCCCAGGCCTTTGAACCACTCGGCGCCGTTGTTGATGATGTGCGGGACGTTGCACAGGGTCTCGACGTTGTTCACGACGGTGGGCTTCCCGAAGAGGCCGCTGACCTGAGGGTAGGGCGGCTTGGCCCTGGGGTTGGCCCGCTTCCCCTCCAGCGCGTTCAGCAGCCCCGTCTCTTCACCGCATATGTAGCGGCCGGCGCTGAGGTGGAGATGCAGCTCCAGGTCGTAGCCGGACCCAAGGATGTTCTTCCCAAGGTAGCCCTTCTCGTACGCCTCGGCGATGGCCTTCGCCAGTCGCCGCGCGGCAAGCGTGTACTCGCCCCTGATGAAGATGTAGGCGATGCCGGCCTGGATGGCATAGGCGCTGCAGATCATGCCTTCGAGCAGCTCGTGTGGGTCGTCCTCCAGGAGCACGCGGTCCTTGAACGTTCCCGGCTCCATCTCGTCGGCGTTCGCGACAAGATACTTGGGACGTGGGGCGTCATCGCCCATGGGCACGAAGCTCCACTTCATGCCGGTTGGGAAGCCCGGCGCCGCCACGACCGCGCAGGTTCGATGCCTTGACCAGATCCGTCACGTCCTTGGGCGTCATGCTGCCGAGCGCCTTGCGCGCGGCCTGGTAGCCGCCGGCCTTCGCGTAGGCCTCGAGGTCCAGCGGCTCCTCGCCGGGGCGGACGTTGCGGGTGAGCGGCTGTTCTGCCAAGTCCTTCCCTACTCGTGCTTCGCCAGGATCTCGTCGATCTTGGCCGGATCCAGGTCCCCGTACAGCTCGTCGTCCACCATCATCGCCGGCGCGTGATCGCAGGTCCCCAGGCAGACGATGGGCAACAGCGTGAAGCGGCCGTCCTGGGTCGTCTCTCCGAGCCCGATGCCCAGGCGGCTCGTCAGATGCTCGCGGATGGGGTCGTACCCCATGATCCAGCAGGAGACGCTGTCGCAGACAAGGATGACGTGTCTTCCCACCGGCTTGCGGTAGATGAGGTTGTAGAAGGTGGCGACGGAGTCCAGCTCGTCCGGGCTCATCTCCAGGAACCCGGCGAGGTCCTGGATCGCTTCGTCTGACACCCAGCCCCGATGCTCCTGCACGATCTTCATCGCGTCGATGCAGGCCGCCTTCTTCTGTTCGTAGTTCGCGACCTCTGCCTCGATCTCCCGCCGCTCCTCTTCGCTCAGCATCCTCTTCCTCCCGTCACCGATCCACGTCCGACAGCACGAAGTCGATGCTGCCGAGGATCGCCAGCAGGTCGGGGAGCATGGAGCCGCGACTGATGAGCGGGACCATCTGCAGGTGGGGGAACGAGGGCGTGCGGATGCGCGTCCTGTAGGAGATCGTGCTTCCGTCGCTGATCAGGTAGTAGGCGTTGCTGCCCTTCGTCGCCTCGATGGCGACCATCGCCTCGCCGGGTGGAATGACCGGCCCCCAACTGACGCCCAGGAAGTGCGTGATCAGCGTCTCGATGTCGTGCATCGTCCGCTCTTTGAGCGGCGGCGTGGTCAAGGGATGGTCCGACTTGTACGGGCCCGACGGCATGTTATCCAGGCACTGCTTGATGATGCGCAGGCTCTGCCGCATCTCCTCGACGCGCACGGCGGCGCGGTCGTAGCAGTCGCCGTTCTGCGCCGTCGGGATGTCGAACTCGAACCGGTCGTACCCCGAGTAGGGCCGCTTCTTTCGCCAGTCCCACTCCAGGCCGGTGGCGCGCAGCCCGGGCCCGGTAACCCCCCACTCGATGGCCTCGTCCGCCGTGTAGGCGCCGATGCCCTGGGTTCGCGCCTTGAGGATGCGGTTGGCCATCACCAGGCCGTCGTATTCCCTGATCCGTGGCGGCATGTACTCAAGGAAATCACGCACCAGCCCGTCCCAGCCGTTGGGCAGGTCCTGCGTCACGCCTCCGATGCGGAACCAGTTGGGATGCATGCGATCGCCGCAGACGGCACTCGATGATGTCGAGGATGCGCTCGCGGTCGCTGAACATGTAGATGACCGGCGACATCGCCCCCACGTCCTGGGCGAACGTGCCGTACCAGACCAGGTGGCTGGCGATGCGGAAGAGCTCCACCAGCATCACCCGGATCACCTCCGCCCTCTCCGGCGCCTTGATGCCCGCCAGCTTCTCGACGGCGAGGACGTACGGCAGGTTGTTCATCACGCCGCCCAGGTATTCGACGCGGTCCGTGTAGGGGATGTAGGTGTGCCACGACTGGCGCTCGCCCATCTTCTCCGCGCCCCGGTGGTGGAAGCCGATGTCGGGCACCGCGTCGATGATCTCCTCGCCGTCGAGCTGGAGCACGACGCGAAGAACGCCGTGAGTCCCCGGATGCTGCGGGCCCAGGTTGAGGAACATGAAGTCCGTATCCTCGCCCTGCCTCTCCATGCCCCACTCTTCCGGCCGGAACTGCAACGCCTCCTGCTCCGCGATCTCCTTCTCTTCCGGAAGCTGGAACGGCCCCATCTCCGTAGCCCGCGCCGGGTGCTCCTTGCGGAGAGGGTGACCCTTCCAGGTCGGCGGCATCAGGATCCGGCGGAGGTTGGGATGGCCGTCGAACGTGATGCCGAACATGTCCCACACCTCGCGCTCGTACCAGTTCGCCGCCGGCCAGAGTGTCGGTGATGCTCGGAAGGTGGGGGTATTCTCCCTGGAGAGGCGACCTTGACACGCAGGTCTTCGTTGCGTTCGAAGGAGAGGAGGTGATAGACGACCGTCATGTCCGCGGCCGGCTGGCCCTGGCGGTTGACGCGGAGGCGTTCGTCGATGGCGGTGAGGTCGTACAGCATGCGGTAGGGCCGGTCGACCTCGTTCTTCAGGTAGCGCAGGACGTCCCGCACGCTGTCCTTCGAGACCCACAGGGTGGTGATCCCATCGCACGTCGGCTGCTGCGCGAGCGCCTGCTCGCCGAAGCGATCGCGAAGTTCTTGCAGGATGCCACCTGCATGACTCACGCGCGGTGAGGGTTGTAGTTCAGCCATTTCGCCCTTAAGGCAGACGCGCGACCCTTAGACCTCGTCTACGGGCCGCAGAAGCGTCGCCTTCTGTCTCTCGGGTCGTTTCAAGTCACGCATGGACGGCATCGACGGCACGACGACGCCCTGGGGGCCGAGCACCCAGCTCAGCGGGCGCTTCTCGTCGCCGACCGTCTTCCGCAACAGCAACAGTCCTTCCATGAACGCGTCCGGGCGCGGCGGGCAGCCCGGGCACGTACACGTCCACCGGCAGGAACTTGTCCACGCCCTGGACCACGCTGTAGATGTCGTACATGCCGCCGGAGTTCGCGCATGAGCCCATCGAGATGACCCATCGCGGCTCCATCATCTGCTCGTAGAGCCGCTGGATGATCGGGCGCCATCTTGATGAACACCGTGCCGGCGATGACCATCAGGTCGGCCTCGCGCGGCGTGCCGCGGATCACCTCGGCGCCGAAGCGGGCGATGTCGTACTTGCTCGTGAGGCTGGTGGCCATCTCCACGTAGCAGCAGGACAGCCCGAAGTTGAACGGCCAGATCGAGTTCTTGCGTCCCCAGGCCAGGAGATCCTGGACGCGCGACAGCAAGACTGTGCGGCTCACCGCCTCCTCGAAGGGGCCTTCCTCCGGGTTCACCGGCCTTTGGGCCCCAGGCTTACCCAACTGCTCCGGCATCTCTTGAATGCCCTTCCTATTCCGTGAATCGCCTTCGTTTCCGGCCCGATGGTCCCCAGTCAAGGGCGCCGACTCGCCACAGGTACACCAGGGCAGCGAACAGAACCCCTATGAACACCAGAATGTCGATGTAGCCGGTCCAGCCGGCTTGATGGAGCGCCACCGCCCAGGCGAAGATAAACGCTGCTTCCAAGTCAAAGACTACGAAGAACATGGCGATCAGGTAGAACCGCACGTCGAAGCGGACGCGCGCGGTGCCCGTCGAGACGATGCCCGATTCGTAGGGCTGGCCGGTCTGCCTCTCCGAATGCCGCTGGCCAAGGACAGCGGAGATCACCAGCATGCCCGTCACTACGACGACGACAGCGGCGAAGTAGGCGACCAGAGGCCAGAGTGCGACTGTGAGCACGGCTATTGCGGATCCTTCCATCGGCGATGGGCCGCTGACTGCATGATCGTAAAGGGCCGCGATAACGGCCCCCCCGCGCCGTTGCCCAAGCCCAGGCGAGTTGCTTGGGGCGCAGACCTGATCGTACGGGAGGTCTTCGCCTCAAGCGTGGTCCTCATCCTGAGGACGAAGAGCGGTGCCGGATGAGGCCTGACCAGCGTCATCCGCCAGCCGGTCAAGCCGCACCTGCTTGAACCAAGGATCGATTGTAGCTGACGGCACCCTTGGCGTCCAGCGTTCGGGCGATGCCAGCATAACGGGCTGCGCGCAATCATCCGCGGGCCGCCAGAACACTGCTTGTAAACGCGTCCGCAAGCCAGTTATGATCAATGATCGCACCGAAAAACATCAACAGAAGGTAGATTGAGGCACATGCCGTGCGAGCGGGCCGCAAAAAGCTCCGCGACCTTCGTTCCATGAGTACGGATCAGCGCGTCAGGCATGGCGAGAAGGCGCTAAAGGAATACGAGAAGAAGCGTGACTTCGAGCAGACGACCGAGCCGCCCCCGAAGGGGCGCCGGCCGGTCAAAGGCTCGCTCACCTTCGTCGTGCAGAAGCACGACGCTCGCCGCTTGCACTATGACTTTCGCCTCGAGGTGGACGGCGTCCTGAAGTCGTGGGCGGTGCCCAAAGGGCCCTCCTACGACCCCCAAGACAAGCGCCTGGCCGTCATGGTGGAGGACCACCCCCTGGACTACGCCTCCTTCGAAGGAGTCATACCGGACGGCCAGTACGGCGCCGGCCCGGTCATCGTCTGGGACCAGGGCACCTACTCCCCGGACGAGGACGGCCGCCTCTCCTTCGGCCGCCGGGCCGAGGCCAACGCACGAATGCAGGCCGGGCTCGCTCAGGGCAAGCTTTCCGTGTTCCTGCGGGGCCGGAAGCTGAAGGGCTCCTGGACGCTGGTGCGAACCGCCCGGTCGCCCAAGGACTGGCTCCTCATCAAGCACCGGGACGAGTACGCGGGTCACCCGCCGCCCGGCTTCGAAGAGGAGAGGTCGGTGGTCTCCGGACACACGCTCGAACGGGCTGGCTCCGCCCATCTTCCGCAGGCCGCGGACGTAGGACGGGAGGCGCCCTACCCCGACCGACCTGGAACCCATGCTGGCGACGCTCATCCAGCGGCCCTTCGACGATTGCGAGTGGCTCTTCGAGCTCAAGCTCGACGGCGTACGGGCCCTGGCCTTCATTCGAGGCGGCCGGGCGGATCTGCGCAGCCGTCGCGGCGGCCTCATTACGCAGCAGTACCCCACTATCGTCGCCGAGCTGGCCGGGCAGCGAGAGGCGCAGATGGTCCTGGACGGGGAGATCGTCGCTCTGGACGAGCACGGCGTCCCCAGCTTCGAGCTGCTCCAGCAGCGCATCCACCTGACCCGCCCGGAGGAGATCGCCTGGCTCGACCGCCAGATGACGACGGTCTACTACGTGTTCGACCTGCTCTACCTGAACGGCCGCGATCTGAAGGGGTTGCCTCTCAGTCAGCGCAAGGCCCTCCTCTGGCAGGCCCTGGACCAGTCGCCGCACGTGCGCTACCTGGACCACATCGAAAGCGAGGGCGAGGAGTTCTTCCGCGCGGCCGCCGCCCTTGGTGTCGAGGGGATCGTCGCCAAGCGCAAGGCCGGAACGTATCAGCCGGGCGTTCGTTCGCGCGACTGGCTCAAGGTCAAGAGCACCCAGGGCCAGGAGTTCGTGGTGGGAGGCTACACGGTGGGCAATGGCGCTCGCCGGAGCAGCTTCGGCGCCCTCCTCCTCGGCTACTACGACGGCGATCGCCTCGTGTACGCCGGCAACGTCGGCACGGGCTTCACCGAACGCAGCGTGGCCGACATGATGGAGCGCCTGCGCCCCCTCGAAGTCGCGGAATGCCCTTTCGCGGAGGCGCCGCCTAAGGGGCCTGCGCCCTTCCGCTGGGTGCGGCCGGAGCTTGTGGCAGAGGTGAAGTTCTCGCAGTGGACGCGGGAGGGCAGGCTCCGGGCACCCGTCTTCCTGGGCCTGCGCGAGGACATTGACCCCCGCCAGGTCAGGCGGGAGACGCCCGAACCCAACATCGCGGTCAGAGGCGGCGATAGTCCTCAAGGTATGCCACCGGCCTTGGACGCGGTGCTGGCCCAGCTCGACAACGAGCGCGACACGCTCACTTTGAAGGTTTCTTCCCACACCCTCAAGCTCACCAACCTGAACAAGGAGCTCTGGCCCGCCACCCACGGCCATCGTGCCTACACCAAGCGCGACATGATTCTCTACTACGCCCGGGTATCGCCGTACATCCTCCCGCACCTGCGAGACCGTCCGCTTACGCTCACCCGCTATCCCAGCGGCATCGACAAGCCTTCCTTCTTCCAGAAGCACTGGGATGCGCCGCTCCCGCCCTTCGTGGAGACGGTGAGGCTCTTCTCCTCGCACAACGAGTCCGACATGGAGTATGTCCTGGTGAACAACCTGGAGACACTGCTGTGGCTGGCCCAGCTAGCCGACGTAGAGCTCCATGTCTGGCTGTCGCGCATCGACCCGAATCCCGACGCTGCCCACCTGCCGCTTGCCTTCACCGGCTCGAAGGAGGCCGTGGAGGCCAGCGTCCTCAACTACCCCGACTTCCTGGCGTTCGACCTCGACCCCTACATCTACTCGGGCCGCGAGAAGCCGGGAGAGGAGCCGGAACTGAACCGTCGCGCCTTCGCCAAGGTCGTCGCGGTGGCCCGGCACCTGCGGGAACTGCTGGAGGGAGCGTCCCTCAGGCCCTACCTGAAGACCTCCGGCAAGACGGGCCTCCACGTCTACGTGCCCATACTCCGCCAGCACGACTATGACACGACCCGCAAGGTCTGCGAGACCATCGGCAAGTTCCTGGTCCGCTCTCTGCCCGCCGACGTCACCATCCAGTGGGCCGTGAGCAAGCGAACCGGGAAGATCTTCTTCGACTACAATCAGAACGTGCGCGGCAAGACGACTGTCGCTCCCTATTCGCTCCGTCCCGCGCCCCAGGCCACCGTTTCCACGCCCATCGCCTGGGAGGAGCTCGGACGGATCTACCCCACCGACCTCACTATCGAGAATGTGCCCGCGCGCCTGGAGAAGGTCGGCGACCTCTGGTCCGACATCCTGGAGTCGAAGCACGACCTCCGGGCGCTGCTGGAGGGAGAGAGCGCCAGCGACGGCGCCCCCGGTCAGGGTTGACAGCGTTTCGATAGCGGGGGAAGCTATAAGTAAGGCCCGTTGGCGGCCGGGCCACCGCTGGAGGGAGAGAAATGCCCAGGTCAATATGGAAGGGCGCTGTGAGTTTTGGGATGGTCAGCATCCCCATCAAGCTCTACACCGCCACCGAGAGCAAGGACGTCAGCTTCCACCTGTTGCACAGCAAGTGTCACACTCGCATCAAGCAGCAGCGCTACTGCCCCGCGTGCGACGAGGTCGTGGAATGGAACGACGTGGTGCGGGGCTACGAATACGGCCCCGACCAGCACGTCATCATGGAGGACGGCGACTTCGAGAAGGTGCCCGTGCCCAGCGCACGGGTCGTCGAGATAGTCCAGTTCGTGGACCTGGACCAGGTGGACCCCATCCACTACGACCGGAGCTACTACCTGGAGCCGGACCAGGCCGGCGCCAAGCCTTTCGCCCTGTTGCGGGAGACGCTGCGGCGCACCGGCCGCGTAGCCGTCGCGAAGGTCAGCCTCCGCCAGAAGGAGCAGCTCTCCATCCTGCGCCCCTACGCGGATACGCTCGCCCTGGAGACGATGTACTATCCCGATGAGATCCGTTCGACCGCCGAGCTGGCGATCCCCGGCGATGAGACGTCGCTCTCCGACCGCGAGCTGGACATGGCGCGCTCACTGGTCGACATGCTGTCCGGCGAGTTCGATCCCTCACAGTACCAGGATGAGTACCGCCTGGCGCTGCTGGACATAATCGAGAAGAAGGCCGCGGGCCAGGAGGTGGCGCGGCCCCAGCCGGTGGCCGGCAAGGTGACGGACCTCATGGAGGCCCTCCGCGCCAGCGTCGAGGCGGCGAAGAAGGAGAGGGCCGCGGAGCGCGCTCAGAGGCCGGCGTCACGCCGCGCGGCCGGATGAGCTCGGCGGCGTCCGCGCAGGTTGCCGGTCTACGCCCTCGACCGGAGCCAATGCCGTCGAATCTAAGGCCGATGCTGCCGACTCTGGCTCCGGAGCCCTTCGACTCTCCCGATCACCTGTTCGAGCTGAAGTGGGGCGGCGTGCGAGCCCTGGCCTACGTCCAACGCAGCAATCTCCGCCTTCAGGCCCGCAACCTGCGCGACCTCAGCCCGCTCTATCCCGAGCTGGCCGGCCTGCCTCATCAACTCCGGGCGCGAAGCGCTCTCCTGGACGGCGAGATCGTCGCCCTGGGGCCCGAGGGATACCCTGACTTCAGCCTTCAACGTTCGCGCCTCGCGTCCTGCCTGCTGAAGCCCTCGGCGAAACGTCCGGCGGCGGCCGAGATCTCCTACCAGGCGTTTGACGTCCTCTTCCTGGACGGACGCTCCTTGCTCAACCGCCCGCTCGCCGAGCGCAAGTCGATCCTCCGCGATGTCCTCGAGCCGAGCCAGACCACCCAGGTCTGTGACTTCATCGAGGACGACGGCATAGCCTTCTTCGAGGCGGCGGTGGAGCACAAGCTGGAGGGCATCGTTGCCAAGGAGAAGAGCAGCCATTACTTCCCGGCCCGCCGTTCGACGGCCTGGCTGGAGGTGCGCGCCCTTCAGGGCGGCGAGTTCGTCATCGGAGGCTACACCTTCGGGGGCGGTCGCCGCCGCGACCCCTTCCAGGGCCTGCTGCTAGGAGCCTATCGTGGCGGACGGCTGCACTACGTGGGGCAGGTGAGCGGTGGATACTCGGACGAGGAGGCCGCGGGCTTGGTCGACCTGCTCTCGAAGATGCACGTGGCCCGCTGCCCATTCGTGGAGCCGCCTGCCATCCAGCGCTTCATCTTCTGGGTGAAGCCCCAAGTTGTCTGCCAGGTACGCTTCAGCCATTGGAGCCCCCAGGGACGCCTGCGCTTCCCCGTCTTCGCCGGCCTGCGGACAGACGTCTCGCCCCAGGACTGCTTCGCGGAGCAAGCACCGCCTCCTCCGCCTCGACCGCGGAGAGGCCCTCTCTCCTAGTCCGATGGCGGGCCGCATCTACATCGGCACCTCTTCGTGGACCGACAAGGAGCTCGTCGATTCGGGTCGCTTCTACCCGCCCGAGGTGAAGGACTCCGAGAGCCGCCTCAACTACTACGCCGAGCGCTTCAACCTGGTGGAGGTGGACAGCACCTACTACGCCCTGCCCTCCACCCGCCGGTCGGAGCTATGGGCCGGGCGCACGCCTGAGGGCTTCCTGTTCAACGTCAAGGCCTTCGCCCTCTTCACAGCCCACCCAACGCCGCTCAGCTCCATCCCCAAGAGCTTCCACGAGCGGCTGCCGCCGGAGTTGCTCAAGAAGGCGCGCGTCTACTCCAAAGACGTGCCGGCGGACGTACGGACCGAGCTGTGGACCATCTTCCGCAACGCCCTCAGCCCCTTGCACCGCAGCGGGCGTTTGGGCGCCATACTGTTCGATCTGCCGCCCTGGGCGCCGCCTTCCGAGGCAAGCCGCAGCCAGATCCTGGAGGCGGCGGAGCACCTGCCCGACTACCGGATCGTCGTGGAGTTCCGCTCGCCCGCCTGGGTGAACGACGAGCACCGCGACGACACATTCGCCTTCCTGCGAGAGCACGGCCTGGGCTTCGTCTGCGTCGACGAGCCTCCCGGCTTGAAGAGCAGCTTCCCGCCTCTGGCGGAGGTGACCTCCCCTACGGCGGTGGTGCGCTTCCGGGGCCGCAAGGCCGATACATGGGAGAGGCGCGGCGTCAGCGCTGCGGAGCGGCTGGACTGGCTGTATTCCGACGATGAGCTACGAGAATGGCTGCCGCGCATCGAGAGGCTGGCTGGCGAGGCTGAGCAGGTGCACCTCGTGTTCAACACCAAGGCCGGAGATCAGGGTGTCCAGAACGCGATGCGGCTGAGAAGGTTGCTGGGCTTGCCCCAAGCCGCCGCTGAGTGAATACTAACGCCGCTACCAAGGAGACGGCGTACTCGTGCGTACCCTCATAGTCGTCCCTATCGTCCACAGCCGCGAAGACATGGGTAGCCTCACCCCAGAGAGCCCGCGCGGGCCGGCCGAAGCCGGTCGCCTGGGTGCCGCCTTCTGGTCGGCAACGAGGCAAGCTGTCGAGCAACTTGAGCAGGACTGGAGCGGCGTGAACGTCTACCAGGACGGCCTGCCCGACAGCCTCCCGGCCCTGGTGGACAAGGTGGTTTCGATGGGGCCGGGGCAGAACTACGAGCTGCTCCGCTGGCTAATTGAGCGCGGCGCAACCGTTCTCGGCACAGAGGACCCCAGTCTGCTGCTGGAGGAGCACAGGCTGTTGAAGGCGATAAACGATGCGCCGGGTCAGGCCGGGGGCAAGGCGAGAGCAGAGTACGCCAGGCGGGCGCCCGCCCTCCTCAGGGAGCGCGACGGTCACATCGCGCGGCGGATCGATGCTACCCTCGGTCAGGGCCAGACGGGTGTCCTGTTTATCGGCACCGCTCACCAGGTCGAGAAGAAGCTGCCCCGCGACATCGTGGTGCGCCGCTTCGACACCTATCCCGCGAAGGCCACGCCCTAACCCACTCTCGAGATGGTGACGGTGATAACGCCCGCGCTTGGGTCCGCAAGCTGGCCGAAGGCGGCGTACGAGAGGTCTATGGCGTGGCTGAAGGCACCGCGATCGCGTACCCGCACCTCGATGCAGCGTTCCTGGTAACAGACCCGCAGCCGGGTACCCAGAGGCCAGGCGTTCGCCGCCGCTATCGTGGGGTCATTCGGGTCGAAGGGAGCCCCGTCCGCCATCGTGTCCTCCGGGCCATAGCCGTCGTCGCCGCCGTACCAGGTGGCCAGGCCCGTCTCCACGCCATCAGGCGCACTGGGAGCCACCGGGACGCGGGCGGCTGCTACCGGCGGCGGCGCCGGCGCAGGCGGGTTCGGTGATGGCGCCGGCAGAGGTGGCGCCGGCGGTGGACTGGTGGGCGGCGCCAGGGGACTCGCATAGATCGGCTGAGCGGGAGGGGGAGCGACGGAATGTGAAGGGTCCGGCCAATGCTGGGAGGCCGGGGGCCACTCGAGGGCCACTACCTCCGAAATCCGTTCTTGTAGGAGACTGACTTCGCCGCCGTCATCGGGCCTGGTGCCTGAGGCTGCCGGCGTCGCCGCCCTCGCCGGCTTCCCGATCCCGGGACCGGCGGCCGCGGCGAGTAGTCCCGACGCCAGGACCACCAGGGTGACGACCGCGACCGGTCGCCAATGCCGGACCGCGAATCGAAGAACCAGACGGATCAGTCTTCGACTGAGGGGCGTGGCCCGCCAGGGTGGCGACACGGCGCCGTGCCTGCGGGTGCCTCGTGTGTGGTGTCCTTCCCGACTGTCCCCAGTCCAGCTCGCGGCCGCTACCAACGCGACCGCTAAGCAGGCGAGAGGTAGCCATTTCGCAACGCCGGGGCGTTTCAGCCGGTGTCTAGCGTACCTCAGACGCTAAGGGCCGCCTTAGTAAGAGGTTCCCTCAAAATCACTTAACTCCTCCCACAAGAGGGAAAGGCGCCGGCCTCCATCAACGGAAAACAAGGTCAGAACCCTGTGGCCGGCACACGAGGATGATTCTCTCCTACGGCCGTAGTAGCGCCAATCAGGGTTGTCACCGCCATGTCGGCGCCAATACCCCTAATGATGTGCATTGAAACCCTACCGCGAAGCTATCTGGGTGTTGCTCGGAACGAAGGCCGGCCTGAGACGGAGCGCTGGCCGTCCCGGAGCTGCCGTGCGGCGGGATTCACCAGAGTCGTGGTCACGTCCGGACAGGGGCGAAGGCCGGGTTGGGCCGGAGATTGACAAAGATAGGGGAACTGTGGATATCAGGGCGGCGCGGGCGGTCCGTACACTGGCTGGAGCGTGTGAGAGCGTGGCACAGCCGAGCGAAACACCGAAGATAACCCTGCGCGTCGCGGAAGCCCACATGAAAGACGTGGGCCGCGGCATCGCCCGCATCGACCCCCAGGACCTCGAGGCCCTCGGCGCCGAGATCGGGGACATCGTCGCGCTCACCGGCAAGCGGCAGAGCGTGGCGAAAGCGATGCCGGCCTACCTCTCGGAACGGGGCCGGCGCATCGTCCAGATCGACGGCATCGTCAGGGAAAACGTCCAGGCCGGTCTGGACGAGACCGTGACCGTCTTCAAGGTCGCCTATGAGACGGCCCGGTCGGTTTCGCTGGCGCCGTTGAACCCCATGCGGTCGCGGCCCGGCACGCAGCAGACCAGCTACATCGCCCGCCTGCTGGAGGGGCGCGGCCTCACGGAAGGCGACAGCGTGCGGGTCAACCTCTTCGGCACCCGCGCCCTTGACTTCAAGGTCGTGTCAACGACTCCCAAGGGCCCGGTGGTCGTCCAGGCATCGACAGCCATCCGCATCGAGGGCGAGGGTGGCGCGCCAAAGGAGGCCGCGGTCTCCTACGAGGATGTCGGAGGCCTGGCCAAAGAGCTGCCCCGCATCCGAGAGATGATCGAGTTGCCCCTCAAGTATCCGGAGGTCTTCGACCGCCTGGGCATCGATGCGCCGAAGGGCGTCCTCCTGCATGGGCCGCCGGGCTGCGGGAAGACGCTCATCGCCCGCGCCGTCGCCAATGAGACGGCCGCCAGCTTCTACCACATAGCCGGGCCCGAGATAATCCACAAGTTCTACGGTGAAAGCGAGGCGCACCTGCGAAACATCTTCCAGGAGGCTTCCGAGCACGCGCCCGCCATCATCTTCCTGGACGAGATCGATGCCATCGCACCGAAGCGGGAGGAAGTGCACGGCGAGGTGGAGAAGCGGGTGGTAGCCCAGCTCCTGGCCCTCATGGACGGCCTGAAGTCCCGCGGCGAGGTCATCGTCATCGGCGCCACCAACATCCCGAACTCGCTCGACCCGGCGCTGCGCCGCCCCGGCCGCTTCGACCGCGAGATCGCCATCAGCATCCCGGACAAGTACGGGCGGCTGGAGATCCTCCACATCCACACCCGCGGCATGCCCCTGGCCGAGGACGTGGACCTGGAGCGTCTGTCGCAGATAACGCACGGCTTCGTCGGCGCCGACCTGGAGGCGCTCTGCCGTGAGGCGGCGATGATCGCCCTCCGCCGGATCATGCCCAACATCGACTTCGCAGACGCCAACATTCCCCTCGAGAGGCTCCTGGAGCTCGTGGTCACGCAGCAGGACTTCCTGGAGGCCCTCAGGGACGTGGAGCCTTCCGCCATCCGCGAGGTCTTCACCGAGATACCGGACGTCAAGTGGGACGACGTGGGCGGTCTGGAAGAAGCCAAGGAGACCCTGCGGGAGAGCGTCGAATGGCCGCTGAACTACGGCAAGCTCTTCGAGTACGCTAAGACCAGGCCGACAAAGGGCATACTCCTCCACGGGCCTCCCGGCACAGGCAAGACCCTCCTCGCCAAGGCCGTTGCCAACGAGAGCGGCGTAAACTTCATCACGGTGAAGGGCCCGGCACTCATCTCCAAGTGGATGGGGGAAAGTGAGAAGGGGATTCGGGAGGTCTTCAAGAAGGCCAAGCAGACCGCGCCCTGCATCGTCTTCTTCGATGAGATTGATTCGCTGGCGCCCGTGCGAGGCGCCGGCACGGGCGACTCTCACGTCATCGAGCGGGTGGTGAGCCAGCTCCTCACGGAGATGGACGGCATCGAGGAGCTCAAGGGGGTCGTCATCCTGGCCGCCACGAACCGGGTGGACATCGTCGACCCGGCGCTCCTGCGCCCCGGCCGCTTCGATCATGTCCATTGAGCTGCCCAGGCCGGACGAGGCAGCCCGCCGCACAATCTTCCGGATCCACACGGCCGGCAAGCCGCTGGCCAAGGGCGTTGACGTGGACGCCCTGGCCGCTGAGACCGAAGGCCTGGTGGGCGCCGACATCGAGGCTATCTGCCGCCGGGCCTCCATGCTGGCGATCAGGGAGTTCCTTGAGTCCCAGCGCAAGGCGAAGTCGAAGCCAGCAGAGGCGGCCGGGGACTACAGCGGCTTCAAAATCACCAGCCGGCATCTCCGCCAGGCGACAGTCGAGGTGTCAAGGACGCCCAGGGATTGGGCTTTGTAGACGGCGGCGGGCTTGTGGGCTAGGCCACCTTGGGGAACTGAGCCTCGAAGACCCTGTCGTGGACGCTGACCTTCGGGGCGGAGGTCGCCGGGACGAGGAAGTTCTCGTAGTAATACCAGCCGGGCGCCGCGTACTCCACCTCGAGCACGTCGCCGGTCAGCTCCCATCGCAGGTCAGAGGCCGAGATGCCCTCCGGGAAGGTCACGCGCACCAGGCACTCGGTCGCGGTCTCCATGATCTCGCAGGTCGAGGCGCCCAATCGACGCGGCGGGATCAGGATGTCTCCGTCCCGAGCCCGCGAGAGGAACTTCGGGCGCTGCTCAACCCTCTGGGGTCGGTACGTGGCCCCGCCGACGCCGCCGGTCGGTCGCTTGGTCGTGATCGTGTGAGGCGGAATGCTTCGCAGTGACAGCTCTCTGCTTTCCTTTCTTCGCCGGTCGCTTCCGGCTTCCACGTAGCGATGGTATATGAGGAAAGCCGCTCTCTCAAGGACCCTGAGGCGGACCTGGGCTCGCAGACGCCGGTTCTTCTATCTCTAGAAACGCTGGGCGTCCGCCAGAATAACATGGCGACGCCACGTTACCTCTAACGGCCTATCGCCCGCAGAAGTAGCCAGCTTCCAGGCCAGAAGACGCCTTCAGGTTCTTGCCGTGGACTCGTGGCTTAGGGCCGTAAGGACAGAGCTTCAGCTCTGTCCGTCTCTCTCGTTCCCTTGCGGACGGAGCTTCCGCCTCCGCCAGCGGCGAATCCGCCGCCTCTGGCGGAAGAGGCGGACCCGCCTTCGGCGGGAAAGCTCCGTCCTTACGTCGCGGATGGCTGCCCAGGCAGCCGCCTCTCCCCATCAGACGATTCACAATCTGTCCACCGGCCGATGCGCAAGCTCCTGGCCAGCGTCGAACACAGAATTGAGAGGTGGAGCGAGGCGGCGATGTCCCGTCTGAGCCGCGCCCCGGACCTATCGGGAGCAGGGGTCGGCTTAATAGGGGGCAGCGCCGATAGGACCGCCCGACGGCCCGCTCTAGACTTTCTACAGCAGGAGAGGGCGACCCTGCGTATGAGCGAGATTTCCCCGGTTTGTTACGGCGTCAACAGGTGCGGGCATGGAAATAATGGAGCCGTTTCCCCGCCGCGCCTCTGGCACTAGCCCTTCAAGGGCAACTCTTTGACGAGAGGAGGTGAGCAGCGTGGCTGTCGAGAAGTCAATCGCGTCATCTAGCCTGGTCGAGGTGGTCGACCGCATCCTGGACAAGGGTATCGTCATCGATGCCTGGGTGAGGGTCTCCCTGGTGGGTATCGAGCTCCTGGCCGTTGAGGCAAGGGCGGTAGCCGCCGGAGTGGACACTTTTCTGAAGTATGCGGAGGCCATCGGTCTCACGCCGCTGGCGGCGCCCCCGGCTTAGTCGGTAGACATCCGCATCCAAGGATAAGAGCGGTGCCTGGTCGGGGACTCCCCCCAACGCTGCAGGCTCCCGGCGCAACGAACGCATGAGGGAGCCCCGACCGGCACCGTGAGAGCTTAGACCGAACTCTTGCGAAGAGTCAACGAGGAAGGAGGAGGAGCCATGCCGACTGCAAGTGACATGGCGCGCTTGGGAAGCATACTCAGATCAGGGCACCGTCAGAGGCAAGCGGCGGGCGCCGCCGTGAGAGCGGCTGTCGGTGCGATGAAGGTCGAAGCGCGGCAGTTCGTGGGCGACCTGCGCGACCAGGACGAGGCCCGCAGAGGAGCGGTGCAGGAGCACGCCGAGGAGACCAGACGCTTCATGGACGAGCTCCACGCCGAGACCCGGGCCCGGAAGCGCGACACACGGCGACACGCCGCTCAGACCGGCCGGTTCGTGGGCCGCCTCCACGACAAGAGCCAGACCCGGAAACGCGACATGCAGCGACACGCCGCCCGGACCGGACGCTTAGTCGAGCAGCTCCACGGGCAGAGCCAAGCCCGCGCGCGCGATGCGCAGCGCCACGCCGCCGAAACCGGGGATTTCATCCACGAACTGCACCTGGGGTCGCTCGGGCGCCACAGCGAAGAGCAGAAGCACGCTGCTGAGACCGGGCGGTTCATGGCTCAGCTCCATCGGCAGAGTCGGTCCCGGCGACGCAACATGCTCCGGCATGCCGCAGAGACGGCGGGCTTCGTTCGCCATCTTCACGTTGTCAGCCGGGAGCGCCAGCATGAGGTGGGTCACCTCTTGGGGCAGACGCGCCAGCTCATGGCCGGGCTGAACCTCATCACGAAGAAGGCGCAGGCCGAGTGGCGGCGTCAACTGTCCGCCATCGACTCTGGTCGGCGAAGGGATGGCGCAGGACCTGTGGTGTCACCCCGAAGCGGCCCGACCGTCGTGGAAGCCAAGAGCGAGCCGCGGAGCAAGCGAAACGTAACCAGCCGCATGCTGGCGTACGTCGGCGGGCACCCCGGCGCCAAGCTCACGGAGATGGAAAGGGCGCTCAGGATCAACAGGTTAGAGTCCGCCCGCACAGTCCACGCGTTGCTCAACCGGGGCAAGATCCGGCGAGACAAGGAGACGAGGCAGTACTTCCCCGCCTAGAGGGAGGGATGCGCCAGAAGTAGGAGGAACCACCCGTGGCCACTCGGACGCGTGACCTGCAAGTAGAGACTCTTGCGGGCGGGGGAAATGGAGACTTCGCGCCGCCGGTCGACGAGGCCGCGTTCGAAGCCCTGGCCCGTCCGGCTTTCGTCGAGACCCCGTTCGTGCGGAGCATCGTCCAGCGCGCCCTGGCGTACACGGGCCAGGGTCTTTCCGTCCACTTCCGCGGCCCCACGGGCTGCGGCAAGACGACGCTGGCCATTCACCTGGCGGAGCAATTGGGCCGGCCGATGATCATCGTCAGCGGCGACGAGGAGTACCTCACCTCGGACCTGGTTGGCGGCGAGCACGGCTACGAGCGGAGGCGGACCGTCGACAACTTCATCCACTCGGTCGTAAAGACCGAGGACCGCGTCGACTACCGCTGGGTCGATAGCCGGCTCACCATAGCCTGTCAGGAAGGCTACACTCTCGTCTACGATGAGTTCAACCGCTCCCGACCCGAGGCCAACAACATCTTCCTGCCCGTCTTGGAAGAGAGGATCCTGATCCTTCCCACCATCAGGAGTGGGAAGGGCCACCTGCGGGTCCACCCGAACTTCTCGGTCATCTTCACCAGCAACCCAAAGGAGTATGCAGGCGTGCACGCCAGCCAGGACGCTCTCCTGGACCGGATGATCACCCTGGATCTCAAGCACTTTGACCGCGACACGGAGGTTGCCATCACCCAGTCCCGGACAGGACTCCCTCAGGGCCGGGTGGAAGTCATCGTGGACCTGGTGAGGACGCTCCGGGAGGCGACGGAGGGTCAGTGTGACCCTACTGTGCGGGCCTGCATCATGATCGGCAAGGTCATGGCGGCGCGAAGTCGAAACGGCGGCGGGCCCTCGTTCGAGCAGGTGTGCATAGACGTGCTGGCCAAGGAGATAAACCCCGGCGGAAGGCCGGGCGACGACAGAAGGCAGGTCCTGCTGGAGCTGGTCCGGGCATCCCGCTGGGGCCAGGCTCGACGCTAGCCTGTCGGGTGCGGCGAGGCGGAAGGTATCGAACGGAGGAAGCCCATGAAACAGGATGAACCTGATGGTGTCGCCAGGGGGCTCAGGGCGTTGCCAACCAAGACTGTCGAGCACGTCCGCTCGGCGCACGACGTGAGGCACCAGACCACGATGCGTCACTCGACGGGCGAGGGCGACCCCTACAAGCAGCTCCAGCGCCTCGCGCGGGAGAAGGAGAGCCTGGAACGGCGCCTTCTTATCTGGCTGAGCCAGAAGGAGCGAACGGAAGCGCAGATCGCCGCCATCGCCCGCGAGCAGGCCCGTATCGTGGACGCGCTGGAGCCCCAGGTCCGCAGGGAGGCGGCAGGGTTCCGGCCGGGGCCCGGCTCCTTCCAGCCGGTTTCGTTGGAACGGAGAAGCAGGGCAGGCTAGCCGGGGCGGCTTTGCGAGCGAGTCGTGCCCAGCAGGCGGCGTTCGTGCAGGACGTCGCGTTGCCATATGGAGGTGGCTAAGGATGCCGACCCAGAAGCGTGGAGGAAAGAAGAGGGAAGAGAGGCCGGAGTTCGACCCCGGGCTCGGGCTCGGCGGCATGTTCAAGGGGCTCGGCAGCTTCATCGAGCTCCTCACCGAGATGGCCGAGAAAGGCGAGACCCTCGCAGAGCGGAGCGGGGAGATTCACGGTCTGCGCGAGGGAATGCGGGGCGTCTACGGCTTCAACGTTCGCATGGGCCTCGGCGGCACGCCGCAGGTGCAGCAGTTCGGGAACGTGCATGCCACCAGCGAGGGGCCAGTCGTGGACGAGGTGCGGGAGCCCATGGTGGACGTCTTCGACGAGGGCGACTCCATCCTGGTGGTAGCGGAGATGCCAGGCATCGGCATCAAGGACATCGTGATCGACGTGAAGGGCGACGTGCTCTCTATCTCCACCATGTCGACGGCCGCCAGGAAATACGCCAAGGAAGTGTTGCTGCCCGCGGCGGTCAGCGTCGCCACTCAGCGGAGCACCTTCAAGAACGGCGTCCTGGAGCTCCGCTTTGGCAAGGCCGGAGGGAAGAGGCCTCGCGCGAAGAGATAGAGTCAGGATGATTCAGGCAGCCCGCGACGAAGCCTACGTCTACGGCATCATCCCCACGGGCGAAGCTATCAGCTTCGACTGCGCCACCGTGGGCGGACGCGGCGACCGCGCTCACACCGTCGCCCACCGCGATATCGCCGCCGTAGTGAGCGCCTGCGCTCCCACAGACTACGCCGCCTTGAGCCGTGACCGGCTGCTCAACGAGCTCGCGCGGCACCAGCAGGCGATCGAGCACTTGCTCCAGCGCTTCCCCGTCCTCCCCATGAAGTTTGGGATGGTGATCGAGAGCGAAGAACGAATAGCAACGCTCCTGCGCCTGGGCTACGACGACTTCCGTCGCGCTCTGGACAGCCTCAGGGACAAGGTGCAGTTTGAGCTGGTCGCCACCTGGGAACTGGCATCAGTATTGGAGGACGTGGCCCGCGAGAAGCCTATCGCGGAGCTCAAGGGTAGCATCGGCGGCGACTCGTCGCCGGCCGGCATCCAGGACAGGGTGCGCCTGGGCGAGATGGTGAAGCGGTCCCTCGACCGGCGACGCCAGGAGTACGAGGAGGCGGCGCTTCGGCGGCTTGCCCCTTGCTCCCTGGAGCTTCGCCGGAACCCCTTGTTCGACGATAGCCTGGTGATGAACCTGGCAGCGCTGCTGGAGACGAGGCGGCAGGATGAGTTCGATCGCGCCCTGGACACGCTGGACCAGGAAGTGGGCGGCCGCCTGGCCTTTCGGCGCGTCGGCCCTCTGCCACCGTACAGCTTCAGCACCGTCGAGGTCCATCCGATCGCCCGGGCCAAGGTCGACGAGGCGCGCCGCCTGCTGGGCATAGGCGGGAGCGCCAGCGTCTCGGAGATCAAGAGGGCCTATCGCCAGCTCGCCCGCCGGTTTCACCCCGATGCCCATCGCGGCGACCGCGATGGCGACGGCGACGCGCGCTTCGCTGAGATCAAGGGGGCCTCGAACCTGCTCTTGAACTGCTGCCGGGCGCAGCTCGCGCGGCGGGAGAACGGGTCGCGCCCCGCTGACGACCAACCGTGCTCGTTTGAGCCTGACGCCATCGATGAGACCGTGCTCATAACCATTGGCCCGGCCGGAGGCGATGCCCTGTGAGGGACGCACGCGACGGCAGGGATGGCCAGCCGATCTACCTCTACTGCCTGATCAGGAGCGAGGAAGAGCAGCCGTTCTCCACCAAACCGCTGAAGACGCGAGGCATCGGCGGCAACGGCAGCGCCATCCACACTGTCCGCTTCGAAGACCTGGCCTTCGTTGTCAGCGACTGCGACGACTTCAAGTACGACGCCACTCGCGAGAATACCGTCTGTCACCAGAGGGTCATCGAGGAGGTGATGGACAGAGGCTTCAGCCCGCTGCCGGTGAGGTTCGCCACCATCGCCACGGCCGGCGTCGCCACGAGCGATGAACGTATCCGCCGCGTGCTGAAGAGACGGTTCGGTGAGTTTCAGGGCCTCCTTGGAGACATGGAGGGCAAGGTGGAGGTCGGACTGAAGGTCTTCTGGAGCAAGGCCCGCCTGTTCGACGATGTCGTCTCGGAGTACCGGCAGGTGCGGGTGCTGCGGGACCGCATCGCCGGCCGGCCTTCCTCAGGCCTGGCGTGGAGGGACGAGAGGATCCAGCTCGGCACCCTGGTCAACAGCGCCATCGAGGACAAGCGCGGCCGTGAGGCCCCGCTGCTGGTCCGGCCGCTCCGCCCGATCGCCTACGACTACAAGACGAACAAGATCATGACCGACACGATGGTGCTCAACGGCGCGTTCCTCATCTACAAGGAGCGCCTCGCTGAGTTCGACGCCGCAGTGAACGGGCTGGATGAGAGGTACGGCGACCGCATGAAGTTCAACTACGTGGGCTGCCTGCCCCCGTTCAACTTCATCGAGATCGTGATCCGCTGGGATGATGGGGATGAGTAGAAGGTCTGTCGATGAGCGGCCCTGGTCTGTCACCCTGAGCGAAGCGAAGGGTCTCACTGAAGGAGATTCTTCGCTGCGCTCAGAATGACGGGGACAGCGGGTGCGTCTGGCTCTTCCGGACAGCGGTTTGCAGGAGGGGAACATGGCACAGAAGATAGCGACCAGACAGCGGCCGACCAGGGTTCGACAAGCCAGCCTGACCCGTGTCAGGTGCGCCTATTGCCAGGGCCGGGGGAAGGACCCCTTCGGCGTTCCGTCGCGGCTCTCGAGCTGTGGCGTCTGCGGCGGAAGTGGCGTCGTGGAGGTTGAAGCGCCCTTCCGCGCGTGCCTGTTCTGCTCGGGGACCGGTGTGCGCCCGCACAGCCGCCTCAACTGCACCGCGTGCAAAGGCAGGGGCGTCATCCCAGTCAAGGAGCCGGTAGAGACCTGCCCGGTCTGCGGCGGCGAGGGCAGGGACCGCCGCGGCGACATGCAGCTTTACTGCGCCACATGCGGGGGGGCTGGCGTGGTGACCAAGCAGAAGGCCAAGGCGCCATGAGGGGTGAGCGGCGGCCATGATCTTCGGAGGGCTTCTGGAGTCCTACATCCTATACAAGGTGCTCAAGACCGCAAACGGCGTCCTAACCTTGCCCGTCACGGGCCCCTACAAAGGCATGAAGGGCCTCCTCGAAGAGATTCATAGCGAGGTGCAGCGGGAGCAGCTCGACGAGGACCGGATCACGTCGAAGCTTATGGAGCTCCAGCTCCAGCTCGAGCTGGAAGAGATCGATCAGGTGGAGTATGACCGCCAGGAGAAGGAGCTAATGGGGCATCTCGCCGCCGTGCGAGAGTACAAGCGAAGAATGGAGGAGGAAGGCCGCCGCGTTGACTTCTGAGAGGCGGCCGCGACCATCGATCGGTAGCGCACAAATCCCGGGAAGGAGGCCCAATATGGCTGAAGGGATATCAGACGGCAGGGCAAGGACACAGGACGAGGTGGCGGCCGCCCGTCGCGCGGCCATGCTCAGGCTGGCTATCCAGGATCAGGATGCAAAGCGCTACGCCCAGGCCCTCGATATGTACCGTCAGCTCATCGAAGGCTACCCAGGCACAGAAGAGGAGTGCGAGGCGCGGGAGCGGATGCTGGACCTGGCCCATCTCTTCGCCGAGAGCCAGCCCTACCGGATGCTGAGCGTGTACAACAGCCTGGAGACCATGTACGCCCCGACGAGCGTCGAGCGGCAGACCGCCGCTCGCAGGGAGCGCGTCAAGGCCATCCTGCAGGAGGTACACGAGCAGGACGAGCGCGAGGCGGCGGCTGAGGCGCGGATCGAGGCTATCCGAGACGGCGCCCCGTCCGCACCGGAGCCTCCCCCGATGCCGCCTGAGAGCAACACGCCGGCGCGCGAGCCTCAGAGGAGGCCGGCACGCCGGCAAGGGGGTGCCGCCGTTGTCTAGGGAACTTGTGCCTCAGCGGGAGAGCGTCGGCAGCGTGGTCGACGTCATCGACGCCATACTGGACAAAGGGCTCGTGATCAACTCCGACATCATGGTGTCGGTGGTGGGCGTCGAGCTCCTCGGCATCAAGATTCGGGCTGCCCTCGCCTCCTTCGAGACCGCAGCCAGGTACGGGCTGGAGTTCCCCTCCGGGACGAACCTGGAGCTGCCTGCCTGGCAGGAAGCGCGGTTGCCGAAAGAAACCTGCCCTCAGTGCGAGAAGCGGGTCGACAGCAGGGAGCTGCTGGAGATGGGCTGCCCCTGGTGCGGGTGGCTCAGCGCCCGCGCCGAGGCGCCGGTCATCGAGAGAATGGCCGCAAGCCCCGCGAAAGGATAACTGAGCCGGTGTTGCCCCCGGGGACGGCATATCTGCCGGCCAGCTTCAACCAGTCATCTCTGGTGGACCTGCTGGACCGTGCGCTCGACAAGGGGGTCGTGGTATCGGCGGACCTCGTCGTCTCACTGGCCGGCGTCCCTCTCGTCGGCGTCAACCTGAGGGCCGCCGTCGCCGGGATGGAGACGATGCTTCGCTACGGTCTCCTGCGCGACTGGGACGCGCGCATACGGGACTGGGAGAGCGGGCACGTCGAGCAGCGGGAGCCTGCGCTGCTGACTAACGAAACGATGGTCCTGCGCATGTACGGGGCGCTGTGGGCGGCCCACGGCATCTACAGGGCCTGGAAGCCTGGACACGTCTATCTTACCAACAAGCGGCTCATCTTCTTCCGCGCGCAGCCCGCGGAGACGTTACGGGAGATACCCCTTCACAGCGTAAGCGGCTACGCCGTCCGGACGGAGGCCCACTTCACCGGCCGCCGGCGAGACCTGGTCTACCTGGCCCTCCGCTCGGGCGGACACGTCTGCTTCTATGCGGAGAGGCACGATGAGCTGCTGTCCGCGATGGCAACGGAGATGAGCAGCATGGGCCTCCCGCTCGTCGAAGGGGCCGCTCCGGCCTTCGCCGCCCTCGACGAAGAGGCGGCGCTCGTGGCGGGGGAGGCGATTAAGGCCGAGAGCAAGATGTGGCGCAAGGTTCCTCAACTGGGAATCCTCGGTGACACGTGGAGGCCCGGCAGACTCTACCTCACTGACAGCCGGCTCGTCTGGCGGTGCGATACCGACCGGCAGGTCCGGCTGGAAGTGCCTGTGGGGCGCCTGGGCGCCGCCGAGCGTGGAGACGATGGACCTCGGCGGTCTCATCGGTGAGAGGCCTGTGCTCTCGGTGCAGTACAGCAACTCGCACGGGCTGGAGACGGCCCGTCTCACGGGCGACGGCCTCTGGGAGTGGAAGCAGGCCATCGAGGCCCTTGCGGAGGGATCAGGAGCCTGCCCTGAGCAGTCGAAGGGGCCTGCCCTGAGCACGTCGAAGGGCCAGTGGTGGCTCTTTCAGCACCCTGCGAGCGGTAGACCGGCCGGGAAAGGAGTCTCAGCTTGGTCGTCGACATCGACGAAGGGAATCTGAAGGCAGGACTGCTCGCCCTGGTGGTCAGCCTGGTCGAAGTGATCAAGGATGCTCTCAAGCTCCAGGCGTTCAAGCGCATGGAGGGCGGAAGCCTGACGGAGGAGGAGATCGACCGCCTGGGACGGGCACTCGCCGATCTCGATGTCGCCCTGGAGCAGATGAAAGCCGATCAGGGCATCGCCGAGGCCGTGCAGCAGGTGCGGGACGGCCTCGACGAGCTCGTCGACGACGTGCTCGACAAGTTCCTCAACCCGCAGTCCTGGGTGGAAGAGGCCGAGCGGCCTGATCGCGCGGGGGTGCGCTGACGTGGCGCTGCGGTTCCAACCTGCCCTGGCCTCCGGTGAACGCCAGGTCCTGCACGAGCAGGGAGCGTACACCTCCGGCCGCACGTGGAAGCTGGGAGAGTTCTGCTTGACCGACAGGCGGTTGCTCTTCGGCCATATGCACAGGCAGTTCCTGGAGGTAGACCTGGGCCGCGTGGAAGACATGTGCCTGCGGAAGAAGGCCTTCATCCTGAGCAGCAAGCCCTGCGTTGTGCTCACCTATCGGGACGCCGGGCGCGACAAGCCACGAGAGGCTTGGATAGTGAACGGTCACATCGACAGGTGGCGGAGCGCCATCGCGGGCCTGCTGGCCGAGCGGGGGATCGAGCTCAGACATGAGCCGTCGGAGGCCGGTGAGGAGGTCAGCTCGGACGGGGAGGGCTCTGGATGGCCGCGCGACGACCCGAGGGCCGCCGGGGGGGCTGTGCGGAGGGGACGGCGCGACGCGGATCGGAGGGAACGCCTCCAGACGGCGATGGCGAAGATCCGCGGCCAGGACCGGGCCTGCGCGCTTCAGCCGAGTGACATCGCCGAAGTCGCCCGCCTCGTGGACGGCGGCAGTGCCAGGATGCTCTGGCACCTCTGGAAGCACCGCCACTACAGGCTGGACGAGCTAAAGGAGATGCTGGGGGAGACATCGCACATGGCCGTCCTCGCCCGCATCAGGGGGGTGATCAACCCGGCGGCCGAGCGGCTCCTCGGCAGGCCCATCCTGGTCTTCGAGCGGTCGCGCACGGACCGCGAGACCGGCGAACGCGTGCTCCATAGCTGGTGGCTCAACGAAGAGCCAGCGATTGAGGCGACCGGCAACGGCCACTTCGTCGACGTGTTCGATGAAGGCGATCACTTTCTCGTCATCCTGGAGCTGACGGGCGCCCGCGAGGAGGACATCCAGGTGGAAGCCAGGGACGGCCGGCTTTCGGTAGCCGTCAACACGGCGGAGAGCAGGTGCTACGAGGAGACTCCCCTACCGCCGGGCGCCGAGGCCGGCGCTCTGAGCACAACCTATCGGAACGGTATCCTCCAGGTCAGGCTGGGCAAGGAGGCTGCGTGATGGAAGCTGAAGACTTGGGCGCAAGCGGCGCCACCGCCAGGTACGTTTATGCGGTCGTGCCGCGCACGGCCGGAGAGGAGCTGGGCGTGGCCGGCATCGCCGGCGTCCGCGTCTACATGATCGTGCATCGGGCCGTAGCCGCCGTCGTCCACAACTGCCCGCCCGAGCCGTATCAAGGCGAGCCTGAGACCGTGGCGGGCTGGGTGAAGGCTCACAACGAAGTCATCGACAAGGCCTGGACCAGGGCCGGCTCCGTCCTGCCGATGCGCTTTAACGTCATCGTCAAGGCGGACGGCGAACGCTCGGCGGAGGAGAACGTCCGCCGCTGGCTGGAGCTGGAGTACCTGAACCTCCAGGCTAAGCTGGACGAATTCCGGAACAAGGTCGAACTGGGCGTCCAGGTCCTGTGGGACCCGGCGGTCATTGCTCTGCGGATCGTCGAGAGCAGCGAAGAGATCAAGGCGTTGCGCGCTGAAATGGCGGCCAAGTCTCGAGGCACGGCCTACTTCCTCGAGCACAAGATCGGCAACGCCGTCAAGCAGGAGATGGAACGCAAGGCCCAGCGGGACTTCGCCACCTGCTACGAACGCCTGAAGGAGCGCTCCGAGGGGACTCACGTCAACAAGGTGAGGAGGCAAGACGACAGAGCGATGATCGCCAACCTATCGCTGCTTGTTCGAAGGGAGAGAGTACAGGAGGTCGGGGCTGTCCTTCAGGAAGTGGGCGGCGAACAGGGGGTCGAGGTCCGCTTCACCGGGCCCTGGCCTCCCTACACGTTCGCTGCCACTGTGGGAGCGATCGGAGGGGAGCCGGAGTTCGCGGCGGGGGTAAATGACAGTTGAGAGGACGAGCGCCTCGAAGAGCCTGGCGGAGTCCGTGGACCGGCTCCTGGCGGGCGGCATCATTATCGTTGACCGCGAGACACTCCTGTCGGTCCTCGGCCTGGAGTTGCTGAGTCTAGAGGCGCAGGTAGTGACGCTCTCTGCCCAGAAATACCTCGAGTACGCCGAGGCGGTGGGCTTGATACCGCTGGAGGGCCCGCGCCATGTGACCCGATACGTGATGCGCCGTGAGGTGAGGGCGCGGGTGGCCGCGCGAGGGGGGCTCATCAGGTGGCTCGTCGGGCTCGTCACCGGGAAGCGGCGGGGGCATCGAGAGGACTAGTCGCGAGGCGGGCTGTGCTCACTTCGAAGCAGATGCGCGTCCTGGACCGGGCGTTCGCCGAGCTTGGCAGGACAGACCTGGCCGAGCTCTTGGCACGTCTGCGGGCCGCTCGGGCCGCCGAGTTCCGGGAACACATCCGCGAGCTTGTAGCCGGGATGGCGGAATCGCGCGAGCTCCGCCGGGCGCGCATCAACGAGATTCGTACCGAGGTGCGGGAAGCCATAGAGGAGTGGCAGCGGCAGTCGCGTGCCCTCCAGCGGCTGAAGTGGGAGAGGGATGGACAAGGTAATCGGCATCGACCTCGGGACGACCAATAGCTGCGTGGCCGTCCTCGAAGGCGGCGAGCCCGTCGTCATTCCCAACGCCCTCGGCGAACGGATCACCCCTTCCGTGGTGAGCGTGAACCCCGCCGGCCGCCTGCTCGTCGGCACGCCGGCCAAGCGCTCCGCGGTCATCGACGCCGAAAACACCGTGCTCAGCATCAAGCGCTTCATGGGGCGGAGGTTTCATGACGGCGCCGGGAAACGGGACGAGGCCGTCAGGGTCGGGACCACGATCTCCAGCATCAAGCGCTTCATGGGCGTCAAGACCTTCGAGCCGTCGGTGGAGGAGGACAGCAAGTACGTCTCCTACAAGGTCGACGAAGGGGAACGGTACGACGTCCGTGTCTGGCTCGGCGATCGGCCCTACAGTCCGCCCGAGATCTCGGCCATGATCCTGCGGCAGCTCAAGTCTGATGCCGAGGCGTACCTCGGCGAAGAGGTGAGGCAGGCGGTGATCACCGTGCCGGCCTACTTCAACGACGGCCAGCGCCAGGCCACAAAGGACGCCGGCGCCATCGCCGGCCTGGACGTGTTGCGCATCGTGAACGAGCCCACCGCTGCCGCCCTCGCCTACGGCCTCCACCACAAGGGCGACCAGCTAATAGCCGTTTTCGACCTCGGCGGCGGCACCTTCGACATCTCCGTCCTCGAGCTTTGTGAGGGCACCTTCGAGGTCAAGGCGGTGAACGGCGATACCCACCTCGGCGGGGACGACATCGACAGGCGTCTGATGGAGTGGCTGTGCCGGCGCTTCGAGGAGAGGGAAGGCATAGACCTGTCCAAGGACCGGATGGCGCTCCAGCGCCTCAGGGACGCCTGCGAGAAGGCCAAGATGCGCCTCTCGGCCGGCGAAGCGACGGAGATCAACCTGCCGTTCATCTCCCCCAACGGAGCGTCGCCCAAGCACCTGGTCGCCTCTCTCACCCGGTCCGAGCTGGAAAGCCTGGCCGCCGACGTGGCAGAGCGGGCAATCGTGCGCTGCGGGCAGGCGCTGGACGACGCCGGCATTGCGGCCGCCGACTTGGACCAGGTCGTGCTCGTCGGAGGCCAGACACGGATGCCGCTCGTGCGGGACTGCGTGCGTCGCTTCTTCCACAGAGAGCCGCACACCGATCTCAACCCGGAGGAGGTGGTGGCCGTCGGGGCGGCGGTGCAGGCGGGAGTGTTGACAGGAGAGGTAAAGGACGTCCTGCTGCTGGACGTGACCCCGCTCACGCTGAGCATCGAGACCCAGGGCGGCATCGCTACACCCCTTATCCGGCGAAACAGCACCATCCCCACCAGCGCCGGCCAGGTCTTCACGACCGCTGAGGACGACCAGCCCAACGTGGAGATCAACGTTGTCCAGGGCGAACGCGCCATGGCCGTCGAGAACCGGTCGCTGGGGCGCTTCTGCCTCGAAGACATACCGCCTGCCCCACGCGGCGTCCCCCAGATCGAGGTGACTTTCTCCATAGACGCCGATGGCATCGTCCAGGCGCGGGCCCGCGACGCGGCCACCGGCAAGGAGCAGGGCATCACAGTGGCAGCCGACGGCGGACTGCCGGCCGAAGAGATCGAGCGGCTCAAGGCAGAGGCCGAGCAGCTCTCGCGCCTCGACGCCGGGCGGCGCCAGGAAATCGGCGCCCGCAACGAGGCCGACACGGCGCTCCACCTGGCTGAACGGGCCATCGGCCTTCGAGGGCAAGAGCCCGCCCCTGAGGTCGCCGCTATAGTCCAATCCAGGGTTGCGCGACTAAGGGCGGCGCTCCGGGGCCAGAGCGTCATGCGCATCCAAATCGCCACCCAGGAGTTGAAGGCGGCCCTTCCCGCAGCGCTTCTCGATGAGGCAGGGCGGCCGGAAGACGCCGAAGCCGGAGTGGCTCTCGGCCTCTGTTCGGAACCTCTCGAGCGCTAACCCAAGCTAGTGTGGTGAATCGGAGACCCCGTCAGGGCCCCTCGGAGGGCTCTGCGGCCAGAGCCGGCGCCGGCGCTTCCGCCGTCTTAGTCCCTACGTGGGCGCTTTCGCG
>CAVSBT010000004.1:0-12590 GCA_963726245.1 uncultured Chloroflexia bacterium
TCAAGGAGCTCCCGCGGAACCCCCTGGGCAAGGTGCTGAAGACCGAACTGCGGAAGGCGCACGGCACCTAGCCCCGGCGCGGCCCGCCATAGGTTCCCCCAGCCACGTAAGGACTGAGCTTCAGCACCGTCCGTCCGGGGTGGGTGTCAACGGATACCGAATGGATTAACGGATACCTATCGAATCCGCTATCAGTTAATTCGGCGTCACGTGGACCGGACCCGGCTCAGAACGAACTTCCGCTACGGTGCCACGAGCGGCACGCACTGGCCCGTGGCACCACGTGACACTGTGTTCAGGCTTCCGCCAGAGTCGCCGATCTGAGGCGCCGGCGAATTCGCCGAGCAGTTGAGTTTGCCTGAGATCACGTTGGTTACAACCTCATTTGCGTCGGGGTCAAAGGTCACGTTCTGGTGGAAGTTGACGTTGCCCGACACGGTGTTGCGGATGAACCCGAGCCAGCAGGAGTGCCAATTGGTGATGACGGCATTGCCCCCGATGACGTTGTCTTCGAACGTAGCGTACGCGGGCGAGCCTTCCAGGATGGCTTGCGAGTCGCAATTGACGCCGCCGCCGCCGCCGCTGACAATCGCGTTCCCATTAATCACGCTCTTGTGCACAAGGACCGCCAGGGCCCGGTTGGCGATCAGGTTCCCGCCGATCACGTGGTGGGTCATCAAGGTGCCGACTTCTTGATCGGGATCATTGAAGCAGATGAATGCCTCAGGCTCACAGCCCAGGACGAGCACGCCGTTTGGCTGGACGTTGAGGTTCTGACCCACGGTCAAGTCAGAGCCGCCGAACGCAGCGAACAGTGCTCCGCCTGACAGGATGGTCACGCCGTGCTGGACCGTCACTGAGCCGGAGTCGAGGGCGCAGGGACCCGCAACCGTCAGCGATGAATAGGTGCCGGATGCGATCGATCCTCCGGCGCACGTATAGGGAGCGGCGCCGGCGGCGCTGGCGCTCGTTGAGTTGGTGCCCACCGAGGCACCCGCCAACATGGCGACTGCCAGGAACGACAAGAGAACAAACTGGATCCTCCTCATGAGTTCGCACTCCTCTCAAGGAACTAACGGCGAGTGGCGGGGACAGTCGTGTAGCTAGCACAGGAGCCACGGGCCTCACCCGTCCTGAGTCAGCGCATCTGAGCCATCACCCCCTCCCTCCGCTGTGAGTATCCGGTGAGGACGCGACGGGCGGCCTCCCCTGAAAGCTGAGATCCGCCTGCTCGATCCAGTGATCGGCTTTGGCGGAAGGTGTTGCCATACCATGGGATGAGCGCAACGGGCGCAGCGCGCAGAGCACGCCTGCGTTGGCTCACCGCACAACTAGACGCTTTTCCCTCACCGCTTCTTGATGCAGGCGTCTTGACCGGTCACCGGACGACGTCGGTGGCGTACTTCGCCATCGCCCGACCAATATCGGCGGGGCTGAGTAGTCCTCGCTCATCGACCGGGAGCCGGCTTAGGTCACGGAAGTACTCGATGTAGAGATCGGGAGTCAGGGTGTTGATGAACTTGGCCGGCTCGTCGAACGGGTTGCAGAAGGTGTGCGGAGTACCCGCTGGCACCGTGACGTAGGATCCGGCCTCCACGTCGGAGCTTTCCGCTCCAGACGTGAACCGCAGCTTGCCTTGGGTCACGATGAACACCTCATCGTGATCGTGGTGCACATGTTGGGGCGGCATAGCGGGGCCCGGTGGCACGGTCGCCTCGATGAGGCCCAGGCGGTGCGAGGTGTGGGACCCGTCCTCGATGATCCGGATTCGGATGGGACCTCCGCCCGACTGCTCGCCATCGTTCGGCCGCACGACACGGATACTCACCAGGTTCTCCATCTCTCTGCTCCTCTCCTTTTCCTTTCAAGTGTTCCGGTTGGCACCGCAAACTAGGTCTAGGGCTGCCTACTGGCTCTTCCGCAATCATGACGGCGAAGCAGGAGGCCTCCAAGCTTAGATGCCATGCCCAATCAGCGTTCGGCGAGGCTCTGAACGGCTCAGCTTCGCCGTCCCGCATAAGAACCGGCAATCAACGGCGTGCACGTCCCGCGATGCGGAGCGCCCTTAACCTGCTGGCCAGCAGCCCCAACGCCGGGCGGGAACCCACGAGCCACGCCGTACTCAATTCTGGGCGCCAAGCGTGCGTTTAGTCTGGAGATCACGGAAGATCCCGTGAAGAAGGTGTGAACGATTCAGGGATTCTGCCGCCCGCTGTTCACCAGTAGTCTCTGCGGCGGATCTGGCGGTCGCAGCGCGGGAAGCATACCCGCCGAGGGAGGCGCCAGCGCTGGTTTCACCGTATAACTGGACGCTTTTCGCTCACCGCCGGTAGCTTCCTGAACCTGTTTGGCACGGCGCATGGTGGTCGCGGACTTCTAGACCGTTTCCCATCCGTTGTCTGATGTCGCGGTCCCCTATGCTAGAATGGTGCCACCCCATTCGAAAGGTCCGGCCATGGATCTCGGCTTGAAGGACAAGGCGGCCATCGTCACCGGCTCCAGCCGCGGCATCGGGCGCGCCATCGCCCTTGCCCTGGCCGAGGAGGGCTGTCACGTCGCCCTCAGCGCCCGCGGCGAGGAGCGCCTGCGCCAGACCGAGGCCGAGGTGCGGGCGAAGGGCGTCCGCGCCCTCGGCGTGGTGGCCGACCTGACGAAGGGCGAGGACGTCGACCGGCTGGTGGCGGAGACGGCCGCCGCCTTCGGGCGCATCGACGTGCTGGTGAACAACGTCGGCGGCTCCTGGCCGGGCGACGAGGACGAGGCCTGGGACTCTGTCTACCAGGCCAACATCCTGGCCGCCGTGCGGGCCACGCGGGCGGTCGTGCCGCACATGCGGCGGGCCGGCGGCGGCAGCATCGTCCACATCGCCTCCATCTGGGGTCGCGAGGCCGGCGGCCCCATCCCCTACAACGCCATGAAGGCGGCCATGATCAGCCACGCCAAGAGCATGGCCCTGGCCCTGGCCCGCGACAACATCCGCGTCAACTCGGTGGCGCCGGGCTCGACCGCCTTCCCAGGTGGCTCGTGGGGACGGCGCCTGGAGGAGGACCCCGAGGGCATGAAGGCGTTCGTCGAGGCCAACATAGCCATGCGTCGCTTCGGCCGGCCGCGAGGAGGTGGCGGCTGTGGTCGTCTTCCTGGCCTCGGAGCGGGCCTCCTGGGTCACGGGCGCCTGCGTCAACGTCGACGGCGGGCAGACCCGCTCGAACATCTAGCGGGGGGAGACGGTGTCCCTGGAGCGATACCTGGGCCAGCTCTTCCTGGCCTGGTTCAACCAGCGCCACGGGCGGGACTTCGCCCTGCTGCCCGAAGCCGGGGCCGTCCAGACGGGCCCTTCGGCCGGCGACGGGATGGCGGCGGCTCGGCTCTGGGCCGGCGACGGCGAGCACCGCCTGGCGCTTATCGTGGACCGGCTGTACGAAAGCGAGGACGCGGCGTGGGACAGTCGCCGCCGGCAGCTTGAGGACCGCCTTAGCCACGCCCTGCACGCGCCCCACCTGCTCTGGATGCCGCCCCAGGCGCGGCTCCCGGGCGCCGAGCCCGAGGAGTCGGAGTTTGTGCTGCGGGTGCAGATGGGGGCGGCGCCCCTGGTGGCCGGCGGCCGCGGCGAGGTGTCGCTGCTGGTGCCGCTGAGGTTGGGGAAGACGCAGGACGACGGCGCCTACGTGTCGGTGGTGGGCGGGCTCTCCCGCTACTGGACTGCCATCTCAGAGAGGGTACGGGGCGTTTTCGACCTCGACAGCACCGCCTTGCACCGGCTGTCGCGGCGGCCCGAGGTTCGGGAGGAGATCCTGGCCCGCATCGCCGACCACAGCTCGCGCCTGTCGGTGGGTGAGGGCGTGGAGTTCGAAGCCGAGGAGGCGTGGACCATCCAGAGGCTTGCCGACGGTGAGGCGACGTTCATCGTCGGCTGCCCGCCGTCCGTCGACCCTACCGACGGCACGATCCTGCGTCGGCTGATGCGCCGGCGGCTGGCGGCGGCCAACGAGGCGCTGGGCTCGCTGGAGGCGGACCTCAAGGCCCTGGCCCTGGTCGGGGTCTGGGAGTACGCCGAGGACGAGGGGGCCGGCGCCATTCTCCGCGGCTTCGACCCGGCCATCTTCAGCAACATCGACATCATCGCCATCCTGGCGGATGGCGACGTGCGCCCCGCCTTGTCCAGACTGCCCCATGACTCCTGAGACTGCCGAAGACCTGCCGCTCTCCGGCTTCACCGTCCTCGAGCTGGGTGAGGGCGTCTCCGCCCCTTACTGCGGCATGCTCCTGGCCGGCTACGGCGCGGACGTGATCAAGGTCGAGCCGCCGGACGGGGACCCGGCCCGCCGCTGCGGTCCCTTCCCGGACGGACCCGCAGGCGTGGGACCGCCGGACGCGGAGAAGGGCGCCCTCTTCCTATATCTCAATGCCAACAAGAAGAGCGTCACCCTGGACTTCTCGACCGCCAGCGGGGCGCGGCTCCTGCGGCGCCTGGTGGAGCAGGTGGACGTGCTCGTCGAAAACCAGCCTCCAGGGCGTCTGGAGGACATGGGCCTCTCCTACCGGGAGCTGGGGCGCCTCAACCGCAGGCTGCTCATGGTGTCGGTCAAGGCCTTCGGCGAAGGCCCCTATGGCCGCTGGAAGGCCGCGAACCTGACCCTTCTCGCCGCCGGCGGCCGGATGCGCCTCGATGGCGGCACTGACCGCGAGCCCATCCTCGGCGACGGCTACCAGGCCGAGTACGAGGCGGGGCTGAACGCTTTCGCCGCTACCCTGGCAGCGCTCCTCGGTGTGGCGGTGATGGAGATCGGCCAGCACGTCGAGGTCAGCGCCATGGAGTGCCAGGCCTCCGTAGTGGAGGCGTGCCCGCCGGACCGGACCGACCGGCGGCCGGACATTCCGGGCCCGCCCTCCGACGGCGGTTGGGAATGGCGGGCCGGCCGCGCGCCCCTCCTGGGCGAGCACAACGAGGAGGTCTTCGGCGGGCTGCTGGGGCTGGAGCGGCCGGACCTGGTCCGGCTGCGCGCGGCCGGTGTGGTCTGAAGGGCCGTAGCGCATGTACCGTCTTCCTCTTTCCGGCATCCGCGTCCTCGACCTGACGATGGGCTGGGCGGGCCCCTACGCGGGCCGCCTCCTGGGCGACATGGGCGCCGAGGTGGTCAAGATCGAGTCGGCAAGAGTCCCGGACGTCACCCGCTCGCTGGGTCCAGACGTGGTGAGGGGCTACAACAGGTCGATCTGCTTCAACCGCCTGAACCGAAACAAGCTCGGCTGCGCGCTGGACCTGTCGCATCCCGGCGGCCGCGAGCTGTTCCTGAAGCTGGTGGCGCGGAGCGACGCCGTCATCGTGGACCGCCGCGCCGGCGACCTGGAGGACGCGGGCCTCTTCCTACGACGCGCTGCGCCAGGCGAGGCCGGACGTCATCCTCGTCTCCATCTCGGTGCACGGCAGCGAGGGGCCGGAGGCGGACGACACCGGCGCCACGCACGCGGCGACGGGCATCTCGGCCGCTGCCGCCCTCTGCGCCGCCCTCCTCTACCGGCGTCGCACGGGCCGCGGACGCTGGGTGGAGGTGACTCAAAGTGAGAGCCTGACCGGCCTCATAGGCGAGCCGCCGCTCCCGCGGAACCGCCACCGCTCGATGGCGCCCCACGGCTGCTATCCCTGCGCCGGCGAGGACCGCTGGCTGGCGATCGCCGTCGCCTCCGACGCCGAGTTCGCGGCCCTCTGCCGGGTCGTGGGCCGTCCGGAGCTGGCGGCCGACCCCCGCTTCGCCGACGTGGTCTCCCGCTATCGCCACCAGGACGAGCTGGACGAGGCGATATCGGCCTGGACGAGGGAGAGGACGCCACAGGAGGCGGCCCTGGCCCTCCAGGAGGCAGGCGTGGCCGCCTCGCCGGTGACCTCCGCCGCCGACCTCACGGAGGACCCCCACCTGCGGGAGCGCGGCTTCTTCGAGAGGACGGCCCACGCCGAGGCCGGCGTCTCGGAGATGGGCGGCGTCCCCTGGCGGCTGAGCCTGACGCCGGCCCACGTCCGCCTCAGCGCCCCCTGCTTCGCCGAGCACAACGACTACGTCTTCCGCCACCTGCTCGGCCTCTCGGCCGGAGAGGTGGCGGAGCTGGAGCGTCAGGGCGTTATTGCATCCCACCCGTAGGGGCGGCGGGCGACCGCCCAGATGTGGTTGCAGAAGTAGCGGTTCAGGGGCGGGAAGTAGCTGAAGGGGCGCAGGTAGCGCAGGAAGTCCAGCAGGCGCAGGCGCAGCGACAGCGGCGATGGGTAGGCGGCCGGCTCCCAGTAGAGGAGGCGCTCGACGTGAAAGCCGGCGTCCTCCAGGGCGGCCCGCAGGCTATCGCCGGTCTGCTCGTTGACGTGCAGGCGTCGCTCGTAGTCCGTGCGGGGGTAGCGCGGCGCGACCAGCAGGTCGGGCGAGAAGACGGCGTCGCGGTAGCGCAGGAGGCGGCAGGCCGCCGCCAGCGTCTGGTGCACGCGACGCGTGTAGGCGGGGTAGACGCGGTCGAGCAGAAGGCGGTTGGGCGAGGTGTGCGCCACCAGGCGGCCGCCGGGTCGCAGCACGCGCCGCGCCTCGGCCAGGGCGGCGGCCAGCTCGGGCGGCGCCAGGTGCTCCACCACGTCGGTCATGAAGGCGGTGTCGAAGGAAGAATCGGCGAACTCCAGGCGGCGGGCATCCATGACGGCGAAGGCGGCTCGCTCCTGGACGACGGGCGGGTAGCCCGCCAGGGCCTGGCGGGCGATGGCCACCGCCGTCTCTGAGTAGTCGATCCCGACGGCGCGGGCGCCCCGCAAGACGGAGTGGATCACCAGCTCGCCGCGGCCGCAGCCGATGTCAAGGATGCGCTGTCCCGGCCGCACCTCGGCCAGGGAGAGCGCCTTGCGAAAGCGGGGCCCCAGGTGCCGCCCCCGGGAGGCCGCGAACTCCCGATAGCCCTCGGAGGCGCAGAGAAAGTAGGCTTCGTCGTACTCGGCGGCGTCGACGGCGGGTCTGCCTGCGTCCGGCTGTTCTTCCATCAGCGCCCCTCGACCTGCCGTGCGGTCAGCACCCGCCGCTCATCGGGTGAGGCTCCCGCCGACTCCGCCGCCCCTAAGGGCTCGCCGCCACCGGAGGCGGGCCGCTGTCCCGGAGAAAGCCCTCGATGGCGGCCGTCAGCTCTTCGGGATGCAGTTGATAGTGGATGATGGACGGTGCGACTACCAGCTTCGAGCCCTTGATCCTCTTGTGCAGCGCCTCGGCCGAGGCCGCCGGGTGGATGGGGTCGTCAGGGTGGGCGACGATGAGAGTGGGCGCCTTGACCTCTTCGAACCGCTCCTGAGCCAGCTCCGGGCCGAGCACAATGCCGCGAATGGCGTAGACGATGCCCTCCGCGTCCTGGGAGAGGAGCCACTGGCGGAGCCAGTTGAACAGCTCAGGGCTGAGGTCCTTCAGGCCGACCCAGGGTTGAAGGGCCAGCGCGATGTCCGCCGCCTTCTCCAGCCCCAGCCCCTCAATGAGCAGCGCCAGGCCCCCGAAGAGCTGCGCCGAGAAAGCCGAGGCCTGCTGCCCAAGGGGCGGTGGTGGACGCAGGATCAGCCGCTCCACCATCTCCGGGTGGCGGAGGGCGAAGACGAGGGCGGTGCCGCCGCCCACGGAGCCGCCCCAGAGAGAGGCCCTCTGGATCCCGAGATGTCGCAACAGCTCATGCAGGTCCGCGGCCAGCCCGTCCCAGGTGAAGTCGTCTGGGTTCGTGGTGTGCCCGGAGCGGCCGTGGCCGGGGTTGTCGTAGCTTATGAGCCGGTAGCGGTCGGCCAGGTACATCGGGGTCTCGCCCAGGGCATCCGCCATGTCGACGCTGCTCAGGAGGCCGTGGATGAGCACCAGAGGCGGACCTTCGCCCCGGTCCCGGTAGTGCATGTCAAAGCCGTTGATGTGGACAGTAGGCATACTTCACCTCACAAGTGGCACATCAGCCCGCCATCGACGAAGAAGGTCTGGCCGCTCACGTAGCCGGAGGCATCGGAGGCGAGCCAGAGGGCAAGGGGGGCTACTTCATCGGCGTTGCCGGGCCGGCGCATGGGAATGAAGCGGACGAGCCGGTTGGCCTGAGGGTCCGGCTCGCCCAGACCGGGCGAGTCCTCCAGCCAGCCGGGGGCGATGCAGTTGACGGTGACGCCGTGCGGACCCCACTCCTGCGCCAGGGCCCGCGTCAGGTTCATGACGCCGCGCCTTGGCGGCGCAGTAGGCGGCGCCGTTCGCCAGGCCGCGCTCTCCTAGGGCCGAGGCGACGTTGATGATGCGGCCCCATCCCTGCTTGACCATCTCCCGGCCGGCGGCGCGGCAGGCGAAGAAGACGGAGCTCAGGTTGGCGTTGACGATGCGGCTCCACTCCAGGTCGCTGGTCTTCTCGGCCGGCTTGCCCAGGAAGAGGTCGGGGGCGGTGACCAGGATGTCGATGCCGCCCACGTCCTTGACCACCTGCCGGACCATGACCTGAACGGCGGTGCCCAGCGAAGCGTCCAACGAGTGGGGCTCGCGCCGGGGGCCGGTAGTGGCGATCTGCTGGGCGAGGCGCTTCACGGCCAGAGCCTCGCTGGCGCTCGGTGTGGCCGACGTAGCAGTGACGTCGGCGCCGGCCTCGCTGAGGGCGAGGGCGATGGCCCGTCCAACGCCGGAGGCGGCGCCGACCACCAGCGCGCGCCTCTTGGACAGGTCGAAGGCTTCGGGGCCCAGTCTGGCGTTCTCCCACATGGTCAAGCTCTCTTCACGGGCGGCCGCCGCCTGATGGGCGGGCAGGCTCAGGCTAGCCCCACCTCCGGCGCGAAGCCTACCGGCGCGCAGCCGCCGGCCAGGCCGCCGCCGTCGATGACGAAGCCCTGGCCGGTGACGTAGCTGGAGGCGTCGGAGGCTAGGAAGACGGCCAGCGCCCCCAGCTCCCAGGCTTCGCCCAGCCGCTGCACGGGCACGTAGGCACCGCGTTCCCGGATGAAGTCGGCGGCCTGCTGGTCGGCCGGCGGGCTCTGAACGACGAATCCGGGGATGATGCAGTTCACGCGAACGTTGTGGCGCGCCAGCAGAACGGCCAGCGACTTGGTGAGGGAGATGACGCCGGCCTTGGCCGCCCCGTATGCGAAGTTGGCGGCGTAGCCGCGCAGGGCGGTGCCCGAGCCCAGGTTGATGATGACGCCGCTTCGCTGCTGAACCATGTGGCGGGCTGCGGCCCGAGCGCAGTAGAAGGCGCTGGAGAGGTTGACCTCCAGGGTGTCATGCCACTCGTCGTCGGAAACGTCCCAGAGCTCTTTGCCGTGCGTGACGGCGTCGCCGATGCCGGCGTTGCTGAGCATGACGTCGAGCCGCCCGAACTCCTGGAGGCAGCGCTCGATGAGCTTGTCGACGGCCGCTGAGTCGCGTACGTCGGTGCGGACCGCGAGCGCCTGCCGGCCCAGGGCCTCGATCTCTCGCGCCGTGTTCTCGATCTGGTCCTGGCTGCGGGCCGCGACCACGATGTTGGCCCCGGCCGTGGCCAGGGCGAGCGCCATCTGCCTGCCCAGGCCCCGTCCGGTGCCGGTCACGATGGCTACTCTATCCTTGAGCTCCAGCTTTTCGCGGTACATGGCTGCTCTCCCTGCGCCGCATTCCAAGGGGGACGCCGCCTATTGTATAGGGCTTTGGGGTGTGCGTCAGCCCCGCGGGGGGCGCGTTGACAGGCTCCCTCAACGACATATGATGGGGACGCCCCACCGCTGGGCGCAGTGCATCTCAATGAGGGGTGTCTCCAATGACGGCGCGCATCCTGGTCGGAACCTGCTCCTGGACAGAGCGCAGCCTGGTGGCCAGCGGGCGCTTCTACCCGCCGCAGCTCAAGTCGCCGGAGGAGCGGCTGCGCTACTACGCCGGGCAGTTCTCCATCGTCGAGGTCGACAGCACCTACTACGGGCTGCCTGCGGAGCGTAACGCCGCCCTCTGGGTGGAGCGGACGCCGCAGGAGTTCACCTTCGACATCAAGGCCTTCTCCTTCTTCACCCAGCACCCCACAGTCGTGAACTCGCTGCCCAAGGATGTGCGCGAGGGGCTGCCGGCTGCCCTGCGGTCGAAGCGGAACGTCTACTACAAGGACGTCGCCCCGGAGGTCCGCGACGAGCTGTGGCAGCGCTTCGCCTCCGCCCTGCTTCCTCTGGACAGCGCCGGCAAGCTGGGCGTCGTCCTCTTCCAGTTCCCGCCCTGGTTCATGCCCGGCAACGAGAGCCGGGCCTACATCGTGGAGGCGCAGGAGAGGCTGCCTCAGTACCGTGTGGCCGTGGAGTTCCGTAACAGCCGCTGGCTGTCCGACCTCAACCGTGACCGCACCATCGACTTCCTGCGCCAGAACCGGCTGCCCTTCGTCTGCGTCGACGAGCCGCAGGGGCTCACGAACAGCGTGCCGCCGGTGGCGGAGACGACGGCGGACATCGGCCTGCTGCGCTTCCACGGTCGCAATCGGGAGATGTGGACCAAGAAAGGGGCCACCACAGGCGAGCGCTTCGACTACCTGTACTCCGAGCATGAGCTTGGGGAGTGGCTGCCGGACATCGAGCGGCTAGCGGGGGAGACGCAGGAGCTGCACCTGCTGATGAACAACTGCGTCCAGGACAAGGCGGTGGTGAACGCCCGCCAGCTTGCCCTCATGGTGCAGGGGCGTTCTGGGTGAAGGACGGCTGCCGCGGTTCGCCCCACCAGCCGTCGATCGAGCAACGCCATAGAATTGAGGTTGAGAGGAGGCCGGCAATGAGACCTTCGTGGGTGGTCGTCGTCGGTGCGCTTACCATTACCGCAATGGCGGTGGGCACCTCTGTGCTCTCGCGCCCATCCGGGACGAGGGCCCATCCAGCCAACACGATGGCCGTGGACGCCATCCCCTATCAGGTCGACGACGACGGCGATGGGCTGTTCGATGAAGACCCCGGTGGTCTCCCCCACCAGGGAGAGGGCGTGGACGCCGACGTCGATGGCTTGATTGACGAAGACGATCCCACCACCACCGCCAACTCAGTGGACGCCTCAAGGACGGTTGGCGGCCCCATCCCCCTCGACGTCAGCGTCAACGTGACATGGAGTGGAAGCGCAGAGGACCGGTGGCACGCCTACCAGCTCACCCTGGCCTATGACGACTCGATACTGGCGTTCGTGCCCACGCTGGACACCACGTTTGACCAGATACTGGATAGCTGGGCCTACACGGGGCTGGGGGGGGGCACGATCATGGACGCCACCGTGACCGAATACGACAGGGACGAAGACGGGAAGACCGACGCTCTCTGCGGCGGCTCGCTCCGGTACTCGGGCACCAGCGATGCCGGCGGCCAGGCGCTGGTAGCCAGGTTCCGCTGTATCGCAAACGGGACCAGCCCCCTCCATCTCGTGACGCTGGCCGAGGACCCGGTCTGTGGCAGCGCCACCATGGAGACCGAACGCGTGCCCCTTCCGACAAACCTGGTTGATGCCGGCATCACATGCTCTCTGGGTACACCCACCCCTTCGGCCGTCGGCGGCATAGCGGAACGGCCGCCCCTGGCCGTCGGCGCGCCTGATCGCGAACTCGGCGCGGCGGCTGAGGGATCGTTCTGGCTCAAGGGACGCGGCGCTGCCGTAGCTGTCGGTCTGATAGTGGGAGTTGGCGCCGCCGCGGCGGGCGCCTGGTTCATGCAAAGGCGCTCGCTCTGGTAATCGCGCTCAGGCGACGCCGAGTGCGCGGCGGCAGGACCCGGCCTGTGATCCGCCAAAAGAAATCAGGAGAGGCGACCGTCCATGAACCGGAGTGAGGACATGGCCTAGTTCGGCCTGGGAGCCCGAATAGCCTGCCCTCAGCTCGTTTGCAGTCTCTGTTGGGAAGTGGTACATAGCGGGCGACGTGTTGAGCATCAGTCGGGGTTATTTGATCATAGGAATCGTTGCGTTAGCGATTTCTCTTGTGCTCTCCCCCAGTTCCCGTTCCCATGGTCAAGGGCAGATCTCGGACGCCGGCCAGACGGCAATCGCCGGCCCGGTGCTCTTCACTGCCGCCTCCGCGAGCATACCCGCCGGGCTGCCCAACCACCTGGGCATCGGCCTGATGAACTCCGCGACTCAACTCTCCTGGATGACATCCTCAGGCATACACTGGGATTACCGCTACCAGTACTTGACGGGCGGCGTGAACACGGGGGATGGATGGACCACCTGGAACGATCCGCCGGGGGCCTTTGTTGACACGTACCTCCAGGACAGCGGAAACAACGGATACACGCCCGTCCTCACCTACTACCAGATTGTGGCATCGGCGCCAGACCCCTGGAGCGAAGACGTTGACCTCAAACTGCAGAATGTCTCGACCATGCGCGCCTACTATGGGGAGTGGAAGCTTCTGATGCAGAAGGCCGGCGCCTATGGGCGTCCTGTGGTGGTGCAGGTGGAGCCGGACCTCTGGGGCTACATGCAGCAGGCTCATGGCGACAATGCCGCGGCGACACCGGTCAAGGTGGCAGCGTCAGGGTTTGCGGAGGTGTCGGGCTACGCGAACACAGCGGCGGGCTTCGCCAAGGCCCTCATACATCTTCGGGATGTCTACGCCCCCAACGTTGTCCTCGGCTATCATGTTTCCGACTG
>CAVSBT010000005.1:0-17297 GCA_963726245.1 uncultured Chloroflexia bacterium
GCAGGTGGTCCACCATGCGCCTGCAGCTCCCGCGGCCGGGGGATGCCCCGGAAGGTGAACTTCGGCACCGTTCCCGCCGTCTGGCAGTTGATGTCGCCGAAGTCGAACATCGTGCCCAGGACGCCGCTGCGAATGACGCTCATGTCCTCGATGTCCACCAGGTCGGCCGTCGACATCTGGAGGTGGAACCAGTTGTTCTTGACGCTGTCGACGATGCGCTGGTTGGTCACGGCCCAGATGTCGTTGTCGTAGCGGTACTTGACGAAGTACAGCCTGACGGCCCAGTACACCAGCCAGACGGCCGTGGCTACCAGGGCTATCCAGCGCGGGAGGGCGTTGTCTGTCCAGTCGAGGCGGGCCATGGCCCACCAGAGGGCGCCCACCGGCACCAGGGCGACGATGGCCTCCGCCACCAGCTTTGGGTAGGCGAACAGCCAGTGGCGCTTGGACAGCGTCAGAACCTGCTCGCCCTCCTGTAGGGGAAAGGGAAGCTTCATGGCTACGACCTCGCTTCGCGCTGGCCTCTGCGGCCTACGGGCTCGTGCGCACCTCCGTGTCGGCGGGGCGCTGGATGGCCAGGAGGCGGTTGAGGGCGTTCATCAGGGCCTTCGCCGAAGCGACGACGATGTCGGTGTCGGCGCCGCGGCCCACGTAGGTCTTGCCTTCGTGCTCGGATGCGCACCGTCACCTCGCCCTGGGCGTCGATGCCCTCGGTGATGGCCTTGATGGAGAACTCCAGTCAGCTCGTTGGGCACCCCCACGAGGGCGTCGATGGCCTTGTAGGCGGCGTCCACAGGGCCGGTGCCGGTGGCTGTGTGCAGCAGGACCTGGCCCTCGGGCCCGATGAGGCGGACGGTGGCGGTGGGCTACCAGCTGGCTGCCGCAGGAGACCTGCACCAGGTCCAGGTGGTACGTCTCCTCGACGGTGCGGAGCTTGTCGGCCACCAGGGCCTCCAGGTCGCGGTCGTCCACCTCCGCCTTCTTGTCGGCCAGCTCCTTGAAGGCCACGAAGGCGCGGGAGAGCTCCTCCTGGGTGAGCTCGTAGCCCAGCTCCTCCAGGCGGGCCTGGAAACCGTGGCGTCCCGAGAGCTTGCCGAGGACGATCTCGGCGCCGGCCGGCCAGCCGATGTCGTGGGCGTCCATGATCTCGTAGGTCTCGCGCATCTTGAGGATGCCGTCCTGGTGGATGCCCGACTGGTGGCGGAAGGCGTTGCCCCCCACGATGGCCTTGTTCGGCTGGACGCTCATGCCGGTGAGGTCGGAGACCAGGCGGCTGGTCCGGTAGAGCTCCCTGGTCTTGATGTTGGTGGTGAGGCCGAAGAGGTCCTGGCGGGTCTTCAGGGCCATCACCACCTCCTCCAGGGAGGCGTTGCCCGCCCGCTCGCCGATGCCGTTGATGCAGCACTCGATCTGGCGGGCGCCGGCGCGGACGGCGGCCAGGGAGTTGGCCACCGCCAGCCCCAGGTCGTTGTGGCAGTGGACCGAGACCACCGCCTTGTGGATGTTGGGCACCTTCTCGAAGATGTTGCGGATGAAGTTGCCGAACTCCTCCGGGATGGCGTAGCCCACGGTGTCCGGGATGTTGACGGTGGTGGCGCCGGCCGCGATGACCTGCTCCAGCATCTGGTAGACGTAGTCGGGCTCGGAGCGGCTGGCGTCCATGGGGCTGAACTCCACGTCAGAGGTGTAGCCCTTGGCGCGGGCCACCATGGTGCGGGCCATCTCCAGCACCTCGTCCCGGTTCTTGCGGAGCTGGTGCATGAGGTGGATGTCGGAGGTGGAGAGGAAGATGTGGATGCGCGGATGGGCGGCGTGCTGGACGGCCTCCCAGCAGCGGTCCACGGCTTCCGGGTGGGCGTGCGCGAGGCCGGCGATGGCGCAGCCGCGCACCTTCTTGGCGATGGTGCTCACGCCTTCGAAGTCGCCCGGGGAGGAGAGCGGGAAGCCGGCCTCGATGATGTCGACGCCCAGCCTCTCGAGCTGGCGGGCGATCTCCAGCTTGTCGTCTACGGTGAGGGCCACGCCGGGGGACTGCTCGCCGTCCCTCAGCGTGGTATCGAAGATGTATACCTTGTCCGTCATGGTTGTCTTCACTCCTTCGCCTGGTAGAGACGGGGATGTAGAGGAAGGCTTCAGCCTTCCAGTGGTCGCCTCTGGCGACCGCTACCGTCGTCGGTGGAGGTCTGAAGACCTCCGCTACATCCGGGCCCTCCGCTCCGCCTCAGGCGGAGGAGGGCCGGCGAAGGATGAGGCGGTCTTTGACCGCACGGGAGGCTCGAAGGCGGCCCAGATACGCGGTCTATCAGCGTTCATGGTTCTCGTTAGTCGTGGAGGCCTGAAGGCCTCCGCTACTGGGCAATGTCTCCCGTCGCGCCCAGGGCCTGGGCTGCGCCCGTGTAGCGGAAGGCTTCAGCCTTCCACCCTCGCTGGAGGCCTGAAGGTCCTCCCCTACTTCTCCAGTACCGTCTCCCAGGTGTTGGCGTGACCCTCCTCGTCCTCCAGGATCTCCTCGAGCAGGCGGCGGGTGACGGGGTCGTCCTCTTTCGCGGCCAGCTTGATGTGGCCCTTGTACATCTCGATGGCCCGGTATCTCGCCCTCCAGGTCGTCGCGGATCATCTTCGTCAGGTCGCCGCCCACCTGGATGGCGCTTATCTCGATGGTCGGAACGCCGCCCAGGAGGTCGATGCGCTCCGCGAGGGCCTCGGCGTGCTTCATCTCGGTCGATAGAGCTGGACTTGAACGTGTCCAGGATGGCCGGCGAGGCCAGGCCGCGACCCATGACGTGGTGGTACATGTACTGGATGACGGCGGCCAGTTCGTCGGCGAGGGCGTTGTTCAACGCCTGTAGCAGTTCCTTGCTTCCTTTTGGCATGGCAGTCCTCCTACGCCTTCTCCAGGATCGTTGCCAGCTTGTGGGCGTGCTCCTCCGTCTCGCCCAGGATCTCCTCCACGAGCCGGAGCGTGACGGGGTCGTCCTCCTTGCGGGCCAGCTTCACCAGGTTGCGGTACAGCTCTACGGCGTCCTCCTCGGCCTTGAGGTCCCCCTTGAGCATCCGAGCAGGTCGCCTTCCACCTTGACGGGGCCGACGGCGGTGGTCGGCACGCCCCCGAGCAGGTCGATGCGTTCGGCGACCTTGTAGGCGTGGTCCATCTCCACCATGGAGAGTCTCCTTGAAGACGCCTGCGATGGCAGCGCTCTCCAGGCCGCGCGCTACGACGTGCTGCCACATGTACTGGATCACGGAAGCCAGTTCCTCCGACAGGCCATCGTTCAGGGCGTCTAGCAGTTCCTTGCTGGCCTTGGGCATCGGAGCCTCCTTCCCGATTCGAATTCCCGCCGGTGCGGTCCCAGCGGGAGGACCTGAAGGTCCTCCCTTACTTCTCCTTCAGCCAGGGCATCATGGCCCGCAGCTCCGCCCCTACCTGCTCGATGGGGTGCTCGGCGTTCTGACGGCGGAGGGCCATGAAGCCGGGCCGTCCGGCCTGGTTCTCCAGGATCCACTCGCGGGCGAAGCTGCCGTCCTGGATCTCCGGCAGGACCTGGCGCATCGTCTCCCGCACGCGCTCGTCGATGACGCGCGGGCCGCGGGTGTAGTCGCCGTACTCGGCGGTGTCGCTGACCGAGTAGCGCATGTACTTCATGCCGCCCTCGTAGAAGAGGTCGACGATGAGCTTGAGCTCGTGCATGCACTCGAAGTAGGCCACCTCCGGCTGGTAGCCGGCCTCGACCAGCGTCTCGAAGGCGGTCTTCACCAGGGCGGTGACGCCGCCGCAGAGGACCGTCTGCTCGCCGAAGAGGTCGGTCTCCGTCTCCTCCTTGAAGGTGGTCGTCGAGCACGCCGGCGCGGGTGGCGCCGATGCCCTTGGCGTAGGCCAGGGCCACCTGCTTGGCGTTCTCGGTGGCGTTCTGTTGCACGGCCACGAGGGCGGGGACGCCGGAGCCCTGCACGAAGACCTCGCGCAGGCGGTGGCCCGGCCCCTTGGGCGCCACCATGGTCACGTCGACGTCGGGCGGCGGCAGGATCTGGCCGAAGTGGATGTTGAAGCCGTGGGCGAACATGAGCATCTTGCCCGGCTTCAGCCCCTGCTCGATGGAGTCGTAGTAGACCCGCCGCTGGGCCTGGTCCTCCACAAGCATCATGATCGATGTCGGCCGGCTCCGGCGACCTCGGCGGCGGTCCCCACCTGAAAGCCCGCCTCCTGCGCCTGCTTCCAGGCAGGGCTGTCCGGGCAGCTCGGCGACCAGCACCTTCAGGCCGCTGTCGCGCAGGTTCTGGGCGTGGGCGTGCCCCTGGCTGCCGTAGCCGATGACGCCGATGGTCTTGTCCTTGAGCAGGGAAAGGTCGGCGTCCTTGTCGTAGTACATCTAGGCCATGAAAGCGCTCCTTTCTCGTACAGCAGGCTTCCCACGCGGGCGCTTGCCTTCGCCGGCCGGGTCGGAAGCGGATGGGCTTGGCGCCCTCGGCGCCTCTCGATGCGTGGCAGCGGCGCCGCGCGTCATGGCCACGCGGCCCGTGCGCACCAGCTCCCGGATGCCGTAGGGCCGCAGCATCTCGAAGATGGCGTCCACCTTGTCCTCCGCGCCCGTCACCTGGACGATGACCGACTCCGGCGACACGTCGATGATGTCGGCCCGGAAGATGTCCACGACCTCGATGACGGCGCTGCGGTTGGCGGGGCTGGCGCTCACCTTGATGAGGGCCAGCTCCCGGGCCACCATGTCCTCGTCTGTGAGGTCGCTGATCTTGACGACCTCGATGACCTTGTAGAGCTGCTTGGTGACCTGCTCGACATCGGTGGTCGCGCCGTCGACGACGAAGGTCATGCGCGAGAGGCCCGGCATCTCGCTGTGGCCCACGGCCAGGCTCTCGATGTTGAAGCCCCGCTGGCGCCACTTGCTGGCGATGCGGTTGAGGACGCCGGGCTTGTTCTCCACCAGGGCAACGATGGTGTGCTTCACCGTCTTCACGGCCGCACCTTCTCTTTCTCCCGCCGCGGCGAGGACGCGGGCGCTTCTATCTTGGGCTGGTCGATGGTCTCCGCCAGGCTGGCCCCCGGCGGCACCATCGGGTAGACAGTTCTCCATCCCCTCCACCTGGAAGTCGATGAGGACCGGGCCCGGGTGGTCGCATGCGCCTTCTCGATGGCCGGCTCCACCTCGGCGCTTGTCGGTGACCCGCAGGCCCACCAGGCCGAAGGCCTCGGCCAGCTTCACGAAGTCCGGGCTGAACTCGCGGGTGGAGACCAGCCGGTTGCCGTAGAAGAGGGTCTGCCACTGGCGCACCATGCCCAGGTAGCCGTTGTTGATGATGGCGAACTTGATGGGCAGTTCGTGCTCAACGATGGTGGCCAGGTCCTGGAGGGTCATCTGGAAGCTGCCGTCGCCGCAGATGCACCACACCAGGTCCTTCGGGTAGGCGAACTGGACCCCCATGGCGGCGGGCACGTCGAAGCCCATGGTGCCCAGGCCGCCGGAGGTGACGAAGGAGTTGGGCTTGTCACCCCAGAAGAACTGGGCCGCCCACATCTGGTGCTGGCCGACGCCGGTGACATAGTAGGCGTCGGCGCCTGCTGAGCTCGTAGATCTTCTTGATCACGAACTGGGGCAGGAGCTCGTCGTTCTCCGGGATGAGGATGGAGGGGTGCTCCCGGCGTACCTCCGCGATCCGCTCCAGCCAGGCGTCGTGGCGCGCGGGCTCCACCTGCTCGTTGAGGGCTGCCGAGCACGTTCTTCACGTCGCCCGACGATGGGCACCGTTGGCTTGACGTTCTTGCCGATCTCCGCCGGGTCGATGTCGATGTGGATGATCTTGGCGTGGGGCGCGAAGTCCTTGAGGCGTCCCGTCACCCGGTCGTCGAAGCGCATGCCGATCGCCACGAGCAGGTCGGACTCGGTGATGGCGATGTTGTTCCAGTACATCCCGTGCATGCCCGGCATGCCCATGAAGAGAGGGTGGGAGCCGGGGAAGCTGCCCAGTGCCCAGCAGGGTGGTGATGACCGGGATGTGGGCCTTCTCCGCCAGCTCGCGCAGCTCGTCATAGGCGCGGGAGATGATGACGCCGTGGCCCGCCAGGATGAGCGGCCGCTCCGACTCGGCGATGAGCTGGGCCGCCTTCTTCGATCTGCGTCGGGTGGCCCTGGACGGTGGGCCGGTAGCCCCGCAGCTCCACCTTCTCCGGGTAGTGGAACTCAGTCTGCTGCTGCAAGACGTCGCGGGGCACGTCGATGAGCACCGGCCCCGGCCGTCCCGTGCCGGCGATGTAGAACGCCTCGCGCACCGTGCGCGCCAGGTCGTCCACGTCCAGCACCAGGTAGTTGTGCTTGGTGATGGGCAGGGTGATGCCGGTGATGTCCGCTTCCTGGAAGCCGTCGCGGCCGATGAGCCAGGTCACCACCTGGCCGGTGATGGCCACCATGGGCACCGAGTCCATCCAGGCGTTGGCGATGCCGGTCACCAGGTTCGTGGCGCCCGGGCCGGAGGTGGCGAAGCATACGCCTACCTTGCCGGTCACGCGGGCATAGGCGTCGGCGGCGTGGGCGGCGCACTGCTCGTGGCGCACGAGCACGTGCTTGATCTGCGGGTACGAAGGCAGGGCATCGTAGAGGGGCAGGTTGGCCCCGCCAGGCAGGCCAAAGATGACCTCTGTGCCTTCTCTGGCGAGGCATTCCATGATGATCTGGGCCCCGTTTAGCTTCATGGTTTCAAGATCCCCCTGTTCAGGGACCGGCGCCCACTGCGCTGGTCTCCGCTATCTTCTGAGTGCCCGCTGAGATATTGGTCTGTCTGCCCGGCAGTCTCGCGGGCGACTATAGGCCGAGAAGGGCCACCACCGCAAGCAGCAAGGGCCCTTCGAGGAGGGAGAGGACTACGGCGCGGTCCCGGGCAACGACCAGACCCGCATCGCGGGCGCCGGCCTGCGCCGAGACCGTGAAAACCTCCTGAAGAGGAAACCGAGGCAACTCCAAACTAGTCATCTTTCCCCAAGACCTGCGAGCATCCCTAACGAAATAGTCCCGCCCCCGAAGAGACGGGACGGATGCCCGCGGTACCACCCTTCTTGCTTCGCCACGGCCGCCACGGTGGTGGCCACAAACGAAGCCACTCGATGCGCGCTAACGGGCGCCTCCGGCCGGACCTACCGTCCGCCCCCGGCGGACCTGGGCTCGGCGGCTCCGGGGCGAGTTCGGGCTTTCTGCGGCGCCGGGCTTTCACCTGCTCCCGGCTCTCTTTAGCCTTCGAATAGCCCTACTACTCCCCTTCACAGCCTTCTGAGGGGCTAGTGTCGCCTAGTCTAGAGGCGGCTTCACAATTTGTCAAGCGCGCGCGATTGGAAGCGGACGCGCTTGACAGGCCGCCGCAAGCGGGGTAAACTAGTTTTGACAGTTGTAGAAGTACCGGAGTAACTGGCATGGCATCGAACGACGGCAACCGTGAGTTGGTGAAGGCCTACAAGGCGCTGGGCGACGCCACTCGTCTGCGGCTGATGCGGCTGCTCGCTACAAAGGGCGAGATGGGCTGCGGCGAACTAACCGAGGCGCTTCGCATCTCCGCTTCCACGCTCTCCTATCACACCAGCCGGCTGGAGGATAGCCGCCTGCTGGACGTACGCAGGGATGGGCAGTTCCGCTTCTTTACCCTGCGCAGAGACGAGTTGCGGCGGGTGGCCCCGGCGCTGTTAGAGGGCGAGCCGTCCCTGAAGGGTTGAAAGGCTCTCTTTTTTCAGGAAGAGTTCGATAGATGGGAAATTGTAGTAACGGGCAAATGTCTAAACAAGTCGCAGGATTCTGGCGACTGAGATTCCGATAAGGAGGCTAACATGACTACGCAAGCAGCAACCGACGTAGCTACCTGGACGATCGACCCGTCCCACACCCTGGTCGAGTTCTCTGTTAAGCATTTGATGATCGCCACGGTGAAGGGCCGGTTCGGTAGCGTCCAGGGCACGTTCAGGGGAACGCTGGACGACCCGCTCTCCGCTTCCGCCGAGGCCACTATCGACGTGAGCAGCATCGATACGCGGGAGGAGAAGCGCGACGCGCACCTGCGCTCCGCTGACTTCTTCGACGCAGAGCATTACCCAACCATGCGCTACATTAGCCGCTCCGTGCGGCGGGTGGACGACGACGAGTTCGAGGTCGAGGGTGACCTCACGATCCGTGACGTCACCCGGCCGATCACCCTCAAGGTGACCCTGGAGGGGCATCTCCGCGACCCGTGGGGCAACGACCGCGTTGGGCTCAGCGCCGAGGGCAAGATCAGGCGCAGTGACTTCGGTTTGAAGTGGAACATGGCGCTGGAGGCCGGAGGCGTAATGGTGGGCGAGGACGTTCGCCTCTCGCTCCAGGTAGAGGCCGTCCGTCAGGCTGCATAGCAGATTCGGATAGCGGACCGCTCTCCCGAAATCGTGACTCATGCACGCGCCCGCGCAGGCTGCGAACCATCCTGCCGGGCGCTGCGGCGTCCGCCAGCCTTCCCGCCGGAGCGCGGGGCGCGCTACACTAGATGGTGATGTCGCACCGCTACCTGGCTATCCTCGTGGCTTTGGGCAGCCTCTGGGGAGCCAGCTTTCTTTTCATCAAGGTGGTCGTCGATGAGACGTCGCCTGCTGAAGTTGCCGCCGGCCGCGTCTTCTTCGGGGCGGTGGCCCTGGCGCCTTTTGTCTGGCGACGCGGCCTCCGTCTCAGCGGCCGGCGCTGGCTGCTGAGGGACCTGCTGCTGCTCGGCGCCGTCTCCACCGCCATCCCCTTTGTGCTCATCTCCTGGGCCGAGCTGCACATCGACAGCGGCATCGCCTCCGTCCTCAACTCCACCATGCCGCTCTGGACCGCCGTCTTTGCCGGCATCTTCCTGGTCGAGGAGCGCCTGACGCCGTTGATGGTTGCGGGCCTGCTGCTGGGATTCGTAGGAGTCGCCGTTCTCAGCGGGGGTGACCTTACCAGCCTGCGACAGGCCGGCCTCTTGGGTCACCTGGCCGTCGTGAGCGCTGCGGCCTTCTATGGCGCCGGTGCCGTCTTCGCCCGCGCCCGGCTCCAGGCCGAGGACCGCGTAACCCTCTCGGCCATGCAGCTAATGATGGCCTTCCTCGTCCTGGCGCCCTTTTCGCTGGCTGTAGACGGAATCCCCAGGCTGAACCTGCCGGCCAAGGTGTGGCTGGCGTGGATCATCCTGGGCGTCTTCAACACCGGCCTGGCCAACGTCGTCTACTACTGGCTCATCCGGCACGTGGGGAGCGTGCGCAGCTCCCTGGTGACCTACATCATCCCCATAGTAGGCCTTCTGCTGGGCGCCACCGTCCTGGATGAGAAACTGGGACTCAACGCATTACTGGGCGCCGCTCTCATCGTGGCGGCCGTGGCGTTGGTGGCCGGCAGCTTCCGGCTCGCCACACTCAGGAGCACCCTACCCCAGGGGGCCGAGCGTCATTCGGAGGCCACCGCCGGTAAGTAGCGACGGCGTGGCGCTCCGTCTAGGTAGAATCCCTTAGACCCGCCCCTGGAATCCCTAGATTCATATTGACAAATCCCTCACATAATGTTAGTATCACATATGAGGCCATCTGGCCCCATGAGCGCACAATCCGAAAGGAGGGTGCTTCATGGTAGTAGACCGCATACGTTGGGGTGTATGGCAGGTTGACACGTAAGGCCCTGTCGAGAACGGCAGGGCACCCCCGCGCGGCGGGCTCCACAGGCGATTGATACAGTGTGGGAGCCTGTGAGAGGGAATGAGACCAGCTGTATCAGGGGATTACCCCTGCGGTGGGGCCTTGTGAGCCGCGAACCAACAGCGAAATAGAGATTACAACAGAGACTACGTCTACACGGACGTAGTCTCTTGTTGTATCCTTAGCGCCGAGAGGTCGGCTGTGCCTCAGGCTCTCTACCGCCGAAGCAATCTCTGGCTCGCGGAGACCCTCTGGAAGCTGGGCGCCATTCAGTTCGGCGACTTCAGCTTCGGCCACACCGTCGTCCACTCGCCCGTCTACGTTAACCTGCGCCTGCTCGTCAGCAACCCCACGGCCCTCTGGCGGGCTGCGCAGGTTATCCTGGACGGCGTCGTGGCCCTCCAGAGGATGCGCGAGCCCCGCGTGACCCAGTTCGAACTGGTGGCCGGCGTGCCCTTCGGCGGCCTTCACCTGGCCACGGCCTACTCCCTCACTGCCAAGATCCCCATGATCTACCTCCACCCGCGACAGGACGGGGCCGGAAACGACATCGAGGGTCTCTACAGCCCCAACCAGACCGCGCTTATCATCGACGACCTGATCACGGGCGGCCGCAGCATCCTGGAGACCGCCCTCTGCCTGGAGGAGGCGGGCATCCGCGTACGCGACGCGGTGGTGCTCGTGGATCGCCAGCAGGGCGGCCGCGAGCGCCTGCGGGAGTTCGGCATCAACCTGGTCTCCATCCTCACTCTAGAGGTCGTGCTCAACTACCTGATGGCGAGCGGCAAGATTCCCGAGGAATCGTATCGCCGCTCAATGGAGTACCTGAGGGCGAACCGCGGGTCCTAGCCAGAGGGCACGGCCCATAGTGCATCGAATAGGCGCATGTCCTATGCCCTATGCGCTATGCATCATGCCCCCGCCTTGTGCTACACTCTCGCCGACGGCCGGGTTGGAGAGCTTCGGGGAGGTGCGAACTTGCGTATGAACCGTCGTCCGCCACGCGCGTCTGCGTTCGGGCGATTCTCGTTGCGCTACCTTGCGGCTGCGCTAGTCCTTCTGGGTGCAATGATTCTTGCAGCCTGTGGCGGGGGTGGCAAGGACGAAGAGACGGCCAAAGACGAAGCCCCTGCCGCAGCGGCCACGGCGGGAGGTACGCCGGAGGCAGCGGCGACAGAGGTAAACACGGGGCCCGCGGAGGCGTTCGCCGAACTCAAGAGCTACCGCGTGAACATGCGGATGGTCATGGAGGGTGACGCCACGGCAACGCCGGGCGCTATAGCGCTGGACCTCCAGGGGGCTTATGTGGCCCCGGACCGTAGTCACGTCCAGGTCAGCGCCCATCTCGGCGAGCTTGCACTCGAAGAGGAGTCCGTCACCATCGGCGCTCAGAGCTGGGTGAAGGCTGGCGACAACTGGGTAGAGGGGGAGCCGCAGTTCCAGCTTAAAGACCTCTCGCCCGGTTCTCTCCTCCAAGAGCTGCAGCCGGAGCAGTTGCGGCTCCTGAAGCCCAGCAAAGAGACGGTGAACGGCGTCGATAGCCTTCGCTACAGCATCGACCAGGCGGATGTCGCGACGCTGCGTAGCCTAGGTGCCCTCTTCGGCCAGGAAGGAGACCTCACGAATCTGCCAGAAGAGTTCAATGTCGGCCTCTGGCTGGCCGAGGACGGCGGCTGGCCGGTGCGCGTCACCATGACGGCTCGAGGCGCCACGGACGCCGGCGGCGAGATGAACCTGGACTTCTCGATGGATATCACAGACGTCAATGACCCCGGTGTGAAGGTCGAGCCGCCGGCCTAGACCACCGCGATTCAGCCACTGGGAAAGCCAAAGAGAGAGGGCTCTGCCCTCTCTCTCGCTGTCACCCTGAGCGAAGCGAAGGGTCTCGCTGAACCAGATTCTTCGCTACGCTCAGAATGACAGGGCCAGCGCGAAAGTGTTCCTACAGCAGGCGGCGGATGGCCTTGCGGCCGGGGCGCGGGTCGTAGTTGGCCTTGAACTGGTGCAGGGTGTCCCGCTCGATGAGATACTTGCCGGCGAAGAGGACGGCGGGCACCTTCTTCTGCTTGATGAGGCGGCGGAGACTCTGGGGATGGATGCCCAGCTCTCGGGCTGCTTCGACCAGGTCAAGGTAGTTCTCAAAAGGAGTCGGTGATCATCATCACTCTGACCCTAGTAAGCGGCTAAGACGCATGAATAATACCACCCATGTCAAGCAAAAGGGAAGTGTCACGGCCAACATGTTGCCGGAAAGCGGGCCGCCGCTGCTATAATCGGCCGATTCCAGAGCCCGGCAGGCGATGTTATCTATTCTCGTCCACGGCGCCCGACAGCTTGGCATCGAGCTGGATTCGCACCAGCTGGACCTCTTCGAGCACTACTATCGACTCCTCGAGGCGGCCAGCTCCCGCGTCAGCCTCACTTCCGTGACCGGCTACGAGGCCGTGCAGCAGCGCCACTTCCTGGAGTCGCTGGCCGTGGCGCCCGCCCTTCGTGAAGCCGGCCTGCTCGCCCCGGGAAGGCGAGAGCGCGTGCTGGACCTGGGCGCCGGCGCCGGGCTGCCGGGGCTGCCCTTGAAGATCGCGGCGCCGGACCTCAGTTTGACGCTCGTGGAGGCAACGGCCCGCAAGGCGGCCTTCCTCCGCGAGGTGGTCGCTGAGCTGGCGCTGGAGGGGGTCGAGACGCTGACCGGGCGGGCCGAAGAGGCAGCGAGGCAGGCGGACCGGCGCGAGGCCTACGAGCTGGTGCTGGCGCGGGCGGTGGCGCCGCTGCCTACCCTGCTGGAACTGGCGCTCCCTTTTCTCTGCCTCGGCGGATTGCTGGCGGCGCCTAAGGGCAGCCGCGCCCCGCAGGAAGTGGCCCGCTCCGAGAGGGCGCTGGCCCTTCTCGGCGGAGAGGTGTTGTCGGTGGCGCGGCTGGCCGTTCCCGGCGCCTCACACCGGCCCTGGCTTGTCCTGGTGCGAAAGGTGGCGCCCACGCCGGAGGCCTATCCCCGCAGGCCGGGCATTCCTCTCAAGCGACCGCTCTAGAAAGTCGGGGGCATGGCTGGACAGGCGTGGTAAAATCCTTGCAGCCGTGTGCCCGATGGCTGGCTGCTGGACAGGGAAGTAAGCGGCGCTCGGCGAGAAAGGGGGCAGCATGGAGTTCGAGGTCGTAGTGGGTAGGCTGCTGCGCTTGGCCCGGCTCGACACCAGTGTCTTCGATGAGGTCCGGATGGATCCGACGGCCACGGCCTCCTCGTTTCTGGTGGTCGCCGCCGCCGCTTTCGCCGCCGGCCTCGGTGGCTGGCTTTGGTGGGTACAGGAAGCCGAGTTCGACGAGGGCCGGGTGTTCGTGCAGTCTGTCATCCTGGGGAGCCTCTTCGCCATCGGGCTCTGGATAGTCTGGCTCTTTGTGGTCTACGTGCTGCTCACGCAGGTCTTCCGCGAGCGGGCGGACCTCCAGCAGCTCATCCGGACCATGGGAATGGCGGCGGCGCCCCTGGCTCTGTCGTTTCTTCTTCTCGTTCCGGGCATCAACTACGGGCTGGCACTGACGTCCATCGCGCTGTTCTTCGGCCTGAGCACCATAGCGATCCAGTCGGTGACCACGGCCGAGCCAGCGAAGGTGCTTCTGGCCAACGCCGCCGGCTTCGCGGTGTGGGCCGTCGTTCTCACCCTACTGGTCGACAACCGGACCTACCTGGCGCCGGGCATTTTCATCACCAGCGCCTTCTGAGGCCGAGCCCCGTTGGCGGGCTCCGAGGCACTACGCGTTGACGGGCGGCACCGCCGCTGCGGTGTGGCGCCGCCTTTCGCATTCGCCGCACTATGACGAGGCAGACCCTTTCGCCCATAGACCGCCGCTCCTACGAAGCGAACCTGCCCAAGGCCTACCTGTTCACGTTCCTGATGAGCTTCCAGCTTTGGTGGCCCATCTGGGTCCTCTATCTTCAGGAGAAGCGAGGGCTCTCCCTGACGCAGATCACGGCCCTGGAGTCCGTCTTCTGGCTGATCATTCTGGTGGCGCAGGTCCCCGCAGGTGTCATCGCCGACCGCCAGGGGCGCAAGGTGGTCCTGGTCCTGGCCAGCCTTTTTCTTTCTGCTGGGATCCTGGTCTTCGGGCTGGCCGATAGCTACTTCCTTATCCTCATCTCCTACGCCGGCTGGGCTTTGGGGCTGGCCTTCCAGTACGCAGGCGACAGCGCCTTCCTGTTTGACTCCCTGAAGCTGCTGGGCCGCCCAGGGGACTTCCAGAAGGTGTACGGCCGCTACTGGGGGTTTGCCTCGCTGGGGGTTATTGGCGGGCTGCTCCTGGGGGCGCCGCTCGCGGCTGCCACCAACCTGTCGCTGCCCATCCTGTTGAGTTCCGGCATCTCCCTGCTGGCGACCGGCGTCGCCCTGAGCCTCAGAGAGCCCGTCCCTGGCACGCTGGAGGTCCCTGCAGACAGCGGCAGCGGACCGGCGGGCGGTCCGCTGCCCATCGAGACCAGGCTCTCGTTCGGCGACCTGGTCAAGGAGAGCTTCCGGCTGGCCTACCGACGGCCCCAGGTGCGCTACGTGCTCCTCTACGCCGCCTTCCTGGGAGTGGCCGCCTTCGCCCCCGTCATCTTCATACAGCCCTTCCTGAGGCGGCACGACGTGGGCGTGAGCGACCTGGGGCTATTCCAGGTGCCCATGCGAGTCCTGGCTCTTGTCGGTGCCCTCTCGGCCTATCGAATTAGCGCTGTCCTGGGAGAGAGGCGGACCATGGTGCTAATGCCGGTGCTGCTCTTTGGCGGCTACGCCTTGCTGGGGTCTTGGGACGCCACCTATGCCTATGCTGCTTTTCCGGTGGTAAGTCTCCTGTCCATGATGGCGAACCCCATCGTGGCGGACTACCTCAACCGCGTCATTCCGAGCGAACAGCGGGCAACCATGCTCTCCATGCGCCAACTCCTGTTTAGCTTCCTGGTGGTGCCGATAGCGCCGCTACTGGGCTTCGTGGCGGACGAGGTGTCGCTGATGGGGGCCTTCTGGGCCTCGGCTCTGCTGGTGGCCGTGCCTATGCCAGTTATCTTCGCCCTCTGGTGGCGTGCCGAAGCGAGGGAGCGGGCGCATGAGCGGGCCGCGGAGGCGCCGCCCGATGGGGAGTAGAGGTAATACGACTGTGAGGGTTGAAACCCTCAGCCTGCGGGAAGCTGCGGGATTCATCCCGCAGGGTGGAGTACAACCATTCTCCTACCCCACGGCCCCCAAGGTCCGCAGGCCCTCGATCTGCTCCTGCGTGTAGCCGGCGGCGGCGAGCACCTCGTCGGTGTGCTGGCCGGGCCGGGGGGCCGTCGTGCGGATCGCGCCCGGCGTCTCCGAGAACTTGGGCCCGATGCCTACCTGCCGCACTGCGCCCAATCGGGGATGTTCCACCTCCACTACCATCTGCCGCGCCCGGTTGTGAGGGTCGGCGGCGGCCTGCTCCAGGCTGTAGACGGGCGCGACGCAGATGTCGTACTGCTTCAGGTGCTCGAACCACTCGTCGCGGGTGCGGGTGCGGAACCGCTCTCGGAAGGAGGAGAACACCTCTTCCCGCTTCGAGGCGTCGAGCTGGTAGGGGATGAGGTCCTCGCGGCCCAGGGCCCGGCAAAGGTTGGCGAAGAAGTGGGGCTCCAGGCTGCCCACGCTGATCCAGCCGCCGTCGCTGGTCTGGTAGACGTTGTAGTAGGGCGCGCCGCCGTTGAGGAGGTGCTCGCCGGGGCGGACCTCGCCGCCGCTGTGAAAGTACAGCGTGAACAACATGGCCATCAGGTACAAGACGCCGTCGCTCATGGCGATGTCCACCTGCTGGCCCCGGCCCGTCTTGTCTCGAGCCAGGAGGGCGGCCAGGATGGCAAAGGCGGCGTGGAGGCCGCCGCCCGCGAAGTCGGCGATGACGTTGAGGGGGATGGCCGGCGGCTGACCGGGCCAGCCGATGGCGCCCAGGGCGCCGCCAATCGAGATGTAGTTGATGTCGTGGCCCACCATGCCGGCGTAGGGGCCGTCCTGCCCGTAGCCGGAGAGCGAGCAGTAGACCAGGCGCGGGTTCAAGGGCCGCAGCGTCTCGTAGTCCACGCCCAGGCGCTTCACCACACCGGGGCGGAAGCCCTCCAGCACCACGTCCGCCGACTCCGCCAGTCGGTAGAAAACCTGCCTCGCTTCTTCCTTTCGCAGGTTAAGGATGATGCTGCGCTTGTTGCGGCCGAGGGCGTTGTGGGCCAGGGCGCGCTCCGCGCCCTCATCGTCCTCGGCGCTCAGGGGCCCGACGAGCACGCTGTGCAGGGCCTCGGGCGGCGGCTCAACCACGACGACGTCGGCGCCCAGGTCGCCGAGGAGCATCGAGCAAAACGGGCCGGGCGCCAGTCGCGACAGGTCCAGGACGCGGATACCCTCCAGCGGCATCATGGCGGTACCTCCTGAGAATCAGGTGGGTTGGCAGACCTGCCTGCTGGCAGGCAGGTCGCATCATCCGGCGCTAGAGGGGGAGTGTCAAGGCGGGCAGGCTGATGTAGGGGCGCAGCATGCTGCGCCCCTACAGGTCTAGCGTGAGCCCCGTAGGGAATGCGTAGGGCAGGGGCTCAACCGGCCTTTTCTGCGTAGAGCTTGAACATCACCCTCCCCAGGCCGCCGTGCTCCACGCCCACGTCCATGCACGAGACCTCCTGGGTGGCGAAGATGGACTCGTTGGGATCGATGCCTTCTGCCACACGGTCAACCATGGCCCGAATCTGGTTGGTCAGCGGGGCGATGGCCTCTATGCAGGGCGCGGCCGTGCTCTCGCTCACGTTGACCACCGGGAAGTTGAAGACGAACTTGTCGCCGGGCTTGAGGCCTGCGAAGCAGTACTTGGACTCCGTCACCTCGGCTATGATCCGCCACTTCATCTTCTCCGGGAGGTTAGAGAGGAGCTTCTCCATGCCGGGCGACAGCCTGTCCAGGTCATCGTCTGTGATCTTGATGACCTGCTTGACGATCTGCCGGGATACCTCATCCATCGATTTGGTCCTCCTTCTCGCCCCTGCGTCGGGCGGGCACGACGGCCCCATCCTGTGTGTCGGCCCCGCAGACGACACCCCTTCGGCGGGGTGGTGTCAACAATACCACGGCTGTCAACACCCCCAAGGTTCCAGGCAGCGCAGCAGAGCGGTGGAGGCCTGAAGGCCTCCGCTACGTCTGGGGGGCCGCCGCCCCGGCCACGGTGAGGAGGGTGCCCGCCAGCACGTCGCGCCACCTTTCGCCGAGGCGGTCGCGGTCCAGCCGCACCTGCGTCTGACCCACCGACACCTCGGGCGGCGCCCGACGCCGCAGCTCTTCCCTCGGCAGGTGGGCGCCCTCGGCGAGTCGCACAACAATCTGCCCGTCTTCGGTCTGGATCGACTGCACGCCGGCGCGACGGGCCAGCAGACGCAACTGCACGGCGAAGAGGAGGTTGTGCACCGGCGGCGGCAGCGCCCCGAAGCGGTCCGCCATCTCCCCGGCCATCTCCTCCACTTCCGACTCCTCCTCGGCGGAGGCGAGGCGCTGGTAGAGCGCCAGGCGCAGGTTGAGGTCGGGCACGTAGGAGTGGGGGATGTGGGCCGTGAGGGGGAGGTCTAGGGTGACGGCCGGACGCGCCGTGGCCGCCACGGGCGGCTCCTCGCCCT
>CAVSBT010000006.1:0-23332 GCA_963726245.1 uncultured Chloroflexia bacterium
CGCTCCTTGGTGCGCGCCCAGTCGCCGCTGCCGAGGCGGGTCAGGGCAGGGGTGAAGTCGCCGGGGCCCACGTAGCGGCTCACCCGGTCCACCTGGTCCGTCGGCACGAAGAGGCGGTCGCCCTGGGCGTAGTGCAACTCCAGGTACTCGCGCTCGTGGTCATCTAGCGTCTTGCGCGTCAGGCCGGCGAAGCGGGCGATGCCGTGCTCGATGTGCACCACGTAGTCGTCCGGCGAGAGCTCGGCCAGGAAGGCCTCGCGGTTGGCGAACCGTCGAGGTGCCAGGCGCCGCTGCTTGGCGAAGCCGAACACCTCGCTGTCCGTCAGAAGGGTGAGCGACGCTCCGCCGTCTTGGAGGACCCAGCCCTGGGGCAGAGAGCCCTGGACCAGGGCGAGCGCCCCGTCGGGCAGCGGCGCCTCGATGGCGGAGACCACGCCGGAGGCGAGCCCCTGCTCGCCCAGGACTTCCGAGAGGCGCGCCGCCTGTTGCGAAACGAGGGCGACCCGCTCGCGGCGGGCGACGGCGGCGGACAGCTCGCCGGCGAGGACGCGCAGGCGGCCACCGTAGGCGGGTGCGGCGGCGAAGGGCAGGCGGAGGACGCTACCTCCCCCCTCGCCGCCGGCCCAGCGCGAGAGGTCGATGCGCCGCCGGCGGGACTCGAACGCCGCCCTCAAATCGGGCCAGGGCAGGTGCGGCGGGGGAAGGCCGGCGGGCAGCTCGCCGCGGCCGACCATCTCCTCGCGGACGGCTGCCACCTCGCGGTCATGCTCTTCGAGCACGGAGGCCAGGTCGGCGGGCTCGTTCCAGACCAGGAGGCCGTCGGGCGGCAAATGGTCGAGCAGGGTGCCCCGGGCCAGGAAGGGCGTGTAGAAGTAGTCGTCGTCGAAGCCCTCACCGGCCGCCAGGAGCTCCGTCTCGCGTTCGAAGCGGCCGCGGACGGCGGCGCTGCAGGCCGAGAGGTCCAGCCGCGAGAGGAAGGCGTCTGTCGTCGGGGAAGGCAGGAGCATCTCGCGTGCCGGCCCGACCACCGCCTCCTTCAGTCGCCCGGTCGAGCGCTGGGTGTCAGGCCGGAACGAGCGTATGCTCTCCACCCGGTCCCCCAGCAGCTCGATGCGGAGGGGCAGCTCCTCGGCGGTCGGGAAGACGTCGATGATGCCGCCGCGACGGCTGGCCTGTCCCGGCATGTCGACCAGGCTGGTCAGCCGGTAGCCCCTCTGGACGAGCCGCCGCAGGAAGGCGTCAGGCGCCAGGCGGTCACCTGGCGACAGCCGCTCGCTGCCTCCGGCCAGCTCCTCGGGGGCGAGGGTGCGCTGCGCCACCGCCTGCCCGGAGGCGACGACCACCAGCGGCCCTCGGGCATCCTGGAGGGCGTACAGTGTGCGCAGGCGGTCGCGGAGGGTGAGGGGGTCAGGGGCCAGGCGCTCGTAGGGGAGGGACTCGCGCTCCGGGAAGAGGTGGACGCGCTCGGGGTCGCCGAGCCAGGAGGCGACCTCCTCCGCCAGGGCGGCCGCCCGGTCGGGGCGCGGCGAGACGACCAGCACGGGTCGGCCCGAGGCGGCCAGGGCGGCTACGACGGCGGCCTTGGCGCCGTCGGGCAAGCCGAGGAGGAGGGGGGTGCCGCCGTCGAGGCGCGCGGCGAGCCCCTGCTCTTCCAGGGCCGATCGCAGGTCAGGCAGGAGTCCGGAGAGGTTCATCTCGACATAACACCAACAGGGGCTGGCCCCGGGACCAGCCCCATCGAAGTCATTGTAGCAGGGCGGGCCTGACACAGGCAAAGGCGCGGGTCATTGACGGCGGGCCCCCGACGAAACTAGAGTGGGAAGGCTATCTCGCTGTCACAGGGATGCTTCCAAGTCGGTGGTGAGCTATGCGCAAAGTGGCGATCCCGCTGGTGATTCCAGAGGCGGACGCGGAGCCGCTGCAGGGCATGACCGTTGCTCTTCCTGAAGGTTCAGGCATCGGCGAGCTCCCATGGGACTTCCACGAGGTGTCGCGTGATCAAGAGCTCGAGCTGTTGCGTTCCGAGGAGCCGCCACCGGCCGTCTGGTTCCGTCTCGACCGCATTGACGATGAGGAAATCCGTCGCAAGGCAATCTCGCTCTTGGCAACTGTGCATCTTCTCGGGTCGGGGGTGGCACGGGTGTCCCAAGCGTGGATTTACCGGGACAGTCCGCTTGCGTTCACGGAAGCGAGGGCACTTCGACTTCAGTTGGTTGGTGGGGGTGCACCCCTCCTTCTGCCAGCCGGGATCAACCAGGATGCGGTCGAAAGCGCGTACGACAGGGTGACAGCCGCGCTTGCGTCGACCCCATGGCTCAGAATCAGCCTAGAGCACATGCTCCTCGCGCTGGACAGGACAGGACTGAGCAACGGCATTCTCGATTTGACCATCTGTCTAGAGAGCCTCATCAGAGTAAACACGGAGGTGTCGTTCCGTTTCTCGCATCAGATTGCCCGGCTAGTGACCAGCAGCCCATCTGAGATCGAGGACTACCAGGGCCTGCTGCACCATCTCTACACCGTAAGAAGCGGCCATGTTCACGGAACACAGCCCCAACCGAAGGCCTTGAGGCACGTGCAGCAGCGTGCTGAGGAATTGGAGGGAATCATGCGAGACGCTATCATGTACGCACTAGAGTTTCATGCCCAGCCCGGCCTTACGAAGGAGGCCTGGACTCAGCATCTGGGTCAACTGCTACATGGCACGGCGCGGCGAATACGCGTCGATTGGGGGACGACACCATGAAAGGGACTTCGAGGTCGAGGCAATTCGAGGCGAAGTGCTAGGAATACGCGTCTACCGGGGGTTTGCCAAGCTGAGCGACTTGGCCCGGATCTCGCAGCCCGATGTCTACGACCAAGCCAACAACCCGACAGGCACTCAGCGCGATCTCAACCGCCGGCATGCCCGCGAGGCCTACCAGTACGTCAAGACCCGTAGTCTTGCCTTCTACCCAGAGATCGTGCTGCATGCGCGGGACGCATCGGTGCTAGAGTTCAGTCCAGCCGGTAGTTCCTTGCCAAACGTGGGCAAGCTGAAGGTCAACCTGGACCGCATCGTCGAACTCGGCGGAGTAGTGCTGTCGCGTGTTGACGGCAACCACAGGTTGCACTACGCGGCCGGGCATGAGCCCGGCTTCCCTCCCTTGGACGAGATGGTGGGTTTTTGCATCATGTACGATCTTCCCCCTTTGGAGGTCGGTGCTGGCGGCGGAGAGTTGGTTCTGTTCAGGGATATCAATGCGAACCAACAAGGGATGAACACGAGTCACCTTGACAGCATCGCTCTTCGAACCGCCGAGAGGGGCCTGGAGACGCGCGACCCAATCCTCTATATAGCGGAGAGGCTCATGGATGACGACGACAGTCCATTCCACGGCCGGGTCTATCGTGGAGGCGTTAGACCTGCTGACTTCATGATCCCTTTGAGGAACGTAAAGACATCGGTTCAGTACATGCACCAGCGCTCGAAGAAGCTGGAGCAGTTCAGCGCCGACGTTCAAGCCACATTGATCAAGCGGTACTGGCAGGCGGTGAGGCAGTGGGTGCCAGACGCGTGGGAGAATCCTGGAAGATACATCGCTCTGCGGGCGACTGGGTTCTGGGCGATGTCCTTTGTTGGGTCCGCCGTCATCGATAATGCCGTCACGTCCGGCAAGATTGAGATAGGAGACATGCTGGCCGTTCTTCAATCGGGCAGGGAATGGGATTGGAGCAATTCCGGCGACTTTCGAGGATACGGCGGACGAAAGGGGGCCGTTGAGATAGCGAACATGGTTACCAAGGAGTTTGTATCCGAGGGGCTGTCGATCTCCGAGATCGAAGCCAAGCTTCGCGGATAGTCGCGCAGCCTCCTGGCTTAGCGGTTGTAGCGGTTCATCGCCGTCTCGACGCCCTCCGACAGCAGGCAGAGGATGGCCTCGCCCGCCGTTGCGGCGGCCTCGTCAAGGATGCGGCGCTCGTCGGCCGTCATCGGCGACAGCACGTAGTCGACGATGTGCTCCGGCTCCCAGGTCGGCTCGCCCGCCACCTGCGGCCGCCCGATGCCGATGCGGATGCGCGGGAACTCCTGGCTGCCTATCGCCTCGACGATGGAGCGCATGCCGCGATGGCCGCCGTGGCTGCCCCTGGCGCGCACCCGGACGCGGCCCAGGGGCAGGTCCAGGTCGTCGCAGACCACCAGCAGTTGCGGCGGCGAGAGGTGGTAGCGCTGGAGCAGGTGGCTCACAGCGCGACCGCTCAGGTTGACGAAGGTGCGGGGCTTGGCCAGGATCACCGGCCGCTCGGCCAGCCGGCCCTCGCCGACGGCCGCCAGCCGGCCCCGGCTGCTGAAGGCGATGCCGTTGCGGCGGGCCAGCCGGTTCAGGCACCAGAAGCCCACGTTGTGGCGGCTGTGGGCATACTCGCGGCCGGGGTTGCCCAGCCCCACGATGAGCCTCACGCCATCCGGTTCGCTCACTGGGTTCACGAGGGCCCTGGCTCATCGCCGGGCCCCTGCCGGCCGGATGGGCTGGCCTGCCTGACCGGCAGGCAGGTCCAGGCGCACCACGGGCGTGTGGTCCGGCCGCGCCCGCCGCTGCTCGCTGAGGGTCTGCTGCAGGAGGCGCCTGAACACCTCCGTCGCCGCCTCCACCTCGCCTTCGCTGACCACGGGGAAGGCGCGGCGCAGCCTTTCGAGGATGGGCGGCTGCGCGGGCCCGCGCTGGCCGGCCGCTGTGGGCTCACCGGCCAGCAGGTCGCGCAGGAACTCCAACAGCTCGTCGTCCAGGACGGAAGCGAGGCCGGCCAGGTCGCTGGCCTGAACGACTTCGAGGAACTGTTCCATGCGCTCGCCGCGGGCGCGGGCCAGGATGCGGCGCACCGCCTCGCTGGAGAGGCGCGTCATCTGCTGGCTGAGGGCGCGCGATAGGCGCCGCAGCATGGCGTCAACCTCGCCCGAGGGCGGCTGATCGGCCAGGGTGAGGCCGCAGGCAGGGCAGGAGGCGGCGGTTCCCAGCGCCTGCTCGAGCCGCTCGGCGAGGGGGCAGCCCTGTACGGCGGCCAGCAGACGCCCCTGCTGAGCGAGGGCATCCTCTCCCAGCGGCCTCCCCAACTGTTCGAGGCTGTTGAGGCGGGCCAGGGCGCGAACGGTGGCCTCGCTGTCCTCGAGCGAGACGCGCAGGCGGCCCATGTCCCGCCAGTAGCCGGCGTGGTGGGCCAGGAGGGCGGCGCGGAAGCGCCCGCGAAAGTAGTCGAAGGTGGCGCGCATGCTGTCCAGGCGGTGCGGCTCCGCCCAGAGGGTGGCGAAGGAGATCTGCTCCAGGCTGACCGTGCGGTCCATCGCCAGGTCGGAGAGGCGCTCCGGCACCACGGCGCGGGCCAGGAAGTCGCGCATCGCGGCCAGCTCGAGGGCGGCTGGCGGGTCGCGCAGCAGGCAGCGGGCGAAGAAGATGTCCTCGGCCAGCGGCATGGGGCCGGGGTACAGGTCGGCGACGGCGCCCAGCGCCGGCGAGCGGGCCACCGCCGTCAGTCGCTCCAGGGCGCGGCGTGCCGGCGCCAGCCCCGGCCTCTCGATGGGTTCCACCAGTGGGGCCGGCCCTGGCTCCGCGACGCGGCGTGCCGGCGCGCCGACCGGCGGACCACCAGGAGCGACGATCCCCAGCGCTTCGCCGGCGTTCTGGAGCAAGGAGCGGAGGGCGTCGACGATCGGGCGCCCCGTCTCCGCCGGGCTGCGGCCGAGCGCGGAGGCGAGGGCCCTGAGGTAGGACTGGGGCGCCGCTGCTGCCTGCGCGGGCCTCGACGGGCCCCCGCGATCGGGCGGCCGTCCGGACGCCTCTGCCCGGCCTGGCGGCGCCTTTCCCAAGTCCCCGTTAGGCGGGTGTCGTGGGCTCATGCGGGTTGGGCCCTCTTGGTAACGGCTCAGCGGGATGAGAGTTGAACCGCGCCTGCCTGCGGCAGGCGGCCCTCATGATACCACGGCGGGCGGACGATCAGGGAACGGGAGGCTCAGGCGGCGGACTCCCGGAGGGAGCGTACCAGGTCCGGGAGGACGCTTAGAAGGTAGTCCACCTCCTCCTCGGTGTTGGAGGGGCCGAGGGTGAGGCGGAGGCTGCCCACCGCCATCTCCAGGGGGAGCCCCATGGCGATCAGCACGTGGGAGGGCTCCCACGTGGAGGAGCCGCAGGCGGCGCCGGAGCTGGCGGCGATGCCCGCCCCGTTCAGGCGGTCCAGCAGCGCCTCGCCCTCCACGCCGCGAATGCTGACGTTGACGTTGTTGGCCAGACGCCGCTCCGGGTGGCCGTTGAGCTGCGAGCGCGGGATGCGCGCCAGGATTCCCTCCGACAGACGGTCGCGCAGTACGCGGCAGGCGCGGCTGTTCGCCTCGCGGCCCTCTTCGGCGAGGCGCAGGGCGACGCCCGCGCCCACGATGCCGGCCACGTCCTCGGTGCCCGCCCTGCGCTGTCGCTCCTGGCCGCCGCCCGATTGCTGAGGCAGGAAGGGGGTGCCCCGTCGCAGGTAGAGGACGCCGGCGCCCTTTGGGCCGTAGAACTTGTGGGCCGACAGGCTCAGGACGTCCACCCCGAGCGCCTCGACATCGAGGTCGAGCATCCCCGGCGCCTGCACGGCATCGGTGTGAAGGGGAATGCGCCGCCCTAAGGCACGGCCGCGCTCGCGCAGGGCGTCCGCTATCTGTGCCACGGGCTCGATGGTGCCGACTTCGTTGTTGGCGGTCATGACGCTGACCAGCACCGTGCGCTCGTTCACCGCCGCGACCACCTCGTCGGGGTCAACCAGGCCGTGGCGGTCCACCGGGAGGTAGGTGACCTCGAAGCCGAACTTCTCCAGGTACTCGCAGGTGTGGAGGACGGCGTGGTGTTCGACGGCGGTGGTGATGACGTGGTTGCCGACGCGCGCCTTCTCCTGAGCGAAGGCGACGCCCTTGAGCGCCGCGTTGATGGACTCGGAGCCGCCGCTGGTGAAGAGGACCTCTGTGGTCCGGCAGCCCAGCACGTCGGCCACCGAGCGGCGGGCCTGGTCCAGGGCCCGCTGCGCCTCGCGGGCCAGCGTATAGGAGCCCGACGGGTTTCCGAAGCGCTCCTTCAGGTAGGGCAGCATGGCCTCCAGCACCCGCGGGTGCAGCGGCGTGGTGGCGGCGTGGTCGAAGTAGACGAGTTTGCTCATTGGCTAGGGGACTGAGGGCAGGGACGGGGCCCTGCCCCTACGGCTTCTGCCCAGGGCGAGCAGGGGAAGCAAGCTTATCGTGCCCCTCAGGGGTATGGTTGTCAACCGAAGTGACCGCCCGCGTCCGCGCGGAAGCGATGGTAGTCGGCGAAGCGGCGCAGCGCCCGTGCCGCCCTCTCGAAGCTGGCGAAGCAGGCGATGCCCCGCGCCGTCACCCGCTCCCGCAGCTCGGCGACTACCGCGTCCACGTGGCCCGGGTGAATGATGGTCAGGAACGGCTTTGGCGAGCGCTCCTGGTAGGCCGCCAGCGCCTCCAGGGCTTCCTCCAGCGCCTTGGGGTCGGCCTGCCAGCGACGCGCTATCAAGCCCGACCCCATCTCCAGGGCCACGGCGTCGATGCGCTCGTCCTCGTTGAGGATGTCGAGCACGCGCACCAGGTTGTCCAGTCGCGCCGCCCCAGCCGATCGTGCCGCCGATGTCCAGCGGGTTGCGGTAGCTCCCGCCGATGATGTTGAAGAACGAGGCCAGCTTCTCGTAGGACGAGGCGCTGAGCAGCGGCACCTCCAGCCCCTCGCGGGCGAAGGCGTCGGCGATGACCACCGACTGGCCGCCGGTCATGGCCATCAGCCCCACCCGCCGGCCGGTGCCGGGCTTCAGGTAGAGCAGCGCCTTCACGACGTCGACGGTCTCATCAAGGCTGTCCGCGCTAACGACGCCGCTCTGGCGCACCACGGCCTCCCAGACGTTCGACGCCGCGGCCAGCGCCGCCGTGTGGGAGGCGGCGCCCCGCTGGCCGGCCTCCGTCTGTCCGCCCTTCCAGATGACCACCGGCTTGCGCCGCGTCGTCTCGCGCAGGAGGCGAAAGAAGCGGCGGCCATCGCCAACCCCCTCCAGGTAGAGGGCGATGATGCCGGTCTCCGCGTCCTCCGCCAGGTACTCCAGGTAGTCGCAGGCATCGACCACCGCGGCGTTGCCCATGCTGACCGACTTGCTGATGCGCACGCCGTGAGCCGCGGCCGAGGAGGCTGAAGTTGATGGCATGGGTGCCGCTCTGGGAGATGAAGCCTACGGACCCGCTCTCGCCGGCTGGCTGTTCAGCGGCTTGGCGCACGCCGAGGGCCGGGTTGTAGATGCCCATGCAGTTGGGCCCCATCAGCACGAGGCCGCTCTCGCGGGCCAGCCGCGCGATCTCCTCCTGGAGGCGGATGCCCTCCTCCTCGCCCGTCTCGGCGAAGCCGGAGGTGAACAGGGTGACGCCGCCCACGCCCTTCGTGACGCAGTCGGCGACGACGCGCGGCGCCACGGCGCGGGGCACGGCGCAGACCACGTAGTCGATCTCGCCGGGGACGTCGAGGAGGCTGTGGTAGTTGGGGATGCCCAGGGCCTCGATGCCGGGGATCTCGTCTTGGGTCGATCTGGACGGAGTAGACATTGCCCTGGAAGGTGCGCATGTTGCGCAGCCACATGTAGCCCAGGGCCTGCTTGTCGCCGACGACGGCCACGGTGCGCGGGCTGAAGACGCGCCGCAGCCGCTCGGCGTCGACGTTCAACTTAGGAAAGGACGATGCGCGCGTCCACCGCCAGGGCGCCGTCCTTGTAGGCGAAGATGGGGTTGAGGTCCAGCTCGGAGATCTCCGGCTGCTGCTCCACGAACTCGGAGAGGCGCAGGAGAAGGCTCTCCAGGGCGGCCAGGTCGGCGGGGTCCTGGCCGCGGTAGCCCTCCAGCAGCGGGAAGCCCTTGATCTCGTGGATCATCTGGCGGGCGTCGCGCTGGGCGATGGGTACGATGCGGAAGGAGACGTCCTTCAGCACCTCCACCAGGACGCCGCCCAGGCCGAACATGATGACCGGCCCGAACTGGGGGTCCGTGCTCATGCCCACGATGACCTCGATGCCCGGCCGCGCCATCTGCTGCACCGAGACGCCGTCGATGGTGGCATCGGGCGCGGCGCGGCGGGCGGCGGCCGTGATCTCGTCGAAGGCGGCGGCCACCTCCTCCGGCGACTTGAGGTCCAGCTTGACGCCGCCGACGTCGCTCTTGTGGCTGATCTGGGGAGACACGACCTTGAGGACCACCGGGAAGCCGATGTCGCGGGCGGCCTGCACAGCGGCGTCGCGGCTGGTCGCCAGGCGCGCGCGGGCGGTAGGGATGCCCGCCTCCTCCAGTAGCTGCTTGGACTCGACTTCGGTGAGGATCTTGCGGCCCTGGGTGCGGGCTCGGTCGATGATGGCGGCGGTCGACATGCTACTGTGCTCCCTGGGTGAGGGTGTTCGCGCGGACGCCGGCGGCAGAGGCCTGCGGCGGAAAGCGAGCCTAATGATAGGGGACAGGTGCGGCGCGGGTCAACGAAGCGTTGCGGCCGGTTCGCGGTGGTGGGAGAACCCTCCACCCCCGCCTGAAGGCGGGGGCATGCGTTCGCCTCTTGATGCCCCAGCCTTGAGGCTGGGGTCGCGCCCGGATTTGGTGCGTGCGCTGCCCCGGCCTGGCCCGCAGAATTGACTTCCCGCCCTACGAGTAGCACTATCGCCGGAGGTAGGCGTCTCCTGCGTTGCGAATTGGAGGGGTCACATGGGGCTGGAAGGCAAGGTGGCCATCGTCACGGGCAGCAGCCGCGGTGTCGGCAAGAACATCGCCCTTGAGCTGGCGAGGGCCGGCGCCGACATCGTTGTCGCCGCCCGCAGCGAGCAGGTCAGGGACCCCAAGCTCCCCGGCACTATCTTCGACACGGCGGAGGAGATCAGGGCCCTCGGTCGCCGCGCCCTTGCCGTGCGCACCGACGTGACTGACGAGGAATCGATCGAGGCCATGGTGGGCCGTAGCCTGGAGGAGTTCGGGCGCATAGACATCCTGGTCAACAACGCCGGCATCATGGCCCCTGGTCCCCTGGTGGACGTGGCTCTCAAGCGCTGGGACGTGGTGATGCGCGTCAACGTGCGCGGTCCCGTCGCCTGCAGCCGGGCCGTGTGGCCCCACATGATGGAGCGTCGGGACGGCGTCATCATCAACATCTCCTCCATCGCCGCCGACCGGCCTGGGGGCGGGAACATCTCCTACAGCGTCAGCAAGCAGGCCCTGCGCAAGTTCAGCGAGGGCCTGGCCGAGGAGGGCAAGCCGTACAACATCCGCGTCTTCGCCCTCTCGCCCGAGGGCCTGGTGATCACGCCCGGCACGATGTACCATCGCCTGGCCGATCAGGTGCCGAGCGGACCCGCCGTGGAGGACCCGGAGGTAATGGGGCAGGCTGCTGTCTTCCTCTGCGGCGACGCCGCCCGCGAGCTGACGGGCCGCCACTTCTACAGCCGCGCCCTCCTCCGAGAGCGAGGCCTGCTCAAGACATAACGGCGGGCGGCGAGGACGCGTGCCAGCCGAAGGGATTCGCGGCCGGCGGGACTCAGCTTTGACCACCCCGTATCCGCTATACTGTTCTTAGAGGGGTTCGAGTCCCGCAGCTAGCCTGAGGAAAGGGATGTCTACCCCCGAATGTCGTTCTTTGCACTGATCGCGCGCAACGTCTTCACCCGCAAGCTGCGCTCGTCGCTGACCGGCGTCGCCGTGGCGATCGGCATCATGACGGTGGTAGCGCTGGGCGTGCTCACCCACAGCCTCCGCCTGACGGCAGTCTCGGTTCTGCAAACCGGCAAAGCCGACTTCACGGTCGCCCAGAAGGGCGTCTCGGATGTCGTGTACAGCGCGATGGATGAGCCGCAGGTGGAACGCATCAAGTCGTACCCCCAAGTGGACAACGTCGTCGGCGTCCTCGTCGCGGCGGTGAAGCTGGACTCGGGCCATCCCTTCTTCCTTGAGCTCGGCATACCGCCCGACCAACTGGCGAACTTCGGCGTGCAGGTGGTGAGCGGGACGGCGTACCAGCCCGATGCGACTGACCAGGTGATGCTCGGCTATCGCGCCGCCGAGGACCTGCACAAGACAATCGGCGACATGATCACGATAGATATGAACGACTACCGCGTCGTGGGCATCTACTCGATTGGAAACGTCTTCGGCGACTCGGCGTCGATGCTGCCGCTCACGCAGCTCCAGGGGGCCGAGCGCAAGCCGGGCAGCGTCACGCTCGCCTTCGTGAAGGTGAAGCCGGGGACCGACATCCCTGCCCTGCGCGCAATGATTGAGAAAGACAACCCTGCGATCGCGACGGTGCGCACCGAATCGGAGTTCGGCCGCGTGGATCGGAACCTGAGTCTGATCAGCGCCGCCAACGTGGCCACATCGATCCTGGCTCTCGTCATCGGCGCCATCGGCGTCATGAACACGATGATGATGTCCGTGTTCGAGCGCACGCGAGAGTTCGGCGTGCTGCGGGCGGTAGGCTGGACACGGGCGCGCGTGCTCGGACTGGTGATGGGCGAGGCGGTCCTCATCAGCCTGGCGGGAGCGGCCGTCGGCCTCGCCATGGGCTACGTCGCCATCCGGTTGATCGAGCACGTGCCGCAGGTGGTGGGCGTCTTTCAGCCGGACTATCCAGCGAGCATCTTCGGGCGCGCCCTCGGCATCGCGATTGGCATGGCGTTCATCGGCGCCTTCTATCCCGCCGTGCGCGCCGCGCTGCTGGCGCCGATGGAGGCGCTACGGCATGAGTGAGGGAACGCGGCCCCCGGCCGCCATCCAGACGTTCGATGTCGTCAAGGTGTTCGACGGCGGCATCGTCCGCGCGCTCGACGGCGTGACGATGACGGTCGGTCGCGGCGAGTTTGTGGCGGTCATGGGACCGTCGGGCTGCGGCAAATCGACGCTCCTGCACCTTGTCGCCGCGCTCGACGTGCCTACCTCCGGCACAATCGTCGTCAACGGCCGCGACCTGCGGTCCGCCGGCAACGAGCGCTTCCGGCGCAGCGAGGTGGGACTGGTCTTCCAGTTGCACAACCTCTTGCCGCATCTCAACGCCTTGGAGAACGTTGTGATGCCGATGTTCAGCAACGGCAACGGTCACCGTGAGCAGCGCGAACGCGCCCGAGAACTGCTGAAGGCGGTGGACCTCTCGGCGAAGGAGAAGATGACGCCGCCCCGGCTCTCGGGCGGCGAGCGACAGCGGCTGGCGATCGCGCGCGCCCTCGCCAACCACCCGTCGATCATCCTCGCCGACGAGCCTACCGGCAGCCTCGACTCCGACGCGGCCGACCGCATCCTCGATCTCTTCCGCCGCATCCGCGAGGAGCAAGGCGTCACGATCTGCTCGTGACGCACGACATGCACGTGGCTCTTACTGCGGACCGCATCATGTACATGCGCGACGGTCGCATCGTCGGGGGCCCGGCGGCGGGGGCGCATCCGGTGGGCAGTGGTTCGCCCGTGCAAGACGCCGCCGGGGAGTGACGAGGCGTCGGATGGAGGAATCCGCCGGCGGGCCGGCCCGGCAGGAGCCGGACAAGCCGGCTCAGGAGGAGGAAGGGCAGCCGCCTTCGCGCCCGGAGCGGCGCGAGGAGCGCCGCGGCGCTGAGAGGCGGCGGATGGCCAAGCATGGGGCGGGCCTGCGTCGCGTCTACGCGGACGCCGTAAGGAAGCGGGCCGCCGCCGCTCGGAAGAAGCGACGGAAGGCCTGAGGCGTTTGCGGCGGGGCGGGCCAGCAGTTTGACAGTCCCCCAGGCGCCTCTCTACAATCCAGAGATAGAGCGGAGGAGGAGGCATGGTGTCGTCCGGCGAGGCTGTTCCCACGCTGACAGAGGCTGCGTCTCGTTATCTCGCCGCACTCCAGCCCAAGCAGCGACAGGAAAGCCAGCCAGAAGTCTACCGCTTCGTGCACTGGTACGGTGCCGAGAGGCGCACAGACGAGCTGCGAGGACACGACGTGTCCGCCTATGCCGAGGCTGTGGGCGCCAGCGCGGTCGATGGCTCTCAGCGCGTGGACATCCTTCGCGGCTTTCTGGCCTTTGCACGCAAGCAGGGCTTCACGGCCACCAACCTGGCAACGCACCTCCGGTTGCGCAAGACCGCAGCGCCGGCGGTCGGCGGCGGTGTCATTCGGGAGGTGCAGTTGACGGCCGACGGCCACGCCGCTCTCGTAGCCGAGCTAAAGAACCTGCGGGCTCAGCGACCTCGGGTGGCCGATGAGTTGCGGCTGGCCATGGCCGACAAGGACTTCCGTGAGAACGCGCCGCTGGATGCCGCGCGCGAGCATCAGGCGTACCTGGAGGCCCGAATCCGTGAGATCGAGGCTACCCTCAAGAATGCGATCATCGTCACCGGGGTGCCACAGTCCGACGCTCGCGTCGGCGTGGGGAGCGCGGTTCTGCTTCGCAATCTGAAGTCGGGCGCCGAAGTGCGCTACATCCTGGTTAGCCCTAGCGAGGTGAACCCCGCAGAGGGCAAGATCTCCTTCGCCTCGCCGGTGGGCAGAGCGCTGATGGAACGGGGCGCAGGCGAGGAAGTGGACGTGAAGGCGCCTGCCGGGACGCTCCGCTTTCGCATCGAGAGTGTCGAAGCCTGAGGGCTTTCGTTGTCGACGCCCCGCGGGCTATTCAAGGGGAGACCATGGCCACTACTCAGTACGAATACGTGCCAGGGCTGGCTGGAGTGCCGGCTGCGAAATCGTCCATCAGTGACATTGATGGGAAGCGAGGGATACTGAAGTACCGGGGTTACGCCATCCAGGAACTGGCCAAGAAGAGCAATTTCACGGAAACGGCCTGGCTGGTGATCGAGGGTAACCTGCCTACCAATGACGAATACGTTCAGTTCGACGCCGATCTCCGGCATCGCCGGAACATCACGTTCCGGATTCGCGACATCCTGATGAGCCTGCCGGCGACGGGCCACCCCATGGAGGCCCTCCAGGCCGGTGTCGCCGCCTTCGGGATGTTCTACCCCAAGGACATTCATGACCCGGAGCTGAACTACCAGTCGGGCGTGCGGCTCATCGCCAAGCTCCCCACGATTGTTGCCGCCAACCACCGCATTCGCAACGGCGACGACCCCATCATTCCCCGAGACGACTTGGAGCACGGCGCCAACTTCCTCTATATGCTCAGCGGCGAAGAGCCGGACCCAAACATCGCCAAGATCTTCGATGTCTGCCTGGTCCTGCATGCCGAGCACACCATCAACGCTTCCACTTTCAACGCCATGGTGACGGCCAGCACCCTGGCCGACCCCTACACTGTCATCTCTTCGGCCATCGGCGCGCTCAGCGGGCCGCTGCACGGCGGCGCCAACGAGCGGGTCCTGGAGATGTTAAAGGAGATAGGCTCCGTCGAGAACGCCCGGCCCTACATCGAGAAGAAGATCCGCAACAAAGAGGTCATCATGGGCATGGGGCACCGCGAGTACAAGACCATGGACCCGCGGGCGACCATCCTCAAGGGCCTGTGCAAGAAGCTCTTCGGCAAGTTTGGCTCGACGCCTCTCTATGACATAGCCGAGGAAGTGGAGAGGGTAATGGCGGAGGCGGTCGGCCCCAAGGGTGTCTGGCCCAACGTCGACTTCTACTCCGGCATCCTCTACGACAAGATGGGCATCCCGACGGACCTCTTCACGCCCGTCTTTGCCGTCGCGCGTGTGGCAGGCTGGGTAGCCCACTGGCGCGAGCAGATCGCCGACAACCGCATCCTGCGACCCACTCAGATCTACGTGGGGGAATCGGACCGCAAGTACCTGCCCATGGAGCAGCGCCGCTAATCATCCAGTTGCTCCTGCCGAAAGGGGTGGCACCGTTACGTGCCACCCTTTTTGTACGTCCGAGGCATCCGTCGCAGGGCCTGCCGACGTACTAGATAATGAGTACTAGCCATGATAGGGCATTACTTCCGCAATCACGTGAACGGTCAACTAGATGGAGGCGAGGGTGCCCGTCTGGTAGCCGCATACCGGCCGAGGCCTGCTTGCCAGGAACCCGCCCCTCGGCCGGGCCGCATTCTCCGCTGTGGGCGGCGCGGGTGGCCGGTCAGGGAGGACCTGGGGCCACCGGCGCCGCTCGCTCCGGCCGCTGACCACCGCGGGCCCGGTGCGGGCGCCGTGGTTGAACAAACGTGACCTAGAACCTCCCACGGGTCGAATGTGGGGCCGGCTCCACCGGTTGGGAAGAGAGGACTGGACAGAGGTAGGTGGGGGGTCGGCCCCACACCATGTCTCCCCCTACCTTAGGCGCCTTCCCACTTGCGGTCGACCCCTTCACGTCGGGGTCTCAAGATCCCGACAGATTCACTCCATCCTAGCCGAAAAAGGGGCGGACGGAGCTTGAAGCTCCGTCCTTACGGCCTGGTTTCACACGGGGTCGAGGACTATTGTTTGCTCGCGCCGCTCCGGGCGGGGGCTCAGCTTCCTGCCGATCACTGCCAGCACCACGAGCACGGGCACAAGCCACCACGAGAAGGCCGCCACGGCGACGACCGCCGTCGCGATGACCCGCAGCGTCTTGAGCGAGGCATCCCATGCTGCCCGGGCAGCCTCGGCAGGATTCGCGTTTCCGGACCCTGAGGACGAGACGGCTTCAGGGTGCAGGTGTACCGTGACCGTTGACATATCAGACAGGTTATCTAACAGGTTGATGCGCCCCTGCACGGTCTCAATGTCGGCGCGGACGGAGTTCAGCCGGTCCTGGACCTGAAGCACCTCAGCGGTGTCCTTGGTCCCCTTCATGAACTCAAGATACTGCGCCTCGGTGGCCTGCAAGTTGCGAAGCCGGGAGCCCAGGTCGGTGTACTCCTGCGTCACGTCGTTGGCCTGCGACTGCTCGTTCTCCACCTTCACGGCCAGACCGCGAAGGGAAGCCAGCACCTCATCGAATCGCGCGGCGGGCACGCGGATGGTGATGGAAGCCACCTGCTGCTCGCCCTGGTCTGAAAAGCTTGAACTGGTCACGAAGCCGCCGGCCCCGGCCGCGATGCGTCCCACCTCCTGGAACGCCTCACCTACTGCCTTAACCTGGAGGCTCACGGAGGCCGTTTGCGTAATCTTGCGGTCAACGGATGCACTGGCCACCTGCGCAGAGCCGTTGTCGCCGGGTTGCGCGGCTGTCTCGCTGGTCGCGGGCGAGGAACCGGCGAGGTCCGACGATGTCTCTTGGCTGGGGCTACGCGTGACCTCGCCGCCGCAGCCGGACGCCATCAGGGGCAACAGAGCCGCAGCCAGCAGGAGAACGGTCAGGGCGATTCTCTTCACAATGGTCTCCTCTCGCGAGCCGCTGCCTCCGTGTCCTTCCGGGGCAACCACGTGCATTATCAGCCCCGACGCCCCGAATCTTAACCAGTAATCCCCCTATTGTCAGCGGGCGAGCCCCGCAAGTGGGCGGCCACCCCTTAGGCAATGTCGCGTTTCCGCCGTGGGCGCCTTCCCACTTGCAGCCGACTCTCGCAGAGTACACAATACTTCTATCGCGGAATGGCGCGCGGCGGTATTGACTGTCCTCCTGAGGGGAGGCCGCTTGTAGATGACCAAGGCCGGCAAGCAACCACTGGAGCTTTGCTTCCTCGGCACCGGCAACGCCTTCGCGCCTCAGCGCTACTGGAGCTCCTTCCTCCTCAATGACCGCTACCTCTTCGACTGTCCTCCCACCGCCCTAGCCCACCTCAAGAAGGCCGGTAAACCGCCGGAGGACATCCGGGCGATCTTCATCAGCCACTTCCACGGCGACCACTTCTTCGGCCTGCCCTTCCTGCTTCTCGAGTACGGCGAGCTGACACCCCGGAGCGAGGACCTCTTCATCGTCGGGCCGCCGCTAATCCAGGAGAAGCTGGAGTGCATGACAGACCTGGGTTTCCCCGGCCTCTTCGACAGGAGCCGCGGTTACCGGCGCTTGTACGTGGAGGCGAAAGACGGCGTGTCGGGCGAGGCCGGCGACATACGCTTTCGGGCGCAGCTCGTGGAGCACGTGGGCAACCTGGAGTGCTTTGGCTATCGGGTGGAGATCGATGGCCGCGCCGTCGCCTACTCGGGTGACACCGTCATGAGCGACGCCTTATACAAGCTTGCCGACGGCGCCGACGTCTTCGTGGTGGAGTGCTCCTGCTGGGGGCCGTACTGCGGTCCCCACCTGGGCCCCAGCGACATCCGCACTCTGCGCAAGGCGATTCCTCCCAGCACCGTCTTCGTTCTCACGCACCTGGACGCCGGCGAGGGAAACCTGCAAGACCTGGAAGGCGTCGTTCTCGCCGAGGACTTTGGGGTCTACAGGCTGTAGGCCCTGTTGATAAGCCCACCTATTCTGTCTGGTTGCATACGGCATCCTGAGCTGGTCGAAGGACAGCCCCAGAGGGCGCCAAGAGGCCCGCTGCATCCTTGCGGCGGGCCTTGCGATTCTACGTCTGGTCCAGAGTGTGCTAGTGGCAGCTCCGCGCCGTGCCGGAATGGTCCGCTGTCTGGAAGCTGCTTCCGCAGGCGCAGGTCTTCGCGGCATTCGGGTTGAAGATGGTGAACCCGCTCTTCATCACGTCTTCCAGGTAGTCGATCTCCGCCCCTTCCAGGAGTGGCGCGCTCTCGGGGTCCACGAGCAGCTTCACGCCGCGTTCCTCGAGGACCAAGTCCCCGTCCTCCTCCGTCTGGGCTAGGGCCATGCCGTACTGGTAGCCGGAGCAACCGCCGCCCACTACAAAGACCCGCAGAGCGCCCTGAGCCAGCCCCTTCTCTTCGAGGAGGCGCTGGGCCTTCTCTGCAGCCTTCTCGCTTATGCTCAACATCTCGCCCGTTCCTCCTCCTGGCGCTCCGGCGGCCCGTCGCGGCTTCGAAAACGTTTGGCTTTTAGGAATTCAACACTTATTATAACTGCCTTACGCCGGCCGTGTCCAACAACCGAGGGAGATGAAGCTCAAGACTCGCAGTAACAGCCCGGTTTGCCGCTTTGGAGAAGACAGGGCGATGATCGGTCGCCGAGCGCCTTGCACGCCCCGGCGGCCGCCCTCTATAATCCGCCCAGGGTCGGGGGGCGCACGCCCCAAGGCCTCTGGGCCGCGGCCCGATGCACGTGGGCGACCGAATCTTCCCCTGCCCGGTCTCTCCTTTCGCTTCGGGTTCCAACGGTTCCGGTCCCTCGTTGTTCGACTCCGGGTTGGTGAATCTGCGCCCGGCCTGAGTGCCCGCGCTTGTCCCATTCACAAGAGTATGACCACAGTGGCCGACCTCTACCTCCTCCAGGAGATGGACCTCGAAATCCAGGCGAAGCAGACCGCCCTGGAGGACGTGGAGGCGCGCCTGGGCGAGAGCGAGGAGCTGGAGGAAGCGCGCCAGGAGGTGGAGGAGCAGCGCCGCCGCCTTCGCGAAGCGCAGAAGAAGCAACGTGAGGCGGAGTGGGCGGTGGAGGAGGTGCGCACGAAGATTCAGCCCGTGGAGGCGAAGCTGTACGGCGGCACCGTCAAGATTCCCAAGGAGCTGGTTGGCCTCCAGCAGGACGTCGACGGCCTCAAGGCCCGCCAGCGCGAGATGGAGGACCGCGCGCTGGAGGCGATGTCGGCGGCGGAGGAGGTGGAAAGAGCGCTGGCGGACGCAGAGAAGCGTCGCGTGGAGCTGGAGGCTCAGTGGCAGGCGGAGCAGGAGAGTCTGCGCCGGCAGCGGGACGCTCTCCAGCTCGAGATCCAGGAGGTGGAGGAGCGCCGATCGGAGCAAGGGTCTGCCATCGATGCCGAGATGATGCGGCAGTATGAATCCCTTCGGGCGCAGCACCAGGGGCGGGCCGTGGCCAAGGTCGAGCGCGGCATCTGCCAGGGCTGTCGCATCACGTTGCCCATGCACGTGCTCCAGAGAGCGCGGCGGGCCAATCACACGGTGCAGTGCACAAGCTGTGAGCGCATTCTCTACTTGAGCTGAATGAAAGCGGTCGGCTACTTTCGAGATGCTCCGGCGGGCAAGGGCCAGCCACTAGCGGCCCAAAGCGCCGCCTTCCTCGAATTCTGTGAGCAGCAGGGCTACGAGGCCATCGCCACCTTCGTCGACTCCGTCGCGGCCGACGACCGAGGGCCCACGGGCTTCCGGCAACTGGCGGAGTTCCTTCGAGAGCCGGACAAGGGCTTTGTCGTCGTTGTCGTGCCCTGCCTGGAGGGCCTGGGCGAGACCCTGCGCGACGTGGCCCGCCGCTACTTCCAGATCGAGAGCCTGGGGGCCCAGGTTGCCTTCACGGACGGCACGAAGGACGCCGCCGAGCAACTCCTGGCTGCCTGGTCCAAGCACGCCGACGGCAAGCGCCTCAGCGATCGCGTCCGCGCCGCCATGCGCCGCAAGGCCGTCAGGGGCGAGGTGCTGGGACGCCCTCCCTACGGCTACAAGGTCGGCGTCCGTCGCCGCCTGGAGCTGGTGCCGGAGGAGGCCGTAGTCGTCCGCTACATCTTCCGCCTCTACCTCCAGGAGGGCCTGGGCATCCGCCTCATCGCCCGCCGTCTCAACGAGGAAGGGCTGAAGACGCGGCGAAACGGCAACTGGAGCATGGTGACCATCCGGGACATCCTGCGCAACCGCGCCTACTTGGGCACCTACACCCGATTCGGCGTGCGCGTGCCGGGCAGCCACCCGGCCCTCGTCTCCGCCGAGGACTTCCGTCTGGTGCAAGAACGTCTCAGCGCCCGCCGCACCAGCTACTCGCCGCGAAGGGTCTCGCCCTTCCTCCTTTCCGGACTCCTGCACTGCGGCTACTGCCAGAACAAGATGATCGGCGTCAGCCGCCGTCAGAGCTGGCGGCGCAAGGACGCGGAAGAGGAGAGCCAGGCCTCCTATCGCTACTACCAGTGCGAGTCCCGGACCAACCAGAGCGTGTGCGACTACCACACGCGGCGGGCCGAGGAGCTGGAGGAGGCCGTGCGGGAGGCGCTGAGGGACGCCGAATCAGCCGGTCCCGCCCTGCCGGAGGCCGGCGACGAGGCGGGGGTGCTCGCCGAGTGGCAGCGTCAGGCGCAGCGCCTGCATCGACGGCTGGCGCAGGTCGACAAGCGGCTGGAGGGCTACCTGGACGCGGCGGCCCGTGGGCGCCTGGCCCGCGATAAGCTGCGAAGCCTCAGCATGGCGGCCGCCACAGACCGCCTCGCCCTGGAGGAGGACCTGGAGGCGACCGAGGTCCGCGCCCGCCAGCACGCCAACGTCGCCGAGCGCCGGCGGCAGCGGGAATGGGCGCGCCAGCGCCTCTGTGACGAGTGGGACAGTCTCCTTTTTGCCGAGCGGCAAGAGCTCTTGAGGCAGGTGGTGGAGCGAATCGTGGTCACCGACGACGATATCCGCACCCTGCTCCGTCCCTGAGAGCGCCTTGCCTGCCGCACCTCTCTACCACCTGGCTTACTCGGACGGCGCATCCAAGGGCAACCCCGGGCCCGCCGCCATCGGCGCCGTCATATTCGACCCGGAGGGCCACGAGCTCTATCGCCTTGGCAAGCGCCTGGGCACAGCCACCAACAACGAGGCCGAGTACCGCGCCGCCATCGCCGCCCTGGAGGCTGCGCTGGCCCTGGGGGCGCGCCGCCTCGAGTTGCGGATGGACTCGGAGCTCGTGGCGCGACAGATGTCCGGGCGCTACCGGGTGCGGAACCCGCGTCTGGCCCGTCTTCACGCTCGAATGCTGGCCCTTCGCCAGCGCTTCGAGGAGGTGGTCGTGCGGCACGTGCCCCGCACAGAGAACAAACTGGCCGACGCGATGGCCAACCAGGCCCTCCTGGAGGGGCCGTAGGCGTAGGGGCAGGCCCCCGTGCCTGCCCTATTCGGCGACCGCAGGGGGTCGCCCCTACCATTGTTTGACTCCGCTTGGGCCCCTTGTAGACTGAATATCGCCAGTAGGCCGGGTGGCCGCTCCTCCGGCTCGCCGGAGGGGAGGAAAGTCCGAGCTCCGCCGGGCAGGGTGCTGGGTAACACCCAGGAGGGGCGACCCTACGGACAGTGCCACAGAAACATACCGCCCGGGGCCGGAACATCGGCCTCGGGCAAGGGTGAAATGGTGCGGTAAGAGCGCACCAGCGGTCGGGTGACCGACCGGCTGGGCAAACCCACCCGGAGCAAGACCAAATAGGAGGACTTGAGGTGCCCGGCCTGTCCTCGGGTTGGTCGCTAGAGGCGGTGGGTAACCGCCGTCCCAGACAGATGGCCACCATCCGCCTTGTGCGGATACAGAACTCGGCTTACAGGCCTACTGGCATTGCAGTTTGAGCCTTTCCGCCCCATAGGCGGGGGCTCTCTCTTTCTAGTTTCCTATCGGTCCGTACCGGTCCCATCGGTTGGCAGAAGCTATCGGCAAAGGAGGGCTCTGATGGTGAAACGCTGGTTATGGCTTCCTGGACTCGTGGCGGCGATCGTCCTTCTGGCGGCAGTCGTCGCGCCGCGCGTGGCGAGCGCGCGCACCGTGAATATGGTGGTGGGGTGCAACCCCGTGGCCCTGACCTACAACAACGGCACCGCCACCACGACGGTAGCCGACGGCGTCGCGCCGACGGGCTCTCTCGACACCATCTGGAAGTATCTGCCCGCGGAGAGTCGCTGGCTGGGGTACCAGGCTGGTGCGCCTGTCGAGGTCAGCGACCTGCAAAGCGTCCAGCGTCTGGACGCCGTCTTCGTCTGCGTTAATGCTGTCGCTACCATAACCATGCCGGACATTGGAGGCTGATGCGGCGCAAGCAAGCCTCCCGGTGGGTAGGAGGAGCTCGCTTCTCTATTGAAGCCCGCTCTGGTAGGGCATGTCTCGTGAGCCCGCCTGGCTGAGGGACGTTGGCGAAGCGGAGGTCCTCGGTGACCTGCCTGCTTCGCTGACCGCTGTCTGCTACGACTCCCGTCGCGTCGAACCCGGCTGTCTTTTCGTGGCCGTCCCGGGGGCTACTCCACGCTCCCGCGACGGCCACGAGTTCATCGCCCAGGCGCTGTCGCAGGGCGCGGCAGCGCTGGTGGTGGAGGCGGACCACCGGGCCGACGTGGCAACGGCTGGCCGACAGCGGCCGCGTGCCCCTTGTCGTGGTCCCGGACAGCCGGCGGGCCCTGGCGTCGCTGGCGGCGGGCTTGCACGGCTGGCCGGCGCGCGTCGACTGCGCACGGTAGGTGTTACCGGCACCGACGGCAAGACGACCACCGCCCATCTCGTGGCTGCCGTGCTGGACGCGTCCGGCCGGCGCTCCGCCCTCCTCAGCAGCGCCGAGCTGCGCGCCGGCGGCCGGGCCCAGGTCAACGCCACCCATATGACGACCCTCGAGGCGCCCGAAGTGCAGGCCTTCCTGGCCGGGGCGCTGGAGGCCGGCGACCACTGGGCCGTCGTCGAGGCGTCCTCCCATGGGCTGGCCCTTCACCGCGTCGACGCGTGCGAGTTCGACGTAGCCGTATTCACTATCCTCGGAAGCGACCACCTGGACTTCCACGGCAGCCTAGACGAGTACCGGGCGGCTAAGGGACGCCTCTTCGTCATGCTCGACCAGGCTGTGGACAAGGGCGTGCCCAAGACGGCTGTCCTCAACGCCGACGACCCGGCGTCAGACTACTTCCGGCGTCTGACGGCGGCGTCCGTCGTCACCTACGGCCTGGACGGGACGCTAACGTGACCGCCCGCGCGCTCCGCACCGAAGGCCTGTCGACCTCTTTCGAGCTGGCAGGGGCCTTCGGCGCTGTGCCTGTGAGGACGCGACTGGCGGGGCGGTACAACGTATACAACTGCCTGGCGGCAGCCGCCGTGGGCCTCTCGCAGGGGCTATCGGCCGAGGAGGTGAAGAGGGGGCTGGAGGGCGTGTCCGGCGTGCCGGGCCGGATGGAGGTCATCGACGCCGGGCAGCCGTTCTCGGTGGTCGTCGACATCGCCTCCACGCCGCAGGCGCTGGCGAACGTTCTCGATGTCCTGCGGGCCGCGTGCCTGCCCGCTGGACAGGCGGGTCCGGGACGGCTCTGGGCCGTCTTCGGCTGCGCCGGGGAGAGGGACCCCGGCCGGCGCGACGGCATGGGGCGAGCCGCCGGGCGCCTGGCCGACTTCGTGGTGCTCACCAACGAAGACCCGCGCTCCGAAGACCCGGACGCCATCATTGAGGCCACCGCCGTCGGCCTGCGGGAGGCCGGCCGGCGGGAAGGGGACGACTTCGTGCGCATCCCGGACCGCCGCCAGGCCATCGCCTCGGACAGCTGAGAAGCCAAGGCGCCCGCGACGTGGTCCTCCTGGCCGGCAAGGGCAGCGAGCAGACCATGGTCTTCGGCGACCAGCATCTCCCCTGGGACGAGCGGTCGGTGGCGCGGGAGCTGCTGCAGGAGCTGGGAGCCAGGCACTAGGAACCGGGAGGGTATTGCCAAATG
>CAVSBT010000007.1:0-56860 GCA_963726245.1 uncultured Chloroflexia bacterium
TTGTTGTTGGCCGACGGCACCCGCCGCGTCTCCGCCGCTTGGGTGCGGCAGAAGGCGTCGACGTCTTCTTCTCAGGCCAGCGCGACTGACATGACGGGCACGGCTTCCGCAGATTCCATGAGCGTGAGACGCAGGCCCTCCGCTAGAGGGAGCGGCAGACCCCAGAGCCCGGTCGCGCGGAGTGCGCCGGGGCTGAGGAGCGATCTGTCCACGTCACCCGAGCGCCGCGGACCATAGCGCATCTCGACGGGCCGGCCGGCCACCGTCGCCATCGCCCTGGCGAGGCCGATGATGCTGGTGGCTTCGCCGCTGGCGACGTTCCAGGTGACGTTGTCTTCGACGGCCACCGCAGCCAGTACGGCGCCCACCACGTCCGAAACGTAGACGAAGTCGCGGAGCTGCCGGCCGTCACCGTGAACGTCCAGCGGCTCGCCGGCCATGAGACGCTGCCGGAAGATGGCCACCACGCCACCTTCGGCGTCACTGCGCTGCCTGGAGCCGTAGACGTTGGAGGGGCGCAGAATGGCATGGGGCGGCCCTTCCACTCGCAATAATTGCTCCGCCACGTACTTGTGCAGGCCATAGTAGGAGCGCGGCGCCGGCATCGTCCCTTCGACGGCCGGCGTCGCCGTTTCGCCGTAGACCGCTCCGCCGGATGAGAGGAACACGAACCGCCGCACCCCCGACGCCTTCGCCGCCACCGCCAGCCGCCGCGTCCCCGCCACGTTCACTTCCCAGTCCAGGTCAGGGTCACGCATCGAGCGCTCGACGCTCGTCTGGGCGGCGCAGTGGACGACGGCGTCGAACGGCGCGGCTGCCACACGCTTGGCGGACGCTCCGCGCTAGAGCGGATGTCCCCGACGCGGAGCCGCACGCCCAGGGGAACGTTCGCCGGGTCGCCGCTGCTGAGATTGTCCAGCACCTCGACGTGCCAGCCCAGCGAATGCAGCGCATCCGCCACGTGCGAGCCGACGAAGCCGGCTCCTCCGGTGACCAGTACAGCCAGGGGGTCTCCGTTTCTACGGTTCATGTCGGTCCTTCCTTCAAGCCGTCGCAGGTGGAGAGGTAAGGGGAAATCGACAGCAACTCATCCACCCGCACGAAGCGATAACCCTTCGCCCGAAGGGAGTCGATAATGCCGGGCAAGGCGTCCAGGGTCGCGGAGCGGTCGACCCCCTGATTCGTGTCGTTGCCGTCGTGCAGGAGCACGATGGAGCCGGGGCGGACCGAATCCACCACGCGCCTCACGATCTCATCAGCGGGCGGGTTCTCCCAGTCCGATGGCTGCACGTCCCAGCCTATGGTGCGCATGTCGTGGCCGGAGACTGCGTGAAGCTGCCAGGGAGTGTGAAAGCCGTTGGGCGGCCGGAAGAGCGCCGGACAGACGCCCGCCGCACTCGCGATGCTCGTCTCAGCCTTCCCCAGCTCGCCGTAGCGCAGCTCGAAGATGGCGTCCCGCTTGCGATGACGGTACGAGTGGTTGCCCACGAGATGGCCGCGCTCCACCAGGGCGCGCACCGTTTCCGGATGGGCGTCGGCATTCTTCCCCACGACAAAGAAGGTCGCTTTCACTCCGTATTGGTCCAGCATGTCGGCAATCCGCAGGGTCCAAGGATCGTTCGGGCCGTCATCAAAGGTCAGCGCCACCAGCTTCTCGTCCCGCGGGCCGTGGGTCACGATCTCTCCATACACCTGCGACGACGGCGTCATGGCCCAGTACAGGGCCAGGATGGGCAAGCCCAGCGCCAGGACCACCACCACCGCCACTACGGCTACTTTCCACCACACGCCCTCGCCTCACGAACCGTCCTGCGCAAGCCCGAGCAGTACCGGCTGACCCTCGCCGGGCACGTCATCCGTCGTATCGCGCGACGAAAGGCGCGTCGAGACCAGAAGCACGAGGGCCGCCGGCGCGGCCCCGGCGAACAGCACGGCTGCCACCCGCAGGACGGCCGCCGTTCCGTCTATCCCGCTCACCCAGGCGCCCAGGGCCGGTCCCACCGCATGCCCGAGGCCCTCGATGGCCATGAACCAGGCGAGAAGCGTTACCCGACCCAAAGCGTGTGACAGGTCCATGGCCGTGGCGGCTACGGATGGCAGCGCCAGGCCGTAGCCGATCCCTCCGGCGGCCGCCAAGACTATCACCGCGCCTGGATTGGTGATGGTGGATAGGAACCAGACGGCCGCTCCCGTGACAAGGAAGCCGGACGCCAGGAGAGGCGCGCGGCCTACCCTATCTGCGAGGACGCCGCCGGCGATCACGGCGCCTCCGCCCATCGCCGCCGCGGGCGCCAGCAACAGCAGCTCCTCGCGGAACGAGAGGTCGAGAACGTCTCGACCGTACGCCCGGAAGACCGCGAGCAGGGCGCCCGCGGCGCTGGTTTGCAGCAGCATCACGGCCGCAAAGGCCAGTCGGTGCGGCTTGAGTGCGCTCCTGGCCACGTCCCTCAGACCGCCGACCGCGTGCGCGGGCCCGGGAAGCGCTTGCTCTTCGGCCTCAGGGCGCATCAGCGCGGCGGAGACGAGGGCCACGACCACCACCGCCAGGGCGAGGACCATCGCCGCCGTGTAGGGGAACCCCGCCGGCAGCAGCAATCCCATGCCGAGCCCCAAGGCAAGAGCTGCCCCCGTCGTCAGCGTCATCGCCGAGGTGAGCTTGGCGCGTTCCGTCGGCGCGAAGGTCGTGCTCGCCAGAGCGTAGACGGCCGGCCAGAGCACCGCCGCACCAAGTCCGTAGACCCCGGCCGCCGGCAGCGCGATCTCCGGGATCGCCGCAGCCGCGAAGAAACACCCCTGACCAAGCACGACCAGGGCCAGGCCGGCCAGCAGCCCTCGCCGGGGCCCGACCCAGTCGGAGAGCCGGCCGCCGAACAACTGGGCGGCAAGCTTCGCGGCCCCGTACGCGGCCAGGGCGAATCCGGGCAGCGACGCTCCGCCCCCGTGCTGCTCGGGAAGATAGGACTGAAGAGCAACCAGGAACACGAAGACGAAGGCGCTGTCCACGAGGAGGGTGACGAGCAAGAACGGGCGTGCCCGCGATGAACGAGCCAGTCGCAGCCAGTCGGAGACAAGGTTCACGAGGGCACGCATCTTAGAACATCCCGCACTCGCGAAGCGACGAAGGCTTCGGCTGCTCGGCGGCAAACCGCCGGACATCGTATACGTTGAACTTGCCGCCCGGGTCCACATAGGCGAGCTCGGCGCGCCCGCTCCCAACGAGCGACTGGAGCAGGCCCCCTTCGTTGTAGCCGAACTGGTGCAGGTAGGCCGTCTCAAGCACGACATAGTCGATCGCCTTGAAGGCGACGAAGCAGGCGTACTGCGGCTCCACCCAGTTCTGCCGGAAGATGCTCTCGCTGAAGAACTCGTTGGAGAGAACGGCGCCGTGCTGGATGAAGCGGTACATCCCGTCCTCGCGCTCGTTCGGCTCGAGGACTCGATAGGTGGCGCCCGGCTGGAACTGGGCCGACTGGAAGAAGCCAGCGTAGATGTTGGTGCTGCGGTGGACGGCGCCGTAGTAGCCTCCCTTGTGGAAGTGGAATGGGCCCGTGGCCAGCAGCACGCCTGCCACCAGCCCTCCAGCTACCAGAACCAGCGCCGGCCGGTAGAGCCGGTCGAGGTAGGGGGCGAGGGCGGTGAACAGGAACGGTGCCATCACGATGGTGCCACGACGCGGCAGTACGTCCAGCACCGAGAGGGTAATCGTGAGCAACGAGTTCTCCCGGACGGAGGGCGTGAGCATCGTCATCCAAAGAACCGGCGCCAGCGCCACGGCCACCGGAATCGAGATCAGCGCCAGGGGGCGCACCTTCGCCCGGTCGAACGCGAGCAGGCACAGGACGTACACACCGGCCGCGAACCCGCCCACGATGGGATGCGTGCTGACCGTCAGCCACAACAAGAGCGCCGCGAGCAGGTACCGCTGCCGCTCGAACGCCCACACGAACAGGAAGAAGAACAGCGCGCTCCACATGCTCGCGAACTGGAAGGTGTACACGGCGTCGACGAAGAACGGGTTGATCACGAAGAGGAGCAGAAACCATGGGTTGCGTATGATGGGACGGACCAAGCCCGCCGCCCAGACTGTTCCTACCACCGCGACGGCCATCATCAGAGTGACTGACCAGTTGTCTAAGAGGCGGAAGAGCACCGCGCTGGCCAGGTAAGGCGCCAGCCCGTAGGGGAAGGTCACCGCCCGCCCGCCGTCCAGAAGCGAGATGTGTAGCGGGATGCGGGCGTGGTCGAAGAGCTGCTGGCTGATGTACCAGACGTGGGCGTAGTTGTGCATCGAGTCCTCGCCGAGGAAGAGCGAGTTCACGAGCAGGTTCATGGTCATATAGAGAAGGGCCAGGACTCCGAACGTGGGCAGCACGTACGTTGACCACGACGGCACGTCGCGGGGACGGCCGCGCGAGGTGACCAGTCGCCACCACGCGAGCGGCATGGCGGCGAGGTCGATGAGCAAGTCTTTCAGCCGCGTCCGCGACCGGAAGATCGGTATCGGCACCATCAGGTCGTTCGACACGCGGTAGCCCAGGCGGGGCAGGATGACCGCCACCTCCACTGTCTCGCTGTACTTGTAGCCCCGGTAGTACTGGAGAGCAGCCAGCAGCGCGCCCACCCGAAACGCCCGGTACCCGGACTCGACGTCGTAGTAGCGGTGGCCCGCCCAGAGGGACGCCCACAGCGACACCAGCCAGTTGCCCAGCCGCTTGTACCGCGTGTAGGTGGACAGGTCGCGGCGGGCGATGACCGCGTCGAACCCACCCTCCGTCAGCCGGGCGACCAGCCCCTCGATCTCGGCCGGCTCGTGCTGACCGTCGGCGTCGACCGTGAGGATGATGTCGTCGGGGCTGATCTCTCCGATCCCTACGCGCCGGCGGATCTCTTGCAGGGCAGTGTAGTAAGCCGCGGACATGCCGCGGTTGCGATGGAGGCAGATGAGCTGAAGGCGGGGGTGGGACCGGGACCAGTGGAAGATGACCTCACGTGTGCGGTCGGTCGAGCCGTCGTCAACGATGATGATCTCGTCTACCAGCGGCTCCAACCGCTCGAGGACGGCAACGACCGTGGCCTCCTCGTTGTAGGCGGGCATCAACGCGATAAGGCGCGGCGATCCGGTCCGCGGGCGGACGGGCACACGCGATGTGGCTACGTCTCTCATCGGCTTTCGACGGCCGCGGTCCCCTCCTGGGCAAACCTTTCGACGAGCCAGGGGACCGTTCGCCTCATCCCCTCATCGAAGTCGATCTCAGGCTCCCAGCCCAGCTCGATCCGCGCCTTCTCGCTTAATACCTCAGTGCCGGCGTAGTCGCCGCTGCGCGCCGGCATGAACTGGATCGGACGCTGGGAGCCGGTTAGCCGCAGAACAGTCTCCGCGATACGGAGGATGGTGATGGCCTCCCGGCCGTCCAGGTTGTAGGTCTGGTTCGCGGCACGGTCGTCCAAAGCCAGGACGTGGCCCCGCGCCAGGTCCTCGACGTAGACGAACTTGCGGTGCTGAGTGCCGTCGCCCGCCACCGTCAACGGCTCACCCGCCAGCGACTTGCGGACGAAGATGGGGATCACCAGCGAAGGGCGCATCCGCGGCCCGTACGGGATGCCGTAGCGAAGGATGGTGAAGGGAAGCTGGTACATGTTGCCGTAGTCATGGCAGAGCATCTCCGCCGCCAGCTTGGACGACGTGTAGACGTGCCGCGCCGTCGCCAGGGAGAAGCAGGCGCTCTCGTCCACGACCGTTGCGTCGCTCGCCGCCACGGAGGAGTACACCCACACGGTGCTGGCCAGGATCACTCTCCCGATCCCGTTCCCGCGGGCCGCCTCCAGCACCCGCGCCGTCCCACCGACGTTGAGGTCGACCGCCGCGACCGGGTCGCGGACCACGTCGTTGACGTCCGCGACCGCGGCCAGGTGGAAGAGGGCGTCCAAACCGGCCGTGGCCTCTGCCAGCGCCGGCCCATCCATCACGCTGACTCCAACGTGGTCGACATCCGGCCGGTGAGGGGGTCGCCCGTCGATCACGATCACGTCGTGGCCGGCCGCCGCCAGCGCGTCGACCACGTGCGAACCGATGAATCCGGCTCCGCCGGTAACGCCTACCCGCATCTCATTGCCCTCGCCGTCGTGGCTGGGGCCTCCACCTTGGCCAGCGCCGCCTCCAACGATTCGAGCACATAGCGCGCGTCGTCAGGGGTCATCTTCGCCGAAACCGGCAGGCAGACGTGCCGGGCGCACAGGTCCTCCGCCTTGGGGAGCGGGCCGTGGTTCACGCCCGCGAACACCGGCTGGAGATGACATGGGATCTCATAGACCTCGCCGCTCAGGGCCACTTCGAACTCTTCGCGCAGTACGCTCTTGAGGGCGGCGCGGTCAATACCAGAGAGGAGGACCATGTACTTGTAGTAGCTGCTGCGCGATCCCGGCGGCGGCTGCACGGCGACCACCCGCGGCGCAAGTCGGCCAGACCGGCGTCGTACACGGCCGCGACCTCGGCTCGCCGTGCGGTGAACTCGCCCAAGCGTCGCAACTGCGCCAGCCCGATGATGGCGTGTGGCTCGCTCATCCGCCAGTTGTAGCCCAGGCGCACGTGGAAGTTGGTGGCGAAGCCCTCCTTCCCCTGGTCGCGGTAGATGATCGCCTCTCGGTAGACGGCCTCGTCATCCGTGACGATCATTCCCCCTTCGCCGCTGGTCATGACCTTCGTGGGGTAGAAGGAGAAGGCAGCCGCTCTCCCGAAACTGCCGGCCGATTTGCCATTGAGCAGACAGCCGTGGGCGTGGGCGGCGTCCTCCACGAGGGCCACGCCTGCCGCGTCGCACATGGCCCGGATCTCGTCGATTCGAGGCGTGATGATGCCGCCGATGTGTACCAGGACGACGGCCGCCGTCTGGGGACCCAGCGCCGCACGCAGGCTCGCCACGTCCAGGGCGAACGATTCTGGCTCGCAGTCGGCGAAGCGAATGCGGCCGCCTGCGTGAAGGACCGCCCCGGCGGTGGCATAGAACGTGTTCGTCGGAACCACGACTTCGCGGTCCTCGACGCCGATGGTCCGCAGGATGATCTCCAGCGCGCTGGTGCCGCTGTTCACGGCAACTGCGTAGCGGACCTGGCACAACTGAGCGAACTCTTCCTCTAACGCGGCGCCGTTCGGCCCCAGAGTGAGCCTGCCGCTCTCCAGGCACTCGCCGATACGCGCAAGGATCCACCCGCGATCCTCCTCAGGGAAGTGGATCGCGGCGGCTGGCACCTTCATCGCACCCTCCTTGTGACTTCAGGATCAAAGTTGCCACAAGTCTGACCGGCGCGAATGAAGATTCTATACAGACTGAATTAAGAATGGGTAAAGGCCGGGCCGGGCAAAACCGTAGGGGCAGGGCCCTGTCCCTGCCCACAGGGCGCCCACAGGGGGGCGCCCCTACGATAGGGCAACGCGCCTCGCGCCATTGTTTCCGTCATGACCATCAGGTTCAGCTGGAGGGCGGCTCCGCGGCTAATGGGATGTCGACGGAGAAGGTGGCACCGCTTCCACGCTGACTGCTCACCGTGACCGTGCCCGCGTGCGCCTCTGTCACGTATTTCACGATGGCGAGGCCGAGGCCGACACCGTCCGCGCGGATCGCTCGGGCGCCGTCCCCGCGATAGAAGCGGTCGAAGATGTACGGCAGGTCCTTCTCGTCAATTCCGGCGCCGGTGTCCTGAACCTCGACTCGCGCGAAGCCGTTCACGGGCCGCAGGTGGAGCTCGATCCGGCCGCCGTCAGGCGTGTATTGGACCGCATTCTCCATCAGGTTCCACAGCATCTGTCCCAGCCGTTCTCTATCGCCCAGGACGCGCACTCCCGGCGCCACCTTTGAGACGGTCTCGTGGCGGGAATCTTGGGCGCGCAACCGGGCTACAGCCTGCTCGCACAGCAGCGAGTAGTCGACGGGGGCTTCGCTAATGGCCTGCTTCTCTTCGCGGGACAAGAGCAGAAGGTCGGACAGAAGCCGGCTCATGGCCTCGGCCTCGGCGCGGGCCTCCCGGAAGCAGGCCTCCCGCTCCTCGGCGGGAAGGGCCGGGTCGTTCAGGATGTCGATGTTCGTGCGGAGCACGGTGAGCGGGCGTCGCAACTCGTGCGAGGAGTCGGCGAGGAAGGACCGTTGCGCCAGGAGCGATTCCTCCACCCGGTCGATCATGGCGTTGAAGGTGTCGACCAGCTCCTTCATCTCGCCGCCGCCCCTTGGCCTCGGCAGGCGACGAGTGAAATCCGCCGTGCGCTCTACGTCGCGAGCCAGTTGCGACACCTGCCGAACGGGGTAGAGGGCTCGACGGGCCAAGAAGTAGGTGGGAGCTGCCGTCAGGAGCAATACGCCCAGACCGCCGAAGATGAAGACCTTACGGATCTCGTCCAGCGCCACATCGGTCTCGTGAAGGGATTGTCCTGCCACCACGCTCCCCACCGTCTCGCCATTGCGCACGATGGGTTCGTACAAGACACGCAGTCGCTGTCCCTGAACGTTGCGGCTGTTGATGGTCTGGTCGCCCGGGCTCAACTTCTTCGGTACGGGAAGCTCGCGGCTGGCCGGCTGGGAGGAGTAGAGTAGGCCGGCGTCAAGGCCTCGGATCTGAAAGATAACGTCGGCAGACGCCAGCCTGTCCAGCTCTCGCCGGTTGCTGTCAATGTCCTGGACGGTAAGCGGGCCGGCGACCGCCTCCAGTGACGAGTCCAATGTCTGGACGCGGGCGATCAGGCTGTCGTCAAGGTTGTCGTAGACCCTCTTCGCTGAGATGAGGTAGGCCAACACACCGAAGGCCACCAGCGCCACGGCCAGAAAGCCGAGGTACAGAAGGGTGAGGCGAATTCGCAGCGACACCCTATTCCTCTTTCAGCATGTAGCCAGCCCCGCGGACCGTCCGGATGAGGCGCGGCCGGCCGCCGGCCTCCAGCTTCTGACGCAGGTTGGCGATATGGACATCGACGACGTTCGAGTCTGTGGCGAGCCATTCCTCTCCCCAGATGGCCACCAGGATCTCCTCCCGAGTTAGAACCTGCTCCGGCGAGCACATGAAGTGCTCCAGCAGACGGAACTCCTTGGCGGTGAGAGTTAGCGGCTCGCCTTCGTGGACGACGGCCCACGACTTCCGGTCTAGTGTTAGGTTGGCATAGGTCAGCCGCTCGCTCTTGCCGGGCTCCGGGCGGGCGCGACGCAGCAGCGCCTGGATGCGGGCCACCAGCTCATCAAAGGCAAAGGGTTTGACGAGGTAGTCGTCCGCGCCGGCCTCCAGGCCGGCCACGCGGTCGGGGACGCTGTCGCGCGCCGTCAGCATCAGGATCGGGACAGCGGCCCTCTCGCGGATCAACCGGCAGAGGGTGAGCCCGTCCATGCCGGGCATCATGATGTCGAGGATGATGATGTGCGGCCACTGGCCCTGGAGGTAGCCCAGCGCCTGGCCCGCATCGCGGGCGAGGCCTACGTCGAAGCCACGCAGGGAGAGACCCCGGCGCAGGGCAGCGAGCAGACGCTCGTCGTCATCGACGACGAGAACGCGAGGCTGTGGCGGGCTCTCGCTGTGAGGAAGGTCCGATCTGTGGGAGGCGACAGGCGGTTCCACCCGGTGGTCCAGCATTCACCACATCCCCGGAGCGAGCAAGGTCGGCGGTTCGCCCTGCCCCGCTCTTCCCGCATGTCCGACGAGAAGTCTAGCAACCAAGGCGTAGGCGCAGTTGCCCGAGATGCGACCTGGCGTTCGGCAAAGGGGCCGCCGCACCGGCTAGAAATCCTGCCAGAGCACCTCATACAGGCGCAGCGGCTCGTCGAAGCCCTTCAGCCGCCTCCTCCTCGCCTCAGAGAAGACGAAGCCCTTGCCCAGGCAGAGCTCGCGCACAGCGCTGGAGACCAGCACACGGCCTGGCTCGGCGCACTTGCAGACGCGCTCCGCCAGGGCGACCGCGGCGCCGAACAGGTCGTCGCGCTCCGTTACCGGCTCGCCGGCGCTCAGGCCGACACGGACCCGGAACGGGAAGTTGGGGTTCTCCTGGCCATGGGCGATGAACTTCCGCTGGATGGCGATTGCGCATTCCACCGCGTTGGCGACGGACGCGAACGAGGCCATGATGCCGTCGCCCGTGTGCTTGACCTCGGTGCCGCCCAGCGCCTCCAGGGCCTCGCGGAGGATCGCATCGTGGACGCGCAGGTGGGCCACGTGTTTGGCGTCTCCCAGACGCTGGGCAAGCTGTGTGGAGTTCTCGATGTCCGTGAAGAGAATACAGCGGAACGCGCTCTCGACCCACGGCTCGCCCGGCTCCGGCTCGTGGATGCTGCCCAGGAACTGCGCGACGCTCCTGGGGTCGACCTTGATGATTCGAGCCGGGACCAGCCCGTGCGACTCCCTGTGGACGGCAACCGCCGCCTCCTCGCTGGGCGCGTCCACGAAGCAGAACGCGGCGCCTTCGGCCGGATCGAACCAGTAGCTGAGATAGTGGACGCCGTACTTCCCCTGCACCTCAAGGTCGTGCATATGCGCCTGGGCCACGTCCTCGGCGGAGGCCCCTTTGAGCTCGTGGCGGTCCAGGTACATCGGCATGTTCCCACCCCCGACTGGACACCAAAGGATTCTCCATTATAGCAGCGAACACAGGGCCGGCAAGGAACTTCGAAGCGCGGCACGCCGGCTACGACAGCAGGTTGCGCAGGGTCATCTCCTCCTTGCGGGTCCCGCGCCAGGATCACCCCCACGTGGTCCAGCCGCCCAACGTCAGCGCTTGAAGAGCCCGACCAATGCAGTCTGGGCGAGGATGTGTCCCTGCATGGCACCCTCCACTGCCGCCTTGCTCTCGCCGGGCGGCAGGTTAAGGGGGGCATCAAGCGCGAACAGCCGGAACTGGTAGTGATGCTCCGGCCCCGCCGGTGGGCACGGCCCAAGATATCCTATCTGGCCGGCGCCATTCTTCCCCTGCGTACCGCCCCCGGCGAGCGTCTCGGTCGCCGGCAGGCCGGCGGGCAGCTCAGTCGTCGGCGCCGGCAGGTCGTACAGCACCCAGTGGTCGAACGTGCCGCTTGGCGCGTCAGGGTCGTCGACCAGCAGTACGAAGGCGCCGGTGCCCTGCGGTGCCCCGCTCCAGTGCAGCGGCGGCGAGATGCCGGCGCCGGAGCACGTGTACTCTACGGGGATGGTCGTGTTCTCGCCGAAGGCAGTGCTGGTGAGCGTGAGGCTGCCGGCGGCCGTCGGAGCAGCGGTCGGGGCTGCCGTCGGAGGGGCCGTCGGAACGGCGGTCGGAGCGGCCGTCGGAACGGCGTGGAGCGAGTGGAGCTGCCGTCGGAGCGACGGTTGGAGCTGCCGTTGGAGCGGCCGTCGTAACGGCCGTAGGAACGGCGGTGGCGCTTGGCTCGCCGGCCGGTTTCGCGCCGGAGTCGCCGCCGCAGGCAGCGGTGACCGTGACGACAATGGCCGCCGCGGCGCATAGTCCGATCACGGTTCGGCAGTGGGCATCCGTGATTCTGAGCATCGCATACGCCTCCCGGTGAGTGGCAGACGCTTGGGCGGGGCCGCATCCTGACGTTCATTATCCCACACTTCGCGTCCTCCAGGAGGGGCGGAGGAACTGAGGCCCATGAGGCGACGTTCGAGCGGCCCGACCGAGCATTCCTCTATGTGGCGCCCTTGACGTATCCTTCCTCTAGAGGACATAAGGCGATGATCGGGAGTGGAGTAACAGCAGATGCGGTCTGGGCGTTCCACTTTTGACGGCGGCTTCCATAGAACATTGACGAACGTGTGAGGTCACGCGTGAAGACAAGCCTGGAGATCGAACAGGGCTTCGAGAGACTGCCGATAGCTGAGGTTGCCAGTGCGCTCGGGCTCGATCCCGATAGCATCAACCTACACGGCAAGTACATCGCCAAGCTCCCGCTCTCCATCCTGCCCGAGAGGGCCGGCAAGCCCGACGGGAAGCTCGTCCTCGTGACGGCGATGACCCCCACCAGGATCGGCGAGGGCAAGACCACCGTGGCAATCAGCCTCGCCGATGCCCTCATGCGTCTCGGTCAGAAGGCCGCGCTCTGCATTCGCGAGCCGTCTCTCGGCCCCTACTTCGGGATGAAGGGAGGCGGCACCGGCGGCGGCTATGCCCAGGTGACTCCGGCCGAAGACATCAACCTGCACTTCACGGGGGACATGTACAGCGTGTCCAAGGCCAACAACCTTCTGTCCTCCATGATCGATAACCACCTCTACTTCGGCAACCACCTTCAGCTCGACTCCCGCCGCGTGACCTGGAAGCGCGTTATCGACCTCAACGACCGTGCCCTGCGCGACATCATCGTCGGACTCGGCGGCACGGCGAACGGCTTCCCCCGCCGGGACGGGTTCGACATCACGCCGGCCTCCGAAGTGATGACCATCCTCAGCCTCTCCAGAAGCGCGGCGGACCTCCACGAGCGGCTGAAGCGCATCATCGTCGGCTACACCTTTGAGGGAGAGCCCGTGACCTGCGCCCAGATCAAGTCGGACGCGGCGATGGTCATCCTCCTGCGCGATGCCATTCAGCCGAACCTGGTCCAGACCCTTGAGCACACGCCCGCCATCATCCACGGCGGCGCCTTCGCCAACATCGCCCACGGCTGCAACACCCTCTTCGCCACCAGCATGGCGCTCAAGCTGGCCGACTACACGGTCACCGAGGCCGGCTTCGGCTCCGACCTCGGCGCCGAGAAGTTCTTCGACATCAAGTGCCGCGCCGCCGGCCTCAAGCCCAGCGCAGCCGTCGTGGTCGCCACCGTGCGCGCGCTCAAGCACCACGGCGATGGGTCGCTCGAAGACGGCTTCGCCAACCTGGCCAGGCACATCGAGAACGTCCGTTGCTTCGGAATCTCACCCGTCGTTGCCATCAATCGCTTCGCGGAGGACACAGATGAGGAGCTGGAGAGCGTCCGTGACAAGTGTGAGACAGCCGGCGTCCCCTACGCCGTCTGCGACGGCTTCGATCGGGGCGGCGCCGGCGCCGAGGATCTCGCCCGCGCCGTGATGAAGGTCGCGCGCGACGGCTCCTCGTCCCTGCGATTCCTCTACCCGCTCGACCTCCCGGTCACGAAGAAGATGGAGGCGATAGCGACCAGCATGTACGGCGCGTCGGGCGTGACATATGACCGTAGGGCGCTCGCCAGCATCGAGCAAATCGAGAAACTCGGCTTCGGCAACCTCCCAATCTGTGTCGCCAAGACACAGGCGTCCCTCTCCGACAAGGCGGAGCTGCGCGGCGTCCCCAAGGACTTCACCGTCAACGTGAACGAGGTCAGACTGTGCGCCGGGGCGGGCCTCATCATCATGCGCTGCGGCGACATCGTAACCATGCCTGGTCTTCCGCGCGTCTCGGCCGCGGAGCTGATGCAGGTCGATTCCTCAGGCCAGACCACCACTCTCGCCTAGCTTCCGGCCGGCTCGCTGGATGGGGCTGGGAAGCCGCCCGCTGCCGCCAGCGCTGGCCGGTGTGGGCGCGCCCCAGCCTCGGCCTTGGCCGCGACCCCGCCCGTGTGCAAAACGTGGTGGTGACGGACAACTTCGGCGCCGAGATGGACGGCCAGCCCCTGAACGACGTGCCGGTAGACGTGCAGGTAATCACTCACTCCAGGGGCGGGTTCCACAAGGACAACTTCGAGACTCAGGTGCGGATCACCTGGTGCGTCACCGGCGACCTCGTAGGCGGCGAGTGTGTGGACGGCGGGCCGCTGCTCCCGGGCGAGAGCGCCTTCCTGGATATGCTCGTTTGGACGAAGCTGAACCCAGCCGGGCACCAGGAGTACACGTGCCCCGGAACCTACCAGATGAACTCCGGCGCCACCGCCAAGTGGAAGGATCAGAACGGCGTGCAGTGCGCTCCTCTTGCCGAGTGCCCGAGCACCCCACCTGTCGATGTCACCGCCTCCAAGCCGGGCGCCGGGACGACAACGCCTACCGCCACCGGTACGGGCACCCCGGCCGGCACTCGGACGGCGACACCCACGGCCACGCCGTCGCCCACAGCTACCAAGAAGGCCAAGGGCACGCCAACCCGCACCCCCACTTCGACGCGCAGGCCAACCAGGACACCAACCAGGACCCCAACGAAGACGCCTACCACGACGCCGACTGCGACCCCCACCAGTACGTCGACGCCCACTGCCGCCGCGAGTCCAGGCACACTCCTCCTCAATGAGGTCCTGACCCGCGGGACGGAGCGCTGGGGCTACCTCCTGCAGTCTGTGGAGCTGAAGAACGTTACCGGCGGTCCCATCCCGCTGGACGGCTGGTCCCTCAAGGACGAGGACGACACGTGGTCCGTGAAATCGAATGCGAGCGTGGCTCCCGGCGGCTACGCGCTGCTGGTGCTGAACGGCTGGCCCCCGTCCGTTCCCGACGGCGTGCCGGTCCTGGTGCTCACGAACTGGAGAAAGGCGCTGGACCCGACGGGCGGACGGCTCAATCTGTTAGATCCGAAGGGCGTCACCGTCGACCAGATCTCCTGGGGCGATGACACCTCCGTCTTCAACCCGGCTCTTCTGCCGCCACCCTGGGGCCAGAGCCTGTCGCGCCTGCCCGACGGCACGGACACCGACTCGGCGGCCGACTTCGTGGCGCAGGACCCTTCGCCGGGCCTGTCCAACGACGACGACCCCTCGCCACTAGCAGCGCCCACCGAGACGCCGGCTGAGGAGGATGCGGCCACGGCCACCCCGAGTCCTACCGAGACAGCGGCGCCCACCGAGGCGCCCACGGCAACCCCAACGCCGCCGCCAGCAGACACGCCAACACCGACGCCAACCGACACACCATCGCCCATGCCCACGCCGACGGCGGCGGACCCGCCGCCCGCCGGCCCCTGAAGGAGGTGATGAGCCAGCCGGAAAAGCCGCTAGCCTGTTAGCCCACTCTGGCCTTGAGTCCTCAACCGCACCCCCGGGGGAGGCGGGGGTAGGAGATCGGGCCTGTGGATACTGATCATCTAGGCCCTATAACAGGAGGTAAAGGAAAATGAGAAAGCTGATCCTCCTCGTGACCACCATGGCGCTGGTGGCGGTGGGCGCCGCGAGCTTCGCGGCCTTCGAGTCCCACCTCATCGACGTCAAGGCGCACGTGGAGAAGGCAACCTACGTCTCGCCGAGCGAAGTCGACTTCGGGACAACCCTGATGCAGGCTTCGTACGACAAAGACAATGGTGATCCACCTGAGCGCGTCCTTCCTGACGCAAACAACCTTCACGAACGCCGAGTACAGCATCTACTCCGACGAGAAGCCTCAGAGCGAGTTGGCGCACGACGGGAACATCACCCCGTTCATCGTGCTGACCGATGCCGCTGGCGTGGCCCACAAAGGCTGCGGCGGAGTCGGGCTCGGCGCAAACAACCCGCCGGTGCTGTGGGCGGGCGGCAACGCGCTGGTTAAGGGCGTGGGCGACAACACCGCCACGTGGAGTCTGAAGTTCTACGCGCCGGTCTGCAACGCCAACTACAACCCGGACACCGACCCGATCGACCCTACGACCCGGCCCGTGCCGCTGACCATCGCGCAGAGGTTCTGTCACCCCGGTCCCGGGGGCGACAGCGACGAGTACACAGACCTGGCGAGCAACATCAAGTTCCAGATCACCGGCTTCAGCACAGGCGGCACGTAAACCGCGAAGGTTTGAAGGCCCGGCGCCTCCTCCCGGCGCCGGGCCCCCATCCCGAGGTCGCACCGTTCGCCAGGGAGGGATGCGACCTCAATGGAAAGCGTAGCCCATCCCGGGGGTGTTGACAACAACACCCTCGGGGACGGCAAGAGAGTCGTGTCTCCCAGCCCGCGGCCCAGGTGGGGAGGCCTGGGGCTCGGGCTCAGGGACACGACCGGCAGCACTGGAGGGGGTGACCATGGCGACCAGGGCCCGCGTACAGAGGAAACGACTGCTCAAGAAGACCCTGCCCCCCGGGGCAGCCCACGCCGGGGGCGAAGCCCCGGCCCCTGAGGCTATTGCCGGCGCGCGCCAGCGGGCCACTATCGGGCGGCTCGCGGCGGCGTTAAGGCGCCGGCTCACCGGTTGGCGGCTGTCGCGGTGGCAGTTGCTGGTTGGGGGGGCCGCGTTCCTCGCCGTCCTGCTCTGGCTGGCGGTGGCCGCCAGCTCCATCACCACCTACAGCTCCACGGTCCTCTTCACCGAGGGCGGGGGCATCGGGATCCCACCGCCCTTTGAGAACCTGGACTTCGGCGACGTGGACCGCGGCATGCCGATGCACCGGGACGTCATCCTGGAGAACAACGGCAAGCTGGACAGCTACGTCATGGTCTTCACGTGGGGCGGCATCCGCGACTTCCTGAGCGTCGATGACGCCTTCTTCAATATAGCGCCGGGCCAGCAGCACACCGTGGACTTCTCGGTCGGGGCACCGGCCAACGCCAATCTCAAACGCTACTCGGGCCGCGTCTTCGTGCTGCGCCTGCCCTGGTGGTGGCCGTTCTAGCCATGGAACAGTTCCTCATTGCTCTCTGGCTGCTCTGTGGGGTGCTGGTCTTCCTGCCGGTGGGGGCGGCGCTCCGCTTCGCGCGTCGGGGGCTCGCTGTCGCGCCTCCCTTCGCCGGGGACCGGGACGTGATCCTGCCCGCTTCCGAGGAGCCAGCCCCGCCGGCCGCTACAGCCCTCCCGCCGGCAAGAGCGGCGCCCCTCGTTGGGAGCCGTTCTGCTGTTCATCGTGCGCCTGCCCTGGTGGTGGCCGTTCTAGCCATGGAACACCTTCTCATCGCTTTCTGGCTGTTCTGTGAGGCGCTGGTCTTCCTCCCGGTGGGGACGGCGGTCCGCTTCGCGCGAAGGGGGCTCGCTGTGCAGCCTCCCTTCGCCGGGGACAGGGACGTGATCCTGCCTGCTGCCGAGGACCTGGCCCCGCCGGCCGCTACAGCCCTCCCGCCGGCAAAAGCGGCGCCCCTCGTTGGGAGCCGTTTCTGCCCGGTTCCTCTTGATGCTGGCCCTCTACGTCGCCTTCGTTTCGGGCGCCGTCTACTACACGCCCAAGTTCCTCTCCCACGCCCTCAACACGCCGTACCCCATGGCCGACGTCACATCCTCCTCCATGTGGCCCACTCTCAAGAAAGGGGACCTGGTCCTCCTCAAGGGAGTCGACGGCCCGGAAGACGTACATGTGGGGGACATCATAGCCTTCAGACACGAGTCAGGATTCGCGATACACCGGGTAGTAAGCATTGAGGGGACGCAGATCACCACTCAGGGCGACGCCAACGACATCAAGGACCCACCCATCGGCATCGATGCCGTGGTCAGGCGCGTGGCCAGGGTCATGGGGCACATCGTCAAAGTCCCCTACCTGGGCAACATTCCGCTGCTGATGCACCGGACAGCCGAGACGCCGCCGCCCGCGCCGCCGACGTTTGAGGGCCAGGAGGGAGTGGGGGTGCCAGGGGGCCAGTAGCACCGGGCAATGGAAGGGACTGCCCATCACGCCCTGAGAGTCGCTCCTACGGGGCGAATCAAGGGCAATCGCAACGCGCCGGTAGGCACGCGGGGCCGTCACGGGGCGAGCGAGGCGGCCCCGCCCGCGCCTGCCTGGCGACAGGCAGGAGAGCGGTCACCGCCTTGCCATGACCCTCGTGGCGGCCCCACCAGCATTATCGGCCGCCGTCAGGGTCTCAGAAGAGCGCGTTACTCGGAGCAGGAGTAACCGGGGAGTAATTTCCTAGTTCTGGAAGCTCTTGCCAGTCGCGGTCATGTGGAGCCGTCACGGGGCGAGCGAGATTACCCGCCACCCGCGATCCTCACCTTGCTACGACCCCCGTAGCGGCCCCCCAGCGGCTACTGGTCTTTTACCGCCTGTACGATCGGCTTGAGGAAGGCGTTGTCGTCCCACGCGTCGCCGTCTCCCTGGCCGATGCGCACGGCAACGATATCGAGGCTGGGGATGACGTAGGTGCGTTTCGTCTGAAAGCCGTCCGCCATGAACAGGTCCTTGGGCACGTCCGGGAGGTCCTGAAGCCACCAGTAGAAGCCGTAAGACAGGTTCTCTGACTGCGATGGTTGAACCGATTCCTTGACCCAGTCCGCCGGCACAACCTGCTGGTCGTTCCAGCGACCGTTTCTAAGGAACAGGTAGCCGAAGCGGGCGAAGTTGCGGGCTGTGGTCATGACGCAGCAGTAGGTCAACGTGTGGCCTGTCTTGTCGGTCAGCCACGTGGCCCCCGTCATGCCGATCGGCCCGAAAAGCTTCTCCTGGGCGTACTGGCCGGCCTCCATGCCCGTCGCCGCCTTGATGACGGCGAAGACCAGTTGCGTGTCGCCGCTGGAGTAGTACCAGTCGGTCCCCGGGTCGTGGAGGCGAGGACGGCTGATGGCGTAGGCCATCTGGTCGGGCGAGGTGATCATGTTGATCACATCGCTCACCTCTTCGTAGTCTTCATCCCACAGCAGGCCCGACGTCATCGACAGCAGGTTGCGGACGGTTATCTCCTCCTTGCGCGTTCCACGCCACTCGGGGATGAAGTCGGCCACGCTCTCATCGACGCTCTTGATCTTCCCTTCGCTGATGGCGATGCCAACGAGGGCGTCTGTCATGCTCTTTGCCATCGACCAGCTATTGTCGGTCGAGTTCTCGTCCCAGCCGCCCCAGTAGCGCTCCCAGACGATGCGGCCGTGCCGGGTAACCACGACGGCCCCGCACTTGTGCTGGTCGCAGTAGGCGCCCACTTCTTCCAACCGCGTGGCGTCCATGTCCTCGCGCTCCGGCGTCGACACCACCCAGTCGTCGCCCGGCCAGACGGCGGCCAGCGGCCTGCGGCGGGGATGGCTTTCGGCGGGGGCTTTGCCCTCGCTGTCCGCCGCCGCAGCTCATCAAGAGGAGGAGGGATGCGGCGAACAGGAAGGGAAGCACGACTCCACTTCTTACCTGGGGACATGTGGCTCCTCCTCAACACTCAGGACACGCGACCGCCACTCGAGGCTCCTTCTTGCGGCGAGCATAGTCGAGGCGTGAAAGAGGGTCAACGGCGGTTCTCGCGCCGGAGGGCCGTTAATCGGGCGCAGGTGACGAGAAGGAGTAGCGGAGGAAGAGGTGGCTTTCGCCGCGTCTGACCGCGACAAGCTCTCCCCAGAGAGGATCGTCCGGGGCGAAACTCCTTCCGGAGACCAGCCCGGGCCGCTCGGTTGAGCCGTCGCGACCCGCGATCTGGGGCGCGAGCGTCAGAAACAGCTCATCCAGGCGTCGCTCGGCCAGGAAGTCGCCCATCAAGTGCGGACCGCCTTCGACAAGGACGAGACTACTCTCGCGGACAGACCGGGCGGCGCTCAGGACTGCTTCAGCGCCCACAGGCCCCCCTTCCGCCACCGCAGCGATCTTCACGAATGGCGGCATGGGCCGCATCCGCTCGGCGCCGCGCGCAGTGGTGACAACCAGCACAGGCACCTCCCCGGTTCGCAACACCCGGAACTCGGGGTCGAGCTCACCGCTCGCGCTGACGATGACGTTGAGCGGCGGTCCCCGCTTGTTCAAGCCGGCCCTAAGCCGCCCGTATTCGTCTGCCAGGGGAGAGTAGATGTATTCCGCCGTCCACAGGTGCCCGGGCACCGACCGGAGGGTGCCGGCGCCGACCACCACGACATCCGAGACAGCCCGCAGCAAGCCCATCACCATCTTGTCGTGCTGGTTGAAGCCGCTGATGTCGCCGCCGGCCTCGTGGCCGGGCGAGTTCAGCGATACCACGCCGTCCAAGGTGGAGACGAAGTTGCCGATGACGTGAGGCCGCCCGGCATGGGACGGGAATCGGAGGGGTCCGTAGAGGCTCGCCAGCGCTGGGGGCAACGGGATGTCGCCGCCCTGTGCCGCATCGTAGAGCACCTCCAGCGGCGCCGGGTGGGTCATCGCCTCAGTCCACACGCCTCCAGGAACTCAGAACGGAGCGCCGGATCGCTGTCGTAGGAACCGCGCCAGAATGTCGTGCGCGTGATCGGCGAGTCCTCCTGCACGCCTCGCATCTGCGTGCAGAGGTGTCGAGCCTCCATGTAGACCGCGACGCCGTGGGGCTGCAGCATCGCCTGCAGCCCGTCCGCGATCTGCTGGCCGATTCTCTCCTGGACAGTGAATCGCCGGGCGAATAGCCGCACGAGCCGGGTGAGTTTGGAGATGCCGATGATGTGCTCGTGCGCGATGTATCCGACGTAGGCGTCCCCGAAGAACGGCAGGACATGATGCTCGCACAGGGCGTAGAAGTGGATGGGCCCTTCGATGACCTGGCTGGAATGGCAGTCCGGCCCGGCGCGGCATTCGGTGTCAAAGACCTTTATGAGGTTCGGGTCGCCCTCGTAGCCTTCGGTGGCATCGAACAGCGCCTGGATGAACCGGCGCGGCGTATCCTCGGTTGCGGGGGTGTTGAGGTCCAGTCCGAAGGCGGTGAGGATTTCGGCGACGTAGCGTTCGAACTGGCGCGTCTGCTCTTCGGAGGGTGCTCGGGGGTGCAGCCCCGCCGCAGTTCGGAACTCCAGGGACCCGGGGCTGGTATCAAGCAAGAACTTATCCCCAGCAGGGATGTCCCTCTCAGAATCTCATTTACTCCCCTCCGGCAGCCGGCCTTTGAGGTTCTGGGCGCGAAACGGCCCCGGCTCGCCAATCAGCCGCCTCGCCGCGTCGACTTGTCCCCACACGTTCCAGAGCAGCACGCCGCGCACGCGCCCGTCGCGCAAATAGTAGATCACTCCCTCGTCGTACGGCTCTTTCCAGTCTTGTACGGTCTCCAGGCGCGGGTCCAGCTCCCCGACGGCTTCGTAGCCCAGCTCAAACAGGTCGGAGTAGAAGAACGGCAGGTGGTCGTAGCGCTCCGGCGCGCCCGCCATATTGCGGCCCGCCGTCCGCCCCATTGTCGTGGCGTTGTCCTCGTGCTCCACGCGGCGCTTTCCGAGGGCCGGGTTCGCGAAGTAGGCCACGTCGCCCGCTGCGAAGATGTCCGGCCGGCTCGTGCGCAGGAACTCGTCGACGACAATGCCGTTCTCCACCTCCAGGCCGGCCTTCTGCGCCAGCCCGATGTTGGGCTCGATTCCAAGGCCTGCCACGACGCCATCGACCAGGACTTCGTGCTCGTCCCCGTCCTTCAGGCCGCGCACCTTCAAGCGGAACCGGCCTCGCTGCTCCTCAACGCCGCTGGCCGTTGCTCCGGTTAGAAGCGTGACGCCCTTCTTGCGATAGTAGTCGTTGATGAACTCGGTGAGTTCGCGGGGAAAGACGCGCGAGCCTATGCTCTCCTCCGGGAACACCATCACCACCTCTTTGCCGTTCATGGCCAGGGCGGCAGCGATCTCGGAGCCGATAAAGCCGCCTCCGATGACGGCGAAGCGACTGCCGTGCTCGGCGCTGTCGCGCAGACGTCGGTAGTCCTCGACCGTCCGGAAGCAGTTGACGCTGTCATCTCCGAAAGGCAGGCGTCGCGGCGTCCCGCCGGTGGCCAGTAGCAGTCTCTCGTAGGTGTACTCTGACCCCTGATCGTCGACCACCCGCTTGATTGCCACGTCGACGGCCTGCACCGTGCGCCCAAGATGCAGCTCCGCTCCCAGAGCGTCTGTCTTGCACCAGATGCTCTCGAGCTTCTTATCCTTCCACAATCCTTTGGAGAGCGGAGGCCGTTTGTAGGGCGGATCCGATTCGGCGCTGATCAGCGCGATCGATCCGTTCGCGTCTACCTCGCGGATGCCACGGACGGCCGCATCGCCGGTCATGCCGCCGCCGATCAACAGGTACTTGTAGTGCGCCACTCGCGCTCTCCCCCATTTGGTTTGCGGGCGCCTTATCTTCTCGCGCCGCTCGGCCGCGCAGCCGATGCCTGCTTCCATCATTTTACACCTCACAAGCTCCGCCTTGACCGTTCTGAGGACGCCACCTAACCTGTGATCACCAGACGCAGATTCGATTCGCAGCTTCCGCGTCTAGAAAGGGGTTACCGACCCATGGAAGAGATTGTTCTCGTCAGTGGAGCCCGGAGCGCCATCGGCAGGCTCGGCGGCGCCTTCCAGAACTTCCCTGCCTCCGACCTGGCAGCCGCCGTCATGAAGGCCGCCGTCGAGAGGGCAGGGGTGAAGCCGGAGCAGGTGGACCAGGTGATCCTGGGCTGCGTCGGCCAGGTCATGGAGGACGGCTACATCTCGCGCCACGCCGCCGTAAAGGCCGGCCTACCCATCGAGGTGCCGGCCTACACCGTCAACCGCATCTGCGGCAGCGGCCTGGAGGCGATCAACACCGCCGCTCGCTGGATCGAGTGCGGCGACGCCGAGGTCGTGGTCGCCGGCGGCGTCGAGAACATGACGATGATGCCTTACTACGTCCGCAACGCCCGCTACGGCTACCGCCTGGGCCACGGACAGCTCGAGGACGGCGTCCAGCACCTGCTGGGCGACCCCTTCGACAAGGTGCACATGGGGATCACCGCCGAGAACCTGGCCGAGAAGTTCAACATCAGCCGCGAGATGCAGGACGAGGTCGCCCTGCGCAGCCAGCAGCGGGCGGTGGCGGCCATACAGGCCGGCAGGTTCAAGGACGAGATCGTGCCCATCGAGGTGAAGGTGGGACGGGAGACGAAGGTCATCGACACCGATGAGCACCCGCGCGCCGACAGCACGGCGGAGGCGCTGGCCAAGCTGCGGCCGGCCTTCAAGGAGGGCGGCAGTGTGACGGCCGGCAACGCCAGCGGCGTCAACGACGGCGCCGCCGCCGTCGTCGTGGCCAGCCGTCGCCGGGCCGAGGAGCTGGGATTGCGGCCCCGCCTGCGCCTGGTCGCCCGCGCCGAGGCCGGCGTCGAGCCGTCCATCATGGGCAGCGGCCCCATCCCGGCCGTGCGCAAGGTCATGAAGAAGGCAGGCCTCAGCCTGGACCAGATGGACGTCATCGAGCTGAACGAGGCCTTCGCCGCGGTGGCGGCGGCCTGCTCGCAGGAGCTGGGGCTGGACGTCGAGCGCACCAACCCCAACGGCGGCGCGGTCGCCCTGGGGCACCCTCTAGGCGCAACCGGCGCCATCCTCGCCGTCAAGCTCATGTACGAGCTCGAGCGACGACAGGCCCGCTACGGCCTCGTCAGCCTCTGCATCGGCGGCGGCCAGGGCATCGCGACGATCTTCGAAAGGGTTGGGTAGGGCGCGGGAGCGCTGGGGCGCTAGAACAGTGAAGCAATGGAACAGTGGAACGTGCCTGGGTTGTGGGGCGCGGCCGTAGGGGCGTAGCTTTAGCTGCGCCCGCCTCGCCCTGTTCCACGCCCCCTACCCCACCTGCCGCCTCAGCGTCAGCGACGCTATCACCACGAAGAAGGCGGCGAAGCCCACCAGGGCCAGGAAGTTGACGGCTACGCCCCCGTCCAGCAGCCCGCGACCGCGGACCATGACGTCGCGCAGCGCCTCGTTGGAGTAGGTGAGGGGCAGAACGTGGGCCACGCCCTGGAGCCAGCGGGGGAAGCTGTCGACGGGCCAGATGACGCCGCTCAGCAGCCCCTGCGGCACGATGACGATGGGTATGAACTGCACGGCCTGTAGCTCCGTGCGGGCGAAGGTGGAGAGGAAGATGCCCAGGTTCGCCGCGCCCACCGTCACCGCCACGACCAGCAGCAGGACCAGTGCCAGGTTGCCCGCGTTCTCCACCCGCAGCACGAAGAGCGTCACCATCAGTATCACCGCCGCCTGAAGCACGGCGAAGATGCCGAATCCGGCCACATAGCCCAGCACCAGCTCGGCGCGGGTGGTGGGCGTCACCATCAGGCGTTCCAGGGTGCCGGCGGTGCGCTCCCGCAGGAAGCTGACGGCGGTGAGGAGGAAGACGAAGAGGAAGGCGAAGAAGCCGATGAGCGGCGGCGCCTGGTAGTCGATGGTCTCGAAGTCCGGCCCGCCGTAGTAGTAGGTGACGGGCAGCTCGCTCGCCGCGGGCGAGGCCTGGGGCAGCGTCGAAGCCGTCGACACGGCCAGCGACGCCTGCTGCGCGATGCGCAGGATAGCCTTGCTTCGCTGCGGATTCGAGCCTTCCAGCAGGACGGACACGCCCGCCCCTTGGGCCGCCGGCGCGATAACGATGGCGCCGTCCAGCTTGTCGCTCTTCACCTCTGCCTCCGCCTCGGCCCGCGACACGTAGTGCGCGGTGACGCCGGCCCCGGACAGGGTCTGGCCGAGCGACTCGAGGGCGGGGCCGCCGCGCCGCCTGTTTCGTCGACGAGGCCCAGCCTGATGCCGCCGGAGCTGGTGCGCAGCAGGTAGCCCACGAGCAGGATGACGATGGTGGGGACGGCGAAGAGGAGGACCAGGGTGCGCAAGTCGCGGCGGAACTGCCGCACGATGCGCAACGTCACGGCCCAGGTGCGGGCGGCGCTCATGCCCCGTCCCCCGCGAAGGCCAGGAACGCCTCCTCCAGCGTCGTAGTGCCGGCCCGCGTGCGCAACTCGGCCGCCGCGCCCTCGGCCAGCAGGCGGCCGTCGCGCATGAGGATGAGGCGGTGGCAGCGCTCGGCCTCGTCCATGACGTGGCTCGTGAGGATGATGGTGACCCCTTCCTCGTTCAGGCGGTGGAAGTAAGCCCAGAAGGCGGCCCGCAGCCGCGGGTCCACGCCCACCGTGGGCTCGTCGAGCAGCAGGAGTCGGGGCCGGTGGACCAGGGCGCAGGCCAGGGACGTGCGCTGCCGCATGCCGCCGCTGAACGTCGAAACCGGGCTGTCCGCGCGGTCGGCCAGCTCGACCAGGGCCAGCGTCTCATCGACGGCCGCTCGGGAGTGGACGCCGTAGAGGCTGGCGAAGAAGGAGACGTTCTCGCGGGCGGTGAGCTCCAGGTAGAGGGCGGGCAACTGCGGCATGTAGCCGACGACCGCCGCCGTCACCGGCGAGGGAACGGGCCGCCCCAGGACGACGGCGCGGCCCTCCCGAGGGGCGCAGGACGCCCAGGAGGAGGCGGATGAGGGTGGTCTTGCCGCAGCCGCCGGGCCCCAGCAGCCCGTAGGTCTGGCCCGGCGCCACCGAGAACGACACGTCGCGCAGGGCGTCGATGCGGCCGAAGCGCTTGCTCAACCCCTCGACCGTGACGGCTGGCTCCACAGCCACTACCTTCGCTCCAGGAGAGGCTCCACCCTCCGCCAGACCTCATTCGTCAAGTCATCCAGAGGCCGGCGGGCGTCGAGGACGGCCCAGCGGCGCGGCTCCGCCCCGGCCAGGGCCAGGTAGCCCCGCCGCACCCGCTCGTGGAAGGCCGCCGTCTCGCGGCCGATGGCGTCGCGGTCGTTGCCGGCCTTGCCCTGCCGGGCCAGGCCCTCCTCGACAGGCAGGTCGAGCAAGAGAATGAGGTCGGGCCGGATGCCTTTGGTGGCGAGGCGGTTCAGACGCTGGAGGAGGCGCACGTCGAGGCCACGGCCGTAGCCCTGATAGGCGACGGTAGAGTCGGCGAAGCGGTCGCAGACGACGATGCGCCCCGCCTCGAGGGCGGGCGCGATGACGCACGCCGTGTGGTCGCTGCGGGCGGCGAGGAAGAGGAAGAGCTCGGTATAGGGGTCGATGCCGCCGCGGGCTATACCTTCCCAGGCCAGCCGTCCGGCCTCCGTTCCCGCCGGCTCGCGGGTGAGGGTGACAGGGTGGCCGGCCGCCTCGAGGCGCTGGGCCAGGAGGCGGGCCAGGGTCGTCTTGCCGGACCCTTCGCCGCCCTCGAAGGTGATGAGGAGGCCTATTGCGTGTCGGCGGCCGCCTCGAGAGGTCATGCGCCCTCAGCCCTCGAACGCGTGGCCCACCGCGTGGCCCACTGCGTCGCCCGGCAGGATGCGCACCCGGCGGAGCGGCTCGCGGCCGCGGCTGCGGGAGGTGAGGTTGTAGCGCTGGGCCATCTGGTGCTGGAGGCGGCGGATGTAGGCGTTCTGAGGTGATAGCTCCACCGGCCCGTCGCCCGCGATCACCTGTCCAATGGCCTCCTCGGCCTCTCTCAGGGCCGCGGTGATGGGGTCCAGGCTGCGACCGTCTCTCTCCCACATGGAGAGGAGGCACTGCTCCATGTGGGACAGGCTGTTCGTCTTCAGGACGTAGATAGGGACGCCCCGCGACTCAGCGTCCCGCAGAGTCCGCGGCTTGCGCCGGTAGTAGCTGCGCAGCGTGAGCACCGTGTCGGCCTCATCCAGCGTGTCGCTGATCGTGACAGGAGAGGCGGTCATGCGCACTGCCTGCTCCAGGCGCCCGCGGGAGACGCCGAAGGGGTAAACCCGCCGGGTCGTCCCCTCGATGGGCGGCCCGCGGCGCTGGAGGCCCCGCTTCTCGCTGGCCAGCTCCCGGCTCGAGACAGAACGGATCTCTCCCTGCTCATCCACCTCGCGGACCTCGGCCGGCATCTCATAGCCGCGGAGGATGGCGTCCACCGTCTCCGCCACGTCGGTGTGGATGGCGACGCGGTCCCAGGTCTGGATCTCGACCACCACGTCGAACGTTGGGGGCGCCTTGCGCTCGAGGATCGACTTCTGGGTACCGCGCCGGCGGGCCTCTTCGTCGCCCAGGGTCACCGACTGGATGCCGCCCACGAGGTCGGCCAGGGTAGGGTTCATCATCAGGTTCTCGAGTGTGTTGCCGTGGGCGGTGGCCACGAGCTGAACGCCGCGCTCGGCGATGGTGCGGGCGGCCGCCGCCTCCAGCTCCGTCCCCATCTCGTCGATGACAATGACCTCCGGCATGTGGTTCTCCACCCCCTCGATCATGACGGCGTGCTGGAGGGTGGGCGTCACCACCTGCATGCGGCGGGCGGTGCCGATGGCCGGGTGGGGGACATCGCCGTCGCCGGCGATCTCGTTCGAGGTGTCGACGATGATGACCCGCTTGTTCATGTCATCGGCCAGGACGCGGGCCACCTCGCGGAGCATGGTGGTCTTGCCGACGCCGGGCCGGCCCAGGAGGAGAATGCTCTTGCCGGTGCGGATGAGGTCTTCAATGACGCGGATGGTGCCGAAGACGGCCCGCCCCACGCGCAGCGTAAGGCCGACGATGCGCCCTCGACGGTTGCGTATGCAGGAGATGCGGTGAAGGGTGCGCTCGATGCCGGCGCGGTTGTCGTCGCCGAATTCGCCGATGCGCGAGACGACGTACTCCAGGTCGGCCTCCGTTACCTCGGCTTCCGCCAGGAGCAACTCGCGGCCGGGGTAGCGCGCCTCAGGCAGGCGACCCAGGTCCATGACGACCTCCAGGAGCTCGTGGCGGTCATCGCGGTTCGACAGGGGCTCGCGGATGTGTGGCGGCAGCACGTCCAGCAGGGCGTCCAGGTCGTCAGTGATCTCCTTCTGCAATCAGTTACTCCGCTCAGGTGACTACGGGAGTCTGCAGGTTGGCGGCCAGGCGGGTCGCCTTCACCAGCGCCACCGTGCGCTTGGCCATCACCACGTACTCGTTCTGACTCTCGAACCCCATCTTCTCGAGTAGACGCGCCAGGGGCTCCTGGTACTCCGGCACCAGCCCCAGCAGAATACCCTGACCGGAGAGACGCGCCAGGGCCGCCATGAGCAGCGGCTCGAGCACGTCCGGCTCCCGCGGGTGCGCCAGCACGTCGAAGCGGCCGATGTCGCCGTCGGCGGCGGCGCGGATCAAGGCGCCGAGGCGTCCGTCGCGCTCCAGGACAAGCTGAGCGGAGCGGCGGGTGAGCCAGTGGCGCTCCTGGGCGGCCAGCCACTCGGCGAAGGTCGCGGCCTCCACCCGCCGCACCGATTCCGGCACGGCGGCGTTGTAGAGCTGGAACAGCGCGTAGGCGTCGGCGCGCGAGCGACGCCGCAGCGGAAGCGTCGCGCCGGCCCGGCCCCGGCGGGTCCTGCCGTCCAGCCGTTCGGCGGGCACGGGCCCCTGGTGGCTGTACAGCGTCTCGACGACGCAGGGCGTGAAGCCGGCTCGACGGGCGATAGGCACGACGTCGCTGTCTGTGGCCAGGCGCAAGAAGATCTTCTCGGCGCCGCCGCGTCCGGCCTGCTCCGAGACGCGATCCAGCAGGCTCAAGCAGACCGACTCCTCGTCCGCGGCGTTGATGAGGCAATCGATCTCCCAGGCGGCGTTCGAGGAGCGACGGCGAGCGGAGATGAGGCCGCGCAGGGTAGAGCCGCGAACGCTGATCGAAGTCTGGCGTCCGGTGGCGAAGAAGAACCACTGCTCCAGGGCGCTCTCCAGCGGGCTGGGCGACGACTCCTCGCGGCCCAGGCGGCCCCGCGTCTTGGCCTCGTTCGGGTAGACGCGCCCATCGAAAGAGACGAGGGCGACGAGGTCGGTGGGCCGGACGGTCCTAGCCGTGGTCATGGCGTGCGTCTGGCGCCCCCTGTCTCTGTCCGTGCCTGAGCTGAAGGGTTTGTTGAGAGACACCCCTCGGGGGGGTCTGTCATTCTGAGTCCGCCAGCGGCGGGCGAAGAATCCGGTTTGGCCAGACTCTTCGCTTCGCTCAGAGTGACAGCGGACCGCGCCTCACGGGATACCTCCACCAGGTCCAGGAAGTACCGGTGCAACCGCGGGTCGTCGGTCAGCTCAGGATGGAAGGCGGTGGCCAGCAGGTGGCCCTGACGGGCAGCGACAACGCTGCCGCCGTCGAGGCCGGCGCCGCCATTCCGTCCGGTGGCGGAGGCAGGAGCGGGCCCGGCGGCAGGCGCGCAAGGACCTCCACCCCCGACCCTACCCGGCGGATGATGGGCGCGCGGATGAAAACGGCCGGAAACGGCTCCTCACCGAGGGCCGGTATGGCTAGCGCGGCCTCGAAGCTGTCGACCTGGCGGCCGAAGGCATTGCGCTCCACGACGATGTCCATAACACCCAGACCGGGCAGTGGCATGTGGGACGCCTCGCGGGCAAGGACGATCATGCCCGCGCAGGTGCCCCAGACGGGCACCCCTTCCTGCGCCAGGCGGCGGATGGGCTCCAGGAGGGCGTATTCGGCCATCAGGAGCGTGAAGGTAGTGCTTTCGCCGCCGGGGATGACCAGGCCGTCGAGGCCGTCGAGCTGCTCGGGCAGGCGCACCTCGTGCGCCTCAGCGCCGAGGCGGGAGAACATCGCGACGTGCTCGGCGAAGTCCCCCTGTAGGGCAAGGACGCCGATTCGGATCATGTGCAGGCTTACCAGCCCCTGGGAGCCAGGAGCTCCTCCTTGGGGATGGTGGAGATGTCGAGGCCACGCATGGGCTCGCCCAGGCCCCGAGAGGCCTCGGCGATGAGCTTGGGGTCGTTGTAGTGCGTGGTGGCCTTGACGATGGCGCGGGCGCGGCGCTCCGGGTCCTCGGACTTGAAGATGCCGGAGCCCACGAAGACGCCGTCGGCGCCCAACTGCATCATGAGGGCGGCGTCGGCGGGGGTAGCGACACCACCGGCAGCGAAGTTGACCACCGGCAGGCGGCCACTCTCGTGCAGCTCGCACACCAGCTCGTAGGGCGCGCCCAGGGCTTTCGCTTCGGCCATAAGCTCCTCATCAGGCAGCGATTGCACGCGGCGGATGCCGTCCCAGACAGCCCGCATGTGGCGCACGGCCTCCACGATGTTGCCGGTGCCCGCTTCGCCCTTGGTGCGGATCATGGCCGCACCCTCGCCGATGCGGCGCAGCGCCTCGCCCAGGTCGCGGCAGCCGCAGACGAAGGGCACGTTGAAGCGGTGCTTGTTGATGTGGTGGGCTTCGTCAGCCGGTGTCAGCACCTCCGACTCATCGATGTAGTCGACGCCGAGGGCTTCCAGCACCTGAGCCTCCACGAAGTGGCCGATGCGGCACTTGGCCATGACGGGGATTGTCACCGCTTCCATGATCTCCATGATCTTGGTCGGGTCGGCCATGCGGGCCACGCCGCCGGCGGCCCGAATGTCGGCCGGGACGCGCTCCAGGGCCATGACGGCGCAGGCGCCGGCCTCCTCAGCGATGCGCGCATGCTCAGCCGTCACCACGTCCATGATGACGCCGCCCTTGAGCATCTGGGCAAGGCCCTTCTTGACGGTCCAGCCGCCGGTTTCAGGTCCGCTCCCGTCTGGAGCCACTTTCTCCTTGGTCATGCCTGCCTCCGGGCCCCTAAGGGCCACCTTCCTCGCACGATCATTCTACTATCGACCCATTGGCCATTCAAGGAGTGAGCGCGCACGGCCGCTTTCTCTTGACAGTGGGACCCCACGCCCCTAGGATGGCGCGGACTGGATTCCAAGGCCTGGCGGGGCCCCCTTGGGCGACGAGGCTCCCCGGCTCAGGTGGATGGCCCGATGGGGGACCACACTGATGGCTTCTGAAGGGCGCAACAATTATAATGGCCATGCCTAAGACTGGCGTCTAACCGCACGGGGGACGGCGAGGTGAGTATCGTTGCCAGGTTGGATATCGTTGGGTTCGACAGACTCTACCTCCGGCATGAAGATTATCATCGTGCCGACGGATGGCTCTCCCGCGAGCATGAAGGCCGTGGCGCTGGCGTGCAACATCGCCAAAAGGAACAAAGGCCGAGTATACGTTGTACACGTCATCGAGGTTAAGCGCTCCCTGCCCCTGGATGCCGAGCTGGAGCCGGAAGCAGGCGAGGGCGAGCGAATCCTGCTCCAGGCGGAGAAGGTAGCGGGCGAGCGCGATTTTGAGGTGCGGACCGAGCTCTTGCAGGCCCGCGAGGCCGGCCACGCCGTCGTCGATGAAGCGGTGGAGCGCGGGGCAGATGCCATCATACTGGGCATGGATTATAAGCGCCCGTTCGGCGAATTCCAGCTCGGCCGTATGACCCAGTACGTGCTCAAGAACGCCCCCTGCCTGGTTTGGATCTGCCGGCATCCGGTCGAGGAGCATGAATAGCGTGAGAATCATCATTATGGGCTGCGGTCGTGTTGGGGCGGAGCTGGCGGTCATGCTCGAGCAGGATGGGCACGAAGTAACCGTGCTGGACTCGGACCCCGCGGCCTTTGGCCCTCTGGGCTATCTTCCACAGGAGTTCCGCGGCAAACGTATGGTCGGCAACGGAATCGACCTCGACGCGCTCCGCAACGTCGGCATAGAACAGGCCGATGCCTTCGTCTCCGCCACTCGGGGCGATAACCGCAACGTCATGGCCTGCCAGGTCGCCAAGCACGTCTTTCACGTGCCACGCGTCGTCTCCCGTGTTTTCGACCCCATTCGGGAGGAGATGTATCGCTCCCTGGGCCTGCGCACTATCAACCCAACGCGCATCCAGGCCCGCCTGCTGAAGGACGCCCTGGAGAAGGAGGAGGAGCCCGTCTCCGCCGGGCCCGGCGCCCGCGAGGAGACATAGGCTCAGTCGAGGTGTTATGTACATCATCGTTGTAGGAGCAGGCAAAGTAGGCTACTACCTGGCCAAGGAGCTGGTGGAGGAGCAGCACGAGGTCCTCGTCGTCGAACAGGACCCAGCCAAGTGCGCCAGCATCACTGAGGAGCTGGGTGAGATCGCGATGCAGGGCGACGGCTGCGAGGCCTCTACCCTAGAACGGGCGGGAGTCAGCCGCGCCGACATAATCATCGCCGTGACCGGCGACGACGAGGACAACCTGGTGGTGTGTCAGGTCGCCCGCCACCGCTTTCAGGTTCCCCGCACCGTGGCGCGCGTGAACAACCCCAAGAACGAAGATATCTTTCGGAGGCTCGGCATCGACACTACGGTCAGCGCCACCAGCGTTATCATGGCGCACATCGAGCAGGAGCTGCCCACGCATCCCCTCATCTCGCTCATGACCCTGAAGGGCAGCGGGTTGGAGATCGTGGAGGTGAAGGTGCCGGCGGAGTCCTCTGTGGTAGGCAAGCCGATCCGGGACCTCCTCCTTCCACATCAGTCCCTCATCTCCCTCATCATCGACGCTGAGGGGCACCCGCGCGTCCCCACAGCCGAGACCGTGATCCATGCCGGCGACGAGCTGGTAGCGGTGACGATGCTGGAGAGCGAGGCGGCCCTGCGGACGGCGCTGACCAGCTCCAGGGGCGCGGGGCCGGCCGGCTCCCCCTGAAGACGCCGTGAGTAAGCGCCTGGCTCATCTGGGCCCTTCGGGCACCTTCTCAGAGGAAGCTGCCCTTCTGCATGACCCCCAGGCACAGCTTCTCCCCTTCGCCAGCGTGGCCGCCGTGGCGGCCGCCGTTGAATCCGGCATGGCGGATGAGGGAGTAGTGGCCATCGAGAACAGCCTGGAGGGCTCTGTCAACGAGACCCTGGACGTCCTCATCCACGAGTCCGGCCTCTCCATCTGCCGCGAGCTAGTGCTCCCCATCGAGCACTGCCTGCTGGCTGCGCCGGGCGCCGCTTCGCCCGACGTGAAGGTCATCTACTCGCATCCCCACGTCTTCGGCCAGTGCCGCCACTTCCTGGAGCGTTGCTTCCCCAAGGCGCATCTGGAGGCGGCCCTGTCCACCGCCACCGCTGTGGAGGAGATGCTCTCGCACGAGGGCGCGGCGGCCATCGCCACGCGGCGGGCGGCGGAGCTGTACGGCGCCCAGGTCCTGGCGAGCGGCATCCAGGACAACCCCTTCAACAAGACGCGATTCGTGGTCCTCGCGCTCCACGACTGCCCGCCCAGCGGACATGACAAGACCTCGGTGGCCTTTTCAGTGGCCCACGACCGGCCGGGCACGCTGGTGGGCGTTCTGCACGAGTTCGCGGACCGGCAGATCAACCTGACGAAGATCGAGTCGCGACCGTCCAAGGGAGAGCTGGGAGTCTACGTCTTCCTGGTGGACGTGGAGGGGCACCGCACCGACGCCAAAGTGGCAGAGGCACTGGAGAAGGTGCAGGGGCAGGCCTCCTTCTTCAAGGTATTCGGGTCATACCCCAGGTACGCGCCGCCGGCCTGAAAGCGGCTCTGCGGGGAACCAATGCCTGAGATCCCGGACCTGGAGGCCATAAGCGGCTTTCTGAACCGGCGACTGCCCGGCGTGCGCATCGAGCGGGCGCAGGCCCTCATTCCCGTGGTCTTCCGGGTGCCCAGGGCCGAGCTCGAGGGTGTTCTCGGCGGCAACGTGTTCGGGCAGAGCACGCGGCGGGGCAAGTTCCTCCTCTTCGACCTGGAGAGCGGCCACAAGCTGGTGATCAACCCCATGCTCACCGGCCGGTTCCAGTACGTGACGCCGGAGGAGAAGCGGCGGGCCAAGACCTGCCTGGTGCTGTCACTCTCGAACGGTTGCGAGCTGCGCTACGTCGACGGTCGCTTGATGGGGAAGGTCTACCTGGTGCCTGGGGACGGCTTGGCGCAAGTGCCCCAGTTCGCCGAGATGGGCCCCGACGCCCTGGACGAAAGCCTGACGGAGGAGGTCTTCGCTCAGCGCCTGCGCCGCCACAGCGGGATGATCAAGGGCATCGTCGTCAACCACAAGTTCGTGGCCGGCATCGGCAACGCTTACGCCGACGAGATCCTCTGGGCCGCCGGACTGCATCCCTATCGCAAGCGGCCCAGCCTGTCGGAGGACGACGTACACCGTCTGTACGAGGCGATGCGCTCGGTGCTGCGCTGGGCCATCGCTATCGTCGCGGAGCGCATGAAGGACGGCCTCGTGTACGATGAGGTGCGTGACCACCTGCGCGTGCACCGTCGAGGCGGCCGGCCCTGCCCGGTCTGCGGCACGCGCATCTCCGAGATCACGGCCGGCCAGCGCATCACCAGCTTCTGTCGCAACTGCCAGAAGTAGAGCTCCTGGGCTGGGCCATGTGTGTGTGTGTGTACCACCGCGCTCCCCCTTCTTGCGCCTGACGGGCGCGCCCTTGGCTCTGGCCGCCGCCACGCTCTGCCGCCTCAGCTTCCTGCCTGCCTTCCTGCTGGCAGCCGCCTACACTTTGAGCACTACGCCGGCTTCCGCTGCCCGACGGCTCCAGGCCGCCGCCCTGCTGGCGACGCCGGCGGTAGCGGTGCTGCTCCTGGCCTGGCTCGCCGGTTTCGACCGCTTCTGGTTCGATGTTTGGACCTCACAGGTGACGCGCGGCACCCAGTTCGCGCCCTGACGCCCAGTCCTTGGGCGATGCCCTGACACACACACTGATGATGGTGGATCTCAGCCTCTCGACGCATCTGCTGGTCTGGTGCCGGCCTCTTCCTGGGCGGATGGCTGCTCGCCCGCTGGCTCGAGGGGTGGCGCCCCCGCTGGCCCGAGGCGCACGCCAGCCCGGAGGGACGCCTGGTCATCATCCTGGCGCTGGCCCTGGTGGTCTTCCTGCCCTTTCTTTCCCTGCGCACCTTCGAGCCGCGCTACCTGGCGCCGACAGCGGCGGTTCTCGCTGTGGGCGTGGCGGTGACGCTGAGCCGGGGACTGGGAGAGGGAACGGAGCCATCGCGCCGGCTGATGGCGGGGAGCTTCGCGATCCTTCTGCTCGTGGCGCTGCCCCTGATCGCCAACCGCTACCCCGCGTACGTCGACACGCGGCGCCCTGACCTGCAGGGCGTCAGCCAACTGGCAGGCGAGCTTCGAGACACCGTGCCTGATGGAACACGGCTGGCGGCCTTCGACACGACGCTGGCGGTGGAATCGGGGCTGCCGCTGCCTCGCGGCCTAGAGATGGCGCAGTTCTCCTACTGGCCCAACCTCAGCGATGAGAGGGCGGCCCACTTGAGGGTGGTGAACGCTTCCCTGTTGAAGAGCTGTCCTGGAGGACAAAGAACGCCCGCCGGTTGTGGCCCTTACCGATGTCGACCTATACCTGCTGGGCGTGTCCGCGGTCGCCTTCGGCACCGAAGCGCCGGTCCGCGTCGCGTAGCCGGCGGCCCCCGGCCTGGTAGAGGTGAGGGATCACTGGTCCCAGTTCGACGACCGGCTGCACATCCTGCGGCCGCCGTGCCCTCGCTACCGCGCCGGGAAGTAGAGAGCACCGAGCACGGCGCCCCAGACGAGGTGCACCAAAAGGTTCTCGGCCAGCATCTTCCGGTTGCTGGGGAGCTGGCCGCCCAGGAGAACGGTGATTGTGCCCATGATCGCCGTGGGCACGATAAGAAAGACGACGAAGCCGTAGCCCAGGCCGGCCAGCGGCCCCCACCACCATTCGACGGGCTTGTCGAAGATGTCCTCCAGGTTCAGGAAGACGGCCCCGGCATAGACGAGCGCCAGGATCATGCTGTTCAGGTGGTGGGCGGCCTGCCCGACGAACCACCAGCCGGGCTTGTCGCCGCCCATGTATTTCAGGCCGATCATGCCGAAGTCCATGCGCGGGAAGCCGAAGACCCCCTCCAGCCAGTAGTACGCCAGCGTCATCACGTAGCCCGCCAGAAAGCCCGCGATGAGCGCGTGCCCGATGTTCACTCCCTCGATCATCGGCTAGTCTCCCTTCTATCGCCGGAGTCTACGCTTTTCGCAGGCGATTCTACCACCGCCGACAAGGCGGTGCACAGTGTGAAATGATCGCCGGACCCCGATGCGCTCGAGGAGGTAGAAGGCTAGTCTAGGAGAAGCCCTCGACCGGCTCCCAGCCGGGGATGAACTTCCGCCAGTCGGCCTGGACCTCCAGGTAGTGGTAGAAGAGGTAGAAGGGGGTGATGCGAGGCAGGTAGGGTTCGTGAATGAGGTGCATCCGCGCTTCCTGGGGCGTGCGACCCGCCTTGCGGTGGTTGCATTGCTTGCAGGCCGAGACCAGGTTCTCCCAGTCGTGTATGCCGCCGCGGTGGCGGGGAATGACGTGGTCCAGGGTCAGGTCGCGCGTCTGCTTGCCGCAGTACTGGCAGGTGAAGCGGTCCCGGTTGAAGATCTCCTTACGCGAGAGGCGCATCTGCGGCCTGGGCCGCCTGATCAGGTAGATGAGGCGGATTACCGAGGGCAGACGGAAAACGTACCTGGGACTATGGAGGATGCCGTCGCCGTGCTCCAGCACCTCGGCCTTGCCGCGGTCTACCAGGACGAACGCCCTGCGGGCGTTGCAGACGTTGAGCGGCTCGTAGTTCTGGTTGAGGACCAGTACTGCGGAATTCACCATATCGAAGCAGCCTTTGCTGGCTTGGCGCCATGATACCAAAAGGAGTCACCGGAGGCAACGGAGTGAATCCTCAATCGGTCCCCTACCCCCGGCTGGGGCGCAGGGCAGAAATGCGACGTGTCAGGGTGCCTACCTCGTCGCTGCCCAGGAGATAGGCCGTCAGGAAGTAGGTTCCCGCGCCGATGAGGCCGCCGCCGGCTAGAGTAGCGAAGGCATCGCTGAAGCGGCCGGTGTTGAGATGGCCGGAAGCGTACATCAGTAGCACAAAGAGGCCTACCACCTCCACCATGAGCAGCGTCGCTCCGGCCATCCGTATCAGCGAGTAGATGACACGTCCCTCCTCGAGGCCGCCCATGCGCCGGCTGAGGCTTCGGAAGAGCAGGAAGAACTCGACAATGCTGGCCAGGGACAGCGCGAGGGCCAGCCCGCGCACCTCCAAGGGCAGAGCCACAACCAGGATGAGGCAGAAGATCAGGTTCAGGACCATAGAGAGCACGGCAAAGGCCACCGGCGTGCGCGTGTCCCCCAGGGCGTAGAAGCCCCGGCTCAAGATCTCGGTGCCGCCCAGGGCGAAAAGCCCTATCGAGTAGAAGATCAGCGCCGAAGCAGTGATGTCCGTGGAGGCGGCGTTGAAGGCGCCGCGCTGGAAGAGAAAGATCACCAGCGGCTGGCCGAGAAGCATCAGCCCGACGCTCGCCGGCAGGGTGAGGAAGAGGATCAGCCGCAGAGAGTTGGAGACGGTCCAGCGCATCTCCTCCGACCGCTCCCCGGCCGCCTGGTCGGCCAGCGTGGGAAAGAGGGCGGTGGCGATCGCCATGCCGAAGATGCCCAGCGGAGTCATGACGATCAGCCAGGCATAGTTGGCGGCCGAGATGGCCGCGTCGCTGATCGTGGAGGCGAAGAAGAGAGTGATCAGGAAGTTGAACTGCCAGGCCGCCAGGCCCAGCACACGGGGCAACATGAGGCGGCCTACCTCTCGCACCGCCGGGTCGCGCCACCGCGCTATCGGGTTGTAGCGCATGCCCACCTGTCGCAGCGCCGGCAACTGGACGACCAGGTGCAGCAGCGCGCCGGCGACGACCCCTATCGCCAGCACGCGCACGTTGTGCGAGACAAGGGCGGCGACAATGATCGACAGGTTGTAGACCATGGGCGCGATGGCCGGGTAGAGGAAGTGGCGGCGGGCGTTGAGTATCCCCATGAACATGCCGCTGATGGAGAAGAAGATGGTCGAGAGGAGCATGATCCGCGTCAGGTCCACAGCTAGGGAGCGCAGCTCCGCCTCGCGGCCGGTGTCCGCGCCCAGGCCGGGCGCCATGATCGGCACCAGGACCGGCGCCAGGACCATGCCGAGCAAGGCGAGGACCAGGGTGGCGCCGGCCACGAGGTTGAGGACGGAGCTGGCGAGCCGCCAGGCCTCCTCTTCGCCGCGATGGGTGAACTGGCGGACGAACGTGGGGATGAAGGCGCTGGCCAAGGTGGCGCCGGCTAGCAACTGGAAGATGAGGTCGGGGAGGCGGAAGCCGACCCAGTAGGCGCCCAGCTCGGGGCTGGTGCCGAAGCTGTCGGCGATGGCGACGCTCCGCACCACGCCCAGGAGGCGGCTTCCCAGGAAACCCGCCGCGACGATGATGGCGGCGCCGGCGAGGCCGGACCAGGGTGCCTGGGCCTTATCGCTTTCCAAGTCTCCCGCCACCGCAGGCCTGCCTGCCGGACAGGCAGGTTCGAGGGTCGGCCCATTATAGCACGCGCCCGCGGGCCGCTCGCGTAGGGGCGGTCCGCGAACCGCCCTCTACGACACGACTGGACATTAGGCGCCCGCCGACGCTAACATACGTGTCAGACTCTCCCGGAAAGGAGACCCCTTGGCTCACTCCCGTTCCGCCGAAAAGCGATACCGTCAGTCCATCCAGCGACAGGCAGCCAACCGCACGGTCCGCGGCGCCGCCCGCACGCACGTCTCGAAAGCCTTGAGCCTGATCAAGGCGGGCCCGCTCCCCGAGGCCGAGGCCGCCGTCCGCGAAGCGGCAAGCGTCCTCGACCGGGCCGAGAAGAAGGGCGTGATCAAGGCCAACAACGCCGCCCGGCGCAAGTCGAGGCTCATGGCCCGCTACAACGCCGCCCTTGCGACCGCCGCGGTCACTGCTGCCGCTCAGGCGGAGGCGCAGGCAAAAGCCCAGGTCGAGGCCCCGCCAGCCGAGGCGCCGGTCGAAGCGCGCAGGCGCATCCGTTTGGGCCGCAAGCCCGCCGAGAAGCCTCCGGCGAAGGCGGCCAAGCCGGCCGCAGCCAAGGGTCGCTCGAAGACCAGCACCGCGAAGAAAGACGACAAGACCAAGGCCAAGAAGAAGTAGCCTCAACCCGCCAGCCACCAACACGTAGGGGCGCACGGCCGTGCGCCCCTACTCTTCCATCGCGAACGCTCACCCGCGCACGAAGCGCACCAGTCAGCCGCCAGCGTTATCGAGACCGCCGGTGGATAGCGCGTGCCGGGCGGAGAGTGTTAGGGAGTCTGGCTGGTAGCGTTTGACGTCGCAGCGGTCAGCCGCTGGAGGTCAACGTCTGTCCCCACGATGAGCACGATGTCGGCTTCACTGTTGCTCTTCAGCGCCGCGTCCCCGGCGCTGGCGGAACGGACGCTGCCGGCTGGCAGGCCCAGCCATTCGGCCAGCCTGTCTGCTGTGTAGCGCTTGCCCGTGTAGTCGATGATAGCAGAGGCACTGCCTATCTCCTGCTCCGGGGCGTTAGAGGTCACGAGCGACGAGCGCGGCAGGCCCAGGTTCACCAGGTAGTCGACCACACTGGAGGCGAGGCCGGGCTCGCCGGTGCCGTTTTGTACCTCCACCATAGCGCCTTCCTTCAGCACCTGCTGGTCGGAGAAGAGGGCCTCGACGATCTGCTGGATGCCCTCCGGCGCCGCCACCAGCACCGAGGCGCCGGCGGGGGTGGTATAGGGGACTGTGGCCGGGCCCAGGGAGAGGGCGACGATGCGCTCCTGGGGAATGTCGGCGGCCAGCAAGGCGTAGCCGGGGATCTGCGGGTCGCTGATGTCTGTGTCAATGGTGTCCTTGTACTGTTTCCAGAGGCTGAGGGCGTTGGGGAGGACGTTTAGTCTAAGGGCCTTGTTCATGACGGCGAAGATGACGCGCTGCTGGCGCTGGATGCGGTCCAGGTCGCTGTTTCCGCGGCGGATGCGGGCGTAGGCCAGGGCCCGGGTACCGTCCATGTGCTGGACACCGGGCTGGAACTCCTCCGGGAGATAGTCGCCGGGGAGCTCCGTATCCGAGTAGAGCGGATCGCTCAGGTAAGACGGGACGTCCACATCGATGCCACCCAGGTCATCGATGATCTTCTTGAAGCCCTGGAAGTCAATCACCACGTAGTGATCGATCTTGATGCCCAGCGTGTGTTCGGTGGTCGCCATGGCCAGCGCGGGGCCGCCGCCGTCGTAGCCGTTGACCTCGCCCAGCACATAGGCGGCGTTGATCCGCTCCTCCAGGTAGCCGTTGCCGTCCTTGGTGGGGATCTCCACCCAGAGGTCTCGGGGGATGCCCAGGATGCCCGCCGTCTTCGAGTGTGGGTCGATGGTGAGGACGAACATGGTGTCGGTGCGGGCCGGGGCCTTCCCTTCGCGGGGACGGCGGTCCAGTCCCATGACCAGCACGTTGATGCGAGAGCCTCCCGCGCTGTCGCCCTCGCCGCTCTGAACGCCCGGCAGGTTGCTCAGCAGTGAGGGAACCGTGATGCCGTGGCCGGGGGCAAAGATCTCGTCGACACGCGTGGCGATGACGAAAGAGCCATAGAAAGAGCCAGCGGCCAGGAGAGCGAAGGCCGCGGCTATGAGAACGCGCCGACCAAGATGTCCGCCCCGGGGAGGGGCCGGTTCTTGGTCCTGGGATGGGTGCTCGAACACTGCCGTGAGGGTATCCCAGGGCCAAGCCGCCTGTCAAGCCGCTAGCGCTGCAGGCGCTTCTCGAACTCCGAGAGCTTGCGCTCGAGGTCGCGCTGGCGGACGGCAAGGGTCAGGTCGCCCCGCGTGCGCTCGAGGATGCCGCGCACGTTGTCGGTGGTGCGCCGGAGGCCGCCTGTCATGGCGTCCGGGTAGTCGAAGGTCACCAGGACGCTATAGATGTCGTCCATGGCGGTGAGACAATCCTCGCAGTGCTCCACGTCGCCGCCGCGCAGGCTGTCCAGGAGATGCCGGCGCAGCTCGCCCACCGCCTCGCCCAGGCCGTTGAGGTAGGCGGCATGCTCCACGTTGAGCTTCTCGGGCGGGGGCAGCGGCCGGCCCGCCACCAGGGCCAGCGTCAGGCTCGCCTCGGCGAACTCCTTCTGGGCATCGTGGACGAAGCCGGCGTAGAAGATATCTTGGTGGTCCCGCAGGGCTGCCGCCACCTCGCCGAGCAGGGCCGCCACCTTATCGATCAACTCCTGCCCCAAGTCGAACTCGCCCCGGTGCACGGCGCGGATGGCATTGGCGGAGTGACGAATGGCTTCGCGGCAGAGAGGAAGGGCCTGTTCGCGCGCCTTGTTCTTTGAGACCAAGTGGGCGCGGACGCCCTCGACAATAGCATCAAGGTTGCCAGCGGCAGACTGCAAATCTTCCCCCTATCTGATGAGGTGACGGCCCCAGCTACAGGTCCTTTATCGAGTCGGGGAGCTCCCCTTGCCGGGCGGCGTCGATCATCTCCCGGGTTTGCTGCGGGACTTCCATGCCCTGTTCCTGGAATCTTCGCTCCACCCAGCGGCCAATCTGCCGCGGGTCCCTGTAGTCCTCCGGTCGCTTGGGCTCAGCGCCGTACTCCGCCAGGATGGTCGCCTCCGACTTGTGATAGGCGAAGCCGGATACGGCACGGCTCACGCGCCGTCCGCCACAGTGCTTGCAGGCGGCCTTCACCTTGGCCGACACACTCCTGACGAAGATGCTGCTCAGCCGCCCGCAGTCTTCACACTTGAACTCGTATATGGGCACGCCCTTACCGCCTCCTAGAGCTCATCAAGCCCCCCGCCACTCTCGTCGTCGCCCCCCTCGTCCGGCATCTCGCCCCCCTCCATGCGTTCCACCATCTCATCGAACTCCGGGCCCAGGTCCTCGCCGAAGCGAGAGCCCATCTTGCGTGCCCAGGCGGCCATGCTCCGAGGGTCGCTCTCGTCGACGCCGGCCAGCAGGGAGTCGTCATCCATGTCGTCCAGCAGTGCGTCCTCACCGCGCACCACCGCGAAGCGCGACACCAGCCGTCGCAGGTCGGCGCCGCCACAGTGGGGACAGGACGCGGCCAGCGGCGCGCTGATGCTGCGCTGGAAGACGCTCACTCGACGGCCGCAGCCGCCGCAGCGAAACTCATAGATAGGCACCAATGAATTATACCGGGGCCCAGCGGCGCCGTCGACGGGGCTGGCGGGATGCCCGTAAACCTGAGCGGGCCGCCAGCGCTCGGCCGGAGCCCCACTAGGGCAGGCCTTCTTCATCCACAGCATTCTCGACGTGCTGGATGCTCAGCAGCCGCCCCGCCGGTGAAAGCTCGACCGCTACCACGTCGATGCGCCGGTCGTCGGGCAGGTCCGGCCTCTCCTGGCAGTAGGCCTGGGCCAGGCACGCCAGGCGCGCTCCTTTGACGGGGCTGACCGACTCTATGGCCGAGCCTCGCTCCTCTCCCCGGCGAGTCCTGACCTCGACGAAGACAAGGCAGCCGCCCGCGACGGCCACGATGTCGATCTCCCCCTCGCGGCGGCGGTAGTTCCGCTCCAGTATGCGGTATCCCTTCGACTCCAGGTGGGCGGCCGCCACCCGTTCGCCGAAGGCGCCCAGCGCCCTCCTTCGCCCATCGGGCGGGCGGGCCCGCCAGCGAGCTCTCGTCCTTCACAGGGGGAGGCCTTCCAGAATCGCCCGCACCGGCGCCCAAGAGCGGCGGTGGATGACGCAGGGGCCTAGCTCGGCCAGCGACCGGGCGTGCTCGGCCGTGGCATAGCCCTTGTGACGGCAAAAGCCGTAGCCCGGAAAGAGGCCTTCGTACTCCAGCATCAGGCGGTCGCGCTCCACCTTGGCAACGATAGAGGCGGCGGCGATGGAGAGGCAGCGGCGGTCGCCGCCAACCAGCGCCTTGTAGGGCGACGTCAGGTAGGGCAGGCAGACCGCCGTGGGCGGCCGGCCATCGAGAAGAATGTAATCCTGCGCCGGGGACAGTTCCTCCAGCGCCAGGCGCATCGCCTTGAAGGTAGCGATGCTGATCCCGACGGCGTCGATGACCTCGTGCTCCACCACGCCGACGCCCACCTCGGCGCTGCGGCGAATAGCCTCCGCCAGCGGCTCGCGAGCGCGGGCGCTCAGCAGCTTGCTGTCGCGCAGCTCACCCCACCAGGCGGCGGCATCCGACGGGTCCAGCACGACGGCGGCGGCCACCACCGGCCCCGCCATGGGTCCGCGCCCCACTTCGTCGACGCCGGCGACACGGCGTAACCCGCGCCGCCAGCACCGGAGCTCCTCGTTGAGGTGAGGATATGTGATCACCATCTGCGCCTGAGAAGGCCGCCGGCCACGGCCCAGCCTTCGCCGCCCGATGGTATCACCGGCCTGGTACCACGTCAAAGCGGCCGCATCAATGCTATGATCACGGCGCCGATAGGGCGAGAGGAGGCGTCCATGCCCGTCATTCACATCGAGATGTTCTCGGGGCGGACTCAGGCCCAGAAGCGAGAGCTGGCGCGCGCCATCACAGAGGCGGTCTGCAACATAGCCCAGACTACCCCAGAGGCGACCATCGTCATCTTTCGCGACGTGGAGCGTGAGGACTGGGCTCAGTCGGGCAGACTGGTCTCTGAGCTGACAGAGTAGCCACTGTCAGCGGCCCCCTGGTCAAACGCACCGGCGGTCCAGCGGGCCGTCGATGAGGGCTTCGGCCGCTGATGCCGATAATGCGTAGAGGGGAGTCGTGCCTACAGCGCTGGCGCCGGGCTCGATGAAGCCCTTGGCTCATCGGCTATGCTATAATTAAGTGGCTCAAAGGCCGGCGGACGCCGGTTATCACTTCGTCCCCGGAAGGCGGGCAAGACTATGAACCGCTGGATGCGCAATAGTTTCATTTATCTCCTGATCCTCGTGGCGGTCATAGCTATTGTCGTCTCCTTCTTCCGGCCGCCTTCCAATACCCAGAGTCAGGACCTGAGCCAGGTCATCGCCGAGGCCCGCGCCGGGCAGGTGGAGAGCATCGAGGCCCAGGGCGACTCGCTAACCGTCCACCTCAAGAACGACCCGAAGACCTACAAGTCGCGCAAGGAGAGCGGGTCGAGTATCGTCACGGTGCTCAAGGACAACGGCATCCTGGTGGGCGGCACAGACGGCATCGCCGTCAAGGTGAGCCAGCCGAGCCAGTTCGGCAACTGGCTCAACCTCTTGCTCAACTTCCTCCCGCTGATCATCTTCGGCGCCATCCTGATCTTCATGTTGCGGCAGGCGCAGGGCTCCAACACCCAGGCGATGAGCTTCGGGAAGAGCCGCGCCCGCATGTTCACCGGCAACGGCCCACCGTCACGTTCCTGGACGTGGCCGGCGTGGACGAGGCCAAGGAGGAGCTGAACGGAGGTCGTCGAGTTCCTGAAGTACCCGGAGAAGTTCGCCGCCCTGGGCGCCCGCATCCCCCGAGGCGTGCTGCTGGTCGGCCCGCCGGGCACCGGCAAGACGCTGCTGGCCAAGGCGGTCGCCGGCGAGGCGGGCGTGCCCTTCTTCTCCATCAGCGGCTCCGAGTTCGTGGAGATGTTCGTGGGCGTCGGCGCCTCCCGCGTGCGCGACCTCTTCGACCAGGCGAAGCGCAACGCTCCCTGCATCGTCTTCGTCGACGAGATCGACGCCGTCGGCCGCCATCGCGGCGCCGGCCTGGGCGGCAGCCACGACGAGCGGGAGCAGACGCTGAACCAGATCCTGGTGGAGATGGACGGCTTCGACACCAACACGAACGTCATCGTCATCGCCGCCACCAACCGCCCGGACATCCTGGACCCGGCGCTGCTGCGCCCCGGCCGCTTCGACCGGCAGGTGGTGCTGGACCGGCCGGACATCAGGGGGCGCAAGGCATCCTTGAGGTCCACGCCAAGGGCAAGCCGCTGGACAAGGACGTGGACCTGAACGTGCTGGCCAAGCAGACGCCGGGCTTCTCGGGCGCCGACCTGGCGAACCTGGTCAACGAGGCGGCCATCCTGGCCGCCCGCGCGCAACAAGAAGCGCATCGCCATGGCCGAGTTCAACGAGGCGGTCGACCGCGTGATCGCCGGGCCGGAGCGCAAGAGCCGCGTCATCAGCCCCAAGGAGAAGGAGATCATCGCCTTCCACGAGGCGGGGCACGCGCTGGTGGCGCACCTGCTGCCCAACGCCGACCCGGTGTACAAGATCACCATCGTCTCCCGCGGCATGGCCGGCGGCTTCACCCGCTTCCTGCCGGAGGAGGACCGCCATCTGTGGCACGCGCTCGCAGTTCCAGGACACGCTGGCGGCGACGCTGGGCGGCCACGTCGCCGAGGAGCTGGTGCTGGGCGAGATGACGACCGGCCCCCAGAACGACATCGAGCAGGCCACCAAGATCGCCCGCCAGATGGTCACCCAGTGGGGCATGAGCGAACGCCTGGGGCCGCGCACCTTCGGGCGCAAGGAGGAGCTGGTCTTCCTGGGCACGCGAGATCGCCGAGCAGCGCAACTACAGCGAGAAGGTGGCGGAGGAGATCGACGAAGAGGTGCGGCGCATCATCGACCGCGCCTACCAGATGGCCAGGAAGATACTGACCGAGAACCGGGCCAAGCTGGACCAGATCGCCCGCAAGCTCATCGAGGTGGAGACGCATCGAGGGCGAGGACCTGATGACCCTCTTCAACGCCCCGACAGACGTGGACGTGCCCATCGGCGAGAGCCAGCCGCCCGCGGCCGAGACGCCGCAAACTGGGCCTGAGGGAGAGCCGCCCGGCGAGGAGTCGCCGCAGCCCAAGCTCAAGCCCGGTCTCGCCTGGGGAAGCGGCCAGGTCAACATCACCTTGCGGAACGAGCCGCCCGCCGGCTAGCCTCGCCCACTTTCGCACAAGACGTAGGGGCGGTTCGCGAACCGCCCCTACTCTTGCTGCTGTCGAAAGTGGCTATTGCGCGGGCGGCGCTTCCGGCGATACCCACACGGTCGTGAGAGCCCGGAGACGCCTGAGGATAGATGGCGCGACCCAGCCTGCGATGCCTCCCTCGAGAGCACTGATCACCGAGGAAAGGGGGATGCGATACTCGTTCCCCGCCTTCTCCGCCTCCAGCGCCTCCTGGCGCAGCAGGCGTCGCACGTGCTCGCGGTGGTAGCCCAGGATCTGGGCCGCCTGCTGGCTGTCGACGGTCAGTCGCGCCACGTCTACGTCGTCATCGCCGGAGTAGGGGGCAAGGGCAACCCCAACTGCCCGTACGTAGCCGGTGACGCGACAAACGGTATCCACGTCGCCGGATTCCAGCGCCTCCTGCAGGCGGACCGCCAGGCGTTGACGGAGGGTGGCTACCTTCATGGCTAATCTCAACAAATGTTGTACTATCGACCAAAGTAACACGAGATCGTGCGCCCGTCAACACGTCACACGTTTGACGGTACGCTTCTCCAACCAGTAGAATCGAAGCGAGCCTGCGAGAGGAGAGAGCTTTGGCGGTCTACGCCATCATCCGCAGCGGCGGCAAGCAGTACCGCGTCCAGGAAGGGGCCACCATCGATGTCGAGCGCCTGGTGGCGCCCGAGGGCGGGCAGGTTGAGTTGCCCGACGTCCTCTTCCTGGACGAAGACGGGCGCGTCACGGTGGGCACACCCATCGTTCCCGGCGTCAAGGTCGTGGCGGAGGTGGTATCGCACGGACGCGGACCCAGGATTACCGTCTTCAGGTATAAGGCCAAGACCCGCAGCCGCAAGAAGACCGGCCATCGACAAGCCTTCACCCGTCTGGCCATCCAGCGGATCCAGGTGGGCGAGGAGGAAGAGAAGCCGGCGGCGCGACGGCGGACCCGCAAGAAGGCAGCCGAAGAGGAGCCGGGGGTGGTCGAGGCCGTAGCAGAGGCGCCAGCCGCGGTCAGCGAGGAGGCAGCGCCCGAGGAGCAGGCGGAGAAGAAGCCGGCCCCGCGGCGGCGACGGAAGACGGCGGAGACCCCGCCGGCAGGTGGATAGTCATGGCACACAAGAAGGGCGGCGGCAGCACGCGCAACAACCGCGACAGCCAGTCCAAGCGACTGGGAGTCAAGCGGTATGACGGGCAGGTCGTCCTCCCCGGCACGATCATCCTGCGACAGAGAGGCACGCGCTTCCATCCCGGCCGGAACGTCGGCCTGGGGCGCGACTACACTATCTACTCGCTGGTCGAGGGGAAGGTGAAGTTCGCGCCCTACGCCAAGGGCCGGCGCAAGAAGGTCAGCGTGAATCCCCTGGCCGCGGAGCAAGCCGAATGAAAGCGAAGATCCATCCCGAATACGTAGAGGCCACGATCCAGTGCGCTTGCGGCAATTCGTGGCAGACGCATTCCACCAAGACGCGCCTTCACGTAGAGGTGTGCAGCCGCTGCCACCCCTTCTTCACCGGAGAGCAGCGTATCGTAGACACCGCCGGCCGCGTGGAGCGCTTCAAGCGCCGCTACGGCATCAAGGACTAGCAGGGGCCTATCGCGGGGGCCGGGGCTAGACTCCCGGCCCCTTTCGTTTGTCTGAAAGCATGCCGAAGACGCCCTACTACGGAGGCCAGGCGGTCATAGAGGGGGTCATGGTGCGGGGCCCCCGCACCGTGGCGGTGGCCGTGCGCCGCCCCGACGGCACCGTGACCGTGAGGGCAGAGGCCCTTGGCGGGCTTTACACGGGCCTCTTCCGGCGGCTGCCCCTCATACGCGGCGTGGTGATCCTCTGGGAGACGCTGGCCCTGGGCATGCGGGCGCTGAGCTACTCGGCGCGTGTCGCGGCCGGCGAGGACGAGAGCGAAGCCAGCGGCGCCTACGTCTGGGGTACCTTCGTCGTCACCTTCGTCGTAGCGGCCGCTGTCTTCTTCGCCGGGCCCGTTCTCCTCACAAACTGGCTGCAGGGCGTCCTGGGCGGGACGGGCGCTGTCCTTGTCGAGGGCTTGGTGCGACTGGGCCTCTTCCTGGCCTACGTCTGGGCCATCGGCCTCGTGCCCGACGTACGGCGGGTCTTCGCCTATCACGCCGCCGAGCACCGGACCATCCACGCCTACGAGGCCGGCCGGCCCCTCCAGGTGGAGGCGATCCGCCCCTTCCCCAACGCCCACCCGCGCTGCGGCACCGGCTTCCTCCTCACCGTGATGGTGGTGGCCCTGGTGGTCTTCACCCTCCTGGGCGCGCCTCCCCTCTGGTGGCGCGTCCTGTCGCGCGTGGTGCTCCTGCCGGTCGTCGCCTCCCTCAGCTACGAGGCCCTCCGCCTGGGCATGCTGATCGAACGTGTCCCTCTCCTCAATTGGCTCCTCAAGCCCAACCTCCTCCTCCAGTCCCTGACCACCCGTGACCCCGACGACGCGCAGATCGAGGTCGCGGTGGCGGCCCTCCAGGGCGTCCTGGCCGCGGAGGAGGAGGCAGCCACGGCGGCAGAGCCACCTCGCTCCTGAGCGTGTCACTCTTAGCGACGCGAACGGTCCGTGCAACCGGTCAATAGGGTACTTGACTAACTCACCCCAGAATGTCAATATGGAGTGACGGCATCTCGACCGGCGGAGGGAGAGGGAGGTTCAACCATGACAGTAGCACTCAAACCGGATCGCGTCCTGGACATGCGAGGGCAGTTCTGCCCCGCCCCCGTGCTCCAGGCCAGGGCGGAGATCGATCAGTTGCAGAGTGGGCAGGTGCTCGAGCTTCTGGCAACGGATCCGGCCTCGCGAGAGGACGTGCCTCGCTGGGCGAAGAGAACCGGTAACCAGGTCCTGGAACTGCACCAGGAGGGAGGCGACCTTACCTTCCTCATCCGAAAGGGTTAGGAGCAAGGTCATGGCCAAGAACGGCAAGAAGAAGCTAGTCTACCTCCAGACCAGCGGCATCGACACCCCCGAGCGCCTCTACGCGCCCTTCATACTGGCGACCACCGCCGCCGCCATGGACGTGGAGCCGGTGGTCTACTTCTTTATAAAGGGCGTCACCGCCGTGAAGAAGGGTGAGGCGGAGAAGGTGCGCGTCGGCGAGTTCCCGCCTCTCAAAGACGTCATCGACCAGGCGTTGAAGGCCGGCGTCAAGCTCATGGTCTGCGAGCAGAGCTGCATGCTCTTTGGCCTGGACCGGGGCGACTTCATCGAGGGCGCTCAGGTGGTGGGCGCCGCCACCCTCAACGACCTGGTGCTGGAGGCCGACGCGGTTATCGCCGTGTGAAGCTCCACTAGTAACCCTCAACATCGAGCGACCGAGACCGAGAATCCCAGGGGAGAAAAGGGTTCTCGGTCTTCGTATCTGGCCCCGGTGGTCTAGGGGTCTCGGCCGAGGAGCAGCAGGTCAGGCCCGCATAGACGAAGGCGGCCCGCATTCTCAGACTGAGGAAGCGATCCTGCAGCCATTCTCCTCAGGAGGCATATCATGATGCGCCGAATCTGCCGCCTTCTCCTGGCAACAACAGCGGCCCTGACCCTATCGACCCTGCCAGCGCTGGCATTGCTGGCCAGCGCCGACGTGAACGGCAACTGCTCGGCCACCATCAACGGCGTCGACGTTAGAGGGCTGTCCGCTAACAACGCCGGCGACGCCATCGAGGTGAAGGAGCATACGGCGGTGCCGGTGACCATGCAGTCGGCCGCCGGCATCACGCACCTGCGCATCCAAATAGAGTTCGCCGGCTTCTCCTGGACGGTCCGCGACGAACCGACATCGGGGACATCCTGGCAGAACACCGTGCCCGTGGACGACTACGCGAAGTAGGGCGTTGGGCTCTACAAGGTCGTGGGCCGGAGCGAGGGCCCTGGTGGGAACTGCAGCGGTTCGGCGCTGGTGCGGGTGGCCGGCAACCCCCTGAGGACGGTGGCCGGGGCCGCCGCCGCGGGCATCACCGCCCTCGGCGCGGTGGGGCTGGGTCGTCGCGGGCGTCGACCTCCGCGCTGGAGGCCACGGCGAAGCCCGCACGGCCGAAGAGCGGAGCGGCCGGAACGCGACGGAGGCACACGGCCGGATAGAAAAAGAACCAGGACGACGGTGAGATCATTCGTGAGAATACATGGGAGTACTGCTTCTGGTTCGTGCTGCCGGCGGTTGCTTCTCACCGGCGCGGCCATGGCCGTCGGCGCCGGGCCGCCTACCGCCTCCAAACCAGCGACGCGCCTGCCGCGCGTGCGCTGGCGGCCCCGCCTTTCGGTGGCGGGGACCGTAGGCGGCTTGCTGGCGGGAGCGGGCACAGTCGTCCTCCTCCAGCAGTACGCCGTGGTCTACCCCACGCGGGCAGTCGCCATCGAAGGGCTGGTCGGCGGGCTGGCGGTGGGGCTGGTCATGCCTTCCCTGCTGCGTGTCTTCGCCGTGTGGCGCGCGAACCGGACCATCGCGAGGGCCGAGCAGCGTCTGAATAGCGCGCTTGGCCAGCAGTCGACGCTAACGAGCCAGGCCAAGGCCGGCTTGGGTGAGGCGCCCACCCAGCAGCCGCCACCGCCGCCGACGACCGACGCCGAGCCGAGCCTCGATGAGGCTGCGGCCCAGCAGCCGCCGGTGGCAACAGACGCCGAGCCCGCCGTCGAAGAGGCGCCGTCCGAGCCGCCGCCGCCTGACGAGGCCGCGGGATGACGAGCGAAGCCCTGGGGCGAAGGCTCTCGCCCTTCTCCCGATTCGCGGTGCGTTTCATCGAAACGTACCGGCTCCGGGTCGGGCCGGGGCTGGCCGCCCGCTGCCGGTTCGAGCCGTCCTGCTCGAGCTACGGCCTGGAGGCGTACCAGAGGTACGGCTTCTGGAAGGCCTCGCTGAAGACGTTCTGGCGTCTTGCGCGCTGCAACCCGCTGAACAAGGGGCCCCGGCTGGACCCGCCGTAGGGCCGACGGGGAATGTAGGGGCCCAGCCAAGGTTCGGCCCGGGATAGACAGGTGTAGGGGCGCAGCATGCTGCGCCCCTACGGCTTGTCTCGTTCATGACCATGGCCCTGGCCTTCGATGTTGGCAGGGCCAACGTGGCCCAGTGGGTCTGCCCTACTCCTCCTCCAGCTCCCGGTAGAAGCACGAGCGCTCGCCTGTGTGGCAGGCGGGGCCAGCAGGCTGCACGCGGATGAGGAGGGTGTCGTCGTCGCAGTCGCGGAGGATGCGGCGGACGTTCAGGAAGTTGCCGGAGGTGGCCCCCTTGTGCCAGAGCTCCTGGCGGCTGCGGCTGTAGAACCACACCTGCCCCGACTCCCGCGTCCGGCGCAGCGACTCCTCGTTCATGTAGGCCAGGGTCAGCACCTCGCCCGTGTCGTCGTCCTGGATGATCACGGGGATGAGGCCGCCGCCCTTCGCGAAGTCCAGCATCGAAACCCCCTAGCCCTCCGCGCCGCGCGCTTCTCCGGCCGCCGCAATGCGCACGATGCGCCCTGTCGCCGTGGCCGTCGCCACCAGCGAGCCGTCCTCGGTGGTGAGCGAGCCTTCCATGAAGACCACCGAGCCTCCCCGATGCACCACGCGCCCCTCGCCCACGAGGGGCTCCGCTCGGACGGACCGCATGCAACTCACCTTCATCTCCAGCGTCGTGATGCTCTCATCCGGCCCGAGCAACGACACCGCGGCCGCTCCCATGACGCCGTCGAGCATCGCTCCCAGGATTCCGCCCTGGACAAGCCCCACGGGGTTGTAGAACTCCTCTTTGCCCTGGAACCCGGCGCGAACGTGGCCCGGCTCGGCGTGGACGGCATTCCAGCCCAGCAGGCCGAGGACGCGTGGCAGCGGCGCCCTGCCCGCGATCACGTCCCAGAACATGTTCTTGGGCGCGTCGGGCACGGTGATTTCCTCTCTACAGCCGCATGGCGATGCCGCGAGCCGCCAGGTACTCCTTCGTCTCGCGGATGCTGTAGGTGCCGAAGTGGAAGATGCTGGCGGCCAGCACGGCGTCGGCCTTGCCCTCCACGATCGCCTCGTACAGGTGCTGGGGGCTGCCGGCGCCGCCGGAGGCGATGACCGGCACCTCGACCGCCTCGGAGATGGCGCGCGTGAGGCCGATGTCGTAGCCGACCTGCGTGCCGTCGGCGTCCATGCTGGTGAGGAGGAGCTCGCCGGCCCCCAGCTCGACGACTCGACGCGCCCACTCCACGGCGTCGAGGCCGGTTGGGCGGCCGCCCGTCAGGTCGCCGCCGTAGGTGTGGACCTCCCAGCGGCCGGGGCCCTTCTTCTTGCCGTCGATGGCCACCACGATGCACTGGCTGCCGAAGCGCTGCGCCCCCTCGGCGATGAGGCCGGGGTTCTCGACGGCGGCGGTGTTGATGCCCACCTTGTCGGCGCCCGACTCCAGCATGAGGCGCATGTCCTCGGTGCTGCGGATGCCGCCGCCGACGGTGAAGGGGATGAACACCTGCTCGGCCACCCGGCGCACCATGTCGAGCACCGTCTTGCGGCGGTCGGGCGAGGCGGTGATGTCGAGGAAGACCAGCTCGTCGGCGCCCTCGCGGTCGTAGAGGGCGGCCAGCTCCACGGGGTCGCCGGCGTCGCGCGGGTTGAGGAAGGTGATGCTCTTGACCACCCGGCCGTCCTTGACGTCGAAGCAAGGGATTATGCGCTTAGTGAGCATGGTTCCTTTCGAGGGGACACCCCTCGAGCACCCCGCCAGAGGGGCCTAGCCCCTCTGGACTCCCCTAGAATATCACGACCGCACCGCCGCCAGCGCCTCCTCCAGCGCCAGCCCCCCGTCGTACAGGGCGCGGCCGACGATGGCGCCCTCCACGCCCAGCTTCGCCAGGCGCCGCAGGTGCTCGGCGGTGGTGACACCGCCCGACGCGATAAGCGGGGTCCGGAAGGCCCGCGCCAGCCGCCCGATGGCCGCGAAGTTGGGCCCGCGCAGCGTGCCGTCGCGGCTGATGTCGGTGAAGATGAAGCGGGGCACGCCCAGCTCCGCCAGGCGCCGCATGAGCCCCTCGGGCGTCTCGCCGCTGGCCTCCCGCCAGCCCGCCGTCGCCACGCGGCCGCGACGGGCGTCCACGGCCACCACCACGCCCTCTCGGAACGTGGCGCAGGCCCGGCTGACGAGCGGCTGGTCGTGGACGGCGGCCGTCCCCAGGATCACGCGGTCGGCGCCCTTCTCCAGGTAGCGGGCGATGACGTCTAGCTGGCGGATGCCGCCCGCCACCTGCACCGGTATCTCGATGGCGGAGAGCAGCTCCTCGATAACGCGGTCGTTCACCGGTTGGCCGGCGCGCGCCCCATCGAGGTCCACCACGTGCAGGCGGGGTGCGCCCAGCCGCTCCCAGCGGCGGGCCATGGCCACCGGGTCCTCCGAGAAGACCGTCTCGCGGTCGTAGTCGCCCTGGTAGAGGCGGACGCAGCGCCCGCCCCGTATGTCGACGGCGGGGATCACCTCCACGGGAGAGGCCTCACTTCTGGTCCTCGGCGGGCTCGCCGCGCCGCTTGAGTTCGCGCTCAATCATGCGGCGCTCCGCCTCCATGCCCCATAAGTTGGGGAACACAAACGCGGAGAGGAAGTCGAAGAGCAGGAACGCTCCCCAGATGCCTGCCACCCACTGCACCCAGAAGCCGCCCCCGGTGAGGGCGTCGAAGGCCAGGAGAACGAGATTGACGATCACATACGTCGTCAGGTCCCGGTAGAATCGGAGGCGCCGGCGCACCCGGCGCCGCGCAGCGCTGTACGCATCGTCGGCCGTACCAGCTCTGAACCGGAATCGCCGGCCGTGACCACGGCCCAATCGGATGCGGCCCACCGGGCTATCGATATCGACGCCCTCGAAGGGCTCATCATCCTCGCGCTCTGTGTCTTCCATAATCACCCCCCGACCGAGGCATGCGCCCCGATTCGCGACGGCTCGTGCTCGGACCCGCCGAACCCTGGCTCCCGACGCGACGGATGCGCACCTCGGCTAGCGAGCCCCATTGGCAGCGCGCAGGAAGTTCGCGTAGAAGCGCAGACCCAGCTCGCCGCTCTTCTCCGGGTGGAACAGCGTCGCCACCAGGCTGTCGACGGCGACCGCGCAGGTGAAGGTGACGCCGTAGTCCGTCTCCCCGACAACCACAGACTCGTCCTCGGGGTCCGGATAGTAGCTGTGCACGAAGTAGAAGTATGTCCCATCCGGGATCCCGTCGAAGACGGGGTGCGGCCGGCGCTGGCGGACACGGTTCCAGCCCATGTGCGGCACCTTCAGGCCCCCGGGCAGGCGGCGCACCCGACCGGGGATGACGCCGAGGCACTCGTGCTCGCCGCCCTCCTCGCTGACGGTGAGGAGCGCCTGGAGGCCCATGCAGACGCCCAGGAAGGGGCGCCCGGCGGCAATGTGCTGGCGTATGGGCTCCACCAGGCCGCGCTCGCGCAGGTTGCGCATGGTGTCGGCCGCGGCGCCTTGACCCGGCACGATGAGCACGTCGGCCGAAGCCGTGTCCTCCGGCCGGCCGCTGATCAGCGGCTCGAAGCCGGCACGCTCCACCGCCCGCGCCACGCTGCGCAAGTTGCCCGCGCTGTAATCGACAATGACGACTTTCACGGCGTCATTCTAACATTCCCCCACCTCAGATTTCACAAACGGCGTCCACGGCAGTCTTATTAGTAGGACCAAGGCAACCGTAGCCAAGGGACGAAGGGAGGGAGCAGGTGTTTTCCATTCTTGACGACATCACCATCGGGACGGAGGCGGCGCTGCGCGAAGACGAAGTACAGCGCCTGCTGACGGAACGCGCGGCTCGGCGGCGCGAGAGCAGCCCCGACTCGAGAGCGTGGCGCTGGCGCGTCGAGCCGGGGAAAGAGGTGGAGTTCGATCACCTGCGGAGCTGGCTCCTCTCCGGTCTACCAGAGGGACCGAGGGAGACGGCAGCTTTCCCGCATCGCCAGAGAGAAGACCTCGCGACTTCCCGGCGGCCATCGCCGGTGCGCCTCGGCGCACGGCTGGCCGGCCGCGCCGCCATGAGGGCAGGGCGGCTGCTGCTACAATGGGGGGACGCGGCCGACGAAACTGAGACGAGCGCGGCCTAGGGGTAGGAGAACGTGACGGCTCCCGCCTTCGAGACACTGCTGGACCGGCATCAGAGGGAAATCATGGGCTACATAGTGCGCAGCCTGGACGACCACGACCTGGCCCAGGACGTCTTCCAAGAGACCTTCCTTCGCGCCTTTCGGGCCTACAAGAGGCTCCCGGCGGACGCCAACCACCGCGCCTGGCTCTACAGGATCGCCTCCAACGCCTGCCACGACGCCCGACGCCAGCGCGCCCGCTCGCCGCTGCCCCTCTACGAGTCCGTGGCGGCGCCCGCCCGCTCCGACGGGACGATCCATGCCCTCGCGGGAGCCGTCGCGGCGTTCGTGGGCTCGCTGCCGGCGCGACAGCGGCAGGCCGTGGTCCTGCGCAAGTTCCAGGGCATGGACTACGACGAGATTGCCGCTGTTTTGGACTGCTCGCCGGAGGCGGCGAGGGCGAACGTATACCAGGGCCTGCGCAAGGTGCGCGCCCACTTCGCCGAGGTGGATCATGACTAAGCGACCGCTGTTTCGAAGAAGAAGACCTGCTGGCTCTCCTGGCCGGTGACCAGTCGCCCGAAGAGTGGCGGGAGCACATGGAGGGTGCCTCGACTGCCGCCGCTGTTCTCGGCGCAGGAGCCGCTGCAGCGCGCCCTGGAGGAGCCCGCCAGCCAGCCCACCGACGCGCAGGTGAAGGCGGCCCGCGCCCGCCTGGAGGAGGCGCTGCGTAGCCCGAAGCCCACCGCCTACTACGACGTCTGGCGCGACACGCCCGTGGGACCCCTCTTCCTCGCCGTGTCGGAGCGCGGGCTGTGCGCCATCTCCTTCCGCAGCTCGCTGGACGATTTCCTGCGAGGCATGGAGCGGCGCGGCTTCCGGCCGGCGCACGGCCCCGAGCGGGTCCGGGAGGCGGTACAGCAGCTGCGGGACTACTTCGCCGGGCGGCGGCGCCGCTTCGACATGACGGTGGACCTGGCGGGCCAGACGCCCTTCCAGCGCCAGGTGCTGGAGGCGGCGGCCCAGGGTCCCGGCAGGCGCCGTGGCCAGCTACGGCGAGATCGCGCGGGCCATCGGCAGGCCCACGGCCACGCGGGCCGTCGGCGCCGCCCTGGGCCAGAACCCGGTGCCCATCGTCGTGCCCTGCCATCGCATCATCGGCAGCGACGGCGGCCTGCACGGCTACGGCGGCGGCCTGGACATCAAGGAGAAGCTGCTGCGGCTGGAGGGCGCGCCGATTAAGTAGGGGCGCACGGCCGTGCGCCCCTACCCGCCGTGCGCTGGCGCCTCACGCTACCCGGGGAAGAGTGCCTATCTCGCGTCCAGCATCCTCTGCATGTGGACCACGTCCAGCCAGCGGCCGAACTTGAAGCCCACCTCAGGAAACGTGCCCACGTGCCGGAAGCCGAATCGCTCGTGGAGGCGAACGCTCACCGTGTTGTCGCCGTCGATCAGGGCCATGATGGAGTGGAACCCGCCACTCTGGGCCGCCTCGATCAGCCGGTCGAGTAAGGCGGCGCCGATGCCCCGGCGGCGGAAGTCCTTGTGGACGTAGATCGAGTCCTCTGCCGTGAACCGGTAGCCCGGCTTCGCGCGGAACGGCGACAGGCTGCCCCAACCGACCACTGAGCCTTCCACCGTAGCGACGAACACCTGGTACGGCGGGCGATGCTCCTCGAACCACCGCTGCTGCTCGTCCCAGGTCCGCGGCTCCAGGTCGAAGGTGGCCGTGGAGCCGAGAACGGCGTCGTTGTAGATGTCGAGGATGGCGCGCTGGTCGGCCGCCGTGGCCTCGCGAACAACGTACTCATCCACGGCTGCTGTCCCCCTCTCGCCGCCAATCATACGCGATGCACATTACGAGTGTGTTTCGTCGCGTAGCCAGCGGCTTGCTATACTATCCTCGCCATGACGACTGACCGCCAGCTCCAGGAGGCCAAGCTCCGCGTCGAGGAGCTGCGCTCCCAGATCGCCTACCACGACTACCGCTACTACGTGCTCGACAGCCCCGAGATCAGCGACGCCGAGTACGACGAGCTGATGCGCGAGCTGCGCCGCCTGGAGGAGCAGCACCCGGCGCTCATCACCCCCGATTCGCCCACGCAGCGCGTCTCGGGGCAGCCGGTGGAGGCCTTCGGCATCGTCGAGCACCGGGTGCCCCTCCTCAGCCTGGCGAACGCCTTCAGCGAGGAGGAGCTAGGCGCCTGGCACCGTCGCGCCGCCAGCCTGGTGGAGAACGAGCGCTTCGACATGGTCTGCGAGCCCAAGATCGACGGCCTGGCCGTGGCGCTGGTCTACGAGAACGGCAGCTTCGTGCAGGGCGCCACCCGCGGCGACGGCCTCCGCGGCGAGAACATCACCCAGAACCTGCGCACCATCCGCAGCCTGCCCCTCACGGTGCGCGGCGACGGCCTGCCGCCCCGCTTCGAGGTGCGAGGCGAGGCCTACATGACCCGCCGCGGCTTCGAGCAGCTCAACGAGGAGCGCGCCGAGCAGGGCCAGCCCCTCTTCGCCAACCCGCGCAACGCCGCCGCCGGCTCCGTGCGCCAGCTCGACTCCCGCATCACCGCCCGCCGGCCGCTCGACGTCTTCGTCTACCAGCTCGGCTGGTCCGACGGCCCCACGCCGGAGAGTCACTGGAAGGCCATGCAGTGGCTGGGCTCCCTCGGCTTCAGGGTCAACCCCCACATGGCGCGCTTCCACTCTCTCGATGAGGTGGCCCGCCACTGCCGGGAGTGGGTGGAGAGGCGCGAGAGCCTCGACTACGACATCGACGGCGTCGTGGTCAAGATCGACGACCTCCGCCTGCAGCGGGCGCTGGGCTTCGTGGGCCGCGAGCCCCGATGGGCCGTCGCCTACAAGTTCCCGCCCACCCAGGCCACCACCCGCCTCCTAGACATCCTCGTCAACGTGGGTCGAACCGGGAAACCTCAACCCCTACGCCGTCCTGGAGCCCGTGCGG
>CAVSBT010000008.1:0-10823 GCA_963726245.1 uncultured Chloroflexia bacterium
CTAGCGGCGAGCATCCGGTTAAGGAGTCGGGCCTGGCTCTTCATCTCTCCGGAAGGGCGGACCCATTCTCCGGACAATGCCCAATGTTCCCAGGTCGGGATCGCCGCCACGTCGTGACGCAACCAGCCGCATTACCTCCTCCGGGACCGTGACTACCGTGCCGCCCTCATCCCGCGCGCCGCCAGGGTCGGCATCCAGACCATCCTGACGCCGGTGCAGGCACCGAGGGCCAACGCTATCGCCGAGCGTCTCGTCGGAACGTTGCGACGGGAGTGTCTGGACCACCTGATCATTATCGACGAGCGGCACCTCCGGCTCATTCTGATGGAGTACGCGGCGTACTACAACGCAGCGCGGCCACACCGCGCGCTCGACCTCCAGCCGCCCAACGGAGCGCTTGTCCAGGCCGCACCGCCAAACGCTGGCCGGCTCAGGGCACGGCCCGTACTGGGTGGCCTGCATCACGAATATGAGTGGATGGCCGCGTCAACCCGTCGGATGCTATTCTTGGGCCCCACAGGAGGCGGCAGTGGCGCTGAGCGCTATGCCCTAGTGACGGGAAAGTCTATTGGCACCTCCAGGGGCGCGTGACCTCTTCGTCGAAGCGAACGGCCTCCGCCTCCATCTGCTCGACTGGGGCGGCGATGGTCAGCCCATCCTCCTTGTCCACGCCACGGGCTTCCTTGCCGCGCTCTGGCACCCGGTCGCTGTCTCGCTGTCGACCAGGGCGCGCGTCCTCGGCCTTGACCTCCGCGGCCACGGCGACAGCGAGCCCGGCGATAGCTACTACTGGAGCCACTTTCCCGACGACGTCGGCGGCGTGCTCTCCGCGCTCGACCTCGGTCTGGCTGTCATCGTGGGCCATTCGGTGGGCGGAGCGGCGGCGGCGCTCTGCGCGGCCCGCTATCCGTATCTGGTGAATGGGCTCGTGCTGGTTGACCCCGTCATCTACCCGGAGTGGCTCTACGACCGCCCGCAGTTGGCAGAGGCGAGCGACCTCTATCGCAGCGCGGGCCGGCGTCGGCGAACGTGGCCATCGCGAGAGGAGATGCGCCGGTCTCTGGAGGGGAAGCTACCTTTTGTCCGATGGCGGCCGGAGGTGTTCGAACTGTACGTGCAGGAAGCCGTCCGCGCCAGCAGCGACGGGCAGGTGACGCTGAAGTGCAGCCCCGAGACAGAGGCCGCCATCTACCGTGAGACCCTGCGGTTCAACCTCTGGCCGGAGATCGTTATGGCGCGCGTGCCGGCGCTCGTCCTGCGGGGCCTCGCCGAGGAAGGGGTCCCATCCACCACGGCGCCGGACCTGGCGGAACTGCTTCCCCTAGCCGAGGACCGGCCGGTGGCAAGCGCGAGCCACCTCATCCCCATGGAAGCGCCGGACGAGGTCACCAGGGCCGTCCAGGCGATGCTGGAGCGGCTCGCGACCGCGGAACGTGGCTAACGTGATCGAGCAGCGGTAACGCTGAACGCTTTGCCCCGGCTGTGGGGAGGCAATACTCCATACGTATCTGGAAGACTCCCCAACCCTCTGCCTCCGAGATATGTGCTCTACACGATGGGGCAACCCAATGCCACAATTACGACTGGGTGGCTGCTTGACGTGCGCAGGCACCGATGAGATTCTTGGGTCCCACAGGCTGGCGCTGACTCTGTCGACCGGGGCCGCCGCAGTGTAGGCAGTGAACACTCTGAGACCCGGAGGTCGTCCTTGTGCGCTTGGATCAACTTCTCGAGTTCGATAGCTCCAGCCCGTTGATCAGCAGAGATTGATCCGGTGTTGCGACGTTGTCCCCCAATAACGAGCCGGGATCGCGGTCAGGTCGGCGAAGCCGTCTTGAGCTGTGAACCCCGAGCCCGTCTTAGCCCCGCGGCAAGCCCAACCCGCGCATGGCGATGATGTTCTTCTGGATCTCAGATGCGCCACCACCGACCAGCATGGCGATAGCGTAAAGGTACGACTTCTCAAAGCGCCCCATGAAGCGAGCCCACTTGGAGTCCCGATGGAGCTGTCCGAACAAGCCCAGAATCTGCATGCCCGCGTCGGCCACCCGAACGTCCAACTCCGTGTTGTAGAGTTTGCATACCGCTGCCTCGATACTGCCGGGCTCGTGCCGCGCTTGGAGAGACACCACTCGATAGACCAGATACTTGCCCACCTCTGCCTCGATGGCCAGCTCGGCCAGCCTGTGAGCTACCTGCTGGTTGTCCAGCAAGCTTCTGCCGTTGACCTTCGTTTCCTTGCAGTAACTAACAAGGTCATCCAGGCTGCGCTTGGCCATGGAGACGGCCGTGGCCACAAGGCTAGAGCGCTCAAGGTCCAGGGTCATCGCGGCAATATACCAGCCCTGGTTCTCCTGGCCCAATAGGGCACTACCGGGGACACGCACGTCCTCGAAGTACACCTGATTGAAACTGTGCACACCCGCCATGTTGACGATCGGCTGAACGGTTATTCCCGGTTCCTTCATGTCCACAAGGAAGAAGCTGATGCCCTTGTGCTTGCGTGCCGCCGGGTCAGTGCGGGCCAGGAGGATGCACCAGTCGGAGCGGTGCGCGTTGCTGGTCCAGATCTTGCTCCCGTTGATGACGTAATCGTCGCCGTCCCTCACAGCGCGCGTGCTAAGCGAAGCCAGGTCGGAGCCCGCCTCCGGCTCGGAGAAGCCCTGGCACCACACAGTCTCGCCGGCGCTAATCGGCGGCAGATGCTGTCTCTTTTGCTCCTCAGTGCCAAAGAAGAGGATAGCGGGCCCAATGTAGCCCACGGCCTGTACAATGGAGCCGATGGGCGCGCGATGATAGCCCATCTCCTCGTTGTAGACCAGTTGCAGGGCCGGCGAAGCTTCCATTCCGCCGTACTCTCTCGGCCAGGCCGGTGCCATCCAGCCCTTCGCGGCCAGTTTACCGATGAAGGCCCGGCCCACCTTCCAGGCTTCTTCATCTTCCTCCAGGAAGACGCCCTCCCAATCGGGCGGGACATTCTCCTGAAGCCAGCACCGCAACTCCTGGCGAAACGCCTCATCTTCGGGACCGAAACGAAAGTCCACGTTGGGTTCTCCTCAGCCTCGCGGCAGGCCCAGTCGAGTCGCGACGGTGATCGCCTAAAACCCGAAGCCGCTGCCTGCCGCCGCTCAACTATGGCCGAATTCAGGTAGGCACCAGTGCGGCCGCTACGCGCAGCGACAGCATTCTACCCCGTTTGGGGAGCGGATGGTAAGGGCGCGGACATGGTCTTGGCCGGTCTGCCTGGGTCTCGACGGTGGCGGAACTTGACCGGAAATACGAATAGGTGGCAACTTAGAGAACGCATGAAGTACCAGCACCCAACACGCCCCAAGAGAATGATTCTGTTTGTTTGCACGGGGAACACCTGCCGAAGCCCGATGGCGGAGGCCCTTTTCAACAAAACCGCTTCTGCTCATCTATCAGATATCAGAGCAGAGTCCGCGGGACTCAATGCCAGCCATGGCCTACCCGCGACAGATAACGCCTGCGCAGCGATGCGGAAGTTGGGCCTTGATATTGGCTCCCATCGCAGCCGCCGGCTGACCAAGGACCTCATCGATCGGGCTGATCTCGTCTTCGCCATGTCTACGGTCCATCGAGGACGGATTGCGGGTTCCTTCCCCCAAACGCAAGGCAAGCTCTTCGTGCTGGACGATGTCGAGGACCCTTTCGGTGACACGCCGGAGGCATACAATCGCTGCGCCGAGCAGCTTTCAAGCTTGGTAGCGGCCCTCTACGCTCGCGTGACCCGTGGCGATGAGATAGAGGAGGCGGGGACTTAGCCCCGTTTCTCTCCGCCTGCCGCTCCTCCCCCCACCTGAGTCATCAACTTCACAAAAGGAGCGGCCCGATCAGGCTTGACGCCCCTTGGTGGAGGTTGCTAGACTCATGCCACTGTTTGCAGCAAGGTTATGCCCCTGGCACCCATTGGCGCGATGCGCAGAGGGAACGCGTGAGCAGCAGAGTATGCATCGTCGGCGTCGGCCAGACTCATCACCGCGGCCCCGGTGGTGACCTCGCCTACTATGAGATCGCTTTCGAGGCGGCAAGGGCCGCCCTGCAGGACACGGGCCTGACGCGGGGCGACATCGACACGGTACTGGCCTCAGGCTGGGATGTTCTCGATGGGCGCACCATCTCCGACATGTACCTCGTCCCGGCCGCCGGCGGCTACCTTAAGGACTCCGCCAAGGTTGCAGACGACGGCATTCTTGCCTTCGCCTACGCCTACATGCGTATCGCCAGTGGGGCCTTCGACACCGCTCTGGTGATGGGTCACGGGCACGCTGAAGGGCCCACAGAGCTGGTGAGCAACGTGACCATGGACCCCTTCTTCTATCGCCCTCTGGGCATTAGCGCGACGTCAGCACTCGCTCTCGAGGCCTGCTCCTACGCGGCTCGCTACGGCGTAAGCGAGGGCCAGGCAGCCGCAGTAGCCGAGAAGAACCGCCGCCAGGGAGTCAACAACCCATACGCCCATCTGAGGAGCGCAATCACTCGCGACGAGGTGCTGGCTTCAAAGATGGTCGCCTGGCCCACTACACGAGCTTGACTGCCGGCCGGAGTCGGTGGGAGCGGTAGCCCTGGTCATGTGCTCTGAGGATAGGGCCAAACGCATCGCCTCTCGCTGGGCCACCGTCGAGGGCATTGGCTGGGCTACAAGTTCGTACTACATCGGAGCCACCAATCTGTGGCGGCTGGACGCCCTGGCCAACGCCGCTCAGCAGGCTTACGTCATGGCCGGCATCGACGACCCGCTGGCTGAGCTGGACGTGGCCGAGGTGCACGACGTGACCTCCTACCACGAGCTCATGGCGTACGAGGGAATGGGATGGGCGCAGGAAGGCAGCGGCGGCCGGTTGCTAGAGGAGGGGGTGACGTCGATGGAAGGCCGTCTGCCCGTCAACCCTTCTGGGGGCGCGCTGAGCACCAACATAGGAGCGGGAACCGGCCTCCTGCGGGTGGCTGAGGCGGCGCTCCAGGTAACGGAGCGAGCGGACGGGCGGCAGGTCGAGGCGCGGACCGCCCTGGCTCACGGCATGAGCGGGCTGGCGGGGTCGATCGGCCAAACGCACGGCGTAGTGATCCTGAGGGGGAGGTAGGCGATGCCCCGGCGCGTGGCCATCGTCGGCGTGGGCCTGACCCGCTGCTCTAGCTGGCGGAAAGACGTCGCATACCCCGAGTTGGTGTACGAGGCCACAAGCGCCGCCCTCCAGGACGCCGGCATCACCCCCAACGATGTGAACGCCGTGGTGTACGGCTGCATGGATCCGTTCGACGGCGTGAACGCGCCGGAGAAGTGGAACGTCGACGCGTGCGCCGCCGCCGGCGTGCTCGGCAAGCCGTATCTCAAGATCAGCACAGGCGGGACGACCGGGGGCTCGACCGCTTTGGCCGCTTATTATCACGTGGCCTCCGGTCTGCACGATGTCGTGCTCGCCGTAGCCTCGCAGCGGGTAGGAGAGACGCTGGAGGCGCAGCTCGTCCTCAACACCGCCGTCGACCCCGTCTATGAACGGGGCTTCGGGATGGGCGCCATCACCATCGCCGCCATCCAGGCTTGCAGCCACATGCATGCCTATGACACTACCGAGGAGGACCTGGCGCTGATCTCGGTCAGGAACCACGAGAACGCCCTCAACAATCCCTACGCCCACCTACGCATCAAGTTCGGCGTGAAGGATGCTCTGGGCTCACCCATGCTCTCCTGGCCTCTGCGCCTCTCCGACTGCTGTCCGTCGTCCGATGGGGCCTGCGCTATCATCCTTGCTTCCGAGGAGAAGGCCCGCAAGCTCGCCCGGCAACCGGCCTGGATTACGGGCGCCGGCCAGATCACTGACAACTACTTCGCCGGTGACCGTTTCTGGTACGAGGACTGGGACAGTCTGGCCATGCTGGCCCGTCGCGTCTACCGCCTGGCCAAGATCGACAACCCCATCCGTGAGCTTCGACGTGGCCGAGCTGTACAACGCGTTCACCATCCAAGAGATCCTGGAGTATGAGGCCCTGGGCTTCTGCGAGCCGGGAAAGGGCGCCGAGATGGTGCGACACGGGGTAACCGCCATGGATGGGCAGTTGCCGGTAGACCCCTCGGGCGGAGTGCTGTGCACCAATGCTATCGGCGCCTCCGGTCTCATTCGGGTGGCCGAGGCGGCCCTCCAGGTGATGGGCAAGGCCGGCCAGCGACAGGTGCCCAACGTCAAGAAAGCCCTGGCCCACGCCTGGGGCGCTACCATCGGCTTCCACACTCTCATGGTCCTAGACCGGGAGGCTCCCTAGGCCTTCGGAGGATGCTGTCATGACCTCCCAGCAAGAAGAACCCCTAATCATCGACGGCAGGTGGGACATCCCCTACCGGCACACCGCCGGCCGCGCTGCAACTCGCTTCTTTCGCGAACTGAAGGAGAATAAGCGCATCGTGGGTGTGCGCTGCCCGAGCTGCCAGCGCGTTCTGGTGCCGCCCAGAGGTTTCTGCGAGCGGTGCTTCGTACCGCTCGATGAGTTCGTGGGGGTGGAGGACAAAGGCACTCTGACCACCTTCACTATCGTCTATGCTCATTTCACGAGCCTGCCCCCTCCCCCGTATTGCGTCGGGATCATCAAGCTCGACGGTGCAGACACCGGCCTGATTCATTACATCGGCGGCGTGGACTTGCAGGACATGGAGGCAGCCAAGAAGGCGATAAGCGTGGGGATGCGCCTGCAGGCTATTTGGCGCGATGAACGCGAGGGCAAGATCACCGACATCGGGTATTTCCAGGCCAGCATAGGGCGCCAGCCGATTCCGGGGTGGACGAAGTGAGGCCCCGACCATGGCGGTGAAGATCCCTGAGAATCTGCGCGATCTGATCGAGCTGAACCTGGCGCAGCGACCCGACCAGACTTTCATCTTCTGGCGAGATGAAGAGGTCTCCTACCGCGCCCTTGACGAGCGGGCCAACCGCGTAGCAAACGGCCTACGCGCCCTGGGGGTGGGCAAGGGAGATGTTGTATCGGTCTGCCTGCCCAACTGTCCGGAATTCCTTTACACCTGGTTTGGCATCACCAAACTGGGTGCCGTGTTCGGGCCGGTCAATGCCATGTTCAAGGGCGACGAGGTGCGCCACGTTCTGAGCGACTCCGGCGCGGTGGTGGTAGTGACCAGCCGGATGCTGCTCGACACGATCAACGCCGTCCGCGACGGCTGCCCCGACTTACGCCAGGTAGTCTGCCTCGAAGGCGAGGCCCCGGGGGTCATGGCCTTCGACGAGCTGATGAAACATCCTCCGGAGCTGGAGCCGGTCGCGCTGGCCCGCGATGACCTGGCGGCGATCGTCTACACCTCCGGCACCACTGGCCGGCCCAAGGGAGCGATGCTCTCCCACTTCAACTACGTCTGGGACGCCATGGCGGCGGTGGACGTCATGCCCGTTCAGCCGGGCCAGGATCGCCTGGGACTCATCCTGCCCCTTTTCCATGTCAATGCCCAGCTCACCACCCTATTCCAGATCTACGTTGGAGGCGCCGTGGCTATGTGGGAGCGGTTCAGTCCCAGCGATTTCTGGGAGACTGTCCAACACTTCCGTCCCACCACCTTCTCAGCCGTGCCCACAATGCTGAGCATCCTGCTGGCCGCGCCGCGGCCGGAGGGGTTGGACACGAGCTCGCTCCGTTATGTTATCTGCGGCGCCGCTCCTCTGCCCCTCGACATCTTCGAGCGGTTCGAGGAGACCTTTGACCTGCGCATTCTGGAGGGCTACGGCCTCACGGAAGCCACGTGTGTCTCGTCGCTCAACCCGTACTGGGGCATCCGCAAGGTAGGGTCGATCGGTCTCCCTCTGCGGGGCCAGCCTATGAAGATCGTGGACGAGAACATGAACGAGCTTCCGCCGAGGGAACTGGGAGAGATCGTAGTCAAGGGGCCCAATGTCATGCAGGGCTACTACAACAACCCGGAAGCGACCGCCGAGACGATCGTCGATGGCTGGGTGCGCACCGGCGACGTCGGCTATATCGATGAGGACGGCTACTTCTTCATCGTTGACCGCAAGAAGGAGATGATCATCCGCGGCGGCGAGAACATCTACCCTCGCGAGATCGAGGAGGTGCTGTTCACCCACCCGAAGATCGCCGAGGCAGCGGTGATAGGCCGTCCCGACCCCATCTGGGGCGAAGAGGTGGTGGCTATCATTCTGCCCCAGCCGGGCGAGACGCTGACCGCCGAGGAGGTCCAGGAGTTCTGCAAAGCGCGCCTGGCCAGCTACAAGACACCGCGTGAGGTGAAGTTCCGCCAAGACCTCCCCAAGACCCTTACCGGCAAGGTGATCAAGAAGGCGCTGAAGGAAGAGCTAATGCAGGAGGGCGGATAGGGACGGGGTACCGCCGCGCGCCGTTGTGTCCCCTTCCTCTCAGCCCCTGCTCTGGCCTTGGGCCCGGGACCTCTGTCTCGCCCGAAGCAGCCCCAACTCGAACTCCGGGAATGCCCCGCCACTTGAAAGAGCACTGTAAGCAGCATACACTGCCATCGCATTGCAGCATTTCGCAACCTTACGAAGGGGGTATGCCGTGGGGGAGCAGACTACGATTCTAGAGGCTGACGTGGTGGTGGTCGGCTCGGGACCGGGCGGCGCAACCGTAGCCCGCCAACTCGCTCGCGCGGGGCAACGGGTAAGGCTCCTGGAGATGGGCAGAGACTACCGTCGCGACCGCTACTACGGCAGCCATCTCGGAGCCCTTATCTACTCTGACAAGCACAGCCTGCTCTTCACGGAGGAAGGGCTGAACATTATCCGGCCGATAATGGTGGGCGGCGCCACGAACATGTATTGCGCTTGTTGTGCGATGCCGCCTTCGTGGCTGAAGGAACGCTACCGCGTCGACTTGGACGAGCACGCCGCGGAAACCGTAGCTGAGTTGGGCGCGCGGCCTTTGCCGAATGACCTGCTTGGGGAGGGTTCTCGCAGGGTGATGGAGGCCGGCCAGGAGCTGGGCCAGGACTGGCAGCCCCTGCCCAAGTTCATGAACCCCTCACGCAGCCGGCGCTTCGATTGTGGCGCCAAGTGCATGCTGGGCTGCCGCTGTAGCACCAAATGGACCGCCAATGAATACGTCGACGAAGCCATCGCCGCGGGTTGCACGTTGGCTGCCGGCGCGCGTGTCGACGAACTTATCGTCGAGAATGGGAAGGTAGGCGGCGTGAGGGGGACTCTTGGTCGCCGCCGGCCGTTCGAGGTGCGCGCCAGGGTGGTGGTGCTATCAGCGGGCGGGATAGGCACACCCTTGATTCTTCAGAAATCGGGCTTCGCTGAGGCGGGACGCGGGATGGCGCTCGACATTACGGCGATGATGTACGGGGTCTGGAAGGAGCGGGGCACAGCCTTCGAGCCCCCGATGACTGTCGGCTACAGTGACCTGGAGCACGGGTACATGCTCAGCACGCTCATTGATCCCTGGATCGTGTACCCCATCATGGCTGCCCTGAAAGGCCCGCGCTACGCTCTGAGTTGGCGCAACTACCGCCGCACCGTGGGCGTCATGATCAAGGTGACCGACGAAGTGTCCGGCATAATCTCGGTGGAGGGCCGCATTACCAAGCCTATGACGTCCCGTGACCGGGAGCGGCTACATCATGCCAGCGTCGTCGCCCGGCGAATCCTGGTGAAGGCAGGCTGCGATCCCGAATCGATCTTCTTGTCGCGGCTTCGCGGCACTCATCCCAGCGCCACCGTTCGTCTCGGGGAAATGGTGGATCAAGACCTTGAAACGACCGTCAAGAATCTCTACGTCTGCGACGCCAGCGTTTTCCCGGAGGCGCTTGGCCAGCCCACCGTCCTCACTATCATCTCCTTTGCCAAGCTCCTCAGCGAACACCTGCTCCGCGGTGTCTTGGCGCAGTAGGCGGCATTCATCTGCTATCGAAGCCAGGGCGGGCTAGCGGTCGCGGCGGAAGGAGCCTCGCAATGACCAGAGCAGCAAGAGAACGCCTCGAGTACCGGCTCACCGCCCGCAACGACCAACCGAACTCCCCGAACCCGATCCATCGCGATGACTACGCCCGCTCGCTCGGCTACCCGGCCGGCCTGGTCGCGGGCGTCACCCTCTACGACTACGTCTGCGACGCTGCGATACGCCTGATGGGTGGCGACTGGATGGTCCACGGCTACGGCGAGGTACGCTTCCGGGCTCCCATATTCGACGGCGACGAACTGACCATCGCCGCGGAGCCTCTCGATAACGGCGACTGGCAGGTGAGGCTGCTCTGCGACGGGTTGCGCACGGAGGCCGTTGTTGGACCCTACCGTGAATCGATCCGCGTCGACGACCTCAGGCGCGGAGCCAAGGAGGCACCGCAGATGCTGGTGAAGGACGCCTCCCTGAAGGGTATGCCCCTACCCGAGCCTGACGAGCGCAGCCTGAGCCGCGAGCAACTCGATCAGTACCTCGCCGACGCCGGCCTGGAGGGCACACCGCTTGCGCACGAGCTCCGCTCTCGCGGCCTCTTCACCCCCCATGTGATCGCCGGCGCGCCGTTCGAGCTCCTGTGGCGGCACCGGCCGTACGCCGTCGTCATCCACACCAGCAGCGTGACGGAATGGACCGGACCGGCGCGCCTGGGGGAGACGCTCTCTACGTGGGGTGTGGTCGAGGACGCCTTCGAGAAGAAAGGGCGCTTCTACATAACGCAGCGCGTGGTCACGGTGGACAGCGCGGGCAACCGGGTCGCGCGGATGCTGCACACCGCCACGTACGAGCCGACCCGCTAGCCGGGCCAACGTAGGGAAAGGATGGGTGTGGCCACCCAACAGTCTTCGATTGTAACTCCAGATCGAAGCTGGGTTTGG
>CAVSBT010000009.1:0-58943 GCA_963726245.1 uncultured Chloroflexia bacterium
AGCTTAAGGAAAGGCCTGGGGAACCCGTCGTCGCCCGCCTAGCTGTCGGCGGGCGTCTGCTCCTGACGCGCCAACCGCTTGAGCTGACCGTCGTGCATCTCCAGTATCACGTCTGCAAGGGCGGCCATCCTCATGTCGTGGCTCACCATCAGGCCCAGCTTACCGCGCGTCTTCACCTCCGCGATGAGGGAACGGACGACGCGCTCTCCCTGCTCCGAATCCAGGTTGGCCGTAGGCTCGTCGACCAGGACCAAGAGCGGGTCACGCATGAGGGCGCGGCCGATGGCGACGCGCTGACGCTCGCCGCCCGAGAGCTCAGTCGCCAGCGCGCCAGCGCGAGCGGCGAGCCCCAGTTCGTCGAGAAGCCGGTTCGCCCGCTCGGCGGCCTCGCGGCGGCTCCCCGAGCCTATCTCGTTCATGATCAGCAGATTCTCGCGCGCCGTCAGGAACGGGATGAGGTTGTTCGCCTGAAAGACGAAGCCGACCGCATCACGGCGGTACGCCGCCCGCTCGGCAGCGGAGAGCCGGGTGATCTCGCGGTCGCTGACCGTGATGCTGCCACTCGAAGGGGTGAGCAGCCCGCCGATCATCGCCAGCAACGTCGTCTTGCCCGAACCCGAGGGGCCCACAATGGCGACGAAGTCGCCGGGCTGGGTCGCGAAGCTCACGTCGCGCACGGCGTGCACGGCCAGCGCGCCGCTGCCGTACGTCTTGTTGAGGGCCATCACTGTCAGCGTCGCGCTCATCTCACTGCTGCTGACCGAGTGCGATGATGGGGTCGACGCGGGCCAACTGGCGAACCGAGAACAGCGCCCCGATGATCCCGGTCGCGACGAGCAAGAGTGAGGTCACAACAAAGGTGCCCCCGGTGAAGGCGATGGGCACCGTCCTCGGAAGCCGGGCCAGTGCCGCGCCCGTCGCGTAGGCCAGGGGCACAGAGACGCCGACACCGAGCACTGTGACCGCCAGCACCTGGGTGAGCAACTGGCGGAAGATGTAGGCGCTGCTGGCGCCCAATGCCTTCAGCAGCCCAATCTGCGCCACCTTCTGCATGGTCAGCACGTAGAAGAAGATGCCGATGACGAGGGCGCCGATGAGGAAACCGAAGGCCCGCAGCGCGTCCACCGTCGCCTGCTGCCCTTGCACACCCTCGATATTGGCGAACGCCGTATCCTTGGAGACTACCTCATAGGTGTCGGTCGCTCTGCCGACCAGATTCCGCCCTTTCAGCAGAGCGACGCTGGCCGCCGGCAGGTCGGAATCGGCGGAGCCGTACTTGACCTCTCGCCAGCTATCGAGGAGCACGTAGAGCACCGGCTGGAAGAAGAAGTAGCCCTCATCGATTCTGCCCACGATGGTGAACTCGAAATCCTTGAGCCGCGACGGCACTGTGAGCCGATCGCCGACGGAGAGGCCTGAGACCTTCAAGAACGAGGCGTCGGCCAGCACCCCGCGGCCGTCCCCGGTGGTAAGCGTCCTGCCGCCGGTGACCCGCGGCTCGACGATGGAGCCGGGCGCATAGCCGAGGAGAGCCGCCGTCGTGATGTTGCCCTTGGAGTTGCGGGTGTTCACGCCGACGTACCCCAGCGGCGCCCAGTCTGACACGCCATCGAGCCGGCTGATCTCGTCAACCGTCTCCGCTGAGAGCTCCGAGCGGATGACGCTCAGGTCGCTGCTCTTCGCGTAGGCGAGGGCGTCGGCGTTCAGCCCTCGCAGCGCGCTTCCCGCCTGCTCGTTCAGGCCGATACCCAGCCCGTTGATCATGAGGACCAGGTAGGAGATCAGCGCCACCACCAGGGCGACGAGCGCAAACTGGAACTTGCGCCGCTGGATCTCTTTCAACCCCATCGTGAGGGCTCCTGCACCAGAAACGTCGATAGGCGACTAACAGGCATGGGAGGCTCGAAGCGCTACTCACAGCCACTAAACAGTCTACATCAAGCTCGAGGTTCGCCGCAGCGGCTGACGGAAGCCTTCCCGCGCCTCGTACCGCGCGAACCGCGCGCCTCCCTAGCCAGGTCTCGTACAGGGTCTCGCGCCCGCAGATCGGGGCAAACACCTATGTCGTGCGGCTTACCTCCTCCGAACATCTACCTGAGCAGGAGGAGGTATGGCGAAAGCAACAGAGGCTATCGCCTCACTGCCCATTACGCGGCCCGAATCGCCCACTTTCCAGGAAAGCGAGCGCGATACGGGCCTCTTCGATGTTTCCATCGTCATCCCCTGCCTCGATGAAGAGGACTCGATAGGCGTCTGCGTGAGCAAGGCCCGTCGCTGGCTTCAGCGCTCGGCGCTCAGCGGCGAGGTCATCGTCGTCGATAACGGCTCGCAGGACGGCTCAGTCCGCCAGGCGGCGCGCGCGGGGGCCAGGGTGATCCACGAGGCCCGCCGTGGCTACGGTAGCGCGCTGCTGCGCGGCATCGCCGAGTCACGCAGCCGCTACGTCGTCATGGGCGACGGCGACGACACCTACGACTACTCGAACCTGGACGCATTCATGCACGCCCTCGACGACGGCGCCGACATCGTGGTCGGCAACCGTTACAAGGGTGGGATAGTCCCCGGCGCCATGACCTGGAGCCACCGCTACATCGGCACGCCGATCATCACGCTGTTGCTCCGCCTGTGCAGCGGCGCCCGGCTCGCCGATAGCCAGTGCGGCCTGCGGGCATTCCGGCGGGTCGCCTTCGAGCAACTGGACATGCACACGCCAGGCATGGAGTTCGCCTCGGAGATGATCCTGAAGGCGGCGCGAAGAGGCATGCGGCTGGCGGAAGTCCCCATACCCTACTATCCCCGCGCCGGCGAAGCGAAGCTGAGGACATTTCGGGACGGCTGGCGCCACCTGCGCTTCCTGCTGCTGACCACCCCCAATTTCTTGTACACGGTTCCCGGCCTCCTGCTCACTTTCGTGGGGGCGCTAATCCTGGCCCTGGGCCTGGCGTCGTCCCGCGGTATCGTCATCGGAACCATGGAGTGGCAGCCGGTGTTTGCGGGGACAATACTGCTGGTCCTGGGGATCAACGCCCTCCTGTTCAGCGGCGTCGCCCACATCTACACCACCTCGATCGGCATCACCCAGCCCGACCTGGTCCACGCCCTGGCCAGCCGTGTGCTGCGCTTCGAGGTGGTCATGGCTGGAGCGGCGGCCCTCATCGCCGTCGGCATTGGTCTCGACATCTTTCTGATGGCCGAGGACGTGTCTGCAGCCGCCGTCCCCAACAGACTGGGGCTCGCTGCCGTCGCCCAGGCGGTCATCCTCATCGCAGGCAACTTCGGGCTGGCCGGCTTTCTAGCCAGCCTACTGAACGGCTCAAAGTAAGCACCGCCCGGCGCGAGCCGGGCTTAATCGAAGGGGAAGGACCCAGTTGGAGGGCATGGACGCCACCACCACGCCGAAGCCCCTGAAGATCGACGTCTTCACCGACTACTTCCCGCCCCACCTCGGAGGCGGCGTCGAGCGCGTCGTCGATGAAGTCTGCCGGTGCCTGGCTCGACAGGGCCACGCCCTGCGGGTCTTCACCTTCAACACCGCCCGCGCGCCTGCCCACGAGGTCGTCGACGGAGTTCACGTCTACCGCGCCCCGGCCATCCAGTTGACCCGCGTCACCCGCATGCAGGCCTCCTTCTCGCCTGGGCTCCTGCCGCTGGCCTGGAGGCTGGCCCGCTCACAGCCGCCCGACATCCTTCACGCTCACAACCTGTTCTTCTCGTCGACCACGGCCGCCGTCCTCCTACGGCGCGTCCTGAAGAGGCCCCTGGTGACCACCATGCACCTGGGCTCTCTGCGACATCTCGGCGGGCCCTCGCGGCTCCTGGCCTCGTCCTACGAACGAACCCTGGGGCGGGCTATCGTCCGTGGCAGCGACCGCCTCATCGCCGTGAGCAACGATGTCGCCCAGCATGCCGTTCACCTCGGCGCCAGACCCGAGGCGGTGCGGATCATCGCCAATGGCGTCGATGTCCGGCAGTTCCGTCCCAGCACAAGCCGGGAGAACGGCCCCTTCCGGGTCGCCTGCGTCGGCCGTCTCATCTTCAACAAGGGCCCGCAGTACCTGGTGGAGGCGGCTCCCGAGGTTCTGCGAGCTCACCCGGAGACGGAGTTCGTCTTCGTCGGCGACGGGCCCCTGCGGCCTCGTCTGGAGGAGCGGGCCCGCCGGCTCGGGATCAGTCACCGCGTGACGTTCCTGGGAACCCGGCCCGACGTCGCCGCCATCCTGCAAAGGTGCGACCTGCTCGCGCGTCCCTCCCTGCTGGAAGGGATGCCCCTGACGGTCCTGGAGGCTATGGCCTGCGGACTGCCGGTCGTGGCCACACCCATCTCCGGCACAGCGGAGCTGGTGCGCGACGGCGAGACCGGCCTCCTCGTCCGCCCGGCCGACCCGGCCTCCCTGGCGCGGGCGATCCTGCGCCTGATGGATGACGAGCCGCTGCGCGAGGCGTGCGGCAAGAAGGCCAGGCGCCTGGTGGCGCGCGGCCACAGTTGGGACGCCGTCGCGGCGAAGACGCTGGCCGTGTACAGCGAGCTCCTGCCACAGGCAACGCAGGAACCGGCAGCGGCGCAACCGCTGGCTAGAGCAGCTTAGGAGAAACCTGCCATGATTCAGCCAAGGAAGCCTCTCGCCGTTGGAGTAATTGGAGCGGGATGGGTGGCGACGGCCCGCCATATCCCGTCCTTCCAGCGCGACCCCCGCGTCCGCGTGGAGGCTCTGCTGGAGCCGGCCCCGCAGCGGGCGCGCGACGCCGCCCGTCGCTATCACATACCTCACACCTACAGCGAGCTGCCGGCTTTCCTGGCCCACGGTCTCGACGTGGTGGCGATCTGCACGCCGCCCTGGACGCACGCGCCCCTGGCCATCGAAGCGCTGCGCCGCGGCTGCCACGTCCTGGTCGAGAAGCCCATGGCCATGTCCGTCGAAGAGGCCTCGCAGATGGTCGAGGCGGCGAAGGAGGCCGGTACCAGCCTCTGCATCGCCCACAACTTCCTCTTCTCACGCTCCATGCGCAAGGCGATGCTCCTCCTGGAGCGCGGCGACGTGGGCCAGGTGCAGCACGCCATCGCCCTCCAGCTCAGCAGCCCACAGAGACGGCTGCCAAGCTGGTACCCGGACCTGCCGGGCGGCCTCTTCTTCGACGAGTCGCCGCACATGGTCTACCTGCTGCGGCGCTTCCTGGGCGATCTGACCGTGCAGCAGGCGTGGGGCCAGGCCGCCCCGCCGGACGTCGCCCAGACGCTCGACCGGGTGGAAGCGCGGCTCCAGGGCGCCTGGGGCAGCGCCCACCTCAGCATGTCCTTCCGCTCCCCCATCTCCGAGTGGCTCCTCATGGTCGTCGGGACGAAGCGGGTGCTGGTGCTGGACGTCTTCCGCGACATTCTGATGGTCCAGAGCCCCGACGGCGCCCACGGCACCGGCGATGTGCTGAAGAAGCTCCTTCCGGGCCTCCTGGCAAGGGCTGGCCGGCTTCGTGACCTCCGGCGCTCTCTTCTCGACCGGGCGGCTGTTCTACGGCCACGAGACCCTGGTGCAGCGCTTCGTCGACAGCATAGTTGACGGCACGCCCGTCCCCGTGCCGCCGGAAGAGGGCCTGGCCGTGATAGAGACCATGCAATCCATCCTCGAGCAGACCAGTGCGAGCGTAGAGGCGCCAGGCTCCCGGCGAACGGCGAGGGGCCCGCTTGAAGGTCGTCGGCGGGATATGAGCCGCAAATCAAGGAGGAGGCAGTCCGCCGTTCCCAACGGCCGCCGACCGCCGCCGCAGGCGCGGCCGGGAGGCTGGACCGCCTACCTGAACCCGAGTCGTTACTGGCTGCTCGCCGTGCTGGCGGGAGTCGCCGCCTATCGCTTCGTCGTGCTCGCCGACCAGCCGGCGCCGCCGGGCGCCGATCCGGGCAACTGGCTCGCGTTTACCCACCAGCTCTTTGGCACGCCCGTCAAGGCAGCCGCATCCGTCTACTTCCCCGTGATCCCGGTCCTCTTGAAGGCCCTGCTCGCCTTCATGCCGGCGCTCATGGCGACCAAGGTCCTGGGCGTGGGAGTATCCGTCGCCATGGGGATACCGTTCTACCTCATCCTGCGCCGTGGCTGTTCGCCCCTCCTCTCCGCCGGTCTCACCCTGGCCTTCCTTCTCGCGGGCTACCAGGAAGAGGTGCTGATCTTCGGCGGCTACCCTCAGCTCCTGGCCACGACCTTCCTGCTGTTCACGGTGTACTGGCTGATGGACGGTCTCATCTCCGGCCGGCTGCGGCCGCTCCTTCTGGCCGCGGCCAGCACCGCGCTGGTGGCCGGCACGCACCACTTCACGCTGCTGCTCATGCCGCCGACGCTACTGGTCCTGGGGGCGGCGCTGTTCATCCAGGAGCGGCCGCCCATACGCCCGTTCCTGCGCAACGCCGGCGTCTGGGCGCTGGCGCGCGGCCGTCTTCACGCCTTCCCTTCCTGCCCTGGTACGTCGATTTCCTGTCCCTCATGCAAGGCAATCCGGCCAACGCGACCGGCTTCAGCATCCTCGACGTGAACGGCGTCACAACCTACGTCTTCCTCGAGAACCGCTCATTCTGGGTGGCCTTGCTCGTCGTGGCCGCCGCCCTGCCTCTTGTGCCCCGCCTCGGCGAGAGGGCCGCCAGGATGAGGCCCGCCGCCCTGGCCCTCCTGGCCGGCCCGTTGCTGGGCTTCGCCCTCACCAGCGAGGTCCGCACCTTCCAGCTCATCGAGGCCGGCATCGTGATGTCGCTGGCCCTGCCGGTGGCCGCCGTCGAGCAGCACCTCAGCCAGACCCGGGTGAGCGGTGACCTTCCGGCAGGTGGAGCGCCTGTCCCTGGGCCTGGCGGTAGCTGCCTTGCTCACCGTCATAGCCACTTCCGGCAACGAGCGCCTCACGAGGCAACGGGCGGTCTACCAGATAGTGGACGGCCCGGCCCTGGAGGCCCTGAACTGGCTGCACGAGCACACCCCGCCCGGTGCCCGCGTGGTCGCCAACGACTCAGTCGGCAGGGTGTCCTACGCCTGGTGGGTGGAGGGGTACGCCGAGCGCCCCACCTACAGCCTCATCCTGCCCGCCTACCTCTCCTTCGCCGAAGAGAAGGAGCAATCGACGCTGGCCACTCGGCTGCTGGAGGAAGATACGCCGCCCTCCGAGGTGGAATCCATCCTCCAGCAGACGGGCATCGAGTACATCTTCCTCGACAAGCGGACCGGCGGCAGGTTCAAGCCCCTGCTCTCGAAGACCACGTACTACCTGTCCATGGAGAACGACGAGTTCGCCATCCTCCGTCTCCCCCAGGCGGAAGCGCGGGCGAAGCCGTGACCCTGTCCTCGCGCGGCGCGACGGCGCTTCAGGCAAACCCTGCATCCCCGCCGGGCGAGCCGGTCCCGCCCGCAGTGACGTCTCGCGAGCTGCCCGCCTCAGGACGCCCGGTCGCCTGGGGCCGAGGCCTCCTCATCTCGCTGGTGATCGCCTTCGCCGTGCCGACGGGCCTCGGGCTCTATGCAGATTTCGGGGACGTCTCCGCGACCCTGGCCGGCTTCCAGTGGAACCTTCTGCCGGCGCTGCTTGGCCTGACGGTGGTCAACTACCTGGTGCGCTATCTCCGCTGGCGGAAGCTGGTGCAGCTTGCCAGCGGCCAGTCGCCTGGTCTACGGCAAGACCTGCTGGTCTTCTTCGCGGGCACGGCGATGATTCTGACGCCTGCGCGTCTGGGCGAATGGGCAAAGAGCTACTACGCCCGCCGGCTATACGGCGCGCCGGTGGCGCGCACCGCCCCCATACCGCTCGTGGAGCGCATCACCGATGCTCTCGTCATGCTCCTGCTGGCCACAGCCGGCCTTGTCCTGTTCGGCTGGGACAGGACTGTCTTCGTCGTGGTGGGCGTCGTCGCTGTGGGGGCTGTGGTGGCACTACGACACCGAGGGCTGCTGGGGCTGGTCCTGCGAGGCGCGGCGCGATTCCCGCCCGCCCGCCGTCTTCTGCCACCCGTGGAAGACTTCCATGAAAGCTCGCGCCTTCTGCTCTCGTTGACGGGGCTGTCCTGGGCACTCAGCCTCGGGCTCGTGGCCTGGTCGCTGGAGTGTCTAACGTTCTTCCTGGTGCTCGTGGGCCTGGGCAGGCCCGCGACCTGGGAGCTAGTGGTTCAGGCCGCCTTCATATTCCCGATTGCATCGCTTGCCGGCAGCTTCTCGCTGATACCGGGAGGGCTCGGTGTGACAGAGGCCGGCATCACCGGCATGACTCAGGCGATCATCAGCGCCCCGCGAAGCGTAGCCGTTGCGTCCGCGCTCCTCGTTCGTGCCATCATCCTGGGCTTCGGCTTCACGCTGGGGTTGCTCGCGCTGGCGGTCGTCAGCCGGCCCGCTGCCAGCGGTCGCGCTAGCGGTCAGAGTCGCGGAGAGCGCCGAGTTCCCCTGTCACCGGCCGCGGAAGAAGCCCTTCACGTGGTCCAAGAATGACGGATGCCTCATGTGGTCGAGGAACTGACCCCAGGACGCTTCGGCGGAGGCGGCGCGGTGCAGATCGCGGACGCGCTCCGCGACTATGTCGCGGATGCGTCCCTCCTCGCCGGCGTCGAGCCAGAACCCGTGTTGGTCCTCGCAGGTGTTCAGCTCCAGGTTGTAGGCGCGGTAGTCGAAGGCCGTCATCTTCTTGCCGCACTTGGGGCAGGCCAGCTCACTCAGCCGCGGGTCGTAGATGATCTGCGCCCTGCGCTCGTCTTCGGAGGCGACGGTGGCCTCTAGCTCATCCAGTTCAGGGTAGTCCAGCCAGCGCCCGTGACATGACGGACAGTGATCTACGTCGATACCCTGGTACTTCTCGGTCTGCATCTCAACCTTGCATCGCGGGCACAGCATGCTCCTCACCCTCCTACGTCTCATGCTAGCACAGGCGACAGGCCAGAACGCGAAGACGCCGACGCGGCGGCGGCCCGCCTTGCGCCACCCTTAGCCGTCAGACTTTGCTCTGATCGCCTCGCGTAGCGCGTTCAGGTCCTGCCAGGCGCCTCTGCCAAGGCAGGTCATGTCCGAAGTCAGCGTCACCATCTGGAAGCCCTGCTCGATACTGCGGGCGGCGAAGGCCGGGCCGGCGGTGTGGATGCCCGGTACGACGCCGTGGCGGCGGGCCGCGTCGAGGATGCGCGCGACGGCCGCCACGTGGACGGGCTCGTCGCTGTCGGAGCGCGGCGGAAGACCCAGGGCCAGGCTCAGGTCGGCGGGGCCGATGTAGCAGGCATCGACGCCGGGCACGCCCATGATATCGTCCAGGTTCTCCAGCGCCTGTCTGGTCTCGATCATGACGACGCAGAGCACCGCCTCATTCGCCCCGCCGGTATAGTCCGGTCCCGCATACACGGACGCGCGGATGGGCCCGTAGCTGCGAATCCCCAAGGGCGGGTAGCGGCAGGCGGCGACGGCGGCCTCGGCATCGGCACGCGTATTGATGAGGGGCACGATCACGCCCCAGGCGCCGGCATCGAGCGCCTTCATAATGATAGAGGGCTCGTTCCAGGGCACGCGCACCACAGGGATGACGTCCGTGGTGGAGATGGCCTGGAGCATGCCCACGGCCTGACTGTAGTCGATGACGCCGTGCTGCATGTCGATGCAGAGCCAGTCGAAGCCGATGTGGGCCATGACCTCGGCCGAGAAGGCGTCGGGCAGGGTCAGCCAGGCGCCGATCGTGGTCTTACCTTCAGACCAGAGCCGCTTGACCGTGTTCTCGCGCATCACGTTCCTCCTCAGCCCGCATGCTAGATCGATGGCAACCCCGCGTCCAGCAGCAATCCCCCCACCCATAGGGGCGCAGCATGCTGCGCCCCTACCTACCAGCCAAGGGCCGACGCAAGGCATGTTTGGATTGTATCGAGGATTCGTGGAATGTAAGCCGTCTTGGGAACGAGCGGCGCTCAGTCGCCGGGGGTGGCCTCGCGGAGTCCGTAGTACAGGACCCAACTGCCCGCGCCCACCAGGACGATGATCACGGCAGCCGACATAGAGCCCCACGGTACGAGCGGACCCGTACCGCCGTCTCCCGCCTTTGGCAGGCCGGTTACGCCGGTCGGGGAGGATGACTGGCTCTGGACGGCTGCGGCCGGCGTACCCTGCGGCGACGGCTCGACGGTTGTGCTGGCCCGCATCAGGGCCGGAGTGGCCGAGGGCGTACCGCCGCCTGCGCCAATACTACAATGGTCGGGGTGGCCGTGGGAGTGCCGGTGGGCGTTACCGTAGAGGTGGCAGTGGGCGTGAAGGTAGGCGTTGGCGTGGCCGTGCTGGTAGATGTCGCCGTCGGCGTAGTGGTAGGGGTGTTCGTGGGCGTGTTGGTCGGCGTGCTCGTGGGTGTGCTGGTCGGCGTATCGGTGGGTGTGCTGGTTGGCGTGTCGGTGGGCGTACGTCGGTGGCGTCGACGTCTCCGCGTGGGCGATTCGGCTGGCGCCCGCCACCCCAGGGAGAACCAAAGACAGCGCCGCCGCCAGAGCCAGCGCCGCAGCGATACTCGCGGCCAGCCGCCACATTCCTTGCGGTCGTACAGGCATCCTATGCTCCTCCTGTCGAGGGTGCGCGTGATTATCGGCCGCATGGGGTACGTCCAACAGTTCTCCATTTCCCTAATCCTAGCCCTCCCGGACGACAGGCTTATACTCCCTGCGTAACGCCCGGGAAAGCGACACGTTGTACTGATAGAGAAAGGTTGCCGTGCTCTGGCGGAAGCTGTTGCCTGCGTTCCGGTACCCTCGCCTGCCAGGACCTTCAGGCGGACGCCGGCGACTGCTGTTCGCTCTTCTCGCCATAGAGCTGGGCCTCCTGGTTGGCCTGGGCCTGACGGCCCTCGTGAAGGCGAAGGCCGGCGCTCACGAGTTCGTGGCCCGCGATACGGTGCTAACCGCGGGCGACCTGCCCTCAGGATGGGTTCCGGTCGATGCCGCCACCTATCCCTACATGACCAACAGCCCTCTCCTCCGTCTCATGCTGGAGGAAGAGACGGTCGCCGGCGCCTTCTCCGCCTATCGTGACCCTCAGGACTCCTCCACAGTCGCCACCTACGTGGTCTTCCGGCCCGATGAGCCGCTGGCGCTCCACACCGGCGACGACAACCGCACCCTGGAGACGGTGACGCCGCTGGTGATGGAGCTGGAGCGCCTCGCCCGACAGCGGCTTGATGGCGGGCTTCCCGAGCTCTTCTTCGCCGCCACCGACGTGCCTGTCCCCGACTCGCTCCGGGGCCGCAGCCTGGCGCCTCCCACAGGCGAAGGGGTCCAGTCTGACTCCATCCTCTTCGTCCAAGGCCCCGTGCTCGCCCTGGTGGTGATGGAACACCCGCGCGGCAAGGAGACGTTCCAGCCCATCGAGGAACTGGCCCGGATCGTCTACAGCCGGGTCCTCGAGCAACTGGACTAGCTTCCCCAAGCCCCATCTAAGCGATCCCCCTAATATGATCCGCTATTCCCCCTAAACGTCGCGGCCTAACCCCTAATCTCTTCGTCCCTTTAGCCGAAAATTACTCAGGACATACATCTAGAGCCGTACGGTCCACGGCCGACATATGGCTGCAAAGCCGCCCCGGGAGAATGGAGGGGCAAGAGATGAAGCGATTTGCCAGCGCGCTACGCCGGGTCCACCGTGAAGAGCGAGGGATCACCGGTCTTGAGACCGCCATCATCCTCATCGCCTTCGTCGTGGTCGCGACCATCTTCGCCTTCGTCGTGTTGACTACCGGTATCTTTAGCTCCGAGCGGGGCAAGGAGACCGTCTTCGCCGGCCTTGCGAAGGCCCGCGGCACCATGGAGGTGCGCGGCGGCATCGTCGCCACGGCGTCGGGCTCGCCCCTGGCTGTGAGCGACATCTTCTTCGCCGTGGCCACCACGGCCGGCGGCGAGTCCATTCCCCTTGACCCGACCGCCACTACAGACCGAACGGTCATCGCCTACCGCGACTCCGCCAATGTAGACAACAACGTACCTTACACGGCCACCGGCATCGTCGGGGACGGCGACGCCCTCTTGGAGCCGGGTGAGCTGATGCTTATCAGCATCAGCCGGGCCGCCATCGCCGGCCCTCCCGCCATGGACGGAAACACACGCTTCACCTTCGAGATCCAGACACCGGTCGGTGCTGTCATCGACCTCACCCGTCAGTTGCCGACGGAGCTGTCGCCGGTGATGCAGCTCCACTAGAGCCACATATCGAGGCGGCGCCCTGACGTTTCGCCGTACGTTCAAGCAGGGCGCCGCTCGAAAGCAGCGGCAGGCGAAGGCCGGGCTTGTTGCCCGGCCTTCGCCTGTGTCTCACAACGGATACCGAGCGGATTAACGGATACTGCCAGAACCCCCATCCATCCATCCGTTGGCCATCCGTCGACAGGCCTTCCTCCTGGTGTAGCGGAGGGCTTCAGCCCTCCACCCGCTCGTGGCGACTTGACGGTCACGAACTAATTACACCACCTGCAGATTGAAATCCGCAGCTTCGCCGAAGCTGAGGGTTTCAACCCTCAGGGATGAAGCTAAATAGTTGAACGCCATAAGGTCGCCGCTGACCTTGCCCTCCGGAACGTAGGGGCGCAGCATGCTGCGCCCCTACTGCCACTTAGCCCAGGGCCGACGCCAATCAGCCAGCCCTCTGGCAGTCCGTATGTCTGCCGCTCCTGCTTCTGTGGATGGGTGCGCCCCTGGCGCTCTGACCACAGACCCCAAGAATAGGGTTTCCCCTAATAGAGCCCCTACGCCTGCGGTCGAACATTCTTCAGGCATACGTCTCGGGCCGTAAGGCCTTCGGACGATGCACGGGACGAAACCTATGGCAGTCGATAGACGCCCCATCCGGCGGCGGCTGCCAGGGTCAGAGTGAAAGGAGGGCTGGTTGCCGGGAACAAATCCGTTCCGCCTGTTTAGCGGAAAATCAGCTCAGACCTAACCAACCAAACCCTTACAAGAAAGGAGGGCTGCTAGATGAAGCGACTTACCAGCGCACTGCGCCGGATCCACCGCGAAGAGCGAGGGATCACCGGTCTTGAGACCGCCATCATCCTCATCGCCTTCGTCGTGGTCGCCACCATCTTCGCCTTCGTCGTGTTGACCACCGGTATCTTCAGCGCCGAGCGTGGCAAGGAGACCGTCTTCGCCGGCCTGGCGAAGGCCCGCGGCACCATGGAGGTGCGCGGCGGCGTCGTCGCCTCGGCGACGGGCACAACCCTGGCCGTAGACCACATCTTCTTCACCGTGGCCACTACGGCTGGCGGTGAGTCCATCCCCCTGGACCCGGACGGCCTGACGAACCGGACGGTCATCGCCTACCGCGACGCCACGGTCACGGACAACGACGTGACGTACACGGCGGCCGACATCGTGGGAGACGGCGACACGCTCTTGGAGCCGGGCGAGGTAAAGGTCATTGACATTAACGCGGCTGACATCGCCAGTGATGTCAGCCCTGGCGTCCCCAGCTTGGCTGCCAATGACCGCTTCACCCTGGAGGTCCAGACGCCTGTCGGCGCCGTCCTCGACATCACCCGGCAACTGCCAGCGGAACTCGCTACAGTAATGCAGCTGCATTAGGAAGGACCCTGTGGGAGTGCGGCGCCCTGCTTGAACGTACGGCGGAACGGTCAGGGCGCCGCCCCCCTTAAGAAGGCAGGTATGCCATGGAAATCACAGCTCAAATGGTCGCCATGGAGGAGGAGATCAAGGTCCTCAAGGGCGAGATCAAGTCGATCCTAGAGGAGATCAGGGCCTCCGTCCTCACCCGCGACAACCCCTTCGCCTTGCAGACCGGCCTGCCCGTATTCCAGCCCGTGGAGCGGTCGGACAAGACCAGCGAGCCCTCGCCAGCGCCGGAGCCCCTTCCCGCGCCGGAAGCGCACAGGGAGCCCGTGCCAGAGCCGGCGAGAGCCAGCGAGGCGGAAGACCCGCTCCCACCCGTTCTGCGGGTGGAGCCGGCCGCCGCTCTTCCGGAGACAAGGGAGGAGCCGCAGGCCGCGCCTCTGACGGTGATGGCTGGGGCCGGCCCGAGGGTCACCCCTCTACCCACGATGGCTGAGGTGATGGCTCCTCAGGTCTGGAGCGTGTCTACGATCGCCGGCCTGATTGCTTGGGTGGACGAGACGACCTCTCGACTGGGCACCACCCACTTACAGATGATCCTGGACCTGGCCCGCTTCGCCGGTCTCATTCCGCCGGAGGCGGAGGAGGCCCTTATGAAAGTCATCAAGCTGGCCAGCAGCCGCAAGGACAGCGCCACCGTCTCTGTGAACGACACGCTGGTCGCCGTGCGACAGTTGGAGGCCATCTTCCAGGCGACGGAGAGCGACGAGATGTCCTATCTACAAAGGCGTCGCAGCGGAAGGAACCGGTAGCGGCCACACAGCCGCCCGTCGGGGCGGGCCCGCCGGGCCTTCAGACTGGCAAGCCACCTGAAGGAGTGTAAGGGGGTGTAGCCATCGAGAAGGCCATCTCTACTATCTTGCTGACCATAGCCGCGATCGTGGCCATCATGGCCATAGTCAACTCGGTCATGCCCGCGTTGAGCCGCGCCAACAGCTCGATGGTCATGACGTCTGACGCGATTAATGACCGCATCTCGAGCCAGATAGAGATCATCCACGCCACCGGCGTCGACACCGCCACCCAGGCCGACACCTGGGTCAAGAACGTGGGCTCCTCCCGCATCGGCCCGATCGACTACGCCGATGTCTTCTTCGGTCCCGAAGACGACTTTATTCGCATCCCCTACGGGGGCGCTAGCTGCTCGGCGCCCTGCTGGGAGTACGCGCTGGAAGGCGGCGCCACCGAGTGGGAGCCTACGGCTACTATGCACATCATCGTCCACCTGGACTACTCACTCGCCACGGGCACCACCTACTTCGTCAAGGTGGTGGCGCCCAACGGCATCAGTGATGCCAAGTTCTTCAGCGTCTAGGAGCGCCGGACTATGGAGACCAGCATACCAGCCGTTATCGTCTCCGCCATCCTGATGGTGTCCGCTATGGTGCTGGCCCGGTCTGGCTATCAGTCCGTTGATCGGATGGGGCAGGTCTGGAAGGAGCTGGAGGTCCGTTCTAGCGAACAGGTCCACACCCAACTCGCCATCACCAACGTGACCTCTAACAGCCCCCACGTGGACGTGGACCTTCTGAACGAAGGCAGCACAGCCCTGGCCGACTATGGCCGCATGGACGTGCTCGTCCAGTACACAACCGGCGGCGGCGCCCCCGTCGTGGCCTGGATTCCTTACACGAACGGCGCCCTGGCCCAGAACACCTGGGTGATCCAAGGCATCACCAACGACGCCTTCGAGCCGGGGATTCTCAACCCCGGTGAGACGCTTAGGATGCGCATCTGGCTCGACCCGTCCGCCGGCGTCGGGACGACGAACCGGCTCGTCATCGCGACAGACCTGGGCATTACCGTCTCCACCGCTTTCATAGGCTAGGTGAGACGTAGCCGATACATTAGCAGGGCAGGTGAAACATGATTCAGAACCCAGCGCACAAGAAACATTACATCTCCACCGGGAACGTGGAACTGGACAAGAAGATGGCCGGCGGCATTCCGGAGGGCTCGCTGACCCTGATAGAGGGCCAGTCCGAGTCAGGCAAGAGCGTGCTGACCCAGCAGTTGGTGTGGGGCGCCCTTCAGGATGCCAGACGGGTGGCCTACTACACCACTGAGAACACCACCCACAGCCTCCTCCGCCAGATGAGGAGCCTCAACCAGGACATCACCGACTTCTTCCTCCTGGGCCGGATAAACATCTATCCCATGCGCTTAGCGCCCACGGAGGATGAGGCCCGCACGATGCTTCGCGCCGCCCTCGAACACATGACAAGGATGACGGCGGACCGCGACCTCCTGGCGTTCGATTCGCTCAGTGTCTTTATGACCAGCATCCCTGAGCAGGAGACTCTGTCCTTCTTCATGGCGGTCAAAGAGCTGTGCGACCAGAACAAGACGCTGCTCCTGACCATGCACTCCTACGCCTTCAGCGAGGCCATGTTCATCCGCATCCGCTCCATCTGCGACGCCTACCTCCGCATAAGGGTGGGGGAGGTAGGCACTCAACTCCTGAAGGAGATGGAGGTGTCCAAGGTCCGGGGCGCCGACCAGACCACCGGCAACGTCATCGCCTTTGACGTCGAGCCAGGTTTGGGTATGCGCATCATACCGATGACCAGGGCCAAGGCATGACAAATCTCCCCTTCAGCGGCGAGGGCACAAGCCACCAACATGGGGCAGGCGCCGAGCAGTGCAGCCTCCAGGGGCTGCTGCCCCCGGCCCTTCAGGAAAGGACGGCCGAATCGCCGCACCTTCTGGAGTACCTGCACCGGGTACCGATCGCCGAGGTGGGGGTGCCAGAGTACTACCCGGAGCTCAACCGCAAGCTGGGCGACCTGAAACATCCCAACCTGATCTACCCGGTGCCCGGCGACCTTTTCGTGCACATCTTCCCCGACGCTGAGGACGCGCGCGACTACTACATCAGCATCGAGCCTTCTTCCGTGGGAGACCTGGACCTCATCCTGGAGCAGCTTGAGAGCCGGCTGATGGATTATGTCGAAGCCCTGGAGCGCGCCGAAACGCCGGAGGCCAAGGCCGAGGTCCTGCGGCAGGCCGTCCGGGAGAACTGCGCCGTGACGAGCGACGGAAAGAGCAAACGCTCCGATGGGAAAAAGTCCGGCGGTGGTCTCTTCTCACGCGGCCCGAAGTCGGAAGGCAAGATACCCGTTACCGCCGAGCAGTTGGCCGGCCTGGAGTACCTCCTGGTCCGCGACAAGATCGGCCTCGGCATCCTGGAGCCCATGATCCATGACCCCTACATTGAGGACATCAGTTGCAGTGGCCTGGGACGTCTCTTCATCGAGCACAAGGTCTTCAAGGGCCTCAAGAGCACCGCCACCTTCGATCACACGGAGGCCCTGGACGAGTTCGTCATCCGCCTCTCGGAGAAGATCCAGAAGCCGGTCACCTACCGGAACCCCATCGTCGATGCCACCCTGCCCGACGGCTCGCGCATAAACATCGTCTACGGGAGCGACGTGTCCAAGCGTGGTAGCAACTTCTCCATCCGCAAGTTCACCCTCACGCCTCTGAGCATCGTCGATATCGTCAGCAGCGGCGGCCTGAACAGCGAGATGGCAGGATACCTCTGGCTGGCCGTAAGCGAGGGCATGAACGTCTTCGTCTCGGGCGAGACGGCCTCCGGAAAGACGACCCTGCTCAACGCCATCTCGGGCTTCATCCAGCCCTGGGCCAAGATCGTGAGCATCGAGGACACGCCGGAGCTTCAGGTGCCGCACCCCAACTGGATCCGCGAGGTGGTCCGGGGCAGCATGTCCGACGACGACTCCTCGGTGACCATGTTCAGCCTGCTGAAGGCCGCCCTGCGGCAGCGGCCCAACGCCATCCTCGTAGGCGAGATCCGTGGTGAGGAGGGAGCGATCGCCTTTCAGGCCATGCAGACCGGCCACGCCGTCATGGCCACATTCCACGCCTCCACGGTGGAGAAGCTCATCCAGCGTCTCACCGGCCATCCGATCGACGTGCCCAAGGTCTACATTGACAACCTGAACGTGGTGGTCCTCTGTGGCTCTGTACGGCTGCCTACCGGGAAGATGGGGCGGCGCATACTCTCTATCGCCGAGATCATCGACTACGACTCTGAGACTGATTCGTTCTCTTTCATCGAGATCTTCCGCTGGGACTCCTCCAGGGACATCCACGAGTTTACGGGAGACGGAAACAGCTACCTACTGGAGCAGGTTATCGCTCCCAGGCGCGGCCTGGACGCCCGCAGCAAGCGGGTTATCTACGACGAAGTGGAGCGCCGGGGGAGCCTCATCAAGAAGCTGAGCGAAAGCGGCAGAACCAATTTCTATGATATCTATCAAGTCTTTTCTCAGGCGGGGCGCGAAGGCCTCCTCTAGCGAACCGGGCGACAAGGCTCCGGCGCTCTCCTCCTCCCTCTTCAACCGGGAGCCGCTGGACTTCGACCTGATCAGCCAGCTCACCCACATGTCGGCCGCGGCCACGGCCGGGATATCGCGCGACAAGCTATTCGAAGGAACGTCCCGCCTCGACTACTGCACCTCCCGCTTCTTTCGCCGCGTGCACCTGGTGGCGCAACGCCTCAACTACGACTACTCCAGCGCCTGCGAGATGGTAGCCGAAACGACGGAGGCCGAGAGCGTGCAAAACCTGCTCCTTCGCCTCTCCACCTCTCTCTCGGCCGGTGAGCCGGAAGAAGAGTTCCTGGCCCGCGAGACTGAGGTGCAACTGGAACTTTATGGTAAGAAGTACGAGCGCGACATCGAATCGCTGCGCAAGTGGACGGACGCCTACGTAGCCCTCATGGTCTCCTGCACCCTCATCGTGGTCATCTCCATGGTCTCGATGATGATCTACTCCATGGGGTCGGGCATCATCGTCGGTTTGGCCTTCATCGTGCTGCTGGTGACCATAGCCGGAAGCTGGGTCATCTTCAGCGTAGCCCCCCACGAGGTGAAAACCCATCACCTGGCGAGGAAGTCGCCCGAGCAGTACCAGATGAAGCGGCTGGGTCAGATCCTGCTGCCGGTGGCGGCCGTCTTCGGCGCCGTGCTGGGCATCACCTTCGGGCTGGGTCCGGCCCTCATCGGGGCCGCGGTGGTCCTGGCGCCGCTGGGCTACGTGGCCTTCCGCGATGACCGGAAGATAGATTCCCGCGACCAGGACATCGCCACGTTCTTGCGCGCCCTGGGCGGCGTGATGGGCGCCGTGGGAACCACCGTCGGCGAGGGCCTCAACCGGCTCAACCGGCGCTCCCTGGGCTCCCTGGAGCCTCACGTGCGCCGTCTCTATGTGCGGTTGGGCAACAACATATCGCCACAGCTCTGCTGGCTGCGCTTCGCCGGTGAGACAGGATCAGAGCTGGTGAGCCGCTCCGTGCGCACCTTCTTCGACGGCCTGCGCCTGGGCGGGGATGCCAGCCGAGTGGGTACCCTCTCCTCCACCTTCGCCCAGAAGGTGGCGCTGCAGCGGTCCACACGCAAGATGGTGTCCTCCACCTTCGCCTTCGTGGTGGTTCCGCTCCACGTCGTTCTCCTGTCCATCATGCTCTTCATCACGGAAGTGATGCGTATATTCGGCGGCGAGCTGGCCAAGGTCCAAGACCAAAGCCTCAACAGCGACATCATATCTGAGGCGGGAGTGAACAACATCATCCTCTACTCCGCCCCCAACATGCGCTTCATCAGCATCTTCGTCGGCATAATGATCGTCGTGCTGACGGCGGCCAACAGCTTCGCGCCCTACGCGGCTGGGGGCGGAAATCGTTACAAGCTCTGCCTGTTCGCAGCCGTAATGATGTTCATGTCGGGCGTCGCCATGATGGTCGTGCCGGCCATGGTGTCGATGGTCTTCCACAACATAGCGGCCACGCCCACGATCACGTCAACACCGTAAGAAGGGAGGCAACCATGCGGTTCCTAAACCGGCTGCTAAAGACCCCCGAAGAGGAACAGGACGAAACCCAGGACGAGTTCGACGCCGAAGAGAAGGGCCTGCTCATGATACCCTCTCTTCCCGGCGGCAAAGACGAAGCACCGCCTTCGGCGATGCTGGAGACGGCGGTTGGCGAGCCAGAAACGCTCGCGGCGGAAGGAACGGCGCAAGGCCCGCCCGCGGAGGGCGAAGCTGCAACCGGTCCAGACCAGGTCGCGCAGCCCTCCGCCGGCGAAGGGGAGCCCACGACTGCGACCCAAGAGTCGCCACCCACTGAGGATTCGACGCCGGAGACCGCGGGCGAAGGAACCGAGGAGGAGGGCTCTCCCGATGACCCGATGCACATGTTCAGGGCCAGCGCCAAGCGCACCTATATGGCGGCGGCACTGACGGATGGCCTGGAAGACGTCTCTATCGCGGAGCTCCTGGCCGAGGCCCGCTCCCTTCGCGCCATCCTCGGCGGAGAGGCCGCAAGTGACGCCGGTGAGGGGAAGCGGAAGGTTGCCTAACCGGTCATGCTCACCACCATCTGGGCGGTAACGGTTCGTGCGATCGCCGTGCTGACGGCGGTCCTGGCTGTCGGCGCCATCGTCATCTCGCTCAAGGTGGTCGGCGCGCAGGCGGGACCGCCTGATGGCGCGGCAGACACGCCCATCGCATCAAGCGATCCCGCCGCAGACGCTGAGGCGCAACCTCTCCAGCCCGTGCTGGCGACCAGGCAGACTGAGCAAGGATCCGAGGACCATCAAGCCGCGTCCTCCGCGTTATCCGCCCGCTACGCGGCGCCCAGCGAGGCGCTGCCCGCCACCCGCGCTCGCGCCGTCTCAGGACAGACGAATGTGTCCGAACGCCCCCGAGTCACGCTGCCCGCCAACCGGCGGCTGGCCGCCGTCCTCGACGTGGGCTCGTCAGCTCCGGCCGGCGTCGTAGAGATGGCCCAACTCGTCAAGCAAGGCCTGGAGTCAAAGGGCTACGACGTGAGCCTGCTGGAAGGCGATGCCGCCGGCGCCACGGGCCCTCTCCGACCCGACGCCTACGTCTCCGTTCGAGCCGCGACCGCCACAGAGGCCGCCGCCGGCGTGGAGGCCTGGTTCTGCCAGGTGGAAGGCGCCCTTGGCGGCCAACTGGCCGATCAGTTGCTGAGGAGCCTCGCGGCGGCCGGCGTGCCCAACGTGGGCCAGGGCGACTCCGCCATCACGAATCCCGAGGCCTTCAGTTGCAGCGACCTCCTCGCCGGTCGTGCGCAGATGCCAGCGGTCCTTCTCGAAATCCCGGCTCTGGCCGGCGGAGAAAGCGATGGGCACGCGCTCACGCAAGGCCTTGCCAATGGCATCCAGCAATTCTTCCAGAAGTACAGAACCTCACTCCTGCGGAACGACCAGCGCCAGCGCCTGGTCTGGCCTGCCGTTGGCCCCATCACGAGCTACTTCGGCCCCAGTCACCCGCTGGGAATAGACATCGGGCAGTCGGAGGGTGCGATCGTGGCGGCCACCGATGGCGTCGTCGTCTTCGCCGGCGGCGACCCCTGTTGTTCCTACGGCCTGTACACCGTCGTCCAGAGCCCGGAGGGGATCGCCACGCTCTACGCGCACCTGGAGTCGATCAGCGTGACCCAGGGGCAGAGCGTGCGGCAGGGACAGCCGCTGGGCATCGTGGGCTGCACCGGCCACTGCTTCGGCACGCACCTCCACTTCGAGGTGATCCAGGACGGCGTTCGCCGGGACCCTCTCTCCTATCTGCCGTAGCGCTCGACCAGCTTTCTCACCCCCGAATCGACCGGCAGGCGCTCTGGTCCATATGCCCAGAAACATGGGCCAATCGGCAGTATGCAAAACCGACGGCGCCTATGTAGATTCGAACCAGGCGACTCACACGCAGTCTACAAAGGGGTGTTTCTATGAAGGTGCGCGTCCCTCAGCTCTACTGGTACAACCCGTCCGAGCTCGAGCTGGACTTCCCCGATTCGTGGGAGGTCCACTACTGCCCGCCGAAAGGACACGACCGTCCTCGCCTCAGCCCGCAGGAGATGCAGAAGGCCTTCGATAATCCCATCGGGACGCCGCCGCTACGCGAGCTGGCCCGAGGGCGAAAAGAAGTCGCCATCCTCTTCGACGACACGACTCGCCCTACCCGCACCTATGAGATCGCCGCCTACGTCCTGGCCGAGCTGGCCGCGGCCGGCATAGCCGACGACCAGATACGCTTCGTTGCCGCCGTGGGCACTCACGGCTCTCATGACGGCGTCGCGCACCGCCTGAAGCTGGGCCAGGAGATCATGGCGCGCTTCCCCGTCTACAACCACAACCCTTACGAGAACTGCGTCGACGTGGGCGTCACCAGCCACGGCACGCCGCTGGCGGTGAACCGCGAGGTCATGCGCTGCGACCTGAAGATCGCCATTGGCTGCGTCCTGCCCCATCCGCAGGCCGGCTTCGGCGGCGGCGGCAAGATCATCCTCCCCGGCGTCGCCCACATCGACAGCGTCGCGCACTTCCACGCCAAGGTGCCCTTCACCGCCCCCGAGACCGTCGGGCCAGGCAACTACGAGCAGAACGTCATGCGGCTGGACTTCGAGGAAGCCTGCAAGCTGGCGGGCCTCGACTTCAACGCCGACTGCCTGGTGAACCTGAAGGGCGAGATGATCGCCCTCTTCACCGGCGACCCGGTCCAGGAGCACCGGGAGGCGTGCAAGCTGGCGAAGGAGGTCTACGCCACCGAGCGCATCCCAGGGCTGAACGTGGTCGTCGCAAACACCTTCCTCAAGAGCAATGAGTCCTTCGTCGCCGTGCCCACCTCGCTGAGGTCCTTGGGGGCGGACGGCGGCACCATGTTGATCATCATGAACTCGCCGACCGGCCAGGTGGTCCACTACTCGATGCGCAGCTTCGGCAGCGACTACGGCGGCCGCCTATTCTCGGCCCGCACGCTGCCGCCGCAGTTCAACGTCATCGTCCTCAATCCCTTGAAGGACCTGACCTGCGTCGACATGTTCAGCAACGCCAAAGCGGTCACCTGGGCCAAGGACTGGGGCGAGGCCAGGAAGGCCCTGGAGTGCCACCACCCCAACGGCGCCAAGGTGGCCGTCTACCCCGACGCCACCATCCAGTACGTCGCCTTCTGAGCGGGCGACGCCCCCCGGACAGCGTTTCAGGCAAACCCTGCGGCCAGGGGGAGAAGGGGGCAGGAGATGAGCCCTGGAATAGAGATCAAGGGAAATCAGGCCTTGCAGGACGAGGTCCGGGCGCGCGGGCTCTGCACCCTCTGCGGTGCGTGCTCCGGGATGTGCCCCTACCACGTCCCTCACAGGGCGGATGGTGACGCTCGACGACTGCAACCTGGCCCAGGGGCGCTGCTACGCCTTCTGCCCCCGCACTCTGACAGACCTGGACCTCCTCAGCCAGACCGTGTTCGGCGTGCCCTACCCAGCCAGCGAGCTGGGGACGGTCAAGGAGGTGCTGATGGCCCGCGCCGCCGGCGGCGACCTCCGCGTCTCGCGCCCAGTACGGCGGCACGGTCAGCGCCCTCGTCAGCTTCGCCCTGCGAACGGGGCTGATCGATACCGCTGTCCTCACCGCCAGCGACGGCGGCATGCTGCCCCCGGGAGGGCCGTGCGCGACGAGGCGGGCGTCCTGGCCTGCGCCGGCTCCAACTTCGTGGCCTCGCCCACCCTGGCGACGTTCAACCGAGAGGCCGCCGGCGACGCCCAGCGGATCGGCGTGGTGGCGACGCCCTGCCAGACGCTGGCACTGGCCAAGATGAGGGCCTCGCCCCTGGAGAACCGCAACAACATCGACAAGCTGAAGCTGGTCGTCGGCCTCTTCTGCACCTGGGCTCTGAGGTACCGCGACTTCGCCGCTTTCCTCGGCGAGAGAGCGCCGCTGGACCAGGTCATCAAGGTTCGACATCCCGCCGCCGCCGGCCAACGTCTTCCAGGTCTATGCCGACTCCACCCGCGTCGCCATTCCCCTCGACGAGGTGCGCGCCTTCATCCGCGCCGACCTGCAATGTCTGCATCGACATGACGGCGGAGTTCGCCGACGTGTCCGTCGGCGCCGCCGAGGGCATCGAGGGCTGGAACACGCTCATCGTCGCAGCGACGCGCGGGGCGAAGCTGGTGGAGGCGGCCCGCGCCGACGGCGTCCTGGAGACGGCGCCTCTGCCGGACGCGAACCTGGCGCACCTGAAGGAGGCCTCCCTCCTCAAGAAGAGGCGGGGGCTGAGCGAACATCGTCGAGACAGCGGGCAGCAAGGAGGACCTGCTCTACCTGAAGCTGAGCAGCGAGGCCGTGAAGGGAGGCTTCTGCCGGAGCTAAGGCACTCACGGGCGCTCCGGGCCTGACCGGAAAGGGAGTTGCTGAAGCATGGCGAGCATCGCAGCGTACGAGCCGGGCACCGACCAGCTCCTCATGGGCAACGAGGCCATCGCCCGCGGGGCGCTGGAGGCGGGCGTCGGCTTCGCCAGCGCCTACCCCGGCACGCCCTCCTCGGAGATCATCGGCAGCCTGGCCGAGGCCGCCAAGGAGGCGGGCATCTACGTCGAGTGGTCGGTGAACGAGAAGGTGGCCCTGGAGGCCGCCGCGGCGGCTTCCTTCGCCGGGGTGCGGGCCATCGTGGCCATGAAGCAGAACGGCCTCAACGTGGCCTCCGACTTCCTGATGACCCTCAACCTCACGGGGACCAACGCCGGCCTGGTGCTGGTCGTCTCCGACGACCCCTCGGCCCACTCCAGCACCAACGAGCAGGACTCCCGCCCCATCGCCAAGTGGGCCGACCTGCCCCTCCTCGAGCCCGCCACCTTCCAGGAAGCCAAGGACATGACCCGCTGGGCCTTCGAGCTATCCGAAGAGCTGAAGACGGTCTGCCTGGTGAGGGGCGTCACCCGCGTCTCCCACGCCCGCGGCGACGTCCGCCTGGGGGAGCTCACGCCGCCGAGCCGGCCGGGCCGCTTCGCGCCGACGTCCCCTGTCCAGTTCGCCTCGCTTCCGGCGCCCCTCAAGCACAGCCTGCTGCACCAGAAGCTGGCGAAGGCCCAGGAGCTCTTCGAGACCTCACCCTTCAACTGGTACAGGGGCCCGGAGAAGCCGGAACTGCTGATGGTCACCTGCGGCAGCGGCTGGTTCTACTCGCTGGAGGCGGTGAAGGCCCTGGGGCTGGAGGATTCGGTGGGCATCCTGAAGCTGGGCACCACCTGGCCCCTGCCCGAGAAGCTGGTCCTGGAGCACCTGGCACAGGCCGAGAAGGTGCTGGTCGTGGAGGAGATCGACCCCTTCCTGGAGGGCAACCTCAAGGAGCTCGTCGGCGGCAACCTCTCTGCCGTCGGCCCGCTCACGTTCTACGGCAAGCGCAGCGGCCACCTTCCGGCCGTCGGCGAACTGAACCCGGACCTGGTGCTGGGGGCGCTGGCCACCGTGCTGGGCGTCGAGAAGCCGGCGCAGCCGAGGGAGTACGTCGAGAAGGCCGAGGCGCTGACCGGGCTGGTCACCCACGCCAGGGTGGTCGGCTTCTGCGCCGGCTGTCCCCACCGGGCCACCTTCTGGTCGGTGAAGAACGCCCTCAAGCTGGACGGGCGAGGCGGCTTCGTGACCGGCGACATCGGCTGCTACACGCATGGCCCTCGGGCCGACGGGCTACTTCCAGCTCAAGACGATGCACGCCATGGGTTCGGGCACCGGCCTCGCCTCCGGCTTCGGCAAGCTGGGCGCCATGGGCTTCAAGCAGCCCGTGGTGGCCGTCTGCGGCGACTCGACCTTCTTCCACGCCGCCATTCCCGCCCTCATCAACGGCGTCTATAACCACTCCAACTTCACGATGCTCATCCTCGACAACAGCGCCACGGCCATGACCGGCTTCCAGCCGCATCCAGGCACGGGCGCCAACGCCCTGGGCGAGGCGACGACCCCTGTGGACATCGAGGCCCTCTGTCGCGCGCTGGGCGTGCGCGTGGAGGTCACGGACCCCTTCGACCTTCCGGGCACGACCGAGAAGCTGCTCGACCTGATGGCGGACGAAGGCGGCGTGCGCGTGCTGATATCGAGGAGGAAGTGCGCCCTGGTCCGGGCCCGGCAGGAGAAGGCGGCCTACCGCATGCGCGTGGACAGCGAGAGATGCCTGGGCGAGAGCTGCGGCTGCAACCGCCTCTGTACGCGAGTCTTCCAGTGCCCCGGGCTGGTCTGGGACAGCGATGGCGGCGTGGCCAGGATCGATGAGATGGTCTGTAGCGGCTGCGGCGTCTGCGCCGACATCTGTCCCGCCTCGGCCATCATCCGGGAGGCAGTCTGACATGGAAGATAGAGACCCGCTGAACGTCATCGTCACCGGCGTGGGCGGCCAGGGCAACGTGCTCATCGCCCAGCTCATAGGCCGGACCCTGGTGAAGGCAGGCTACCACGTCACCGTCGGCGAGACCTACGGCGCCTCCCAGAGGGGCGGCGCCGTTATGAGCCATCTGCGCATCTCGCGCGATGGCCAGTACGGCCCCCTCATCCCCGAGGGCCGCGCGCACGTCATCCTCGGCCTGGAGCCGCTGGAGACCCTGCGGGTGCTGGCTCGGTACGGCAACCCGGAGGTCACCGTCATCGCCAACTCGCGGCCCGTTCACCCGCTGGCCGTGGCCACAGGCGCCGCCGAGTACCCCCGTAGGGAGCAGGTGATAAGGACGCTGGAGCAGCTATCGAGCCACGCCTGGCTCCTCGATGCCACCGACATCGCGCTCGACCTGGGCGCCGGCATCCTCACCAACATCGTCATGCTGGGCGCGCTCGTCGGCACCGACGTGCTGCCGGTCGGGCTCGAAGCCTTTGAACCCGAACTCCGCGAGAGCCTGCCGGCCGACAAGCTGGACCTCAACCTCGAGGCCTTCCGCAGGGGCATCCTGGAAGTGACAGCGGCCGGCCCCTCCGCATAGAACGCAATCCGCCCCGCCGGGCCCGCGTCTGTCACGCGCTCTACTCGCCCCTTGCCCACGCCGATAATCATCCCGGCGTCACAGTTGGCCGGGGTCTGCCATGCCGCCGGCGATCACGACGCAAGACATCGACGCCACTGACGTTATCTGGGACTTCTTCGTAGCGCACCCGAAGCCGTAGGATCAGCCCAGAGGCCATGAACCCTGAGAGTTCCTTCTCGGCCATCATCCTGGCCGGCGGGCGCAGCGTGCGATTCGGGCGCGACAAGGCGGCGGAGATCGTCGCCGGCCGCTCCCTCCTCCAGCACGTCGTCGACGCCGTAGGCCCAATGGCGCACGAGATCGTCGTCGTCAGAGCGCCGGGGATGTCTCCTCCTGCCGTGAACTCGCAGACGCCGCTCCGCCAGGTGGAAGACGCGCGTCCAGGCGGCGCCCTGGCCGGCCTCTACAGCGGCCTGCTGGCGTCCACCCAGCCCGTCGCGCTGGCGCTGGGCTGCGACATGCCTCTCCTCAGCCAGCCGCTGCTTCGATACCTACAGAGCCTCCTGCATCCCGACGTTGACGTCGTCATGCCGCTCTGGGAAGGCAAAGAGGAGCCCCTGCACGCCTATTACCGGCGCACCTGCCTCCCGGCCATCGAAAGGACCCTGGACGGCGGCAAGAGGCGGTTCGTGGAGTTCCTGCCGGACGTACACGTTCGGTACGTGAGTCACGACGAACTCCAGCGCCTCGACCCTGAGGGCCGCAGCTTCTGGAACGTCAACTACCCGTCAGACCTGGCCCGCATCCTGCCCGTGCTTCAAGTCGAGAACCCACAAGCCGGGGGTGAAGAGCGGCCCGGGGCCGGATAGGCTTAGCGCGACGACATTTAGTTAACCATTTATGCGGTTGGAGCGTTTTACATGGTGTCCGCCCGTTCTGCGGGCGGTGGCGGGGCTTGTGATCTCTCACGGGACCGGGGTTGGCAACACACTGGGCCCTGCTGCTGCACTTCTATCAGCCCCCTACCCAGCTTCCCTATGTCCTCCGCCAAATAGTCTGCGAGTCTTACCGCCCCCTGATCCAGCTCCTCGCCGATAACCCCCACGCCCGCGTGACGGTCAACATCAATGGCGTCCTCACCGAGATGCTCATCGACAACGCCCACCAGGACGTGGTCGAGGGGCTGGGCTGGCTGGCCGAACGGGGCCAGGTGGAGTTCACCGGCTCCGCCAAGTATCACCCCATCCTTCCCCTCATCCCCGAGGAGGAGATACGCCGCCAGATCCGCTCCAACTACAACACCAACCGCCGCTACCTGGGGCACACCTACGCTCCCCGCGGCTTCTTCCCGCCCGAGATGTGCTACAGCGACCGCATCCTTTCACCCGTGGTCGATTTCGGGCACGACTGGGTGATACTGAGCGGCATCGCCTGCCACGGCCAGTGGCCCACCGACGTGGTGCAGAGAGGCAACCCCCTGGATGCGCCCATCAACTTCATCTTCCGCGACGACATCCTGAGCAACGGCATATCCTTCCAGACGCTGGACGCCCACGGCTTCCTGGACAAGCTCCGCAACCTTGGTCGCCACCGGCGCGGCGACGTCTACGTAGTGACAGCTATGGACGCCGAGACCTACGGCCATCACATCGCCGGCTGGGTGGAGGCCTTCCTGGGCGAGGTCTACAAAGAGCTGCGCCCGGAGTCGACCGGCCTGCTGGCCCGGCAAGAAGCCGCCAGCCCCAGGCTGGTCACCGCCGGCTACGCCCGCAGCGTGGTGGAGGAAGTGCGCCGTGTCTCCCATCCGTCCGACGGCAACGGCGACAGGCGGCAGTACCCGCTTCCACATCACCTCCTGGGCATGGAACATCAGCGCGAAGAGGACGCCTCGCTCATTCGACTCGCCACCGTGAGCGAGATAGTCGACAGGTTTCCTCACCTGGAGGGCTGCTGGCCTCTGGCCAGCTCCTGGAGCACCAGCGCCGATGACCTGGCCCGCGGCGTGCCCTACCCGCTCTGGAACGACCCCGGCAACCACATTCACGGGCTGCTCTGGGAGCACCTCACCCTCTGCATCGAGCTACAGCAGCAGGCCGAGCAGTGCGCCGACAACCCTCCAAGCCAGTGGCACACCGGCATCGCCAGAAACATCCTCGACACCGCCCTCCATAGCTGCCAGTTCTGGTGGTCCAGCCGTCGACCCCACTGGGACGTGAACATGGTCTTTCGGGGTCTGGCGGAGCAAGGGCAGGCCGCCCTCAACTCATCGCGGGCTGTGGAGATGAGCGGCGCCTCCCGCGAGCACAAGCGTCTGGCCTGGCGACGCCGCCTGGCCGCCCTCGAGCTCTACCGTCAGACCATGGACGAGCTGGTCCGGTCCTGACAGATTCGCGCCCCTCATCGACGCGGCCCTCTGTTCACAGGTGGTATCCGCGTTACAATGGTGCCCAGCACCAGGAATCATGATGCGCCTCTCGAACAACCAGAGCCGCGACGCAGCCCCGCGAGAAGACATCGCTTTCGCCACGCGCTGGGTCCCGCCGGTCTACTGGCGGCACTCGCCCTGAATCTCGTTCTGGGGCAGGCGTGCTACCTGGGGCCCTCGAAGTCCACCCCGACGCCGACCGCCGTCCCCACCGAGATCCCCACACCCGTACCGCCGACACTCCCGCCGGAGCCGACTTCAACGCCGGTGCCGCAACTCCAGCCCGGCGAAGCCATCGTTGTCGGGGGCGAACTGCGGACCAGGCCGGACCCCTCGACCCACAACGTACCGCTGGGGACTCTCCCGGACCAGGCGCCGGTGCGCGTCACCGCCGTCGTGCAGGGGGAGAACTGGCTGGTGGGAGAGCAGACGTGGGTCTCGGCGAGCCCGCCCTGGGCCAGCGAATGGCTCCAACTGGAGGACGGCAGCTACGTCTTTGGGGCCTTCGTCTTCCAGCTCCTAGAGGGGAAACATCACCCCTGATCGACTTCGGCGCAGAGGAGAAGTGGATCGACGTCAACCTGTCGGAGCAGACGGCGCGGGCCATGGTAGGCGAGCAGGCGGTGCACCTCGCGGCGGCCACCACCGGCGCGCCGGGCTTCGAGACGCCGCGCGGCACACAGTACATCGAGCCCGACGGGCGCATCGTGCTGGAACGGATGACGGCCTCCCAGGCAGGCTACAACCCCTCGCAGGCCCGTTACGACGTGGAGAGGGTGCTCTTCACCCAGTACTTCGACCGTAAGGGTGATGCGCTTCATCTCAACTACTGGCGCCCCGATTCCGTGTTCGGCGCCGAAGCGACCAGTCACGGCTGCGTCGGCCTCCGCCTCCACGACGCCCAGTACTTCTGGCTCTTCGCCCAGGCCGGCACCCGCGTCGAGATTCACGATTAGCAGTAGAGGCGCACAGTAGTAGGGGCGCACGGCCGTGCGCCCCTAGGAACGGTATTGCGCTCCGCCAAGCGTCTAGCCATAATGTTGGCGCTGACCCGGTGTGCGAGGGATCGCGACCAAAGGGCCACCACAGCCGGGCGGAACCAGGACTGCTCCGTCGCCGGTGCTGGCACACAGGCGGCCCGAGGGACTGATCGAGCGCCGGGCTCGATACACCCCTTCCGGAGAAGGGTGGCCTCGTGCAGCGGTACATCGCCAAGCGCATTCTCCTCAACATCCCCGTCATCTTCCTCGTCGTCACTATTGTCTTCCTGGTCAGCCACCTGCGGACCGACATTGCCGAGCGGCGCGTCGCTCAGTCCTCCTTCGGCGGCATGGAGTACGACCAGGCAGTGGCCGCCATCCGCAAGGAGATGGGCACCGACAAGCCGCTCCTCGCGCAGTACGGGCATTACCTGCTGGACACGGCGCGGGGCGATTTCGGCACCTCGCTCATGAGCCAGAAGCCGGTCGTGGTGGAGCTCAAGCACCGCCTCGGGACATCTGTCGAGCTGGGATTACTCCAGATCCTTGTCGCCCTGGTCATCAGCATCCCCATAGGCGTCATCTCGGCCGTCCGGCAGGACACCTGGCTTGACTATGGCTTGCGCTTCTTCGCCATCCTGGGGCTGGCCATACCGTCCTTCTACCTGGCCACACTGCTGCATCTGTTCGCCTTCAACTGGTTTGGCTGGGGCCCGCCCACTACCAACTACCACAGCTTCTTCGACAACCCCAGCCTGAACCTCCAGGCCATGGCCTTACCCGCCCTGGCGGGAGGCCTCGCCATGGGGGCCGTCATCATGCGTCTGCTGCGCTCGCAGCTCTTAGAGGTGTTGCGTCAGGACTACATCCGCACCGCCTGGGCCAAGGGCCTGCGCGAGCGGGCTGTCCTCATGGGCCATGCGATGAAGAACGCCATGATCCCCGTCTTCACCATTGTCGGGCTCCTGGTGGGCACCCTCTTCGGAGGCAACCTCATCCTGGAGAGCATGTTCGCCCTGCCTGGAGTCGCTCAGTTCCTCGTGGTCTCATTCCAGCAGAACGACCTGCCCATGATTCAGGGCACCGTGCTGCTGGTGGGTATCGTGCTGGTCATGACGAATATCGTGGTGGATCTCAGCTACGCCTGGCTGGACCCACGCATTCGCTACCACTGACGACGGCCTGTGAGAGAGCCAGTGACAACAGAAGCAGCGTCCTTGGAGCAGCAATGGACCCTCCCCCGCCGGCCGGCCTGGTGGGTGACGGCCCGCCGGCTGGCGGTGCGCAAGCCCCTGGGTACCTTTGGACTGCTGGTCATCGCCCTTCTCGTCGTGGCGGCGGTAGGAGCGCCGGTGTTTGGCCGCTACGACCCACGTGAGACCTTCCAGCGACCCAACCCCAACTACAGCCCGGGTGTGTTCAACCCGGCTGCCCTTTCCCCTACCGAACTGGACAGGACGGCGGCGCCTTCCGCGGCACACTGGTTTGGAACGGACAGCTCCGGTCAGGATACCTGGTCATGGGTAATCTGGGGCGCCCGCCGCTCTCTTGGCATTGGCGTCGGCGCCCTGGCCATCTCGATAACCGCCGGGGCTGTGGCGGGAATCGTGTCCGCCTACTTCGGGGGCTGGCTCGACATGCTGTTGCAGCGCCTCATGGACGCCCTCCAGGTCTTCCCTGGTCTTCTCCTAATGCTGCTCATCGGCGCCTACTTCGGTTTCAACATCCGCAACCTGATCCTGGCTTTCGGCATCGTGGGCATCAGCCAGGTGTCACGCATCGTGCGGGGAACGGTGTTGAGCCTGCGCGAGATGCCTTACGTCGAAGCGGCGCGCGTCCTGGGCGCCTCGGACCTACGCACCATGATCCGGCACATCCTGCCAAACACGGCGGCGCCGATCATAGTCATCTTCACGATTGGTCTTGGCACGGTCGTCATCGCCGAGGCGGGCTTGTCATTCCTCGGCCTAACGCCGCCGGGGATCTCCTGGGGTCAGATGCTCGCCGAGGGCAGCGACTTCATCCAGACGTCACCCTGGCAGGCGGTCTTCAGCGGCCTGGCCATTACGCTGGCTGTGCTGGCGTTCAACCTGCTCGGCGACGCCCTCCGGGACATCATGGACCCGAGGTTACGCGCGGGAAGGGCATAGGGCGACAGGCAGAGGTCTGAGAGAACAGGACGCAAAGGGGTAAGGCGGATCACCGTGAGAGAGGACAACTACTGGACGAGACTGCGGACTGAGAGGCTGAGCCGCCGGCGTCTGCTGGCGGGGGCGCTGGCCGCCGGCGCCGCTGCCGCCGGCCTGCCGCTGATCGGCTGCCGCGGCGGCGCGAACGGCCCCGCGGTGGGCTCACCCGCGGCCACGCCGGGAGGGCAGCCGGCGCTCACCACCGTCGGCAGCCGCGGCGGCACCTACCGCTGGTTCCAGTACGACTCCTTGATCCTGGACACTCGCGACCCTCACCAGACCCGCCTCGGCCCCATGTACAACATCCAGTCCTACATCTTCAGCAAGGTCCTCAACTACTTCGATGAGGTCCAGCAGATCATGTGGCCCGACCTCTCCTGCGACGCCCAGGGCAACCCCGCCATGCCCGAGCAGGTCGACGAGCTCACCTATATCATCCGCATCCGCCCTACCGCCCGCTTCCACGATACTCCCAAGATCCGCCAGGACTGGCCCAACACCGCCGGCCGGCCCGTCACCGCCGAAGACCTCAAGTACAGCATAGAACGCCAGCTCAACCCCGATAGTCCCAAACGTGCCCTCTACTACCGCCGCTACCAGTGGGAGACGATCGACAAGATGGAGGTGCTGGACGACCGCACCCTCCGCATCACCACCAAAAGACCCTGCGCCCCTTTCCTGCACTTCCTGGCCGACCGCAACTCCTTTGTCATTCCTCGCGAGCTCGTCGACCCCAATACCGACGACATGAACGCCGACAACAAGATGGTCGGCTCCGGCCCCTTCATGTTCGACAAGCTGGACGTATTGCGATTGCTGCGTGTGGTCCGCAACCCCGACTGGTTCGCCGCCGATGACAACCCGGAGGGCATGGGGACGGGCCGCCCCTTCCTGGACGCCGTTGAGGCCTACTATCCGCCCGAGAGTGATAGCGTGGTTGAAACGGCATTCAAGACGAAGCAGGTAGACGTCGCCACCTTCAATGACCAGAGCAACATCTTCCACCTGCTGGATGAGATGCCAGGCATTCGCTTGACCGAGAACGGGATAACCGGCGGCCTGGCCTCCGCCCTCCTCATCGACCGGCCGCCCTACCAGGACTTCCGCATGCGCGCGGCAATCAACCTGGCCCAGGACCGCAATGCTCTGGGCGAGCAGATCTACCCGGCCGCCCCCGGCCACCCCCGCTTCCTCCTGAGCGATGCCATCGCCTGGCCGATCACACGCTGGGCGACACCCCAGGAGAAGCTCACCACCCTCGGCGGCTACCGCTACGGCCCCGGCGAGCGGGAGGCGGACATCGCCGAAGGGCGCAAGCTATTCGACGCGGCCGGCGGCAAGGACGTCCTGGATAACATTCGCATTCTGTTCTCCTCCATCCCGCCCACCGTCCCGCAGAAGATCCTGCCCCAGGTGGTGCGCCAGTTGGAGCAGAACTTGGGCATAAATGTCCAGGCCGATGTCGATCAGACCGGCTACACGCAGATCGTCTCCTGCCTCGCCCGCGCCGCGACCGGCGCCCCGGCAGAGTCGTGCAGCTTCACCTGGAGCTTCGACAACGGCTTCACCGATCTAGACGACTGGCTCTACCCGTTCTTCCACACCGGAGGCGGCTTCAATTCTTTTGGCGTGTCCGACAAGCTCCTCGACCAGTTGCTGGACCAGCAGCGGGAGGAGTTTGACTACGAGAAGCGGCGGGAGATCGGTTTCCAGATCCAGCACCGGCTCGATTTCGAGATCCTGCCCGGCTACCGCTACTTCAACGAGATCGCACGCAGCGTGGCCCGCCCCTACGTGATGAACGGCAGAAACTGGGGGTGGTTCGGCGTCGCCTACTGGTTCGCCAACGTCTGGCTGGATGCCAGCCACCCCGACTTCCAGGGCCGACCAGCCTAGCAGTGTGTCGAGTTAGCCCACGGCCGGCAGCATCGCCAGAAGGGAGCCCCAATGAGCCTCTACCTCGACCTCAACAAGGAACTGACGCCAGCCCAAGTTGCCCTCAAAGAGGAAGCCCACCGGTTTGCCGCCGAGGTGCTGCGGCCCGCCGGCCTCGAACTGGACAAGCTCGCCGACCCAGAAGACGTCATCAAGGAGGGCTCTCCTTTCTGGGACGTGTTCAAGAAGGCCTATGACCAGGGCTTCCACATTCGCGGGTTTGACGAGTCGATGGGCGGCGCCAACCTGGGCCCCCTGGAGCAACACATTGTCGCCGAGGAGATGGGCTGGGGCAGCTCCGACCTCGCCATCGCCCTCGGCTGCGCGCCCTTCCCGTTCTCGTTCACGGCCGGGGTGTGCCAGCTCACCGGCAACCAGGAGCTCATGGAGGAGATCGTCGGCCCCTTCGCCCGCGACCGGGAAGCCAAGCTCATCGGCTGCTGGGCCATAACCGAGCCCCAGCACGGCTCAGACAGCTTGCTCATCGGCACCGACCAGTTCAGCAACCCGGCCGTGGCCTATGACGTGAACGCCCGTCTCGACGGCGATGACTGGGTGCTCAGCGGCCAGAAGTCGTCCTGGGTATCCAACGGCACCATCGCTACCCACGCCCTCACATTCGTGGCGCTGGACCGCTCGGCGGGCCAGGGAGGCAGCGGCGTCGCCGTCGTTCCCCTCGACCTGCCCGGCGTCTCCAAGGGAAAGCCCCTGAACAAGCTGGGGCAGCGCGCCCTCAACCAGGGAGAGATCTTCTTCGACGACGTGCGCATCCCGCGGCGCTACATGCTCGTGGAGCCCGCGCTGTATCCCCTCGCCATCGACTGGCTCCTCTCACAGGCCAACGCCGGCATGGGGGCCTGCTTTACCGGCGTGGCCCGCGCCGCCTTCGAGGAGGCCCTCGCCTATGCCAAGCAGCGCGTCCAGGGCGGCAAGCCCATCGCTGAGCACCAGCTCGTCCAGTACAAGCTCTTTGACATGTTCGTGAAGGTGGAGGCCTCCAGGGCCCTATCGAGGGCCGCCATCGTCTACAACACGGACACAATGCCCCCGGCCACCCGCTATTCCATCGCCGCCAAGGTCTTCTGCACCCAGGCCGCCTTCGAGGTGGCCAGCGACGCGGTCCAGATCTTCGGCGGCTACGGGCTGTGCAAGGAACTGCTGGTAGAGAAGCTCCTGCGGGACGCCCGCGCCTCCATGATCGAGGACGGCTCTAACGAGGTGCTGGCGCTCGCCGCCGCGCGTCAGATCATCGACCAGTACTGAGGACGCCAGCGCCGAAGCAAGGTGCCGAAAGGGGCGCGGAGCTGCCGTCCGCTCACAGAGGTCAGGAGACGTCGGGCCGGCGGTAGGCGACTTCGCCCGCCACGACAGTCATCTCCACCCGGAGCCCGTCGTCCAGGACCACCAGGTCGGCGTCGGCGCCGGGGCGCAGCGAGCCCTTGCGCTCCGTCCAGCCCGAGGACACGAGCCGGATTGCAGGTGGCCATTCGCACCGCCTCGGGCAAGGTGACCGGCAGCCAGGCGACGGCGTTGCGCAGCACCTCATCCGTGGTGGCCAGACTGCCGATGATGGTTCCGTCCTCGCCGACGGCGGCTCGACCCACCACCTTCGCCCTCATCCCCTCCCACTCCACGGTCTCCCGCTCGCTGCCAGCCGGAGGTAGGGCGTCGCTGACCAGCACCGTGCCGTCCACGCCCTTGGCCCGCACGAGCAGCGCCGCCGCGGCCGGATGGACGTGAGAGCCGTCCAGGATGAGCTCGCAGGTGACGGAAGGCGTGGTGAGGGCCGCGCCCAGGCAGCCCGGGTCGCGATGGGCCAGCGGTCGCATAGCGTTGAAGCAGTGGGTGACGTGGCGGACGCCGGCCTCGAAGGCGTGAAGGGCCTCTTCGTAGGTAGCGTCGCTGTGGCCCAGGCTGGGGACAGCCCCCGCCTCCAGCGCGGCGGCGATGAGGGCGTCGGCGCCGGGCAGCTCCGGCGCCAGGGTGACGAGACGCAGCCGGCGCCCCGTCGCCTCCACGTACTCGCGGAACTGGGCCACGTCGGGCGGCCGCAGCCAGGCTTCGGGGAAGGCGCCCCTGCGCCGCGGGTTGAGGAATGGGCCCTCGAGAAAGTAGCCCAGGGCCTGAGCGCCCGCCGGCGGCCTCTCGAAGAAGACAGCGCTGCGCTGGAGGGCGCGGAGGATGCGCTCGTGTTCACCGCCGGCGACGCCGATGAGGAAGGAGGTGACGCCTCGAGAGGTTATCCAGCGGGCGTAGGCGTCTACCTCGGCGGGGTCCTCGGTGAGCAACGAGTGGTCGCCGCCGCCGTGGGTGTGCAGCTCGATGAAGCCGGGCGCCAGGTAGCGGCCGCGCAGGTCCAGCACCTCGTCGCCGGCCTGCTGGCTCAACGTCGGGGCCGGCGGCGGCGATGCGCCCTTTCTCGACCAGCAGGCCGCCCTCGACCACGGCGTCGATGGTGATGAGGCGGGCGTTGACCAGCGCCAGCCGGGCCACGGCCATCCACCTAGGAGGAGGCGGCGATGACGGCGTTGCCGGCGGCGACGCCGCTGACCATTGCCCCCGCTATGCCGTGCCCGAAGACGGTGCTGGCCCCAGCCAGGTAGAGGCCCGGTATCTCCGTCTGGGAGGCCAGGCGGCGATCCCCGAACTGGTCCGGCGCGTGCTCGAAGCCGTAGCTCGTGCCGCCGGTGGAGAGCGTGAAGCGCTCCTGGGTAAGGGGCGTGGCCGACTCACGCCAGACGACGTTCCTCACAAGCCCCGGCATCATCTCATCCGCGACCTCGAGGAGCCGCTCCTCGAGAGTGCGCTTCGCCACCGTGTAGGGCATCGTGTGGCGGTAGCGGCCGCCCGAAGCCGGCCCCTGCTCAGCGCCCCACGAGCTGAGCTGAGCCGGGGCGATGGTCATGATCTGGAGGTTGGTGTAGCCTTCCGGCGCGATGTTCCGGCTCTCCGGGTCTTTGAGGGAAGCGATGGTGATGTAGGCGCCAGGTCTCTCCGGGATCTCACCCGCGAGGCAGGCGGCGTACTGCTCCTCCGGGTCATAGGTAGGGGCAAGCAGGTAGTTGCTGTTTCGAAGGCCCAGCTCGCGCGGGTCCACCTGGAGCGCCAGATAGACGACGAAAAGGGGCAGCGACATGCGGTAGGCGAGCAGCCGCTCCCGCAGGCCGGCGCTGATGCGCTCTTCGCCGACCATCTCCAGCAGGGTACGCTTGGCGTCGGCGTTGGAGATGACGTGGCGGGCGCGGAACACCTCGCCTTTCGCCAGCTCCACGCCGGCCGCCCGGCCCCCCTCCACCAGGATCCGGCTCACCCGCGAGCGCAGGCGGACCCGGCCGCCGTTCTCCTCGATCGTCCCCACCAGGGCGTCGATGAGGGTGCGGGAGCCCCCGTGCACGTAGTAGGCGCCCTTCAGGTAGTGATCGAGAATGAAGGCGTGCAGGGCCGCCGAGGCCCGCGAGGGCGGAGCGCCGTAGTTGCCCGACTCGGCGCTGAGCACGCTCCTCAGGCGGAGGCTGCACTCCAGGCTGTCGAACACCTCGCCCAGCGTGCAGGCGTCCCACGGCTTCCTGACCCGTTCTTCGAGGGCCATGACCTCGGGGCTCGGGCCACCGAACCGGCGATGAGCCATGGCCTTCATGAACGACAAGAAGCGCTCAATGGCCCGCGCCTCTTCCGGGAACGTCTCCTTCAGCCGGCTCTCATAGTTGTCCCAGCCGGCCGGCACACGGAACCTCAGGTCGGGGTAGATGAGGGTATCGAAGCCGTCCTGGTCCATGGGGAGGAACTCGACCTTGTCGGCGAGGCCGAGCTGCCCCAGCACCGCCTGGTACAGCCCTCCCGGCCCGCAGTCCCCGATGTAGTGAAGCCCGACGTCGAAGTCAAACATCTTCTTCCGCCGGAAGCACTGCGCGTTGCCGCCGGCGGTGAAGTGATGCTCCAGCACCAGCGTTCGGAGACCCGCCCTGGAGGTGAGCGCGGCCGCCGTCAGGCCTCCCATTCCGGACCCGATGACGATTACGTCATATTCCTCGTGTTCCATGTCGGTGACCTCCCGGCCTCGAGGCCGTCCCCCGGCGCGAGCCTCACTGCCTCGTTGCACTCACAGCCTACGACGGCCGGCGGGCAATGAGCAATCGAGACCGAGATCGCTTGTTCACAGGGACGGGAGCGGTTACTCTAGGAGCGCTTCGCGGCGGCGAGCACAGCAAGTGCTGGCCGCCAGAACCGGAGCGATCCATATGGCGGGCGGAAAACGGCGAGCGACGGGGCGCCCCATGTGCACAAGCGCCGCACGATGCCGCCGTAGCAAGCCGGATTTCCGGAATCTCCCTGGATTCGCCTGAACGGGAGCTGCGCAGGACCCGTGTCTGAGTTCATACAGACGGTGGCCACCGGTCTATCAATGGGCAGCGTGTATGCGATCGTTGCCCTGGCCATCGTCCTCATCTACCGCTCCACGGGGGTCGTCAACTTCGCCCAGGGCGAGATGGCGATGTTCAGCACCTTCATCGGCTGGTCCATGATCGCCTTCTTCGGCGCCTGGTCCTTGCCTCTGGACCTGAACTACTGGCTGCCATTCTTCCTCGCCGTCCTCATAGCCGCCGCCATCGGCGCACTGGTGGAGAGGATAGCGCTGCGACCGGTAGAGGAGGCGCCGGTAATCAACTCCGTCATCATCACCCTGGGGCTCTTCACCCTCTTCAACACGGTGGCCATCTGGCGGTACGGCGGCATCGCCAAGCCGTTCCCCTCGCCTGGTTTGTTCCAGGGTTCGGCGCTGAGAGCGGGGCCCATCGTCATCAGCCGGCTAAACATCGGCGTGTTCTGTGTGTCGCTGCTCATAATGCTGGGCCTCTACCTGTTCCTCACCTACACAAGACTGGGGCTGGCGATGCGGGCTGCCTCCGAGAACCGGGCAGCCTGCCGCATGGTTGGTATCCCCGCCAGCCGTATGCTGACCATGGGATGGGCCTTCGCGGCGGCGGTGGGAGCGATGGCAGGGATGCTGGTGGCGCCCATCATCTTCCTGTCGGCCAACATGATGGTCGGTACCCTGATCTTCGCCTTCGCGGCCGCCGTCTTAGGCGGCCTCCAGAGCTTACCCGGCGCTATCCTGGGGGGGTTACTCCTGGGCATCATCCAGAACATGGCCGGCACGTACATCGGCTCCGAGATCGACACCACTGCCGCCTTCTTTGTCATCGTACTTGTCCTGCTGGTGCGCCCGACCGGCCTCCTCGGTCGCCGGGTGATTCGTAAGGTCTGAAATGCCGCGCACGCGCACACTGCTGCGACCGGGCGTCCTGGCTCTTGTCCTGCTGCTGGTGGTGGCGGCCATCTTCCCCTACCTGTACACATGGCCCTTCTTCAGCGCCTTTCTGAACCCGTTTCGCACCTTCCAGGCGACGCGCTTCGGCCTCTGGCTCATCATCCTCATGGGTCTAAACCTGCTTACCGGCTACAGCGGTCAGATATCCCTCGGCCACGCCGCCCTGGTGGCGGTCGGGGCCTACGTGGCCGCCAGCCTCATGAGCCAGGGCTTTCTCGGTCAAGAGGTGCCCCTCTGGGTCGCGGTGATTGCGGCCGGCCTGTTCACGGGGGCCCTGGGGTTTGTCTTGGGGGCGCCCGCCTTGCGACTGAGCGGCCCCTACCTGGCCATCGCTACGCTGGCCATGATCATAGCGCTGCCCCAGGTGCTGAAGCTCGATTCAGTCACCTTCGCCGGCCACCAAGTCCACGTTAACATGGCCCGCTGGACGGGCGGCGTGCAGGGCATCCTGCTGGACAGGCCCCAACCACCGAATTCCCTGAAGGACCTGGTGACCGACCGTCAATGGATCTACTACGAGATCATGGTGCCCGCCGTCATCATGACGGCGATGGCATGGAACCTGACCCGCAGCCGCATCGGGAGGGCCTTCATCGCCGTCCGCGATACAGAGGTGGCGGCGGAGCACATGGGAATCAACATGTCGCTCTACAAGATGACCGCCTTCGCCCTCAGCGGTCTTTACGCCGGCGTCGGTGGCGGCCTGTTCGTCTACAACGAGGCGTTCATAAGCCCGGACAGCTTTGAGATCATCAAGTCGATCACCATGGTGGTGGCTGTCGTGCTGGGCGGCCTCGCTTCCATCGCAGGGACGGTCTTCGCGGCCTTCTTCATGGCCTTCCAAAACGAGCTGGTTGACTCCCTATCGGGCCTCATTGTCAAAATCCCTTCCTTGAGCGCCCTGCAGGGATACATACCCACCACCGCGGCCGACTTCGAGAAGCTCCGGGGCGCCGCATACAGCATCCCTTTGATGATCTTCATCATCTTTGCGCCGGGCGGCGTGGCCGGCCTAATCCGCCAGGCAAGCTACTCGGCGCCGAAGTGGCGGACGGTCTGGGGCGCCCGGCTGACACGCTTGGTGAGCGCCGTCAAACCGCGCCGCCCCAGTTCCACGCCTGGACCCTGACACAACCCGCCGGGGCCGCGAGGACCCAGAAAGGACGATTCGAAACTGGGTCCGCTCCGCTCGGGTAGACGACAATCGCCCGGGCAACACAAAAGGGGGGATTGACATGCTACCAGGATTCCCTCGGAGGTTCCTTTTCGCGGTCATACTCCTCTCCGGTCTGCTTCTCCTGAGCTGCGGAGGGAACAAGGAAGAGGCCAGCAAGACACCCGAGAACGTGCCCGGCGTCACGGACACCGAGATCATACTCGGGGCCCACTACCCATTGAGCCAGTCGCCGGCCGCGGCCTACGCGCCCATCGTCTACGGCGCGCGCGCCTACTTCGATTACATCAACGCTCAGGGAGGCATTTACGGCCGCAAGATCAGATACATAGTCGGCGATGACCACTACAACCCGGCGGACGCGCTGGAAGCGACTCGCAAGCTGGTGGAGCAGGACCACGTCTTCGCCATGGTGCTCAACATGGGCGAGTCGACCCACTCCACCGTCTATAAGTACCTCGAAGAGCAGGGCATCCCCGACCTCTTCCTCTCCAGCGGCATCGTCAAGTGGACGTACCCGGTGGTGCACACGCGCTTCGGCGGCAACCCCGATTACGAGACCGAGGGGAAGATACTCGGTCAGTACATCGCCGAGAACTACAACGGGAAGAAGCTGGGCCTGCTGGTCCAGAACGACGAGTTCGGGGTGGACGGAGAGCGCGGGATCCGAATGGGACTGGAGGGCAGCGACGTCCAGATCGCGGCCCGCGAGACCTACGAGTCCACGCAGTGGGACGTCACCGCCCAGACACAGCGGCTGAAGAACGCCGGCGTTGATGTCGTCGCCTCCTACGCCATCCCGCCTCCCGCCGCCAGCATGGTCAAGACAGCGCGTGAGCTTCTGAACTGGGACGTGCCCTTCGTAGTCACGGGCGTCGTCGTTACGGACATCTTTACGGCACTCGCCGGGGCCCAAAACGCCGAGGGTGTGATCAGCGTGGTCTTCGGCAAGCAGATCTACCAGACGGATGACCCTGGAGTCCAGAAGCACATCCAGATCATGAAGGACTTCGGTCAGGGTACCGAGGCGAGCAACTTCACCCTGTTCGGCGCCGCCCAGGCCGAGGCCGCGGTGAAGGGGCTACAGCTCGCGGGGCAGAACCTGACTCGAGAGGGCTTGATTAGTGGCCTCGAGTCCATCCGCGACTGGTGCTGCTCCTTGTGCATTAAGCCCGTCAATTTCAGCCCCACGGATCACCGTGGCAGTGAGATGGAAGAGTTCGTCAGGATGGAGAGCGGCAAGTGGGTGGTGATCGGCGACCCGATCGATTTCGAGTCGACGCCGGGCAAAGCCATCGGCTGCAAGGGTGAGGACCAGCCAATCTACCCGGACGGAGGAGGCTAACGCCACATCACTTCGACCCGAGGTCATAGAAGGCACCATCAGGAGCGCCCACTGAAGAAGGGTGACGGGCAGTGCCGGGCATAGTCCTCTACGAGAAGCGGGACCACGTGGCCTATGTTACCCTCAACCGCCCTGAGGTCCTCAACGCCTTCAACCGCGCCATGCACCAGGCCCTGCGCCAGGTGTGGATGGACTTCCGCGAGGACGACGACGCTTGGGTTGCCCTCATCACCGGCGCCGGCGACCGCGCCTTCTCGGCCGGGCAGGACGTGAAGGAGGTCGGGGAACGCCGGGCCCAGAGCGCCCAGCGCAGCTTCTGGGACACCTGGTTCGGCAGCGACCTCCAGGAGGGACTGGAGGTGTGGAAGCCCATAGTGGCAGCCATCAACGGCTACTGCCTGGGCGAGGGCATGACCTTCATCCTCTCCTGCGACTTCCGCATCGCCTCCGAGCGGGCCAGCTTCGGCTTCCCGGAGGTCACGCTAGGGATGCCAACCATCGTCGGAGCCGTGCGGGCGCCGCGGGTGGTCGGCCTCGGCAACGCCCTCGAGCTGTTGCTCACCGGCGACCGCATCGACGCCCGGCGCGCCCTGGAGATGGGGCTGGTGCACCGGGTGGTGCCCCACGACCGCGTGCAGGCGGAGGCGGAGAGCCTGGCGCAGCGACTCTGCCGCAACGGCCCGCTGGCCGTGCGCTGCACCAAAGAGGTGGCGGTGCGCAGCCTGGACATGCCCTTCGCCGAGGCGGTGCGAATGGGCGAGGCCCTGCGGCGGCTGGCCCTCCAAAGCGAGGATGCCGTGGAAGGTATCCAGGCCTACCTCGAGAAGCGGGAGCCGCACTTCACGGGTCGCTGAGCCGGGCCGTCCTCAGCGCCACTGCCTGTCCGCCTCGCGAGATGCCAGCGCCTTCCGGTGGTACAATCCACCAGGAGGACGCCTTAGACTGATCATGCCGATGAAGTGGTGGGGTTGGGGGGAGGACGACCACGCCTCTCCCCTGCCTGATCCCGAAGGCTTCTGGGCCTACGTCCGCCGCCGTTTCGGCGAGACGGGCGAGTCGCCGCGCATCGACTCTCTGGAGGCGGTCGACGTGCGACCGTCGCGGCTGGAAGCCCGCGACGTGGAGGCCCTGCGTCGCGCCGCCGGCGAAGGCGCGGTGGCCACCGAGCCCGCCGTGCGGGCCGTGCACAGCTTCGGCAAGGGCTACCGCGACCTGATCCGCCTGCGCCGGGGCGAGGTGCCGAACCCGACGGACGCCGTCGTCTGGCCGGAGACCGAGGCGCAGGTGGCAGCCATCCTCGACCTGGCAGCAGAGCGCGGCATCGCCGTCATCCCCTTCGGCGGCGGCACCTCCGTGGTGGGCGGGTTGGATCCAGTCGCCGACAAGCCCTGCATCACCCTCCACCTCGGGCGCTTGCAGCGCATCCTGGCGGTGGACTCAGTGGCAGGCACCGTCAGCGCCGAGGCCGGCATCCTGGGGCCCGCCCTCGAGCAACAACTGAACAGCCGCGGCTTCACATTGGGTCACTTCCCCCAGTCGTTCCACTATTCCAGCCTGGGCGGCTGGATCGCCACGCGGTCGGCGGGCCACAAATCGACGCTCTACGGCAAGATCGAGGAGCGGGTCGAGAGCCTGCGCCTGGTCCACCCCGGCGGCTACCTGAGCACGCCGGAGGTGCCGGCCGCCGCCGCCGGTCCCGACCTGAACCAGGCTGTCGCCGGCTCCGAGGGCGTCTTGGGGGTCATCACGCGCGCCACCATGCGCCTCGCCCCCCTGCCCGAACACCGCGACTACCGCGGCTACCTCTTCCAGAGCTTCCACGAGGGGGTAGAGGCCTGCCGGCAACTCATGCGCTGCGAGCTGCGGCCGGCCGTCCTGCGACTCTCCGATGAGCCGGAGACGGAGACGACTCTGGCCATGGTTGCCCCGCCCTCGGGCCAGGCGGCGTCCTCACCAGCTGCAAGCCGCTCTCCTCATCCTGGGCTTCGAAGGGAGCGAGCGCGAAGTGGGCTGGGGCTGGGAGGAGGCGGACCCGCTGGTGAGCCGCCACGGAGGCCGCTCGCTGGGCCGGGGGCCGGGCGAGGCCTGGGAGCGTTCCCGTTACGACGCCCCTTACCTGCGCGACCTGCTCATTGACCACGGCATCATGGCCGATACTCTGGAGACCGCCGCCACCTGGGGCCACTACCTGGACCTCCACCGGGCGGTGCGGGATGCCATGGCCGCCGCGATGGGCGAGCGCGGACACGTCATGGCCCACCTGTCGCACTGCTACAGCGATGGCGGCTCCATCTACTACACGTTCCTCGCACCCCAGGAGCACGGCAACGAGCTGGGGCAGTGGCAGCGCGTGAAGTCGGCGGCCACCCAGGCCATCGTGGAGAACGGCGGCGCTCTCAGCCACCACCACGGCATCGGCAGCGACCACCGGCCCTGGATGGCGGCCTACCTGGGCCCGGGCGGCGCGCGCGCGCTGGCGGCCCTCAAGCAGGCCTTCGACCCGCGCGGTATCATGAACCCTGGCAAGCTGCTCGCGGCGCAAGAGGAGACGACGATTGACTAGCAAACCACCACCGCCGAGCGGAGGCTTCTCGTCCCGAACGCGCGCCGAGGCCATCGCCCGCTTCCAGGCCGACACATTCGACATTGCCATCATCGGCGGCGGCATCAACGGGGCCGGCATCGCCCGCGACGCCGCCCAGCGCGGCCTCAGCGTCGCCCTTTTAGAGAAGGGCGACTTCGCCAGCGGCACGAGCAGCAAATCGTCACGGATGGTCGCACGGCGGCCTCCGCTACCTGGCCAAGCGGCACGTTCACCTGGTGCGGGAATCCCTGGTGGAGCGCGGGGTGCTGCTGCGGCTGGCCCCTCACCTGGTGCACCCAATGCCCTACATCCTGCCCGTGTATGAAGGGGGCATGAACGGCCGCTTCGTTCTGCGCGCCGGCCTCACCGCCTACGACCTCCTGGCAGGCCGCCGCAGGCTCCAGCGGCACAGAGCGCATGTCGCGCGATGCCCTGGTGCGGACGGAGCCCTGCGTCCGCCTGGACGGGCTCCAGGGCGGCTTCCGCTACTTCGACTGCGTGGTGAACGACGCCCGCCTTACCCTAGCCAACGTCCGCTCCGCCGCCCGCGACCACGCCGCCATCGCCAGCTACGTGGAGGCGACAGACGTCATCACCGAAGGCGGGCGCGTCACCGGCGTCAACTTCACCGACAGGCTGAGCGGCGCCACCGGCGCCCTGCATGCCCACCTGGTGGTGGCGGCCGCCGGCCCCTGGACGGACCGCGTGCGGGCGCTGGCGGGGGGGCAGCCCATGCTACGCCCCACCAAGGGCATACACGTCGTCGTGGAGCAGGCCCGACTGCCGCTGGCCAACGCCATCCCCTTCCAGTTTGGCGATCGGATGATGTTCGCTGTCCCACACGGGGAGTACACCTACATCGGCACCACCGACACCGACTACCCCGGCGACCCCGGTCAGGTCCGCGCCGAAACCGACGACGTCGCGTACACCATCGAGGCCGCGAACTCGGCCTTCAGCGTCGATCTCTCGCCCCGACGACATACTCTCCACCTGGGCCGGCGTGCGGCCCCTCGTCTACGAGGAGGGCACACCCTCCGACGTGGGCCGGGACTACGAGATCCAGGCGGGCCCCGAGGGCTTCATCACCATAGCCGGCGGCAAGCTCACCACCTATCGGGCCATGGCTGAGGACCTGGTCAATCGGGTCGCGCAGCACCTGGCCCGACGCCTGGCCAGGCCCAAGCCTCCCTGTCGCACCGCCTCCGTCGCGCTGCCCGGCGGCGACCTGGACCGCTTCGAGCGCTACCGCGAGGCCGCGGCGCCGCCTCTGGAGGAGAGCTGGGGCGTCTCGCGCCAGTCTGCCTACCACCTGGTGGACACCTACGGCACGGAGTATGTGAAGGTGCTGGCATACGCCCGCCAGAGCCCCGACCTTCTGAAGCCTCTGGCGCCCGAGGTGCCCGTCCTCGCCGCCGAGGCCATATACGCCGTCGAGGAGGAGATGGCCGTTACACTGGAGGACTTCATGTCTCGCCGCACGGACCTCATGCTCTTCGAGCCCCAGCACGGGCTGGAGGCGGCCGGACGCGCCGCCGAACTCATGGGCGAGGCCCTGGGGTGGGCGCCCCCGCAGCGCAAAGAGCAGGTGGAGCGCTATCGAGAGGCCGTGGCCGCCATGACGGCCTTCCGCAGCGCAGAGCAGCCCGCAGTGGAGTCCGTCTCCTGATGGCCGAGACCCTCGTCATCGTCAACCCGCGCTCGGCCAACGGCTCCACCGGGCGCCGCTGGCCTGAGTTCGAGGCGCCGGCTGCGCGCCGCTATCCCTGCCTTCGACGCCGTCTTCACAGAACGCCCCAACCACGCCACCGACCTGGCCCGGGAGGGCGCCGCCAGCCACGAGCGCGTGGTCGTCGTGGGCGGCGACGGCACGATCAACGAGGTCGTGAACGGCCTGCTTGTCGACGACCGCCCCGTCCGCGCCGGCCTGGTGCCTGGGCATCGTCCCCCGGGGCACCGGCGCCGACTTCGTGCGCACCATGGGCATACCCCACGACCTCGACGCCGCCATCCAGCGCCTCACAACCGGCACTCCCCGCGAGGTGGACGTGGCGAAGGCCCGCTACACGGGGCCCGACGGCAGCGAGCGCGGTACGGTACTTCGTCAACGAGGCCGAGGTGGGCATGGGGGCGGCCGTCTGCGTGGCGGTGAACCGGAGCTCCAAGCGGCTGGGCGGGCGCCTCTCCTTCCTGAAAGGCATCCTCATCACCACCCTTCGCTACCGCAGCCAGCCGGTCCTGTTCTCAGTGGATGGCGGACCTGCCGAGGAAGTGCTGCTGCGGAACGCCTGGATCGCCAACGGCCGCTTCTCCGGCGGCGGCATCTGCTCGGCGCCGCGCGCCCGGCCGGACGACGGCCTGCTGGACCTGGTGCGCATCCCCGACCTCGGCTTCTGGTCGAACCTGGCGAACATGCGCCGTCTGCGCAGCGGCGCCTTCGTGGAGCATCCGAAGGTGGTGTACGTCACCGCCCGCCGCGTCGAGGTTTGGCCGGCGGGCCCTGTCGCCCTGCTGGTGGAAGTAGAGGGCGAGCCCATCGGCGCCATACCCGCCACTTTCGAGGTGCTGGACGCGCGCCTCAACGTGCTGGCGTAGCCGGCCGCGCCCGAGCCCGGGCGGAACAGCGTGGCCGGGGCTTTCCAGCCTCGGCTCTTCTATGCGCCAGGTCTGGAAAGCCTGGTCGACGGCCGAGCTACGGCGGCAGTCTCTGCTGGCTTCCCTACGCGCCAGGCCGAGACCTGGCCTTCTGGGCGTGACCAGGCCGCGCTCGTTTCCCAGCGGCGAAGGGCGGCCCGGCCGGCGACAGTGCGCCCCGACCTGCTATCGCCAGATGATGGCCAACTCCTTGCGCTTGGACTGGGGCGAGGAGCCGTTCATCTGGAGCCGCGCCTCGTACTCGTTCAGCATCTTGGCCAGCTCACGACGATGCCGCCGACAGGCCAGCGACTGGCAAGAGCTCGGTAGGAAACGCTTGGCGGCGTGTACTGCCCCCTCGCCGATGCCGGCCAGGTTGTTGTAGTCGCGCTCCAAGTGTAATGCGCTCGCCGAAACCTGGAGGTCCCCGCGTCATGCGGCACGCTCACCACCGCCGAGTACTGGGCGGCGTCGTCATCGGGCTCTCGCGAAGGCGGTGAACTTGCAGTTCGACAGGAGTCAGAGATAGCGTGGAACTCCTCCAAGAGCTTGACCAGCCGGGCGAACTCGTAGGACCGCGCCGGCATTGGGGACCCCCAGCAGTCCTCCGAGGACGCGCCCACGACGGCTATATCACCGCTCACCGCCACGCTGGTGCCGAAGTTGTCGTATGCCTGGGCACCGGAGACGGTGAGCTTCTTCACCTGGCCCCAGTTGTCGGTCCCGCCCGTGTTGCGCCGAACACGTAGGCCGCGCCGGCCCCCACATTCTCCCCGGGCGCGCCCACGACGGCGATATCCCCGCTCACCGCCACGCCCATGCCGAAGTTGTCGTCCGCCTCGGCATCGGAGGCGATGAGCTTCTTCACCTGGCCCCAGTTGTCGGTCCCGCCCGTCGTTGCGCCCGAACACGTAGGCCGCGCCGGCGTTACTTCCCTGCGAATCCTCCGTCCGAGGCACCCACGACGGCCATATCCCCACTCACCGCCACGCTCGCGCCGAAGTAGCTGTTCGGCTGGGCATCGGAGGCGGTGAGCTTCTTCACCTGGCCCCAGTTGTTGGCCCCGCCCGAGTTGCGCCCGAACACGTAGGCCGCGCCGGTCGCCGTGTTCTTCGTCCCAAGGCGCCCACGACGGCGTTATCCCCGCTCACCGCCACGCTCGCGCCGAAGCAGGTCGGCCACCTGGGGGTCCGCCGCGGTGACCTTCTTCACCTGGCCCCAGTTGTCGGTCCCGCCCTGGTTGCGGGAGAAGACGTAGGCCGCGCCAGCACTGTTGCCCACCGCATCCTCCCCGGGTCGCGCCCACGACGATGATATCCCCGCTCACCGCCACGCCCGCGCCGAACAGGTCGTCCGCCTGGGCATCGGAGGCGGTGAGCTTCTTCACCTGGCCCCAGTTGCCTGTCCCGCCCGCGTTGCGCGCGTACACATAGGCCGCGCCGGCATCGCTGCCCCCCGCATCCTCCTGGTAGCGCGCCCACGACGGCGATATCCCCGCTCACCGCTACCGTCCAGCCGAACTGGTCGTCGACCTGGGCGTCCGAGGCGGTGAGCTTCTTCACCTGGCTCAGCGACGCGGCCTCACTGCTGCTGGGCGCCGCCAGCGCCACAGCCAGCGCCACCAATACCAGGATGCTCAGCTTCTTCACGGCGAGTCCTCCTTCTCAACGAGATGACAGTCCAGAGCGCACGCTGCGCGCCTACCCGGGCCGGACACCGGGGTAACTCGCACCGGCTGCCTAGCGATTGGGCGGGCATTGCTGACTAGGTACCCTCCGTCTCCCTACAGAGCGCACCCGTAAGAATTGTGTGGGACGTCGCCAGTGTACCACGCGTGTCAAGAGGGCCGTGTAGGGGCGGTTCGCGAACCGCCCCTACACCGAACAACGAGGCCGCGCCCTAGCCACTTCGCCCTGCCGGTGCTATCATCCATGCGACCAAGGGACTAGAGACGGGGAGCCATCCCTGTCTACCAGAGCGCAGGGCGAACAAGGATGAACTACCCTATCTGGGACGTCCCTCTGATCAGCGGCGGCCTCGTCATCGCCGCAATCGCCGTCGTTCACGTTTTCATCTCCCATTTTGCCGTTGGCGGCGGCATCTACCTCGTCCTCACGGAACGCAAGGCCCGCAAAGAGAACTCCGAGGAACTCCTGGGCTTCATCAGGAGCCAGTCGCTCTTCTTCCTGTTGCTCACCTTGGTGGGAGGCGCCCTCACAGGCGTCGGCATCTGGTTCAGCATCTCGCTGGTGAGCCCCGATGCCACGTCAACCCTGCTGCACGTGTTCGTCTGGATATGGGCGACCGAGTGGGTCTTCTTCCTGGTCGAGGTGATCTCGATCCTGGTCTACTACTACGGCTGGGACCGGCTGACGCCTGAAGATCACATGCGGGTGGGCTGGATCTACGCCGGCTCGGCGTGGGTAAGCCTGGTCCTCATCACCGGCATCCTCGCCTTCATGCTGACGCCGGGCTCCTGGACCACACCCACGACCTCCACGATGCCTTCTTCAACCCCACCTTCTTGCCCAGCGTTCTGCTGCGAACAGGCGTGGCGGTGGCCTTGGGCGGTGTGTACGCCCTGGTAACGGGCAGCCTGCTGGCCGATGAAGGGCTGAGGGAGCGGGTGATCCGCTATTCCGCGCTCTGGGTACGGTGGGCCTTCCTGGTCATTCCCCTGGCCGGGGTGTGGTTCTTCTTCGCGGCGCCGGAGAGGGCCCGCCACCTGCCCATCGGCGGGTCGGGGGTGGTTCAGATCTTCCTCATCCTGACCCTGGCGTTGTCGCTCTTCGTCTTCGTCTTCACCCACCTGGGCGCCTACTGGGGAGCGCGCCGCTTCGGTCTGCCCATGGCGCTCGTGCTCTTCGTCACGGCCTTTGCGGTTATAGGCGCCGGAGAGTGGGTGCGGGAGGCCGTACGCAAGCCCTACATCATCAGCAACTACATGTACTCCAACTCTATCCGCCTCGACGACGTGGGCCGCGTGGTCGACCAGGGCGTGCTCTCGAGCGCCCTCTGGTCCCGCGTGCCCGCCGTCGAGCCCGGCAACGAGAGCGAAGCAGGCCACGAGGTCTTCCGCCTCCTCTGCTCCAGTTGCCACACCGTGGCGGGCTACAACGCCATCCGGCCAATAGTGAAGGGCTGGAGCGAGGAGTACATCGATAGCCAGTTGCAGAACCTCGATGTTCTGAAGGAGGTCATGCCGCCTTTCCTGGGGTCCGAGCAAGAACGCAAGGCCCTGGCAAAGTGGCTGTCAGGATTGAATTGATGCAGGACGCGCGCTATGCCACAAGCTGACCCATTGCCGCTGCCGGCGCCCGAGGTGCTGTTTCATGTGCTTCTGGTGGCCACGTTCACGCTCCACATCCTGGCGATGAACGTCCTCCTGGGAGGCTCCATACTGGCGGCCGTCAACGCCGTCCTCCAACCGCCTGCGGCCTGAGGAACACCGGGGCCTTCTCCTGCAGCGAGTCGGCCGGCCGCTTACGCTGAGCGTGGCAGTGACGGTGACGCTGGGGGTCGCTCCCCTTCTCTTCCTCCAGCTAGTTTATGGCCCCTTCTTCTTCACCTCCTCGATCCTCATGGCGTTCCCCTGGCTATCGGTCATCGTTTTCGTCATGGCAGCTTACGCCGCCCTCTACTTGGTCGAGATGCGGTCGCGGTTCCTGGGGCGCTGGGCCCTCGCCGTGCGCATAGCGAGCGCCCTCACCTTCGCGGGGGTGGCCTTCCTTTATGTCAACAACGCCACCCTAATGCTCACGCCCGACAGGTGGCATGACATCTACGATCACTTCCGCCGCGGCATCTACCTGCCTCTGGGGGACGCACAGCTCTTCCCGCGCTACCTGCACTTCCTGCTTGCCGCCCTGGCCATCGGCGGGCTGGCTCTGCTGGCCTACGGCCTCTGGGTGCGGCGCCGCGAGCCCGCCTTCGGCGACTGGTGCCTGCGCCAGGGGGCCTGGTGGTTCCTGATCCCGACCGCCCTTCAGGCGGCCATCGGGCCCATCTTCCTCGTGGTTCAACCGGCCTCTGTCCGCGACGAGTTCCTGTCCGCCGACCTGCTGGAGACGGGCGTGCTCTGGGCGGGCGTGGCCTCCGCCCTCGTCGCCGTGGTGCTGGTGCTCTGGACGCTGCGAACCCGTGCGCCCACGGTGCCCGGCGCCGCCGCCGTAGGCTTTATGTTGATCAGCGTATCGCTGATGTCGGTGACCCGCGACCTGCTGCGGGCGGCGCGAACGTCATCCTACCTGGACGTGAGCACCCTGCCCTCGCGGACACAGGTGGGAGGCCTCATCGTCTTCCTCGTGGCGCTGACGGCCGGGCTGGGCACGATAGGTTACATGCTCTGGCTTCTGCGTCGCGGTCGCCCGGCTCTGACCGATCGCCCTTATGAAGGGCCCTCCTAGCCGGCACGGGAGGGGCCGTTCGGCCCCTTGTCCAGGGAGTTTTGCCAGGTTAACATAGATTCGGCATGAGGAAGAGAGGCTCCACTCTCGAGAAGCGCCGGCGAGGACTCGCCGGCGAAACGCCCCAGAGGGACCAGGAACCCCAAGACGACCGCGAGCGCCGCCGCCAGGAGCCGCCTGCCCAGGACTCCTGCGAGGCGCGCTTTCGCTTCGACCCCTATTGGGATGAGGTGTTCGCGGCCTACTACGACCCAAGTATGGGTACCTGCTGCCGGCGCTAGACCTGCCTGCCCGCAGGCCGGTACCCCGGAGAAGCCTTTGCATCAGCGGCGGACTCGCCCGTGCTCCGGGCAAGGAGGTCCTTCATGGCAGACATAGCATCCTACGGCGCCTACGTGCCCCTCTACCGCCTCGCTCGCAAAGACATGGGCGAGGCTTGGGACATCCCGGCGGTTCCGGGTGAACGAGCGGTGGCCAACGTCGATGAGGACAGCCTCACGATGGCGGTTGCCGCCTCAGTCGACTGTCTTCTGGGGATAGACCCCGCCTCCATCGACGCCGTCCACTTCGCCACCACCACCGCTCCCTACCACGAGAGGCAGTGCGCGCCTATAATCGCCGGCGCCCTGGACCTGCGGCGCGATATCTTCACGGCTGACTTCACCGACTCCGTGCGCGCCGCCACGACCGCCCTCCGGGCCGCCGCCGACGCCGTCGCCGCCGGCTCGGCGAAGCGCATCCTGGTGGTGGCCGCCGACGCCCGCCTCGGGGAGCCGCAGACGCCCTGGGAGCAAATGCTGGGGGACGGCGCCGGCGCGGTCCTGGTCGCCGACAAGGGCGCCGCCACCATGCGCGGCTTCTTCTCCCTGGCCGGCGATCACCTGGGGCCCTGGCGGCGGGCCGATGACCACTTCCTGCGCTCCTTCGAGTCGCGAGTCGAGACCCAGTACGGCTACGCCGCCAACACGGTCGAGGCCGCCAAGGCCACGCTCCAAAAGGAGGGTGTGGCCCCCGGCGACATCACCCGCGCCGTCATCACGGGCATGGACCCGCGCAGCCACGCCGGCGTGGCCCGCGCCGTGGGCATCGACCCGGCCAAGCTCCAGGACACACTGTTCTTCTCAGTCGGCCACTCTGGGGCAGCCCAAGTGTTGATGATGCTGGCCGGCGCCCTGCAAGCCTCCAGCCCCGGCGACAAGCTGTTGGTGGCCAACTACGGCGACGGCAGCGATGCCTTCCTGCTGGACGTCAAGGAGCCTTTCCCGGCCGCTCCCGGGCGCCGGGGGCTCAACGGCTACCTGGCCTGGCGGCAACCGCTGTCCCATTACACCGGCTACCTGGCCCGCCGCAAGCTCGTAGAGCACGAGGAGCCGATCATGCGCTCCTCGGAAGTCATCTACTGGCGGGACGCGCGGCAGGAGCTCAACTTCCACGGCGCCCGCTGCACGAAGTGCGGCACCTTCCAGTACCCCATCCCCCGCGTCTGCACGGAGTGCGGGACCAAGGACGAGATCGAAGAGGTGAAGCTGAGCAAGACCGGCAACATCTACACCTTCACCCTGGACCACCTGTACCTGGGCATGTACCTCAACGTGCCCGTCCCGCGGGTGGTCATAGACCTGGAGGGAGGCGGCCGCGTCTTCCTGGAGATGACGGACTGCGACCCCCAAGAGGTCAAGGTGGGAATGCCCGTCGAACTGACCTTCCGCCGCCTGCACGAGGGCTCGGCGTTCCACAATTACTACTGGAAGTGCCGGCCCACGCCGCAGGGGGCTTAGCGACGGCGAGACCAGCGCCGGAGGAGGACTAGCCATGGGTAGCATAAAAGACAGGGTCGCTGTCGTCGGAGTCGGCGCCACCAAGTTCGGCGAGATCTGGGAGAAGGACCAAGAGGACCTGCTGGTCGACGCCGCTTACGAGGCCTTCGACGACGCCGGTATCACGCCAAAGGACATCGAGGCTGCTTGGGTGGGGGTGCTCTACAACTTCACCGGCATCAGCGGCAGCACGGCCGCCGAGCCCCTCAAGCTCTTCGGGAAGCCGGTGACGCGCGTGGAGAACTTCTGCGCCTCGGGAATGGACGCCTTCCGGAACGCCTGCTACGGCGTCGCCTCCGGCGTCTACGACATCGTGCTGGCCTGCGGCGTCGAGAAGCTGATGGACATCGGCTCGTCCGGCATCCCGACGACGGACTTCGGCCACCCGGTCATGGGCGGCGTCAGCGCGCCCGGCATGTTCGCCCTCGCCGCCACCCGCTGTTTCCATCAGTACGGCTGGACTAGAGAGGACCTGGCGCGGGTGGCCGTGAAGAACCACAAGAACGGCGTGGCCCATCCCAAGGCTCACTTCCGCCGCGCCATTACCATGGAGGACGCTCTCAACGCGCCGATGATCGCCTGGCCGCTCGGCCGCTTCGACTGCTGCGCCATGTCCGATGGCGCCGCCGCCGCCATCATCACCCGGCCGGAGATCGCCAAGACCCTCCGCCACAAGGACGACTACGTGCTGGTGAAGGCCAACGCTCTGGCCCTGGCCACCGTTCTGCCCATGTACAAGGCCTCGTTTGACTACTTGGGCTTCCCGGCCACGCAGATGGCGGCGAGGCTCGCCTACGAGGAGGCCGGCGTCAAGGACCCGAAACAGGAGATTGGCTTCGCCGAGGTGCACGACTGCTTCACGATCACGGAGCTGCTGAACATCCAGGACCTTGGATTCGCCGAGCCCGGAAAGGCCGCTGAGTACGTGCGGGAGGGCCGCGCCGACGTCGAGGGGGATATCCCCATCAACCCCAGCGGCGGCCTGAAGTGCTTCGGCCACCCGATTGGCGCCACGGGATGCCGGATGATCTACGAGGTGACGAAGCAGATTCAGGGTCGCGCTGACGGCAACCAGGTGAAGGAGCCGCGCCTGGGTCTGGCCCACAACCTGGGCGGCCCGGCCTCCGTCTGCTCCGTCACCATCCTGGGGCCACGCGACTGAGGGTCGCTGTCCCCGTTAGCCGCCGCGGAGCGAAAAATGTTCGCGCGAGGGCCTTGACAGGGTCCTCGCGCGTCCTGCTATTATCGCTCAAACCGCGTAGCACGAATGCGTAAGTGGGCTTGCGGAGCCCGCCCGGCCGCGCGGGGGGTAGGGCGGCACTGGCGCAGGGAAGTGCCCGTACCGCCCATTAATTATCTCTGTCGAAGAACGCCCGCAGCGGTTCGCCGGAGACGGCGCCAGCCGCCCGACTCAGATCACGCCAGCGGCCCCAGTCACTCTCCCCCGACCCTGAGCTACTCGCCCCGAGGGTACACCTTGCCGGGTCGCAGACCCAGTTGGCGGTAGGCGTTGGACCGAAGCTTGTGCGCCAGGCGCCGCCACTGGACGATCTCGCGCTGCGTCAGGCCATCGAAGAAGGCCTCCGCGACCTCTCGGTGGACGGCGTCCGCCTTCAGGTACCGCTCCCTCCCAACATTAGTAAGCGTGAGGAGGACCTTGCGGCGGTCCTTAGGGTGAGGATCCCGATTGATCAGGCCCGCGTTCACCAGCCGGTCCACCAGCCCGGAGAGGCTCTGGGCCTCGAGGAGAACGGTGGTGCGGGCGCGTGCGGGGACCAGGGGCGTGGGGTCCCAGTAGAGCATCCCCATGAGAAAGACCTGGGGAGAGCTGAGGCCCAGCGGTAGGAGAGCACGCTCCGTCAGCTTCTGAAGAGAGCCGAAGGTCTGGTAGAGGAGGGCCCAGTCCTCCCATACCTCCGGCACCTGGCCTTCCTGTTTCTGAACACGAACAGATCCGGTTGCCATATGTGGCTCTTCCCCCTTTCCCTTTGGAAGACTCCTGGCTCAGTCTAATGCGTACTGGCACGAATATACTGCGTTTCGAGATAAATATACTGTATTGGCCTCGATACGGCAATAGGTCTGTCGTACTCTTGCCCGCGGCCCTCGGCGCGTTAGACTAGAATAGTGGGGCCCGTCTCGATGGCCAGAAGCGCACAAGGAGGTGGCACCATGGCGAGCCGCAAGACATTCCTGCTGGGACAAGCGGTGGCCTTCTCTAACGGAGTCAGGGGCCGGCTGGTCGGGCTGGAGATGGAGCCCGACTGGACGCCGGCTCACTTGATGGTGGCAGCGGGGGGGCCCTGGCCCTGGCAGAAGCGACGCGTCCTCCGGCTGTCCACGCAAGCCGTCATCGAATTTCGAGGCGAGGAGATACTGCTGGGCATCCCTTCAACGAACGTTGAGGTGGTTCCCCATCCCGGCGCACCTCACGCCGAAGGCCAGGTGACCTGGCTGGACACGAGCAGCCGGCTCCAGATAGCGCCCCGGGCCGTAGAGCGCGAGTGGGGCCGGTTCCTGGGCCTGGTGATAGAGCCGAGCGGTTCGATCGGACTGGTGGGCGAAGTGGGCACGCTGACAAAGAGGCGTATCTTGATACCGGGCGAGTACGCCTCCTACCAGAACCATGAGTTCGTCTGGCTGGACCTGAAGGGCCGGTCTCCGGACAGTCTCCCCGCCTACGAGCCCGACGGCTACGTCGAGAGGGAGGCGTGGGCGGCTCTCCGCGGCGCCCGCGGCTTGGGCGAGACGGAGCTACGCACTGTCCGCTTGGAGGCCAAGGACGGCAAGGTAATCCTACTGGGGAACGTGGCCTCCTCACGAATCGCGGAAGCCATGGAGAGCGCCCTCTCCACAGTATCATCCGTGCTGGGAGTGGAGAACCGCCTCGTCGCCGACCATGACCTGGAGATAGAAGTGGCCTCGGCCCTGGCCCAGAACCCATCGACCCGGGGCGAGCGCTTCATCGTACACTCGCGCCTGGGGAGGGTCACCTTGGACGGGCAGGTGAAGCCGGAGGCGGCCCAGTCGGCCGTGGCAGTGGCCCAGCAGGTGGCGGGAGTAGCGGGCGTCGAGAGCCGCCTCCAGCCGCTCGGCCCGAGGCAGGGCAAGTCGGCGGCCTAGGCAGGGGGCGGCGACACACACACCATCTCGATGCGCCGTCCGTTCACTACCATGAACTTGCTGTCCCAGGCGAGCGCGCCATCGCCCTCGCAGACGGCCTTGGTTTCGGTCATCGCCAGGAAGTGATCGAATAGCCTGGGTAGCGCGACCGAGAAGTCGGCGTCCTTGACGAGATAGACGTTGCCGAGGATGCGGAAGGGCGGCGCGAACACCAGCATCAGGTATGCTGCCCTCTTTACGATGTCCACGCGGTGCGTCTCCCGTCGCTTCTCCTCCGCCTGCGGCGACTCCAGTGAACGTGCGAACACGACGGAGTCCTTGTCAACGACCAATGGACCATCGGTGGCGATCACCTCCCGGCAGCCCAGCAGCTCGCGCACCTTCACGCTGTCCAACTGAAGGTGCGTGACTTGCGAGTTGCTCAAGAGATCGATCAGACGCATCTCCTCGGTGAGCCCGCGGCAACGCCCCGTGATCATGTAGCTCTGCGTCACGATCTCCACCGCGGCGATCGATCCGCCCGAATCCGACGTCATTCCAACCATCGCGACCTCAGCCTTGCTTCATTCACGAGTCCAACCCCTGATTTGCGGCTCTAGGGACCGGCAGACCCACCGGTGCGGCTCACGCGGCGCACGGCCCCGCTCCCGTCGCGCTCCACCGTGATCCACTCGCCCCGGTTGAGGGTATAGCCGCCGGGGTCGATCTCGGCGCGCAGGATGGCCAGCTCATGATCCGTGGGCGGCGCCAGCTCCTCTACCGGGTCGGCGATGATGGGCTTGAAGTCCATCCTGGCCAGCACCTCTTCTACGGACATCCAGGGGGCCACGGCCTGGAGCTTCAGCATGTGGCTCTTCTCATCGAAGCCGAAGAGGGCACGCTCCGTGACCACCAGGTAGGGGCCGGTACCGGCGGGCATGCCGGCGCGCTCGCGGGCGCCGGGGCTGCCGTCCAGGTAGCCCGGCGATGACATGAAATCGAGCTTCTCCACGAACTTGCGCTTCTCCAGCTTGGTCATGACGATGACCCGCCAGCACTGCGATGCGATCTCATTGCCCCCGCCGGGCCCCCCAAACCGCCTTTCCGGCTTCTCGTAGCTGTCGCCCGTGATGGTGGAGTTGAGGTTCCCGTACCTGTCGACCTGGATGGCCGCCAGGACGCCGTAGTCCATGTATCCAAGGCTGGCGTGAAAGTCCACGGTGTTCATGCCCGTCCAGCACACGGCTCGGTAGTGAGAGCGGCTGGCTCCCAACATCATCGGCCAGAGAGGAAAAGTGGGGCTGGGCGCAACGGCGCCCTCCTCCACGACGTAGCCGACGTTCGGCGTTCGCATTCGCTTGGCCATCAGAATGGCCATGAGCGGCGGCCCTGCCATCTGCACGAAGTACAGCTTGTCCTCCTCGATGAGCCGAGCCACGGTGCAGATGTTGGCCTCGATGTCCGTGAAGGTGAGCGTCTCACTCATTCGTAGTAGCCCTCCCTCACCGTCTCCTCCTGTCGAAGCTGAAGGAGCTTCTTGGCCCCTACCCGCTGCTCCAGCATCTCCTCATGGGAGGCCACGCTGTAGACCCACTTGTCGAGGTACTCGTTCATGCTCTCCTGGGCCTGGGCGACCGCGAACTCGAACATGTGCAGGAAGTCGGCATTATACAGCCCCGGAACCGCGCCCGGGTAGGTGCCGAACGGGGCGAGGACGACCGCGTCGACGAAGTAGTAGGGGATGGTGGTTCTCTGGGGCTGCCGCCGGATGGCGTCGTTCCCGATGATCTCCTCGGTGGAGATGATGAGCTTCTTGGAGGCCATGGCGACCTCCAGCGGCGCCACGCCGGCCCCGAAGACGCGGGCGTTGCCGTAGACGTCGCACTGGTGGACGTGAATGATGCCCACATCCGGGTTGAGGGCGGGCACCACGCAGATAGGTTTCCCCAGATAGGGGTCCTCGATGAGCTTGGCGGCGGAGCGGGTAAAGGCGTCGGTGCCGCCCATGTAGCGCATGGGGAGGAACGGCACGCCCATCGCGCCGGCCAGGAGCCGGTAGGAGAGAGCCCCGTTCGTCCACTCGATGAGCTCGATCTCCCCTTTCTGGAGCGCCCGGTTGATGACAGGGCCCGATTCCATCCAGCCCACGTCCACCTTACCGACGCAGCCGCCGGCGACCAGCAGGCTCACATCGGACCAGTTGAACTTCGCGCATAGCCAGAGGTCCTTCTTGCGCTGACGGATGATCTCGCGGAACAGTGAGGTTGGCCCGCGATTGGCGACGTTCTGGTCGTAGGCCACGTAGTCGCCGTCCTGGACGAAGCGCCGGACCGCCTCCTGCTCAGTCACCACCTTCTCGACAGGGCGGCGCTCCTTGTGGTCGCGGACGTAGGCCCGCAGGCCGTCCGGGTCCGGCATCCGGAACTCGCCCACGCCCGAAGCAAGAACTTCCATCTCTCTCCTCCCAGGACTACTGCTGCGGGACATCAATGATGCGCTCCACCTGCATAACCTCCACTCGACGCTCCCTCCTGGCAAACAATACGCCCCAACGGGCCACAGATGGTGCGTCCCGTAGACTCTAGCACCATTAGTTGGCGCCTTCCAGACCCGGAAGCGGCGGGCCGTCTTCTATGGCGTCTGGGTGGCGACTCAGAGGCGGTGAGCCGCCTACTCGTAGC
>CAVSBT010000010.1:0-8020 GCA_963726245.1 uncultured Chloroflexia bacterium
GGCCGACGTCATCGGCGCCCTCCCCCGCGCTCTGCGACGCGTCGGCGTCGATGCGCGCGTCGCCCTCCCCCTGCACCACGTCATCGACCGCGAAGCCCTCCGCCTGCGCCCCGTGGCCGCCGTCTCGGTGCCCACGCCGGATGGGCCAACCACCGCCCGCCTGTTCGAGACCACGCTGCGCGACGTGCCCCTCTACCTGGTCGAGAACGAAGCGTTCTTCGGCCGGTCGCGCGTCTACGGAGAAGAGGACGACCTGGAGCGCTGGCTCTACTTCTGCGATGCCCTCCTGGCCGCGGCGCCCCAGCTCCCGCTCCGGCGCGGCTCATCCGGGGCCTGGCAGCCCCACGTCCTCCACCTGAACGAGTGGCACAGCGCCTTCGTGGGCACCCGCCTGCTGGCGGCGCCGTCACATCCTTGGGCCTCGTGCGCGCGCGTCTACACCATCCACAACCTGGCCCTCCAGGGCCCCTTCAATCAGCACTTCAGCCGCCGCCAGGGGCTTCCCATCGCCGCCCTGATGGCGCCGCCCGACCAGGAGCCGGACATCGCCTTCAGCGGCATGGCACAGGGCATCTTGTGGTCCGAGATGGTGAGCACGGTCAGCCCCACCTACGCCCGCGAGATCCAGACGCCGGAGTTCGGCGCGGGCCTGGACGGCCTCCTGCGCAGTCGCGGCGACCGGCTGACCGCGGTGCTCAACGGCATCGACTATGAGGTCTTCGACCCGGCTCGCGACCGTCACATTCCCGCCAGCTTCAACGCAGACACGCTCGACCGGCGGGCGGAGAACAAGAAGGCCCTTCAGGAGCGCGCAGGCCTGCCCATTGAGCCGCGCGTGCCCCTGGCAGGCATGGTCACCCGCCTCTACGACCAGAAGGGCAGCGACCTGGTGGCCCTGGCTTTCCAGCGCCTGATGGTCGAGCACGATCTGCAGCTCGTGGTGCTGGGCACGGGCGATCCCTCGCACGAGCGCATGCTCGCCGACTTGCAGCACGCCTTCCCTCAGCGCATGGCCCTCGTGCTCGGTTTCGACGAGGCGCTGGCGCAGCTCATCTACGCCGGCTGCGACTTCTTTCTCATGCCGTCGCGCTTCGAGCCCTGCGGCCTGGGCCAGCTCATCGCCCTCCGCTACGGCGCCGTGCCCGTGGTGCGCCGCACCGGCGGCCTCGCCGACACCGTCCAGGACTGCGACTCGGACTTGAGCACCGGCACCGGCTTCGTCTTCGAGGGCGCCACCGCCCAGGAGCTCGAGCACGCCGTCGCGCGCGCCCTGGCCGCCTACGAGAACGCGAAGGCCTGGCGCCGCCTCCAGGCGCGGGGCATGAGCCAGGACTCCTCGTGGGACCACGCGGCCGGCCTGTACCGCGACATGTACGAGCGCGCCCTGGATCTTCGACAAGAAGCGGCCTCGGCGGCCGTGGAGAGCGAGGACCCGTGAGCCCCGGCGGACCCTACGTCGCCGGCGTCGATCTCGGCGCCACCAAGATCTTCACCCTGGTGACGCTGCCGGATGGCCGCGAGGCGGGCTCGGACAGACGGCCTACCCTGGCCGACCAGGGACCGCAGGCCGTCATCGGCCACATCATCGACTCGGTGCGGGCTGCGCTGGCGGCGGCGGGCGCCACCAAGGCTGACCTAGCGGCCGTGGGCGTGGCAGCGCCCGGCCCCGTCGACCGCGAGCGAGGCCTCGTCAGGAACCCACCGAACCTTCGGGGATGGGACGCCGTGCCCGTGGCGCAGATCATGCAAGGCGCTCTAGGGGTGCGGGTGGTCCTGGAGAACGACGCCCGGGCCGCTGCCCTGGGCGAGCACACCTTCGGGGCCGGACGTACCTTCCATAACATGACCTTTGTCACTATCAGCACGGGCATCGGCGGCGGCATAATCCTGCATGACCGCCTCTACCGGGGCGCCACAGGGGCCGCCGGTGAGGTCGGCCACATGGTCCTGGACGAAAACGGCCCCACCTGCGGTTGCGGCCGGCGGGGTTGCCTTGAGGCCCTGGCCTCGGGAACCGCCATCGCCGCCCGCGCCGCCGCTCTCGTCGCGGAGGGCGAGAGCCCGCTGCTGGCGCGGTTGGCCCGTGAGTCGCCACCACTGACGGCGGAGGATGTGCAGCAGGCTGCGTTGGAGGGTGACGTAGTCGCCCTGAGAGTCATCAAAGAGGCAGGGCACTACCTGGGGCTGGGGTTGGTGAACCTGGTGCACGTTTTCAATCCCGACGGGATCGTCATCGGCGGCGGCGTCTCCCACATGGGCGACCTGATCCTGGAGCCGGCGCGCGATGTCGTGCGGCAGCGCTGCTTTCCGCTTAGCCAGGAAGGGTTGAGCATAGTGGCCGGGGCGCTCGGCGACCGGGCAGGCGCGCTGGGGGCCATCGTCGTCCTGAGCGAGACGCGCCGGAACGACAGCGCCGAGAAGCTTTAAAGAATCCGAGCCGGCCAGCCGATCCTATATGCGAAGCCACGGCCGGATCCCACCGGGAGAAGAAGTGAAGAGACTTTCTCGCCAAAGTTTGGAAACCAAGTGCCCGGGCGACTGACAGCGCGCCCGCTGAAGTCAGCTCTGCCCGAGAAGGCCACTCTCCTTGAACTGTCTTTCACCGTCCTTCTCTGGCAGGCCTCCGTCGGCATCTTCCTGCTCTCTCTCCTCCAGAAGTACGTGCCAGAGCAACTGGGGGCCGGCGCCGCCTTCCCCGGCTACGCCATGGCCACCTACGGCCTGGCGAAGTTCGTCTGCCAGACGCCGGCCGGCTGGCTGGCCGACCGCATAGGCCGGCGGCTGACCCTGAGCCTGGGCGCGTTCCTTGCTCTGCCGGCCATCTTCCTCATGATGGAGGTGCGGGAGCTACATCTCTTCCTGGCCTTCTGCGCGCTCTACGGCCTGAGCGGGGCCGCCATCTGGCCCGCGCTGATGGCCCACATAGGCGATACCCACGAGCCTAACCAGAGGGGCCAGGCCATGAACAAGCTGAACATAGCGCAGCTCGTGGGGCTGGGGCTGGGCACCATGGCCGGCACCTTCCTCGTCGACTACATCTCCTACTTTGCGGCTTTCATCGCCGCTCTGAGTCTGAACAGCCTGGCCTTTGTGCTCACGGCCCGCCGCGTGCCGCGACACCGGCCCGCGCCTCCCGTCCGAGCCATCGAGGACAGAGACGCGGCAAGAGAAGCCGGCGGCCCCTGGACGATGAGCATCTTCATCCTTGCCGCCATCAGCCTCTTCTTGAGCCTGGGGATCAACTTCTACGCCCCGGCCCTGGGTGCCTACACCCGCCAGGTGCTGCACGTCGAGATGTCGCACCTGGCGCTGATGATCATCGCGCCGGCGGTGGTGGGCGCTCTCATCATCTCGCGCGCCGGGCATCTCTCGGACCGCTTCGGGCGTCAGAAGCCCCTGATGGTGGGGCTGGCCGTCTGCGCCCTGAGCCTCTTTGGGCTCACCCAGACGAACAGCTCGCTCCTGGCGGTGAATCTGGCGGTGCTGGCCGGCCTCGCCTACGCCGTGGCCATACCGGCCTGGAGCGCCGCCGCCCTGGACAGCGCCCGCGTGGGAAGCCGGGGGCTGTTGCTGGGAGCGCTGGCCGCCGTCCAGGGGCTGGGCAGCGTACTGGGCCAGGCCCTGGGCGGCACCGTGGGGCAGGCCTACGGCCCCCTGGCGCCCTTCAAGTTCGCAGCCATGATGCTGGGGATCGCCCTGGTTCTCACCTTCCTCCACATGCATCACCGCCGGCTGATGCCCGTCTGGGCGTCACTCCGCGGCCGGCCCACGCACTGAACGAACCCCTTTCCCGGCACCAAAGAGACCTAGGCTGCCTCCTCCGCCAGGATGGGCTCCATGACCTCGATGAAGCGCGCCAGGAGCTCCGCCACCTCTTCCGCCAGATCGTCGTCCAGCTTGCGCAGCGGCACTGTCTGGTGCAGACGCGTCCAGGAGCGGGTCCACTCCTCCAGCTCCACGTCGGGCCCCAGCCGCGCCTGAAGTTCGACCGCGCGACGGCCCAGCGCCTCGGCCCAGCGATAGTTGGCCTCAGGCTCCCCTTCGAAGTGAAGCCCTACCTCGATGCGCCCGGTCTTGCGCTGGATCCAGACCTCGTAGTGGAGGCGCGGATCATCCCGGTAAAGCTGCATGAGGCCAAAGCGAAGCCGGCCCTGCAGGCGAGGCGCCCCGGCAGGCAGCCGGGCCTCGGCCCGCTCTCGCACCGTGACCAGGAACTCGTGGAAGCGCATCTCTCGCTGCCTCGCGGCATCTGCCCATGATACCCTCAAGGCTCGCAGCCCGACAAGGCGACGGCGACCTTCTCCCTCAACAGCCAATCAGCTATCCTGTGGGCGGGCCAGGCGAGGCCTGAGAGCTCACCAAGGGAGGGGCATGGCCGGACGCCGGAAGCAGAGACCCGCAGGCAGGGAGCCATCGCTGCTGGACCGTCTGGACAGCGAGGCCGAGGCCTTCGGCGCCGCTTTGACCCGCGAGTTCTACCTGAACCACTCCGGCCAGAAGGACGACCTGGAGCTGGAGCCCATCTTCCGCCGCCATGCCAGCCTCTTCACGACCGAGACCATAGATGCCCTGCGCCAGGCAGACCCAGACAGACGCCCGCCTGCCCGCCCTCCGCGAGTTCGTGGTAACCGGCTACCTGGAGAACGCCGCCCGCCGGCTCACCGAGGAGATCTCCCGCCGCGAGACCACTGACGCCACGTTCTGGGACGGCCAGCCGGTGCCCTATCGCGCCCTCTCCTCGCTCATCGGCAACGAGGCCGATCCTGAACGACGCCACCACCTCGACCGGCTGCGCGTCGAGCTCACAGCGGGACAGAACGCCCTCCGTGAAGAGCGCTGGGACGTCCTCCATGCCAGCGCACTCACACTGGGCTTCGACCACTACGCGCAACTCTGCGACGAGTTGGGCTCGCTTTGCTTGAAGCAACTGGCCCACGAGATGGAGACGTTCCTCTGGGACAGCGAGAAGGTCTACCGCCGCCGTCTCCAGGCCTACCTGCGCGGCCTCGACCTCGATCCGTGCCTGGCTGAGCGCTCTGACCTATCCCACCTGTTCCGCTCCCCACGGTTTGACGCCTTCTTCCGCCAGGAGCAGCTCATCCCAGGCCTGCACGACACCCTGCGCGACCTGGGGATCGACCTGGAACGCCAGAACAATGTCCACCTGGATACCGAGCCCCGGCCACGCAAGTCGCCTCGGGCCTTCTGCGCCCCTATCCGCATCCCTGAAGAAGTGGTGCTGGTCATCAACCCCCACGGCGGCCAGGACGATTTCCGAGCCCTCTTCCACGAGGCCGGCCACACCCAACACTTCGCCCACGTGGACCGGCGGCTCCCCTACGCCCAGCGCGGCCTGGGAGACAACTCGGTCACCGAGGCCTACGCCTTCACCCTGGAGCACCTGGTCTACAGCGCCGCCTGGCTGGAGCGGCATCTCGGCCTTGATGATCCATCGGAATACCTGGAGCTGGCGCGCTTCCACACCCTCTACATGCTCCGTCGCTATGCCGCCAAGCTCCTCTACGAGCTGGAGCTTCACGCCGGCGAGAACCCCCGTGCCAAGTCGAAGCGCTACGCCGACCTCCTGACGGCCGCTTTGGGTGTTCGCTACTCGTCCGAGGATTACCTGTCCGATGTCGACGACGGCTTCTACTGCGCCCGCTACCTTAGAGCCTGGATCCTCGAGGCCCAGGTCCGGCGCCACCTGAAGCAGCAGTTCGGCGACCGCTGGTTCGAGAGCCGCAAGGCCGGCGCCCACCTGCGGACGCTCTGGAGCCAGGGCCAGGCTCACCCGGCCGAAGAGCTCGCTCGCCAATTGGGCTACGAGGGTCTCGACATCAAGCCCCTGGCCCAAGATTTGCTCGGCGGGTCCGGCCCGGACTTGGACCGGCCGACGGCTGAGTCGAATCCAACCGCCATGGGCGCCGCCATCACTCAGCAAGCCAATGTCGTCCAAACCCTTGATTAGTGAGCCCGAGTGCGCTAGCATGAGTAAACACATCGTTGAGCCCCACTGCCGAACTCTCGCAAGGTGGCGCGGGAGGCGGGGGACCCAACACTGAAGGGGTTAATCCCGGGCAACCGGGAAGGGTAACCTTTCGCCCTAACCCGTCAGCTAACCCCGCAGGCCGAAGAAAGGTCGAATCCAAGCAAGGAGCGACCTTCTTTGCGTGTGGGCCGCCCTGGAGCGCGAGGCGATGGCTTGGTTCTGCCTCGCAAGCCTGATCCCCCACTTAGAACGCCTCCAACCACCGCGACGTACCTCGCGGCGTGGGAGCCACGGCCCTCCGGGCGGGCTCCCCACTCCGGCAACGGCTCGCGGGCGGGCATTGAGGTCCTCGATCCGCCCAAACCCGGCGTCCGCCGGAACGGGAATGGCAACGGGAACGGCTTCATCGTGCCCACCGCGATCCCGGCGCTCGCGGCGAATGAGCCGGTCCTCCGGCTGCCCGCGATCTCCACCCCAGGCGCGCCGCCCGCCGATCTGCCCCAAGCGCCCCCAGAGTCGTTGTCAACTTACGTGCCCAAGTCGCGAGCGGACCGCTGGCTGCAGCGGGCGCTCGAGGCCCTTCCCCTGGTTTCCGCCCTTCTCCTCATAACCTCGTTGGGATGGGGAGCGCTCTGGCTGCCAATGCCGCTCACCGTGTTGCTGCTGGGATTCGACTGTTACTGGGTGTGGCGCTCGTACAATACGGCCTTTCACTGCATCAAGGGCTACCGGCTCCTTCGCCAGGAAGTAAAGGTGGACTGGCGGAGCCGTTACGAGGAGGCGCGCGCCCAGGGCAAGACCTACCTTCAGTGGGGCGACATCCGTCACGTAGTAATCATCCCCACCTACAAGGAGAGCGCCGCCAAGCTCGCCGCTACGCTCTCCAAGCTGGCGGAGTCGGACGTGGCGCGGGAGCAGCTCTTTGTCGTCCTGGCGATGGAGGAAGCGGAGCCGGGCTGCCGAAAGAAGGGCCTTCAGCTCCATAGCGAGTTCGGCGACAGCTTCGCCGGCATGTTCGCGACCTTCCATCCGGACAACATCCCGGGCGAGGTGCGCGGCAAGTCCTCCAACGAGTCCTGGGCCGCCCGCCACATGGAGCGCCGCCTCGTCGAGGAGATGGGCTACGATATCGACCACCTCACCATCACCAGTTGCGACGCCGATACCCTCTTTCATCCGCACTACTTCAGTTGCCTGACCTACAAGTTCGCCACCCACCCGCAGCGCTACCGCCGATTCTGGCAGGGCCCTGTCCTGTACTACAACAACGTGTGGGATGTCCCCGCTCCCCTGCGTATCCCCAACGGCCTGGGCGGCTTGCACCACCTCGCCCGGCTGGTGCGGAAGCACCGGATGCTCTTCCCTCAGTCCACCTACAGCCTCAGCTTCCGAATGGCACGCGAGATCGGCTACTGGGACGTGGACATCGTGCCCGAGGACTGGCACATGTTCCTCAAGTGCTTCTTCGAGCTCGGCGGCGAGGTGGACGTAGAGCCTATCCTCCTGCCCGTGGGCAACGACGGCGTGCGCAGCGAACGCTACCTCGATACGTTCTACGCTCACTATCAGCAGGCGCGCCGCCACGCCTGGGGCGCCTCAGACATCCCGTACGCCATACGGCGCTTCTTCGCTCATCCCGAGATCCCGTTCTTCCGCCGCCTCCGCCGCACCTGGAGCCTCTTCGAGAACCACGTCCTCTGGTCCAGTCAGTGGTTCCTGATCACCGCCTTTCGACTAGCGCCGTGGGCTATCTTCTACTTCTTCGGCGTGAAGACGATGCCGACCTGGTTCGTGTTCGCCTCCACCAAGATCCTCTTCACCTGCTCCGTGCCCCTGATCGCGATGGTGATCATGGATGGCGTCATCATGCGCCCTCGCCGTCCGTCCACCTTCCCGGTGTGGCTGTTCCCCATCCAGTACGCCCAGTGGTTCTTAATGGCAGCCATCACGTTCCTCTTCGGGGCTCTGCCGGCCCTGGACGCGCAGATTCGCCTCGCCCTCGGAAAGCGACTCGAGTACAAGGTCACCGAG
>CAVSBT010000011.1:0-7314 GCA_963726245.1 uncultured Chloroflexia bacterium
CCCCTCAATCGTGAGCCGGCCGTCGTCCTCTACCCAGACACGCTGCACCACGTTTAGGATCGCGTCTCGGAGACCCTGATCGTCCAGGTTCAGGCTTCCGCGCTCGCCGAGATCGGCCAACCAATAGAGGTAGTCATCCGCCTCCCGTAGAACATCTCTTTCGGGATACGGGTTTAGCCTCTCCAATTCAGCCTTTCTCTCCTGCCGCTCAGCGCGCACGTTTTCCAGTTCTTTGATGAGTTGCGCCTCGTCGCGGTAGACGCCCTTCCGCGCGAGCTCCAGTACCTGCAGCTCCTCCTGTTCCAGATCCTCTATGCGCTTCAGGAGCGCGTCCGCCTTCTGCACCTGCTCATCGAGCGCCCTTCCTGCCTCGTCCTTGTACAGCTGGGCCTCCGCCAGCGCGTGTTGGGGGTCCGTGAGGAGCTCCAAAACATGGCGCTTCACCGGCTCCTCAAGTTCCTCGGCACGCCACCGCCACTTGACGTTTTCGTGCCCCGCCCTCTCGCCGTATGTGGCGCGCTGCCGGCAGACATATGTCACCGCGCCGTGCCGGCTGACCCTCGGCGTGTAGCGCCCCCCGCAGCGGCGACAGTAGACGAGGTGCTGGAGAAGGTAAAAGCGCTTCGTGTTTCGGCGACTGTTCCGGCGCCGCTCCCTGAGTCGCTCTTGAACAGCGTCAAAGGTCTCCTCGCCCACCAGCGGTGGGCAGGCCATAGGCTCTCCGTCGTACGTGGCCTTTCCGACGTAGCGCGGTGCAGTCAGCAGCTTGTAGATTGTGGTGGGGTGCCAACCCCAGCTGGACCGGTGGACCGGGTGCTTCGCGTTGTTCGGCGGCGGAACGCGCTCCTGGTTCAGATGCCCGGCGATGACGACCAGGCCGTCTCCCTCCAACGCCCACCGAAAGATCTTCCGTACCACCTCGGCCTGCTCCGGATTCTCAACCAGGCGGCCTTCCTCCCTGCGGTACCCATAAGGGGTGATGCTGGCCATGTACTTGCCATTGTCGCGCACCTGCCGCTTGCGCCCCTCATGGGTACGGCGTCCGATCACCCGCCTCTCGTACTGGGCGAAGGAGGCGAAGATGTTGTACTGGAGCTCTCCCTCCGGCGTCCCGTCGAAGGACTGGTGGACGAACTCTAGGGGCGTCCCCCTGCGGTCCAGTTCTTTGCGGACGACCGCCGCATCCACAACGTCCCGGGAGAGCCGATCCACGCAGAGCACCAGCACCCGGCTGAAGAGGCCGTCGCCCACCACCTCAAAAAGCCGCCGGCCCTCCGGACGCTCCTCAAAGGGCACCGAGCCGCTTACGCCCTCGTCTCGAAACTCCGCGACGACCTGCCACCCTCGCTGCTCAGCGTACCGGCGGCAAGCGTGAAGCTGGACCTCGATAGTTTGACGTTCCGCCTGGTCCTCCGACGATACCCTCGCGTAGATCGCCACCTTTTCACTCATTTGGACCCCCTTCGCCAAGTCATCCCCGAGTTGGCTGAGCAACGTCATAGAGCGATTACATACTACCGCTTATTCGCGTAGTTGGCCAGCCCTGCGTTGGACGGAGGGAAACGAGTCGCATACACCAATTTATGGGGGCTGGGCAGCGGGGTCCGAGACAGCCCACCGTCATTCGCGCCGGCCTTAATTCCCTTCAAGAGTTCGATTCGATTCCTGTTTGGAGTACCACATTGTCCGTCTTATGACTCTTGAGACCACAGTCTGGCGTCACTGGTAGGCAGTCTAGCCTGCGCCGAGCCAGTCTGGTGATCCCCGCAGATTCCGCTTCCTTCTTCGTTCTCTGCCCGTGGAGCTCTTGCTTCACTTCTCCTGCCTCAGGGATGAGGCGCCGGTGCCCACCTTCCCATGGGTATTGCGGCGTCGGAACCTTCCAACTTCCGTTGAAGTTGCAAGAATGCTACACCTAGAATATTGACACCCGACGGCCGTCCGGCTTGACCCGTTGAAGCCGAGTACGAGCATGGATCGAGGTGGAAGGAGGGGCAACCAGATGGCAAGGAGCAGGAGTTCCTCAAAGGCATCCACGGGCAGTGACGGCCACCCGCTCGGCGACCTCGATCCTGAGGAGTTCCGGACAGCCGGACACGAGGCCATAGATTGGATCGCCGACTACCTGGCGCGGATCGAAGACTATCCTGCACTCTCCCGCGCCAGACCGGGCTCCATCCGGCGAAAGCTCCAAGCGCACCCCCCGGAGAAGCCCGAACCGCTCAGCCGCATTCTGGAGGACTTTCGACGGCTTATCGTCCCCGGGATCACGCACTGGAACCACCCGGGCTTCATGGCCTACTTCTCCAGCAGCGGCTCGATGCCGGGAATAGTTGGGGAACTCCTCACGGCCGCGCTGAATGTCAATGCTATGCTCTGGCGTACGTCGCCGGCTGCCACCGAACTGGAAGAGGCGGTCATGGAGTGGCTCCGAGAGATGCTCGGGCTGCCGCAGGGGCTCTTCGGGATCATCACCGACAGCGCTTCGATGTCCAGCTTCCTGGCCGTGGCGACCGCGCGGGAGGTCGCACAGCTCGCGGTGCGCGAGGCCGACGGGGGCGACCTTGCTGACCAGGCCCGGCTCTGCGTATACGCCTCTGAGGAAGCCCACTCGTCGGTGCAGAAGGGTGTACTCGCTGCTGGCCTGGGACGTGACGGCTTTCGCGCCGTGCCCGTGGACGCCGATTTCCGGATGCGGAGTGACGCGCTTGCCGCAATGATCGAGCGCGATCTCACAGAGGGCAGGCGGCCCGCGTGTGTGGTGGCTACAGTCGGAACGACCTCCACGACCAGCATTGACCCGGTGCCAGCCATCGCTGACATCTGCCGCAGCTACGGCGCCTGGCTTCACGTCGACGCGGCGTATGCGGGAGTGGCCGCCATGCTTCCGGAGATGCACCACATCCTGGACGGTTGCGGGCAAGCTGACTCCCTGGTTGTGAACCCGCACAAGTGGCTCTACACGCCGCTGGACTGCAGCGCGCTGTATACTCGCAAGCCCGACTTATTCAAGCGCGCATTCAGCCTCGTCCCGGAGTACCTGAGGACGGCCGAAGGCGAGAGTCAAGCCGTAAGGGACTACATGGACTACGGGGTCCAGCTCGGCCGGCGATTCAGGGCTCTCAAGCTGTGGATGGTGATCCGGGCGTTCGGCGTCAGCGGTCTGCGAGAGCGCATCCGCGAGCACATCCGCATCGGCCAGCAATTCGCCAGTTGGGTGGATGCGGACCCGGATTTCGAGCGGCTGGCTCCCGCTCCCTTCAGCGCCACATGCTTCCGCTTCCGCCCGAAGGCACCACGCGGTCAGCGTGACCAGTCCACTGACCAGTACCTTGAGAACCTCAACCAGGCTCTACTAGACGCCGTTAACGATACAGGCGAGGTCTTCCTGTCGCACACAAAGCTGCATGGTATCTATGCTTTGCGTCTTCAGGTGTCGCAGCTCCGCACCGAGGAACGCCACGTAAGGCGGGCCTGGGAGCTTATCCGGCAGAATGCCTTCCGCATTGCACGTGAGCGGGGTCATCCTCCCGTTGAACACGACGCGCCCAGCGGCTCGGACAACTGACGCCCGCCCAGAGCGGTGGCGGTACGCTGGACCAGGGGTCGAGGCCCGCGACCCGGAAGAGTGGCAGGCTAGGTCGCACAACCTCCATTGGACGGCCACGGTCTTGCGGGCGTGCGACAGGGCCCAGGGGATGGGCGCGCCAGCCTATGAAGGCCCCCGTGGCCGCTTAGCCGCAAGCGAGCCGCGGCCGAAAGGGCACACTCAGGTTCAGCCCTAAATCCTGTAGGGACCAAGAACCTCATCCGAATCTGACTGATTGACCGAAGACGGCGTCCGCGCGAGTCTCACTTGGCGGGCCTAAGAAGCCCATCGGCACTGATCACAGCCATGCGGATCGAATTCTTGGGCCCTACAGGTCGTGCATTCTTCGTTATCGGAAGCTAGGCGCCGGTCCGCCGGTGCAGGCCCGACACGGTGCGCGGACCATCAAACGGGATCGATCCCTCGTTGTCCGATACTAGCTAGTCATCCCTTTCAAGCCCACGAGGGCACGGCCGTGCTCGATCTCGCCCATGTGCCGCAGACCATGCTGGTAGACGAAGCACTCGAGGACTTCAAGCTTGCGTACGGGCGCGCTCGGCCCTATGACGATCGCACAGAAGATCTGCTGCATGTTTTGCGGAAGCTGCGGCGCAACTACCTCGCCAAGGACATCTTCGGTGATCATGTCGAGGACTCGGTTCGTGCGGGCGATCACGGCTGATTGATAAGAACACCAGGCGTCAAAGTCGGCGAAGCGAATACGCTCCATCTCCTCGACGCTCTCTTCGCGCCCCAGCCTGTCGACTGTGACGCCGACCTTGGCAGCCCAGCCGCCGGTCTCCCAGAGCGGAGGCTCCCGCAGGAACGGTCCGCTAATCGAAAGGTCCTGCGCGCGTATGAAGTGGCTCAGGCTGAAGGCGATGGGCAGCACGCCTGACCGCTCCTGATGATTCACCTGTTCCAGCCCCATGTCCACCACAACCCGCTCCCAGAGCGTGTTCATTGCACGAATCCGGTTCCTGAGCGACGTGACAAACATCTCACACATGCTTCAATCTCTCCTTCCTCAGTCGATAGACGTACGCGACATCGCCGTGAACGTCCACGCCCACGCGTGCCGCGGTTGCGGGGTGCCAAGGTCCCGTTCGCGCCCTGGCGCCTGACAACATCCCGTCCCTATCTCGGCGTCGACCTACTCACCCGCCTCGGCTAGCCTATGGGGTGACAAGACCCCATTCGTATCTGGAGCGTTGCCACCCTGAGCTGGCTGGACCAGCAAGGTGTTCCGCAGGTAGGTGACCAGGCATCCCACAGCTCCGCAACCCGAGGGTTGCATCCCCTGCAGTGACCGGATATAGAATTGCCTGCCAGGACTGGCAACTCGGTAAGGAGACCGTTGTGACAACTGAGTCACCGCGACGGGAAGGGCCAGCCAGCCCCATCATGCGAGCGATGGCCGGGTGGCAGCCGGCTAGAGTGCTGATGGCGGCCAGCCGGCTGGAGGTATTCAATGTCCTCGGCGACGAAGTCCTGCCCGTGCGAGAGATCGCCAGACGCTGCGGCACCCACCCTCGCTCCACCAAATTGCTCCTGAACGCCTGCGTGGCCCTGGGCTTCCTGCGCTACCAGAATAGACGCTATGCCAACACGCCTGAGGGTCTCCAATTGCTGGTGAGGGGCAAGCCCACCTACATAGGCGACGGCATCAACCATAGCGACTGGCTGTGGCGAACGTGGGGCCGCCTGGCCGAGGCAGTGCGTACCAACAAGCCGGTCATCGCACCGGCCAACCCGGGAGAGGGTCCCAGGATACACCGTGACTTCATTCTGGCCATGCACGACCGGGCCATGCACACCGGGGACGCTTTGGCCGAGGCTCTGGATCTCACCGGCCGCCGGCAGCTCTTCGATGCCGGGGGTGGTCCCGGCACGTACTCCTGCTTCCTGGCCAGGAAGTACCCCGAGCTGCACTGTATCGTCTTCGACCTACCCCCGGCTGTGCCGATTGCCGAGGAGACTATTGCTTCCTTCGGCCTGCGGGACCGGGTCGTCACCAGGGCGGGGGACTACTTTCGTGATGACTTCGGCAGAGGCCACGATGTGGTCCTGCTATCGGCGGTGGTTCACAGCATGCCTCCGCGGCCGGCCAAGCAGCTTCTCCGGAAGGCCTACGATTCCCTGGTCTCTGGAGGGCTGGCGGTGGTTCACGAGAACCTCGTCGCCTCCAACAAGCTCTCGCCCACCTCTTCGGTGCTCTTCTCGCTGAACATGCTGGTCAACACGGGCCACGGGCGCTCCTACAGCGGGGGGGAGATCATGGCCTGGATGAGGGAGACGGGCTTCGCGAACCCCACGGTCAGGCGCCTACGGGCTCCCGCCACTAGCTCGCTGGTCACCGCCACCAAGCCCTAGAGCCGGCGACGAGCGTGCTGGGGCGCGAAAGTCCGTCTGTATCTCTGAGGTGGGCATGCCAAGGTATCCGGTTGCCTGAGGCATCTTGTGATCGTCGAACGCCGGCGCTGCAGCGATCGGGATTCGGCAGCAGGCTGCCGGTGCCGAGCAGAACGAGTTTCAGGCCGGTGCTCATGCTGGATCGCCCTCGACAAAGGTGCGGGCGATCGTCGTGAAACTGCAGGTGTACAGGTCGCGCGCCCAGCCCGGCGACTGGAACACGACCGACTGGAGCGGGCTGCCCGTCGCTACCCGCCCCTTCTCTGCGCCGGTCTCGATGTCCAGGAGAACAACGTGATCGCTCGTCCCGTCAAAGTCGTTGACGGCGATCTCGCCGCTTTCCCTGTACAGCAGGAAGTGGTTGCTCGCGCCGAATGCGTGCTCCCACAGGCGCTCGAATGTGCTGGGTCCGTACCGAAACCCCCCGATCCGTGCGTTGCCGCTGTCGTAAACGACGGCGATACGGCGGCCGCCGTCGATGAGTGGCGGGTTGACGATCGTACCGTGGGAACGGCCGAAGGGGGTGAACATATCCGTGTCGCGCGGGTCGCTGAGAGAAACGCGGTGGAGGTGGAGCGCGCCCCTGGCTACGCCGGTTCCGGCCAGGCCACGGCTGAAGTTGTTGTGGCCGTTGTCCATGAACCAGCAACTGCCGTCTGCGATCACCGGGTCCCAGGCGTACGACTGCTCCCCATCGGGTAGGAGCCGGTACTGGTATGACCAGCCATCGTCCCGGGTCAGGCCACCGTCCGCGTAGCGAAAGCGGAAGATCGTGTGGTCGCCCGCGACGTACACGAACTCACCCGCAGCGCTCATGTCCTTCGAGATCCTGGCAATCGAGCCTTCAGGGACCTCCACCTCCGGGCAAACCGGCGCCAGCCGTTCGGGTTCGAGCAGCGAGAAGTACGAACGGGTCGAGCCGTCCCGCACGAAGTTCTTCATCACAAGGTTCCCGTCGGAGAGGGCGAGCAGGCTGTTGTAGGGCTGGGGCCGCGGGAGTTCCCGACTCGCCTCTGGCGCGCAGCCCGCGTCTAGCTTGTGGCAGTAGCGGCCGTAGGTGACATAGAGAAAACCGTTGGCATGGACCAGGAGGCCCCCTGCCCAGAACGGGCCGCCGGGCAGGTCCGGCGATCGCTCAAGGGTCTCCAGGGTGACCGCGTCGATGCGTTCCACCCAGGATGTCGTGTTCTCAAACGGCTGCGAGTTGCCCTGCAGGAAGACCTCCTCCGGCTCTCGCAGCACGACCATGTTGGCCATGAACGCGGGGCGGGATGTGACCGAGAGCCGCTCCCCCGGCTTCAGGTCCAGCCCGC
>CAVSBT010000012.1:0-31124 GCA_963726245.1 uncultured Chloroflexia bacterium
GGCAACGCCGCCAGAGCCTCCTTCACCTTCTCCGCCGGGTAGGCGTAGTCCTCAAGCTTGCCGGCGAAGTACTGGTCGTAGGCCCCCAGGTCGAGCAGGCCGTGGCCGCTGAAGTTGAACAGAATGACCCGCCGATCGCCCGCCTGCTTCGCGGCCAGCGCCTCGTCGATGGCGGCCAGGATGGCGTGGGCCGTCTCCGGCGCCGGGATGATCCCCTCGGCCCGCGCGAACTGGACTGCCGCGTCGAAGACCTTCGTCTGGTGGTAGGCCTTGATGTCCATGACGCCCTTGTTGCACAGGTAGGAGACAAGCGGCGCCATGCCGTGGTAGCGCAGCCCGCCGGCGTGGATCCCGGGCGGCACGAAGGTGTGCCCGAGAGTGTACATCATCACTATCGGCGCTGTCGCCGCGCTGTCCCCGAAGTCGTAGGCGTAGGGGCCGCGGCTGATGGTGGGGCAGGCTTCGGGCTCAACAGGGACGAAGCGCGTCTTCTTGCCTCCCACCAGTCGATCGCGCACGAAGGGGAAGGCCAGCCCGGCGAAGTTGGATCCGCCGCCGACGCAGCCGATGACCACGTCCGGGTACTCGCCGGCCATCTCCATCTGCTTCAAGGCCTCTATGCCGACGACGCTCTGGTGCATGAGGACGTGGTTGAGAACGCTACCCAGCGAGTACTTGGTGTCGTCGCGGGTGACGGCGTCCTCCACCGCCTCGCTGATGGCCATCCCCAGGCTTCCCGGCGAATCCGGGTCCTTGGCCAGGATCGAGCGTCCGGCGTTGGTGTCCTGGCTGGGGCTGGGGACCACGCTGGCGCCCCAGGTCTCCATCATGGAGCGACGGTAGGGCTTCTGCTGGTAGCTCACCTTCACCATGTAGACCTTGCACTCCAGGCCGAAGAAGTTGCAGGCCATGGCCAGGGCGCTGCCCCACTGTCCCGCCCCCGTCTCGGTGGCGATGCGCTTGACGCCTTCCTGCTTGTTGTAGAAGGCCTGGGCGACGGCGGTGTTCGGCTTGTGCGAGCCCGCAGGGCTGGCGCCCTCGTACTTGTAGTAGATGTGGGCCGGCGTATCGAGCACCTTCTCCAGGCGGAGGGCCCGGAGCAGCGGCGTCGGCCGCCACAGACGGTAGATCTCCTGCACCTCCTCCGGGATATCGATGTAGCGTTCCTGGCTCACCTCCTGGCGCGATGAGCGCCATGGGGAAGAGAGGCGCCAGGTCCTGGGGACCGATGGGCTGCTTGGTGCCGGGGTGCAGCGGCGGGGGCGGCGGCCCCCCAATAGGACCCAGGTCAGCCTGGATGTTGTACCACTGCTTCGGCAGATCCTTCTCCGAGAGGATGAACTTGGTCTCCATGCTTTCCTCCTGCACTGTGTTGCCTTGCTCTTGCGAAGATCAGCCGACCGACTGCGCTGCGGCGGCAAATCAAAAAGCCCTCACCCCTAGGGGCGAGGGCTGCCTCGCGGTGCCACCCTGGTTGATCCGCCATAGGCGGACCACCTCTGTCAGGTACGTGCCGCCTTCAGCGGCAGATACCCTGGGCTCTGATAACGGTGCCCCTCCGGCAAAGCCTACTGAGGTCGGCTAGGACCCTTGGAACTTAGGTTCCGGCGTCTCCTGTTCGGTTTGCAGCTCCCAGGTCCATTCCGTCATCGCGCAGGCGCCGGATTCTCACCTACCCCGGCTCTCTGGAGCCCCGCCAGACGGCGTACTAGTCCTGTTCGCAGCCGATAGCTGTATCCAGGTGACCGGCACTATAGCAGCCACCCCACGATCTGTCAAGAGCTGCAATTCGCCCTCCCACCCCTCGTTTGCCCGTGGGCGATCCTGCATAATAGAGTGCGATGCTGCGCTTCGGGCGAGCCCTGGTGGCAGGACGGCCCGAATCCCACCCGCAAGCGGGGCCCCCAATGCCAAAGCCGTCCGTCGCCCACACCGGCGACCACGTGGCCATCGAAAGGCTGACCCAGGTCTTCCACCGGGATGACCGGTCCCTCACGGCCCTGAGCGATGTTAACCTGCGGGTCCGTCACGGGGAGTTCGTCTCCGTCATCGGGCCCAGCGGCTGCGGCAAGTCCACCCTCCTCCGCCTCATCGGCGGGCTGCTGCGGCCGACGCAGGGCCGGGTCGACCTCGCCGGGGCCACGCCGGCAGAGGCGCAGCGACGCAAGGCCATCGGCTACGTGTTTCAGGACCCCTCGCTCCTGCCCTGGCGGACCGTCATCGCCAACGTCAAGCTGCCGCTGGAGGTGAACCGGCAGGGCCGGGCCGAGGATCATCGCCGCGACCCCCGCGAGCTCCTGCACCTGGTCGGCCTCAGCCAGTTCGAGGGCTACTACCCACGGGAGCTGTCGGGCGGCATGCAGCAGAGGGTCGCACTGGCAAGGGCGCTGGTCTTCGAGCCCCCGCTGCTCCTAATGGACGAGCCCTTCGGGGCGCTGGACGAGATCACACGCCGGGCCATGCGCTACGAGCTGCTGCGCATCTGGCAGTCCGGCAACGGCGACAGCGGCCGCAAGACCGTCGTCTTCGTGACTCACAGCATCGCCGAGGCCATCGCCCTCTCCGACCGGGTGGTGGTGATGTCGGGGTCACCGGGCACGGTGCGCGCAGCCATCGACATCGACCTGCCCCGCCCGCGAGACGAGGACATGGAGATACAGCCGGCCTTCCTGGACTACGCGGTCCGTCTGCGCCGCCTGTTGGAGGAGGGCTGAGAGTGGAGAGACCCGCCCGGACGCAGACGGAGGCCCGCGCAGCCACGTGAAGCGGGCGGCCGTCTGGCCGCTATCCGTCGCGAAGAGCTGTCGGGCGTCGCTCCGGCGGTGCATCGCGTTCTGCGGCTGGCGCGAGGCGCCATCGGCGCCCTGCTGCCGCCCGCCAGCGCCCTGCTGGTCGCGGCCGGCGTCTGGGAGGCCTGGGTGCGCCTCCGACACGTACACGACTACCTGGTGCCAGCGCCCTCGGCCGTGGTAGCGCGCATGGCCGGGGACCCAGCCTTCTTCGCCCGCGAGGGGCTGGTCACCCTCGAGGGCGCCCTGGCCGGTTTCGCCCTGGGCTCGGCCGTAGCCATCGCGCTGGCTGTGATCATGGCCCACTCGCGCCTCCTCGAAAGGAGCATCTTCCCCCTGGCCATCATGGTGAAGGTGACGCCGATCGTGGCCATCGCGCCCCTGCTGGCCATCTGGTTCGGCTTTGGGCTGCTGCCCAAGGTCTTCATCGCCGCGCTCCTCGTCTTCTTCCCGGTGATGGTGAACGGCCTGGTGGGCTTTCGCTCCGTGAACCCCGCGGCCCTGGAGCTCTTGCAGTCGCTGGCCGCCTCCAAGCTCGACGTGTTCCTCAAGCTGCGGGTGCCCAGCTCGCTCCCCTACCTCTTCGCCGCCTTCAAGGTCTGCATCCCGCTAAGCGTCATCGGCGCCGTGGTAGCGGAGTGGTTCAGCGGCGACCGGGGCCTGGGACGGGTGATCCAGGTGGCGAACAACAACCTGGACCTGGACACGGCCTTCGGCGCCGTCTTCTCGCTGGCCATTCTGGGCATCGGCCTCTACCTGCTGACGGCGGCCGTGGAGCGCCGCCTGCTCTTCTGGCACGAGTCGGCGGGTGGTCCGTAGTGTCGCTAAGGGGTGCCGTTTAGAAACGTCACTTCCGATTGAGGAAGGAGCCATCGATGCGTCTATCTCTCCTGACCGGCACACGACTCTCTCTGGCGGCGGCCCTCCTGGCTGCAACCGGCCTCTTCCTCGCCGCCTGCGGCGGTGACAACAACGAGACGGCGACTCCCACAGCCACCACACCCGAGACGACGGCCACCGTCGAAGCCACGCCGCGCGAGGTGAAGAAGGTGACCTTCATGGCCGGCTACCAGCCGCAGGCCAACCTGCCCTTCGTGGGAGTGTACGTGGCCCAGGAGAAAGGCTTCTTCAAGGAGCAGGCCCTGGACGTCGACATCCAGCACTCGGACGGCTCTCAGCACGTGCAACTTCTGGCCGCCGGCAAGATCCAGTTCGCCACCGCCGACGCCGCCCAGGTGCTACGCCGCCGCGCCGAGACCGGCATCCCCATCGTGGCCATCGCCCTCATCGGGCAGACGGGCCAGCAGGGATGGGTGTCCCTGGCTGGCTCGGGCATCACCGACCCCACGGACTGGGTGGGCAAGACGGTGGGCTTCCGCAACACCATCCCACCCGACTTCTACGCCATCTTGAAGGCGAAAGCGATCGACCCTAACACGGTGAAGACGGTGAACATCGGCTACCAGCCGCCCACCCTGCTGCTGGAGGGGAAGGTGGACGTCTACCCCGTCTTCCTCTCGAACGAGCCGGACACCATCCGCCGCCAGGGCAAGGAGGTGACAGTCTTCCAAGCCGCCGACTACGGCGTGCCCACGCTCGGCCTCACCTACGCCGCCAACGAGGACTTCGTCGCCCGCGACCCCGACGCCGTCGAGCGCTTTCTAAAGGCGGCGCTGCGCGGCATCCAGTACGCGATCGACCACCCCGAAGAGGCGATCCAGATCGTCCTCAAGTACGCGCCGCAGCAGGATGCCGACCACCAGCGCTTCATGCTGGATACGGAGATAGCGGCTGCCTACAGTGACGTGACGATGGGGAACGGCTTGGGCTGGCAAACCAAGGAGCAGTGGCAGGACCTGGCAGACAGTCTACTGGAGTTCGGGGCACTGCAGAAGGCGGTGGACGTAGGCGGGGCCTTCACCAACGACTTCGTCCAGCGCGCCTACAAGGATGGGGAACTCATCTGGCCCTAGGAAGCGATGACCTTGGGGAATAGACCGGGGCCGCCCCTTACGGGACGGCCCCGCCTGCACTCCGCCGTCCTTCCTACTCCTCCTCACGAATTGACCTCCGAGCGGCCTCCTCCAACTCTTGCGTTCGCTTCATGAAGTGAGCCTGGCTCACATGCTGCACGGCCTCCTTGACCAGCTTTTCTTCCGTGTCGGCGCGTGCCTCCCAATTGCAGTAGCCGCCGGTGTCGCGGCATCGCACTACCATAGCCATCCACCTCCTGTGCTTTCCGTGCTATTTTGCATGCCTAGCCATAGTACCAGCCTGCCCATGCCCTGTCAACTCTCCGGAAAGAGATCATGTCCACACCACTCATGCGTCCACGTCCCTGGTGAGGCATAGCAAAAGGGGTGGCGATCGGTCTCGCCACCCCCTTCACGAAAGACGAGGGCTTCAGAATAGACGTTAAGTCCTACCCCTTGCCGATGCGGTACATCTGCGTACTGCAGACAGGGCAACTACCGCGCGTGGCGGGCTTACCGTTCTTCATGGTCACCTGGCTGGGGCTCTTCATCTCCCGCATCGCGCGGCACTTGAGGCAATAGGCCTGCACTAGACTTCACCTCCTTAATTATCTCGGGCAGCGCCCTTACACTGAGCTGGCATCCCGCCGACCGGACTTGCTTCCTTGCCGCCTGCGGCCGCTACCTGCTGCTCTTTCAGGCGGCGATATCCCGAGTTGATCGCTCCGGAGGCTTTGTCAAATCGCCTACAGCTTCCTCCTACCCCACCCCTCCTGGCTCGACAACCCGCTTTCGCCGGACCTCCAGATTCGCGCCGAATGCGGGAAACCGGCAACGTTGCTTGAATGATAGACGTTTTTGAAGGCTTGTCAAGCGCACTGAAGGCAGAAATGGGAGCGTTCTAGCTACCTTCTCTACCTTCTGCTGCCGAAAACACCTTGTCAGGCCGCCAGAGGTTCTCGCCATCCGCGTAGCGGAGGATAGCCACCAGATAGCCGTCCAAGGAGTACGCACGGCAGCCCATGCCCGGTGTTAGCCCGTGCTGGCGGGCGGCGGAAGTCAGCGGCAGGTCCAGCAGCCGGCCGATCCGGCTCCAGTGCTCATTGCGCTCTCCGATGATGGCCGCCGGCCACTGGAGGAGGGCGGCATCCGGCGCGTATAGGAGCTCCTGCCAGCGACCGTCGCGGAACGCCTCGCGCAATGCGTCCGGGTCCACAGCCTCCTCTAGCCGGAATGGGCCGATGCGCGTTCGTTGCAAGCTATCCAGGTGCGCGCCGCAGCCCAGCCGCTCGCCCAGGTCATGGGCCAGGGTGCGGATGTAGGCCCCGCGGCCACACTCGACCTCGATATGCAGGAGCGGCGGCTCAAAAGCGAGCATCTCGAGGCGCCTGATGACTACCCTGCGCGGCTGACGTTCCACCTCCTGGCCGGCGCGAGCGTAGCGATAGAGGGGCACGCCGTCACGCTTGATGGCGCTGTACATCGGCGGCACCTGCCACACCTCGCCGACAAACTCCCGCAAGGCCTCCGCCGCCCTTTCCCGGGTCACGCCGGATGGGTCGGCGGTGGCGGTGACGCTGCCCCAGGCGTCGTAGGTGTCGGTGGTGACGCCCAGGCGGATGGCAGAGCGGTAGGTCTTGGGCTCCTCTACCAGGTACTCAACGACGCGGGTGGCCTGCCCCACGCACACGGGCAGCACACCTTCGGCGGCCGGATCGAGGGTGCCGGCGTGGCCCACGCGATACCGCCGGCCGTCCGTTGCCTGCCGCACCAGGCCACGGACCAGGGCCACCACGTCGAAGGACGACCAGCCCTTAGGCTTGTTGACGTTCAGGATGCCGGCGACGGTCACGGGGACGGGGTCTCCTCCTGCGAATCCTTCTCAGGCGCGGGCGGCGCGGCCTCCTCAATTAGGGAGAGGAGGTGAGCGCCGCGCTCCAGGGAATCGTCGCGGCGGAAGCTGAGGTCAGGGGTGTGACGTGTGGAGAGGCGCTTACCCAACTCGCGGCGCAGGAAATGGCGGGCCGCTTCCAGGGCACGGAAGGCATCCTCGCGCTCCTCCTCGCTGCCCATGACGCTGACGAAGACGCGCGCGTGGCGAAGGTCCACAGACACCTCCACCTCGGTTACCGTCACCAGGCCCCCCAGCCGGGGGTCATTCACCTCACGGCGGAGGAGGTCGCTGAGCTCCTCGCGGATGAGCTCGTTGATGCGCTCCGTGCGGCGCGTCACGGCGCCCCCGCAGACCTCGCGCGCAGACGCGTGTCACCCCGACGCTCCGTCCGGGGCAGGCGGGGAAGCTGCATCGGGTTTCCTTTCGAACGGGGAATGAGGCCGGAGGTTCAGCGAGGCACGTCGCCTTATCCGCCCGAGCGGGCAGCCGTCTGGCCGCTCTTGGCGGAGGCGGCGCGTGGGCCCGCGGCGCGGGCGGTCCTGGTGGGCGCAGGACGACCGGCCTCGCGGTGGTAGAACTCGAGGACGTCGCCCTCCTGGAAGTCCTCAAACCCTTCCACGACAATGCCGCACTCGTAGCCGGCCTGCACGTCGCGCACGTCGTCGGTGAAGCGCCGCAGGCTCGCCAGCCGGGTCTCGGCCAGCGCCTGCTCGCCGCGGAGGACGCGCACCAGCGAGCTGCGGCTGACGGCGCCGTCTTTGACGTAGCAGCCGGCTACGTTCCCGCGGCGGCTGACGCGGAAGACCTGCCGGACTTCGGCGTGGCCGTCGACAACGTCGCTGTACACGGGCTCCAGCATGCCGATGAGCGCCTTCTCGATGTCGTCGACGAGCTCATAGATGACTTCGTAGTAGCGGAGATCGACTCCCTGCGTTTCGGCGAGGCGGCGGGCTCCGGGCTCCGGCTTGGAAGCGAATCCGACGATGATGGCCTTGGAAGCGACCGCCAGCATGACGTCGGACTCCGTGATCGTGCCGGAGGCGGCATGGATGACGCGCACCTTGACTTCCTCGCTGCTCAGGCGCTCGACGGAGTTGCGCACGGGCTCGATGCTACCCTGGACGTCAGTCTTGAGGATTATGTTGAGATCTTTGACCTTGCCGGCTGTAACCTCCCCGAAGAGGGCCTCCAGGGTGACCGGCCGCTGCTCTAGGGAGGCCGCCGCTTCGCGCTCACGCTGGCGCTCCTCGATGGCAGTGCGGGCCACCCGCTCATCCTTCACCACCTGCAGGGTGTCGCCGGCCACGGGCACCGCCGCCAGACCCATGATCTTCACCGGCTGCGAAGGGCCCGCCGACTTCAAGCGCTGGCCGCGGTCGTCGAACATGGCCTTGATCTTGGCCCAGGTGTCTCCCACGACCACAGCGTCCCCCTGATGCAGCGTACCTGTCTGGACGAGGACGGTGGCCATGGGACCGCGCGTGCTGTCTAGCTCCGCCTCCAGAATCGCGCCTACCGCCGGCCGGTTCGGGTTGGCCTTCAGCTCCTGAACCTCCGCCACCACCAGCAGGTTCTCCAGGAGCTCCTTCAGCCCCTCACCGTTGCGGGCGGACAGGGGGACACAAACAGTGTCACCACCCCACTCCTCTATGACTAAGCCCCGCTCGGAGAGCTGTTGCTTCACCCGGTCCTGGTTGGCTCCGGCAAGGTCCGTCTTGTTCAAAGCAACAACAATAGGCACGCCGGCGGCGCGGGCATGGTCGATCGCCTCCACGGTCTGCGGCATGACGCCGTCGTCGGCCGCCACCACCAGCACCGCGATGTCCGTGACCTGAGCGCCCCGGGCGCGCATATTCGTGAAAGCCTCGTGGCCAGGCGTGTCTATGAAGGTGATCCGGTGGCCGTCCACCTCCGTCTGATACGCTCCGATGTGCTGGGTGATGCCACCTACCTCTTGTTCGGTGACGTTCGTCTTTCGGATGGCGTCCAGGATGCTGGTCTTGCCGTGGTCCACGTGGCCCATAACCGTGATCACGGGAGGGCGGGGCTCGCGGCCGGCTTCGTCTTCCGCTACAGGGCGGGCAGCAGGCTTCTCCGGCGCGACCCTGGCCACCTCCACCACCGCTGCCTCCTCTGGCTCGAATCCCAGGTCATGGGCGACAATCGCCGCGGTGTCGTAGTCAACTACCTGGTTGACGCTGGCCATCACGCCGTTCCGCATGAGCTCTTTGATGACCTCGACGGGTGATATGCCGAAGAGGCCCGCCATCTCCTTCACGGTGAGGGTGCGGGGGATCTCGAGGACGTGGGCAGCCTCGTCGGCGGGCGCAGGCTCAGTCACAACCTCGGCTGCTACCGCAGGTTGCACGTGACGCCGAGCTCTTGCCGGTGTCGACCGGCCACCGCCTCGCTTAGGCCGGTTCCCCCGTGTTGGGCTCATTGCATTCCCTTCATCACCCGCCGCCGGCTGATGCCTCCGCTGCCAGGGTGGCAGCGAATGCCTCCAGTCCCTCTCTATTCTCCTCTGTTAGTGAGACGCGCAGCGCCTTCGGCAGGCGACCCCGCTTGAGAGCTTCCTCCCAGCACGCCGCCTGGCGACAGAGATAGGCGCCGCGACCGGGCTTCTTGCCCGTCGGGTCCACCTCGACGGCCCCCGTCGGAAGACGGACGATCCGCACCAAATCCCGCTTGGCTCTCGCCGTTCGGCAGGCCACGCAGCTCCGCTCGGGCATGCGCCGGGGCCGGGGTTGCGCCTTGGTGCTCATCAGAACCGGGGCCAGCGACGTGGCCCGAGCTAGGATACCTCCTCGAAGTCTTCCAGTTCCTCCTCGTCCAGGATGACAGGCCGGCGGCTCCGTCGAGCCTTCTTGGGCTTCGCGGCTTCCGTCTCCGGCTCCGGCGCGCGGCCGCCCTTCTTCGCCTTGCCGCGCTTGCCTTTGCTTTCCACCGGGGCGGTGAGCGGCGCCAGCAGTTCCTCTGCGAAACGGATCTTGGGCTTGGCGGGCGCCTGAACTGTCGCCACCTTGGCGGGCTCAGCCTCTGCCTCCACCGTTGCGGCCTCTTCCTTGAAGGCCATCACGGCCTCTTCCTCGGGCGTCAGCGTCTTCGGCTCCTCGACGGCGGTGACGCCGGCAGGCTCGGCTTTGGCGGCGCGCGCCCGGGCAGCCTTCCGCGCGGCCGGAACCTCGACCGGCGCCTCTGCCGGCGCCTCCTCAGGCGGCCTGAGGGCTGCCTCCTGCTCGGCGATGGTCTCGCTCTTGATATCGATGCGCCACCCGGTCAGTTTGGCCGCCAGGCGGGCATTCTGCCCCTCTTTGCCGATGGCCAGGGAGAGCTGCCGGTCAGGCACCACCACCTCAGCCGTGTTCTCCTCCGCACGAATGGCAACGCTGAGAACCTGAGATGGGCTGAGGGCATTGGCGACGAAGCGTGAAGGCTCCTCATCCCACTGGACCACGTCGATGCGCTCACCGTTGAGCTCGTTGACGATGTTCTGGATGCGGATACCACGAAGGCCCACGCAGGCGCCCACCGGGTCGACGCCCTCCTGGCGCGAGGCGACGGCCACCTTGCTCCGGTAGCCGGGCTCACGGGCTATGGCCTTGAGCTCTACGATCCCCTTGTAGATCTCGGGCACCTCCAGCTCGAAGAGACGGCGGAGGAGGTTCTTGTGGGTACGCGACACCAGGACCTGAGGACCCTTGGTGGCCTTGAACACGTCCAGGAGGTACAGCTTCAGGCGCTGGCCTGGGCGGTAGTGCTCCGCCCGTACCTGCTCCGGCGGCGGCAGGACAGCCTCTGTCTTCCCCAGGTCGATGATGACGTTCCGGCCCTCCAGCCGCTGGACGACGCCGGAGACGATGTCACCCTCTTTGCCCGAGTACTCCTCGAAGACAACCTCACGCTCGGCCTCTCGCAGCCGCTGGAGTACGACCTGCTTGGCCGTCTGGGCGGCGATACGTCCGGCGTTGTGCGGCGTCACTTCGATATCGATGATGTCGCCCGGCTGAGCGCCGCGTCCGGAAGGTTAGCGCTTCCTTAGGGCGTGATCTCCACCTTGGGGTCGAGCACCTCGTCGACCACCGTCTTCTGCATGTAGACGTGGACGGCGCCGGTCTCTGGGTCTATCCTGACCGCGAGGTTTGCGGAGGCCAGGGCGTCTTTCTTGTAGGCAGAGGCGAGGGCCGCTTCCACGGCCTCCAGGACCACGTCTCGAGGCAGGTTCTTCTCCGCGGAAAGCTGCGTGATGGCCGTAAGGAATTCGCTCTTCATATGTATCCAGGCCCAACCTCCGGGATGGCGGCGCCAACAAAAAAGTGGGTCTCGCCCACTTCCGGAAGCCTCCTTATGGCACGGCGAGTATAGCACGAGCACCCTAGGCTGACAATACCCTGCCGCCTTCTTTCCTCGCTGGGCCGTGCCACGTAGAATATGATTCTCGGCACAGCCATGGAACACGCTAATCAGCAGTGGATGCTCAAGGCCCTGCACGAGGCCGCTAACGAGCTGGCAAGCCAGCTCTTGGGCTTCAGCGAGCAGGACCTCTGCCGCCGGCCCGCCCCGGACGAGTGGTCGCTCAAGGAGATCGCCGCCCACCTCAGGGACGCCGAGGCCTGCTTCCTGGACCGCCTGCGGCTAATCGTGACCCTGGACGAGCCCGACCTACCGGACATCGATGTCGATGCCTACGTGGTGGAGCGAGACTACCTGAGCCTGGATGTTGACGAGGTACTGCTGGAGTTCTCCCAGCTCCGGCGGCGCAGCTCCAGCCTCCTCTGGGACCTGGAGCCTTCTGAGTGGGAGCGCGAGGGCCTGCACCCCTACCGCGGCCGCCTCTCCGTCATGCAGGTGGCCCGCGACATGAACGAGCACGACCTGGGACACCTCTGGCAGGTGCGCCGCCTCCGCCAGCAGATCGAGGAGGAGCGCAGCGCGGGAGGACCAGCGGGGCGGCTCCACGTAAGGACGGAAGCGGTATCTGAGCTCAGGGTCGCAGCATGCTGCTGCCCCTACGGCTCGCCCGCTACCCGAGGAGCGCCTTCTCCAGGCAGTCGAGGTGCTCCGCCTCGTGGTCGGTGGCCGAGCCCTTGATCACGTCGGCCAGCGCCGACATCCCGCCTGAGAAGTCAGGTATCTTCTTCGCCATGAGGTCGTCGCCCGCGGATTCAACGGCCTTGATGCTGCTTTCGTGGCCGGCTCGGAACTCGGCCATGATCTCCTCAAGGGGCCTGTCCTGGCGCGCCGCCACCTGCTCGGCGTTCCAGCGATCGACGTCAAAGCCAGCGCCCATGCTCTGCGCGGACTGAGCCATCATGACGAAGAAGGCGGCGGAACCGGAGGTAGACGCAAGGTGGCAGAGGAGCTGCTTCGCGGTCCACCCCACGTAGACGACTTTGCTCAGGTCCTCCTCACACCTCCCGGCGACGAGTCCATCCAGGCGGCGGGACGATTGCTGGTACGCGCTGATGATCTCCTGCTTGCTGGCGACCATGGCTTCTCCCCCGCCGGCGGCTCCTGTCCGCGTTGCGACTCACCGCCGGCACCTCAGTCGGCCGTATCAGGCTCGGCCGACACGTCAGCGTCGAAGTCCCTCACCCGGCCTGCCGGCGCGGCTATCTCGATCACCGCCGCCAGGAGGTCATCGGCCTCCCGCACCGGCGCCGAGCAGATTGTGCCGTAACAGACGTAGGCGGCCGGCGACGGCTCGGCGGGCAGGATTAGGGCCTCTAGTCTAGCGGCGTCCCTCAGTGGGTGCAACACGTCCACAATGCGTGCTGCCACCGGCAGGCGGAGTGCTGCCACGTGGAGCGCTGCGGTCGCCGGCTGGGCGGGGTCACCCACGATCCGCACCTCAGGCGGCGGGTCCAGAAACAGGTCGACGGCGCGGGCATAGGCGGCGGCAAAGTGTCCCATCACCTCCTGGTCGCCGCTGAAGGCCTCCAGGGTGCGCCGGGCCACCTCTTCGTAGTCCGGCCGGCGCATCAACTGGGCGAGGCGCAGGAACACCTCGGCGGCAGCGGCGTTCTCGGCCAGCGGCTTCTGGCGCACGTCCAGGCGACCGACTGCTTCGTGGCCTTTCGACACGTCGTAGAAGCCGCCGCCGTGAGCGTCGGCGAAGCGACCGACCAGCAGAGCGGCCAGTTCTTCGGCGCGCTCCAGGTAGGCGGCTTCGGCCGACACTTCGAATGCGTCGAGGAGGGCGCGGGCGGTGAAGACCTGATCGGCCAGCAGCCCGGGCTGGTGGGGGCTGCCGTCGAAGAAGCGGTACATGCCGCCCTCGGGCGCCCTGCACTCCCTCCACAGGAAGTCCAGGGTGCGTCTCGCCCTCTCGCCGAGGTCGGGCCGGCCGAGCGTCCAGGAGGCCTCCAGGTAGGCGGATGCGGCCATGGCGTTCCAGCTCGTGTAGACCGTGCGGTCCACGTAGGGGGCTTGGACCCTCTCGCGCTCGGCGCCCGTCAGCGCATAGAAGTCCTCGTCGGCATCCTGGCTGCCGCAGAAGGCGCCGGTCTCAGGGTCGCTGAGCCAGCGGTCCATGTACTCGATGACGCGGAGGGCGGTGTCGGCGTGGGCCTGCTCGCCGCTGATGCGGTAGAGGCGGAGCAGGTTGCGCAGGAGGTTGCTGTTGTCCTCCAGCATCTTCTCGAAGTGGGGGACGCTCCAGTCGCGGTTGGTGGCGTAGCGGAAGAAGCCGCCCCACTCGCGGTCGAAGATGCCGCCGTCGGACATCCGCTCAAGCGTCTTGCGCGCCATGTGCAAGAGGTCAGGGTCATGCTGGCGCTGCCCGGCGTGGAGGAGCAGGTCGAGCACATCGCTGTGGGGGAACTTGGGAGCGGTACCGAAGCCCCCATAGACGGGGTCATAGGCATCGGCTGCCGCCGCCAGCACCTGCTTGACGATGTCGGGCGACAGCTCGTCGCCGTGGACCGGCGCCGCCGCCCGCTGACGGCCGGCCCGAATCTCCCGCACCTTCGCCTCGATGGCTTCGCGGTTGGTCTGGAAGTGCGCGCTCACCTGGTCCAGGACCTGCCGCATCTGGTCGGGCGGGACGTAGGTGAGCCCGGCCAGCACCTCGCCCTCCGGGAGTGAGGAAGTGCGGTGGTCGGCCAGCCGCCCATGTTGTAGCGGGCGTTCACGTCCGGGCGCTGGTCGTTGTCGACGCGGACGGGCACGTAGCGCTCGTTGATTAGCGAGATGACCTGCTCGTCCGAGTAGGACGTCTCGTCCATGACGTGGCACCAGTGGCACCAGACGGCGGAGATGGCGAGCAGGATGGGCTTGTCCTCGCGTGCCGCCTCCCGGAAGGCCTCCTTGCCCCAAGGCCGCCACGCGATCTCGCGAGCGCGGTTGGGTCGCGGCGAAAAGTGGAAGCGACGGGAGACACGGCCTTTGGCGCCGGCCATGACACCTCCCTCCCTCCTGGCCGGTTAAGCCCGATAAAGTAAGTCTAAATTCAGTATACTTCCCGAAGGGCGCGAACGGGTCAAACGGTGCCGCGTTCCTCCGCCGCACCTCCATGGCGATGTGTCCCCAGCCGCCGCAGCGGACGCCTACGTCGAAGCAGCCCGTCCGGTTGAAGCGCAGCGAATTGGGATCGGCGCCCGCGTACAACAACTCGTTGCTGGCGAAGATAAGGGTAGCCAGAGCGTGGAGCGCATAGATGCAGACGCGGCCGGGGCACATGCCTGTGATGAGGTTACCCGCCCCATCAAACACGAAGCGGTCTCCCACTTTATGTTGACTGTTGCACCCGTGCGACTCCACCACCTCGGCGACGATGGTCTTCCGCATTAGCTCCGCGCCTTTGGCCAGCACCTCCGCGTTGCGGGGATCGGCCCGAAAGAGGGCCATCTCCTCGTCGCTGTAGCCCAGGTGCTGCTGGAAGAACTTCCAGGTGTTCTCATCGACCGGCATCTTGATCCTCCCTTCTAGGCGTGCGGGTGGTCGTGAACGGGGTAAGGCCTGCCTTTGGAAGCACCCCGCATGACCAACAGCTCGTGCGCACTAGCGGCCGGGATGAACACGTCCTTGTCCCTCTTCTCCAGACGCAGCGCCTCGGGCGGACAGGCGAGGGTGCATACGCCACACCCCAGACAGCGCTCAAGGTCTATCTCGGCGACCGCGCTCTCGTTCATCTTGATGGCGGTCACCTGGCAGCGGTCCACGCAGGCCTCGCAGCCGTTGCAGAGGTCATCATCGACCGTCGCCCAGTAGCTGGAGGGCGCCACCGCATGCGGGACGTCCAGCAGGGTGATCCCTCGCAGGTTGTGACAGGCATGACTGCAGCAGTTGCAAATGAACCAGTAGTCCTCCTTCGAGTTCATCGTGGTGTGGACCAGGCCCGCTTCTGCGGCTTGCTTGAGCACCTCCACCGCCTCATCGACTGACACGGGACGGGCTCTGGGAGGACCGTCCACCATCTGGGCCGGGTCGAGCACCGGCAGGCCGGGCACGTCGCCGCCGTAGAGCTCCAGGCCGAAGATCATGCAGACGTCCAAGGGATCGTCGCAGTTGCGGACGGCCTGGCGGCACATGCAGGGGTAGATGGCCGGGCTGGAGGACTTCTGGACTATCTGAACAGCGTCCTCGTAGGGCAGGACCTGGTCCTTGGGGGCTTCAATGGCCGGGACCGCCCGCCCCACCTGGATGGATCCGTTGTGCAGCTCACGTCCCCAAGCCTCGAGGAAGTACTTCTCCCACAGATCGCCCAGTCTGTCGAGGTCCGGAGACGGCTGGCGCACGGCGAAAGGCATCTCAAACAGGCCCGGTATGATGTGAGGCAGGCGAAAGACGCGCACGTCGTCGGGCCGCTTGACGCCGCGGACGAAGAACTTGGAGGCCATCGCCGTCAGGATCGGCGCGGCCTCGTCCGAGCTCATGCCCGCCCGCTTGGCAATCGCCTCCTCGGGCTCCAGGTCCCAGGTCATGTGGGCGGCCAGGTGAGCCTCCTCCGGCTCGTAGCAGAACTTGAGGATCTCCATGAACGTGTCAGTATCGGGCGCGCCGAGCGGGTGTTGGGCGAATCGCTGCTGAAGCGCCCGATAGGGCTTGTCCATTTCCAGCCAGGTCTTGGAGCTCATGTGATCGAACCTCCTTCCGGACGACTACCCGGACCGGCCTACGGATCGCCGCAGGCACGGCAGCGAGGGCACGCTAGTTCCTCGGAGCGCCTAAGGCGCCAGGCCTGAACGATGGTTCGCGCCCCGCCATCTGATCTATGTGCATTCGGTCGTGCCGATACAGGGAGCGCAGCATCTGCAGGACGCTCATCTCTCCGAACAGCAGATGTTTGCCCTTCCTCGTCAGTTCATCCTCGGTGAGGCCTTGGATAGCGGCAATGGTGTCGCTGCGCGCCGACACAAGCTCCCGCACGAGGTCGGCAACGGGACGGGTTGCCGCGTCCGCATAGGCTGGAGGGTTGGGAGGTGGAGGCCCAACTTCACAGCCGGGCTCATCCCGGACTTTCATGGCCCATTCCAGCCATAGCCTCTCGAACGCCGCGAGGTGGACCAACTGCTCCTTCACCGACCATTCCTGCTCTGACGGGCGGCGGCCGGCCTCCTCTTCGCTCATCTCACGAACCTGACGCAGAAGCTCGCTCCGGTGAGACTCCAGCTTCTCCACAAGGTCATCAAGATCCGACTGGCCCACGATAACCCCTCCTTGTCCATCTGTACACAGCAGCCGCCCGGCCGCCCCTACCACCGCTCGTCTTTCAAGAGCCTCCTGGCGATGGTCAGGCGCTGCATCTCTGAAGTGCCCTCAATGATGGTGAGGATCCTCACCGACCGGTAGACCCTCTCCACGTTGGTCTCCCGTAGGCATCCTACTCCACCGTGAATCTGGACAGCCTCGTAGGCGGCACGGTTGACCATCTCCGAGCAGTATAGCTTGGTCATCGCCGCCTCTCTACGGATATCCTGCCCCTGGTCTCGCATCCAGGCCGTCCGCAAGACCATGTTCTCGGCGGCAAAGAGCTCGGTAGCCATGTCGGCCAGCTTGAACTGGATGGCCTGGTAAGTGGCGATGGGCTTGCCGAACTGGCTCCTCTGCTTGGCGTAGTCAGCGCTCATCTTGAGAAGACGCCGGGCTGTGCCCACGGCCATGGCCGCCGTCTTAACACGATTGGCATTGATCCAGTCCAGGGCCAAAATGAGCCCGTAGCCTTCCTGTCCCAGGACGCTCTCGGCCGGGACCCGGCAGTCGTCGAAGACCAGCTCGCCCTGGTATCCCGTGAAGCCCATGCAGGCGTGCGACCGGCCCACGGAGAAACCCGGCGTCTCCTTGTCCACGAGGAAGCAGGTTATGCCACCCATCGCTCCCAGTTTCTCATCGGTCACAGCGAAGACCATCGCGAAGTCGGCCTGCACGCCGTTGCTGATGATGTTCTTGGTGCCGCTGAGCAGAAACGCCCCGTCCTTCTTCTGTGCCTTCGTCTGAAGCGAGGTGGCATCGGAGCCAGCGTCAGGCTCCGACAGGGCAAAGCAGGTGGTGACCTCGCCCCTCATCAAAGGGTCGAGATACTGTTCCCTTTGCTTCTCGGTGCAGGCCAGCAGGACGGGTGTGGGTCCGCAGCCACCCCCGAGCACGTCTTCGAAGAAGACAGTGTCGTGGAAGTACGCCTCCATCTCCAGGAGACAGCGGTCGCAGAAGGAGATGCCACCCCCGCCTACCTCTTGCGGCATGTCCAGAGCGTAAAGCCCCAGCTCCCTCGACCGCAGTCGCACCTGCTTGCGCAGCTCTTTCGGCGGGGCGACGTCCCATGTGAGGTTGTGCTCCTTCTCGAGAGGGATCACCTCCTCAATGACGAACCGCCGCAGGGTCTGCCGGAGCATTTCGATCTCTTCGGGTACCGTGAAGTCCATGTTGCCCTCCTAACCGGACGGTCATTACCCGGAGGCACTCCTGACCGAGAGCCTTGGCGCAGGGGACGGCTGGCGGGTCCTCAGCCAGAGGCAGGTTCACCGCGTCGTGCCAGCCCTGAATGCGATCGAAGGCGGCGCAGCAGTAGGAAGAAGCTATCCCGGCCTTGGTGACCTTGTCATGGATGAAGCAGCGCCTGATCCATCCCCCGTAGGAATGCCTGTCGATCACCCAGAGATCGAATGCCATCAGCGGCGGCGGTACGAAGAAGCGCATGGCCTGATCCATCACTTCCACCAGTCCTCGCACAGTCCTGGGCCTTTCGATGCCAAACGCGGCCACGAAGCGGCGCATCTCGGCCTCGCCCAGCGCGCGACAGACCCGCCTGTTGAGCCGGTTCGCCGCCTCCACGCCGAACTCCTCCGCCACGCTCGTGAACCAGCGGGCGTCATGCGAGTACCAGCAACGCCGCAAGAGATCCTTCTGCGCGTCGTCAGTCAGCAGAGGCTTCTCGCTCATCTCCGACCCCCTCAGAAACAACAGCAGCCCAATCTGACCGCACAGGCGGTCCTATTGGGCTCTGGATTCCGACCTCTGGCCTCTCTTCTCAGCCTCTTAGAGGCACGGCGTTCTTTCCGGCGCGCTCACCATCCTCCTCTCCTCCACCCACGGGATCCGGTGGACCCTCTTGCAGCGACGACAGAGGATCTCGATCCCGTCAGGGGAGACCTTGGCGAGGAGATTCCCACAGAGACAGCGTTCCTCCAGCGGCTCGTCCGCCTTTGGCCTTCTCGGCTCCACGGGGCTTCTCCCTTACCGATTCCAGATAGAGCCTTCCCCAGTCCTCGACTTTGCCGTGGTCCAGCTCGGCGTCCATGCCAAGCAGATGAATAAGGTCGAACGCCAGGCCTATGGCCATGAAGTGCCAGGCCGCGACGCGGGAGTCGATGTCACGCCTCACGAATCCGCGGGCCTTCCCCGTCTCCAACGTCTCCTCGATGAAGCGAACCATGGACGAGGAAGCTCTCGCTGACCGTAGCCCGGATCTCCGGGTCGTCGGCCTCGGACAGGGCCTCGAAGAACATCTTCATGACGGGCGACCGGCTCAGCACGTGCTCGTAGTAGCCAAGGCCCATGATCCGGATGACATCCAGCGGGTCCGACACCTGGTCGCCGACATGCTGCCATATGCGGAGGAGACGCGGCCCCGTCGCCTTGAGGGTAGCGACGTACAGGTCTCTCTTGCCGGAGAAGTAGCGATAGAGGGCGGGCTCCGAGACGCCAGCGGCCTCGGCAAGCTCGGCGGTGCCCACCTTGGCGTAGTTGGAGTTAGCGAAGACCGCCTGGGCCTTCTCCAGGATGAGGCGTCTTCGTTCCTGGGCCGGTCGCTTGGGTGCTCGCTTCGTTGTCGTCATAACAATAGTGAATGTTCACTAACATGACGCACGCTAGCACGCCGCGGAGAGGTTGTCAAGAGGAACACGGTAGGGGCGCAGCATGCTGCGCCCCTACGAGTGGGTGGTGGGCTGAAGCCCGCCGCTACATTATCGCAGGCTACCGCCTCAGGTCGGGCAGGAGTTGGGTCACTACGTCGTAGTTCCCCAAGGAGGGTGTGATGTAGACTCCCTGGATGCGCCCGCGCACAGCGTCCAGGAGCTCCCGGGCGAGGGCTATCCCCTCCTCGGGGCCGTTGTCGCCGGCGCGCGCGCATGCGCTCACGCACCGAGTCCGGGATTACGATGCCCGCCAGCTCGTTCCGCAAGAAATCGGTGTGGCGGAGGCTTTGCAGGGGCATCACCCCCAGGAGAATGGGAACCTTCAAGCCAGAGGTCGCCTTTAGGAAACGGTCCAGGGCCTCCACGTCGTAGACGGCCTGGGTCATGATGAAGTCGACGCCGGCCGCCAGCTTCCGACGCAGCAGCTTCATCTCGACCTCCAGGGACGCGGCTGTCGGGTTCGCCGCCGCCCCAATAAAGAACGACGTCGGCTGGCCCATTGAGTTGCCCACCCAGTCCACGCCTTCGTTAAGGCCCTTCAGCACGCGGATGAGGCCCACGGTGCTAACGTCCCAGACGGCCACCGCGCGGGCGTAGCCGCCGCCGCTGGGCGCGTCGCCGCGCAGACAGAGCACGTTGCGCAGGCCCCAGACGTGAGCGCCGATCAGGTCGGCCTGGAGGGCCGCCAGGTTGCGGTCTCGGGTGGTGAAGTGAACGATCGTCTCCAGGCCCACGCGCTGCTGGACAAGGAGAGCGAAGGCCAGCGGACTCATGCGGGTCTGCGCCCGTGGGCTATCCCCCACGTTGACGCAGTCGGCGCCGGCGTCCTTGAGCATGGCGGCCGCCTCGAGGGTGCGGCGCGGGTTGATCCCCTTAGGAGGGTCGATCTCCACGCTGACCACAAAGTGACCGGCGGCCAGCTTATCTCGAAGGGTCTCGCCCTCGGCCGGCCCTTCGGTGAGCTTAGCTATGATTGCTGGTGCGCCCGCGGCCTCCACCGGCGCCTCGCCGGCCAGCACGTCGCGCATGGCCTTCGTGTGCTCGGGCGTCGTGCCGCAGCAGCCCCCGACGATGGTCGCGCCGGCTGCCACCAGCCTGGGCACGTATTCCGCGAAAGCCTGTGGTCCGATCGGATACACTACGCCCCTCTCCAGCAGCCGGGGCTGGCCGGCGTTGGCCTGGGCGCAGAGCTTGACGCCGCTGGCGGCGGCCATCTTCTCGATGATCTCCAGGGCGGGCTGCGGACCGGGCACGCAGTTGACGCCCACCACGTTCGCGCCCTCCCCCTGCAGGGCACGCACCACGTCGCCGGGCTCCTCGCCGGCCCAGGTGCGACCGTCGCGCTGGAAGCTGAGCTGCGCCACCACCGGCACGTCGCCGGCCCCGCGCACGGCGGCCAGCGCCTCGCGGATCTCGGCCAGAGTGGGGAAGGTCTCCAGCATTATGAGGTCGACGCCGGCCTCGACCAGCGCATCGACCTGCTCGCGGAAGATACGGCGGGCCTGCTTCAGGCTTACGTCGGCCGCCTCCGAAGTGGGGATGCCGACACCAATGGGCCCCACAGCGGCAGCAACGAAGACGCTCCGGCCCGCCTCCTTCACCGCTCCGCGGGCGATCTCGACGCCGCGCCGGTTGATCTCGCGGACGCGGTCGCTCAGACCGTAGCGGCCGAGACGGAGGCCGGTCGCCCCGAAGGTGTTGGTCTCGATGATCGCGGCGCCCGCCTCGATGTACTCGCGGTGTATGCCGGCCACCAGGTCGGGGTTGTCCAGGTTGACCGCCTCCAGGCAGGCCGAGAGGGGCACTCCGCGCTCGTGCAGGATAGTGCCCATGGCGCCGTCAGAGAGAAGAACGCCCTTCTCCAGGGCCAGAAGGAAAGGATGACTCGCGGCCTCCAAAATGCTCCCTCTCGGTAGTATCCCCAGCAGCGTGCTCTAGCATACATGGCCGCCGATTAGCGACGCAAGAAGCGACGCACGCCTCCACGGAGCACCCTCAACAGTCAACCGACCCCCAAAATGGGCCGAACGGCCCCCCCAAGAGGGGTAACTTGCACCGTGCCGGTCCGTACGGTGCGGGATACGTTTTACCTAGTCAATGGCAAACTCGAATCACTAGGAAACACCCTCAATGGGAGCTGACAGCATGGAAGGCGCAAGCATCCCGGCAGATACCTATGCCAAGACCGCTGACGGTGTATACGCCGTCGATGGCCGGCAGCGCATCGTCTACTGGAGCCCCTCCGCTCAGCAGATACTAGGCTGGAAGCCCGACGAGGTAGTCGGGGAGCACTGCTACGACATCATCTCGGGCGGAGACTACGAGGGGCAGCGGTTCTGCCGCCGCAACTGCCCTACCATCGCCGCTGCCAGGAAGGCGAAACCCGTCGGTAACTACGATGTCCTCTCGCGCCGTAAGAACGGTTCCCCCGTCTGGCTAAACGTCAGCATCATGCTGCCGCCCGAGGCCGGCAGAGACGGCGTCTGCGCCGTCCACGTCTTCCGCGACGTCAGCGAGCGCCGTCGCTCCGAGCAGCTCGCCCAGCAGACGCTGGAGATAGTAGCGCGCTTCGCGTCCGGCGAGGAAGGCCAGCTTGAGACCAGCGCTTATCCCCCGCCATCGCCGCCGCTCACGCAGCGGGAACTCGAGGTACTCCGCTTGTTGGCCTCCGGCGTGCCGACGGAGGATATCGCTACCAGCCTGGGAGTCAGCCGCTCGACAGCGCGCAACCACATCGAGAGCATACTGGCCAAGCTGGGAGTGCACAGCCGGCTCCAGGCTGTCGTCTACGCCTCGCAGCACCGTCTCATCTAGCGCATTCCACCACCGCCGAAAAGCAGAACCGGCGCCCTTTGTGGCGCCGGACTCGTCTAGACAACTAGGGAAGGCCCGCCCCGGCTAGCTAACGCCCGCCTCCTCGGCCTTCTTCTCCGTAACCCAGTACGAGCAGTAGGTCGTCTCCTCCGACGTGACGGGCTCTACGGGCTCCACGTCGGCCCGCAGCAGGGTGACGAGCAGCCGCTGGTCATGGGCGCACATCTGGGTATGGGCGTTGGCAACGCGACGGCAGGGGCAGCCGTGGCCCAGCAGGTAGTAGCCGCCTTCCCCTGAGCGCCACTCGAAGATGAGACCCTCGTCCGCCAGGAGCTTGACCACCTCGTCCAGACGCTGCTCGAGGGTGGCTCCTGTCACGCGAGAGGCGTAAGTCTGAGCCATCCGCTCCGCCATCTTCTCGAAGACCAGCTCCGCCAGCTCGAGACCGCTGCGGCCGCGCGTCTCCTTCGTATCCAGGTCGACGATTTCCTCGATTAGCCGATTTGTAAGACGGATGTAGTTCTTAGGGAAAAGGTCTTCCCCTGCTTCCGTCAATGTGAAGACGTAGTGGGGACGGCCTGTCTCCCGTCTCACCTGGCTCACACTGACCACCGCATCGCGCATGAGGATGTCGAGGTGACGGCGAATAGTGGCCGGCGCCAGGCCAAGGAGACGCGTCAACTCCTCGATGGTGGCCTGCTTGCGCCGTCTCAGGATCTCAAGAATAGTCTGCCGCGTGGTCTCCAACTGATTAACCTCCCGGCCCGGCGGTGCGAGCGTGCCACCGGCTGCCGCGCCCTTCGTCGAGTCTAGAGTAGCATTCGCCCAAACGTGCTGTCAATGATTGCTTGGCTTTTCGTGCTAATATGGCTAATTTCTGATTGACTGCCCCAGCGACCACATGCTACCTTGGAAGCTCAAGGTATCTCCGCCATGACTCACCGCATATACCTGGACCACGCCGCCACCACGCCTCTGGACCCTCGCGTGCTGGAGGCAATGCTGCCCTACCTCCACACTCACTGGGGCAACCCTTCCAGCATCTATCAGGAGGCGCAAGAGGCACGCGAGGGGCTGGACAGCGCCCGCCGCACGGTGGCCGAGATTCTCGGCGCCCACCCCAACGAGGTCGTCTTCACCAGCGGCGGCAGCGAGAGTGACAATAGCGCCCTCCGCGGCGTGGCTCAGGCGGCCCGCCGGGGCGCGCAGACCGGGGCCGCCGGCGGCGCCACATCATCACTTCCGCCATCGAACATCACGCCATCCTCCACGCCGCCGAGGAGCTGGAGGGCGAGGGCTTTCGCATCACCTACCTTCCCGTGGACAGCACCGGCCTGGTGGACATCAGCGCCCTGGAGAGGGCGCTGGACGGCGAGACCATCCTGGTGAGCATCATGTACGCCAACAACGAGGTCGGTACCATCGAGCCGATCGCCGAGATGGCCCAACTGGTGAAGGCCCGCCAGCCCCACGCGGTCTTTCACACCGACGCCGTCCAGGCCGTGGGCGCGCTCGACATCAACGTGGACCGGCTGGGGGTAGACGCGCTGTCCATCGCCGCCCACAAGCTGCACGGCCCGAAAGGCGTGGGCGCCCTCTATATCCGCACGCGCACCCCCTTCCAGCCGCAGCAGTTGGGCGGGGGCCAGGAGAAGAACCGGCGAGCGGGCACCGAGAACGTGGCCGGCGCCGTCGGCCTGGCGACCGCCATGCGCCTGGCCTACGAGGAGCTGGAGCAGCGCACCGCCCGCATCCGCGCCCTCCGCGACCGGCTCCTGGCCGAGGTGCCGCGTCTCGTCCCCGGCACCCACGTCACCGGGCCGTCTGACCCGCGGGCGCGCCTGCCCAACAACTTCAGCTGCTGCTTCGAGGGCGTGGAGGGCGAGGCCGTCCTCCTCCAGCTAGACCTGGCGGGCATCGCCGCCAGCAGCGGCTCCGCCTGCACGTCCGGCTCGCTGGAGCCGTCGCACGTCCTGAAGGCGATCGGCGTCCCCGACGACCTGGCGCGGGGCAGCCTGCGCCTCACCGTGGGCAAGGACAACACCCAAGAGGACATCGACCGCTTGCTGGCCGTACTGCCGGGCATCGTCCAGCGGCTGCGGAGCCTGTCGCCTCTGGCCGGTCGCCAGGCCGGCCGCTCCTCCTAGCGGGACCCGCCCACCTTGCGCAGGCGACGGGGCGGCCAGTAGACGAGCCAGGCGCGCGCCTGGATGTCCCGAGCGCTCACCGTGCCGAAATGACGGGCGTCGGTGCTCAGGTCTGGCGCGTCGCCGAGAAGGAAGTACTCGTCCTCGCCCAGGGTCTTGACCTTCGCTTCAGCGCCCTCAGCAACAGGCTGGCTGGGAGCTTCCTCCACCCGCCAGTCGTCGCCCTCAGTCGTCACCACATCCCCAGGGACGCCCGCCACTCGCTTCACCAGCTTCATCGAGGGACGTTCGGGGTGCTTGGCCAGGACCACGTCGCCGCGGCGCGGACGCTCCAGGCGGTACGCGAGAGCGTCGAAGAGGACGCGCTCGCCGGGGGCCAGCGTCGGGTACATGCTCCATCCCCGAACCACCACGCGCCGCGCGGAGAGGAAGGCGATGAGCGGATAGACGAGCGGAAGTCGCAGGAGGGATCGGGGCATTGCCGCAGCCTCCGACAGTTAGGCCGGCTGGTGGCGGAGGCACGGCCGCCACGTTCGGCATGTTATCATATACGTAGAGTATTCTGATTCTAGTTTTCTTGTGCTAAGGAGGGCCAAGATGATCCTGTCACGCGTTTTCGCCATCGTGAACCGCCTGCTCCCGGCCGAGGAGGCGTTCGCTCACTGCGACATCCCCTGCGGCATCTACGACCCCCATCCGGCGCAGATTGCCGCCCAGACAGTGCTGCGCATGAACCAGCTCATCGAGAAGTTGCAGCACCCAGCCCATGACGGCGGGGCGGAGCACGACGCCTACATCAACTCCCTCGCGCGCTACATCGCGGTCAAGGAGCAGCACGCCGAGCTCTGCAAGCGGGAGCTCCTCATCATCTGGGGAGACTACTTCAAGCCCGAGCACCTGGAGAAGTTCCCCGACCTGCACACCACCTTCTGGAACACCATCAAGCTGGCCTCCAAGAACAAGCAAGAGGTGAACATGCAGGCGGCCCAGGACCTGCTGGCCTCGGTGCAGAAGGTGGCGGAGATCTTCTGGGCTTCCAAGGGGGCAAAGGTTCGCCGGCAGCCCTCTTTGCAGACCGTCGGCGGAGAGGTGGTCTACCCGGCCGCGTAGAGACGCGCGTCACCGGCCAAGAACGCAGCGCTCAGGGCCGCCCCCTCGTGGGAGGGGCGGCCCTGAGCCTTGGCAAACCCCACGCCATCGACAGGTGCCCTGCACATGGGCTAGAGTAGCCTCGTCGCCGGGCCCGGCCCGGCCCAAGCTCCTGCCAGGGAGGAAGCCACGAAGGCGCTCTCCGGCACTCTGGCCCTGTTCACCGTCCTGGTGGCGGCCGCCTGTCCCCAGCAGGCGTCCAGCCCCTCGCAGACGCCCTCAGCCGGGCCGCTCCGCCTGTACGTGGAGCCAGGCGCGCCCCCCGGCACCGAGTCCCTCGCCCAGGCCTTCGGCTACGCGCTGGGCATCGAGGTGACGCCTGTCGACGCCAGCGCCCGGCCTCACCTCACCATCTCCCTGCAGCCGCCGAAGGACAAGAACTCCGACCAAGCCTCATCGACACCGGTCGCCTATCGATACTGGGTACCCGTGGCGCCCTTCTGGAGCCGTCTGGAGGGGCTGGCCTGGAGCGACCTGCGGGCCGCCTTGACGGGCGGCCCCACCGCTGCCGGCGCCTCGGCTCTCTACCTGCCGTCAGACCTGCGCGACGAGCTGGAGCGGGCCGCCGGCGCGCCGGTGCCTGGTCCGGACGCAGGACAGGCTGCGCACTGGCTGCCTCAGACCGAGATAGCGGCCGCCGTCGCCGGCGACGAAGGCGCCCTCGGCCTCCTGCCCCTGGAGGCCGTCGACTACCACGTGCGCAGCCTGGCCCTGGACGGCATCGACATGGTGCGGGGTATAGGTCCGCCCGAGGACTATCCCCTCGCCGACCGGCTGTGGCTCACCATAGACCAGCAGGCCTTCAAGGGGGCGCCGGCGTCGTTGCGAACCGCAGCCGAGGGCCTGGTCGACCTCATGCGCCGCCACTTCGAGGCGCAGGCCGCGCCGAAGCCGATCCGCCTCCTGGCCACGGGCGACATCATCCCCGCCCGCTGCGTCTACGCTCAGCAACTTGCCTACGGGGACTTTCGCCACGCCTTCCTCGAAACCGCCGACGTGCTGCGGGCGGCGGACATCACCGTGGGCAGCCTGGACGCCTCCCTCTCCGACGCCGGGCAGCCCATCGGCTGCACGGAGACTTTCAGTCTCCTGGCGCCGGCCCGCAGCATCGAGGGCCTCACCTTCGCCGGCTTCGACGTCATGACGGTGGCCTCGAATCACGCCAAGGACTGCGGGGCCAGCGCCTGCGGCGACCAGGCCTTCCTCGACACCCTCACCAATCTGGAGACGGCCGGCATCGCCGCCGTGGGCGGAGGCCGCAACCTGGCGGAAGCCCGCTCGCCCCGCGTGCTGACGGTGAACGGTGTCCGCTTCGCCTTCCTCGGCTACGACGACATCGGCTCCTCCGACTACGGCGCCACCGAGGACAGCCCCGGCACGGCGCCCCTGGCCTTCGGGACGCTGGGCGAAGACGTGGCGCGCGCCCGCCAGGAAGCCGACGTTGTCATCGTCCTCAACCACTGGGGCACGGAGTACACGTCTGTCCCCACCGAAAGGCAGCGGGGGCTGGCCTGGGAGGCCGTCAACGCCGGCGCGACGCTGGTCATCGGCAACCACCCGCACTGGCCGCAGGCGGTGGAGTTCCTGGAGGGCGGCTTCGTCTCCTACGCCCTGGGCAACTTCGTCTTCGACCAGGACTGGTCGCTGGAGACCGAGCAGGGCGTCGTGATGGAGGCGGTGTTCCACGGGCCGCGCCTGGTCAGCATCCGCTACCTGCCCATCCACATCTACGACGAGCACCAGCCGCGCTGGGCCGACCCCTCGGAGGGCGATTCCATCCTGGCGCGCATGGAGGAAGCCTCCAGAGGCCTGCCGGCCAGGCCCTAGAGCAGGTACCTGTCCAGCCCCTGCAGCAGGAAACGGACGGCGAACGCCAGGATGACCACGCTGGCCGCCGCCGACGCCCATCGCAGCACGACATCGCCCGCCAGTCGCCGGCCCCAGGCGGCCGCTCCCGACAGGAAGGTGAACCAGGTCAGGGTGCCCGCGCCAATGAAGGCCGCCGCCGTCAGGAGCCGCAGCAGGTCGCCTTCCGACACGGCCAGGCTGCTCGCCACCGCCAGCCAGGCCGCTATAGTCAGCGGGTTGGTCATGGTGATGAGGAGGCCCTGCGCGAGCGCCACACTCACCGTTCCCGATGCCGCTCCCGCCTTGCGACGTGCCGCCTTCCCGGCGGTCAGCCCCGAGAGCCCCAGGTAGATGAGGAAGGCGGTGCCACCCAACCAGAGCGGCACGCCGAGCCAGGCGGTTCGAAAGGCCCTCTCCGCGCCAGCGGCCGCCGCCATGAAGTAGACGCCATCGACAACGGCCGCCCCCGCGCCGACGGCGAGCGCCGGCAGGAAGCCGCGCATGAGCCCCGTCCGGAGGACGGTGGCGCCCACGGGGCCCAGAGGCGCCGCCACCAGCACCCCTAGAAGGAAGGCGTGCACGAAGAGCGGAATCGGCTTGCTCCTTAGTCTGGCGTTGCCAGCGAGTATGGCATCGCGGTCGACGTGGGGCAACGGCGCGTGCTCGGCCCTCGAGCCCGAGAGGGCCAGCTGGTGTAGGGGCGCAGCATGCTGCGCCCCTACGGGTGGGATGCAAAGCTGTCTTGTTCGTGACCGTCAGCCTTCCACGCGGGGGCTCGTGGAGGGCTGAAGCCCTCCGCTACGGGCTGGTGCTATCTCGATAGTGAGAACGAGCATGCAGGACAAAGACTAGGGGGCCTAGGACTCCCTTTTTGCCCGTCAATAGCTCTCAATGCCCTTGCGTGCCTCTGGCTTCGCGGCTAAATTAGTGTTAGCACTCTGACGGAAAGAGTGCTAATTCTCTCAGGAAGAGGGTGCAGGAATGGCCAAGCAGCTCATCTTCGACGAGGAGGCTCGTCACGCGCTGAAAAACGGCATTGACGCCCTGGCCGACGCGGTAAAGATCACCCTCGGCCCCAAGGGCCGTAACGTCGTCCTCGACAAGAAGTTCGGCGCCCCCAGCATCACCAACGACGGCGTCACCATCGCCAAGGACATCGAGCTGGAGGACCCCTTCGAGAACATCGGCGCCCAGTTGGCCAAGGAGGTGGCCTCCAAGACCAACGACATCGCCGGCGACGGCACTACCACCGCCACGGTTCTCGCCCAGGCCATCGTCCAGGAGGGCCTCAAGAACGTGACCGCCGGCGCCAACCCCATGGCCCTCAAGCGGGGCCTGGAGAAGGCCTGCGAGGTGGTGGTGGGGGCCCTCAAGAAGGGGTCCACGCCCGTCACGACCCGCGAGCAGATGTCGCAGGTCGCCGCCATCTCCGCCAACAACGACAGCGAGATCGGCGGCCTCATCGGCGAGATCATGGAGAAGGTCGGCAAGGACGGCGTCATCACCGTCGAGGAGTCCAAGGGCATCCAGACCGAGACGGAGTACGTCGAGGGCATGGCCTTCGACCGCGGCTACATCAGCCCCTACTTCGTCACCAACGCCGAGAAGATGGAGGCGGAGCTCGAGGACCCCTACATCCTGCTCACGGACAAGAAGATCTCCGCTGTGGCGGACATCCTCCCCGTCCTGGAGAAGCTCCTCCAGGTCAGCAAGAACCTCCTCATCATCTGCGACGACTGCGACGGCGAGGCCCTGGCGACCCTGGCCGTCAACAAGCTGCGCGGCACCATCAACGTGGTGGCCGTCAAGGCCCCCGGCTTCGGCGACCGCCGCAAGGAGAACCTGGGCGACCTCGCCGCCCTGACCGGCGCCGAGGTGATCAGCGAGGAGCTCGGCCGCAAGCTGGAGTCGGTGACGGTGGACGACCTGGGTCGCGCCCGCCGCGTGGTGGTGGCCAAGGAAGAGACCACCATCGTCGAGGGCAAGGGCAAGCCCGGAGCCATTAAGGGCCGCATCGCCCAGGTCAAGGGCGCCCTGGAGACCACCACCTCCGACTGGGACCGCGAGAAGCTCCAGGAGCGGCTGGGCAAGCTGGCCGGCAGCGTCGCCGTCATCAAGGTGGGCGCCGCCACCGAGGTGGAGCTCAAGGAGAAGAAGCACCGCGTGGAGGACGCCCTCTCCGCCACCCGGGCCGCCGTCGAGGAGGGCATCGTTGCCGGAGGCGGCGTCGCCCTGATCAACGCCCTGGCGGCCCTGGACAAGGTAAGATGGAAGGCGACGAGCAGACGGGCGTCAACATCCTGCGGCGCGCCCTGGAGGAGCCCACGCGGCGCATCGCCATCAACGCCGGCCGCGACGGCTCGGTCATCGTCCAGCAGGTGAAGAGCCTCAAGAAGGGCGAGGGCTACGACGCCGCCGTGGACGAGTTCGGCAACATGGAGAAGAAGGGGATCATCGACCCCCTCAAGGTGACGAGGGCCGCCCTGGAGAACGCCATCAGCATCGCCGGCATGGTGCTCACCACCAACTGCCTCGTGACCGACATCCCGGAGAAGAAAGAGGCGGGCCCTCCCATGCCTCCCTCATACTAGCGGCCATGCACCGGGGGCCCGCGAGAGCGGGCCCCCTACCTTTCCTCTCAGCGCCGCAAACCCGGCATGGTTTTCCACTCGTAGGGACAGAGCTTCAGCTCTGTCCTTGTTGTGGGCGGACGGAGCTGAAGCTCCGTCCTTACGACATCCACCGCCTTCACGAGGCAGATCGCGTCGTTGACACCAATAGGCCCCCATGCTAGCATCACGCCCGACGGGTAGCCCGCCGGGCTACCTGTTTCACGCAAGAACGGTCCTGTCGCCTGGGGTTGGGTCGGCGGTTCGGTACGGCGGCAAGCCGGAGGGGTGACCCTGGACGGACCGTAGGCGAAGAGCCTCTGGTCTGTCTTTTTGTTGCCGCTTCGGACCACCACCGGGGAGATGTCGTTGGCAAGGGCCCTGCCCGTCCTGATCGCCGCCGTCGAGATGAGCCCCCTGGCCAAGGTGGGCGGTCTGGCCGACGTCATCGGCGCCCTCCCCCGCGCCCTGCGACGCGTCGGCGTCGATGCGCGCGTCGCCCTGCCCCTGCACCACGTCATCGACCGCGAAGCACTCCGCCTGCGGCCCGTGGCCGCCGTCCCGGTGCCCACGCCGATGGGCCGACCACCGCCCGCCTGTTCGAGACCACGCTGCGCGACGTGCCCTCTACTTAGTAGAGAACGAGGCGTTCTTCGGCCGGTCGCGCGTCTACGGAGAGGAGGACGACCTGGAGCGCTGGCTCTTCTTCTGCGACGCCCTCCTGGCCGCGGCGCCCCATCTCCGCTGCAGCCCGGCTCAGCCCGGGCCTGGCAGCCCCATGTCCTCCACCTGAACGAGTGGCACAGCGCCTTCACGGTCACCCGCCTGCTGGCGGCGCCGTCACATCCCTGGGCCTCCTGCGCCCGCGTCTACACCATCCACAACCTAGCCCTCCAGGGCCCCTTCGACCAGCACTTCAGCCGCCGCCAGGGACTCCCCATCGCCGCCCTGATGGCGCCGCCCGACCAGGAGCCGGACATCGCCTTCAGCGGCATGGCGCAGGGCATCTTGTGGTCCGAGATGGTGAGCACGGTCAGCCCCACCTACGCCCGCGAGATCCAGACGCCGGAGTTCGGCGCCGGCCTGGACGGCCTGCTGCGCAGCCGCGGCGACCGGCTGACCGCGGTGCTCAACGGCATCGACTATGAGGTCTTCGACCCGGCTCGCGACCCTCACATTCCCGCCAGCTTCAACGCAGACACGCTCGACCGGCGGGCGGAGAACAAGAGGGCGCTCCAGGAGCGGGCAGGCCTGCCGGTTGAGCCGCGCGTGCCCGTGGCCGGCATGGTCACCCGCCTCTACGACCAGAAGGGCAGCGACCTGGTGGCGCTGGCTTTCCAGCGCCTTCTCGTCGAGCACGACCTGCAGCTCGTCGTGCTGGGCACGGGCGATCCCTCGCACGAGCGCATGCTCGCCGACCTGCAGCGCGCCTTCCCTCAGCGCATGGCCCTCGTGCTAGGCTTCGACGAGGCACTGGCGCAGCTCATCTACGCCGGCTGCGACTTCTTTCTGATGCCGTCTCGCTTCGAGCCCTGCGGCCTGGGC
>CAVSBT010000013.1:0-29915 GCA_963726245.1 uncultured Chloroflexia bacterium
ACCGGTTCAAGACGCTCGACACAGACATGGCGAGCAGGATGAGAGGTTAGCTTGCTGAAGCTCCTCTGGCTGGTCCCGATGCTGCCTTTCGCCGGCTACTTCTTGCTGGCGATGATCGGCGCGCGGCTCCCGCGAAAGGCGGCGGCGATCATCGGCGTCAGCTCGGTAGGGCTGTCGGCATTCTTCGTCATCCTGATAGCGATTAGCTTCCTGGTCTCGCCACCCGAAGGCGACGCCTACCTCCAGACGGTCTGGACGTCGATCAAGGTGGGTGATTTCCAGCCGCAGATCGCCTTCTACCTCGACTCCATCTCGCTGATCATGATCCTGGTGGTGACCTTCGTCGGCTTCCTCATCCACCTGTATTCCGCCGAGTACATGGCCGACGACGAAGCGTACAGCCGCTTCTTCGCTTACATGAACCTGTTCGTCGGCTCCATGCTCATGCTGGTCCTGGCCGACAACCTGCTGCTCCTCTACCTGGGCTGGGAGGGCGTGGGACTGTGCAGCTACCTGCTCATCGGCTTCTGGTACAGAGACCCGGCCAACGGGCGGGCGGCCCGCAAGGCCTTCATCGTCACCCGCATCGGCGACACGGCGATGACCGTGGGCTTTCCTCTCTTCACCAACCTGGGGACCCTGCAGATCCAGGACCTGATCACGCGGGCTCGCTGCAGTGGCCCGTCGGTCGGCCTGCCGTGCTGGCGGCGTTGCTGCTCCTGGGCGGCGCCGTGGGCAAGTCGGCGCAGTCCCGCTGCAGACGTGGCTGCCCGACGCCATGGCCGGCCCGACGCCGGTGAGCGCCCTCATCCACGCGGCGACGATGGTCACGGCCGGCGTGTACCTCATCGCGCGGACCCACGTCCTCTTCGCCCTGGCCCCGGGGTCGAGCTGACGGTGGCTGTCATCGGTGCGGCGACCCTGCTTGTGGCGGGGCTCACCGCCCTGGCGCAGTCGGACATCAAGCGCGTGCTGGCCTACTCGACGATCAGCCAGATCGGGTACATGTTCCTGGCCCTGGGGGTGGGCGCCTGGTCGGCGGCGATCTTCCACTTCATGGTGCACGCCTTCTTCAAGGCGCTGCTCTTCCTGGGGGCCGGGGTGGTCATCATCAGCTCCACCACGAGCAGGACATGTTCAAGATGGGCGGGCTGCGCAAGCAACTGCCGCTGACCTTCTGGACGTTCCTGATCGGTGCGGCGTCGCTGGCGGCGCTGCCGCTGATAACGGCCGGGTTCTACAGCAAGGACATGATCCTCTGGGAGACGTGGTCCTCGAAGATCGGCAACCGGGCTGTGGGCGGCCGGCCTGGCCGGGGCGCTGATCACCTCGCTGTACACGTTCCGCATGGTCATTCTCACCTTCTTCGGCGAGGCGCGGCAGCAGATCAGCCACAAGCCGGGCCTGGCGATCAGCATCCCCCTGGTGATCCTGGCCTTCCTCTCGCTGGCCGGCGGTTTCGTCGAATTGCCGCGCCCGCTGGGGGACGTCCCGGCCTTCTCGGACTTCATGCACAGCGCCCTGCCGGAGCTATCGGTCAACGCGGCGCGCGGCGGCGTCGGGACGGAGGCCGCGTTCGAGATCATTGCCGCGATGGTGACTCTGTTCGGTGTCTACCTGGCATTCATGCTGTTCCTGCGCGCCCCGCGGCAGGTTGAGCGGCTGGTGGAGACGCCGGTGGGCGAGAAGCTGCATCGCTTCTGGTTCACCGGCTGGGGCTTCGACTGGGTGTACGACAGGCTGTTTGTCTGGCCCTTCGCCTGGATCGCGCGCATCAACCGCAGCGACTTCGTCGACCTGATCTACACAGGCGTCGCCTGGGTCAACCGGCTAACTTATGGAGGGCTGCGCCAGACGCAGACCGGGCTTGTGCGCTGGTACGCGATGGGGATCGCCGTGGGCGCAGTCGCAGTCATGGCGATCGTGGTGTTCCGATGATGCTGGTGGCGTTCATCCTCATCCCCGCAGCCGGCGGCGTAGTTGCCTGGATAGCGGCGCGCTGGGGCTCCCAATGGCCCCGCTGGATCTCCCTTTCGCCCTCACGATCGACCTCATACTGGCGGTGGCGTTCTGGGCCCACCACTTCGGGCCGCTGGCCGCCTCGTTCAGCGGCCCCTGGCTGGCCGAGACGAACCACACATGGATCACACAGCTCGGGATCAGGTTCCACCTGGCGATAGACAGCCTGAGCCTCCTGCTGATCGTGCTGACCGCCTTCCTGGGGATCATGAGCGTCCTCGCCTCCTGGCGGGAGATCGAGGAGCGGGTAGGCTTCTTCCACTTCAACCTGATGTGGACGCTGGCCGCGATCACGGGCGTCTTCCTGGCGCTGGACCTGTTCCTCTTCTACTTCTTCTGGGAGATGATGCTGGTCCCCATGTACCTCCTCATCATCCTCTGGGGCCATGAGAACCGCATCTATGCCGCCGTCAAGTTCTTCCTGTTCACGCAGGCCAGCGGCCTCCTGATGCTGGCGGCCATCCTGGGGTTGTACTTCGCCCACGGCCACAGCACCGGGACGTACACCTTCGACTATACGCAACTGCTGGGCACGGCGATGTCCGGCGAGGACGGCGATGTGGCTCATGCTCGGCTTCGTCGCCGCTTTCGCCGTCAAGCTGCCGGTCGTGCCGCTGCACACGTGGCTGCCCGACGCCCACACCGAGGCGCCGACCGCCGGCAGCGTCATCCTGGCCGGCCTCCTGCTGAAGACCGGGGCCTACGGGTTGCTGCGCTTCGTCCTGCCGCTCTTCCCGGGGGCCGCCCTGGACTTCGCGCCGTACGCGATGGGATTGGGGGTCGTCGGCATCATCTACGGCGCTGTGCTGGCATTTGCCCAGTACGACTTGAAGCGTCTGGTGGCATACACCAGCGTCAGCCACATGGGGTTCGTGCTGCTCGGCATCTTCGCCTTGAACGAGCTGGCGCTGCAGGGGGCGGTGATGCAGATGATCTGCCACGGCATCGCGACCGGGGCGCTCTTCATCCTCGTCGGCGAGCTCCAGGAGCGCACCCACACCCGCGACATACGCAAGATGGAGGGCCTGTGGGCGACGGTGCCGCGCATGGGGGCCGTCGCGCTCTTCTTCGCCCTCGCGTCGCTGGGCCTGCCGGGGATGGGCAACTTCGTCGGCGAGTTCCTGGTGCTGCTGGGGGCGTATCAGGCTCGCCTGGTGTTCGCGATACTCGCCTCGCTGGGCCTCATCGCCGCCACCATATACGCGCTGTGGATAGTGCAGAGCACCTTCCACGGGCCGAACACGGCCGGGTGGAAGCTGCCGGACCTCCGGCCGCGGGAGATGGTGATCATGGGACGCGCTGATGGCCGTGATCATGTGGCTGGGCCTCTACCCGCAGTCGGTGATCAGCACGGCGAAGCAGTCGCTGGACAATCTGCCACAGATCGCTTCGACCTCGCAGGCGGTGTCGTCCCCGCCGGCTGCGGGCGCTGTGGTGCCGGGTGGCGAGTCCCAGCCTAACCTGCTGTTCGGAGACGGCCGATGACGGGCACTGAAATCGTTACCCTGTTGCCGCTCATCGTCCTGGCGGCGGCGCCGGTCGTCATCATGCTGGTGGTCGCCTTCTACCGCGACCACCGGCTGACCGTCGCGCTGACCATGTTCGGACTCGTCCTGGCCTTCGCCATGCTTCCGGTGTCGTCAAAGACCAGCTCCAGCGAGGTGACGGCGCTTCTCATTCTCGATCGCTACGCGCTCTTCTACATGGGGCTGATCTTCGCAGCCGCCTTCGCCGTCGCCGGGCTGGCGTACAGGTACCTGGAAGGGCGCGAGGGCAGCGCCGACGAGTTCTACATCCTCCTCCTGCTGGCCACGCTCGGTTCGGCGGTGCTGGTGGCCAGCAGGCACTTCGCCTCGTTCTTCCTGGGGCTGGAGATCCTCAGCGTCTCGCTCTACGGCTTGATCGGCTACCCACTTAGAGAGCACAGCATTGAGGCGGCGATCAAGTACCTGATCCTGGCCGCGGCCTCGGCGGCGTTTCTGCTCTTTGGCATGGCCCTCATCTACGGCGAAGTGGGGACGATGGAGTTCGCCGGCATTGCCTCGTCCATATCCGGACTGAGCGACATACAGAAGACGGTGCTGATGACGGGCTTCGGCATGGTGGTCGTCGGGGTCGGGTTCAAGCTGGCGGTTGTGCCGTTCCACATGTGGACACCCGACGTGTATGAAGGCGCGCCGGCGCCGGTGACCGCGTTCGTGGCATCCGTATCCAAGGGAGCCATGTTCGCGCTCGTGCTGCGCTTCTACACGCAGATCGACTACCGCTCCTACGACTCGCTGTTCGCCGCGTTCTACGCCATCGCCGTCGCCTCGATGCTCGTCGGCAACCTGCTCGCGCTGCTGCAGAGCAATGTGAAGCGGATCCTGGCCTACTCCTCCATCGCCCACCTTGGGTATCTGCTGGTCGCCTTCCTGGCCAGCGGCTCGCTGGTGGTGACGGCCGTGACCTTCTACCTGGTCGCCTACTTCGCGGCCACCCTGGGCTCATTCGGCATCATCACGGTGCTATCGGGCCCCGACCGCGAGGCGGACAGCCTGGACGACTACCGCGGCCTCTTCTGGCGCCGCCCCTGGCTGGCGACCGCGTTCACGGCGACGCTCCTCTCGCTCGCCGGCATACCTCTGACGGCGGGCTTCCTGGGGAAGATCTACCTGGTGACCGCGGCCGCGGGGTCCGCCCTGTGGGCGCTGGTCATCATTCTCGCCGTGAGCAGCGTCATAGGCCTGTTCTACTACCTGCGCGTCATCGGCACGATGTTCGCGCACCCGCCGGAGGAGGTTAGAGGACCGGCCGTCGAGCCATCCCTATCTCTGGCCGACAACCTGGTACTGGCAGTGGTGATGTCAGTGGTGGTCTGGCTGGGCGTCTACCCTGCCCCGCTAATCCACGTGATTGAGGCGATCAGCCGCTGAAGCCGCTGAAAACGCCCCCCCCCGCTGAATGGCTCCCCCAGCGGACTCCTGACACCATAATGACTCGATCTTGGGCACCCACCAGCGCGAAACCATTCTCATTATCTTGTGGAAACGCATCGGGGGCGGACAATTACGTCCGCCCCCAATATTGAGGATTCAGTCGCCTGCCGACAGGCCGGCAGCCTAAACGCGAGCCATGCTCTGCGAAAGCACGCTCGCCGGGAGCATGCCTTCGAGGACCCTCTCAAGGGCCATGGTATGGCAGCAGAAGCCCCATCCGGCAAAGAAGTCACAGGAGCAATTCCAGCGTTCGTCCTCCAACCACACCTCGTGGGAGTCGTTCTCGCCTCGGAAGCCCACGCGGAGGCTGGAGAAACGGATGCGATCTCGCTCCTGAGCGTAGCGCTTGGCCTTCTCGATTTTGCCGATGAGACTAGACTGCATCTCTCCTCCTTAGCTCTGTGGCGACCCGCAGAGAAAGAATAGGGCACCGGCCACTGCTAGGCTGGTGCCCATAAGACGCTATTCGATTGTCAGCGCCGCCAGTCATGCCATTTGGCTCCTTTTGGCGCGTGCCCCCGAACTAGATTCGTATTATAGCCCGGGCGGCTCTCGACGTCAAGCCGTGTGCGAGGCCGTAACCGGTTCGTCACCGGCGAGCAGGCGGGGCGCCGCTATGCGCCGGCGGGCGAGGAGCGGGGAAACCGGGCCAGACACTGGTAGCGCGCCCCGCCCGGTTCGAGGGTGCTCTGCATGAGGCTCAGCGCGTCCAGCGTTGCGCCGGGTAGCGGCGGCAGCTCCAGGGTCCGGACGAGGTCGAAGAGACGGCGACGGTCCTGCGGGCTGGCCTCATCCTTCACCCGCGCCAGAGTGAGGTGGGCGGCGAAGGGGCGCCGTTCGCGCTCGAAGCCCATAGACTCCATGGCCCCCTCCACCTGCGCCGCCAGTCGCGCCAGCGCCTCGACATCTCCCTCCAGTCCTACCCACACGACCCGCAGGCCGGTGGAGCCGCCGAAGGAGCCGAGCCTTCCCAGCCTCACCGACAGACGGAAGGGCTCGCTCACCGCCCGCGCCAGCGCCCTTTCGATGGCCTCCAGGCGGCGGGCCGGCACCGGGCCCAGGAACTTCAGGGTGAGGTGAATGCCTTCCGGCCGCACCCAGCGCAGTCCCTCGGCGCCCTGCTCCTGGAGGAGGCGCTGGACGGTGGCGAGGGCCTCCCTGGCTTCGCCGGGAAGCTCACAGGCGACGAAGAGGCGGAGACTCGGCCCGCCGGGGCCCGCGTCCCGAAAAGGCCGGCCGTCGGGGTCGGGCCAGACCTGTGACCCGCGCTCCGGCGTGGGGGCTCACGGCGCGTCATGAGGGCAGTCTCAGCAGGCGGCGGGCGTTCTCGCCCAGGACAAGGCGCTGCTCCTCCTCCTGCAGGCCCGCGTCTCGAACCTGAGCCAGGCAGCGGCCCTGGGAGAGCAGCGGGAAGTCGCTGCCGAAGAGGATGCGGTCCGCGCCCACCAGGTCGATGGCCCGCCGGTAGATGAGCGGGTCGTAGAGGAGAGGGGTGGCGGCTGTGTCGAAGAAGGTGTTGCTCAGCGCCTCCCTCACCTCCGGCATGAGGGCGTAGAAGGGGAGGCCGCCGCCCCAGTGGGCGGCCACGACCGTCACGTCCGGATACTTCTCCAGGAAGCGGTATAGGGCGGGCGGCTCCAGCCCCATCTTGCCGGGGTAGCGGTGTCCCACCGGCTCGCTGACGTGGAAGAGGAGGGGCAAGTCATGGGCTCGGGAGGCCCAGGCCAGAAGCTCGGCCTCCTGGCTGTCCGCCAGGTCGTAACCCTGGTTCCAGGGACGCAGCCCTTCGGCAAGCTCAGGACGCAGCTCGCCGAGGCCGCGGGCGCCCGCCGACGCGCAGCGTTCCACCTCGCGGCGCGCCTCGTCGCCGGCCCGGGGCTGCAGGCAGCAGAAGGGCACCAGACGTCCGCCGCTGCAGGCCGCGGCTTCCAGGATGTAGTCGTTCGTCTGGCGGCAGAGGTCCATCTCGCCCCAGGCGAACCCCACGATGACGCTGACATCGACGCCGGCCTCATCCATGCTGGCCAGCACGTCTTCGGCGCCGGCCAGCTTCGAGCGGGGGTCGCTGTAGAGCTCGCGGAAGGTGGCATCGCGCCGCAGGTACTCGTCGCGCTGCTCGCGCACCTGCGGAGGGAAGACGTGGGTGTGGAAATCGACGATCACGGCGGCCGCTCGAACTGCACTCGGCGGAAGCCCTCGGCGTACTTGCAGCCGGCCTTCTTGCCGACCTCCCGGTGCCAGCGGCGCATCCGCTTCAGCAAGTCTCCCCGCGGCCGCTTTCCGACCTGGCTGGCGTGCTGTCGCAGCGCTTCCATCTTCCGGTCGAAGTAAGAGGTTATGTCAACGTAGTGGTCGGGCTCCTCGGCGCCGGCGAGCCATAGCTCCGAGGCCCGGTAGGGCCCGAGCCCTTCCTCGCGGTGCTCGGGATAGAAGAGCAGGGAGCGCGCCGCCGGGTAGATGGCGTCGTAGACCACGCGCCCGACGATGCGGTGGTCGCGATGGTTGAAGCCGCGCCGGAATCCGTCCCAGGTCACCACCACCTCGGGCTGATGCTTCCGCAGCAGCCGCACGATCTGCTCACGGAGCTCCAGGCTCTCCTCCAGGAAGCCGTCGGCATAGCCCAGGAAAATGCACTCCCTGACGCCCAGGACGCGGGCGGCGTCGCGCTGCTCTTTCTCGCGCCGGGCGGCCAGCTCTTGATGGGAGACGTTCTCGTCGCGGCTGCCCTTGTCGCCGAGGTGGCGATGACGTAGTAGACGTCCCAGCCCTCGTCGCACCAGCGGGCGACGGCGCCGGCGCAGAGGAACTCGGCGTCATCGGGATGGGCCATGACGACCATGGCCCGCTTCGGGGCCTGAGATTCAGTCATGCGGCCAGTGGGCGCCCTGGGAGGGGCAGGGACAGGGCCCTGCCCCTACGTCTCCCGTCAACAATGTGTTGTTGATGACCGTGAGGCCCCGACAGGTTCGCGGGGTCTGAAGGTCCTCAAGCATTTCCGCTCACCTCTGAGGGTTGAAACCCTCAGCTTCGAGGAAGCTGCGGATTTGAATCCGCAGGGTTAGTCTATTTGGATTAACGCCATCAATCCGCAGTGTTAATCACTGACCATAAGAGCCAGAGACGCTCGCGAGGGGCTGAAGAGCCTCGCCGGCAGCCTCCTCCAGAAGCTCCCGGTACAGTCCCACCACCGCTTCGGCGACGTTCGCCCAGCGGTAAAGCTCCACGGTCTCGCGGGCCGACTCGCCGAAGCGATGGCGCAGGGTCTCGTTGCCCAGCAGGAGCTCCAGGCGCTCGGCGAAGGGCTCCGGACAGCGCCAGGAGATGAGATAGCCCGTCTCGCCGTCCCGCACCGTGCCCGTTAGCCCGCCGACCCGTGAGGCCACGACCGGCGTCCCGCAGGCCATGGCCTCCAGGGCCACCAGCCCGAAGCTCTCGTAGTACGACGGCACCACACAGACGTCAGCGGCATTGTAGTAGAGCGGCAACTGCTCGTGGTCCACGGCGCCCAGGAAGCACACCCGCTCGCCGATGCCCAGGTCCGACGCCAGGTCCTGGAGGTGGCTCACCTGCTGCCGCGAGCGATTGTCGCCGCCCACTATGAGCACGTGGAAGTCCGACTCGTCGCCGAGCTGGGCAGCGGCGTTGATCAGGATGTCGATGCCCTTCAGGGGCTCGATGCGCCCCACGAACAGGATGATGCGCTCATCGTTGAAGCCCAGGGCGCGACGGGCCTCCTCCTTGTCCTGGGGCCGGAACAGGTCAAGGTCGACGCCGCAGGGCACGACAGCGACGCGATCGGGGTCGGCGTCGTAGAGGCGGGCCAGCAGGTGCTTCTCGTGCTGGCTGGCGCAGACGATGCGGTCCGCCTCAGCGGCCAGCCGGCGCTCCACGCGGATGCGCTGCGGCGCCTCGTGCTCCGTGACGCGCGCCCGGTTCTTCACCTCGCCCAGGGTGTGGAACATCGTGACGTGGGGCAGGCCCCAGCGCTCTTGAAGGCGAAGCGCCACCGAGCCCGAGAGCCAGTAGTGGCTGTGCAGCAGGTCGTAGGCGAGCCCTCGGCGGAGGCGAAGCGAACCAGGTTCTCTTCGAACTGGTCCAGGTAGCGGCGCAGCCGCCCCTTCTCGACCGGCCGTCGTGGCCCGGCCTCCAGGTGCACCACGCGCACGTTCTCGCCGTCTTCGACGACGTCAGGGGTCGATGCGTCCTGGCGGCGGGTGAAGACGTCGACCAGGAAGCCGCGCTGCCCCAGCTCCCTGCTGAGCTGACGCACGTAGACGTTCATGCCGCCCGTCTCGGGGCCGCCCAGCGGAGCCAGGGGCGAGGTATGGTAGCTGATCATGGCCACCCGCCGCATCGCGCGCCTCGCTAGCTCCGCCGCACCCGGCAGCGGTAGATGGGGAGGTCGTGGCCCCCCAGGTCGTACTTGTAGGGCTCGCTGCCGCGCAGGAAATCCACGCAGCCCTTCCCTTCTTTGATGGCGACCTCCAGGCAGAGGACCTTGGAGAGCAGGCCCACCGACAGGGAGGACAGGTCGGGGTCGAAGCCGCTGTTGTAGAGGTGGAGTTGCCGGCAGCAGTCGAAGCAGAGCACCGAGGCCGCCGGGCGGCCGTCGAGGTCCATCATGAAGAGGCGGATGAGCCCTTCGCCGGCCAGCGCGACCGACATGTCCCGGAAGAAGCCCTCCATCTGGGGGCTCATGAACTCTGCCTTGTCGCTGCGGCTGGCGGTGTGCAGTCGGAGGAAGTCCTCGATGCCGGCGGCCACCTCAGGCGGCGAGCGCAGGTCGCGGAGCTCCACGCGGGCCCCACTCTGGCTCAGCCGGCGCATCTTGCGTCGCAGCTCGTGGCGGTCCTTCCCATTCAGGCCCCCCAGGTACTCCTCCCAGGAGGAGGGCAGCTCTACGTGCGGCGCTACCGCCTCCAGCTCCTGCTCGACCCGCCAGCCCAGGCCATTTGTCGCCTTGGGCAGCGTTGCCAGCGCCGGCGAGTAGGCGGCCAGCCCCCTCAGGTCCATCTCCTCCCAGGACTCCTCGCCCAGCGAATGGAGTACGGCGGCGAAGAATTCGCCCTCCCGGCCTGGCTCCACCACGAAGTCCATGTAATCGCAGAATCTCATGGTCGCCGACCAGGGCGAGGCGCGGGCCTTCGCGCATGAGGGGCGCTACGCCCACCAGGCGCTCGCCGTCGCGGACGGCCAGGAACAGGGGCTCCCGCCCGTCGCCGAAGTGCTTCAGCCACAGCTCCTGCCAGATGGGGCGATGAAAGACGTGGGGCTCCGGTGTCCGCGAGACGAGGTCCTGCCACTCGTCGCGGAGACTGTCCAGATCCTGCCTTCGAACCGACAGAGCCATGGGGACTACTTGCCCTGCACCAGAGAGAGGAACTCCGAGCGGCTGAGGGCGCTGCGCTGGAACTGGCCGCGCATCGCCGAGGTGACCACGCGGCTGCCCGGCTTCTTCACGCCCCGGAAGCTGAGGCAGAGGTGCTCCGCCTCCACGACCACGGCCACGCCGTCGGGCTTCAGCGTCTCCAGGATGCAGTCGGCCACCTGGCTGGTCAGCCGCTCCTGGAGCTGCGGACGCCAGGCAAAGGCGTCGACCACCCGCGCGAGCTTACTCAGCCCCACCACGCGTCCGTTGGGGACGTAGCCCACGTGGACGCTGCCCAGGAAAGGCAGAAGGTGATGCTCGCAGAGGGAGTGGAAGGGGATGTCCTTCAGGATCACCATCTCGTCGTGGCGCTCCTCGAAGCCGACGCGCAGGATCTCGTAGGGGTCGACAGCCAGGCCGGCGAAGAGCTCGGCGTACATCTTGGCGACGCGGTGGGGGGTCTGTCGCAGCCCCTCGCGCTCCAGGTCCTCGCCGATGGCCTCGAGGATCTCGCGCACCGCCGCCGCGATGCGGTCCTGATCGACCGCGCACCGCTCAGTGGGCGCCGCCGTGTCTGTTGTCCGACGCGGGCTGCTCAATTCCGTGCGCTTGACCTCACTCTGAGAGCAAGACCGCCCTGCGCGGGCGGCGTAGATAGGCCTGCCTGCCGGCAGGCGCGAGGCGAACCACGAACAAGCCTAGCACTAACAGTCTATCATAAAGGAATCTGCAAGCTAGTCTACAGACTAGCTCTATTTATCTCGCAATTGCTCACGAATGCGAGGCAAGTCTATTTAGGTGCATCTGGGGAAGTGCTAGAACTCCGCGATGAAGGGACGATGCGCTGGCTGGGAACGTATTCGGTGATGGTCAGCGTGTCCTCGTTGCGGCCGAACTGGTGACCGACTGACCTGAACGTCGCACCCTGGCCGATAGGCCCTTGTGACGTCTTCTCCACCTGGAGCTTGTGTTCCTCTTTGCTCCACTCAGGGTGCTTGGTGATGTCCGCCAGATAGGCGAACACCTTCTCAGCCGGTGCGTTGATCGTGATTTGTTGCTTGGGCACCTACGGTCTCCTTTCCGCTGCGCTCCTCCCGCTGCCTCTTGTAGAACTCCAGCTCCTCCGAGTACTGATAGGGCAGCTCCGGAGACCTCCAGTTCGCGACCGGCTTTCCGGCGTTCAACTTGGTCCGCAGATAGTCGGATGCCATCACGCTGAAGGGTTTCGCCTTGTCCAGGCCCAGCGCGCGCAGGTTCTCCGCCATGCGGTGCTTCGTGGGCGCGACTTTGACCTGGGCCCGCTTGCACCGGGAGTGTCTCACCTTGCCATTAGTCTGCACCACTGTCCGCAGGATCTTGTCGTCGTGGTTGCTGAACGTCACCATATCGAACGGCCGGCCCGAGAAACCCACGCCGCTCTCCGCGTCGACCGCGACAATCGGCTCCTGCGAATCGGGGTCGAGCACGCTGAACTTGAATCGGTTGCCGGACACCTCGCTCGGTATCTGCGTGAGGAACTTCGGATAGCCCCAGATCTCACGACCGCCGGACCGCGCTTCCGGGATGGTTACCACCATCTCGACAACGTACACGCCCATGTTCTGCCAGCGGTTCTCGCCCTTGGCGAACATGAGCCTCAGCGTCGGCCACGATGGCTTGGCCATCGCATGCGGGTACACGCTGACCGACAGCACCACCTCGTCGTAGGCGGTGAGGCTCACCTCCTGATAGTTGAACCACGTCAGCGACGTGAGCACCTTCCTGTTGAAATAGCGGAGCGGCAGCAACCCCGTTTCCTTTACGACCGGAAGCACGCGGTCGTACTCGACGAAGTAGTTGATGGTCCGCATCCGCAGCCGCTGGTAGAACACCGGGAGCTGGACGACGCCGGTCGACGTCGTGTAGTCGGTTTGGGGAACGTCGAAGAAATCGCTTCTCATGGCGAACCTCCTGCGGTTGTCCGGACATGACGCCTTCTTTGCGTCGGTCAGCCAAGAATGTCACCGGCGTCCGCAGCCGTCAAGGCCGCGCGTGTCAGGAGGGTGGCGACCAGCGTCCGGCGCACTGACGGCGATCCTCGCTGCTGGGCTGACGTGCCAAGCCAGCCTCCACAATTCTCTAAGCCTCCCTTAGCATACACAACATCCTGCATGTTTTTTCATTTGACCCGCAATCATGTCACCTACTATCCTCTTCCCGTCTGAAAGCGGCTTCCTATCTTCGATGGAAAGGAGATTCCGGGTCAGACCGAAAGGGGGAAGGGCTATGCCGGAGGAAAAGCTGCCGGAATGGTTCGAGAAGGACTTCTTCCTGCACGACAAGCAGCAGCGGAGCTGGGACGAACTGGAGGTCGGTGAGGAGTACGAGACGGTGCCCTTCACCGTCACCGCGGAGAGGATAGCGAAGTATGTCGAGGGTACCGAGGATTACAACCCGGTGTTCTGTGACGAGGAAGCCGCAAAGGATTCGCAGTTCGGAGGGATGATCGCTCCCCCCACCATCGTGGTCCCCATAGTCTTCGCGACCACCCCACCCGATATATGGATAAAGATGCCGGGGGCGATCAACCCGGGGCAGAAGCTGGAGTTCGGCGTCCCTGTGAGGCCGGGAGACACCGTCCGTTGCATGGCGAGGCTGACCGACAAGTACATCAAGAGGGGCAGGAAATACGCCATGAGCCGGATGCAGATACTGAACCAGAGGGACGAGGTGGTGTGCGTCTGGACCGGCGGGCTCATCCTGCCGCGCTGAATCCGGGGAAGGAGGTGGCGATATGACCGAGAAATTGCGTTTCGACGAGATAGAATTGGATTACGAGATCCCTCCGCAGAGCAAGGGGATCAACCAGGAGAAGATAACCAGGAACGCCGAGGCCTCGCTCGATTACAATCCCATCCACATAGACCCGGAGTATTGCAGGAAGATAAACCTTCTGGGTAAGGGCACGACCATTGCCCACGGCATGATGACTTTGTCTTTCATGGGGAAGATCGTCACGGATTGGGCCTATCCGGCCGGCGGGTATATGAAATCCTTGGAGGGCAAGTTCACGGCTCCGGTGAGACCGGGAGAAGAGATAACCGTTCACGCGGTGGTGACCGAGAAGCACTATATGGCCAAGAAGGAGGACAACTTCGTCGTCCTGGACGTATGGTGCGAAAAGCAGGACAAGACCAAGGTCTCCGTCGGGAGGGCCTCGGCCGTGATCCCCCACTGAGCATGGAGGGTCGGACGCGAAGCCTGCCGCGAGTGGTACGAGTCGGTACTGATGCCCCGCCTTGGGCCGACGGCGATCGTCGGGCTGCTCTTCACCATCGTGGTCATGTTCGCACTCAAAGAGGAGTACATCCTTGATATGCCGCTCGACGTGCTGCGAATAGCGGGTCCGCTGCTCCTCTATTTCCTGATCATGTTCAGTGTCTCGTTTTTCATGTCCTGGCGGGGTGTTGAGCCCAATGCGCACACGTACGGCCCGCTCAGGCTCCCGCCGGTTGCGTCCTGGTATCGCCCTCTGGATATCGACCGCGCAGGCGACAGCCCTTCGCGCGGAGGTGAAGGCGACCATTAGGCCATCGCCAGTGTGCTTGACCTCTTGCCCGCGATGCCGGGTGATCTGCTGGCGGACCAGCTCGTCACAGGCGCGCAGCACCTCGCGGGCGGCGTCGTCGCCGAGCCGTGTCGTGAGGTCAGTGGACCCTTCGCAATCCGTGAAGAGGACTGTGACCGTGCCTTCGGAGAGCTCTTGTGTCACGACCCGATCTCCCCCAGCATCTCCTCCGCCATCTCCACGTGCTTGGGCATGCCGATCCGGCGGTACATGGCGATGGCTCTCCGTGAGGAGCTCGCGCGCCTTCTCGCGGTCGCCGGGGGCGTCGCGGTCGATGAGCATGCGGGCGTACCAGCGCCGCACCTCCGGCTGCTCGATGACGACCGGCAACTCGTGGGCCTGGCGCAGGGCCGTCTGGTAGTGCTCCTCCGCCTTCTCCCACTGGCCGCCGGCCGCGGCCGCCATGCCGGCCAGAGACTGAAATAGCCCCGCGGCCAGTACACGAGGGCACCGGAATTGACAGCCTCTAGCACCAGGGGGTAGAGCTTCGCGGCCTCCTCCCGTTCCCCGAGGACGGCCAGCCCTTCGACCGCCGCGAAGAGCATCGCCCAGGCGCCCCAGATGTTGGCGCGGCCGGGGCGCGGAAGGCCCTCCCGCCGCTCCTCGAGCGCGGCCAGGGCTGCGTCCTTGTCGCCCATGTACGCCTGGCACATGAACAGCCCGGCCCAGTCGTAGCCGGCCAGCATGCCGGGGGGCTCGAGCCTGGCGGCCTCCCGGAAGCTCTCCAGCGCCTGGTCCCAGCGGCCCCTCCAGAAGTGCGCCAGGCCAAGGTAGGTGTAGGAGTTGGAGATCCAGGGCATGCCGGCGCTGCGGCAGAGCTCCAGGTCTGCCCTGGCGAACTCCTCGAACCTGTCGATGTCGCCCGTCAGGCTGAGATTCGTTGACGCCGCTACCGCGCCTGACCGCCATGAGGGCGCCCAGGTGGCCCAGGCGGATGGCCAGGCCCTCCGCCTCCTCGGCCATCCTGGCGGCTTCATCGAAGCGGCCGAGGAAATGAGGGCGTACTGGGTGTACCACAGCGTGTCGGCCAGAGCCCAGAGGTCGCCGGCGGAGCGCAAGAGCTCGGCCGCTCGCAGGCCGGCGTCGACCGCTTCCCGCGGCTGCAGGTACCACACGTGAACCTGGGCCTTCATTGAGAGGACCAATCCCAGGAGGTGCCGGTCGCCCAGCTCCTCGGCCATGGCGAGCCCCTCAGTGAGCATTGCGTCGCCGCCGGCGTAGTCTCCGCCGAGGCTGAGCTCCCATCCGGCCGCGGCGGCGAGGCGGCAGCGGTCGACGCTCACCTGTTGGCCCAGCGCGCGAAGGCCGCGGCGGGCGACCTCCACCGCTTCGTCCCAGCGGGCTGCCCAGCCCAACTGGGCGGACAATTCGTAGCAGACGCGGGCCACCGCCTCGGCGTCGTCCAGCTCCTCGTAGGCGGCCAGCGCCTCCCGCCAGTCGGCCAGCGCCTCCTCCCAGCGGCCCAGGCTGCGCAGGGCCAGCCCCCGCTTGTACAGGAGGTCGGCCCGCGTGCGCTGGTCGTCGGCCGGATAGTAGGGAGAGGGCGTCATCGTAGTGGCGCAGGGCGTCCTCGAAGGCCGCTGCCTCCATGGCCTGATCGCCGGCCAGCGCCAGGTAGCGCACCGTCTTCTCGGGGTCGGCGGCGGCCCCGGCCTGGTTGAGGTGGTAGGCCAGGTCGGCGGCGTGCTCTTCGATGGACCGGGAGTAGGCCCGCTCGATGGCTTCCGCCACCCGCAGGTGCAGCCGCTGACGGCGGGGCAGGGAGAGGCCGCTGACCAGCGTCTGGCGGATCAGCTCATGCGCGAAGGTGAAGCGGGCCTCGCGGAGGCCGTCGGCGGGGCCGTCTGAGGCGGTGATGAGGTGGGCCCGCTCGGCCTCGTCGACGGCGTCCAGCAGGGTCGACATCCAGGCTGCCCTGAGCCTGCCGAAGGGTCGCCCAGCGCCTCCAGCAGCTCGAAGCTGAAGCCGCGGCCGATGACGGCGGCGGCGGTGAGTACCCGCCGGCAGTCCTCGCTGACTCGCTTGAGTCGGCGTCCGATGACCAGGCGGACCCCCTCGGCACGTCCAGCTCGGCGACCTTGAGGTCGGACCGCCAGCGGCCTTCAGCATCAAACAACTTTCCCTCCTCTGCCAGGTGCTGGAACACCTCCTCCACAAAGAAGGGGTTGCCCTCCGTCTCGCGTAGACGCGCCTGACCAGCGAGGCCGGCGGCTCCTGGCCGCTCAAGGCCCGCAGCATGGCCGCCACGCCTTCCTCGGGCAGGCGCCTGAGGGACCAGTATGGGTCAGACGGTGGCGGTGGAGCTCTTCCAGGGCCCTGGCCAGCGGACGGTCCACGTCCAGCTCGACGTCTCGGTAGGTGCCCAGGATGAGGACGAGGCATCTCGCGGATCTGCTGAGCGATGTGCTGGAGAAGCAGCAGGGTGGAGCTCGTCAGCCCAGTGCAGGTCGTCCAGGACCAGGAGCAGCGGCTGGGCTCGGCCGGCCCGCGCCAGGAACTCGCGCATGCCGTTGAACAGGTAGCGGCGCTCCTGTTCCGGCGGCAGCTCCAGGCGGCTGCGGGATGTCTGGGAAGAGGCGGCGCAGCTCCGGCAGCAGCTTGGCCACCTCGGGCGCCGAATCGCCCAGGGCGTCGCGAAGCGCCTCGCGGCGGGACCAGGCGGGCGGCACCCTCGAGCATCTCCACAAAGGGGATGTAGGGAGGCGCGCCCTCCATCTCGTAGCAGTGCCCGATTAGGGCCGTCATGCCTCTCTGGCGGGCCTCCAGCAGCAGCTCCTGGGCGAGGCGCGTCTTGCCCACGCCGGGCTCGCCGCCGATCATCACCAGCGCGCCCCGACCACGAGCCGCTTGGCCAAGAGAGCGCCGCAGCTCGGCCTGCTCGGCCTCGCGCCCCACGAAGGGCGTGCGCTCCGCGAGGGTCGGCACGGCGGCGGTAGGGGCCTCCTCCTGCCAGACGACCTCGTACAGGCGCCAGCGTTCGGGGAAGCCCTTGAGGCGGAAGCGGCCGCGGTCGACCAGTTCCACGTTCTTGGGACGCCCCAGGACCGCCCGCACAGCCTCGGATATCAGTATCTGGCCGCCCTTGGCCTTGGCTGCGATGCGGGCAGCGGCGTTCACCGCCTCCCCAAACAGGTCCGCCTCCTCCTGGATGGCCTCTCCCGTGTTCAGGCCGATGCGCACCTGTACCTGGTGGTCGAGGTTGCTGCCGGTTGTGCTCCTCGAGCGCCCGCTGGATGGACGACGGCGCAGGCCACGGCACGCCGCGCCGACCCGAACGCCACCATGAAGCCGTCACCTATCGACTTCACCTCGCAGCCGCTGTGCTGCCCCACTTGCTGCCGCACCAGCTCGCGCTGAGCGCGGAGGATCGCGTGGGCGACATCGTCGCCCCGGCGTGTCGTCAGGTCAGTGGAGCCCTCGACATCCGTGAATAGGACAGTAATGGTGCCTTCAGGAAGCTCCTGGACCATGGGAACGAATCCTCACCGCGTGAGCGAACCAGATTCTCCGTTATTCACGGCCTCGTGCCGGGCCACGCCTCCCTGCCTCCAGCAAAGGTGGCGGTGAAGATCTTCGCGGGCTCGCTGGTCTCCTCCACATTGGGCACACTGGAGCCGGCCATGCTGCCATACCCTGCGGGCACATAGAGGACGAAATCGAGCGGTTCTCGCTCCCCGTTCAACACCTCGGTCACGTATCTGTGGGCACCTTCTGGGTCGGGCTGGCTGCGTATCTTGCCCGCGTGGCGGCCGTCATTCTGCGTGAGGTCAGCGTAGCGGAACGCCTGACAGTAGAGGCTCGGAAAGCCCACTTTGTTCGGAAACCCCGCGCCGTATATTGCGACGCCGACTTGGACATACGATGCGAGCTGGAAGCTTGGCCATTTGCCTTTGCCCCAGGTCAAGGAAGGGAAGAACGGGTCGGGCGCCTCCAGCTCAAGCTGCGACATGGTATGGGCCGCTAGACAGGCCGGGCCATAGGAGAACTCCTCGTACACATCGTGCCCGTCCGAGTTCCACATTGAATTGGCGCATTTCAGCATCGTGGAATTCACCGTGAACTGTCCTCGGAGGTAACCCAGCTTCTCTGCGCCCATCGTGGCTATCCATCTGCCCAAGATGAAGAGAGCGGACACTCCAGATGCCCTTCTTCCCAGCCTCCTCGTAGCTGACGGCACCGTCCCCATCATCGTCGAAGGCTGCTAGGAAGTCCTTCTTCAAGGATGAGCCCGTCAACGCATCCACAGCCTCGAAGTAGCTGAGGGCGGTACGCTGCAGGTCCCAGGGTAACTTGTAGGCATCGAAGTACAGGGTACTGCTGATAAGGTCGGAGAAAGCGTCCTCACTGATCGTCCCCAGGTGACCGCGCAGGGAAGCAACCGGCCGATTGGTCACTGCGTCCCCACCCACTACGTAGTACTTCCTCTTGCCTAGACCTCTCCTCTCCGCGTAGCGGAAGGACGTGTCACGGGACAGGGGACAATCGAATCCGATCCGGGTCACGATGCTGGCGTCTTCCACCGTGGGTACCGGCACGCGCTGGGGGAAATGGCCACCATTGCCGTCGTCTAGACCAGCCTCCTCGGCCTCCTTGAGGGGGACGTTGCTGAACATGTATCGCGCACACAGGAGATCGGTGGCCACCGGATCGATGCCCGCGAAGACAAGGCCCTCGGGCACCTTCACGCCTGGCAGCACGCCCTGGTGGTCCAGGTTGACCGCCTCGATGGCATCGACGACATGCAGCATGAAGATGTCCTGGCTAGTAACCGCTTTGATGATGTCGACCATCGTTCCACAGATGCCGGCCGTCTCGTGCACCACGTATTGACCATTGGAATCCCTTCTTGGGAGGTCACTGCGAGGATCAATGTCGGCGACCCATACCTGGTGGGGTATGCCAGCCTTTGACTCCTGGCAGAGCGGTGTGAGGAAAGCCGTAGTCCCACTGGAAACGTCCTACCCTAGCCGCCTGCATCGGGTACAGCCCTATTCCAAGGTTCTTGATCACGTTGGTGAAGAGGGTAATGGCGTGGACTTTCAACTTGGGCACGTTGATCAGTATGCACCCGGGATACGCCTTCATGTCCTCAGGGTTGTCTGGGTCCCCGCCCACGACCGCCTTGTGCAAAGTGATGGACTTGAAGTTGGCGCCATCGGTCACCTCTATGTCCCTGCCCTTGGTCATGTCGTCGAAGATGCGGTTGAGGTCATACACCAGCAGTCTGTCCCCGGCCTCCCCAGGTGGGAGATACGTCCCGGCTACGCTTTCCTCGTGGCCCTCCATCGGGTCATCGCTATGGGACGAGGGGTGGCTCTCGGCCAGGTACTTGCGGACAAAGTAGAACCCCCAGCCCCCATAGGAATCGCCAGCCTTGCCCTCCATCACGGCCTCGGCGGTCACCGGCGGAGCTTCCGGGTTCAGCATCGAATAGAGGCCCGCGGCTGCCGCCATGACGCTGGCAGCCTCCCCCAAAGCCATCTGGTGGTAGCTGACCTCCAGCTTGTCGTGGAACCACCTCATAAGGGCTGCCACGAAGGGCCATTCGGTGCACGCCGTGCTCCCCATGGCAGGGCCATGCGTCTGTGGGTCTATGTTGAGTGGGTTAACGAGGTTGGGCTTGAAGAGCAGCTTCTGTCCTTTGGCCGCCCTTGCAGCTATCTCTCGCCCGAATCCGGTCTCGGCATCCAAAGGGGCGAGCGCCAAGTCAAGGCTCTGGTACGTATAGTCTATCTTGGCCTTGATCTTCTGCCAGGCCTCGCCACTGGAATGGTTGATGTACTCCTGCAGAAGCTCGCTGATGCCAGTGTAGGATCTCGTCGCATCCATTCGGACGACGCCCACAGGCGAGCCAGCGGCATCCAGCTTGCGCCTGCCGATGGGCGAATTCACTGACATACCCTTGATCAGAGCCATTGTCAGCCTCCTATCGACAAGAGTGACCGTTTCGGCACTGCTGGATGCGCGGCTCCATGGCTACCAGACCACCTCGTACACCCGCTGGCGGCCGATGCCCTTGAGCTGCTTGCGGCCTGCGTCGCGGAACTCCACGCCCGCCAGCGAACCGCCGAGGTTGCGCACCAGCTCTGAGACCAGGATCTGCCCTCCCTGGGCCCTGTCGGCACACGGGCGGCCAGGGTGACGGCCGTGCCGAAGTAGTCCCCCGCCTCCTTTATGGACTCCCCCGCGTTGAGGCCGATGCGGACGCGGATCGGCTCATCGGCAGTCTCGTTGTGCTCCGCGAAGGCCTTCTGGATGCCCACGGCGCAGGAGAGGGCCCTGGAGGCAGAGGAGAACGCCACCATGAAGCCGTCACCGGTGTGCTTAACCTCATGGCCGCCGTGGCGGGCCACCTGCTCCCTCAGGATGCGGTTGTGCTCCCGCAGAAGCCCATGGTATGCCTCGTCGCCCAGACGCTGGGCCAGCGCGGTGGAGCCCTCGATGTCGGTGAAGAAGATGGTGACGGTGCCATCGGGGGCAGCGTGGGGGCGCAGGTCGGGCTGCTCGGCCTCGACCGCCGCGGCCACGACGCCGATGGAGCTGTAGGGGCTTGTCCTGTCAACCCCCTGGAGCTGGAGCTTCAGCGCTAGCGCCCGTTCGACATCCTTCTTCATGCCTAGCTCCTCGAAGGTGGCTAGCGCCTGGTTCACGAGCCCTTGCGCCTTCTCACGGTCGCCCGGCTGATCGCGTCTCTGAAGCATGGCGGCGTACCAAGATTGCGTGCGGGCCAGCCAGGGCCGGGCGCCGATCTTCTCGTTGAAGGCGAGGGCATCCCGGAAGTGCCGCTCGGCATCGTCCCAGTTGCCCATCGTGTCGGCGAGCTGGCCGAGAAGGCGAGACGCCGACCCGTCGCACAGCAGGGCGAAGCTGACGACGATGCCGCGGGCAGCGTACGGCTGCAGCATCTCGTAGAGGAGGGCCGCCCGGCGGCGGTCCCCTAGCCGGCTCGCAATATCGGCTGTGAGGCTGAAGGTCGCTATATCGCTGGGGATATCGCTGAAGTCGTTCGCCGCCAGCCGCTCGAACCACTCCAGGGCCTGTTCGGGCCGGTCCGTCTCCAGATACATGTAGGCCAGAGCTGCCTGCGTGATAGACACCACCTCGGGGAACTGCTCGAGGCCTTGCGGAAGAATCGGCTCGAGCTCGCCGAGCCGGCCCTGTCCACGGCGAATGTCGAAGAGGTGGGCGGTCACGGCCTCTACGTAGTGTGGATGCTGCGTCCGCTGGACGATGGGTATGTACTGGACAAACAGCTGCTCGGCTTCCCCATACCGCCCCTCCATCGCTGCCCGCATGCAGGCCCACAGCAGACGGAAGCCGCTCAACAACGGCTCACGCATCTGCTCAGCTAGGTCGGAAGCGATCACTGTCTCGCGCTCAACCTCCTGCATGTCGCCGAGTTCAGCCAGGTCCGACAGGCGGAAAAAGTGGGCCCACAGGATTTGCAGACGGTCCCCGGCCTCTTCCGCAAGCTGGAGCCACTCATTCGCCACGGCGAGCCGCTCCTCCGTCCACTCCGGGCCCAGCAGGGCCCAGTGCAGGGCGCTCAGGGCTGAAGCCCGCGCCCCGAAGTCTCCGACCCGTTCCGCCATCTCCTTCGCCTGCCGCGCCATCGCCAGGCGCTGTTCGCGCGGCGCCAAGCGATACAGGGATACGCTGAGTGTCGCCAGCAGTGTCGCCCTTAGGGGGCTGTCTTCCCGACCGACCGCCTCCAGCGCCCGCTCCAAAGCGGGCACATCTGCCCCCGTGCCCCAGAGGGGGCCCCGAAAGGCTGCCAACGCATAGGCGCTGGCGGCGTCGCCCTGGAGCTGGGGGTCACCGAGTGCTTCGGCGACCTGCACGGCACACTCCAGCGCCGCCGTGGCCTTCTCCGGCACGTCGGCGCGGGCGTACGCCTGGCCGAGTGCCATCAGGAGGTCGAAGCGCCGGCGCTTCTCCGGCCTGTCCTTGAGATCGAGGGCCTGGAGCGCAATCTCGTAGTGGCCGGCAGCCTCTTCGTAGGCAAGGAGGGCGACAGCACGGTCCCCAGCCCGCCTGGCGTAGTCGATGGCCTTGTCCACCTCGCCGCCGGGGGCAGCCTGATAGAAGTGGTGCGCCAGCTCCGCCAGGTGGGGCTCCAGGTTGTCGGCGTGTACCTCCTCCAAGGCGCGCCCTATTTGCCGATGGAGGATCACCCGCCTGGGGGTGCTCAGCTCGCCGTAGAGGGTCTGGCGGATGAGGGCATGGGTGAAGTCGTAGTTGCCGGCATGGTCACCCCGACGCTCCTGGATGAGCTGGGCGGCCAGCGCTTCGTCCAGCAAGTCCAACAGCGCTGGCTCGGACTCGCCGGTGATCGCCTTCAGCTCCTCCCACGAGAAGCCACCCGTCATCGTCGAGGCCAACGTCAGCACCCGGTTGCAGCCCTCGCTCAGCCGCGACAGGCGCCTGCCCACGACTTCACGCACCCCCTCCGGGATGCCGAATTCGGATACGCTCGTGACCTTGCTCGTCCAGCGGCCGCCCTCCCGGTAGAGCTTCCCTTCCTCCATTAGGTGACTGAGCACCTCGCGCATGAAGAAGGGGTTACCCTCGGTCTCCCGGTAGAGCGCCGTGGCCAGCGCCCGCCGTGCCGCTGCGCTCTCCTCCGAGGGCTCGATGGCAGTGAGGAGGGCGAGCACGTCCTCTTCCGAAAGCCCGCGCAGGAGGAGACGCCGGTAGAGCTGCTCCCGGCGCAGCGTCGCGATGACCTCTGACAGCGGATGTGTGCGGTCAAGCTCAACGTCGCGGTAGGCGCCGAGAGTGAGCACGCGCTGGCCAGCGACGCTCCGCGCCAGGTAGCGCAGGAGCAGGAGCGAGGGCTTGTCGGCCCAGTGCAGGTCGTCCAGCAGGAGGACGAGGGGGTTGGCAGCCGCTGCGTTGCGGACGAAGGCGCTGACGCTCTCGAAGAGGCGGAGGCGCTCGGCGTCAGGCTCTAGGGGCGGCGCCTCCGGGATGTCGGGGAAGCGGCGGCGTACCTCAGAGATGAGCTTGGCTACCTCGGGGGCGCCATCCCCCAGCTCCTGGCGAAGTAGTGGATCGGGACGGTCCTGAACGTACTGGCGGAAGGCCTCCACAAAGGGCCGGTAGGGCAGCGCCACCTCTCCCTCATAGGCGCGGCCGGTGAGCACCTGGGCACCACGCAGGCTGGCGTAGACGCCGAACTCCTCGGCCAGGCGCGTCTTGCCGATGCCCGGCTCCCCGACCATCATCACCAGCGACCCGCGGCCGGAGAGGGCGTTCTCCAGAGCGGCCTTGAGCTGGTCCATCTCCTCCCGCCGGCCGACGAAGCGGCCCCAGTCGACCCCCTGGAGGTCGGCAGCGGGCGCGGCTGGCGGCGGTATCGCCAATTGTTCGGTGGAGCTTTCGCCGGATGCGGCGCAGCTCTTGTGCGACGGCGGCGGCGCTCTCGGGGCGCTCCTCCGGCGCTTTGGCCAGCAGCCGCATGATCAGCGCCTCCAGGGCCCGCGGCACCTCCGGATTGTGCCAGGAGGGCGCCACCGGCGCCGTGTTGATGTGCTGGGAGATGACGGCCACGGCGTCGTCGCCCAGGAAGGGCGGGCGGCCCGCCACCATCTCGTAGAGCATCGCCCCCAGCGAGTAGAGGTCGCTGCGGGCGTCGGCCTGGCGGCCGAGGGCCTGCTCCGGCGGCATGTAGGCGACGGTGCCCACCATCATGCCCGCCTGGGTGACGCGGGAGCGGTCGAGGACCACGGCAAGGCCGAAGTCGCCGAGCTTGGCGCTGCCGTCCTCGCTGAGCCAGACGTTGCCCGGCTTCAGGTCGCGGTGGATGATGCCCCGGCCATGCGCATACTCCAGCGCCTGACACACCTCGCTGGGCGATACGCAGCGCCTGGTCCATCGGCAGGCGGTGGTTCTCAGCCTTCTGGAGCAGTTCCTCCAGCTCCCCGCCGCCCATGTACTCCTAGACGATGTATGGCTGCCCGCCCTCCTCGCCGATGTCGTAGACCGTGACGATGTGCGGGTGGTCGCCGAGGCGGCCCATCGCCTGGGCCTCGCGCCGGATGCGGGCCAGGCCGTCGGCGTCCAGGCCCTCGGTCTTGATAAGGGCGAAGGCCACGTCGCGGTCGAGCTTCGTGTCGTGGGCCAGGTAGACCCGCTTCTAGCCGCCCTCGCCAAGGAAGCGCCGCACCTGGTAGCGGCCTGAGGCGAAGGAGGTGGGGATAGCGGGAGTGGGAGCGGGTGTCGGCGCCTGTGGCGGTGCTTGGCTCAGGGAAGCGCCGCAGGCGTTGCAGAAGGTGCTACCGGGAGGATTCGTCTGGTTGCAGCTGGGGCAACGTGCCTCTAACCGGAAGCTGCACGAATTGCAGAAGCGCGCTTTCGGAGGGTTCTCATGGCCGCACGACGGACATTTCATGCTTAGACCTCGGCCGCTCGCCGGATGCCCTGCACGTGCTCCGAGCCAAGGAAGGTCTCTCTGAGCGACTCGTCGGTGAGCCCTGGCGGCCACCCCTTCGATGACGGCGAGGGCATCGCGATAGGCTTGGCGGGCATCGTCGCGCCGTGCCCTGGGCCTTTCGCAGGTCTCCCAGGGCGGCGTGGGTCTTCCAGAGCTGGGGCGGGTTGCCGATCTGCTGGGCAATCTCCAGGGCGGTGGCAAGCTCCTTCTCCGCCTCCGCCAGCTTGCCCTGAGCCAGGAAGACCTGCCCCCGCAGGCGGCGGCCCTTCACGACGTTCTTCTTACTGTGGCTCGATTCCGCCAGGGCCAGGCACTCGTCGGCGTATGCAAGGGCCTTGTCGTAATCGCCCCTGGCCAGCCACAGCTCGCCGTAGCTGTGGAACAGGTGCTGGGAGTAGCGCCACAGCATCCAGCGGTCCTGGGGACGTGGGTTTCGCACCACTTGCTCGACCCTCTGGAACTGCTCCTCAGCCTCATCGGGGCGGCCCAGCGCCACCAGGTTGTCCCCGAGGTTCAGGCGGGCGTTGCTCTCGACCTCTGGGTCGGGGAAGTCCGCCTCCACTGCTGCCTCGACCCCCCGCGTGTTCCACTCCATCGCCTGCTGGTGGTCCTGGAGCTCGCCGTAGACCCAGCCTATGGTGTTCACGACGCGAGCCCGAAGATAGACCTCGCCCACGCGGCCGCAGGTCGCGAGTAGATGCGCGAGGAGAGCAAGGGCCTGCTGGTAGTCTCCCCTGCCCCCACGGGCAAGGGCGTCTGCCCACTGATTCCACATGAGCTGGGTGATCTGATGGCTTTCTTCGGCCGCGCCGCGCCAGCGCTCGAGAACCTGCAGTGCCTCGTCATAGTGGCCTGCCCAATTGGACACCAAGCTGCTGATATTGCCCAGACGGACTGAAGGGGTTATCAACCTTTGGCGCCAGCTCCCCTGCCGTCTGCATAGAGCGTTTGGGCCTCAGCGTGGCGGTTAAGGTCGCGCAAAGCACAGCGAGCCAGCACGCTCGCGACAAAGCGAACGTCGTCAAAACCTTCATCGCCAATGGCCAGGGCGGCCCTCAACGTTTGCTCGGCCGTCTCGAAGTCGTGGTTCGTACAACTCCTGCATACCGCGAAGGGCGAGAGCCATCCCCTCCAGGCGCCGGTCGCCCAAGCTGCGGGCGGCCATCAGCATCCGGTCGAAGTCGGCAACACCGCCCGAAAAACCCCCGATGGTGTAGTTCACGAAGCCCCGGCTCAAGGCTACGGAGGCGGATACCGCAAGGGCCGGCTTGCCCAGCCTCTCGCACACGTCCAGGGCTCGCGCGTAGTAGTCCAGCGCGTCTTGGTTGGCGTAGGCGGCGGTGGCCTTGTTGCCGGCCTTCACCAGGTAATCCAGGGCCTTCTGCCACTGCTGTCCCTGGTAGTAGTGGTGGGCCAGCGCCTCGTAGTGCTCGGGCAGCCGGTCGGCATACAGCTCCTCGATGGCGGCCGCCACGACGCGGTGCAGGGCTCTACGCCGCTCCACCAGCAGGGTGGAGTAGGCCACATCATGGGTCAGGGCGTGCTTGAACATGTAGGACAGCTCGGGGAAGTAGGCCTTCTCGTAGATCAGCTCCAGCGATTTCAGCTCCGCCAGCAGCTCGTCCATCTTCACCTCGATGTGCGAGATGCGGTTCAGCAGCCGCACCGTGAACTCGCGGCCGATGACGGAGGCGAGCTGGATGGCTTCCTTGGCCTGGCGCTCCAGCCGGTCGATGCGGCTGAGGATCACCTCCTGGATGGTGTCGGGCACCCGGATCTGCTCCAGGGCGCGTTCCACCGAGTAGCTACCGTTGGTCTTGCGGAGGACGCCGGACTCCACCAGGGACTTGGTGACCTCCTCGATGTAGAAGGGGTTGCCCTCCGCCTTGCCGATGATGAGCTGCTGAAGCTGCTGGGGCAGCGTGGCCACCTGGAGCACACCCTCGGCCATGACCACGCTCTCCTCCGGCGGCAGGTGACCCAGCGCCAGGCGGCTGTAGTAGGTGCGCTCGCCCAGGGAGTGGGCGTAGCCGGGCCGGTAGGTGAGAACCAGCAGCACCGGCGCCGAGGCGACGACGTCCACCAGCGCCGCCAGCGCCTCCTCTGACATCTCGTCCACCCAGTGCAGGTCCTCCACGACCACCACCAGCGGCCGCCGGCGGCTCTCCTGGAGGAGGAGCGCCCGCAGGCTGTCGAAGACGCCGGCCCGCCGCTCCAGGGGGTCCATGACCGTCACAGCCGGGTCGCCGGGGTCTACGTTCAGCAGGTACTTGAGATAGGGGACAGTCGCCTGGGCCGCTTCGTCCCAGGGGGCGGTGCCCTCGTCAACTTTGCGGATAATGGCGGCGTCGTTGTCCGCCTCCTGCACGCCGAAGTTGCCCTTCAGGATGTCGATGATGGGCAGGTAGGGGATGTTCTTGCCATAGGAGATGCAGTGGCCTTCCAGCCAGGTGGCCGCCTCGTCTAGGATAGAGCGGCGGAACTCCAGGAGGAGGCGGGACTTGCCGATACCGGCTTCGCCCGAGATGAACACCACCTGTCCCTGGCCCCGCTTGGCCTGCTCCAGGTAGCCCCCGAGCACGGTCAGCTCCTGGTCGCGGCCGATGAAGGGGGTGAGGCCGCGCTCAGCTGCGGCCTCGAGGCGGGTGCGCGCCGCCTTCTCCCGCTAGGGCCCTGTAGGCCACGACCGGCTCCGCTTTGCCCTTCACCGCTAGCGAGCCCAGGGGCTCGCACTCGAAGTAGTCCCGTGCCGCCCGGTAAGTGTTCTCGGTGAGGTAGACGGCACCGGGCTCGGCCATCTCCTCCATTCGGGCCGCCAGGTTCACCGTGTCGCCCAGGGCCGTGTAGTCCATGTCCAGGTTGTCGGAGATCTTGCCGACGACCACGGGGCCGGTGTTGAGGCCGACGCGAAAGCGGCACTCGACGGCGTGACGCTTCTTGACCTCGGCAGCATAATCGTCGAGGGACTTCTGCATCTCAAGGGCGGCGGCTACAGCGCGGCGGGCGGCATCCTCGTGGGCAATGGGGGCGCCAAAAAGGGCCATGACGCCGTCGCCCGTGAACTGCGTAATCGTGCCCTCGTAGCGATGGACAGCCTCCATCATCCGGCTGAAGCAGCCCTGCATCAGGTCATAGACCTGTTCCTCATCCAGGCGCTCGGAGATGGGAGTAAAGCCCACGGCGTCCGCGAAAAGGACGGTTACTGTGCGGCGTTCGCCTTCCAGGGCGGCGCGGTTGCGGAGGATTTTCTCGGCCAGGTGGCGCGGCGTATAGGCGAGGGGGTCTCCCGGCGCGGGTGGCCTAGAGGGTTCAGGTAGCCTGTGGCCGCAGGACTCACAGAAGCGAGCTGAAGGCCTAAGCTGCGCCCCGCAGTTCGGGCAGGCCCGCGCCAAGGCTCCGCCGCACTCGCCGCAGAACTTTAGGCCCTCTGGATTCTCGTGGCCACAGGAAGGGCAGCGCATCCCGCTCCGCCTCCCCTCCAAGGTTGCCCGACTCCGTTCGGGACAGCGCAATTGTCTATCAGGGCCAGAGAGATGTCAAATGGCTGACACTATGCGAGTACACACACCCCGATAGTGATCCGGGGTGTTCCTTTCGGAGACGCATAGGTACAATAGGCATTGTGGATGCGATCACCACGGACGGTGCCATAGGCCAACGAATACCCTTGGGGGCGCCGGGGACTCGCACGCGAGGTGGCTGTCGGAGATGCCGGTGGAGGCCGTTGCCTAGGATGTAGTCCGCCCTGCGAGACCCTCCCATACCGGGCATTACGGGAAGGCTAGCTTCGCATGACGACGGGATCGGGAGAAAGATTCAGTTGGTGTGACGACTAGCTTGCAGATTCGGCCTTACAGTCTATCATAATGGATTCTGCAAGCTAGTCTGTAGACCAGCTCTATTTATCTCGCAATTGCTCACGAATGCGAGGCAAGTCTATTTAGGTGCATCTGGGGAAGTGCTAGAACTCCGCGATGAAGGTCATGATCCCGTTCTGAAGAGTCGTGACCCAGAAGACCCCCATCGTGATGTAGGCGCGGCCGTTCTCCCAGACGACAGGCACCAGGGCCCAACCGGCCGTGTACGCCTGGGGCAGCCGCGCTCGCCAGCCCGAGGCGCGCGGCCAGCCCAGAACTCCAGCGGCGTCGGCACCGCCGCGCAGTTACCTAGCGGCCCCACCTCGAAACCCGCCAGAACCGTCGCCCAGCTTCCGACAACGAAGATTATCGGGCGATCTGGGAAGGGTGTCCAACCCCAATTGGAGGACCCGGCAAGCGTGGCGCTGTTCTAGATGGCGAGTCTGAGTACGCCGCATTTGACATCCTTCTTAATCTGATAGAAGATCGCTTCATCCGCGAAAGCTCCCCAGGCGACGCGGAGAAGGGCGGGGGGGCGATGCGCTGCCCTTCCTGTGGCCACGACAACCCGGACGATGCGACCTTCTGCGGCGAGTGTGGGTCTTCGCTTCAGAGCGAGCTGACCTGCAGCACCTGCGGTCGGCCGAACCCACCGACCACCAGGTTCTGCCACGGCTGTGGGCAGAGCCTTTCTCAACCCGCGGCCCCTGCCAGACCGTCTACATCAGCCCCTTCCCCCTCCCTCCCCACCTTCTTCGCCTCAGGCCGCTACCAAGTGCGGCGCTTCCTGGGCGAGGGCGGCAAGAAGCGGGTCTTCCTGGCCCACGACACCAGGCTCGACCGGGATGTGGCCTTCTCCCTGATCAAGACCGAGGGCCTGGACGCATCCGGCCTGGCCCGTGTCCGCCGCGAAGCGCAGGCGATGGGTCGTCTAGGCGACCACCCTAACATCGTCACCGTCTTCGACATCGGGGAGGACGCCGGGCAGCCCTGCATCGTCTGCCAGTACATGGAGGGTGGCTCGGTGGAGGACCTCGTCGACCAGGCGCCTGACCACAGGCTCCCCATCGACCAGACCCTCCAGATGGCCTCCGAGGTCTGCCAGGCCCTGCGCCATGCGCACGACCGGGGCATCATCCACCGCGACGTCAAGCCGGGCAACATCTGGCTCACGGCAGACGGCCATGCCAAACTGGGCGACTTCGGCCTGGCGGTGGCCCTCGACCTCTCCCGCCTCACCCAGGCGGGCATGATGGTCGGTACCGTCGCCTACATGCCCCCTGAGCAGGCCCTGGGCGGCAAAGTAGACACGAGAAGCGACCTCTACGGCCTGGGGGCCACCCTCTACGGATGGCCTGCGGCAGGCCCCCTTCTCCGGCCACGACCCGGTGGCCGTCGTCTCCCAGCACCTCAACACGCCGCCCGTGGCACCCTCCTTCCATAACCCCTCACTTCCTCCGGCCCTCAACGACCTCATCCTCAAGTTGCTGGCCAAGAACCCCGATGACAGGCCTCCCTCGGCTGACGAGGTCCTGGCAGTGCTAGGAAGTCTGTCGGAGCAAGTCGAGCGCGGTGAGGTAGTGGCCCCCGCCGAGCCTGCCGCCGTCACTCCCCTCAGCCGGGTGGCCTGGGGCGCCTTCGTGGGCAGGGA
>CAVSBT010000014.1:0-26191 GCA_963726245.1 uncultured Chloroflexia bacterium
CAGTTGCCTCAGCGCTGTGGCGGGCGTACCATCCCTATGATGCAGTTGCTGCCAGCGCTGCGGCGGGTGTACGATCGCGAACCTGGGTAGAGCGCACGGAGGTGCCGGCCATGGCGGAGAGTGTCTACAAGATCATAGAACTCGTGGGAACCAGCACGGAGTCGTGGGAAGCGGCAGCCCGCGGTGCTGTCGAGCGCGCCAGCAGCACGCTGCGCGACCTCCGGATCGCGGAGGTCGAGAAGCTCGACATGACCGTCGACAACAATAAGGTGGTCCTTTACCGCGCGAGGATCAGGCTCTCGTTCAAGTACGAGGAAGGGTAGCGCCTCCGCCGGTCACGGCTGGACATCGCCGAATAATCTCAACCGGCGCGCCCCGTCAGGTGATTGGTCGCCAGGCATCTCGCGTGGCGCACCTGTGGACACGCCGTGCAATGGAGGGATCTACGAACGGTCGGCCACAGGGGCGACTAACCCCACGAGTTCCGGGTGGCGACCAACGTGCCGGAGGTTGTTGGACAAGCTTGACGGCCGCCCACAGGCGGCCGTCACTGCTTTTCTTGGTTGGCGCGGGAAACGGGCCCTGTCAGACTACGAGCGACTCACACGGTTGCCGAGGTTCTTGAGGATTACCTGAGCGTCCTGCCGTTGTTGGGGCGGCGTCCCATGCGGCGCGCGACGTCGGCGGCGAAATTCGCGGCCGTTCCTACGACGCCGCGCTGGTGGGGGATGGGGCGCATCGCGTTCGACAGCTCCGGGTGCTTCTCGGCGTAGGCCCGCACTTCCTCCAGCGTGACGCCGTACCTGTCGAGCACGCGCTGCAGCTCCTCACGGGCCTTGTCTTTCGCCTCCTGCAGCTTCATCTGGACACGGCTCTTGACCAGCACCTCGCCATCCCCCGTCGTCTCGATGGGGATGAAGATTGTGTCGGCCAGGTCGCTCACCACCTTCGCCTGGACGCCGTCGCTGATCGTGCTGGGCATGCAGCCGAAGGGTTTGACGGAGATCATCATGTGGGCTTTGGCGTGTCGCACCATGTATATGTGCTTGGTGACCTCCAGGTGGCCCTCGCCGGCGATGAGGCGCTTCTCGTAGTAGCCTTCGGAGTAGCGGTCGAGCATGCCCATCGCCGGGATGCCCTGCGGCTTCATATTCATGATGGCGCGGTAGAAGGTGTAGAGGGCCTCCCCGAAGTGCTTGCCTGCGCGGAGCCCCAACCAGACGAGCCAGGGGTTGGCCGTGCCCATCCCTTGCGGGTCTGGCTTGACGAAGAGGCGGTCCCGCACCTTGAGCTCGTTGAGCCAGATCATGTACTCGAACCAGGCCCCGACCGTGTCCAGCATCACCTCGGCGCCCTCCGACTCCAGCCAGTGCAGGAGACGGTGGTTGGACTCGTCCTCCGCGTGCTTGAGGAAGAACTCGCCGGTGACCTTCACCCGTGGCTTGACCCTCAGGTAGTCGACCTTGATGCGTCCGAGCTTGACCCTGATGGCCGCCATCGTCTTCGAGATGGAGAGTCCCTCTCTTGCTGCGACCCGCACCATCTCGCGGGCCTCCGCCAGCGCCCGGTCGGTTACGCCGGGGACGACCTCGTAGGGCCGTATCTGGCAGGCGAGGTCGCCCAGGAGGTCGGCGGCGATCGCCACCTTGCCGAGACGCAGGAATATCTTGGGCGTCATCTGCACCCCCGCCGACTCCTGATTGATGTCGAGGCCGTGGGCGATGTCCAGCATCGCGATCCGGAAGTTGGGGAAGCCGGCCGCCTCGAGCGCCTTGCGCATGTCCGCCTCGTACATCCCCATCCGGCAGGGCCCGCAGTCGCTCGCCCAGAGGAGGGCAAAGCGCTCTTCGATCTCGCTGTCGGAGAGACCCTCCCGCCGTTGCTCAAATAGGAACTTGAGCAGGGTGCCGATCGTGTAGTAGGTGGGGTTGCACTGGCCGCGGTTGCAGAACTCCTTGCCGATGGCGAGCGACTCCTGGTCAGGGGTGGGAAGTCGCTGCGCCTTGTAGCCGAGCCCCTCCAGCACGCCCACGAGCACCCCTTGGAAAATGGCGGGAAGCGCGCAGAAGACGATGGTGGTCTCCGCTTTGTTTATCGGCGTTGTGGGGTCGGCGGGCCGCTTGAAATGGCGCACCTCCGGCCCCTCCACGCCCATCTCCTGGGCTAGGGCGCGGCGGAAGGCCTCAACCTTCGCCTCGATCTCAGCCTCTGACGCTGTCGTAGACACGTTCCCCTCCGGCTAGAAGCATCCCTTCCTCCAGGCTCTTGCGGTAGCTCGCCACCTGCCGCTCGATCTCCTGCGCTGCCTCACGGCGACGCTGCATATCCTCCAGCCGGCGGCGGAGGAAGTAGTCGATCGTCTCCACCCGCAGCTTGATCGAGCCGACCGGCCGGTTCTCGTCGAGGTCATGGAAGGCGAAGTAGGGCGTACCGGCCGCCTCAAGTATCCCCTCGATCACGTGGTAGATGGGGGAGTCGAGGCCGCACTTGAAGGAGGAGAAATCGATACCGCTCAGGTTGGGATGGCGGGCGACGAACTTCGCCGCCCAGACCTTGCGGCTGGTGTTCTCGCTGAAGGTATGTTTCCAGACATCATGGATGTCCCGCGGGTCGGCGATCTCCCCCCGGCGTACCTCCTCGCCGAAGAGCCGGTCGAGGATATCATCATCCATGGGCAGCGAGTCGATGGTGAAGACGGGGTAGCCCAGCCGCTGGATAAGCTCCGGTATGTCGTGGTGCACGGCGGGGTCGTTGTGGTAGGGGCGGCCGAGCAGGACCACCCCGAGGCGGCCCTCTTGCTCAAGCCGGTCGAGGACCTCCCGCGCCCGTCTCCTCAGGCCGCCGCGGAACGCCTCCAGCGCCCGGTAGCCCTCCTCTATCGCCGCCGCGTTCTCCTCAGGGCTCACGCCGAGGATCGGGCGGAAGAAGCTCAACATCTGCTGCTCGAAGAGGTTGGGCTCGCCCATGTGGAGGACGGGGGCGTAGAAGGATGCCCCTCTCTCGGCGAAGGCGTCTTTCTCCGTGGTGAAGGCTGCTTTCACCACCTCCGGTATCCCCTGCACCGTGGGACAGCTCCAGCCCGCCTGGCATTCGTAGATATCGCTGGGGACGCTCATTATCTCCGGGAAGAAGATGACGTCCGGCTGCTTCTTGGTGAGGAGGTTGTGGACGTGGGAGACCGCGATCTTCCCCGGGAAGCAGGGGTCGATGGAGCCGCGCCGGGAGCCCTCGCGGAACATCTGGTCGTCTGTGTAGTCGGACCAGAGGATGTTGCGGTGGGGCACGCCCAGGCTTTCCAGGTAGGCGGTGAAGAACGGGGCGTAGGAGTACATGGTGAGCAGTCGCGGCATTCCGATGCGCAGCCGCGCCCGCCGCTCCCGCAGCCGCGCCGCCGTCCGGGTGCCGTCCCGGCCCCACAGGAAGCGCTGCCCCCTGCCGTTGGTGGCGGCGACGCCCTGCGGCGAGTAGCTGCGGAATGCCTCGCGGGCGGCGATCTCGACGAAGTTGGGGTTCGCCTTCTTCACCACATTCTCGCGGGTGTTGAAGGCCCTCACCTCGTCGATGCTCTCCGCCATCCCCCGCTCGCAGGTGGCGGATATGAAGCGGGTCGTGTGTTCGGGCGAGGTCCTGATGTCGACGAAGGTGCGCAGACACTTGTTCTTGCAGAACGAGCAGCTGGTAGATTCGTCGCGGGTGGCGGTGAAGGTGAGCGCCTCCACCCGGTCGAACCCGATGAACGAACTCTCCCCGCCGTTGCCTACGCGGATCGCCTCGCTTGCAGCGCCGAGAGCGCCGCTCTCGCCGGCGTGCGGGTGGACGTGGATCTTCGCGTCCGGCACGCGGGCTTTGATGAAATCGTACTGGGCCTTGACCACGGCCAGGTTGTAGTGCGTCCCTCCCTGGAGGAGGAAGGTCTTGCCGAAGCGGGCCAGGTTCGTCTCCTGGACGACGTAGAGCCAGACGTTCTTGGGCAGGGTCAGGGCGAGGCCGGCCATGATCTCGGACGGCTGCCAGCCGAGTTGCTGGAAGTGCGAGATGTCCTGCTCCAGGAAGACGGCGCAGCCGTAGTGAAAGGCCGGCGCCCGCTCGGCGCTGAGCGCGACGTCGGCCCACTGGCTGAGGTCATAGCCGAAGCGGGCGGTCGTACTCTGGAGGAAGTAGCCGTTGCCGGCCGAGCACTGCGTGTTGAGCTTGAAATCCTTGACGGCGCCCGCCTTCATGATGATGACCTTGATGTCCTGCCCTCCCACGTCGGCGATGACGTCCACGTCGGGGTAGTAGCGGAGGGCGGACCGGGCGTGGGCAACCGTCTCCGGGATCGCCATGTCGGCGCCGAGCGCCTCCTTCAGCAGGTCCTTGGCATAGCCTGTCGTGGCCATGCCCAGGATGCGCAGGCGCGCTCCCTGCCCCTCCACCTGGCGTCGCAGCTCGCCCAGCACTTCTTTGGCGTCCTGGAGCGGGTTGCCCTTGCAGAGCTGGTAGGCTTTCGCCAGCAGATTGCCTTCGCCGTCTGTGAGGACGGCCTTCGTCGAGGTCGAACCGCCGTCCAGCCCCATGTATGCTTCCACGACCTGGCCGGGAGAGAAGGCGAGGGGTGTGAAGGGCTTCGCGCCGTAGAGCCGGCGGAACTCCTCGAGGTCTTCCCCGGGGGCCAGTGGGCCCCGCTGGCCGGTGTCCTGCTTCGCCTTCCGCCGGCCGAGGTCGATGTACTCCTCCAGCGCCCGCGTCCCGGCGTAGGTGCCGGCGAGTCCCTCCTCCTGCTGCCCGTATAGGGTCGTCCCCAGGGCGGCGTAGTACAGGGAGTGCTCCGGCACGACGATTAGCTCCTCAGGGGTGGAGCCGGCGGGCAGCGTCAGCCCCCGTTCCTCCCAGAGGCGCGGCACGTGTCGCCGCCACGCCTCCTGTAGACAGGGGAGGAAGGTGTTGGGGCCGCCCAGGAGGAGCACCTTGGGGCGCAGGACGTTGCCGCGGGTGAGCACGCTGAGGTTCTGCTGGACGATCGCCTCGAAGAGGGAGACAATCAGATCCTCGGAGGGGACGCCCTGCTTCTGTAGGCTGTTCATATCGGTCTCAGCGAAGACGCCGCACTTGCCGGCGATGGGGTGCACCTTCGCGTTGCCGTGCCGCACTTCCCTGAGCTGCGCTTGGCTCAGGTGCAGCTTCGCCGCGATGCGGTCGATGACGGCGCCCGTGCCACCGGCGCACTTATCGTTCATGTTGGCGAGCTTCCGCTTGCGGCCCGTCTTCGGGTCCTCCCGCCAGATGATGATCTTGGCGTCCTGCCCTCCCAGCTCGATGACCGAGCCCACGTCCGGCTGCAGCGCCTCCGCGGCCAGCGAGACGGCGTTGACCTCCTGCACGAACCGCGCCCCAATGTAGGGGGCGAGCGTCGCGCCGCCGCTTCCCGTGACGAAGATGCGGAACTGCTCGGCTGGCAACGGGAAGCGCTCTTCTATCTCCTTGAGAACCTCGAGGACCTTCTCCGGCTGGCGCGTACCATGGAGGCGGTAGTCGGCGCAGAGGATCTCCTTGCTGTTGGGCGCGACGACCACGTACTTGACGGCTGTGGAGCCGACGTCAAGCCCGATGATGAGCTCGCGGTGAGATAAGCCGTCGCCGTCCTGACGCGGTCTCAAGACTGGGGACGACGAAGCGTGGTTGCTACCCGTCAGACTCAACCTCCAAGAGTGACCTGCGATGCCATCCGCCGAAAAGGACGAGTCCCGTTGGCCCAGGTTCCCCCGCCCCGCTGGCACAAAACGTTCTGTGGGGTCGAAGCCCGGCTCCTCACGGGCGAGGAGCACATCGCCCTCTGGACCCCATATGCTATCTGGCGGCCGCCGCCTCCTTAGCGCGATGCCGGGTGGTCGTGTTGACCAGCGCTTCGCGGTCCCCGCCGCTCATCCCGGCGATGTACCTCAGCAACTTCTTCCGCGACTCGATGTCGTACTGCGTGGTGATGGCGATCTGCTCCATGATCGGCGAGCCACCACCATGGTAGGAGCCGATGTTATGGATTCCGCCCGATGCCGAGCAGAGCACATCACCCAGGTAGCGCCAGAACTGCGCCTGGTCCTCGACGTCGACCTTGGGGCTCCGCTTGGTGTACTTGCGAAGCAGACCCCCGACCTCCGGGTTCGCAAAGTCCCTCTCGTGCGGGAAGGTCGCCGTCACGCCACCGGAGATGTCGCAAAGGATCTCCGCTTCCCGGAAGACCGCCTCGCCGGTGAGACAGCGACCGACGTTGCAGTAGATCGAGTTGGGGATGTAGGAGCCAGGGCCGTAAGGCACGAAGCCGACGCCGGGCATGTAGACCTCCGGCTTGCCGAGGTCCGAGGCAGTGTAGCCCGCGGCGTACCCTAGCTCGGTGGTCATGATGAGCTCCGCAAGCTTCTCCCGTACGTGCGGCGCTTTCTGGATGTTGTTCACTTCGGCGGCGAGAGCTGCCCCGCCAAGAATCAAGTCGCCAATCGCCGGCTTGCAGCCGGAATAGGAGTGGCGGTGGAACAAGGCGAAGAGGAGGGCCAGCACCCCCCCGTGCTGCCATTCGCCGGCCAGGAAGACCCGCTCCCAGGGCACGAAGCAGTTGTCGAAGATCATGTAGGAGTCGGTGGAGCCCGGCATGAAGCCGCGCTTGTAGTACTCCCTCTCTCGGAGGTTGTGGATCGTGATCACCTGCTTCAGGCCGTCCCAGTCACCGGGGATCGCGAAGGCGACCGCGTAGTCCTTATCCTCGGCACGCAGGGCCCTCGTGGGGAGCACCAATACCTCGTCGGCTACCGAGGCTTCGGAGATGTGGAGCTTGCAGCCACTGACGACGATGCCATCCGGCCGGCGTTCCTTGATGTGGACATAGACGTCGGGGTCGGGCTGGTCGGCCGGCCGCAACAAGCGGTCGCCCTTCACGTCGGTTTGGGCGCAGCAGCCCACGAGGTCCTCCGTCTGGAAGCGGGTGAGCCACTTCTTGAAGTTCTCGTGGTACTGGGTGGCACCGTTGTTTGATTGGTCGGCTTCATAGGAGACGTTGTAGATCGCGTTGGTGGCGTCGATGCCCATGCAGCGCTGGATACAACCGCCGATCTTCTGGCAGAGCATGCGGGTCATGTCCTGCTTCTTGTGCAGGTCGTCGGTGTTCTGGTGAATGTGGGTGAAGCGGCTGATCCGCTGTCCCGTGAGATGGGAGATGGCCGTGCACAGCTCTTCGTTCTCGGGCCTGGCTGCTTCGTCGAAGGTAGTCCCGATGGTGTTGAGGCAGTTCATCTGCCGCTCGTCGGTGCGGTCGATGAGCTCACCGTCGAAGTAGATGTTCCGCCGCATCTTGCCGAGTCCCTTGATGTACTCTTCCTTGGTTCTCATGTCTCCTCCATTGATGTGTTTATTCTAGCTGTGTCATGTTGGGAACCAGTTCATGCCGTTCCAGGCCTCGGCGCTACTTCTTGAGCCGTAGGTGTGCATAGTAGGCATACGCCCCTGACCTTCCCCCATCTAAGCTACCACAGGCTATGTTGGTGTGACCATGGCTCCTGGCCGTAACGAGGCGGAGCATCTGCCTATCACGCAGAGAGTTGAGCTCACGCCGCAGGTTCGGTGGCGAGTACGCATCCTATCGCCGCCAGGCCTCCTTCGAGTACAATCGTAGTGTGCCGGGTGCACTCCTCGACACATGCCCGGCTGGTAACAGACTATGACAACGAGCACCCCGCAGGCCTCCGCCGCCATCTGGTCGCCGTCCCCCTCGCTTTCGCCGCGCGTCCGTCGCCTTCGGGAGGAGTTCTTCTCCTTCGCGGCCCGCGACCACTTCCGCAACGAGGTCCGCCCCTACGGCAGCGGCACCCCCTGGGACGAAGTCTGGTCTCCCTACCACTGGGGAGTCGTTCCGGAGATGTACCCCCTGTTCGACGCCGTCAGCGACAGCCTGCTGGCGGCCGCCGAGACCGTGCCCCTGCCGGACGGCTTCTGGGCCGAGCCGCTGGTGGTCCGCCGCGCCCTCTTCTTCGGCGCGGTCGTCGAGCGCTGGCTGCCGGTGAAGATCCTGGACGGCGAACTCATCGTCGGGTCCTACTTCAACACCGCCCTCTCAAAGACTCACGCGCGGGCGGAGGCCCGCACCTGGCGGCAGGGCGTCCGCCGCTGGCGAAAGAAGGCGCGGGAGCTCAACGACACCGGCACCGGCAACTGCGGCGCCATCCCCGGCCACCTGATCCCTAACTACCCGAAGGTGCTGCGATTGGGCTTCCGCCGCATCGCCGCCGAACTTGAGGAGATGCGGGCCCGGGAGCCCGACGCGACGAGACGCGACTTCCTGCGCGCGCTCATCACCTGCTGCGAAGCCGCCATCGCCTTTGCCGGGCGTTACGCAGACGAAGCCGACCGGCTGGCGCAGAAGGAGACGGACCCCGCGCGACGGGTCGAACTGGAGAAGATCGCCGGTATCTGCCGCCGGGTGCCGGCGGAACCGGCCGCGACCTTCCAGGAAGCGCTCCAATCGCTCTGGTTCGCTCACATGCTGGTCATGGCCGCTGAGTCCTACCCGGGGCCCGGCCTCTCGCCCGGGCGCATCGACCAGTACCTCTACCCCTACTACCAGGCGGACGTGGCGAACGGAGGGCTCGACCGCCAACAAGCCCGGGAACTCCTCCAGTGCCTCTGGATCAAGCACAACTACGCCTACGATTATCAGGGCCGGATCGGCAACCAGGGGATCAACTCCGGCTTCGGGCAACTGATCACGCTGGGCGGCACCAACCCCGATGGCAGCGACGCCAGCAACGACCTCACCTGGCTGATACTGGACGTCATCGAGGAGATGAACCTGCTGGAGCCCAAGCCCAACGTCCGCCTCCACGAGAAGACGCCAGAGGACCTGCTGCGCCGTGTCGCCGGGCTGATCGCCCGCGCCCAGGGCTCGCCCTTCCTGCTCAACTTCGACGAGGCGTCGATCCGCGGCCTGGCCTGGCAGGGGCTCCCCAAAGAACAGCTCTGGGACTACGCGCCGGTCGGCTGCCTGGAGAACACCCTCCAGGGCTGCGACCGCTCCGGCACCGTCGACGTCAACCTGAACCTGGCCAAGGCGGTCGAACTCACGCTCAATGACGGCGTCGACATGGCGACCGGCCAGCGCCTGGGCCCGCGGACCGGCAACCCGCGCGCGTTCCCGGACTTCCCGTCGTTCCTGGCCGCCTTCAAGCGCCAACTCACGGCGCTGCTCGAACAACTCATCGACTGTAACAACCAGGCGGACGCCCTGCGCGCCGGGTTCGACCCGACGCCATACCTGAGCGTGCTGGTCGATGGCTGCGCCGAGAGCGGCCGCGACGTCACCGCCGGCGGCGCCCGCCACAACTACATCACCGTCGAGGGCATCGCCCTGGCGACGGCGGTGGACTCGCTCGTCGCCGTCAAGCACCTGGTTTACGACGAGCGGCGCGTGACCATGGACGACGTGCTGGTCGCCATCCGCGCCAACTTCGAGGGGCACGAGGACCTGCGCCGGATCCTTGCCAACAGAGCCCCGAAGTTCGGCATGGATGACCTGGAGGTAGACGGCCTGGCCCGGGAGGTGTCACGGTTCTGGACGGAGGAGGCGTTCCGTCACGTCTCACCGGCCACCGGCCGGCGCTACCGCGGCGGCTACCTCTCCTGGAACTACTGGATTGGCTACGCGCCGCTGACCGCCGCCACGCCCGACGGGCGCCGGCGGGGGACGTTCCTCTCCAACGGCGTATGCCCGGTCACCGGTGCTGACCGCGAAGGGCCCACCGCCGCGATTCAGTCGGTGGGTCACCTGGGACTTGAGACGGCGCCCAACGGCGCATCCCACACGCTGAACCTTAGCCCATCGCTCCTGCGCGACGAAGAGCATGTTGCCAAGCTGGCGGCCCTCCTGCGGGCGTACTGCCGCGTGGGCGGCACCGCTCTCCAGGTCAACGTCCTCGACCCCGACACACTGCGGGCGGCCCAGGCGGATCCGGAAACGTACCGCAACCTGCTGGTGCGCGTGACGGGCTACAACGCGTACTTCGTCACCCTGGGGCGCGAGCTCCAGGATGAGATCATCGCTCGCGAAGCGGGGCCGGTGTAACGCCCCGGAAGGGGCGAACCATGTGTGACTCCAAGCACTACACGGAGACAGCGGCCTGTCGCCACGGCCGCGACGCTGGGGCGGACACCCCCAATGCTGGCGAATCCGGCGAGAAGGTGTACGAGTGGCCGTGACGCACGCCACGCGCTCGGCGAAGACAGCGGATAGCGCGGGAGCGGTCACCGGCGTCACCTTCAACGTGCAGCGCTTCAGCACCGAGGACGGCCCCGGCATCCGCACAACCGTCTTCATGAAGGGCTGCCCGCTGCGGTGCCGCTGGTGCCACAACCCAGAGGGCCTCTCGCCGCACCCGCAACTGGTCTGGTACGACGTGCGCTGCATGGGCGCCCGTGCCTGCCTGGCCGCCTGCCCGACCGGAGCCCTGGAACTGACGCCGGCGGGAATGCGCATCGACCGCGAGCGCTGCTCACCCTGCGACCTCTGCGCCGGAGCCTGTCCCAGCGGCGCCCTCGAGGTCATCGGCAGGCGATGGACGCCGAAGGAGCTCTTCGCGCTTGTGGCCAGGGACACCGTCTTCTACGAGACGTCAGGCGGAGGCGTGACGGTGTCCGGCGGCGAGCCCGCCATGCAGCCTGACTTCCTGGAGGCGTTCCTGGCGCTGTGCCACGAAGGCGGCATCGCCGCGGCCATCGACACCTGCGGCTACGCGGACTGGAGCGTTTACGAGCGCCTGCTGCCGCACGTTAGCCTGGTGCTGTTCGACCTGAAGGTGGCCGACCGGGAGCGGCACCGCGAGGCAACGGGCGTCTACCCGGAGCGCATCTTCGAGAACGCCGCCGCCATCGCAGCGCGGGGCGTGCCCATGTGGGTGCGGACGCCGGTGATCCCCGGCTACTCGGACGACGAGGAGAACATCGCGGCGCTGGCCGCGTTCATCGCCGGACGGCTGCCGACAGTCCAGCGCTGGGACCTGCTCGCCTACACGAACCTGGGGCGGCCCAAGTACCACCGCCTGGACCTGCCCTACGCGCTGGAAGACACGGACCTGCCCCTGCGGGAGCGGATGGAGCGACTGGCTGCCGTCGCTGTGCAGGGCGGCGTGCCGAACGTGACGTGGTCCGGCGCTACCCGGGACCGATGACATGACCACCCTCGACCTCTCCGAGGCCAAACTTGACGCGGGAGCCGTCGGCGTACTCTCAGAGCTGCGCGCGCCCAAGTTCCTGGCCACCCGCGACGCCGACGGAGTCCCGAACGTCGTGCCGGTGCTCTCCCTCGAGGCCTTCGACGAGCGGACCATCGTCTTTGGGGAGATGATGATCTGGAAGACGCGCCGGAACCTGGAGGCGGACCCGCGGGTGTCAATCCTGGTCCTCTCGCCCGACTTGCGGGCCTGGACGGTCCGCGGCCGGTTCGTGGAGTTCCGGAGCAGCGGCCCCTACTTCGACCACGTCGCATCCAACGAGAGCGCCCGCTACAACCCTTACGGCAGCTACCGGAGCGCCGGGGTCATCGAGGTGCTGGGAGTATCCCGCACCTCGCAGTTCTCGCAGCGCGGCCTGCTCCTGGACACCGCCCGCTGCCGCCTGCTGGCGCGCGGCCTCTCGCGCGACGGCCGGACGCTGCCGGCCATGCCGCTTCAGGTGGAGGAGAAGTTCGGCCGGCTGAAGGCGGCCAAGGCGCTGGCCATCGTCGATGCTTCCGGTCACCCCGACTGCCTCCCGGCCCTGCCGCTGACGACGGCGGGACGCGGACGCCTGGTGTTCGGCGGCGCCACCGCCCGCGACCTGGCCGGACTCGCGCCCGGCACACCCATCGCCGCCGCCGTCCTCACCCTGGAACCGGTCGCCTACCAGGTGAAGGGCACGTTCGCCGGCCTGCGCCGCAGCCTGGGGCAGGCGCTCGGCGTCATCGACGTGCGGGAGGCGTATAGCGCCTGCCCGCCGCTGCCGGGCCACCCGCTGCCGATGAAGCCCTGAAGACCGCAGACGCCGCCTGGTCCGTTTCCGCCCCACGTACTTCTATGGCGGTGTAGCGAAGAAAGGGCTACACTGGGGCCGATCCTGCGCGGAGCGAGGGGCAGGTCTTTGAGTACCACAGGCAAGGGGGCGTATGACAATGCTACCACGATTCCGACGCGGATTCCTTCTCGCAGCCATTCTTCTGGCCGGTCTCCTCCTGTTGAGTTGCGGTGGGGGGGACGAGGCGGGCAGCAAGACGCCCGCGGCAACACAGCCAGCAGGCGCGGGTACCCCAGGCACCGAGAAAGTGCCGGGGGTAACGGACACTGAGATCCTGCTCGGCAGCCATTTCGCTTTGAGCCAGTCGCCGGCGGCCGCCTACGCGCCCATCCTCGACGGCTATCGCGCCTACTTCGACTACGTCAATTCCAAGGGGGGTGTCTACGGGCGCAAGATCAAGCTTCTGGTAGGCGATGACCACTACAACCCGGCGGACACCCTGGAGGTCGTACGCAAGCTGGTGGAGCAGGAAGGCATCTTCGCCATGATCGGCTGCCTGGGCGAGTCCACCCATACCACCGTCTGGAAGTACCTGGAGGAGCAGGGCATCCCTGACCTCTTCCAGACCAGCGGCATCGTCAAATGGACGGACCCGGTGGCGCACACCCGCTTCGGCGGTAACCCCGACTACAGTACCGAGGGGAAGATACTCGGCAAGTATATTGCCGAGCACTACAACGGGAAGAAGCTGGGCCTGCTGCTCCAGAACGACGAGATCGGGGTGGACGGCGAGGCGGGCATTCGCGCTGGCCTGGAAGGCAGCGACGTCGAGATCGTGGCCCGCGAGACCTTCGAGACTACCCAGTGGGACGTCACCGCCCAGACGCAGCGGCTTAAGAACGCCAACCCGGACGTCGTCGCCGCCTACGCCATCCCGCCGCCCGCCGCCAGCATGGTCAAGGTGGCGCGCGAGGTCCTGAACTGGGATGTGCCCTTCGTGACCACCGGCGTGGTCGTCTCCGACATCTTCGGGCAGCTCGCCGGCGTTCAGAACGCGGAGGGCATGATCAGCGTAACCTTCGGCAAGCAGCTTTTCCAAACGGACGACCCCGCGATCCAACTGCACCTCCAGATCATGAAGGACTTCGGCCAGGGCGTTCCGCCGAGCAACTTCACCCTCTACGGGCAGGCCATGGCCGAGATCATGGTGAAGGGGCTGGAGAACGCGGGCCCTGACCTGACACGAGAGAGCTTGATCAGTGGCCTCGAGTCCATCCGCGACTGGTGTTGCACCGCATGCATGGTGCCTGTGAACATGAGCCCCACTGACCACCGTCCCATGGAGATGGAATTCTACGTCACGATGCACAACGGCAACTGGGTGCCGTTCGGCGAGCCGATCAGTTTCGAATCCACGCCGGGCAAAGCCATAGGCTGCAAGGGCATGGGCGAGCCCGTCTACGCCGGCGAATGAGAGTGACGCCGGTTCATGCGCCGCTGTTCCTCTTGGAGCGCAGGGAACGCTTTGGGGGGAAAGGCGCATTGAGCGGCATCTAGGTCGAAGGGCGCGACACTTGACGAAAGGGCCTAGACAGCCGAGCGCGCCGGCGCCCTAGCTACGCAAGGACCTCTTTCTCACTACGGGCCGAAGACTGCCTTCACTTGTAGCTTCTGGGCCGACTGCACAGCGTCGTTCGTCGGGACCGTGATCTCGAACAGGTGAGGGCCGTCCATCCCCGTCATCATGTGCGTCTCGAAGGAAAGCGTCGTCTTCTCGCCTGGCTTGACTGTCGTGGAACCCACGACCGGCTGGAATGGTCAACAACCCTCCAGCACCTTCACGCTGGGCTCGGAGATGACCAGCGGCGCGTCGCCGACGTTCTGGAGGTCGAATGAGTGGGAGACGTTCGTCATCAGCGGGACCTGGCCAAGGTCCACCTCTGTCGTGGGAAGGTAGAGGCGCGCTCCACCCGTGTACGGCTGAGCGGCGCTGGCGGCAGATGGGGTGACGGGTGTTGTGTCAGGAGCCACGGCCGACTGTTGATCGCTGCCCCCGCGACTGCGAACGAGGTCCGCAGTCAGGAAGACGGCGATGCCGACGATTGCGGCCAGCACTCCCCAGCCCACGATCTTGAGGGGCGTGATCCGGCGATGCCCGCCGCTCTTGATCTGCTTGCGTTTCTTATGTTTTGGGTTCACAGTTCACCCCCTTGTGTCCACCGCCTCGACAAGCCCGCTGCCTCCCGCGCCTTCTTAGAAGCGCCCCGAGTCAGGCCGCCCCTATCCTTCGGTGATGGGCGGAGTGTCCGTCGACGGCCCGTACTTGCTGTACTTGGCGTCGACGTTCTGCCGGATGTCCTTTGCACTCAGTCCCTGGCCTTTCAGAGTCATTACATCGGCGGCTATGTCCACGCAGGTTCGACAGCCCGAGGCATGGCTCTCGTAGGTTCCGTCCGGCTTAATGAAGCACTCCTTCAAATTGTGGTGCGCGGTGGCGTGCATGCCGCAGCCGCAATAGCAGGGCATCTTCGTGAAGAGATCCTCGTTGGCGACGGCAGCCTGGTATCCAGCCAGCGTCGCGCTTGACGTGTGAGCGAACGCCGGCAATTCGCCGCCCGCCTGCGCGGCTACGCTCTCCGACGCGGGATCGCCGCCCCGCGCGGTGACCCACAGGAAAGCGCCGCCCGCGATGAGGGCGATCACCACAACCAAAGCAGCCCCGCGAATGCCGTCACGCCGCCACGCTCTCGTGCTCCCCGCAGTTTCTCTCGATTTCATGCTTGTCGCTCCTTTTGCTGTGTGCCTCAGAACGGGGTTGGAATCGTTCAACGGATCAGAAGTATCCACCTCTAGTCGCCGAGGAGTCGCGTTGCCTAGGCCCTCGGCTCCACAATCAGCTCTCCCCACATCTGGTGATGTCCATCCCCGCAGACATTGGTGCACGTGAATCCAAACGTGCCCGGCTTATCCGCGACGAACTCGACATCCGTGTATTTCCCTGGATATACGGCCTCCACAGCGACGTCGTAGCCTTCAAGGAGAAAGCCGTGTACCACGTCATCGCTGGTGAGACGCAGATGAACGACGTCACCCTCGGTCACGCGAATTGTCTGTGGATTCCAAGTGCTATTGGCGCCGACGAGCGTGAATTCTTGGTCCGACTGGGTCCGCAGAACGCGCTGATAGCCGAGCGTGGCCGCCGGCATGCCCAGCAGGACGAGCACAACCAGCCCAATAGCAAGCTTCTCGAGGGTGGACATCGTCAGACCTCACCGTTTGAATTCGATAGCTCCCAGTAGTCTGACCCCATTGGTAGCTTCGTGCCCCTGTCTTCCAGGACGCCGGGATGAGGTATGAGGCCAAAGGCGGCACGCATTTCCGCTGCGCCGCCCACGTACAAGGCGTTGCACTGGAAGAGCAAGCTCTCGACATCGCCGTGAATCCGGCTCGGAGCCAGAACGCTCAAGAGGTGAACGTGCTCGCGGCTATGGCCGTTGTGACCGTTCACGCTCGTGCAAACGCCGATGAGATCGCGCCGGACCTTGAGCGCCTCCAACCGAGCGACCGCTGCATCCACCTGCTCATGGTCTGCGAAGGCGGCCACAACGATGGGCAACTTCCTTCCTGGCTGGACCACCGACATCATTCCCCTCAAATCACAGTCAACCGATGAACAACCACAAGAGGATCACCGTAATCAGGGCCAGCAGCCCGGCGACCGGGACCACTGACCGCCGTGCCCCCGCCGCGTCGCCGATGTACTCACTCGAAATCTGATGAGCCAGACGCACCGACATCGCCAGCCCCACCGTCAGGATTGGCACCTGGATGTAGGGAAGAAGTTGAGGCAGATAGGGTCTCCAGGCGTAGCCGGCGGTGCCAAACAGGTTCCACCCCCATCCGAAGGGGTCCGACAGCACCGGCAGGATGTCCGAAGCATTGGCGAACAGGAAGTCGAGGCTGAAGGCAACCCAGGCTGCCAGGCCCAGCGGCACGGCCGTGTAGGCAAAGGCGACGAACAGGCGGCGGGCAGGCACGTCGCTCGCCCTCGACAGCGCTTTCCCCAGCCAGCTGACGGCGAAGAACGCTCCCGGTGCGAGCACCAACATGGAGACCATCAGCAAGCCCGCGTAACCTATGAACGCCGGCAACTGACCGCTGCCCAGGTTCGCCCAGCTCCTCAGCCAGCCCCAGGGCCCGGCCATGATCGCTGTGTACAAGAGAGCGGAGGTCAGCAGGATCAACGCTCTGTAAGCTTCGTCCGCGTGCCGCCGTGGCACCGCCAGGTCGACCCCAAACGGCCGCAGGCTGAGGGCGATATTCCCCTTAGGACACGTCTTGAGGCACTCCATGCACATGCCGCAATAGGCATTGCGATCCATGGTGCCGGGGTACTCCATCCAGGGACAGCCAAAGCCGGCCGCAGACCCTTTGATGCACTCTTTCGCCGCGGGGCCGCAGTGAACCAAGCACAGCTCGGGGTCAACGGCCCGCAGCTCCAGAGGCGCCGCAGCCGAATACTGGCCAACGAATCCGCCGACAGGGCAGACGTAGCGGCAGAAGGCTCGTCGCTTGAAGACCAGGTAAAGGCACAGCGCGAGGAGTGTGAGCGCGAGGAGAAGGGCACCCGTCACGAACGGTCGCGTGAGTATGACGGCGCTGAAGAGGGCCATGACGACCAGGACGGAGTTCTGCAGCCAGAGGCCACGGATGGCCTCCGGCCACTCGAGTCCAAGTGTCAGGGGCCGCCGGCGGCCCGGAATCAAGATGGCCCGCCTCTGCACCCATTCGCCGACGGCCGCAACGGGGCACACGGCGCACCAGGTCCGCGCTCCCAACGGCACGAGGATCAGGATCAGCGCCCCCCACCAGACGATCCAGGCAAAGACTATCGAGAAGTTGGCGCTGCCGACCGGCGTTCCGAAGAGACCGGTGAGGATCACCAGCACGAACACAGAGAGCACCGGCAGCACGACAATGAACGGGAACAAGCGGTGGGTGAGGACCAGGCGCACGGGTTCACACCGCAACACGTTGATGCGCTTACTGTCCCCGCCCGCGCCGGCTGTTCGTGGCTCGACGGCGGTTCTAAGCATGGGCGGCGCCTGTTCCTTTCCGCAGCCAGCCATACGCCGTGGCCCCGACGGCTACCACAAGCGTAGCTATGACGGCTCCGAGAAACGGGCTGTTGGGCTCGACGGAGAGCAACCCGACCATGAAGGGATGCAGGTCGCCGCAGGGCACGGAGCAGCGGAGGCGAAATGTGCCCGGTCTATCGGCCACGAAATCCAGGACAGACGTCTTGCCGGGCGCCGCCTCCGTCTTGAGACCGTAGCCGTCCACGTAGACGCCGTGGCTCACGTCCTGCGGCGCAAGGCGTAGGATTACGTGGTCACCCTTATTGACCTCTATTCTCTCGGGGGAGTAAGCGAATCTGCTCGCTTCAAGGGTGATCTCACGCGTCTCCGGCTTGCCGGCTGGAAAGGGTATGAAGCTGCCCGCAGCCACCGCCACCACGGATAGACCCGCGACAGCGCCCACTGCCAGCCACCCCCAATAGCGGAACAGCCCTCGCTTCAGTCTCTTGCCTATTTCGGCTTCTCCCGACATAAACCCATACCCTATGTGGCTCTCCCTGTAGTCGTAATTGAAAGCGCGAGCAGTTCGCCGCGCTCGATTCAGTTGTCCCTAGGGTGCGCAGCCGCTGGCCTTGCCTCCGCCCTGGCTGCCCGTGCCAAGCGCTCCCTGCTGCTGGAGCTGCGCGTAAACCTGCTTGAAGCCGCTGGAGCTCGAGTAGGCCTTGCCCATCAGCAGGCGCGCGTCGACGTGCTCCCACCCTTGGCCTTGACCCTGGAAGTACTGGGCCAGGTACTGGTACTGGGTGGGGAACCAGAACGGGCTGATCCTCTTCAGGGCCAGGAAGATGTCGTCGGCGCTGGCCCCTTGAGATGCCATGAGCTCCGCGAGGCCCAGAGCAGCCATTCCGTGGTTGCAGTCCGGAAAAGCGGTCATGTTGCCGCAGCACGGCCTCCAGGAGTTGGAGGCGACCTCTTCAACCACAGCCTGTTGTTCGGGGGTCAAGGGAATAAGGTCCAACGCCGCAAGGTACTGGGGCCCGGGCTTCGCCCCGATGGTCCAGCCGCCGGTGCTGGCGTAGTTGGCTGCTTGCGCTGGGCCGCCCTGAGCTATGGGGCCCTGGGTAAGGATGGCGTTCTTGCTGGCAAGCCCCACGGCCCACAGCACGTCCAGCGCGAAGTAGGCGTTGCTGGCATCGATGCGGATGGGTTCGTCGGAGCCGTCAGTCAGCACCTTCACCTGATCAGGGGTGAGGGGCGCGCCGGCGCTCTGGGCGGCAAGCTTGAGCTTCTCCGGATCGATGACACCCGCTTGCACGAGCCGTGCGGGCACGTCTCCCCAGCGGACATCGAGCTCGACGCCATCCGCAGGGAAGAGCGCCGCGGACAGCTTGTCGGGCTGGTCGGGCGAGACGGCGGTTGAGCTTCCCTGGAATCTGCCGTGGCTGAACCATCCCCCATAGAAGAGGAGACCGGCGGCCAAGCCGGCGCCCATCAGTCCGAGCCAGGTCTTTCGCAAGCCGTGACGACGTTCTGGCGCAGTCTGTGCCGGCGGCTCAGCCTCTTCCCGCTCGTCTTCCCAGTTCTCTTGATTGTCTTCGGTCATATCCGACATGGCAGACCTCCCCTGATGATCACCATTCGCCTGTGACATGAGGCGGCTCACAGATGTGGACTGGGAGGACTTCCATGTCCTTCTCCGCGCCTTCGAATCCCGCCGCGGTGGCGCCGCGCATCTACGGCCCCGAGCGCTTCTTCTCAAGCCCCCTGTAAGGTCTTCTTGGCTTCAAGGCCCTGACGCGGGCCGTTCTGACGGGGAGTGGCACAAATATCACCATCGTCAGAACTTGTTGATAAATATGCTCAACTTAGTCGCCATACTGCTCCCTGCCGCTCGTTTTGTCAAGTGGATTTGCGGCCGATTTTACGGAAATCTTTGAGCTGGAATTGCCGGCCCGTCACCTCACGCATTGGGCCGCGTGAAGCCGACGGTCGTGGGGCTCCAAATCATCAACAGATGAAGTAGGGGGCCGCAAGGGGCAGGATGGAGGAGATAGCCAAACGTGTCCGAGTTAGGAGAGCAGTCTAGGGCAGGTCAGGCTGACCTAGAACGCTGCTAGATGCCCGTAGGAAGAGTCATGAAACGAAGGGTGTGGTAAGCGCGGCCCCGGGGTGAGTTCTCCCCGGTGCCTGATAAGAAGAACGTCGCGACGCCCCATAGCCTGGCCTTTGGAGGCACATGGCTGGGACAGCCCGAAGGACGACTATTCGGGCCTAGTCAGATACAAAGCGGGGCAGGCCGAAGGGGGCGCGTGGCAGCGGGCCCCGCCTGGCTTGCAGCTATAGCCGGCCTTGAACACGAAAAGGGCCGCGCATACCATCAAATGGGCAAGGCTAGCTTTGGCCGGCTACCTTCTTGGGAGCGGCGCGGCCATAGACATCGAGAAGCTGGAGTCGCGTTGCCTGAAACCGCTCCTCCATGACCTGGGCAGCACGCCTCATGAGTTGGAAGCCGAGGTCGTGGTCGCTCTCGCTCCTTTCGCGGAGGCATCTCCCATCGAGCGCGATAGCCCGTGTCAACTCCACCGCCCGAGCGTCGAAATGCCAGCGGTACGGCGGCATCATCCACGACCACCCCAGAACGTCACCCTCTCTAAGGCTCTGGATGATGACAGGACCGCGCTCAGACGATGATATCTCCACTGCCACTCGACCTTCGCGAATGAGGTAGAAGTGGTTGGCCTCTTCACCCTCCCGAAATATGACCTCACCGGCGTCGAAACGCACGTTGGACGCACAGTCGACGAACAGTTCACGGTAGGGCTCTTCCATCCCCTTGAAGAAAGGATGCGCTGCCAGGATACGTTCAAGGTTCTCTATGGCCATCGGTTCCTGATCCTTTCCGTCAGCTCCTATGTTCCCTTTGGCCCATTGCCCTGGCCTCTTACCCGATACAAGGCCGCTCCTTGAGGACGCCTAGGCCTTCCGCCGGGTCACGCTAGGCGCTTTCAACAGGAGCATGGACACCAACGGCCGCTAGCTCGTCGACGATCCTGTCCGCAGCAGCCGGGAGAGCCTCCTCCACCTCCGCTGTGCACTGCTCGCCGAATGTATACGGGTCCTTGACAGCGACCACATAGATGAGGATCTCCTGCGGCAGCGGCAAGGAGAGCCGGCGGGCCAGCTCGAGGGCCAGATGCAGGTTAACGCCATGGCTCAGCCAGGCGCAACCCCCTTCCAACTCCTCTTCTCGCAGCCGGCGCACCTGGCCGGCAGCACTCCCGTCACAGATGCTGTCGATGATGACGCCCCGGTCGTAGTGAGCCAGGAGCTGAATGGTCTTGAGGCCGGCAATCGCCGCCTCAACCAGGTCTGCCTCGGGATCGTCGAGCAGTTCATGAACGCGACGCGCCACCGAGAGGCCGGTGGCGTCGTCGGAGAGGATGGGATTGCCCAGTCCCAGGATCAGTGTTTTCGTTCCTAGCCCCTCCGCAGTTGCTGAACGATTTTCCCCTGGGCGTCGTGGATGCTCACAATCAGGGGCATCTCGCCGGGCAATGAGTGGGTGGCGCAGCCGAAGCACGGGTCGTAGGCGCGGAAGGCCATCTCGATGCGGTTAAGAAGCCCCTCGGTGACGACCGTCCCCTTCTTGATCAGCCCCTGGCTGGCCTTCTTCACCGACATGGCGATGGCGCCGTAGTTGTGAGCGGTGCCGACGATGAGGTTGATCTTGCGGGCCACCCCTCTCTCGTCCGCCTGGTAATGGTGGATGAGGACACCGCGCGGCGCCTCAACCACACCTACGCCCTCGCCTGGCGTGGCGCTGGGAATGGTGCGAACGTCGGGACTGGTGATCTCCGGGTCCGTGGCCAGTTCCACCATGCGCTCGGCGGCATAGACGAGCTCGATGAGGCGGGCCCAGTGCGTCGCTAGCGTGGCGTGCACCGGCTTGCCCCCCAGAGTCGAGTACATGCGCTCGTACTCGGCCTGGGCCAGGGGGGTGGCCATCCCGTCGGCGGCGTTGAGACGGGCCAGGGGGGCCACCCGGTAGATGCCGCTGTCCTTGCCGTCAACGAGCCCCTGCCACCCCAGCTTCTTCAAGTAGGGGAACTTGAGGTAGGTCCAGGGCTCCACGTGCTCGGCGATGTGCTCCAAGTAATCCGAGGGGTCGAACTTGAGGAACTCTTTCCCGTCCGGGTCCACCACCCGCAGCATGCCGTCGTAGAAGTTCACTTTGTTGTCGGCGTCCACCAGGCCCATGTAGTAGGTCTTGTGGGTGAAGGTGTCGCTCACAATCATGTCCAGGTAGCCCTTGTTGGCCAGCACCACGTCATCGAGGATCTTGAGGGAGAGCTTGCCAAATTCCACCGCCGAACGGGCGATCGCCTCGATCTTGACCCGGTCCTCCTCGGTGATGGGCTTGCTGACGCCGCCGGGAAGGCCGCAGACGGGGTGAATGTACTTCCCCCCGATCATCGCCACCACGTCGTGGCAGAGCTCGAGGTGCTTGAGCACCTCGCCTCCAATCTCCAGGCCCACCTTGTGCACCACGCCGATGATGTTGCGCTCGGCGGGGCTGGCGTCGGGCCCCACGACGAAGTCGGGGCCACTGAGAGCGTAGAAGTGCGTAGCGTGGTCGGCCACGAAGAACGCGCTGTACAGTAGCTCTCGGAGCTTCTTGGCCGCAGGTGGGGGGTCTACCTTGAAGACGGCGTCCAGGGCCTTGGCGGAGGCCATGTGGTGAGCCTCCGGGCACACCCCACAGATGCGCGGGGTGATGATCGCCAGGTCTTCGACCTGCCGGCCCTCGCAGAACTTCTCGAATCCTCTCAGCTCAGGTACCTGGAAGTAGGCGTTCTCCACATCCCCCTCCTTGTCGAGGAAGATGTCGATACGGCCGTGGCCTTCAAGGCGGGTGATTGGGTCTATTACTATGCGTCTTTCGGTAGGTGTGGCATCCGTACTCATGGTACCCTCTGCGTAACGACCGGCGGATCGCCCTGCGCTCTCTCCAATTCGTCCGCCGCGCCAGCAGGAGAGAGCGCTCCGTCCTTGCGGACCCTTCGCAACATGGACGCCGGCAGGCCGAAGAGATAGCAGATCCCCAAGAGATCAGGGAGGGTATCGGCGATCCGCTCGATCTCGTCCTGATCCTGGGTGTCGATGATGGAGGCCAGGGCGCTGAGCAGCTTCCCGCCCTGGTCAATCACGTTCGGCGGCGGCCCATAGCAGCCCCGGCAGGGCATGTTGACCGAGAGACAGGGTGCGCCGCAGCCGCCCCGTGTGGCCGGGCCGGCGCAGATGATGCCTTGCTCCAGCAGGCAGTGGGTAGAGTCCGCCACGATCTCGTAGGGGCGGTGGAAGCCGCGGATCCGCTTGTCCTCCCTGATGCGGGTGCAATCGTAGCACACCGTCTTGTCCGACGCGCCCACCACTGAGCCGGGAGCGGGCAGTTGACCCTGCATCACCGCCTGCAGCACCGCCTCGGTCTGCTCCCTGACCGGCGGACAGCCCGGCACGAAGTACTCTACGGGCACCACCTGCTCCAGCGTCCGCACCGTGTCATAGAACTCCGGGAGTGTGAGCTCTCCCTCCGGGACCTGGCAACTGAGCTGGGGACGCACGCCGTTATCGTTGGCTGTGGACGGCGTGTCATGGTAGACAAGCTCGAAGATGGATTCCCTGTCGGCGACGTTGGCCAGGCCGGGGATGCCTCCCATGTAGGCGCAGGTGCCAAAGGCGACCAACACCTTCGACTTCTCTCGTAGCATGTGGGCCATGTGCTCCTGCTCTGAGTTCCTGATCGCCCCATTGAACAGGCAGACGTCGATGCTCTTGTCCGGCAGCGCCTCCACGTCCTTGTACTTGAAGTCCATGATGCAGGGCCAGAGGACGATGTCGAAGGCCTCGGCCACGTCCAGGATCTTGGCGTACAGGCGGACGACGGCAATCTCGCAGCCGCCGCAGCTAGCAGCCCAATACAGAGCTAGTTTCGGCTTCTGAGCCATAACAACCCCCAGGCTTCGGTCTAACCTTGCTGGCCCACTGCCAGCTTCGCATCCTTCTTCAAGGGGCCCAGCTCTTTCAGCGCTTTCGTGAAGTCTGCCACAACCTGGGCAAACCTGGCCCCTTCAGATGCCGAAACCCATTCCAATCTCACCCTCTCGGGCTCGATCCCGAAATCACCAAGCATCTTTCTCAGCAGGTGAATCCTTCTTCGCGCCTTGTAGTTTCCTTCCATGTAGTGGCAATCACCCGGGTGGCAACCCCCGATCAGCACACCATCCACACCCCTGGCGAAGGCCTTCAAGATGAAGGTCGGATCGACTCTGCCACTGCACATCACCCTTATCATCCTTAGGTTGGGCGGGTACTGGATTCTGGAGGTGCCGGCAAGATCGGCACCTGCATAGGTACACCAGTTGCAGGCAAAGCCGAGTATCAGGGGCTCAAAGCCGTTTCTGTCCATTGCCAGACCCTCTTCTCGCATGCTTTCCTTAGGCTTCCGTCAGGGCCTCTATCTGCGCCAGAATCTGTTCATCATTGAAGTGGTTCATCGTGATTGCCCCGGACGGGCAGGCGGCCCCACAGGTGCCGCATCCTTTGCACAGCGCCTCGACGGTGCGGGCGACCGCCTTGCCATTCTTGCTGTCCATCAGCATGGCGCTGTAAGGACAGAGAACGGCACAAATGCCACATCCGCCGCAGAGATCCTCATTGACGGAAGAAGTGATGGCTTCAGGTCTGACATGTCCTCTTTTCATGGGCGTTGCGGCTTTGGCGGCGGTGGCGCAAGCCTGGAAGATGGCCTCAGACACCTCGACCGGCCATCGGGCCGAGCCGCATATGAACATGCCATCCGTAGCGAATTCCACCGGCTGCAGTTTCAGGTGGGCCTCCAGGAAGAAGCCTTCCGAACTGAGCGGAACCTTTAGCTGCTTGGAGATCCCCGCATTGTCACCCCGTGGAACAAGGGGCGCAGTCAGTACAACCGTGTCTGCCGGAAGCTCCACTTGTTTGCCCATCAGGTCATGGTAGACTCTGACGCCCTTGAGTTCGCCGTTGGCAATAACCTCGGGTGGTGTCTCCAGGCTGTACCTAACGAACCTGACACCCAGCTCCATCGCTTTTCGATAGTACTCTTCGAACTCCACGCCGTAAGCCATCACATCGCGGTGGAGGATCCAGACGTTCGCCTCCGGGTCATTCTCCTTGATCAGCACGGCATTCTTGATCGCCGTCAGACAACAGAACCTGCCGCAATACGGCCTCTCCGGCACGCGAGCGCCCACGCAGTTGATCATGACGACGTTCTTGGCCTCTAGCGTGCGCTCTTTCAGTCGTCCTTCCAGCTCGAGCTGGGTGAGCACGCCGGCCGTTTCTCCATAGCCGTACTGACCTACCGGTTTGAACTCCTCGGCGCCGACAGCGACTATGATGGTGCCTACTCTAAGCTTGCTCTCCTTCTCCCCTTCCTCCAGGGCGACGTCGAAATTGCCTATGAACCCCTTGACGTCCTTCACCGTGGTGGAGAGATGGGTTGTGATGTGCTCGTGGTTTCGCACCTGGTTGACGAGGGGCACGACCAGTTCGCTGGCCTCTTTGTTGGCAGTGAACAGCCTGTTGATGCCGAGCAGCAGGCCACCGAGCTCTGCTGCCTTCTCCACCAGGTGGACATCGAAGCCTTGATTGGCGAGGTTCAGGGCTGCGGTCATTCCGGCTACGCCGGAGCCGATTACCAGACAAGCCGGGGTGACGTCGATCTCGATCTCTTCCAGCGGCTTCAGCAGCCTGGCCTTTGCCACCCCCATCCTGACAAGGTCTTTGGCCTTTTGGGTAGCTTCCATGGGAAGGCTCATGTGCACCCACGAGCACTGGTCCCTTATGTTGACGAACTCGAAGAGATACTTGTTCAGGCCTGCTTCCTGACAGGCGGACCTGAACAACGTCTCGTGGGTCCTGGGAGTACAAGACGCCACTATGACGCGGTTCAGGTTGTTTTCTTGAATCTTCTTCTTTATGGAGGAGATGCCTTCTTCTGAACACGTGTACAGGTTGTGCTCGGCGTGGGCTACGTCGGGCAGACTTTTCGCGTACTCCACCACTTGCGGCACGTTGACGTAGCCGCCGATGTTCCTGCCACAGTGACACACAAAGACGCCGATCCGGGTATCAGGCATGCTCAGCACCCCCTGCTAGAACTTCAGCCGCTCGAGCCGCTGACCCGGATGCTTGAACCACCGAGTCCGGGATATCCCGAGGGCTGTGAGCATAGCCGCAGGCGAAGATCCCGGCCCTGCTGGTGTCCAGCGGGCGGGACAGGCGGTCCGGGATCTCGACGAAGCCGTGTTGGTCTAAGGTTATGCCCAGCCTGTCCGCCAGCTCCCTGACGCCCACGGACGGTATCAATGCCTGGCAGAGGATGACCAGCTCGGTTTCGAAGGTCTTCGTCTCACGCGCGGTCGTATCCTCGTACCAGATGATCGGGTTGCCGTTCTCGGCGACGTCAATACTTGCGGGCCGGCCTCTGACGTATGTTACGTCGTACTCATCTCTGGCACGGGCGATGTACTCCTGGAATCGCTTGCCCACTGCCCTGAGATCCATGTAGAAGATGGTGGACTTTGTCCCAGGGTGGTGCTCGTAGGCCAGAATGGCCTCCTTGGTAGCATGCATGCAGCACACGCTTGAACAGTAGGCCTTATGCCTGAAGTCACGGGAGCCGACGCACTGGATGAATGCTATGTTGGTGGCCACCTTGCCATCAGAGGGGCGCATGAGCTCACCGCTCGTGGGGCCGGAGGCCGAAGTCAGCCTCTCATATTCCATGGCGGTGATTACGTTCTTTATCCTTCCATAGCCGTACTCGCCGAGCTTGGAGACGTCGTAGAGGTCCAAGCCGGTGGCCAGGATAACGGCGCCAACGTTGACGTCGACGTATCTCTCTTGCATGTCGTAGCGTATGGCCTTGGCCTGGCAGGTCTTCTCACACAGTCTGCAATCTGAGCAGACGGCGCAGTTCAGACACCGGAGTGCCTCCTCGATGGCGGCCTCTTCGCTGAAGGCGAGCTCTATCTCCTGGAAGTCCCTCACCCTCTCTCTGGGGTCTCGGG
>CAVSBT010000015.1:0-319792 GCA_963726245.1 uncultured Chloroflexia bacterium
GACGGGGCCATCAGCGGCGTGGTCTCGAAGGAGATGTTGCTGGAGTGGGAGAAGTCGCTGAAGACGACGCGGCCGCGGGCGACGACCTCGTAGTAGAAGTTGGCGGCCTCACGCGTCGAGTGCACCTTGAAGGAGGCCTTGTCGCCGACCTTCAGCGCGCCCTCGACTCGCTTGCTCGACGTGGATGAAGTTGCCGGACGGCGAGTAGGCGGCGTCGAGGGCGACGAAGGTGTAGGCGCCCTCGGGGGTGTTCGCCTCCGCCATCAGGGCCACCGCCTCCTCGGGCGGCGTGACCGTGAGCATCGCCAGCCCGTTGTCCGTCTGCACCTGCTTGCTCTCGTGGTCAATCTCCTCCAGCTTGTCGCCGAGGTAGCTGATCTCCACGCTCACCTTCGACTCCGTCGGCTTGTTGTCGGGGGTCTCGGTGACGACGAGGAAGGTGAAGGGCAGCGACGGCTTGAAGGCCGAACCCTCGGGGATGAGCTGGAGGCTGACCGGCGACTCGGAGACGGTGAGGAGGCGGGTGGTCTTCTCCTCGTAGCCGGTGGCGCGCTCCTCCACCGTGATGTCGAGGGTGACGTTGCCCATGCCCTCGCTCTTCGGGCACGCCGGCCACGTACTCGACGGCGGGGAGCTCGAACTGCGCCTCGCCGTCGATGTCTACGGCGTAGCTGGCGAACTTCTCCCACTGGCCCACGTAGCGCTGGGCCTCGATGTGGAGCGTGCCCCGCACCGGCTTGCCGTAGCTGTAGGTGGCGCGCACCTTGCCCGTGATGGGCTCGTTGACCAGGAACCACTCCTTGGGCAGGTCCACCGCCACCTCGTACTTGGGCAGGACGTACTCTTCGACGCGCACGTCCACCTCGGCGCTGCGCTGGCCGGCCTGGGCGCTGACCTTCCAGACGCCCAGGTTGGGCTCCTCCGAGATGGGGACATCGAGGGTGGCCATGCCGTACTCGTCGGTCTGGACGGTCTTCTTGAAGACCTTGGTGCCCTTGGCGTCCTGGAGGTCCACCGTGGCCTCCACCGAGACGGGCTTGAGCGCCGAGTCGAGGGAGATGAGCCGCACGTGGAGGGTCTGGCCCGGCTTGTAGATGGGCTTGTCGGTCTCCAGGAAGAGGAGCGAGCCCTCTTCGACCCGCACGCTGGCCTTGTCGCTGAAGCCCTGCGCCGCTGACCTCAATCTCGTAGTCGCCGTCAGGCAGGTCCGGCACCTGGAACTCGATGGTGCCCTTGCCCTGGAGCTCGGCGCTCTGGGCCAGCACCTCGCGGCCGTCCTGGAGCAGCCTCACCTCGGCCGGCGCCGGAGGCCAGCTTGTCGCCGCTGAACAGCGTCAGGGAGACGGCCTCGCGTTCGCCGATCGCAGGATGTGGGGCACCAGGGCCACGTAGCCGTCGATGCCCGACGTCGGTGTCGGAGCAGCCGGCTCCAAACCCGAGCAGGAGGCCGACGGCGAGAAGCAGGGGACCGATGGCGAATCTGGCGTGTCTCATGGCTTCTCCTCCCAGCGTTCTGCCCTTCAGACGCACGGAGGCGGAGAAAAGTTCCCACGCGGAGGGAGATGTAACGGCATGACGGGAAACGGATTAACGGATAGCGGATTCGACAGGCAATGCCGTTGATCCGTTCGGTATCCGATGATCGAGGCGGGGCTGCAGGAGAGCGTGAGAGGGACCTGCCGGTTGAACCGGCAGCTCTCGATTCGAAGCTGCTGGTTTCGACCCGCAGGACGAAAGCGTCGAGCTGCCCCGCTAGTGCTCGCTGGCGATGCCACGCTCCGGCAGAGCACCGGGGCGCCGCCGAGCCGCCGGCGTCAGGCGGGCCGCCAGCGCCGCCAGGGCGGAGAGGCCGGCCGTCACCAGGAGGACCGCACGCACGCCCACCAGGTCGGCGACGGCGCCGACGACCAGCAGCGGCAGGACCGACGCCAGGTCGGACAGGGCGGACTGGGTGGCGAAGACGCGGCCCTGGAGCTCCGGCGGCGAGCGGCGGTTGAAGACGGTGCGCGCGCCCACGCTCACCACGGTGAAGGCGAGGCCCAGGGGCACGGCCAGGAGCATGGTCATGCTCACCACGGAGGAGATGCCCAGGCGGTCCTCGATACCCGATAGGTTCAGGCGCAGGTTGCTCCTGAACGGCATCGGCCGCGAAGTAGACGCAGCCCAGACCGACCAGTCCGGCGATGAAGACGACGAGGCCCGCCGTCACCAGCCGCCCGGGGCTGATGAACCAGGCCAGGATCGGCATCAGCGCCAGTCCTACTAGCGCGCCCACAGCGGCGGGCGTGGCGATGAACACGGAGTTGGAGGGCGCCAGGTGAAGGATGTCACGAGCGTAGTGAGGTGTGAGGACCAGAAGGGACTTCATGAGGAAGGCGGCGATGGTCAGCTCCACCATCGCCAGGAAGATGGTCCTGTCGCGGCGGATCACCTCCAGCCCTGCCCAGAGTCCGATGCGCCGCGGGGTCTCGGCCGGGCGTGCCGGCGTCTCCTCCGGCTCCGTCGCTGCCCCCAGGCCCGAGGTTCGGGCGTAGGTCAGGCCGCCTACGACAAAGAGGACGGCGGCGAGCACGTAGAGCGGGTTCTCGCCCACCGTCTTCAGGAAGGCGGGCGCGATGATCACCATGCCTGCCACCTGGGCGAGGAGGGTGGCCAGAATAAGATAGGTGTTCGCCGAGCCCAGGCGGCCTCGACCCACCAGGCCGGGGAGCCCGGCGCTCTCGGCCGGGGCCTGGAGCTGGCCCACGGCGGCGAAGAGGAGCACCAGCAGGTAGATGTCGCGGAGGCTGTTACCGTGCTGGAGCAGGGCCAGGCAGACGCCGGCCCGCACCAGACCCACTATCAGCAGCGACGCCCGCTTCGGCAGCCAGTCGACGACGAGGCCGGCCGGCAGCCCCAGTATCACCGAGGGTAGAGTCATCGCCAGCACCAGCAGGGTGCTCTGCATGCTCGACTCCGTCCGCTGCACCACCACGATGAGGACGGTGTAGAGGACGATGTTCTGGCCAATCTGCGAGGCGAGCTTGGCCCGCAGGAAGCGCCAAAACTGCGCCTCCGAGAGTAGGCCGGGTTGTTGTGTCTTTGCGCCGGCGGATTTCATCTGCTAGCGTCCGTCGCCAGTCATTATACGGGGCGACCGCTGGCCTGGAGGTTGTATGATGTGTTGGACAGCGGATCGCTCCGCGAGCCCTCGCAAGGAGAGGCTTTTCGTTTTGGATGTCAGCTCGGAGCCCCCGCGCGCTGCTCCATCGGAGAAGTCGCTGGCGGAGGTCCTGCCGCCGGCGCTGAGCCGCTGGATCCCCACGGGCCGCAAGTCACGAATCGGTCTCGGCCTCGTGGTGCTGCTTGCGGTGCTCGGCCCCGCCGTCGTTCTTCTCCTCCTGCCGGAATGGGTAAACCTGGACGAGCAGAGTCTGGGCGGTCTCGGCTACGCTGGTGTGTTCGTGGCTAACCTGGCCAGCACCGTCACTGTCTTCATTCCCGTGCCCGGACTGACCGCCCTGGGCCAGGTGCTCATCCTGGATCAGGGTAAGGTCCACAACCCGGTGCTGGTCGGGCTCGCCGGTGGCTCCGGCATGGCGATAGGGGAGATCACCGCTTACATCGCGGGCATGTACGGTGGTGAGATGGCAGCCGGCCACACCATCCCGGGCCCCCGCTGGACGAGGCGGTTCGTGGAGCGGGCCATCTCCCTCATCGACCGGCTCATGCACAGCTTCGGCATGCTTACCTTGTTTGTCCTCTCGGTCATCCCCAACCCCATCTTCGAGATCGCGGGCCTCACGGCGGGGGCTGTGCGCATGCCCTTTGGCCGCTTTATGGGTCCGGTTTTCGCCGGCAAGGTCCTCCGCGGCATAATACTGGCCTTCTTGGGCGCCCACTCCGTCAGCGTTCTGGGGCTTTAGCCCAACTCTTGACTTGAACACAACGCGCGCGCGTTCTATCATGCGATTCGCTGGCGGGAACTCAGGTAGGGCGGCAGGCGCCGCTCTTTGGTAGCGGAGGTATCGTGGTCAGCGCTGACGGGGCTCAGCTTCACGTTCAGGACCTTTCCATCCACTTCGGGGGCATCGTTGCCCTGGACAGCGTCTCCTTTGACGTCAAGCCGAAGGAGATCGTCGGTCTCATCGGCCCCAATGGCGCCGGGAAGACCACGATCTTCAACTGCATCAGCCGCGTCTATGTGCCCGACCGGGGCTCCATTCTCTTCGAGACTCGCAACATTCTGCACATGCGGCCCCACGACGTAGTGAGAGCGGGCATTGCGCGCACCTTCCAGAACGTCGAGCTCTTTCGCTCCATGACCGTGATGGAGAACCTGCTGGTCGGCCAGCACATGCTGTTGACCAGCAACCTGATGGCCTGCGCGTTCCGCTGGCCCAGCGTGATGCGAGAGGAGGCGCTGGCTCGACAGCGGGCGGATGCGCTTCTCAGTTTCATGGCCCTCGACAAGCTGCGCGATGTGCCCGCTGCTGTCCTTCCCTTCGCCCTGCAGAAGCGGGTGGAGATGGCCCGTGCCCTGGTCTCCCGTCCACGCCTTCTGCTCCTGGACGAACCGGCCAGCGGCCTGAGCCACGAGGAGCTTGGCGCCCTGGCTGACCTCATCCGCCTCATCCGCGATGAACTGGGCGTCACCGTCTTGCTGGTCGAGCACCACATGGGGCTGGTGATGGACGTATCGGAGCGGGTCTGCGTCCTGGACTTCGGCCGCAAGATCGCCGAGGGCACCCCCGCCCAGGTGCAGAAGGACCCCGCTGTCATCGAGGCGTATCTGGGAGAGCGTGCAGAGGATGCTCAAAGTTAACGAAATCCATGCTTCCTACGGCCCGATCGTCGCCCTGCGGGGGGTGTCCCTGGAAGTTCCCGAGGGAGGTATAGTCACCATCCTGGGCGCAAACGGGGCAGGCAAGAGCTCCATCCTTCGGGCGATCTCCGGCCTGGTGCGCATCTCCCACGGCACCATCGAGTTCATGGGAAAGCGCATCGACCACGCATCGCCGGAGAGGATCGTCCAGATGGGGATATCGCAGGTGCCCGAGGGGCGCCAGAATCTTCGGCGAGCTGAGTGTGGAGGAGAATCTCCGCCTGGGCGCCTACACCCGCCGCAACGGCGCGGACATCAAGAAGGACATGCGGGGCATCTACGACTACTTCCCCGTCCTGGCTGAGAGGCGAAAGCAAACAGCGCTCACTCTCAGCGGCGGCGAGCAGCAGATGCTCGCCATCGGCCGCGCCCTCATGGCCCGCCCGCGCCTCCTGCTGCTGGACGAGCCTTCTCTGGGTCTGGCCCCCCTCATAACCCGTGAGATCTTCGAGATCGTCCGGACTCTAAACGGTGAAGGGATCACCGTCCTCCTGGTCGAACAGAACGCTCGTATCGCCCTCGGCATCGCCCAGTACGGCTACGTGATGGAGACGGGGGCCGTGGCGCTGTCCGACAAGAGCGAGACCCTCCGCGAGAACGAGGACGTACGGCGCTCCTATCTGGGCTACTAGAGATCTCATAGCCTCCGCCCCCTTCAGAGACAAGAGACCGGTGCGACCGTACTACTGGTTCGCCTCCCTTCCCATTCTATGTGTGGCTCTCCTCCTGGCAGCTTGTGGGGAGGGCGCTTCTTCCTCCGGCACGGACCGCGTTCCCGGCGTCACCGCCACGGAGGTCGTCTTCGGCACTCACATGCCGCTGACCGGGGTAGCGGCCGTCTACGGCACGAGCATTGCCCCCGCCATCCAGGCCTACTTCGATTACATCAACGACACGCAGGGTGGTGTCCACGGGCGGAAGATCCGGCTGGAGGTGGGTGACGATGCCTACGACCCGTCGCGGGCCGCTGACGTCGTCCGGCAACTCGTTGAGCGAGACGGGGTCTTCGCCATTCTCAACGGTTTCGGGACCGCCCAGCACAGCGCCGTCTATCGCTATCTGGAGGAGAACGGCGTCCCCGACCTCTTCCCTGCCACCGGCGCCCGCAAGTTCACGGAACCCGTGGCCGGAACCCGGTTCGGCTACAACCCGGACTACGTCATGGAAGGCACCGTCCTCGGCCGGTACATAGCGGAGAACTTCCCGGGCCAGAGGGTGGGCCTGCTGCTTCAGAACGATGACTTCGGTCTGGACGGCGAGAAGGGCCTGCGCGCCGGCATCGGCACAGGCGCAGACGTGGTGGCGCGAGAGACCTTCGAGAGCACGACCAGCGACCTGAGCGGCCAGGTGACGCGGCTCAAGAGCGCCGCCCCCGATGTCCTGGCCGTCTACGCGACGCCTGTCGCCTTCGCCGGCGCCCTCGTCTATGCCCGCACCGTCCTCGGCTGGGACGTGCCCGTGGTCGTGGCGGGCGCCGCGGCCGACCCGTCGGTCTTCCGCCTCACCGGGGAGGCCAGCAAGCAGGCGGGGAAAGACGTCGCGGAAGGCGTCATAAGCACGACCTACCTCGTGCCACTCACGGAGAGCGACAATCCGGGTCTCCAGAAGCACCTCGAGATCATGAAGGCCCACGGCATCGAGGCCAACAACTTCACCGTCTATGGCCAGTCGGTGGCTGAGCTTACGGTGGAGGTCCTCGAGCGGGCCGGCAAGAACCTGACGCGGGAGTCTCTGGTGCAGGCGGCGGAGCAGGTGCGCGACTTCACCTGCTCCGTGTGCGAAGTGCCCATCACGTTCAGCGAGACAGACCATCGAGGCGTAGAGGGCGTGCGCCTCGCCCGGGCCGAGGGCGGCCGGTGGGTGCCCTTTGGCCCGGTCATCAGCTACTAGCAGGGTGCCGTTAGCCATGCCTCTCCACACCGGCAAGCTGCCCGCCGAGCTGCTGGCCCGCCTGCTGAGCCGCGTCGTCTCGCGCGACCCGCGGGTGCTGCTGGGCCCAACCGTAGGCGAGGATGCCGCGCTGATCGACCTGGGCGACCGGGTTCTGGTCGCCAAGGCCGACCCTGTCACCTTCGCCACCGACCGGATCGGCTGGTACGCCGTCCACGTCAACGCCAACGACGTGGCCTGCATGGGGGCGCGTCCGGCCTGGTTCCTGGCCACCATCCTTCTCCCCCAGGGGGCGCCGGAGGCCCTCGCCGAGGATGTCTTCGCCCAGATCGAGGCGGCCTGCGAGGCACTCGACATAACGTTGGTGGGCGGACACACGGAGGTGACCTACGGCCTGGAGCGGCCCGATCGTCGCCGGCGCCATGCTGGCGGAGGCGGCCGGCCGGTCGCATCGTGCGGAAGGCGGACGCCCGGCCGGGAGACCATCTCATCCTCACGAAGGGCATCGCCATCGAGGGGACGGCCCTCCTGGCGCGCGACGCCGCCGATCACCTGCGGCGCGGCGGCTTCGACGAGGCGTCCCTGGAGCGGGCGCGCGCTCTCCTCGATCGCCCCGGCATCAGTGTAGTGCGAGAAGCTCTCCTGGCGTGCGAGACGGCGCCCGTGCACGCCATGCACGACCCGACGGAGGGTGGCCTGGCGACGGCCCTCCACGAAATGGCTGCGGCCTCCGGTCTGACGGCGGAGGTGCAAGAGGAGGCGGTGGTGGTGCTGCCGGAGACGGTTGAGGTCTGCCGGGCGCTGGCGCTGGAGCCGCTGGGGCTACTCGCCTCCGGCTCTCTGCTTATCGCTGTCGCCGAGGAGGATTGCGAGCGGGTGCGGGGCGCCCTCTCCGAGGCTGCGATCACGGCGGCCTGCCTGGGGCGGCTCATGGAAGGTGGGAAAGGGGTTATAATAGACAAGCGGGGGGAGCGGCGGGAAATCCCTCACTTTCAACGTGACGAACTGGCCCGATTCCTGGAGTCCGTGGGAACGACAGGCGCCAGGGGCTGAGGCGTCATCGCCTCTGCCGGACGGGCCCAGTGCGAAGCGAGGCTGGAGAAGAGTTCGTGGCTCGTAAACCTGGCACGCTAAAGCAACTGCGCGACTCCGACTACAAGGTAGTCACCGTGAAGGAGGAGATGCGCAGCAACCTCATCAAGAAGATCCGGCGGGGCGGGACGCTCTTCCCCGGCATCGTGGGCTATGAGGAGTCGGTGATCCCCCAGTTGGAGAACGCCCTCCTCTCCGGACAGGACATCATCTTCCTGGGCGAGCGAGGGCAGGCCAAGTCCCGGCTCATCCGCTCCTTGGTGAACCTGCTGGACGACGCGGTGCCGGTCATCGCCGGCTGCGAGATCAACGACAACCCGTTCCGGCCCATCTGCAAGAGCTGCCGCGACCGTCTTGCCAAGGAGGGCGATAGCCTCAAGATCACCTGGCTCACGCCTGACCAGCGCTACGGCGAGAAGCTGGCGACTCCGGACATCACCATCGCCGACCTCATCGGCGAGGTGGACCCCATCAAGGTGGCGGAGGGCCGCTACCTGTCGGACGAGCTCACCATCCACTACGGCCTGGTCCCACGCACCAACCGCGGCATCTTCTGCATCAACGAGCTCCCGGACCTGGCGGAGCGCATCCAGGTCGGCCTCTTCAACATCATGGAGGAGCGGGACGTGCAGATCCGGGGCTACCGCGTCCGCCTGCCGCTGGACGTCTACCTGGTGGCCAGCGCCAACCCCGAGGACTACACGAATCGCGGCCGCATCATCACGCCGCTCAAGGACCGCTACGGCGCCCAGATCCGCACTCACTACCCGCGCCGCGTCGAGCACGAGATCGACATCATGGAGCAGGAGCGCCACCGGTTCGATGACGTGGAGCACGAGGTGAGCGTGCCCCAGTACATGAAGGAGATCGTCGCCGAGATCACCCGCCTGGCCCGGCGCAGCCCGGACGTCAACCAGCGCTCCGGCGTCTCCGTCCGCGCCTCCATCGCCGACTACGAGAGCCTGCTGGCCAACGCCCTTCGCCGCGCCATCCGCCTGGACGAGAAGATGGTCGTGCCCGCGCATCAGCGACCTGCCCTACGTTGTCCCGGCCATCAGCGGCAAGGTGGAGTTCGAGACGGTGGAGGACGGCCGGGAGGAGCAGATCCTGGAGAAGCTGATCCAGGGCGCTGTGCTGGCCGTTTTCAATCGCCACTTCAACGTCGTCGAGCTGGACGAGGTGGTCACCCGCTTCAAAGGAGGCCTCTCCGTCGAAGTGTCCGATACCCTGCCTTCCGCCGCCTACGTGAAGATGGCCCGCGGCATGCCGGGCCTGGAGCAGGCGCTGGCGAAGGTCTGCCCCGAGGCAACGCCTGCCCTGGTGGCCTCCGCGGTGGAGTTCATCCTGGAGGGCCTGCACCTCAACAAGCGCCTGAACAAGGACAAGGTGGCGGGCAAGATCCACTACAGGGGTTAGGTGCCGCCATGTCCTCTTCCCAGGTTTCTGCTCCCCAAGCCAGCCGGCCTCACATGCCCGGCTACGGCATCCCTGACAGCGCCGAGGGCCTGCTCCCCTGGAGCTGGGCCGTCGAGCGGCTTTCCAAGGCCCACAACTACTTCGTGGCGACGACGCGACCCGGCGGGCGACCCCACGTCATGCCGGTGTGGGGCATCTGGCTGGACAATGCCTTCTGTTTCAGCACCGGCGCTCGACTCCAGGAAGGCCCGCAACCTGGCCGCCAACCCGAACTGCGTCGTCTGCCCGGAGAATGCCGGCGAAGCCGTCATCGTGGAGGGTCTCGCCGAAGAGGTGACCGATCCATCCCTGCTTTCGCAGTTCAAGGACGCCTACCTAGAGAAGTACCGGTGGGAGATGGACACCAGCCAGGGCGGCATCTACGCTGTGCGCCCCAAGGTCGCCTTCGCCTTCATCGAGAGCGGGGACGACTTCCCGGGCACCGCCACGCGCTGGGTCTTCCTCGAGGAGTGACATGAACTTCGGTTACCGCTACTACGAGTGGGACGGGACGCAGGAGATCCCACCCCTCGACGCCGACGAGGTCCTGGAGTCCCTGACCGACGACCTGATGAACTTCGGGGACCTGCAGCATGCCCTGCGCAACCTCCTCCAGCGGGGCATGCGCAACCCCATGGGCGATCGCCTCCAGGGCCTGCGCGACCTCCTCCAGCAGCTTCGGCAGCAGCGGCGCCAGACGCTGGACCGCTACAACCTGAGCTCCGTCTTCGACGACATCCGCGAGCGCCTGGACGAGATCCTGGGGATGGAGAAGAGGACCCTGGACCGGCGCCTCGAGGAGGCGCGGCGCCAGCTCGGCGAGGACGCGGATCAGCCGCAGAGGGTGGCAGCGAGCCAAGGGCCGGGAGGTGAGCAACCGGAGGCCTCCGACAGCAGCGGGTCCCCCCAGTCAAGCGGACGCCTGCCGCGTCCACGAAGGTCGCCAGGAGGGCAGCGCTGGCGGCCACGAGCCCGGCGGCGGTCGCCAGGAGGCCGGCGCCGACCGCCAGTTCGCCGAGATGCTGCGCAACATAGCACAGCGCAAGCAGAGCTTCCTCGAGGGCTTGCCACCGGACGTGGGCGGCCAGGTCAAGGAGCTCCAGAACTACGAGTTCATAGACCCCGAGGCCCAGCACAAGTTCCAGGAGCTCATGGAGATGCTGAAGAAGGCGATGACAGAGACCTTCTTCAAGGACCTCTCCAACCAGATTGCCGGCCTGTCGCCCGAGGACATGGCGCGGATGAAGCAGATGGTCCAGGACCTGAACCAGATGCTATCTGAGAAGCTGGCCGGCGGCGAGCCGGACTTCGAGGGGTTCATGCAGCAGTACGGCGACCTCTTCGGGCCCAACCCGCCGCAAAGCCTGGAGGAGCTCGTCGCCCAGATGCAGCACCAGGCGGCCCAGATGCAGAACCTCCTGGACAGCCTTCCGCCCGAGATGCGGCAGGAGCTCCAGGACCTGCTCATGGACAAGGTGGGGGACCCCGATCTTCAGGCCGAGCTGTCAGAACTGGCAAGCAACCTGGAGTTCCTCTACCCCATGCGAGAGCTGCGCAGCCAGTATCCCTTCCGCGGCGACGAGGAGCTGGACCTCTCGGAGGCTATGCGCCTCATGGAACGTATGCAGTCCATGGACGAGCTGGAACGCCAGTTGGAGCGCGTTCAGTACGGCGGCGACATCGACGAGATTGATGCCGAGAAGCTGCGTGAGCTCCTCGGCGACGAGGCCCAACAGACCCTCGAGCAGCTACGCAAGTTCCTGGAGATCCTGGAGGAGGCCGGCTACATTCGCCGTCGCGGTCACGGCTGGGAGTTGACGCCGCGCGGCGTCCGCAAGATCGGGCAAAAGGCCTTGGGCGAGATCTATGCTCAGCTCAAGGAGGAGGGCTTCGGGAAGCACCCGGTGCGCGTCACCGGCGCCGGCGGTGATCGGGCCGATGACAGCAAGAAGTACGAGTTCGGCGACCCCTTCCACCTGCACCTGCAGGAGACGGTGATGAACTCCATCTTTCGGGAGGGGCCCTCGGTGCCCGTTCGACTGGACAAGGACGACTTCCACGTCTACCGGACGGAGCAGCTCACACAGACGGCCACGGTGATGATGGTCGACCTCTCGTGGTCGATGGCGCTGCGGGGCAGCTTTCAGGCCGCCAAGAAGGTGGCGCTGGCCCTCAACAACCTCATCCGCAGCCAGTTCAGCCGCGACAGCCTCTACATCATCGGCTTCTCCGCCTACGCCCGCGAGCTGAAAGCGGAGGACCTGCCCTACGTGCGCTGGGACGAGTCCGTGCTGGGCACGAACATGCACCACGCCTTCATGCTGGCCCAGCAGCTCCTGAGCAAGCACACGGCGAGCACCCGCCAGATCATCATGATCTCGGACGGGGAGCCGACGGCGCACCTGGAGCGGGGCCGCTCGTACTTCGCCTATCCGCCCAGCCCCATAACCATCCGCGAGACCCTGAAGGAAGTGAAGCGGTGCACGGAGAAGGGGATCGTCATCAACACCTTCATGCTGGACCGCAACTACTACCTGAAGGAGTTCGTCAACCAGATGGCGAAGATCAACAAGGGGCGGATCTTCTACACCACGCCCGACAAGCTGGGCGAGTACATCCTCGTGGACTACCTGGCCCACAAGCGGAAGAACCTGCGGGGCTGAGGGCGCGGTCCCCATCAGCCTCTACGATGGCAGGGCCTGCCGCGGAAGCGTTGCGGGCCTCTTCACCTTCGAGGGGAAGGCGCAGCCATTACCTGCGCCGTCGCGGTGAGGTAGCCAGGAGGACTGCCATGCCTGACCCGAAGGCAGCTATCTCCGCCAGGACTAGGAGAGGCCACGGGGAGAGGCCGGTAGACAGCCAGTAGAGCAGGCCGATGATTGCTGCTAGGGCGCTCACGGCCAGGGCGGCGACTAGCACCTCTTCAACTAAGGGATCAAGTCCAGCCATTGTTGCTTGGCGTCACAGCCGCCGCCACCTCCCCGGCCGACCCAGGGCCTCGTTCTTGGCGCGGCGAGCTTTCTGTCTCTAGGTCCGATCTTACACCAAATCGCTCGGGATGAGTTGCCCGTTCTTGTTCGAGCGGACACGCCGCCGCGCTGGTGCTATAATCGGGAGCGCTGGCGGGCGTTAGGCGACGGTTCAGCCATGAGGAGGAGCCGTCCGGGAGGGAGGGACCCCATGAAGAAGAGGTTCGCCTGGTTAGTCGTGGTGTGCACCGGTCTCGGGCTGCTTGTCACGGGCTGCGCCTGGGGCGTCGTGACCGATGCCCAGACGGGGGCGCCGGTGAACGGCGCCAGCGTCATCTACGTTGATAGCCAGGGCAACGTCAGCTCGAAGGTGACGGGCCCCAGCGGGCTCTACGGATTCAACGCCCTGCAGGGTGACCGCATCCCTGCCAGCGGTCCTGTCAGGTTCGTTGTCCTGGCGCCCGGCTACCAGACGCTGGTGGTGGAAAGAGACGTGCAGTACAACGACAACAGCGCGGGTACCTGGGAGGTACAGAGCTTCGAGCTGATCAGGAAGCCAACTTCTACCGCCACACCCACGTCGTCGCCCGTGGCGACCACGACGCAAACGCTCACGCCACGCCAACGCGCACCGCTACCCCCACACCCACCGCCACGCCCACTCCAACGCCGACGGCTACAGCCACTCCCACGCTGACGCCGACAGAGGCGGCGACCGCAGCGACAATAACGATTGTGTTTAGGTAGCCCACGGGAAGCCAACGACGCCGAAGGCCAGGCTTCAAGCCTGGCCTTTAGATTTGCCGGACTCAGCCAGACGCGTCCTCTAGGGCCTCGGCCGCTTCACGGCGGGTTGGTGCGCCATCGCCTGGGCAGTGAGCCTCCTGCCGCCGATGGATGCCATCTCCTTCGCCAGACGAAAGCGGTCCCACAGGTCCACACCATTTCGATCCGCCAACTGAGCGGCCTGGCGAGTGAAGAAGCTGTTCGTGACCACCATCGCCTTGTCGCAGGAGTAGTAGCCTCTCGCGGCCACTGCCTCTTGGACGGCCCTAACGCCCTACCTTCCTTCGATGCCGTTTGGCCTGGACGACCACTCGCTCGCCCTTGCTGCTTGCCACGAGGTCGGCCCCGAAGTCGCCGTGTCTGGCCGTTCGCTGCACGTGGAATCCGAGCTTGCTGAAGAGAATGGCCAGATAACGCTCGAAGTCGTAGCCACTCATGGCGTCGACGTCCCTCAACCCGGACCTGGCGAGCCAGCGCCTTCGATGCAGGGCAAGCGCCAGATCTATCGTGGCCAGCAGGGCGAGCAAGAGCCATACGGGCCATACGGCTATCAGAGCCCGCAGGAGGCCGTCTGCAAATGCGTTAACCAGCGGGTCTGTCTGCCAAGGCACCATCTGCGCTCCCTGAGATCAAGGCTCGCCGGAGCGACCCTCCGGGCTCGTGGGGAATGCCCTTACGCCGCTGCGCCCACGTCTTCGGAGAGCTTGCGGACGGCCACCTGGAAGAGGGTGCCGGCGTCCATGCCGTCGTCGGGGAAGATCGCCAGGCCGGCCCGCCAGGTGCCGGGGCCGCCGCGCACGCGCGTGGCAAGCGAGCCCTTGATTCGAAAGGCCACCGTCCGCGCCGTGTTGCGTTCGGATTCCACCAGCAAGGCGGCAAAACGGGTTCGTTCGTACTGGGCCGCGAGGTCTGTCTGGCGTAGGCCTTCCTTGATGACGTCGCCGATCCTGGCGATGGTCTCGTCGGCGAGCACCTCGCCCGGCAGAAGGCGCGGCTCCCAGAAGGCCAGCGCAAAGGCACGCGCGGACCGGGCGCACCTCTGCACCTCTTCGTGCACCCGGCGCTCGAAGTACCAGCTCTTGTAGAGCCCGCTGGCCTCGTCAAAGAGAACGGCCTCTGGGCTCGCCCTGGCCTCGTGAGCGGGCTCCTGACCCTCTTTGGCCTCCTTGGAGCGGCCGAACATGGTCCTCTCGATCCCCCTATTAGTCTATTATCGGCTTGAGCAGACGGTGTCTATTGGGGTTTCCACGGGTTGAACAGCGTTCGGCCTTCGCATTGGCTACTTCTGGCGGTCGCCGATGCGCTCTTGACGCGCGCCGCGCCGGAGAGGATAACGATGGCGGGAGAATCCACGGTTCGCAGCGCCGTCCGGCCAGCGGCGATTGCCGGGGAGGCCGTTATCTGACATGACACCTGTGCCGTCCAGGGCCGCCTTTTTCCGGCGGAAGCGGTTCTTAATCGCCGCCCTGGTCGTGATGGCGGCCGTCGGCGCCCTCATCTACATAGGCGTGCGCGGCAGCTCCATGTACTACATGACGCTGGCTGAGATGAGGGACCGCGGCGACACCGTCTACGGCGACAAGATCCGGCTGGGGGCGACGGTGGTGGATGGCTCCATCGAGTCGGGCGCCGACGGCGTGACGCGCTTCACAGTGACTGACGGCGCCAGCGAGCTGCCGGTGTCGTACAAAGGCGGCCTCCCCGACACGTTCGCGGCCGGCGCCGACGTCGTCCTCCAGGGCAGACTGACACCGTCGGGGACCTTCGAGGCCTCGTCTCTGCTCACCAAGTGTCCCAGCAAGTACAAGCCCGGCGGGTAGTCGGGGTCGTGGAAAGGGCCCGGCATGGCTGACATCGGCTATGTTGCCCTGAGCTTGGCGTTCGTGCTGGCTGCTTATGCGGCGGTCGCTGCCCTCATTGCGGTTCGAAGCGGCCAGGGCGACCTGTGGCTGAGCGCCCGCAACGCCGTCTGGGCCGCGCTGGCCCTGACCAGCGTGGCGTCGGCAGCCCTCCTCTACTCCCTGGCGACGCGCGACTTCAGCCTCCGCTACGTCGCCGAGTACACCAGCCGCGACCTCTCGATGCCGCTCACCCTCTCGGCCTGGTGGGCCGGACAGGCGGGCTCGCTGCTCTTCTGGTCCTGGCTCCTGGCCGTCTTCGCCGGCGTCGTGCTCATTCAGAACCGTCGCCAGAACAGAGGAATTGACGCCGTACACGGTCGCCGTGATCATGGCCATCCTCGCCTTCTTCCTGGGGATCGTCGTCTTCAGCGCCAACCCGTTCGAGAAGCTTCCCTCCACGCCCGCCGACGGCCTGGGCCTGAGCCCTCTGCTCCAGAACAGGGGCATGCTCTATCACCCGCCGGCGCTCTACCTGGGCTACGTGGGGTTTGTGGTCCCCTACGCCTACGCCATGGCCGCCCTCATGAGCGGCCGCCTGGGCAACGAGTGGCTCCGTGCCAGCCGGCGCTGGACCCTCTTCGCTTGGCTCTTCCTGGGAGCGGGCAACCTGCTGGGCGCCCAGTGGGCGTACACGGTCCTGGGCTGGGGCGGCTTCTGGGGCTGGGACCCGGTGGAGAACGCCGGCCTGATGCCCTGGCTGACCGGCACCGCCTTCCTGCACTCGGTGATGGTCCAGGAGAGGCGGGGGATGTTCAAGGTCTGGAACATGGCCCTCATCACGGCCACCTTCAGCCTCTGTCTCTTCGGGACGGCGGTGACCAGGGGCGGCATCCTCTCCTCGGTGCACGCCTTCTCCGCCGGCCCGCTCGGCTGGGCGCTGATCGGCCTGATGGCGGCCCTGCTGCTGGCGTCGCTCGCGCTGCTCTGGAAGCGGCTGCCCGAGTTACGTAGCGAGCACGAGCTGGACTCCCTGATCTCGAGGGAGAGCAACTTCAACTTCAACAACCTCATTCTGATCGCCGCCGCCGCCGCCATCCTCTGGGGCACAGTGCTGCCCCGCGTCACGGACGCTCTGCCCGGCGGCAGCATCACCGTCGACGCCTCCTTCTACAACCGGGTGGCCGGCCCCCTCTTCCTGGCGATCATCGTGCTCATGGGCGTTTGTCCCCTCATCGGCTGGCGGAGGGTGTCGCGCGCGAACCTGGTGCGGAACGCCCTGCTGCCCGTGGCCGTAGCCCCAATAGTGGCGGCTCTTCTCTACTGGCAGGGCGTGAGGTCGCCGCCCGCTCTGCTGGCCTTCCCCGCGATGGCTTTCGTGGCGGCGGCCAGCCTTCAGGAGTTCTACCGAGGCGTGCGCGCGCGGGTCCGCGGCCACGGCGACAGCCTGCTCTGGGCGCTGCCCCGGCTGGTCTGGTCGAACAAGCCCCGCTACGGCGGACAGGTCGTCCACCTGGGGATCATCCTGGTCGCGATGGGGGTGGCGTCCTACTTCATGTACTCGACGAGCGCCAGCGGCGTCCTGGCGCCGGGCGAATCGCTCACCGTCGGCAGGTACGAGCTCACCTTCGATGGCCTCGAGCAGCGCTCGACGGCGACGCGCGACATCATGGCCGCGAATCTGGCAGTTACCAAGGACGGCGAGCCGGACGGCGCCATCGCCCCGGAGGAGGTCCTCTTTCGCGCGCAGAGGAGCGTCACGGCCAGCGTTGGGCTGCGCAGCGGCCTGCGAGAGGACCTGTACGTCATCCTGGACAGCGTGGGCGAGGATGGTCGGGCCGGCATCCGTGCCTTCGTGAACCCGATGGTCAACTGGATCTCGGATCGGCGGCGGCGTCATGCTGGTCGGCGCCGCCATCGCCTTCTGGCCCGACCGCCGGGAGCGGCGGGTTGCCGTCCACTTGACGGAGACGGAGCTCCGCGCCCTGGAGGTGAGCCGTGCGTAGGTGGGCTCCCGTCCTTCGGCGCGGCGGACCGTTTCGTCACCTCTGCGGCGGGTGTATCCTGGCTGCGCCGACGATGTCGAGTAGGGAGAGCTAGGTGGTTGCCTTCGTTGCCCTGTTGATGACCGCGGTCGTCTTCGGCGTTGTGGGCTATCCGCTGCTCCGGCCGGGCCGCGGCAGAGGAGACCTGGCGCCCACCGGCCAGCGCGAGATAGAGGTGCTCCTTGTCCGCCGCGACGAGGCCTACGCCGCTATCGAGGAGCTGGAGTCCGAGTTTCACCTCGGCAACCTGTCGCAGCGGGAGTACGAGGAGCTGGGCGCCCGCTACCGCCAGCGGGCAGAGGATGTCCTCCGAGAACTGGAGGCCATCCAGTGAGGATCGACGGCTCCCAGGGCGGCATCGAGGTCGTCGGGCTGCGCAAGTCGTTCGGCCCCCTCTCTGTGCTGCGCGGGGTCGACCTGGAGGTCCTGCCGGGGGAGCGGGTCCTGCTGGTGGGGCCCAACGGCTCAGGCAAGACCACGCTCATCAAGATCCTGGCCACCCTCCTGAGGCCCACGGCCGGCTGCGCGCGCGTGGCCGGCTTCGACGTGGTGCTCCAGGCGGACATGGTACGGCGCTGCGTGGGGCTCGTCGGCCACCAGACGCTTCTCTACGGGGAGCTTACGGCGGGCGAGAACCTGGCCTTCTATGCCCGCATGTACGGCGTTGAGGACGGCGACCGCTGCCGCGAGCTGCTCGCGCTGGTGGGCCTCGCCGACCGGGCCGGCAGGCAGACGCGCACCCTCTCCCGTGGCATGCAGCAGCGGCTGGCGCTGGCGAGGGTCGTCCTTCACCGGCCGCCGGTCCTTCTCCTCGACGAGCCGGACGCGGGCCTCGACCAGCAGGGCCTGACGGTGCTGGACGGGATGCTGAGAGACGCCGCCGGTTCGGGCTGCGCCGTTCTCCTCACCAGCCATGACCTGCAGCGGGGCCTGGAGATGGCCAGCCACGTGGCCGTCCTGTCGAAGGGGCGCATCGTCTTTCAGGCCCGCAGGGAAGAGTTCAATGCTGGAGACTTTGAAGAAGCCTACCGTCGCCATATCGGCGCCGCGTCCTGAGACGCAGGCCCGCGCAGTGAGCCTGCGGGTCTCCCTAGGCCAGGTCTGGGCCATCGTCAGGAAGGACGTGCGGGCCGAGCTGCGCAGCAAGGAGATCATAGCTGCCACCTGGGTCTTCGCGCTGCTGGTGCTCGTCGTCTTCAACTTCGCGTTCGACCTGGAGCGGGAGGAGATAGGCCCCGCCGGGCCGGGGATGCTGTGGGTCGCCATTGTGCTGGCCGGCATGCTGGGCCTGAACCACGTCTTCGCCAGGGAGAGGGAGCAGTCCTGCCTGGAGGGGTTGCTTCTCTGCCCTGTGGACCGGAGCGTCATCTACTTCGGCAAGCTGGCGGGAGCGCTCGTCTTTACCCTGGCTCTAGAGGTGGCGGTGCTGCCCGTCTTCGCCCTCTTCACGAGCCTGCCCGTCTTCACGCCGGGGCCTCTGCTGGTGCTGCTCCTGGGCACCGTGGGCTTCGTGGCCGTGGGGACGCTCTTCGCGGCCATCGCCGCCAACGCCAGGACCCGCGAGGTGCTGCTGCCGGTCCTGCTCCTGCCGGTCGCCACGCCTGTGCTGGTGTCGGCGGTGAACGCCACCGGCCTCAGCTTCGACGGCAAGCCGTGGTCGGAGCTGGCCCCCTGGCTGGGCATCCTGGCCGCCTTCGACGCGATCTACCTGGTCCTCGGCCCCTGGCTCTTCGGCCAAGTGGTGCAGGAGATGGGGCCCGAGTGAGAGGGTGTCGATGCGAACCGTGACCGGCGCCTGGAACGTGGGCTTCCTCCGCGGCGGGCCGCCGCCTTCACCGGGCGCTGCTGGGGACGACGCTGGCCGTGGGGCTGCTGGCCCTCTACATGGCCTTCGTCTATGCGCCCAGGGAGGCCACCATGGGCGACGTCCAGCGCATCTTCTACTTCCACGTTGGTGCGGCCTGGACGGCCTTTCTGGCTTTCTTCGTGGTGTTCCGTGGGCGGGCTGGCCTACCTGCGCACCGGCGACCGGCGCTGGGATGCCCTGGCCCTCTCCTCGGCCGAGATCGGGGTGGTCTTCACGACCATCACGCTGGCCACGGGCTCCATCTGGGCCAAGCCGGCCTGGGGCGCCTGGTGGACCTGGGACCCCCGTCTCACCACCACCACCGTGCTCTGGCTGATCTACGTCTCCTACCTCATCCTGCGCGGCGCCATCGACGAGCCGGACCGGCGGGCCCGTCTTGCCGCCGTGGTGGGCATCGCGGGCTTCGTCGACGTGCCCATCGTGTTCCTGTCCATCCGACTCTGGCGGACCATTCACCCGACGCTTGTGAAGTCTGAGGGCTTTGACATGGCGCCGCAGATGGTATACGCGCTCATCGCCGCCCTGCTGGCCTGCACGCTGATCTACGCGTACCTCCTCCTGGTGCGCACGTCCCTGGAGAGGCGGCGCCTGGAGCTGGAAGCGGCGAAGCGGGCCCTCGGCTTGTATTAGAGGGAGAGGGGAAGAAGTGGGCGATCTCTGGTATCTGGCCCTGGCCTATGGGGTCATCTGGGCCGTCCTGCTCGGCTACGTGTACAGCATCGCGCGACGCCAGGAGAGCCTGCGTCGGGAGATGAAGGCCGTCGAGGAGGCGCTGGAGGGCCGGCCGGAGGCTGAGCCGGAAGAGGAGGAGGCTGAGCCCTTCCTGGCCCTGGTCAAGGGCGACGGCGCCCGCTCGGGGACAGGATCGCCCTGAGGCTCTGGTGTACAATGGGCGCGCGGCCCGCCTGGTCCTGAGGCGGGGAACGCGGGAAGGCACGGAAGCATGAGGACGCTCGAAAGTGGGCTCGTGCAGCGCATAGCGGTGGCAGGAGCCCTCTTCTTTGCGTTGCTGGCCTTTGGCGTGGTGGGCTATGCCCTCATCGAAGGCTGGTCCTTCCTCGACGCTCTCTACATGACCGTCACCACGGTGTCGACCGTGGGCTTCCGCGAGGTAGAGCCCCTATCGGCGGGCGGTCGGGTCTTCACAATGTTCCTCATCGTGTTCGGAGTGGGCGTGTTCTTCTATGCCTTCACCGCCGTCGTTCAGATCGCGGTGGAGGGCGAAATGGGAAGGTTGCTGGGGGTGACGCGCATGAAGGCGAGGATCGGCGGCCTCAAGGATCACTACATCCTCTGCGGGTTTGGGCGTGTGGGCGAGGAGGTCGCGCTGGAGTTGAAGGCACGCGGCACGCCGTTCGTCATCGTCGACTCCAATGCCGAGGCCCTGGCGCGGGCCCGCCGCTATAGCTACCTCGTGGTCGAGGGCGACGCCACCTCAGACGTCACTCTCCAGGACGCGGGCATCGGCCGCGCCGCAAGCCTCCTGGCCGCCGCCGACTCCGACTCCGGCAACACTTACATCACCCTCACCGCCAAGGCGCTCAACCCCGACGTGTTCGTCGTCGCCCGCGTTGGCCAGCCCGTCAACGAATCCAAGCTGAGGCGGGCGGGCGCCGACCGCGTCATCTCACCCTACCTGCTCGCGGGCCGCCGCATGGTCCTCTCGGCGCTCCAGCCATTGATGCTGGACTTCGTGGACACTCTGGCCCGGGGCCGCTCCGGCGAGCGGATTCTGGCGGAACTGGAGGTGACGGAGGACTCCGGTCTGGACGGCGCGCCGGTAAAGGGAGTGCACGGCCTCTGGCCTTCGGTCACTATCCTGGGTATCCAGAAGGGTGACGGACGCCTTATCGTCACGCCCCGGCCCGACGAGGTGCTGGCCGTGGGCGACCGCCTGATGGTCTATGGTGAGGAGGAGGAGTTGGAGCGCCTCAGCCCCCGCCTGAAGGCTCATGAAGAAACCCGCATCAAGGAGAAGGCCCCAGCGGCCGGGCGCGGCGGAGCGACGGGCGTCTAGCCAGGGCTCCACGACCCGACACGCCCTGCTCGTCGTCAATCCGGCGGCGCGTGGTCTGCCGCCGCTGCCCAAGATCCAGGAGGCGGCCGGCTGGCTGCGGTCGCGCGGCTGGGACGTGGCCGTTGAGATGACGGCGGCCCCCGGCGAGGCCACCAAGCTTGCCCGCCGCGCCGCTTCGAGCGGTAGCTCTGTTGTGGTGGCCTGCGGCGGCGACGGCACCATCCACGAGGTCGTCAACGGCCTCGCCGGCAGCGACGCGACGCTGGCCGTCATCCCCGGCGGCACAGCCAACGTCTGGGCCAAGGACGCGCGTCTGCCCCGCGATCCCCTGGAGGCGGCCAATGTCATCGATGCGGGGCGCCGACGGCGGGTTGACCTCGGGCTGATCGAGTGGGCGCCGCCCAGGTGGGCGCGTCCCGACCGCGGCGCCGAGAAGCGCTACTTCCTGCTGATGGCCGGCGTCGGTCTGGACGCCCACGTGGTGGCCCGGGTGCCCCAGGGCTGGAAGCGCCGCCTGGGGGCCGCCGCTTATGTCCTGACAGCGGCCCGCGAGGCCCTCTTCTACCGTAGCCGGCCTGTCGAGCTGGAGCTGGACGGCCGCGAGCGGCTGAACCTGCGCCTGGGGTGGATGCTCGCCGGCAACACCCGCGGCTACGGCGGGGTGACTCGCGTCACCAGCCGGGCCCTGGTCGACGATGGTCTGCTGGATCTCCTGATCTTCCGGGGCTACGACCTGCTGCGGGCGACCGGCTACGGTCTGGCCACCCTGGCCGGCTGGCACCACGGCGCACCCGGCGTCGCCTACCGGCAGGCGGCGGAGATAGACGTGGCCGGCCCCTCGGCGCTGCCGGTCCAGGCAGACGGTGAGTTCGTCGGCTATACGCCGCTGAGGCTGCAGGTGGTGCCGGGCGCCCTCCAGGTTCTTGTGCCCGACGAGCCCAATCCCCTCTTCAGCGCGACCTAGCAGGGTGCCAAAGAAGGCGACGCTCGCCCTTCGACGGTGGGTGGGATCCCGTAGGGGCGAGCTTCAGCTCGGCCTGGACTAAAGCTCTGTCCCTACGGATGGCAGTGCGTCAGCCTACTACCTCAATGGCCATAGGTCGCCGCTACGGGAGAGGGCTCCAGCCGCAAGTAGCTGCAGATATGCCCCTAGACCGCCGTCGAGACGGGCGGCGGTTCCCGGAGGCGGCGGCTGGCCACGAACAGCGCCCCCAGGCAGAGAAGAGCGACCGGCGCCATGATTGCGTAGACAACCAGCACCAGGTCGGAGTCGCTGAGCCCCTCCCAGGGGATTACGAGGCGCGAGCCGACCAGCACGATGAGTCCGTTCCAGAGGCCGTGCAGCGCGACCGCTGCCGCGTAGTAAAGAAAGCCGCTGAGAGGCCTTCCCCGTGCCAGCACCTGGTACCAGCCGAGGCCGACGAGCCCGCTGCCGAGGGCATGGGTAGCGGTGGAGCCCGCCCTCATCAGCATCAGGGACCACCAGTCGGTGCCGGCGTCGCCGAAGCCGCCGAGCCCGTAGAGAAGGGCTTCGACGGTGCCGAAGGATGCCCCCGCCACCACCCCCAGCACAAAGGCCGTGGTCTTCGAGGAGCGGGGCGAGATCAGGAGACGCACCCCCAGGCCCTTGGCGGCCTCTTCCACCAAAGGCGGCACGACGGCCACTGTGAGCAGAGCCAGGGCCAACTGCTCCCGATTGCTGAGGAAGACTTCGAAGTTCCTGAAGATGTCGGATACCTCGCTGCCGGTGGCTGCCCCCTCGAAGGCGCCCTTGCTGGCCAGGAAGGCCACCATGATGCCGCCGTCGAAGAGTAGCTCGGCCAGCGATGCGATCATCACCGCCAGGGTCATCGTCAAGCCGATGCCCAGCAGTATCTGGCGCCAGGTCGGACGGCAGCCTGGCTCTCGCCAGCCGAAACCGCCGCGGGCGGCCAGGCCCACCAGCGCGACGCCGGGCAGGACGGCCGCCAGGAGGTGCAGGGGCGGCATCACCGCCGCCAGCGGCTGCTCCATGGCCATCACCAGCCCGCCGAGCGCCACTACCAGGGCGAAGGCCGGCACGCACCAGCAGCGCCGGCGGCAGCCAGGAGGGGCCCGAGGCCTCGCCCATCAGCTCAGAGACCCCGTGATAGGTGAGCGCGACGCCCGGCACCATCGTCAGGAAGAAGACAGCAGCCAGCCCCACAGCGGTTTGCAGCGTTGATACCTCGTCTGTCCCGTTCGTTTGCCCTTCGGCGGCCGGAAGGGAGAACGTAAGGAGGAACAGCATCAGGAGGCCGCCGACAAGGAGCTGTGCGCCGTAGACGGTGCCAACCCAGAGAACGAGTCTGGAGAGGACGCGTCGCGGCTGCTCCCGCCGGCCCCACAGCCATGCCAGGGCGAGCAGGGCGAGGCCGAGCGCCAGGAAGGCGGGCCCCGCGACAAGCATGGTGGCGGCAGCCCGATCCGGGTCCACGTCGGGGTTATCGAGCTGGCGCAGGAGGGGCGAGGCCGCCATGAGGCCGAGCCCGACCGGCACGAAGGCCAGCCCCATGATGAAGAGGGCGACCAGGGCCGCCATGCGCTGCCCCAGCCAGAGGAGAAGAAAACCCACCAGAGCCGTCACCTCGCCTGCCAGGGAGAGGGCGCCCGCGGTGACGAGAGCGTTCTCCTGGCTGGAGGCGGCGGTGGCGACGGCCAGGCCCATCAGGGAGAGGCCCGTCGCCAGGAGGGCTGCGCCCGCGACGACGGCGGATATGCGGGCGCCGATCACTGCGCACCACCGCCGGCGGCCGCCCCGGACCACGGCTCCACACGCCCCGCCACTACGCTGTACAGGGTGGCGCCGGCCGGGAGGGAATGCGTGTCTGACGGACCGGCACTATCGAAGCGGTCGGCGTCGACCGACGTGATCAGCACTTGCTCAAACTCAGAGGTGGCGGCCAGGATGCCCTTTCGCCGCGACTCGTCCAGCTCGGAAAGCACGTCGTCCAGCAGCAAGATGGGGTACTCGCCGCTGCGGTCCAGCAGGAACCGCCCCTCGGCCAGGCGCAGGGCCAGAGCGGCGGTGCGCTGCTGCCCTCGCGAGCCGTAGGCCGCCGCCGGCACGCCGTTCAGGAGAAAGAGAAGGTCGTCGCGGTGGGGGCCGGCGAGGGAGACGCCCGCTGCGACGTCGCGCTGCCGTCCCGCGGCCAGGGCGTCGAGCAGGGCAGCGGCCAGCTCATCGATGGAAGCTGCCGCGACCCGTTCGCCGTCCCAGGATCGGGAGAGCTGTGGCTGGTAGACGAGGGAGAGCTCCTCTTCGCCGCCGCTGAGCGCCCGATGGGCCTCCTCCGCCAGCGCCGACAGAGCGGACACAGCGCGACCCCGGCTGCTGGTGATGTAAGCGCCGTGCCGGGCCATCTCTTCGTCCCAAAAGGAGAGCTGGTCGATGCCGGCAGCCCCCTCCTGGATGCGGCGCAGGAGGGCGTTGCGCTGGACGACTATCTTGCCGTAGCGCTGAAGGGCGCGCAGGTAGGCGGGGTCCACCTGGGAAAGGGTGATGTCCAGGTAGCGCCGGCGCAGGGAGGGGGCGCCGCCTACCAGGTCGATGTCCTGGGTGGTGAAGAGAACGGCCATCATCTGGCCCACCGTATCCGAGGCTCGGCGCGCGATGCCGTTGACGCGCAGCCGCTTGGAGGCGGGCAGGCGGCTCGCGGCAGGCTGGTCGCCCGGCGGCCGGGTGATGATGGCGGCCTCCACCTGCACGCTCCCGTTCCGCCGCCGCGCCGTACCTACCAGTCGCGCAACCGCCGGACCCTGGTGGGCCGCCTCCCGGTTCACCAGCTCGGCCTCGGTCGTGGCGCGCACGGAGCGGGTCGTGGCCAGGAGGTAGATGGCCTCGAGCAGGTTGCTCTTGCCCTGCGCGTTGCCGCCCACGAAGAGCAGCAGGCCGCGCGGAAGGGTGACATCAAGCCGGCGGTAGTTGCGGAAGTCGCGGAGGCTCAGTTGCTCAATGTGCATGGCAGGGCGTAAGCGACCCATTATAACAGTCGGCCGGGCGCCTGCCGGCCGCAGGCAAGCGTTCGAGGGCCTGATGGGGCGATGTGAGGGTCTAGGTCCCGCCGCTGAAGCGCAGATGGAGTCGTAGAGCCTCAGGCCGCGCCTCCTCGATGGTGAGGGCCTCACCGATGTATTCCATCAGGCCATCGAGGATGCGGCGGGCCGTCAAGGGCTCGCGCAGGAGGAGAACGATGCGCGCCTCGCCGTCCAGGTATCGCTCCACCGACGCGCCTTCGACGGCGGGCATGTGGGTCAGGGCCCGCTGCACCTCCATCAGACCCTGGAAGCCGGGGACGGAGCTGATGAGGAGCTGGATGCCCTCGCCGCCGGCGGCGAACTGGGGCTCCGCCGGCGCGCCCTGCTGCTCCACCGGCAGATCAACGACGGAGACCTTGGCGGGCCGCGCCGCAGGCGGTGCCTCCACAGGCGGTGGCTCTGCGGGCGGCGTCTCCACGGCCGGCGCCTCGGCGGGCGGCGGCGGAGTCGGTACGCTGGGGACAGGGAGCTTTGGCAGCTCATCCAGGCGCCGCTCGAGGCGCTGGACGGCGTCGGTCAGGGTCTTCACTTGCTCCGACAGCCGGTTGCCCTCCTCGCCCATGAGGTCCACCACGCGGCCGAAGTAGTCGGACACAGCGCGAGTCGCAGCCTGGACGTCGGGTGGCAGGGGCTGCTTCCTGGGAGAGGCCCGAGGCACCGGCGGCCGGTTGGCGCGCGTCATCTCCTGGGCTGCCCTTGTCAGTACCGCCTCGGCATCGGTCAGGGCGCGCCGGAGGCTGGCGAGCTTCTCGCGGGCAGCTCTCTTCTTGATGTCAGGTTCGTTGCTCCGCTGACGGCCGGTCATGCCAGAGGTCATTGAAGGCAGCTTCTCCAAAGGCGACCGCTGCGGCGTCCTGGTTCCTTGCCGGCTCTTGGGCGGTAACGGGCAGCCTGCCCGTTCCGAGGCGACCGAAGGCGCCGCCGCTGGGCTGCTCCTGGACACGAGACAGCTTGCCGGCGGATGGCGGTTCGCCCCAAGGATTATCGGCACAAGGAGACCGCCTTGGAAGGCGAACCGGTGCCATCAAGACAGCAGTATTATACCTGCCAGCGCCGCCCGGCGCGCCGGGCCTTTGTGGGCGCATGGTGGTAGGGGCGCACGGCCGTGCGCCCCTACACGTGCCATGGAGCCGCCGTACGCTACCCCACGGCCGGACGCGCAGGCCCTCCGGGGCGACCACGGGGCCGCCCCTACGTGCGCGGCCGCATCACCGTGGTCGCGTGATCGGGACAATCGGACCGAAGAAGGGGCCTTTCGGTACGTTGATTGCCAGGAGCCGGTATCCTACAATCCTAGTGAACGGCAGGCGGAGTTGCCCATACTTATATAGTTTTGCGCGATTCGACGACCGAACCTGAGGCTGTGGGACCCTCCCAGGCGGGAGGCTGGCTCACTCTGGGCCACGCCTCTCGCCTGCTCGGCGTGGACGAATCGACCCTGCGGCGCTGGGCCGACGCCGGCCAGGTCCGCGCCTTTCGCACGCCGGGTGGCCATCGACGCTTTGCCGAAGCCGACGTGCAGGCCATACTCAACGGCCAGGCCTACAAGCCTCGCGCCGGCGCGGGCGATCTCAGGACTGCTGGCGGTGACCCGCATCCGTCGCCAGCTCCAGAGGGGGCCTGGCCACGATGCCGCCTGGCACACGGGGGCGGGCGAACAGGAGCGGGAGCGGCTGCGGACCCTTGGCCGCCGCCTGGTCGTCTTCGTCTCCGACTATCTGAGCGGCCGCAGCCGGCGAGGCGCCCGCGTCGAAGCACGCGAGATAGGGCATGAGTACGGCCGCGAGCTGCCCCAGGCCGGCTTCTCCCTCCACCAGACACTGGAGGCATTCACGTTCTTCCGGCGGAGCCTGGACCAGGCCACCCGGCAGGTCGCTCAAAGGACCGGCCTCTCCCCAGAGGAGACCCTGGCCCGCTGCGAGCAGGTCATGAGCCTGGCCGATGAGGTGTTGCTGGGGATAGCGGAGTCCTTCGAGGAGTCCCGCGGCGGCGCCCCTTTGCCGGGTTCGAAGCCGGGCCACGGGCCGGTCGCGGCGGGACGCGGCAGCAAAGGGCGGTAGACAGCATGCTGGGCGTGACGAGGCTCCTCTGCGGCACGGCGACACCGGGCGACGCCCTGCGCTACGAGCGGCAGGCCGGGCGGCTTCCGCCTCATCTCCTCCACTACTCGGAGGACAAGAAGCCGGTGGTGGTCTGGAACCTCACGCGGCGCTGCAACCTCTTCTGCGCCCACTGCTACAGCGACTCGCACGGCAAGGACTACGCCGGCGAGCTGAGCACCGAGGAGGCGCTGGGCGTCATCGACGACCTGGCGCAGTTCGGGGCGCCCGTCATCCTCTTCTCCGGCGGCGAGCCCCTCCTGCGACCGGACCTCTTGCAGCTCATCCGCCACGCCCAGTCGCGGGGCATCCGCGGTGTCGTCTCCACCAACGGCACGCTCATCACACCCGCCCTGGCCCAGGAGATGGCCGAAGTGGGCCTCTCCTACGTCGGCGTGAGCATCGACGGCCCGGAGCCCGTCCACGACAAGTTCCGGGGCAAGCTCGGCGCCTTCCAGGAGAGCCTGAGGGGCATCCACGCCTGCCTCGACGCCGGCCTGCGGGTCGGCATCCGCGTCACGCTCACCAAGTACAACTACCCCTATCTGGATGAGCTCTTCGACCTGGTGGAAGCGGAGAACATCCCCCGCGCCTGCTTCTACCACCTGGCCTACGCCGGTCGCGGCGACCGGCTCCAGACGATGCACCGCGTGGACCTGACCCACGAGGAGACCCGCGACGCCGTCGATACCATCTTCCGGCGAACGATGGACCTCCATCGCCGCGGCCTCACGAAGGACGTCCTCACCGTCGACAACCACACCGACGCCGTCTACCTCTATCTGAAGGTGCGCCGGGAGCAGCCGGAGCGGGCCGAGGAGGTCTACGAGATGCTGCGCTGGCAGGGCGGCAACCAGTCGGGGGTGGCTGTGGGCGACATCGACAACCTGGGCAACGTGCACGCCGACCAGTTTAGCTGGCACCGCTCCTTCGGCAACGTGCGCGAGCGCCCCTTCAGCCAGATCTGGACCGACACCAGCGACCCCGTCCTGCAGGTCCTCAAGGACCGCCGAGGCCACATCAAGGGCAGGTGCTCGGTCTGCCCCTACTTCGAGATCTGCAACGGCAACCTGCGCGCCCGCGCCGAGAGCTACTACGGCGACCCCTGGGCCGAGGACCCCGCCTGCTACCTGAGCGACGAGGAACTGGGCATCACCCAGGCCTATGAGAGGCTGGAGCCTCTCCCGAGCAAGGCGCGCTCTCCGGCCGCGGAAGGGGCGGCCGATAGGGAAATGGGATACTACCCCGTCTTCCTGGAGATGAAGGACCGCCCCTGCGTCGTCGTGGGCGGCGGGACGGTGGCGGAGCGCAAGGTGGAGGGGCTGCTGGCCGCCGGCGCCCGGGTGACGGTCATCAGCCCGGAGCTGACGCCCGCCCTGGCCGCTCTCAAGGAGGAAGGACGGCTCCACCACGTCGCCCGCTCGTATCGAGTGGGGGACCTGGAGGGGTACGAAGTCGCGGTGGTGGCCACCGACGACGGCGCCGCCAACGCCGAAGTGGCCCGCGAGGGCCGGCGACGGCGCGTCTGGGTGAACGCCGTCGACGACCCGCCCAACTGCGACTTCATCCTCCCGTCCGTCATCCGTCGCGGCGAGATCGTCGTCGCCGTCTCGACGGGGGGCGCCAGCCCCGCCCTGGCGCGCCGTCTGCGGGAGGAGCTGGAGGCCTTCCTCGACGAGGACTACGCTCCCCTGGCCGAGCTGCTGCAGGAGGTGCGGCAGGAGCTCCGCGCGCGGGGCGTCGTGGTGGACGCGGAAGCGTGGCAGAGGGCCATCGACGGCCGCCTGCGTGCCCTCCTCGCGCAGGATCGTCGGGCCGAGGCCAAGGCGCACCTGCTGGCCTCCCTGGGCCTGCCAGGACGGCGGGCCGCCGCGAGACCAGCGGACAGCGAGAAATAGAGCATGGTGCTGGCACTCCTCGGCATCAACCACAAGACAGCCCCCATCGAGGTGCGGGAGCGCTTCGCCTTCGCCTCGGCCGATCTGCCGGCGGCGATGGCCGCGCTCAAGGAGGAGTACGGCAACGGGGCCATCATCTCCACCTGCAACCGCACCGAGCTCTACGTCGTGGGAAAGCGCGGGCAGCCGGGCCGCTCAGAGCTGCTGCGCTTCCTGGGCCGCCTCAAGGGAGAGGACGCCGAAGGGCAGAGGAGGCGGTTCTACTTCGCGACCCATTCGCGGGCCGTGGGCCACCTCTTCCGGGTGGCGGCGGGCCTGGAGTCCATGGTCCTGGGCGAGGCCGAGATCCTGGGGCAGGTGCGCAACGCCTACGCCGCCTCGGCGAGCGCCGGCGCCAGCGGCCCCGTCCTCGACCGGCTCTTCCACGCCGCTATCCACGTGGGGAGGCGGGCCCGCAGCGAGACGGGCATCGGGCGCTACTCCATCTCCGTCAGCTCGACGGCGGTGAGGCTGGCCCGGCGCGTCCTGGGCGACCTCACGGGCAGCACGGTGCTCGTGGTGAGCGCCGGCGAGGCCGGGAAGCTCACCGCCCGCAACCTGAAGGAGACCGGCGTCGCACGCCTCCTGGTCACCAGCCGCACCCTGGAGCGGGCCGCCGAGCTGGCGGCCGACCTGGGGGGCCAGGCCATCCCCTTTGACCAGCTCGGCCGCGCCCTGGCCGAGTCCGACATCGTCATCACGTCTACGGGCGCGCCGGCCTTCCTCATCGACCAGCCGACCATCGAGGCCGCCGTGCGCTGCCGCAACGGCCGCCCGCTCCTTCTCATCGACATCGCCGTGCCCAGGGACGTGGACCCCTCCGTCCGCCGGTTCGAAAACGTCCACCTCTACGACATCGACGACCTGCAGGCGGTGACCGAGGCCAACATGCGCGAGCGCGAGAAGGAGGTGGACAAGGTCGAGGCCCTGGTCGAGGAAGAGGTCTCGCGCTTCGTCGAGTGGTATCGCTCTCTGGACGTGATCCCCACCATCGCTGCCCTGCGCGAGCACGCCGAGCAGGTGAGGCGCGTCGAGCTGGACAGGACCCTGAGCCGTCTCTCCGACATCTCCCCCGAAGAGAGGGCCCGCGTCGAGGCCATGAGCCGCGCCATCGTCAAGAAGATCCTGCACCGGCCCATCGCCCGCCTGAAGTCCGAAGGCGGCGACGGCGACCTGTACGTGGCGGCCCTGCGCGACCTCTTCGCCCTCGGTGAGCGCCCGCCCGAGTCCTGACCGGTGTCTTCCGAAAGAGTCATCACCGTCGGCAGCCGGGGAAGCCGGCTGGCGCTGCGCCAGACCGAGCTGGTGCTGGCGGAGCTCACGCGGCGCTTCCCTGAGCCGGCGCTTCCAGGTGCTGGAGGTGCGCACGACCGGCGACCGCCGCCCGGAGGCATCGCTGGCCGCGATCGGCGGGCAGGGCGTCTTCGTCAAGGAGCTGGAGACGGCCCTGCGCGCTCGACGGGTGGACCTGGCCGTCCACAGCCTGAAGGACGTGCCGGTGGAGGTGGGCAGCGGCCTCGTCCTGGCCGCCGTCACCGAGCGCGGCGACGTGCGCGACGCCGTCGTCAGCCGTGGGCGGCGCCGGCTGGCGGAGCTGCCGGCTGGATCGCGCGTCGGCACCGGCAGCCTGCAGACGGGCGGTGCAGGTGCGGGCGCTGCGGCCGGACCTGGAGGTGGTGGAGCTGCGCGGCAACGTGGACACGCGCCTGCGCAAGGTGGAGGAGGGCCTGGTGGACGCCGCCATACTCGCCGCCGCCGGCCTGGCCCGGCTGGGCTATCTGGAGCGGGCGGCGGAGCTGCTGGATACGGACGCTATGCTGCCCGCCGTCGGGCAGGGGGCGCTGACGCTGGAGGCCCGCGCCGATGATGCTGAGGTGATCGAGATGGCCTCTGCCCTGGACCACGGCGATACCCGGCTGGCCACCACCGCCGAACGGGCCTTCCTCGCCCGACTGGGCGGCGGCTGCCGTCTCCCCATCGCCGCGCTGGGCGTCGTCGAGGGCGATTCGCTGCGCCTGCGCGGGCTCATCGCCGACGCCGAGGGGCGGCGACTCCTCCGCGGCGAGGCGACGGGTCCCGCCTCGGACGCCGAGGCGCTGGGCGCGGCGCTGGCCGAGCAGTTGCTGGCTCAGGGAGCCGCCGAGCTTCTCTCGGAGGCCGCGCGATGAACCCGCCGGGCAAGGTCTGGCTCGTCGGCGCCGGGCCGGGCGACCCCGGCCTCATCACCGTGGCCGGCGTCGCCGCGCTGGCCGAGGCCGAGGTGGTGGTCTACGACCGGCTGGTCAGCGCGCAGCTCCTGGAGCTGGCGCCCTCGTCCGCCGAGCGCATCTTCGTCGGCAAGGAGGCGGGCGCCCACGCCCTGCCGCAGGAGCAGATAGACGCCCTCCTGGTGGAGAAGGCGCGCCAGGGCAGGCGCGTCGTCCGCCTGAAGGGGGGCGACCCCTACGTCTTCGGTCGCGGCGGCGAGGAGGCGGAGGCCCTGGCGGCGGCCGGCGTCCCCTTCGAGGTGGTGCCCGGCGTCACCTCGGCCGTGGCGGTGCCCGCCTACGCCGGCATCCCCGTCACCCACCGCGACCTGGCCTCGTCCTTCGCCGTCATCACCGGCCACGAAGACCCCAGCCAAGGCGGAGACGGCCATCGACTGGTCGAAGCTGGCCACCGGCGTCGATACCCTGGTCTTCCTGATGGGCACCGCTACCCTTCCCCAGATTGTCGAGAAGCTGGTGGAGCACGGCCGCCCGGCTGCCACGCCGGTCGCAGTCATCCGCTGGGGCACGACGCCCGCCCAGGAGGTGGTGACCGGCACCCTGGCCGACATCGTGCGGCGGGTGAAGGAGGCGCGCCTGGAGCCGCCCGCCGTCACCGTCGTCGGCGAGGTGGTGCGCCTGCGGGAGACGCTCCGCTGGTTCGATTCGCCGCGGGCGAAGCCTCTCTTCGGCAAGCGCGTGCTCGTGACGCGCACCCGCCGGCAGGCCAGCGCCCTCAGCCGCCTGCTGTCCCAGCAAGGGGCGGAGCCCATCGAGCTGCCGGCCCTGGAGCTCGTGCCGCGCGACGACCCCCGCCGGCTGGGGCGGGCCCTCGACGCCCTGGCCCGCGGCCGCTACCAGTGGGTCGTCTTCACCAGCGCCAACGGCGTCGACATCTTCTTCCAGCGCCTGAGGGAGGCGGGCCGCGACGCCCGCGCCTTCGCCGGGGCCCGCGTCTGCGCCATCGGGCCGGGCACGGCGGCCGCCCTGGCCGCCCACGGGCTGCGGGCCGACCTGGTGCCGGAGGAGTTCGTGGCGGAGTCGGTGGTCGAGGCCCTGGCGCGTCAGAAGGTGGCTGAGAACCGCATCCTGCTGCCCCGCGCCGAGGGCGCCCGTCGCGAGCTGGTGCGCGGCCTGCGCGCCCTGGGCGCCCGCGTCGACGAGCTGCCTCTCTACGTCGCGGCGCCGCCCGGCGCGCCGGAGCCGGAGGCCCTGCGCCGGCTGCGGGCCGGCGAGGTGGACGTCGTCACCTTCGCCAGCTCGTCGGCGGTCAAGAACCTGGTCAAGCTGCTGGGAGGCGACACGGCGCCCCTGAAGGGCCCCCTCATCGCCTGCATCGGGCCCGTCACGGCGCGCACGGCGCGAGAGGCCGGGCTGGAGGTGGGCGTGGAGTCGAAGGAGCACACCATCCCGGGGCTGGTGCGGGCGCTGGTAGAGCACTTCTCACCTGCCGGCGACGCAAGACCGTGACCGAGCTGCGGACGGTTCAGCGCCTCTATGGCCTCGTGGCCCGCATCTACGACCTGCGCGTCGGCCCATTGCTGCGCCGGCGCAAGACCGCACTCGAGGCCCTGCGCCCTCGACCGGGGGACACGGTGCTGGACCTGGCCTGCGGCACGGGCCTGAACTTCCGCCACATCATCGAGCGCATCGGCCCCGAGGGCAGGATCGTCGGGGTGGACTGCACGCGCGCGCATGCTGAAGCAGGCCCGGCGCAAGCTCGCCCGCCATCGCTGGGACGGCGTGACGCTGGTGGAGGGGGATGCCACCCGCCTGCCCCTGGCCAGCGACTCCTGCGACGCCGTCCTCTGCTCCTACGCCATGGCGATCATCCCCGACTACCGGCGGGCGATAGCGGAGGCGGCGCGCGTCCTCAAGCCCGGCGGGCGGCTGGTGCTGCTGGAGCCCAAGCGCGGCACCGCGCTGTGGGCCAGGGCCGTGACCCCGCTGGTGGCCTTGTCCGGTGTCGGCGTGGTCCACCTGGACCGGAGGGCCTGGGAGGAGCTGCCCGGCCTGCTGGAGGACGTTTCCCGTCGTGACTACCTGGGTGGGTTGGTGTACATTGCGAGCGGCACGAAGGGGAAGGCGCCGTGAAGCCCGGGGCACCGCCGACTCGCGGCTGCTGCACGGCTGGCATATCAAGGAGCGGTCCCGCCGGCTTTTCAATGTGGCTCCAGTGTCCGCGCGTCGCTTTCTTCGCGTTCTCATACCCACTCCGCATTAATCCTGCCGTATGCCATCGATCTCAGCACGCTTGCACACCGTGTAATAGCCTCGCACGGTCCAAGGGCGCTTTGTGGCGACGTGACGGGCGAGGTCATTGAGTCGGTCCAAGAGAGCGAAGTGAGCTGAGACTTCGAGAACCCCAACCGTCTAGGACCAACGTCAGACCGGACTGCAGTGGCCTCGTCAACATCCGGTTCTCGTCGAGCGATCAGGATCGCTCCGATAGTAGGCTGCTACCGGCTGTCTAATCTAGAACTGACCCGTCCTTCGCCTCTAGAGTGACATGCGGATAGGGCTCATCGTCGCCCAAGTCAAGTGACAACTGTCCGAATCTCCAATGAGTTCTTCGCACAGGCAACAGTGAATCGATGGGCAGCGACTCCAACTCGAGACCTAGAAATCGTCGGAATGTCGTCGGGTTGCGGGGCAAGTCGGATCGCCCAGTTATGGATGTCTTGAGCGTCCGAATAATATAGCTGCCAATCTGGTAGTTACTGTAAGTGAATGCTGAGCAGGGTGCTCAGCGTCCCGTACAGTCTCTGTATTCCATCCGTGAGGAACCGTTGCGAAGCGTGTTGCGACTGTTGCTGGATTGGCTGAATATCCAGAGACCCAGAAGAACTGGCGACCACGGGACCTGCGAAGGTGGCTGACCGCAATCCACAACTGGCGCGTCGACTCCCAGAATTATGACGGAGAAGCGTCCATAGTGACCTCTACTGATTCCTGCTGCCAAGGTGGCCGTTCCCGTCGCCAGACCCACCGAGGCATCGACGTTTGGCACTGTGCGCGTGCGTTCGCTCACGGCCCGATTGTAGCATCTGGCGCCAAACTAGTCGAGCATGAGGTGACAGTCCAGAAGGGACCGTTGACGAGGGTAGAGCCCGGCCATCTGTGCGTGGTCCTCCACTCCTCGTTCCCACAAAGCCGCCCTTCCCGCCGAGTCGGCCCGACGGTTATAATCGCAGACCGTGGGTGCGGAGGCGCACTCACGTACAGTAGCTCGTGCCCTTGCGACTGTGATGAAGATCCTCGCCCTCAACTGCGGCAGCTCGACACTCAAGTTCCGGCTCATCGAGATCGATCCGGAGGCTGCGGCCCCTGCGCACGGGCGGCGGCTGGCCGGCGGAATCGTGGAGCGCATCGGGGAGCAGGCAGCCGTCGACTTCGCCGTCGAGGGCGGCGAACGCCTCCAGCGGACGGCCGCCGTGGCCGACCACGGCGAGGCGACCCGCCACGTGCTCGACTGGCTGGCCTCCACCGGGCTCTCGACGCCCCGATGCCGTCGGCCACCGCGTGGTGCACGGCGGCGACCTGTTCGCCGAGCCGGCGCTCATCGACGACGAGGTCCTGGCCGCCGTCGAGGCGCTGACCGACCTGGCCCCGCTGCACAACGCTCCCTCTCTGAGCGCGATTCGGGCCGCGCGGGCGGCGCTGGGCCCCGGCGTCCCCATGGTGGCAACCTTCGACACCGCCTTTCATCGCACCCTCCCCGAGCACGCCTCGCGCTACGCCATCCCCCTGGAGCTGGCGGACAAGCACCACATCCGCCGCTACGGCTTCCACGGCCTGGCTCACCGCTACATGACCGAGCGCTACGCCGCCATCACCTCGACGCCCCTGGAGCAGGTGAAGCTGGTGACGCTGCAACTGGGCAACGGCTGCTCGGCCACGGCCGTCGAGGGCGGGCGTTCCGTCGACACGTCCATGGGCTTCACGCCGCTGGAAGGGCTGGTCATGGGCACCCGCTCCGGAGACGTCGACCCCTCGCTGGCGGGCTTTCTCGCCCGGAGGGAGGCGGTGGACATAACGGAAGTGGAGGGCTGGCTCAACACGCGGTCGGGGCTCCTGGGGGTGTCGGGGCGCTCCGCGGACATGCGCGAGCTCCTCGAGGCCGAGGCCCAGGGCGACGCGCGCGCCGCCCTGGCGGTGGCGATGTTCTGCTATCGGGTGCGCAAGTACGTCGGGGCCTACCTGGCTGCCTTGGGCGGAGCGAACGCCGTGGTCTTCGGCGGCGGCATCGGCGAGAACGCGCCTCCGGTGCGTGCCCGAGTCTGCGCTAACATGGAGTGGTGCGGCCTCACGCTGGACGAGGAGCGCAACGCCCGGACCATCGGCTCCGAGGGCCGGATCAGCGCCGGCGATTCCAGGGTTCACGCCTACGTGATCCCGGTGGACGAGGAGGGCGTCATCGCCCAGGATACGGTTCGCTGCCTGCGCGAGCGGCAGGCCGTGGACCGAGTGGGCGCAGTTCGCGTCCACGCGCGTCAGGGGCGCAGCGAACTGGCTGTCGCCCCTAGCCAAACTGCAACGTCAGGGGGAAGAGATGCCTCAAAGCGATAACGCCGAAGCCATCCGGACGGAGGAATCGGTAGCTCTCTACAGGAAGAAGAACCCGGAGGCGGAGCGCTGGGCGGTCGGCTACGGGCCCATCCACCACACGGTGGAGACCCAGGCCCGCGTCTTCGCGATGGCGGAGCTGCTGGCGGCCCGCGGGGTGCGGGGAGACGGCGTGCCACTCTTCGACGCGCTCTACGCGGCGGACCGCGTCGCCAGCGCCGGCATGTGGCTGGTGGTCCACGAGACCTACGCCCACACCGTCTACCTGGACGGGCGCAACCTCTCGCCCGATGACTTCAAGCCGAACCCGGAGGGACACACGGGCGGCGCCCTCAACATGGTGCCCGCCTACACCGGCTACATGGTCATCGACGCCCTCACCGGCCAGACCCGCTCCTGGGTCATGGGCCAGGGCCACACCGTGGCGGCCATCGACTCCGTCAACCTGCTGCTGGACAACATGACCGATGCCCACGCCGCCAGGTACTCGCTGTCCGACGAAGGGCTCACCCGCTACGTGCGGGACTTCTACTCCTACCGGCTGCGGCCCGACGGCACTCAGGACTCGCCGCTGGGCAGCCACGTCAACGCTCATACGGCCGGGGGCCTGGTCGAGGGCGGCTACCTCGGGTTTACCGAGCTCCAGTACGTGCACATGCCCCTGCCGGGCGAGCGGCTGGTCGTCTTCCTCAGCGACGGCGCCTTCGAGGAGCAGCGGGGGAGCGACTGGGCGCCTCGCTGGTGGCGGGCCGAAGACTGCGGCCTGGTGGCGCCGATCATGATCAACAACGGCCGCCGCATCGACCAGCGGACGACGATGTCGCAGGAGGGCGGGGTGTCCTGGTTTGTCAAACACCTGGCGCTCAACGGCTTCGACCCCTTCGTGTTCGATGGCAGGGACCCGGCGGCCTTCGCCTGGGCGATCTTCGAGATGGAGTGCCGGCTCGAGGCCGCCGCCGCGGCCGTGCGCTCGGGGGCCGACCGCTATCCTCTGGCGCTGCCCTACGGCATAGCCGTCGCGCCCAAGGGGGCCGGCTTCTACGGCGAAGGGACCAACCTGGCCCACAATCTGCCCCTGGGGTCGAACCCCCACACCGACCTCGTGGCGGCCGAGCGTTTCAACGAGGGCGCCCGCCGTCTTTGGGTGCCCCTGGCAGAGCTGAAGGATGCCATCGGCAAGTTGCGCCATCACGAGGACTCCGCCCGGCCGCGGGAGCGAGACCATCCGCTGGCTCGCAGGGACGTGCGCCTGCAGGAGGCGCCGCCGCCCGCGTTCCGACCGGTGCCCGATGGCCGGCGCGACCCTTCTACCTGGACCACGGCATCGCCGATGGCGGCCGTCGATCAGGGGTTCCTCGCGGTGGTGCAGGCCAACCCGCACCTCCGGCCGCGGGTGGGCAACCCCGATGAGATGCGCTCCAACCGGATGCTGCGCACCCTCGACGCCCTCAAGTTCCGCGTGACCGACCCGGAGCCCAGCGTCCCGGAGGCGATCGACGGCGCCGTGATCACGGCCCTCAACGAGGAGGCCGTGGCCTCGGCTGCCCTGGCGAACAAGGGCGGCATCAACATCATCGTTACCTACGAGGCGTTTGGCGCCAAGATGCACGGCGTGGTGCGCCAGGAGATCATCTTCGCCAACCACCAGCGGGCGGCGGGATGCGAGCCTGGTTGGCTCTCCGTCCCCCTGGTGCTCACCTCCCATGTCTGGGAGAATGCCAAGAATGAGCAGTCTCACCAGGACCCGGCCATGGCCGAGGCGATGATGGCGGAGCCGTCGAACGTCTCCAGGGTGCTGTTCGTCGCCGACTACAACACCGCCTCCGCCGCCATTCACGGCGTCTACCAGACGCAGGGCCAGGTCTGGACGCTGGTGGTGCCGAAAGCCGACATCGTGCCCGATCTCTTCACCCCTGACGAGTCGGGCCGTCTCCTGGAACAGGGCGCCCTGCGACTGGACTGGGCGGGCTACGAAGCGCCCCGGCAGCGGGTCGTGCTGACTGCCATCGGGGCCTATCAACTGCTGGAGGTCCTGCGGGCCTCGCGCAGACTGGCCGAGAAGGAAGTCCCTCACTCCGTGGTCTACATGCTGGAGCCGGGGCGGTTCCGCGCCCCTCGCAGCGACGGCGAGCGGGCCCACGCAGCGCCCGCCGCCCTCTCGGCTGAGCTCTACCCGGAGTCCGTCGCCGGCCCGCGTGTTCGTGACCCACACCCGGCCGGCGCCTCTCTTGGGTGCGCTTCAACCGCTCAACACGGGCCGTCAGACGTCCGCCCTGGGCTTCGTGAATCAGGGCGGCACCCTGACGACCGCCGGCCTGCTCTTCGTCAACCGATGCACCTGGGCCCACGTGCTGTCGGAGGTCGCGCGGGTCCTCGGTCTGTCCCGGGAGGACCTCCTTAGCCCGCAGGAGCTCATGGCGCTGGACGGCAAGGTGTCGCCAGAGGGAGTGATCATCTAGGCCGGCGCGGGCCTTGTCGCTTCGGCCGTCCTGTTGGGCGCCCGATACTTGAGTACGAATCGAGAAGGAAGCAGAGAGATCGATAGGGAGTAGACATGGTCACGCCCGAGCCTGAGACACGAGTTCAGCCGCCTGCGGTCGCCTATTTCTCCATGGAGGTTGGGCTTGACCCGGCCATGCCCACGTACAGCGGTGGCCTGGGCGTGGTGGCCGGGGATACCTTGCGTGCCGCCGCCGATCTGGGGGTGCCCATGGCAGGCGTCACGCTCCTGCACCACAAGGGCTACTTCGACCAGCACCTGGATGCCAAAGGGAACCAGACCGAGAGCCCCTCCGTCTGGTCTCCGGAGGCGTTCCTAGAACCTCTAACGCCCCGCGTGTCCGTGACCATCGAGGGACGGCGGGTGCAGGTGCGGGCGTGGCGCTACCTTGTGCAGGGGGTTTCCGGTCACTCCGTGCCCGTGTACTTCCTGGATACCGCCCTGCCGGAGAACGACCCCTGGGATCAGACTCTCACTGACCAGCTCTACGGCGGGGACGAGCGCTATCGCCTCTGTCAGGAGACCGTGCTGGGTTTGGGTGGCGTCGCCATGTTGCGCGCCTTGAGGCACAAAGGAGTGCAGCTCTACCACATGAACGAAGGCCACTCTGCTCTGCTCGTCCTGGCCCTCCTGGAAGAGGAGACTGCAAAGCGTGGTGTCGCCGATATCACGGAGGCAGACAAGCAGGCCGTCCGCAAGCGATGCGTATTCACCACCCACACCCCTGTGCCTGCCGGCCAGGACCAGTTCTCCCCCGATCTGGTCCGGCAGGTGCTGGGCGAGAAATGGGTGACCGTCCTCCACGCGGCCGGGTGCTGCCCAAGCGGCGTCCTGAACATGATCTACCTGGGGCTTTTCTTCTCCCACTACATCAACGGGGTCTCCATGCGTCACGAGGAGATCTCACACAACATGTTTCCGGGCTACCCTATCGACTCCATTACGAACGGCGTGCACGGCGTGACTTGGACAGCGCCGGCTTTTCAGAGCCTCTACGACCGCCTTATCCCCGAGTGGCGCGCCGACAATCTGTACCTGCGTTACGCTGTGGGCATTCCGCTTGATGAGATCCAGGAGGCCCACGCTCAGAGCAAGCGGGAGCTGCTGGCAGAGGTGGAAAGGCGGACCGGTGTCCATCTGCAACCGGCGGCGATGACCCTCGGCTTTGCGCGGCGCGCCAGCGCCTACAAACGGGCCGACCTGCTGATCTCCGACATCGACCGTCTGAAGAGGATCGCAGCTCAGGTCGGCCCCTTGCAGGTCATCTACGGGGGCAAGAGCCATCCCCGTGACGAAAGCGGCAAGGCCATGATCCGGCGCGTCTTCGAAGCTGCCGCTGCCCTGGGGGACGCTTTGCCTGTCGTCTACCTGGAGGACTATGACATGGAGCTGGCCAGGTGTCTTTGCGCCGGCGTGGACCTGTGGCTGAATACGCCGCTGAAGCCGCAGGAGGCCTCCGGGACCAGCGGCATGAAGGCCGCCCTGAACGGGGTGCCAAGCTTGAGCGTCTTGGACGGCTGGTGGATTGAGGGGCACGCGGAAGGTGCGACCGGCTGGGCCATCGGCGATGATTCGGAACCCGAAAGCGATCATTCCGGGGAGATCGCCTCCCTCTACGACAAGCTGGAGTACGTGATCCTCCCCATGTTCTACGGACGGTCGACGGCGTATGCTGCGGTCATGCGCTCCACCATTGCCCTCAACGCCTCCTTTTTCAACGCGCAGCGCATGATGCTCCAGTATCTTACCAACGCCTATCAGATGCCCGGGTAGGGGGCGTGCGCGAGGCGGCCCCTATGCACGGCGCCAGTCGCGTGGCCGAGACCGCCAGTCAGCGGGGCATAGACCAGGGCTCGGGACCAACGCCGTCTCCTCGCTGAGTGCGGCCCCCGTGAAGAGAAGTGCGCTATAATGCTCGCGGAGCGCGCGGTGCAAGCGCGCGGGAGAAGGTGACGGCGATGGTCCAGGCGGAGCGCGACACGGAACGGAAAGTCATCTCCATCCTCAAGATCCTCTCCGAGTCCTCGGAGCCCCTCGGATCGACCACCATCGCCCGCGAGCTGGAAACCCACGGCGTCTACCTCAGCGAGCGCACCGTCCGCTACCACCTGAGGATCACGGACGAACGGGGTTTCACCCGCGCCGCGGGCCGCGACGGTCGTGCCATCACTTCTGAGGGGATGGAGGAGTTGAAGAACGCCCTGGCTCCCGAGCAGGTCGGCTTTGTCATCGAGCGCCTCAACCTGCTGGCCTACCAAACCACCTTCGACCCTCGTACACGCACCGGCCAGGTGCCCATCAACACGTCCCTCTTCCCCGTCGCCCGCTTTCGCGAGGCGATGGAGGCGATGAAGGAGGCCTTCGCGGCCGGTTTCTGCGTCTCGGACCGCGTGGCTCTGGCGCAGGCCGGCGAGAAGCTGGGCGACGTGGTCATCCCCGAAGGGCAGGTGGGCTTCGCGACCATGTGCAGCGCCGTCATCAACGGCGTGCTGCTCAAGTCGGGCGTGCCTGTGGACTCCAAGTTCGGCGGACTCATGGAGATGCGGAACGGCAAGCCCCGACGCTTCGTAGCCATCATCAACTACGCCGGCACGTCCTTGGACCCGTCCGAAGCCTACATCCGGGCTCGGATGACCACTGTGCGGCGGGCGGCCGCCACCGGCGCCGGGCGCATCCTCGCCAACTTCCGCGAGATGCCGGCGCCTGCGCGGCCCGTGGTCGAGACCATCGTCGCCGATCTGAAGCGATCCGGCATCAGTGGGGTCCTCCTCATGGGCGAGGCCAGCGAACCGCTCAGCCAGATGCCTGTTGGGCTGAACAAGATCGGGATGGTGCTGCTGGGCGGGCTAAACCCGGTGGCCGCCGCCGAGGAAGCGGGCATCGAGGCGGACAGCATCTCCGAGAGCGGGACCATCGACTTCCGCCAGCTCGTGAGCTACCAGGAGCTGTAGCCCTCAGGCCGGCCGCGCTCCCTGGCCCGCACACATCGATAGACCCCCGGTCGCACCGCTGGCACCGCCATCTGCCGCCCTCCAAGCGGACCGCCCACTACCGTCCACGTCTTCCGTCAATCAACCACAAAATATAGTGCCAGCCCTCTTGACAGATACTAGATGTAGTGTACACTAGCCGGTGCGGCTAGTGTACACCGGCCGTTGCAGCCATAGGTGTTACGGCGAGCCAGGAAGAACATGCGCTGCCCTTACTGCGGATTTGAGGACACCAAGGTCATCGACTCCCGCGACAGCGAGGAGGGCATCCGGCGCCGCCGCGAGTGCCTGTCCTGCGCCGAGCGCTTCACCACCTTCGAGCGCGTCCAGACCGTCGGCCTCCAGGTGGTGAAGAAGGACGGGCGCCGCGAGGACTTCTCCCGCGAGAAGCTCCTCCTGGGCATCCGCCGCGCCTGCGAGAAACGGCCCCTGCCCGTCGGCGCCATCGAGGCCGTGGTGGACGACATTGAGGCCACTCTCCAGGGTCAGGGCAAGGCCGAAGCCCCGAGCAGCCTGATCGGCGAGCTGGTCATGGACCACCTGCGGGACCTGGACCACATCGCCTACATCCGCTTTGCCAGCGTCTACCGCGCCTTCGCTGACGTCGACTCGCTGCGGGAGGAGCTGGAGAGCCTCTCCGGGGTGAGCCCGCGGGAGGCGACTCGACTGGCCGGCCAGCTCACACTGATCCCGGACGAGGTCCTTAGCCAGCTCGAGCCATCCCTACGCCCCGCCCCCAGGCGCGGCCGGCCGGGACGAAAACCCCTGGTCCGGCCGCGCCCCGATCTTATCTCGCCGGGATCAATGTCGACCGTCGAGCGGAAGGACCGCCGGGCGTCGTCGTAGGGAGGCGAAGACCCGTTAGGGTCGGCGAAAAGGAGGTCGCGTTGCGCCAGCGGGGGAAGCTCTACAACGGGGACGGCGAGATGATCGCCGAGGGCTTCTGCGAGCTCGGCGAGGAGGGCTCGCAGGTCACCATGTGGCCCGCCCTGGAGAAAGGCCTCTTCGAGCGGGAGCGCGGGGTCTTGATATTGGAGCTCGAGGGTAGCGCCGCCCCCCTGCGCATCTCCGAGCGGCGCCTCCGGCTCAGGATCAACCCGACTCACGGCCCCCGCACCTTCATCTACCGCATGCGCATCGAGCAACCGCCTGCCGGCGACGTAACGCCCCCGGCCAGCGGAGAGGCCGAGGCTGTGCCTGAGCACCTCCTCCGCGCCGGCCCGCCTGCCGGCCAGCCGGACACGGGCGCCGGACAGGCAGCTTCGCCGGGAGGCCTATCGACAGCCCCCTAGTTAGAGGGAAACGCTGGGACACCGCCTGCCGCCCGGCGGGCGGTGTCCCTTGTTCTTGAAGGCCCCGGGCGGGGTGAGAGCGCGAGCCAGACTGACGACTAGGAAGGAAACCCGAGGCCATGGTGACCACCGACACTGACCTCCTCGCCCAAGCCACCCCCGTAGGGGCGCAAGGCCTTGCGCCCTTAGGACCCCGCGACCCCTCCGCCCGCCTGCCCATCGAGCGGTTCTTCACGAGGCCTGACGCGGACGGGCAGGTCGTCCACCCCTACGACGGCGTGGAGTGGGAGACCCGCGGCGCCGCCATACTCGCCGAGGACGGCAGCATCGTCTTCGAGCAGAAGGACGTGGAGGTGCCCGCCTTCTGGTCGCAGACCGCCACCAACGTCGTCGTCTCCAAGTACTTCCGCGGGCCGCTGGCCGGCCTCGTCGTCCACCACGAGAAGGGCGAGATCCGGCGCGAGACCTCCGTCCGCCAGCTCATCGACCGCGTGGTGGGAACGCTGAGGGACTGGGGCCTGAAGGATGGCTACTTCGCCGACGAGGAGGAGGCCTGCGTCTTCGCCGACGAGCTCACGCACCTGCTCCTCCACCAGAAGGCCTCCTTCAACAGCCCTGTCTGGTTCAACGTGGGGGTGGAGGAGAAGCCCCAGTGCTCCGCCTGCTTCATCCTCTCCGTCGAGGACAATATGGAGTCGATTCTGGACTGGTGCCGCACCGAGGGGATGATCTTCAAGGGTGGCTCCGGCTCCGGCGTCAACCTTTCGCGGCTGCGCTCCGGGCGGGAGCCCCTTTCGTCGGGAGGTCTGGCCTCGGGCCCCGTGTCCTTCATGCGCGGCGCCGACTCCATCGCCGGCTCCATCAAGTCGGGCGGCAAGACGCGTCGCGCCGCCAAGATGGTCATCCTCAACGCCGACCACCCGGACATCCTCGAGTTCATCGAGTGCAAGGCGAAGGAAGAGCGCAAGGCGCACGCCCTGGGCGAGGCGGGCTGGGACATGTCCCTCAACGGCGAGGCCTGGACCTCCGTCCAGTTCCAGAACGCCAACAACTCGGTGCGGGCCACCGACGAGTTCATGCGCGCCGCCATCGAGGACTGCGACTGGCCCCTGCGCGCCGTCACGAGCGGCCAGGTGCTGGAGACGATGCGCGCCCGCGACCTCCTGCGCCGCATCGCGCAGGCCACCTGGGAGTGCGGCGACCCCGGCATGCAGTTCGACACCACCGTCAACCGCTGGCACACTTGCCCCAGCAGCGGTCGCATCAACGCCTCCAACCCCTGCTCCGAGTACATGCACGTGGACAACTCGGCCTGCAACCTGGCCTCCCTCAACCTGATGCGGTTCATGGACGACGAGGGCAGTTTCGATATCGAGGCGTTCCGGCGCGCCGTGGCCGTGGTCATCCTGGCCCAGGAGATCATCGTCGACAACTCCAGCTACCCGACGCCGCGCATCACGGAGAACGCCCGCGACTTCCACCAGCTCGGCCTGGGCTACGCCAACCTGGGCGCCCTCCTCATGTCACTGGGCATCCCCTACGACTCCGACGCCGGTCGCGCTTACGCCGCCGCCCTCACCGCCATCATGACCGGCCATGCCTACGCCGTCTCGGCCCGTATCGCCGCCCGCATGGGGCCCTTCGCCGGCTACGAACTGAACCGGGAGCCCATGCTCGCGGTCATCCGACAGCACCGGGACGCGACGGGAAGACTTGTGCAACAAGCGGCAGGCAAGAAGCAACAAGGGGAGGCGGCGGACCCGGTTCCTGGTTCCCAGTTCCCGGTTCCTGGGGAGGTTCCCGGCGGTGAGGGGCTGCTGGCGGCGGCCCGGTCGGCCTGGGACGAGGCCCTCTCCCTGGGCGAGGCCCACGGCTATCGGAACGCCCAGGTCAGCGTGCTCGCCCCCACGGGTACCATCGCCTTCATGATGGACTGCGACACCACCGGCGTGGAGCCCGACATGGCCCTCATCAAGTACAAGAAGCTGGTGGGCGGCGGCGTCCTCAAGATGGTGAACCAGACGGTGCCGCGCGCCCTCCGGACACGCTGGGCTACGCGCCCGAGGAGATCGAGGCCATCGTTGCCCACCTGGACGACACGGGCACCATCGAGGGGGCGCCCGGCCTGCGACGAGGAGCACCTGCCCGTCTTCGACTGCGCCTTCCGGCCCGAGAACGGCTCTCGCTCCATCACGTCCCTGGGCCACATACGGATGATGGGCGCCGTCCAGCCCTTCATCTCCGGCGCGATCTCGAAGACGGTGAACCTGCCCAACGACGCCGGCGTCGACGATGTGATGGAGACCTTCGTCCAGGCGTGGCAGCACGGCCTCAAGGCGATCGCCATCTACCGCGACGGCTCCAAGCGCACGCAGCCCCTATCGACTTCGGCTGGCGAGCACAAGGCGGCCGCGTCCGCCGCTGAGGCGAGCACGAAGCCGGAGCCGGTGCGACGGCGCCTCCCCGAGACGCGCGACTCGACCACCCACAAGTTCTCCATCGAGGGGCACGAGGGCTACATCACCGTCGGCATGTACGAGGACGGGTCGCCGGGGGAGATCTTCGTCACCATGGCCAAGGAGGGGAGCGCCATCTCCGGCATGATGGACGCCTTCGCCACGTCCATCTCCCTGACCCTCCAGTACGGCGTGCCCCTGGTCGACCTGGTGCACAAGTTCAGCCACATGCGCTTCGAGCCGGCGGGCCGCACCGAGAACCGTGAGATCCCGGTGGCGCAGTCGGTGGTCGACTACATCTTCCGCTGGCTGGCCTCGCGCTTCTTGAGCGAGGAGGAGAAGGCGGAACTGGGCATCCTCTCGGAGGAGGTGCGGGCGCGTCTCTCGGCCGAATACGGCACTCAGGGCCAGTTCCGGATAGAGGTGGACAAGGGCAACGGCAAGTCGTCGCGCAACGGCGAGAGCGACGCGCCGCCCTGCATGAACTGCGGCTGGATCATGACCCGCTGCGGATCGTGCTATCGCTGCGAGAACTGCGGGAGCACCAGCGGGTGCTCATAGGTTAGGCGTATCGCGACGGGTCTACCCCGCCCCGCCTGCCTGCTGGCAGGCAAGCCGGTCGATTCATGATTCCCCGCCACCAGCCATCGACCGGCAAGGACTCGTCGTGAGAGCAGTGGCGGCGGGCTCCCCGTCGGGGTCCGCCGCCACAATGCCTCAGCGCTTTCGACACGCGCTCGGACAGACGTGCTAAAATGAGGTGCCATGACCGCTACCAGGCGCACCTCGACCCGTTCTCCGAGGAAGCCAGGCCGCCCCAAGCTGCCTCTCTCGACTAACGCCCGCGTCGTCCTCGAGAGGCGCTACCTGGCCCGGGACGAGAGCGGCCGCCTGATCGAGAAGCCGGAGGACCTCTTCCGGCGGGTGGCCCACAACATCGCCCTGGCCGAGAAGGGCTACGGCGCCTCCAAGGAGCAGGTGGCGGCCTGGGAGGAGCGTTTCTACCCCCTCCTCACCTCGCTGCGCTTCCTGCCCAACTCCCCCACCCTAGGCAACGCCGGCCGCCCCCTCCAGCAGCTTTCGGCCTGCTTCGTCCTCCCCGTCGAGGACTCCATGACCGGCATCTTCGAGACCATCAAGGACACGGCGCTCATCCACCAGAGCGGCGGCGGCACCGGCTTCGCCTTCAGCCGCCTGCGCCCCGCCGGCGACCGCGTCCAGTCGACGGGCGGCATCGCCAGCGGGCCCGTCTCCTTCATGCGCGTCTTCGACGCCGCCACCGAGGCCATCAAGCAGGGCGGCACCCGCCGCGGCGCCAACATGGCCATCCTGGCCGCGGAGCACCCCGACATCGAGGAGTTCGTCAACCTCAAGTCGGACATGGTCACCCTCACCAACTTCAACATCTCGGTGGCGGCCAGCGACGCGTTCATGGGCGCCGTGGAGCGCAACGACGGAGTACGAGCTGGTCAACCCCCGCAACGGCCAGGTGGTGCGCCGCCTCAACGGCCGCCACGTCTTCCGCCAGATCGTGGAGAACGCCTGGAAGAACGGCGACCCCGGCCTGGTCTTCCTGGACCACGTCAACCGGGACAACCCGACGCCTCAGTTGGGCCGCATCGAGGCCACCAACCCCTGCGGCGAGCAGCCCCTCCTGCCCTACGAGTCCTGCAACCTGGGCTCCCTGGACGTGTCGAAGTTCGTGCGGGAGGAGCAGGCGACAAGCGGACAGGCATACAGGCGGGGCGGCGGGGCCCAGTTCCCGATTCCCAGTTCCCGGTTCCCGGCGCGGAGCGTGGACTGGGAGGGGCTGGCGGACGTCATCCCCCTCTGCGTGCGCTTCCTCGACGACGTCATCGACATGAACCTCTACCCCATCCCCGAGATCGAGCGGATGACGAAGCTCACCCGCAAGATCGGCCTCGGGGTCATGGGCTGGGCTGACCTGCTGTTCCGGCTGGGCATACCCTACGACTCGGAGGAGGCCTCTGAGCCTCGGCGAGCGCCTGATGACCTTCATCCAGGAGCACGCCGACCGCGCCTCCGAGGAGCTGGCCCGCGAGCGAGGCGTCTTCCCGGCCTGGGAGGGCTCAGTCTACGAGAAGGCCGGCCGGCGGCTGCGAAACGCTACCCGCACGACGGTGGCGCCTACCGGCACCCTCTCCATCATCGCCGACTGCTCGGCGGGCATCGAGCCCGTCTTCGCGCTGGCCTTCGTCCGACAGCACTTCCTGGACGCCAAGGACCCGGGCCGGGTCAGCCAGCTTTCGCAGGTGGACAGGTGCTTCGAGGAGACGGCGCGCCGGCTGGGCTTCCACTCGCCGGAGCTGATGGAGGAGCTGGCGCGGGTGGGCAGCCTGAAGGCGCTGTCGGCCAGCCGCCGCCGCTCGATACCGGCCGCTGTGCGGAAGGTCTTCGTCGCCGCCCACGACATCGCCCCCGAGTGGCACGTGCGCATGCAGGCCGCCTTCCAGCGCCACACCGACAACGCCGTCAGCAAGACGATCAACTTCCCCGAGACGGCCACGCCCGACGACGTGGAGAAGGCCTACCTCCTGGCCTACCGCGAGGGCTGCAAGGGCATCACCATCTACCGGGACCGCTCGCGGGAGATGCAGGTGCTGTCTCACGCCACCGATGCGCGGCCCCGAGCAGGCCGAGGCCGCCGCCGCCGAGGTCGCGATGGCCCTGCCGCCCGGCGTCCTGCCGCCCGCGGGCCGGGCCGCCGTCCCCTACCGGCGCCGCCTGCCCGGAGGAGCGTCGCTCCATCACCCACAAGTTCCGCGTGGGGGAGCAGGAGGGCTACCTGACGGTGGGCCTCTTCGAGGACGGCTCGCCGGGGGAGGTGTTCATCACCATCTCCAAGGAGGGCTCCACCATCCGCGGGCTCATGGACTCGCTGGCGGTGATGACGTCGCTGGCCCTCCAGTACGGCGTCCCCATCGAGAACCTGGCCGCCAAGTTCAAGAGCGTCCGCTTCGAGCCGCACGGCTTCACGAGCAACCCCGAGATCCCGCAGGCGAGCTCGCTGGTGGACTACATGTTCCGCTGGCTGGAGCTGAAGTTTGCGAGCAAGGAACCAGGAACCAGGAACCCGAGCAAGGAACCAGGAACGCAGGGACCGGAACCGGGGAGAGGGCGGACGGCCCGCTGGTTCCCGGCATCTGGTTCCTGGTTCCTCCTCCGACGTCTCCACCGGCCTCCTCTGCCCGGAGTGCGGCGCCATCCTCGTCTTCGCCGAGGGCTGCCTCATCTGCCGCCGCTGCGGCTACAACAAGTGCGGGTGAGGGCGACCGACAGGCATGTCGGGCCGAACCTGAGCCGCCTAGCGCACGAAGTAGCTGCAGACCTTCAGGTCTGCATTGGGCAGGGCTGAAGCCCTGCAGCTACGGCCAGAACGGATTGCTCGTCTTCGCACGCCATGTGAGGACGCGGTGAATCTCCTCTAAAGACTAGTTGACAGAATCACGCCCTCGATTTAATCTGCGGGGGCCGTGCACCCCGCCAGCATCTCTCGCCCCGGCCTGACTGCACCACGCCGCCCAGCGGCGGCAGCCCGCTGTCCGGCGGGCAGGCTGGCTTCTCCTCTTGGTCGCCCTGGCCGTTGTCCTGCCTCACTTCCCGGCCGGGCCCTGGCGCAGCCCGTCGCGCCCTGCTCGGTCAACGTATCACCAAACCAGAGCCTGCAGGCGGCCATCGCCTCCGCGCCGGCGGGCGGCGTCATCTGCCTGTCCGGCGGCCTCTACGTGGAGACGCCCGTCTTCGACCAGACGACGCCTCCCGGCCTCACCCTGCGCGGCGCCGGACCCGACGCCACCGTCATCGACGGCCTCGGCGCCCGCGACGGGGTGCTCATCCTCAACGCCAGCGGCACCACGCTGGAGGACCTGAGCGTGCGAGGCGGCGTCCCCGCCAACGTCTACGTCTTCAACTCCATTGACGTCCGGCTGCGGAACGTGGTCGTGTCCGGGGGCGGCGTCGGCATCCACATCGACGCCGGCAGCAACGCCGAGGTGAGCGGCGCGCTGGTGACGGGCGTCTCGGGCGACGGCGTCCTGATCCGCAACGGCTCCAGCGCCGCCGTCATGAGCAGCGAGATACGGGGCAACGGCGGCGTGGGCGTGTCGGCGGTAGGCAACGTGGGCCGGGTCCAGGTATCGACGAGCGAGGTGGCGTCGAACCGGGGGCCGGGCTTCTTCGCCGGCCAGACGCCCTGCCAGCTCCTGCCCCCGGCCACCGTCGAACCCCCGCCCTGCTTCCTGGCCAACCCCGCGCGCCTTCGTCGCCAGCGGCGAGTTCCACCTGAACGAGAACACCATCGAGGACAACGGCAGCACCGGGCTGGTCTTCTTCCCCGGCACGAAGGCCACCCTCATCAAGAACAAGATCAACGACAACCGCCTGACGGGGCTCTTCGTGTGGGGCGCCGACGTCTCCGCCCTCCTCAACCGCTTCGAGCGCAACCAGGAGCACGGCGCCGAGTACCGCGCCTATCCGGCGCCGCGACTGCCCGGCCAGCCTCAGGGCACCATACCGCGGCGGGCGACGGGCTCCTTCCTGGGCAACGTCGTGCAGGACACCGCTCCCCTGGGCCGCATACTGGGCGGCGGCCTCCTCTCGCAGGGCGGCAAGCTCATCGTGCGCGACAGTAGCTTCGTTGACAACGCCGGCATCGGCGTCTCATTCGTCAACGGCGCCGAAGGAGACGTTATCTCCAACCACATCATGTGGAACAAGGGCTCCGCCATCTGTCTCTGGTACGCCGGCTCGGTGAAGACCGACGGGAACACCGTCGGGGGCAACATGGCCGACCGGGTTGGCGTCTGCGCCGAGCGGGCCACTGATACGCACGATGGGAGCGGTGGCCCCTCCGCCCGCCCGGCACCGCCCCGCCGCGGGTGCTCACAGCGGATGTCGAACGGATAAACGGATGAGGATGGGGACGCATCCGCGTATCCGTTCCCTATTCGTTGTGAGCACTGCCACGCGGTCGCGCCGGGTGCTATGCTCGCCGCGTGGGTATCGCCGACAACCTGCGGTCGGTGCGGGAGCGCGTGGCGGCGGCCTGCGAACGGGTGGGCCGCTCTCCCGATGAGGTCACACTCGTCGGGGTGAGCAAGGGCTTCCCGGCGGCGCTGGTCGTCGAGGCCTGCCGCGCCGGTCTGACCGACGTCGGAGAGAACCGGGTGCAGGAGGCGGCCGCCAAGATTCCCGCGGTCGAGGCGCTCGGGACGCGCCCGCGCTGGCACCTCGTGGGTCACTTGCAGACGAACAAGGTCAAGACAGCACTGGGGCTCTTTGCTATAATTCACAGCGTCGATTCCGAGCGCCTGGCTGAGTTCATCGGCCGCCAGGCGGCGAGCTTTCCCGTAGCCGGGCCGGCGCCTATCCTGCTGGAGGTCAACGTCGCCGGCGAGGCCGGCAAGTTCGGCTTCAGGCCGGAGGACACGGGCCGGGCACTGGACCGGATCGCCGGGCTGCAGGGCCTTACCGTGCAGGGGCTGATGACGGTGGCCCCGATGGTCGACGATCCGGAGGAAGCGCGGCCCGTCTTTCGTGAGCTGCGCCGCCTGCGGGACGCGTTGGGGCTGCGGCACCTGTCCATGGGCATGACGGACGACTTCGAGGTGGCCATCGAGGAGGGCGCGACGATGGTCCGCATCGGACGCGCCATCTTCGGGCCCCGGGAGCCGGCCTGGGAGTGGGCGCGACCTAAGGAGGAGTAGAATGGCGGTTCGGCTGGGACTGATCGGTGGCGGCCTCATGGGCGAGGCTATAGTGGCTGCCGTCTTGAAGAAGGGCGTCCTCTCGCCTTCCGACATCGTGGTCAGCGACCTGAGGCCTGAGCGACGGGACCTGATGGCCCGTCAGTACGGCCTCGCCACCACCGACGACAACGCCCGCGTGGCCGCCGAGTCGGACATCGCTCTCCTGGCCGTTAAGCCCCAGGAGTTCGGAGGCGTCGCCAAGGTCATTCAGGGCCACCTGGACTCCCGTCAGACAGTGGTCTCCATCATGGCGGGCGTGCGCATCGAGCGCCTGTGCAGCACTCTAGACCACTCGATGGTGGTGCGGGTCATGCCCAACACTCCGGCCATGGTCGGCGAGGGCATGAGCCTGTGGACGGCCACCGACGCCGTCACTGAGGAGGCGCGCGAGAGCATACAGAAGCTCCTGGCGGCTATGGGCCGCGAGCTGTACATGGCCGACGAGAAGTATCTGGACATGGCGACCGCCGTCTCCGCCAGCAGCCCGGCCTTCATCTTCCTGGTGATGGAGGCGTTAACCGACGCCGGCGTGCACATCGGGCTGCGACGTGACCTGGCCATCGAGATGGTGACCCAGACGGTGCTGGGGACGGCGCGCCTGGCCCAGGAGACGGGCACGCCCTTCTCCGAGCTGCGGCACATGGTAACTTCGCCCGCCGGCACCACCGCCGAGGGGCTGCGCGTGCTGGAGAACGCCCGCATGCGCGCCGCCGTGATTGAGGCCATCATCGCCACCTACGAGAAGGGGAAGACCCTGGGAGGGTAGCGCCATCCTAGCCAACATTGTCCTCGTCCTGACCCAGGTTCTTTCGATTGCCATCTTCGCGCGGGCCATCCTCTCCTGGTTCGCTCTCGACGCGCGCAACCCGCTGATCGAGATGCTGGACCAGATCACGGAGCCCATCCTCTCGCCGCTGCGACGGATCGTGCCCCGCATGGGCATGATCGACATCACGCCGCTGGTGGCCATCATCCTTCTCCAAGTATTGGGGCAGGCCGTAGCCGGGAGCCTCTAGGCTCGCGGCTCGAGGTTCGAGGATCGAAGTTCGAGGCGGCGGTGCACCTCCGCCGCGTCCAGGCTCTCCACTGACACCAGCTTCTGGCGGCTTCGCTGCCCGCGCACGATGCGCAGGGAGGACTTCGGGACGCCGAGCGCCTCGACAGCAAGCGCAGGAGGGCCTCGTTGGCGCGGCCCTCCACGGGCGGCGCCGTCACCCTCGCCCGCAGGACGTCGCCCTCCAGGCCCAGCACCTCATCTCGTGCCGAGCGCGGCGTCAGGTGGACGCGGAGGGTGGTGGGCATGGCTGCCTTACGCTCTCGGGCGCTTGCAGTCCGGCTAAGAGCCGTGGTGGGCTTGCTGCGTACCCAGGTTGGCGAAGTCGGCGTAGCTCTTGCTTCGAGCAAGGGCCTGAAATCACCGACCGTCGCGAGGCGCCCTGAACCCGGGCTTGCCTCCAAAGGTCGTCGGGGGAGACGGGCACCACTTGTCAGGGTCCTCGAATCTGACCTGCGCCTCGATCTCCCGCACCAAGACCGGTCTTCGGGTAAGCCCAATCCGCTGAACGCCGCACCACCATCTTCGTCCACTATCACGCCGCGCCTTCGCGTCGATCTCAAGACGCCAGTTCTGGCAGCGCATGGACAACTGTCGAATGTGTAAATCCGTGGGGGGGTGGACTCGCAAGGCCAGGCGATCCGTCCAGGAGCCTGGCGAATCACTCAGATCCCGGCCTGTCAGCTTAGGACGATCCCAGTTGTCGGGACGTACGAGGATCACGTTCTCTTCAACGACGACCGTTTCGGCGCCGGCGAGCATCAAAGAAGCGTCCCGAGACCACTGGGACACCGTCGCCTATGATTCGAAGAGATAGTACAGCAACATCGCCCACCGTGATCAGCGGCCCCTGCCCCAGCAGCATGATGGTGCCGACCACCGTCACGGCAGGAGCCTTCATGGCGAAGGGGATGCTGGTCAAAGGGCTCTCGGTGGCTCGGCGCTTGTCAGCCTCCGCTACTTCTCGAGGGCTGATGACCCCACGTGTCTTTCTTGTCATGGCACAATCCGCAGAGGAGCGTGATGCCCTTTGGCGCGTGCCTGTGGGCGGCAGGGAACTCAGGTGCAAAGTGATGGTACTGAATGGGAAACGCGCCGCAAATGACGCAACAGAATTTGCACCTCTGCCGCACGGCGCGCTTCACGGCGTCAGGAATCTCGCGGCTCAGGCCGTGGGCGTTTGATTCAGCCATGGCGCTGGCCTTGACCCGACCATCCAACCACTCCATACTAGGACCTCATTTCTCAGCACTCTGTGCGGCTCGGAATGTAGAAGGGCACGATACCCCTCGTCAATGATGGCGCGTAGAACCCCGTGCCACATCGGCCGGCGGACGCCTATGTGTTCCCGGTTCCCAATTCCTTCGTTTTCTCCCTTGCAGAGCCCCCAGCCCTGTGCTATCATGCCGCAGAAAGTAGAACACATGCGCCAAGATGCGCTCAGGGAGGGCTCTCATGACTACGGATCAGTCCACCGCACAATCCGCCCCGGCCACCACGGAGAGGCAGCGATCTCTCGAGCTGGCGATCGGCCAGATAGAGAAGCAGTTCGGCCGGGGCGCCATCATGCGCCTCGGCGAGGCCTCGGCCCATCTCCAGGTCGAGACCATCCCCACCGGCTCCCTGGCCCTCGATATGGCCCTCGGCGTGGGCGGCATCCCTCGGTCCAGGGTGACCGAGATCTTCGGGCCGGAGTCTACCGGCAAGTCTACCCTTGCCCAGCACATCATCGCCGAGGCCCAGAAGATGGGCGGCATGGCGGCCTACATCGACGTGGAGCACGCCCTGGAGCCCTCCTACGCCGGCGCCCTCGGCGTCAACATAGAGGACCTCCTGATCTCCCAGCCTGACACCGGCGAGCAGGCGCTGGAGATCGCCGAGGCCCTGGTGCGCAGCAACGCCGTGGACGTCGTGGTGGTGGACAGCGTCGCCGCCCTGGTGCCCCGGGCCGAGATCGAGGGGGAGATGGGCGACTCGCTTCCCGGTCTGCAGGCGCGCCTCATGTCCCAAGCCCTGCGCAAGCTGTCGGCGGCCATCGCGCGCTCCCACACCGCCGTCATCTTCATCAACCAGTTGCGGGAGAAGGTGGGCATCGTCTTCGGGAATCCGGAGGTGACGCCGGGGGGCCGCGCCCTCAAGTTCTACAGCTCGGTCCGCATCGACCTGAGGCGTGTGGAGTCCATCAAGCAAGGGCCGCAGGTCATCGGGAGCCGCGTGCGGGCGAAGGTGGTGAAGAACAAGGTGGCGGCGCCCTTCCGCACGGCCGAGTTTGACATAATGTTTACGGGCAAGAGCCTGGGGATTAGCCGCGAGGGCGACATCATCGACCTGGGGGTGGAGATGGCGGTGCTCAAGAAGATGGGCGCCTTCATCAGCTACGGCGACCTGCGCCTGGGGCAGGGCCGCGAGGCCGCGAAGGAGTACCTGCGCCAGAACCCCCAAGTGGCCATCGAGATCGAGCAGCGGATCCGGGACAGCGCCGGCGGCCACGCGGCAGCGGCCCCTGGCGAGGGGGGAGACGAGGCCTAGCCGTCCGTCGAGAACGCTGAGGAACCAGGAGGCCCGGCCCACCTGGGCCGGGCCTCCTTGATTAGCAGTCGATGATCATCTCCTCCATCGAGAAGCAGAAGCGGCGCCCGCGGGTCAACGTCTACGGCGACGAGGGCCGCTTCGCCTTCGCTCTCGCCCTGCACCTGGCCCAGGACGCCGGCCTCCACACCGACATGGAGCTCAGCGAGGCGCAGGTGGGCGCCCTCCAGGAGGCCGACGCCCAGCACTTGGCCTACGACGCCGCGCTGAGGCTCCTCTCCTACCGGCCGCGCAGCGAGAAGGAGATGCGCCGCCGCCTGGCCCGCCGGGGCATCGGCCTGCGGCACATCGACGAGACGGTGCGCCGGCTCAGGGAGCGGGGCTACTTGGACGACGAGGCCTTCGCGCGCTTCTGGACGGAGAGCCGGGAGGCCACCAGCCCCCGAGGTCGACGCCTCATCGTCCAGGAGCTGCGGGCCCAGGGGGTGGCCGCTGAGACGGCCGCTGCCGCCACGGCCTCCGTCGCCGATGAAGAGGCCGCCTATCGCGCCGCCGGCCGCCGCCTGAACGCCTTCCGCGGCCTTGACTATGAGACCTTCCGGCGTCGCCTGGGCGGGTTCCTGGTGCGCCGCGGCTTCTCCTACGAGGTGGCCCGTCGCACGATGGACCGCTGCTGGCAGGAGGCCGGCGAGAAGGAGCAATAGGCAACAAGGAACAGGCAACAAGGGGGTGGACCTTGTTGCTAACCGCTTGTTGCTGGTTGCTCTCCGCCTCGCTCGATTCCTTGACACCCTAGCTGAGCTGCCCGTATCATGAATCTGAAAATCGGTCCCGCCGGTGGCGGGTTCAACATTTGATGGATCAACCAAGACATAATCGAGACAAGGAGAACGCCTAAACAGAAAGAGAGGTTGCAATGCCCGTAGCCATAGTCTTGGGCGTCGTCATGGGCGTCCTGGGGCTGGCGATCGGGGCTCTTCTCGGCAACACCATAAGACGGAGGATCGGCCAGGGGCGTTTAGAGGCAGCGGAAACAAATGCTGCCAAGATCCTCGCAGAAGCTCAGACCAGACAAAAGGAGATCCTTCTAGAGGCAAAAGAAGAGGCAATTCGACTGCGGGCCCAGGTTGAGGCCGAGCTCAAGGAGCGAAGAGCCGAAGTCCTGAAGCTGGAGCAGCGTGTTACCCAGCGAGAAGAGAACCTGGATCGCAAGCTAGAGGCCCTGGACCGCCGCAATCAATCCGTCGACGAGAAGGAAAAGGAGTTAGCCAGCACCAGGGCAGACCTAGATGAGCTGCGCAAGAAGCAGCTTGAGGAAATAGAAAGGATATCAGGCTTAACCAGCCAGGAGGCCCGTGGCATACTCCTGGCGGAGGTGGAGAAGGAGGTCCGGGACGACGCCAACCGCCGCGTTCGCGCCGTAGAGGCGGAGGTAAAAGAGGAAGGCGAGGCGCGCATCCGTGACACCCTGGCCACCGTCATGCAACGGTTGGCCACTGACGTTGTCGCCGAATCCACTGTCTCTGTAGTGCCCATCCCCAGCGATGACATGAAGGGCCGGATTATCGGTCGCGAGGGCCGCAACATCCGCGCCCTCGAGGCCGCCACCGGCGTCGACCTCATAATCGACGACACTCCGGACGCCGTCACCCTCTCCGGCTTCGACCCGGTGCGACGGGAGATTGCCCGCGTCGCCCTCACCAAGCTGGTGACCGACGGGCGCATCCATCCCACGCGCATCGAAGAGGTGGTGGAGAAGGCCCGCCAGGAGGTGGAGGTAGGCATCAAGGACGCCGGCGAGGAGGCGGCCATCGAGGCGGGCTGTCCCGGTTTTCACCCCGAGCTCCTGAAGACCCTGGGCCGCCTCAAGTTCCGCACTAGCTACGGACAGAACCAGCTCATGCACGCCGTGGAGAGCGCCCACATCGCCGGCCTCCTCGCCGAGGAGATCGGCGCCGATGTCAACATCTGCCGCCGGGGCGCCCTTCTCCACGACCTGGGGAAGGCCATCGACCACGAGGTTGAGGGTACCCACGCCGTCATCGGCGCAGAGCTGGCCCGTCGATTCAGCGTCAGCCCGGCGGTGGTCCACTGCATCGCTGCTCACCACGAAGAGGAAGAGCCGAAAACGGTGGAGGCCGTTATCGTCCAGATCGCTGATGCCATCAGCGGCAGCCGCCCCGGGGCGCGCATGGAGACGCTGGAGCACTACATCAAGCGGCTCGAGGCGCTGGAGAGCCTGGCCATCGGCTTCGAGGGCGTCGAAAAGGCCTTCGCCATCCAGGCCGGCCGTGAGATCCGCATCATCGTCAAGCCCGAGGAAGTGGACGACCTGGCCTCGATGCGACTGGCCAGGGACATTAGTCGCAAGATCGAAGAGAGCCTGGAGTACCCCGGGCAGATCAAGGTGACCGTGGTCCGCGAGACGAGGGCCGTAGACTACGCCAAGTAGATAAGCGATGGGGAGCGGCGAGGTCCACAGAAGCGAGGATGGCCGCTCCTCATTGCATGTCCTAGAGGAGGCGCCGTGAAGGTGCTGATGGTGGGCGACGTGATGGGACGGCCCGGCCGGCGGGCTGTGGCTGCCCTCTTGCCCGGCCTGCGACAGGAACTGGGCGTGGACCTGACCATCTGCAACGGCGAGAACGCCGCCGCCGGCCGTGGCCTCACCCTGGCCACGTCGCGCGAGCTGTTCGACGCTGGGGTGGACGTCATCACCTCCGGCAATCATATCTGGGACCAGAAGGAGATCATCCCCTGGCTGGATGAGGACGCCCCCATCCTTCGCCCTCACAACTACCCTCCGGGGACGCCGGGGCGCGGCGTCATGACCTGCAATGGGCTGACCATTGTCAACCTCCAGGGCCGCACGTTCATGCTCGCCCTGGATTGCCCCTTTCGTGCCGCTGATGCTATCTTGAAGCAACTGCCGGCGAGGTCCGCTGTCTTCGTCGACCTGCACGCGGAAGCCACGAGCGAGAAGGTAGCCCTGGGCTGGTACCTGGACGGCCGCGTCTCCGCTGTCGTGGGCACCCACACGCACGTCGGCACCATCGATGCGCGCGTCCTGCCCAAGGGCACGGCCTTCGTTTGTGACGTGGGCATGGTGGGAGGCCGGGACTCTGTGATCGGCGACGACGTAGATTCGGTTCTCTCCCGCTTCCTTCATCAGCTCCCCCACCGTCTCACCGTCGCCGAGAACAGCCGCGTCCTCCAGTTCAACTCCGTCCTCGTCGATATCGACGAGGCCACCGGGCTGGCGCGCAAAATCGTGCGTGTGGATCGGGAGATAGAGCGCCGTGAGTAGCCGGGCCAATCTCCACACCCACAGTAACTGCTCCGACGGCGTCTTGAGCCCTGCGGCCCTGGTCGAACTGGCCGCCTCGCGCGGCGTCGAGATCATGGCCCTCACGGACCATGATTCGATGGAGGGTCTGCCCGAGGCCGCGCAGGCGGCGGCCCGGTATCCGGGCTTCACGCTCATCCCTGGCGTGGAGATGAGCACCGACATCGCGGGCGGCGAGGTGCATGTGCTGGGCTACTTCCTGGACCCGAAGGACGCCCATCTCCAGGAGGAACTCGCCCGCCTACGCGACTCGCGGTGGGACCGCGGCCGTCGCATGGTAGAGAAGCTGCACGACCTGGGCGTGAACGTCAGTTGGGAGAGGGTGCAGGCGATCGCCGGTGGCGGGGCCGTCGGGCGCCCCCACGTGGCGCAGGCTCTGCTCGAGAAGGGGCACGTAGGCACCGTCCAGGAAGCGTTTGACCGCTACATCGGTCGCAACGGCCCCGCCTACGCCGACCGCACCAAGATGACACCCGCCGAGGCCGTGGCCTTCCTTCAACAGAGGGGGGCTTTCCCGGTCTTGGCCCATCCCAGGGAGACCGGGGACCTCGAAGACCTGCTGCTGGCTCTCCAGGAAGCCGGCCTGGGCGGCATGGAGGTCTACTACCAGGACTACGACGAGGCCAGTGTCGAACGCCTGCTGACGATAGCCCGCAGGCGTGGCCTGTTGCCCACGGGCGGCAGCGACTATCATGGCCTCGGCGGCGAGCACCAGCGTTTGCCCGGCGACATACCATTGCCCGACGAAGCCATCGACGCCTTCATGACCCTGGCCGAGAGATACGTCATCCACAGGGCCTGAGGTTGGCCGTCCACCAGTCGTATGCAGTGTGCCACCCACCCCTCGGTTGAGACCGAGCTGACCTGCAGTCGCTGCGGCAAGCCCATCTGTCCGCGATGCCTCGTGATCACGCCCGTGGGCGCCCGATGCCGTGAGTGCGCGCGATTACGGCGTCTGCCCACGTATCAACTGGGCGCTGCCTTCGTGATGCGCGGCCTGGGCGCCGCGGTGGCCGTAGGCGCTGCCGTGGGGGCTCTTTGGGGATTCCTCGTCCCATTCAACGTCGGCGTCTTCATAGGCCTCTTCCTGGGGCTGGGCCTGGGCTACGCCGTCGGCGAGTCAGTAAGCTGGGCATCCAACCGCAAGCGAGGTCCCACGCTTCAGGGAATGGCCGTGGTGGGAGTGCTGCTCGCCTACGCGGTCAGAAACTTGGTGGAGGGAGCCGGCGTCTTCTCGGCCAACGATGTCTTCGGCTACGTGGTGGTAGGCGTCGCCGTCTTCACAGCCATCGGACGCCTTCGCTAAGTGACGGGCGGCCCCTGCTAGCGGAGCACGAAGGAGATGATGACGACGAGGAGCATCGCACCGCCGCCGATGATGGCGATGCGCCGCAGTTCGCGCAGCACATAGCCGTAGTCGTAGATGCGCGCTTGGGGTGGCGTGGCGGTAGCCTGCACTATCGGTCGGCGAGGAGCGAAGGGCACCACCTTGGGCCTGGCCGCTCCGCCGGTCTCTGAAACAGGGGCAGCCGGCGCCAGCAGAGTGCGGCGGCGTGGTCTCTTTCGCGATACGGTTTGTGGCCTGGTGCGAGGGCGCGGTTTTCTTGGCACTTCATTCCTCGGGCCCGCAGTCGCGGGCCAAACTCGCCGCTATTATAGCCGCCCACCGAGCTAGCCACAACGACGGCGGGAGGCAGATCGATTCGTTGACAGCGGCCGGCCGCAAGGCTAGAATCAGACAGGCCCGACGGTCGCGCGTGCGCGTGGCGGCGGGCTCCACATCGCGGGCGGCCCCGTGGTGTAGCGGTCTAACATGCCACCCTGTCACGGTGGAGATCGAGGGTTCGAATCCCTTCGGGGTCGCCAACAGCAAACACAGACCAACCCGCCTGCCTCTTCTGCCAAGTACCCGGAACAGAGGGGCAAAGGCTGGCTTCGTCAGTATCCCCTTCACCTCTCCCGTGTCGACAGCGACCTCAGCGAGAACCAGCCTCACCAGGTCGCGCCGCTCCTCGCGAGTGATGCGAGGCCAACTCGTGTCTCGACCATATGGCGCTAGTGTGCGGTGAAGTCGAGTCAGGGCGCTGGAGAGCCAAATGAGTGGGCCGGTTCTGCGGGGGGGACCAGGCGCCTGACGATACTAGGCAGGTGCTCTGTTGCGGCCGTGATCACGCGGGGCGAGATCAGGCCGGGCGCCGGTGGGAATAGTATGATGCGATGCCTGAGCGAGGCGACGTCTCCATGTGCAGGCACGGACCAATCCGGGTGCTAACTCCGTCCGAGGAGGTGAGGAGTTGACCGCTCCGGCTATAGAGGCGGTACTGGATGTCCGCATCGAGTTCAGCGGGCATATCCAGCAACAGCTCGCCGTCGCTGGACTGGACTCTGACCCCGTCAGGCAAGGGCGAGATGCCCGCTGATTCGCCGGCCGGACAGCCATTGGAATCATACAGATGAAAGCCGATCAGGAAGCAGCCATCTGGGGCCAAGCCGATCTTCAGGACGACCTCGCCGCTTGGCGCGTCCACGAAGGAGAGCGATGTGCCCAGGCGCCGCATTCCTAGCCTCATGAGTCACTCCCCCGTCTTGCGCTACGCCTTCGACTTATGCGAATGGGCAGGCAGCGTGGGTTTTCGCTGAGTGCGCCCCGTGCGCGCGGCCTGCCGCCTCACGACCGGCAAAGGACGATTCACGGCGACACTCATCATTCGTCCTTTCAGTTCCGCGCCCTTCAGGGATTGCAGGGCGATAGCCGCAGCCCTGTCTTCAAGTTCAACAAGGGCGAAGCCGCGGGTGCGGCCGGCATGATCGCAGGCGACCCGCATTGAGCTGATCTCCCCGAAAACCGAGAAGACGGTCCGTAAGTCACTAGCTTTGGTCTTAGAGGATAGGTTTCCCACAAGTAGCGTGGTCACTGGCATTCCTCCTCTGCTGGGCGCGTTCAACCGTCGAGCCGTCGAAGCTCGCATCCGACGCCCTTATGAAGGGCTGTGTGCCAGGGTCAGCGGCTGAGTCTAGTAGCGGCTGCGAACAGGTGCGCGCTGGGCGTAGCACTCCCTGCAATAGACGGGCCGGTCACCCCGTGGTTCGAATGGGACCTCGGCGTTCTTGCCGCACTGGGCACAAACGGCAGTGTGCATCTGGCGGGGGGACGAGCTGTAGCCATCCCCATAGCCACGGCCTTCGCCACGCTCTGACCTACGGGCGGCGCGACAACCGGAGCATCGCTTGGGCTCGTTGGTGAAGCCGCGGCTGGCGTGGTACTCCTGGTCCTCAGCCGAGAAGGTGAATTGGGTACCGCAATCAAGGCACGTTAGGGTTCTGTCTGTGTAAGACACTCGACGACCTCCTTCAGGGGTCTGCTATTCCGCGTCGTCGAGTGCAAGACAAAATGGGGCTCTGAGTTGCAGATCGAAGACAGGGACTCGTTCTTATGGCTACTCTAGCACACTTGGCCCCTGCTGTCACGCAAGAGCGCCAAGCCCACCAACTTCTGGTAGCCTGAATCAATTGTCGGTAATTCTTGGGAGAATCACGAGGGGGATGCCTTCAACGGTCCTGTCTTGGGAGCCTCGCAGGCCGCCAGCACCGGCAGAGGCCGCGAGCACCCTTCGCCGGCGGAGTCCTATAGCGACGCCCCGCAAGTCATGCAGTAGCGCCAGTTGGGGCGAATTGGGGAGCCGCAGCGAGGGCACTGCCCTCCCGAGGCTACGGTCGCGGGCGCGGGCCGGCCCTGGGCCGGGGCCTGCGTGGGGCGGACGGCGACACGGCGGACCAGCAGGAGGACGCTAGCGGCAACAGCGAAGGCAGTCGCCGCATGGAGGGCCGCGAAGCTGAGAATAATCCCGTCGACAGATTCGCGTACTCCCATGACCTGGAAGGCGGCGATGGCCGCGGCGGGCAGCGCCAGGTGCCAGCCTGCCGCCCTGCAGAGGACGCTGTCCCCTCGCCGGTAGAGGGGGATCTTCGTGCCGAGGAAGGCTCCCGCCAGGGCGCCACCGGCCAGGAGGCCCCAGGTCGCCTCCTCCTTCAGGTCGATGTCAACGATCAGGATGAGGATCACCAGGCTGAGTGCCGCTCCCGCCCCGGCCATGAGGGTGCCGAGCGAGGAGAAGGGGCGCTCCCTTTGGAGTCTCACCACGGTCCACAGGGCGCTGATTAGGACGAGGGCCGCCCCTGCGATGGCAACACCCCGATAGAAGTCGTCCATACCCTCAGCCTTCCAGCGTGGCGCCGCAGCCGGTGCAGAAGCGCTGCTGCGGCTGCGCCTGCCTGCCGCAGCTCGGGCAGAAGCGCGATGGAGCGGCGGCGGGCGCAGGAGCGGCCGGAGCCGGTGGAGGCGCGGGTGCCGGCGTCACTGTCGCGGCAGGGGCCGAGGCAGGAGTATCGGCCTCGCGGCCCGTCTTGGCGACCCGAGGCAAAAGCGCCCGCCTGCTCAACGATGGCTTGCACCTCAGACAGAACCTCTGCACTCGCGGACAGCCCTTCCAGCTCCCAGGCGATGACTGCGGATGACCTTCCTCAGTCCTCGTCAAGGCGGTAAGGAAGCTCTGTTTGTTGAGACCGTCCTCGTGCAATATGATCACGACGACTTCTGCCGGCTTCCCATCTGGTCGAGATGGGTGACATTCAACGAGACCTGAACGGCTGGCGGCCACCCGCTCCAGCAGCATGGCGATCCGCTGCGGCCCCTCTGGGTCCGCGGCCATCTCCGGTTGAACGGGCAGATCGAAGGTGCAGGCCAGGAGGAGGCGGCTGGGCTGCTGGCCGGAGGCCCGCACGCTGACGCTGAGCGAAGGCTCGCCCGGGAGAGAGACGGTGCAGGCAAGGCCCGCCTCGTCGTCCTGTTCGACAACGACTGAGAGCGATTCCTCCTGGCACCAGCGCTCGATTCTGTCTCCGAGAACCGTCATCGCGTTCAGTGCTCCCTCGCCGGACAAGGGCCTGTCTATATCCGGCGTGCTACTGGCCCTGACCGGTGCTTCTCGCTTCCTCGGCCGCATGCGTTCGCTGCGAACGGAGGTCGATCCACCCGTTTTGTGGTCGCTTCTCTAAGCGCATGTTTGCCTCGTCATAGGCGGCCCCTGTTGAGTCCAATTTCTACCCTGGACCCTGCCCTGCAGAGTGCCGCGTTGGCCTTCGTCTGCGACTAAGTGGCGTCCTTCAGCTCCGTCCATCCCTGGGCCGGCCCGACTAACGTGAGACCAGCGCACGGTGAGAGTCCCCGAAGCCCAGAAACGTGAGTTGAGAGCGCCTGTCTTGACGCCAGCCCAAGCCGCCTCCGCTGCGGCTGCTGCCCCAGGGGCCCAGTCGTGTCGCGCTCGCGGCTGCATAAGCGCCGAGCGCGCTCGCAACCGCCGCCGCCCCGATGCAGATACCGGAGATGGCCCACTGCCGGCTTGGCGATGTCTGCGATTTGGAGGTTGGCCTGAGCTCTCGCGATTTGCTCCCCCAGGCGGGCCAGTTGCCAGTTTGCCCTCTCGGCCGCCATTTCCATGGCCCTGCGTCTCTGATAGAGCGACTCGCGGGCCTCCCGCGCTGCCTCCAGCTCACGCAGCGCCTCCTCGAACTGCCGGTCCAGGTCGCGCACGTGGCCCAGTGCGGCTCGAGAAGCCGGATTCGCTGAGATCCCGCTGCCCACGATGGTCGACCCGGCCAGGAGGGTCAGGGCGGCGCCACCCAGCAGTGCGCCCGTCGCAGCGAGATTGCCAGGGGATGCCCCTGACCCACCCGCAAGAAGCGCCTTGCTGGCATCGCGTATCGCCTTCTCTACCGGATTACCAGTCGAACCGCCGCTGCTTGCCGCACCACTGCCGCCCGTCACCGCGCCAGCGCTGCTCTCCTGCTGCTGAATTGCTCGTACTCCTCCGGCGTGAGGCACTTCTCAAGGAAGGCGAAGGACGTGTAGCCGGGGCAACCCGGAGGTCCTTTGCCGTCTGTCGTCTGCCGATGGTCGTAGACGCCAAGGTAGCCCTCGATGCAAAGACTGTCACCGACGTAGCCGATCTTCCCGTTCGCGCGGGAGGGTCTCGCGGTCCTGTACGCAGCAGATACCGGACATGCGCTCCCAGTGAAAGCCCGTCGGGCAGTTCTCCCTCGCCACCTGAGCCGACGATGAGTTCCCTGCGACGAGCCAAAGGAGGGCCGCCAGGGTGAAGCTCACACCTACTACGAACGTGGTCAGCAGCAGTCTCCGCAGCATGGCGCCGAGAGCATACCATCGCTGGACGCGAGCCGCCAGAGCGGGCACCGGTTGCGACCGAGGCGGCCCCGCCGGTGGCGACAACCCGATAGAAGGCGTCCGTACCTTCAGCCTTCCAGCGTCGCGCCGCAGCCGGTGCAGAAGCGTTGCTGGGGCTTGCTCTGCTTCCCGCAGCTCGGGCAGAAGCGCGATTCGGCGGCGGAAGCGGGTGCGGGACCGGCCGGGGCGGGTGGAGCCGCGGGGCGGCGCTGGCTGCGCTTCCACAGGCGCAGCAGCAGCCTGCGCCAAATCCGAGGCGAAAGCGCCGGTCTCCTCCGCAAGCGCTCGCACGCCAGACACGATGTCTGCGGCCACAGATATCCCTCAATCTCCCACCCAATCACACGGACAACCTTCCTCACCTCCTCGAGCGCGGTGAGGAGGTTCTGTTTGCTGACCCCGTCCGCGTGCAGCGTGACCGCCACCTCCGCCGCCAACTTGCCCCTTGTGCCACTGGGCGACACTCAACGAGTGCCGAGCGGCTGGCCGCCACCCGCTCCAGAAGTGCTGCTATCCGTTGTGGTCCCTCCGGGTCAGCGGCCATTTCAGCCGACAGAGACAGCTCAAAGTTGCACCCCAGCACGACCCGGGCTGGTTGGGGACCGGTGGCGTGCACTGCGATAGAGAGTGGAGGATCGCCCGAAAGGGAGACAACGCAGGCTAGAGCACTTTCCTCGTCCCGTTCAACCACGACCGACAGGGATTCCTCCTGACTCCAGCGGCTGATGCTGTCACCCAGGAGCGTCATCGTCGCTAATCCTTTCCGGCAGAGGGGCCTAGCCCGCCCGACCTTCTACGCGCCTTCGCGGGCCCGCTGCAGTTCTTCGTTCACTTGCACCTGTTGTGAGCGAATCTCATTTACGCGGGCCAGGGCTTCATCTTGCCGCCTGGTGGCCTCTTCGTATTCGGCGGGGATCCGGTTCAGCTCACCGCGAATCTGGCTCTGGAGCTGCGCAGTTCTCGCCTTGGCATCCGAGAAACCGTCCCCTATATTCTTCCATACGTCAGACTGGATGCTCCTCAAGCCCCCAGCCACGGCCGCCGCCAAGGCGGCGCAGAGCCGAAGAGCAGCCGATCTGATTGACAGTGCGGTAACCTCCATTGCCTTCGCTTCCAGACCCAGGCCCGCCAGAACGCCTATTTGAGGGATAATCGCCGGCGCGGCCAAAAGCCCTGCCAGCCCTGCCAACGCGGCGCTGATGGAGAACATCGCTCTACTCGTGTTCAGGCTCCCACGGTAGGCCTCAATTCGGGCCATTATGCCGTCCAGGCGTGTCTGCTGCGACTGGAACGCGCCAGCCAATGCCTCCAGCACTTTGCGTTCCTGCTCGAGTGCTTCGCGGTCCTGATGCGCTTTGTCCAGGGCTTGCGCCGCATCCGAGTACTGGCGGTCCAACGCCGCAAGGCGCTCCGTCAGCTGCTTGATTCGCGCATTCGCCGCGCCGGGGCCCGATAGGCGGCCGCGCGCCAGCGCCGCCGCGCCTGCCGCTGCGCCCATGGTTCCCGTTATGGCGCCCGCCGTCGCCAGGTCCCGATTCGAGGGTCCCCCACCGCCCTCATAGACCGCCTCGCTGGCGTCCCGTATGACGCCACCGCCGCCGAGGGTGCTCCCTCCGGGCACGGCGGCGTCTGCACCACCGTTCTTCTTAGTGCATTCCGTGAGAAAAGCAAAGGAGGTGTAATTGGGGCAGCCCGGAGGGCCCTTGCCATCTGTCGTCGGCCGGTGTACGTAGACTCCCGCATAACCGTCGTCGCAGAGGCTGTTGCCGGTGTAGCCGATGTGCCCAAATCGGGGAATGGTGTCCTCATCCTGCACGCAACATTGCCCGGACATGCGCTCCCAGTGGAAGTCTGCCGGGCAGTTCTTCTTCTCCACCTGGGCCGACGATGAGTTCCCTGCGACGAGCCAAAGGAGGGTCGCCAGGGTGAAGCTCACACCTACTACGAACGTGGTCAGCAGCAGCCTTCGGAGCATGGCGTCGAGAGCATACCATCGCCGGACGCGAGCCGCCAGAGCGAATACGGATCGAGAACGTCGCAGTGCATCTGCAATGTGTGTTGCACGTTGCGGGCCGGTCGCCCATCATGCTGGCGAGAGTCTGACAGGAGAACGGCCATGCCGTACTGCCCCAACTGCGGCTCCGAGACCGAAGCCGGCGCTGCCTTCTGCGGCTCCTGCGGTGCGCAACTGGAGGGTGAAGCGCCGCCACCTCCGCCTAGCCCTCCGGCACGTCAGGGATCACGGTGGGCTGGCTTTGCCGGGCTGCTTGCCTTGATATTGCTGGTGGCGGGCGGGGTCGCCCTCTACGATCAGGTTGGCCGGGACGGAGAGTGGCGTCATCGCCTGTTCGGCGGCGAGGAAGACCAGAGAGTCGTGGCAGGGCCGTCTCCCACGATGTCGGCTGCCCCCACGCCCACGGCCGCCGTGCCGTCGCCCACTGCATCGGCGCTTCCCGAGCCCACCAGGGCCCCCGCTCCCACCGCGACCGCCAGGCCCACCACGCCCCCTGAGCCCCCGCCGCGACCCACGCCCACGACACCCTCCGAGGCCACACCCACCGCCGTTCAGGCGCCAACCGCCGTCCCGCCTGCCCCAGGCTACACCACCCCGGAGGAGGCCATTGGCGCCTATCTCGAGCAGTACGGGGTGTCCTATGCCGGTGATTGCGCGTCAGCCGACCTGCAAACGGACGTTGGGTCTTTCTGCTCCACCATGTGGGAGAAGACGGACACAGGCCTCGTATACCTTGCCGGCCTGGCGTTCTCGGAGCCCGAGTCCTGGTTGCTGCTGGCCGACCAGGGCGGAGGTAGCGGCTGGCTGGTCGTGGATCAAGCCGAGGTTGTGCCTGGACCCCAAGGCCTCGTGTCGCCCTGGCCCTGAACACCAGAGGTTGCTGGGCGCCCCAGCGTAGACTGCTTCTGGCATCACCCTCAAGATGCCCCGCCTCCCCTGGCGGGTCGCAGATTCCCCAAGGCTGGCAGTTCCTCGATATTGATCGCGCCCTGTGAGTTGACGCCCCTGGGGGCGAGCGGTAAGCTTGATTTATAGCATGCAATGCATCCCGCTCGTACAGGGCTGCTCGCGGTCGCTGTCTGATTCTCACCCGCAGATACGCAGAGAGACGACAACATGAAATCAGGGAATGGTACCCAGCACGGGATCAAAGAAAGGGTGGCTGGCTCCGGACAGGTTCTGGACCGCCCGTCACACGATGTGGCCGGCCAGCACTCAGAGAGCGCTCGTAGCGTGGCGGCGCCCAACGCGGCCGAACCAGCCGCCATCCGGACACATGGTCTGGTGAAGCGCTACCCGCCGGACACATTGGCCGTCGACGGGCTTGATCTCGAGGTCGGGCGCGGAGAGTTCTTCGGGCTCCTCGGGCCCAACGGAGCAGGCAAGACGACGACCATCGGCATGCTTACCACCAGGGTCATCCCCACGAGCGGCGAGGCGGCAGTGGCTGGGCTCGACGTTCGGACCCACGCCGTGGACGTCAAGCGGATGATCGGGGTCGTGACACAGGATAACACGCTTGACAGGCGTCTGACGGCCTGGGAGAACCTGTACTACCACGGCCGGTACTTCGGGCTCAGCCGCTCTGTAGCCCGCGATGAGGCCGAGCGGTCGCTCCGCATGGTTCGCTTGGAGGACCGGGCACGCTACTTCGTCGACCAGCTTTCGGGTGGCATGCAGCAGCGATTGCTCATCGGGCGGGCGCTGGTTCACCGGCCGCAGGTGCTGTTCCTGGACGAGCCAACAGCAGGGATCGATCCGCAGGGGCGTCTGGCGCTCTGGGAGATCCTGCAGGGCCTTCACAATGACGGGCAGACAATACTGCTCACAACCCACTACATGGAGGAAGCCGACGAGCTCTGTCAGCGCGTAGCGATCATGGATCACGGACGAATTCTCGCGATGGGTTCCCCGGAGGAGTTGAGGCGTTCGGTCGGAGCGGAGACGGTCCTGAGCTTTCAGTTTGAGCCGGTAACGGATCACTTGGTGGCGACGCTGGAAGCTCTCCCGGGTGTGAAGGGATTGGAGAGCGGATCAGGCGGACTGAGGGTGTATGCCGACGGTAACCACGGGCTGTTACCGCAAGTGGTCCAGACAATCCTGGCCGAGGGCGTGACGCTGCGGGACGTGTCTGTCAGTACGCCAACCCTGGAAACCGTGTTCATAAAGCTGACCGGAAGGGAGCTGCGGGAATGACGGCAGAGGCTACAGCAGTTGCGCTGCCGCTCCAGCGGCGTCGACCTTGGTTGGCATGGGCGCAGACGTTCTTCGCCCTCATGGAGCGAGACGCGCGGGTGTTGCGGCGCGACATTGTTCCCTTCCTCTTGAGGACAGTGATGCAGCCGCTGATGTTTGTCTTCGTCTTCGCATACCTCCTTCCCAAGATTGGGGAAGGGTCAAGCTCGTTCGGCAACATCCTGGTTCCCGGCCTCATCGCTTCCGCTCTCTTTTTCCAGGGCATCCAGGCTGTTGCCCTCCCTTTGGTGCAGGAGTTCAGTCAAACCAAGGAGATCGAGGACCGGGTAATGGCGCCCCTTCCGGTGGCGGGGGTGGCTATAGAGAAGATCTTCTTCGCATTACTGCAGGCGCTGCTTTCGGCGCTGGTGGTGTTCCCGCTCGTGTACATTATTCCGCTGCAGAGGCCCGACCTTCATGTCGACCCCGTCGTTCTCGTGACCGTGCTGCCTCTAGCCGCGCTCGTCTCCGCATCGCTTGGGCTCCTCATCGGAACCGTGGCTGGTCCGCGTCAAATCCCGCTCGTGTTCTCGGTAATCGTTCTGCCCGTAGTCTTCCTGGGCGCGGTCTACTACCCTTGGTCGCAACTTGAATCCCTCCGCTGGCTCCAGGTGCTCATCCTGCTCAACCCGCTCGTGTACATGAGCGAGGGGCTTCGGGGAGCGCTCACCCCCCAATACGGGCACATGAACTACTTGGCGGTGTACCTCGGGCTGATGGTCGGTGCTGCTGTCTGCACCTACCTCAGTGTCCGGCGCTTCATCAACCGCGTGCAGTCCTGACTTCGGTAGATCCCGCGCGAGCCACGACTCGGTTAACGCAGGCCTTTCATCCACTCGTGGGCAAACTGCTCCGGTTGCCCGGTTGTTACCGCTTCCAGCACCCTTTCAGCCATGAACTCGGCTGAATCAGGGGGTCGAAGAGCGCTATCTCCTCCCTCTTCGTATTGGGTGTCAGGGCCGTCTTTGATTGTTCTCTCTTCAAAATCAGTCAGTGTCATGTACGGGTACACGACGCTCACCACAATGTTGTCTTCCTGCAGTTCTTCGCGGGCAATGAGGCTAAGCGCATTTAGCGCGCGCTTTACAGAGGAGTATGGGCTCATATTCGGCAGGTGCATGAGTGATGCGCCAGAGCTGATGTTCACAATCGTGCCACCGCCCTGCTTTCTCATTGCTGGGATGACAGCCTGCATGGCAACTAACGGTCCGACGACATCCAGTTCGAAAAGCCGGCGGTACTTGACGATGTCTATATACTCCAGAGGCGCATCATATCCTTGGCCGGCGCAATTAACGAGAATATCAACGCGGCCGTAGTGCTTAAGCACTTCCCCCACCATCTTCTTGATGTCCTTCTCTTGACTCATGTCGGCCGGAGCTACAAAGGAGTTCGGAAGCTCTCTCGAGAGCTCGATGAGCTTGTCGACTGATCGCGCCACCAGAGCCACCCTGGCGCCGCGTTGCGTCAAGAGTCTGGCGGTTGCGAGACCAATGCCGGACGAGGCTCCGGTAACTATCGCGACTTTGTCTTTGACAATCATACAAAACACCACCACAGAAAGTTCGAATCAGATTCTCGATTCGGTGGCCTCACGATCCGCGAGGATAATACATCAACGCCTCTAGCGAGAAACAGCATGAAAGAAAAGCGACCCGCCCCGCGGCAAACGTCATCTCCCCAACCGCTTGCCGGGGGCGGGCCTGAGCGACCCCTCTTCTGGAAGGGTGCTATCCCGGTCCGTCCGGGGTCAATTTGACTGCTCGGCTAGACAGACACCTCCTCTCTTTGGCTTCTTCATGGCACACCTTCCTCAGCGCGCCGCGACCGTGCGGCGCAAGAAGGTGGGCAGCTCGGTGTCGGCCACAGCGGCCATGGCTTCGGGCCGGATGGTGCGGAAGCGTTCCTCTTGCGCCTCCCGCATCTCGTGCGTCACGAAGCCGGTGGCGATGACGGTCACCTTCACCTCGTCGCCCAGGTCGGGGTCGGTGGCGGTGCCGAAGATGATCTCCGCGTCCGGGTCCACGATCTCGGCGATGACCTGGGCCGCCATGTTCAGCTCGTGGAGGCCCAGGTTGCGGGCGCCGGTGATGTTGAAGAGAACGCCTCGGGCGCCGGCGATGCTGACATCCAGCAGCGGGCTGCTGATCGCCGCCTTGGTGGCCTCGACGGCCCGGTTCTCGCCGCTGGCCCGGCCGATGGCCAGCAGGGCCTGGCCCGCCTCGCTCATGATCTTGCGCACGTCGGCGAAGTCCAGGTTGATCTCGCCGGGCAGCGTGATGATCTCGGCGATGCCCTGGATGCCCTGGCGAAGGACGTCGTCGGCGGTGCGGAACGCCTCGTCCAGCGTCGTCTTGACGTCGCAAACGGCGAGGAGGCGGTCGTTGGGGATGACGATAAGCGTATCGACCTTGCTGCGGAGCTGGTTGATGCCCTCCTCGGCCTGGTGGCGGCGCTTCGAGCCTTCGAAGCCAAAGGGCTTGGTGACGACGCCGATGGTGAGGGCGCCCGTCTCCCGGGCTATCTCGGCCACGACGGGTGCGGCGCCGGTGCCGGTGCCGCCGCCCATTCCGGCCGTAACGAAGACCATCTCCGCGCCGCGAGATGGCGTCGTAGATCTCGTCGCGGCTCTCCTCGGCGGCGCGCTGCCCCTTGCCGGGGTCGCCGCCTGCCCCGAGACCCTTCGTCAGCTTCTCGCCGATGCGGATGCGCACGTGCGCCTCGGCGCCGGCCAGGGCCTGGGCGTCGGAGTTCACGGCCACGAGTTGGACGCCCGGCGCCCGTTCGCCCATCATGCGCGTTAACAGCGTTGCAGCCGCCGCCACCGACGCCGACCACCTTGATGGGTGGGAGTCCCTCCAGGTTCGATTTAGCGGTCAAATGTGTCCTCCTTTCCCCCTCATTTGTGTTCTCTTGCGGCAAGCCTGCTGCCATCACCTCCCCCTGGTCCGCCCGTCGGCGGACGGGCTGCCCCTACTCGGGCAGCAGAACTTTGGCCCAGTTGGTGAACCGCTTCAGCCAGCCCCCGAACGGCGTCGGCGGGCGCAGCTTCGTGGATTGGTAGCCGTGCGCGCTTTCGCGGACGGCCCATTGCAGGAGGCCGACGCTGGCGGCGTAAGCCGGGTCGGCCAGGGTGTCGGATAGGCCCTGGAGGTTGCGCGGCCGTCCCACGCGGGCCGGCAGCCCCGTCACCTGCTCGGCCAGGATGTCGATGCCGCTCAGCTTGGCCGAGCCGCCGGTGAGGACGAGTCCCGCCGATACGATGTCGCCCTGGACGGAGCGCTTCACCTCCATGACGATCAGCTCCAGGATCTCTTCCATACGCGCCTGGAGGATCTCGCAGAGCTGACGGCGGTGGATGGTCCGGCGCCTCTCGCTGCCGAAGGCGTCCAGCTCCACCGTCTCGTCCGGATCGATGCTGCTTGGAATGGCGTGGCCGAGGCTGGCCTTAGCTTCCTCGGCGGCTTGGTAGGGGCAGCGCAGGCCAATGACCACGTCTCTCGTCAGGTGGTGGCCGCCCAGCGCCAGGACGGCGGTGTGGTAGACGGCGCCGTCCAGGAAGAGGGCGATGTCGGTGGTGCCGCCGCCGATGTCCGCTACCACCACGCCCTGCCGCTTCTCCTCGTCCTCCAGCACCGCCTCGGCGCTGGCCAGTGGCTGAAGGATGAGGCTGTCCACCTGCACGCCGATGCCTTCGATGCAGCGCGAGAGGTTCTGGATAGCGCTGACGGCGCCTGTCACGATGTGTGTCTCGACGTCCAAACGCTGGCCGTACATGCCCAGGGGATCGCTGACGCTGTCCTGGCCGTCCACCACGTAGTAGCGAGGGATGACATGCAGGATCTCCCGGTTGGCGGGCAGGCTGACCACGCGGGCGCCGTCGAGGGCGCGGGAGACGTCATCGGGCGTGATGGGGCGCTGGCGTTCGGGGATGGCCACTATGCCGCGGTTGTTCAGCGATTGGATGTGGCTGCCGGCGATGCCAACGTGGGCGGAGAGGATACGCGTAGCGCTCGATCGCTCCGCCTTCTCCACCGAGGCCCGTATGCATTCGCTGGCGTCCCGGATGTTGTCGACCATGCCCCGGCTGAGGCCGGCGGCGGGAGCGACTCCTACCCCGAGGATGCGCATCTCGCCCTCGCCGGCGATCTCAGCCACCAGGGTGCAGATCTTGGTGGTGCCTACGTCTATGGAGGCAAAGGTGCTGCCTTTAGCTGCCACCTCGACCCCTCCTTCCTCACAGCGGGTCCCCTATTGGAAGGCGATCCGCTCGCCGAAGCGGAGGTCCACGCTGCGGACCTCCACTCCCTGCTGCCGGTTCCGTTCCAGCAGCGCCTTCAGCGCCGCCATCTTGTAATCGAAGTCGCTCCCGTCGCCGAGCGTGACCCGCAGGCCGTCCTCGAAGACCGCCGTCAGCCCGTCGCGGTTGCGGTACTCCACGGCCGCAAGAGCCAGGCCGAGGCGCTGGGGCGCCGCCTCGACGAGTTGCCGGGCCAGCCCCACTGCGTCGGCGTCCACGCGGTCGCCGGGCTGCAGGTTGCCGGTGGCGTCCAGGTCCCGGATGACGGGCGCCCCCTCGTCGGGCAGGAGGCGCTCCAGCACGACGCCGTCCTCATCGATGACGTGGCGCTGGCCCGCACTCTCCCAGAATCCCCACGGGCGCCTCTCCTGGACGATGATGCGCATGCCCCGAGGCCAGTCCCGCTCGAAGGTCACGCTCTTTACCATGGGCTCGCTCTCTATGCGGCGGCGGGCCCCGCCGGTGTCAGGGAAGAGGATGCTGGTGCCGCTCAGGCCGGCGGCGGCGGCTACTTGCTCGGGATCCAGGAGCCGCGTTCCCTCCACCGTCACCTCCTGCACGCGGAGCAGGGGCGATTGGAGGAGCCACCAGCCTCCGAAGGCAAGCGCCGCGAGCACCGCGAGATACGCCAGACGGCGAAGCCGTCGCATCAGGCTGCCTCGCTTGGGCTGCCGGGCCGCCGGCTCCACGCCGTAGCCGCGAGCCGGTCTGCCGGGCAGGCGGGTGGTGGCACGCGTTCGCTCAGCCACGGCGGCGCTTCTCCTCGTGACGCTCCAGGGCCAGGTCCACCAGGCGGCTGATGAGCTGACTGTAGGTGAGGCCGCCCAATTCCCAGAGCCTGGGGAACATGCTGATCGGCGTGAAGCCCGGGATGGTGTTGATCTCGTCCAGGTACACGGCCGCCGTCGGGCAGCAGGAAGAAATCGACGCGGCCCATGCCCGCGCAGTCCATCGCCCGGTAGGCCTGGACAGCCATCGCCTGGACGCGGGCCACCGTCTCGGAGGGCACCTGGGCGGGCGCGATGAGCCGGGTGTTGGGGTCCAGGTACTTGGCCTCGTAGTCGTAGAACTCGCGCTGGAAGACGATCTCACCCAGCGGCGACGTCTGGGGGTCGTCGTTGCCGAGGACGGCGCACTCGATCTCGCGGCCCTCTACGCCTCGCTCCACCACCAGCTTGCGGTCGTGGCGCAGGGCAAGCCGGACGGCCTCCGCCAGGTCCTCGCGTGAACGGACCTTGGTGATGCCGACGCTGCTGCCGCCGTTGGCCGGCTTGACGAACCAGGGGTAGGGCATGGCGCCCTCGAGCTCCCGCGTGACCGCCTGCTGGTCGCCCTCCCAGCGGCGGCCGTAGACGACGCGATAGTCGGGCACGGGCAGGCCGGCCTGGGCAAAGACGGCCTTCATCAGGGCTTTGTCGAGGCCGATGGCGCTGGCGGCCACGCCCGCCCCGACGTAAGGCACGCCGGCCATCTCCAGGAGGCCTTGCAGAGTGCCGTCCTCGCCGTAGGGCCCGTGGATGAGGGGGAAGACGACGTCGACCTGGCTCAGGACCCCCAGGGCCTGGGGTCGGGCCAGCAGTCCCTCTCCGGACGCGGCGCCTAGAGTCTTCTGGTAGGGCGGCTCCTCGCGGGAGAGGATGGCTTCTGTCTCCTGGGGCGTGAGCCAGGCGCCGGAGCGGGTGATCCCGATGGGCACCACGTCGAAGCGCTCCCTGTCGGCGGCGGCGATGACATGCTGGGCGGAAACAACCGACACCTCGTGCTCGCCGGAGCGCCCCCCGAAGATGATCCCCAGCCGAAGTCGGCTGCTCGCGGCCATCAGAAGCCCTCCCCCACCAGCGCCACCTCCAGCTCGAGCTCGATGCCGAAGCGGGCCATGACCCGCTCTCGCGCCAGCTCGATGAGGGCTTTCACGTCGGCGGCGCGGGCATGGCCGGCGTTGATGAAGAAGTTGGCGTGCTTGGGCGAGATGACGGCCTCGCCGATGCGATGTCCCTTCAGTCCTACCTGGTCGATGAGCCACCAGGCCGGGTGCTCCGGGGCGTTCTTGAAGATGGAACCGGCGTTGCGGCCTCGAGGCTGCGCGGCCAGCCGCCGGCGGTCCAGCTCCGACTACCCGCTCCACGAGCTGAGCGGCGTCGCCGCGCAGGAGGCGGAAGGTCGCGGAGAGGACGGCCTTGTTCTCCAGGAGGCCGCGGGTGAAGGCGCTGCCCCGGTAGGCCAGCTCCAGGTCGGCGGCGGGCACGTCATGCTCGCCGTTGCTGTTGGCGATGCGGACGCTGAGCAGGATGTCGGCCAGGCAGCCGCCGTAGGCGCCGGCGTTGTAGACGACGGCGCCGCCGACAGTGCCGGGGATGCCGCCCGCCCACTCGAGGCCGGCCCAGCCCTGACGTGCCAGGCTGCGGGCCAGGGCGGCGAGGCTGACGCCGGAGGCCGCTTCGAGCAAAGCGCCGTCACCGTCCGGGCGTGGACCCTCGACCTGGGTGGCGCGGTTCTCGATCACAACCCCGCGGATGCCCAGGTCGCCGACCAGGATGTTGCTGCCCGACCCCAGGACGAAGAAGGGCGTCCGGTAGCGATGGCAGAGGGCGAGGGCCCCGGCCAGCGCCTCCGGCGAGCCGGCCACGACGTACACGTCGGCGGGCCCGCCGATGCCGAAGGTGGTGTGGCGGGCCAGCGGCTCCTCCTCTCGGACCGGGCCCAGCGCGGCCAGCTCAGCTACGAGTTCGCGCGCTATCATCACGCCTTCCTGCTCCGCAGGCGCTCCAGCACCATGGGGCCTACCTGGTCCACGTCGCCGGCGCCGATGGTGAAGAACACGTCGCCCGGCTTGAGCAGCGCGGCGACCGTCTCCGCCGCCTCCTCGAACGTGGCGACGAAGCGGGCGCGCGGCCGCTCGATGGCCTCGGCCAGTTGGCGGCCGTCCATGCCGGCGTCGGGCGTCTCGCGGGCGGCGTAGGTGTCAGCGATCAGCAGCTCGTCCACGTCTTCGAAGCAGGTACGGAAGCCCTCCAGCAGATAGCGCGTGCGGCTGTAGGTGTGGGGCTGGAAGAGGCACACCAGCCGCCGGCCGCGGAAGCGCTGGCGGGCGGTGGCCAGGGTGGCGCGCACCTCCGTCGGGTGGTGGGCGTAGTCGTCCATGACGGTGACGCCGCCGGCCTCGCCCACCAGCTCGAAGCGCCGGTGGACGCCCCGGAAGGCGGCCACGGCCTCCCGCACCGTCTCCAGCGGCACGTCCAGGGCGTGGGCGGTGGCGATGGCGGCCAGGGAATTGGCAACGTTGTGGCGGCCGGGAATGCCGGTGTGGAACGCACCGTGGACCTGCCCCTGACGGAGCGCCCGGAACGAGTAGGAGCCGTCGGGCTGGGGCTCCAGGGCCTCGGCAGTCCAGTGGGCAGGGCCGTCCAGGGCGTAGGACTCGACATAACGTGCGACGACATGAGCCGCCGGCGGGCTGCCGTCGAACCCGAGGAGGCGGCGCACTGTCGCGTTGTCGGCGCAGCCGATGATGCGCCCGTCGGCGGGCACCTGGCTCAGGAAGCGGCCGAAGGTCTCGGTCAGGCGCTCCAGGGAGCCGTAGATGTCGAGGTGGTCGGCCTCGACGTTGGTGACCACGGCTAGCTGCGGGTGGTAGCTCGAGGAAGGCGGCGTCGAACTCGTCGGCCTCCACCACGACGTGGCGGCCGCTGCCGGCGGCGGCGTTGCCTCCCAGGTCGGGTACCTCGCCACCGATCAGGTAGGTGGGCGAGAGGTCGGCCCGCTTCAGGATGAAGGCGATGAGGGCGGAGGTGGTGGTCTTGCCGTGGCTGCCGGCAACGGCGACGGCGTAGCGGCCCTCCATGAGGCGGGCGACCATCTCGGCGCGCTTGATGACGGGCAGGCCGCGACGGCGAGCCTCGGCGATCTCGGGGTTGTCGTCGCGGGCGGCGGACGTGATCACCACCAGCGCCGCCTCGCCCACGTTCTCTGCACGATGCCCTTCGAAGAAGGAGGCCCCCTCGGCGGCCAGGCGGTCGGTGAGCGACGACGGCCGCAGGTCGGAGCCGGTGACGGTGTGGCCCCAGGTCAGCAGGATGTGGGCGATGGCGGACATGTGTATCCCGCCGATGCCCACCAGGTGCACTCGCTGGGGGATTTGCTGGCCGACCGGTGTTTCTGTCATCGTCCTCACGTTCAGGCTGCCGCCTCCAGCACCAGCCGCGCGATATCGCGGGCCGCCTCTGGCCGGGCGGCGCCGCGCAGGGCGGCGGCCATGGAATCCAAGCGTGGCCGGTCGCCCAAGAGCTCGCGCACGCGCTCGAACAGGCTGGGCAGGTCTTCTTCTTCCAGGACGACGGCCCCGCCCAAGTCCGCGAGGTAGCGGGCGTTGGCCCGCTGGTGGCCGCCGGCGTAGGGATAGGGGACCAGGATGGCGGGCAGGCCCACGGCCGTCAGCTCGCCCAGCGTCGAGGCGCCGGAGCGCATGACCGCCAGGTCGGCGGCGGCCATCGCCCACGGCATCTCCTCGTGGAGGTAGTCGTGCAGGTGGTAGGCGGAGCGCGGGGCGGGCCGCGGGCGGGCAGGCAGGCTGTCGCGGGCCTTGGCCAGCCAGCCATGGTCGGCGCGACCGGACACGTGCACCACCTGGCACACCTCCAGCAGCCGCGGGAGCTGTTCGGCCACGGCCTGATTGATGGCGCGTCCGCCCTGACTGCCGCCGCTGACGAACAACGTCGGGAGCTGCGGCTCGAGGCCAAGGCGGCGGCGCCCTTCGTCCTTCTGAGTATCGAAGAAGGCGCGTCGCACCGGGTAGCCGGTGACCACGGCCTTGCCCGACGGTAGTCGCGCCACCGCCGGCTCGGCCGTGACGGCTATCCGGCGCGCCAGACGGGCCATGAGGCGCACGGCCCAGCCGGGCACCAGGTCCGGTAGGTACACGACCAGTGGTCGCCGTCGTAGGGCGGCTGCCAGAGACACCGGCACGCTGGCGTAGCCGCCGGTGGCGAAGACGACGTCGGGCCGGAAGCGGCCGAGCGGCGCGTGTGGCCTGGAGAGCGCCGGCCGTCAGGTTGGCGAGGCCCTTCGCCAGGTTCCACGGCGTGGCGCCGCGAAGCGCGCCGGCCCTGATTGGCTGGAAGTCCAGGCCCTCACGCCGCACCAGTTCCTCCTCGCCGCGCGCCCTGGGGCCTACGAAGAGCAGGTCCACCGGACGCTCCGCCGTCGAGAGCTCACGAAGGGCGGCCGCGACGGCCAGGGCCGGGTACACGTGTCCGCCGGTGCCGCCGCCGGTCAGCATCACTTTCACCGGCGTCCTTTCTTGCTTGCGGGGCGGGCGGGCCAGCCCGCCCGCTTAGCACGCGGCAGCACCTGCCTCTCGCGGTCCAGGTAGCCCTTGTCGCGCCCATAGCGCGATACGCTGAGGACGATGCCGATGCCGGCGAGGATAGCCGCCAGCGCCGAGCTGCCATAGCTCAGGAAGGGCAGCGGCACGCCCGTCAGCGGTATGGAGCGGGTGATGCCGCCTATGTTTATCAGGCTCTGGTAGGCGATCCAGCTAATCACGCCCACCGTCAGCAGGGCCCCGAAGTCGTCGCGGGCGTTCGCCACCGTCCGAAAGCAGCGGTAGATGAGGAAGGCGAAGAGGGCTATGACCACCACGGCGCCGATGAAGCCCATCTCCTCGCCGATGATGGCGAAGATGCCGTCGGTGTGGGCGCCGGGCACGTAGAAGAACTTCTGGCGGCTGGCGCCGATGCCCAGACCGTGGATGCCGCCGCTGCCCAGGGCGATGAGGAGCTGGAGGATGTGAAAGCCGCGGCCGGAGGGGTCGTCCTCGGCGGAGGTGAAGCCTATGATGCGGTCCAGCCGGTACTGGCCGGCCAGGATGAGGAAGCCGCCCATGACGGCCCCAATCGGCAGTAGAGCCGACAGGTGGGTCAGGGAGCCGCCGGCCACGAAGAAGAGGGTGACCATGACGAGGGTGATGATGAGGGTGGTGCCCATGTCGGGCTCAAGCATCACCAGGCCTCCCACGAGCCCCACCAGCAGAACGAAGGGCACGAAGCTCATGGCGAAGCTCTTCACCTCGAGCTTGGGGGAGGTCAGCCAGGCCGAGACGTAGACGATCAAGGCCAGCTTGGCGAACTCGCTGGGCTGCACCGGCGGCAGGGGCCCGAAGGCGATCCAGCGCGTGGAGCCGTTGGCCTCGAAGCCGATGCCGGGTACCAGGACCGCGACGAGCCCCAGCAGAGCGGCCGCCATCAGGAACGGGCTCACCTGGCGCAGCAGGTGGTAGTCCATGCGCATCAGTATCACCAGGGCCGTCAGCCCCAGGAGAGCCCCACCGACCTGGCGGACCACGAAGTAGGTGACGTCGTTATACTCGACCTGGCCCAGGGCGAAGCTGGCGCTGTAGACGGTGATCAGGCCCAGCACCAGCAGCGCCATCACCAGAGCGAGGATGACGTAGTCCGGCTGGCCGGCGCGGAGGCGGCTGGTCTGCGTGGCCACGACTACTGCCCTCCTCGTCCGCCCGTGGCGGAGCGAAGCGCCAGGACCAGGCGGCGGAACTCCTCGCCCCGCTGCTCGAAGTTCTCGAAGGCGTCGAAGCTGGTGCAGGCCGGCGAGAGCAGGACGACGTCGCCCGGACGGGCGGCGCCGCCGGCAGCCGACACCGCCTCGGCCAGCGCGCCCGCCTTCAGTACTGAGGCCTCTCCTCCGGGGCGAGCTCGCGGCTGGCGGCCTGCAGCGCACCCTCCATCACCGCCGCCGCCTCGCCGAAGACGACCACGGCCCGGCAGCGCCGGCAGGCCTCGGCTGCCATTTCCTCCAGGGGCAGGTGCTTCTCGCGCCCGCCCAGCAGCAGCACCACCGGCTCCTCGAAGGAGCGCAGGCCGGCCAGTGTGCGCTCCGGCGTCGTGGCGATGGAATCGTTGTAGTAGTCGACGCCTCCCACGCGGGCGACCAGCTCCAGGCGGTGGGGCGCCGGCCGGAAGGCGCGTATGGCCGCGGCCATGTCGGACGGCGGCAGGCCGCAGGCGGCGCCCACTGCTACCGCCGCCACGACGTTGTTCAGGTTGTGCCGCCCGCGCAGCGGCACCTCCGATGCCTCCAGGACGGCCGTCTCGCGGCCACCGCGCCGGCAGATCACGACTCCATCGCGCAGGAAGGCGCCGTCGCCGGGAGGCTCGGCGTCAAGGGCGAAGAAGAGCACCTCGCCGGCAGCGTCGCCGGCCGTCTTCCGGGCCACCTCGTCCTCGTAGTTCAGGACTGCCAGATCACCCGTCCGCTGGTAGGCCAGTATCTTGCGCTTGAGCGCCACGTAGTCGGGCCAGGTGTAGCGGTCCAGGTGGTTGGGCGTGATGTTGAGGATGCAGGCCACGTGCGGGCTGCGGTCCATCAGCTCGAGCTGGGTGTGGCTGATCTCCAGCACTACCCAGGTTTCGGGCGTCAGCCGGTCGAGGAGCGCCAGCAGGCCGACGCCGATGTTGCCGCCCACGGCGTGCGGCCGGCCGGCGGCGGCGAACATGCTGCCGACCAGGCCGGTGACGGTGGTCTTGCCACTGCTGCCGGTGATGCCGACCACCGGCCCCGGACAGAGCTCCAGGAAGAGACGCATCATGGAGCTGAAGGGGATGCCCTTCTCCTGGGCCGCCCGCAGGGCCGGGATGTCCAGCGGCACCCCCTGGGAGACGAAGACCACGTCCGCCGACACGGTATCGGCGACGGCGTTCTCGCCCAGATGAGAGGCGCACCGGCACGCCGTTCAACTCCTTCAGGCGGTGGGCCAGCCGATCGGCGGGCCTGGCGTCGCTGGCCGTGACTTCGGCGCCCTGGGCCGCCAAATAGCGCACCAAGTCGACCCCTTCGATGCCGAGACCGACCACCGTCACTTTCTTGCCCCGGAAGTCCGGATAAGCGGTCATAGCATTTTAACTAATTGTCAAGGCCAATGCTATACCCAAAAGGCCCCCAACCATGCCGATTAGCCAAAATCTGGTCACAACCTGCGGCTCAGACCAGCCCAGAAGCTCAAAGTGGTGGTGAAGGGGCGTCATGCGAAAGACGCGCCGCCCTCCCGTGAGCCGGAAGACGGCGATCTGGATGACGTCGGACAGGGCTTCTATGACAAAAACGACCCCTACCACGGGCAGAAGCAGCCACTGGCCGGTCATGAGGGCCACCACCGCCAGGGCCGAACCCAGGGCCATCGCCCCCGTGTCGCCCATGAAGACGCTGGCCGGGTGGGCGTTGTACCAGAGAAAGCCCAGGGTTGCTCCCACCACCGTGAAGCTGAACGTGGCCAGGAAGGTCTGCTCCTGGAGAAAGGCGATGACTCCGTAGGCGCCGAAAGCCAGGGCGGCGGTGCCGCCGGCCAGCGCGTCGAGGCCGTCGGTGACGGCGACGGCGCTGGTGGTGCCGACGAAGATGGCTACCGCCAGGGGGATATAGACCAGCCCTATCTCGTGCTTCCCGAAGTGGGGCACGTTGATGCTGCGGGCATCCAGGCCGTAGTAGAGGACCAGGGCGGCGGTCAGCCCCAGGGCCGTCAAAGCACCCAACTTGGCGATCATGTGGACGCGGGCGTGCGCTTCGATGCGCTCGTTGCGTTCCAGGGTCAGGTAATCGTCGACGAGGCCGAGGAGCCCGGCGGCGACGATGGCGCCCAGCGGCAGGAAGATTGAGCGGTGGCCTGTGAGGTTGGTGGGCGCCGTCACCAGGAACACCGCCCCGAAGATGAGCAGGCCGCCCATGGTGGGGGTGCCGGCCTTGACGGCGTGCGAGGCGGGCCCGTCGGCGCTGATCGCCTTGCCCAGGCCGCTCCGTCGCAGCAAGGCGACCACTGGGCCTCCCGCTGCAAGCGAGAGCACGAAGGCCGCAGACCCGACAACGAGCGCGTAGACCATCTCAATCCACCAGCAGGGGCAGCACCGTCTCCAGGGCCATGGCCCGCGACGCCTTCAGCAGGACGACATCGCCGGGCTCCAGGCGCTGGCGCAGGTCCTGGGCTGCCTCTTCCTTCGAGTTCCAGAAGCTGACGTCGCTGTGGCCGGCCTGGCGGGCCGCCTCTCCTGTCAGGCGGCCCAGGTCGCCCACGGCGTAGATGAGCTCGGCGACCTCAGCGGCGCGCCGGCCCACCGAGCGGTGTCCCTGCTTCTCCAGGGCACCCAGCTCCCGCATGTCTCCCAGCACGGCGATGCGACGCCCCGGCAGCTCGGCCAGCAGGTCCAGCGCCGCCATCATGGATGACGGGCTGGCGTTGTAGGTGTCGTCCAGGATGGTGGCGCCGCAGCGAGCGCGGTGCACGCTGAGCCGCAGCGACACCTGGGCCTTCGCCAGGGCCGAGACCACCTCGTTGAGGGCCAGGCCTTCCACGAGGCCGGCGGCGGCGGCGGCCAGGGCGTTGTGGAGGAGCTGCCGCCCCGGCAGGTGCGTCTGGACGCGGATGCGACGGCCGCCGCACTCGATGGTGAAGGCGATGCCCTCCAGTCCACGGCCCTCCACGTCGAGGCCACGCACGTCGCAGCCCGGCGATGTCCCGTAGTGGAGGACGCGCGCGCTGGTGCGCTTGGCCATGGCGGCCACCCGGGGGTCGTCGCCGTTGAGGATGGCGGTCCCTTCGGGCGGCAGGCTCTCCACCAGCTCAGCCTTGGCATCGGCGATGGCCTCCAGGCTCCCCAGGCGCTCCAGGTGGGAAGGTCCCACGTTGGTGACTATGCCCACCCGCGGCCGGGCGATCTGACAGAGCAGGCGGATCTCCCCCAGGCCGTACATGCCCATCTCCAGTACGGCCCTCTCGTGCTCGGGGCGGAGATCGAGCAGGGTCAGCGGCAGCCCAATTTCGTTGTTGTAGTTAGCCTCGTTCTTGAGGACACGGTAGCGGGTGCCGAGGACGGCCGCCGTGATCTCCTTGGTCGTCGTCTTGCCGACGCTGCCCGTGATGCCGATGACCTCCACCGGGGATCGCTCGCGGCGGGCGGCGGCCAGGCGCTGGAGGGCGGCCAGCGAGTCGGGCACGACGTAGGCGGCGACGCCGTTGGCCAGGGCTTCGGGCATGTGCTGGACGAGGAGGCCGGCGGCGCCGCCCGTTATCGCTTCCTGGAGAAAGGTATGGCCGTCCTCGTGCTCGCCGCGCAGGGCCACGAAGAGGTCGCCCCGCTGCACCTGGCGGGAGTCCGTGACCACCCGCCGGAAGCTGCGAGCGCGGCCGGGACGGCTCTCCAGAAGAACGGGCTTGAGGCTGCGGGCCACTTCCGCGGCGCTAATCATAGCTTTGCTCTCTGCCCCTCGCCCTTCTCCGCCCTGCCGGTTCACGGCTCCTGCTGGACCATCTCTGACGCGTCGGGCTGCACGTTCAGGTAGGACAGGATCTTGGGGGCCAGGGTGCCGAACACGGGGGCTGCCACCCGGCCGCCCAAGGGATCGTCCTTGGGCTGGTCGATCTTCACCAGCATGATCATCTGCGGGTCCTGGACGGGCGCGAAGCCCACGAAGGAGGCGATGGTGGAGTTCAGGTCGTAGCCGCCGGGGATGGAGACAATGGTAGTGCCTGTCTTGCCGGCCACGTGATAGCCGGGGACCCGCGCCAGGTGGTAAGGCACGCCCTCCACCACCTGGTTCATCATCTGAGCGACGGTCCTCGCTGTGGCCTCCGAGATGGCCTGCCTGACGACCACCGGCTCGTACACCCGGCGGCCCTGAGGCCCCGACACCTCCTGCACGATGTAGGGTCGCATGAGCTTGCCGCCGTTGGCAATCGCCGCCACGGCGGTTATGACCTGAAGAGGGGTGGCGGCGACGCCCTGTCCAAAGCTGTTGGTGGCCAGGTCCACCGGATACCAGCCATCCTCGTCGCTGCTGCGCACCAGACCCTCGGCCTCGCCGCCCAGGCCCGAGTTGGTGGGCTCGCCGAAGCCGAAGCGCTGCAGGTAAGCGTAGAAGTTGTCCGCTCCGATGAGGCCGGAGAGCCAGACGGCGCCCGTGTTCAGGCTCTTCTGCAGGAGCTCCGTCGCTGTCTGCGTACCGTTGGTGCTGTAGTCCCAGTTGGTGATGGTGGAGCCGCCGATGGTGACGGAGCCGGCGTCGTAGTAAGTCGTGTCGGGGTTCACGAGGCCGAGGTCGACGGCGGTGGACATGGTGATAACCTTCATGACAGAGCCGGGCTCGTAGACGTCGGTGACGGCGCGGTTGCGGAACAGGCTCTGGTCTAGCTTGCCGGACAGGTCCAGGTGGCTGAGCTGGAAGCTGGGGCGGCTCGCCATAGCCAGGATGGCGCCGGTCTTGGGGTCCATGACGATGATCGTGCCGCCGCTGGCGCTGTGCTTCTTTATGTCCTGGTCCAGCTCCTCTTCCACCAGCCGCTGGATGTAGCGGTCGATGGTGAGGCGGACGTCGCCGCCCGGCACAGCGGGCTGGCCCCGTTGGGTGCCCAAGGGAATGGGGTTACCCAGGCTGTCCCGCTCGAAGTAGAGGTCGCCGGGCGTGCCGGACAGCTCGTCCTGGAGGTCCGCCTCCAGGCCGGCCAGGCCCACGTGGTCGCGGCCGGTGAAGCCCAGGAGAGCGGAGGCCAGGTCGCCTTCGGGGTAGAAGCGGCGGGTCGAAGGGACGGCCTTCAGGCCGGGCAGTCCGAGGTTGATGACGCTCTGGCCTTTGTTGTAGTCGATCCCCAGGGCGAGGGTGTAGTCGCCGTCGGGCTCGCCGGCGATGCCGGCCACGATGTCATCCACCCGCTTGTTCACCAGCGGGGCCAGGGTTTGAGCCCACCGGCGGAGCGAAGTCGGGTCCTGCCAGGAGCGGCGCTCGATGTAGAGGTCATAGGCGTCGAGGCTGGTCGCCAGGGGGTAGCCGTTGCGGTCCAAGATGGCGCCGCGGGTGGGGCTAACCGTCTGGCGGCTCAGATGTTCCTGCTGAGCCTCAACGGCGTAGTAGTGGTGATGCACGATCTGGAGATAGGCAAGGCGACCCACCAGGCCCAAAGCGCCGATTGCGAAGACCAGCGCCAGGACGATGAGCCGCCACGATACGCGACCCGCGCGTCCGGACATCTTCCTGCTTTCGCTAGATGCTGTTGTCGCCCGCCGGTCCGCCGAGCCGAGGCCGAGGGGCGATATTGACTAGTAGAAAGGCAGGAGCTTTAACAGGGCCTGCCACCAGGAGGTGCCGGATTCATCGACGCCGGGCTTGGAGGCGGAGAAGCGCCGCGGCAGCAACTGCTGCTGTGGCGGCGGCGTGTCCACCTGCAGGTAGAGGACCTTCTCGGCCGGCACCATGCCGAGGCGGTCCCGGGCCTCTCTCTCCACCCGATCCAGGGAAGTCAGGGTCGCCACTTCCGCTTCCAGGCTGTGCACTTGCGCCGACCAGTCCTGCCGCTCTTGCTCCAGGTGCTGGATGTTGTAGCTGGTGCTGGTCGCGCCGCTGGTCTGAATGACCTGGAGCAGACCCAGGAGGGCCACGGCGCCGAACGCGAGGGCAAGGATGCGCCGCAGGCTCCAGGGCCGGGAACTTGGTCGAGCGACGGGCCGTCCGATGGCTGACATGGCTCTCTCCATCGGACTAGGTTGACGCCAGGGGCAGCCGTTCGGCGGCCCGGAGGCGGGCGCTGCGGGCGCGCGGGTTGGCGGCCACTTCGTCGGCCGACGGCCGGGTGACTCCTCGGGCAACCAGCCTGAGGGTGGCGCGGTGGCCGCAGACGCAGACGGGCGCTTCCGGCGGACAGATGCAGTCTCGTGTCTCCCGCGCCAGGAAGCTCTTGACTATGCGATCCTCGAGGGAGTGGTAGCTGATCACGACAAGTCGTGATCCAAAGCCGAGCAGGCCGTGGGCCTGGATTAGCGCTGTCCCCAGGTGCAAAAGCTCCTGGTTAACCGCGATCCGAAGGGCTTGAAACGTCCTGGTGGCGGGGTGGATTACGCCTCGAGCCCTCCTGCCCACGGCCTGCTCAACGGCTTTGGCTAGTTGGGTGGTGGTACGAAGAGGCCGCTCCTCGACAAGCCGCCGCGCGATGCGACGGCTCCGGCGCTCCTCACCGTACCTCCAGAGCAGGTCGGCCAGATCCTCCTGGCTGTACGTGTTGACGATTTCGGCGGCGGTCAGCTCCTGGCTAGGGCTGAAGCGCATGTCCAGCGGCCCCTCGCGCTGGAAGCTGAACCCCCGCGACTCCTCCTCCAGTTGAAGTGACGACAATCCAAGGTCGAAGAGGACGCCCTGCACGGGCGCGAAGCCGCGCTCCCGGCAAAGGTCCCCCACCTGGCTGAAGTTCCCCTCCGCGAACGTGACGCGCCCGCCAAAGGCCGCCAGCCGCTCGCGGGCGGCAGCGAGGGCCTCGGGGTCCAGGTCAATGCCCAACAGCTCGCCGTCCGGCGAAGCGGCCTCCAGGATGGCCTGGCCGTGGCCGCCGCCGCCCAGGGTGCAGTCCACGTAGCGGCCGCCGGGGCGGACAGCCAGGGCCTCCACCACTTCCCGTAGGAGGACCGGTATGTGTTGTCTCATCATGACGGCGATGCTCATGCTCGCTCTTCCAGGGTCTCGAGAGCCGCCTCGTACGCCTCGTCGACCAGCGCCTCCTCGGCCTCCCAGCGATCGGGGTTCCAGATCTCCAGGCACTCGTTGCGTCCTACCATGAGGACGGTCCCCGACAAGCCGGCGTGCTGGCGAAGCAAGGGAGGCACCAGGAGGCGGCCCTGGCGGTCCAGCTCGGCGTCCATGGAGCTCCCGAAGAAGCGGCGGCGCAATCTCCGGCCGCGCTGCCGGTTGGGCTTCTCCTTGGTGAGGAAGCTGGCCCAGGCTTCGTATCCGGAAGGGGTGTAAACTTCGACGCACCCCTCGAGGCCCTGCACCAGGATCACGCCGTCGGCGAAGGCGTCGCGGTAGCGGGCGGGAATGGGCAGCCTGCCCCGCCCATCGATGGCGTATTCGTAGGTGCCGCGAAAAACCATGCCAAAAGAGGGCCGAGCCTACCGCCGGGCCTTGGTCACCACTTCTCACCACAAGCCCCCACATATTACCACCAACCGGCCGGATGTCAACAGTTTTTCCCCAAGAAGGCGGTTTTTTCAGGGCAAAGCAGCCGAAAAGAGGAGGGGGCTGGACTGGCCAGCCCCCTCTGCTCGATGGCGGCGGGTGCGCCGTGTGGCCGTAGCTTGTTCGGTCAGCCAAACAGCCCCTCCTCAGTCTGCCGTCATGTTACGGCAACATTATTAGTATTTCAAGTACTCGCGTGAACATTTTTCTGGCTATTTGTGGATTCGGGGGCTGACCGTGGCTTCCTTCACCCTGATGGTGCCCTGTGCTATCATAACCGCGGGCTGGGGTATTCCCCGGCCCTGGAGCTTACTATGGAGATGCGCATCGGCGTGCTCACGGTCAGCGACAAGGGCTACCGGGGCGAGCGCCGCGACACCAGCGGCCCCGCCATCGGCGAGATGATGGCCACCATCGGCGGCCGCGTGGAGCGCTACGAGGTGGTGCCCGACGAGGCGGAGGCCATCGCCGGCCGGCTGCGCGACTGGGCCGACGAGGAGGGCCTGGATGTGGTCCTCACCACGGGCGGCACCGGCCTTACACCGCGCGACGTGACGCCCGAGGCCACGCTATCTGTCCTCGACCGGCTGGTGCCCGGCGTGGCGGAGGCGATGCGCCAGGGCGGCATGCAGAAGACGCCTCTCGCCATGTTGAGCCGGGCCGTGGCCGGCGTCCGCGGCCATACGCTCATCGTCAACCTGCCCGGCAGCGAGAGAGCCGTGCGCGAGAACCTGGCCTTCGTCCTGCCAGCCCTCGGCCACGCCGTCGAGTCGTTGCAGGGGCGAACGGGGGACCACCGCGCGGCCGGCGCCGCCGTGGAGCGCGTGCCGGAGGGCGGTGGCTAGGGTGCGCATCGATATCCTGACGCTGTTCCCGGAGGTGTTCCGGGGCCCGTTCGAGGCCAGCATCATCGGTCGCGCCGTGCAGTCGGGCCTGGTAGAGTTCTTCGTGCACGACATCCGTGACTACGCCGAGGGCCGCCACAAGGTGGTCGACGACTACCCGTTTGGCGGCGGCCCAGGGATGGTGATCAAGCCGGAGCCCCTCTTTCAGGCCGTGGAGTCGGCGGCGGCCCAGGCCCCACAGAGGGGCCGTGTCGTGTTGCTGACGCCCCAGGGCCGGCTGCTTAGCCAGTCGGTGGCCGAAGAGCTGGCGTCCGAAGAGCGCCTCATCCTCGTCTGCGGCCACTACGAGGGGGTCGACGAGCGGGTGCGTGAGCACCTGGTAGACGACGAGGTCAGCATAGGCGATTATGTGCTATCGGGCGGCGAGTTCCCCGCCCTGGTCGTCGTGGATGCCGTCGTGCGCCGGCTGCCGGGTGCCCTGGGCTCGGAGCTGTCATTGGAGGAGGAGTCGCACGCCGGGGGGCTTCTGGAGTATCCTCAGTACACGCGCCCGGCTGAGTTTCGCGGCTGGCCGGTGCCGGAGGTGCTCCTCTCCGGCCATCACGCCGAGGTAGCTCGCTGGCGCCGGCAGCAGAGCCTGCTGCGCACGGCGCGCCGCCGGCCTGACCTTCTGGCCCGCGCCGAGCTGGCGGATGCGGAGCGGCGCTGGCTGGAGGAGCGGCTGGCTGGAGAGGAAGATCTGCCTCTGGAAGAGGTTATCGGGCGGAAGAAATCCAGGACGGCATCGTCCTGAGAGCAGGATAGGCCAATGGACGCCAAGAGCGCTGTCGAGCTGAAAGAGAACCCCAACATCCCTGGCTTCAAGCCCGGAGACACCCTGCGCGTCAGCGCTAAGGTGGTGGAGGGGGACCGCGAGCGCACCCAGACCTTCCAGGGAGTGGCCATACGGGTGCGGCGCGGAGGCCCGGCCTCCACTTTCACGGTGCGACGCATCTCCCACGGGGTTGGGGTAGAGCGCACCTTCATGTTCCACTCGCCTCGCCTGGAGAAGGTGGAGGTCCTTCGAGAGGGCCGGGTGCGCCGTGCCAAGCTCTACTACCTGAGGGGTCTGACCGGCAAGGCCGCCCGCATCAAGGAGAAGGGGCGCGCCCCCAAATAGGGTGTCGGCCAGTCTTTCCGGTGTGTCACCCTGAGCGAAGCGAAGGGTCTCGCCGAACCGGATTCTTCGTCCGCCTCGGCGGACTCAGAATGACAGGCGCGCGGCGGAGCCATGCCCTACGCTGAAGTGGCCGTCAACGCCGCCATTCCTCACCGACGCGCCTTCAGCTACTCGGTGCCGGCAGGAGATGCGCCTTGATGTGGGGCAGGCCGTCTACGTCCCTTTCGGCCGTCGCACCCTCCAGGGCATCGTCCTCGAACTGCCGGAGGTCCCCTCTTACCCGGAGACGCGTGACGTCCTGGCGCCCCTGACAGAAGGGCCTATCCTCTCGCCGGCACAGGTCGCCCTCGGGCGCTGGATCAGCGAGGAGTACCTGGCGCCGCTCTTCCTGTCGCTGGCCCTCATGCTGCCCCCGGGATTCGAACAGAAGCCCCTCACCTACGTCGTGTCCCTGGTCGGCGACGAGGAAGTCGCGGCACTCGACCTGTCGCTCCGGCAGCGGGAGGTGCTCGCGGTGCTGCTGGCGGATGGCCGCCAGGAGGTCGAGGAGCTTCGGAAGCGGGCGCGTGTGCCCGCCCTGGCGGCCATCCTGGGCCAGTTGGAGAAGCGAGGCCTCGTGGAGCGGAGCTATGGCCTGGCGCGCTCCGCATATGCGGCCCAAGGTGCTTGGTCTACTACCGCCTGCTGGTCTCGGCAGAAGAGACCCTCGCCCGCGCCCAGGCGCTCCCCGGCAGCCGGCCTTCGCGCCGCGCCGAACTCCTGGAGCGCCTGGCTGAAGTCGGCTCACTGCCGCTGGACGTCGCCCGGCGACTGGCCGGCGGCGAGCCGGGCCTGCGCGCCCTGGAGCGCGCCCGCCTGCTGTCCGCGAATGAGAAGACGGGCGTCGTGAGCCTGTTGGTGGCAGCGGAGCGGGCCCGCGCCGGGGCCCTGGCCCTGCGACGCACGGCCGTCGAGAGAGCGCAGGCCGCCGCCCTGCGGCTCCTGGCCGTCGAGGGCCCGTCGCTGCCGGCGAGCCAGGTGCGGGCCCGCACCGGGCCTCACCGCCGCCGCTGCCGCGCCCCTGGTCGAGCAGGGCCTCATCGCCCTCGAGGAGGTGCCGGTGGAGCGCGACCCCCTGGCCGGGCACCACTATCCTCACCGGCCGCCGCCGGTCCTTACGCCGGAGCAGCAGGGGGTCTACGGCGCCATCGAGGAAGCGCTGGAGGCCTCGGCCCGCGGCGACGGTGCTTCGACAGGCTCAGCACGCGGCGGCGCCGCCTTCCTGCTGCACGGGGTCACCGGCAGCGGCAAGACGGAGGTCTACCTGAAGGCGCTGGAGAAGACGGTGGCCCTGGGCCGGCGGGGCATCGTGCTGGTGCCGGAGATAGCCCTCACCCCCCAGACGGTGCGTCGCTTCGCCGAGCGCTTCCCGGGCCAGGTGGCCGTCATTCACAGCGGCCTCTCCGAGGGGCAGCTCTTCGACCAGTGGCAGGGCATCCGCCAGGGCCGCTATGCCGTGGTCGTGGGCAGCCGCTCCGCCCTCTTCGCGCCGCAGCCGGACCTGGGCCTCATCATCATCGACGAGGAGCACGAGTGGACCTACAAGCAGGAGCAGTCGCCCCGCTATCACGCCCGCGAGGCGGCCAGGATGCTGGCCGAGCTAACAGGCGCCGTCCTTCTGCTCGGCAGCGCCACCCCCGACGTGTGCACCTACCAGCAGGCCCTCGGGGGACAGTATCGCCTCCTTACCCTGCGCCAGCGGGTGCGGCCCCAGGTGGCCGCCGGAGGCAGCGTCACCCTCGCTACCTCGGAGGCGATGCCGTCCGTGGAGGTGGTGGACCTGCGGGAGGAGCTGATGGCCGGCAACCGCAGCATCTTCAGCCGGGCGCTGGCGCAGGAAGTGCGCGCCGTTCTCTCCGCCGGCGAGCAGGCCATCCTGTTCCTCAACCGTCGCGGCGCCGCCAGCTTCGCCCAGTGCCGCGACTGCGGCTACGTCCCTCACTGCTCGAGCTGCGCTGTGTCCCTCACCTACCATCGCCAGCAGGACCGCCTCGTCTGCCACCAGTGCAACCGGGGGCGGCGTATGCCCGCTGTTTGCCCTCAGTGCCGGAGCCGCCGGCTGCGGCTGGTCGGCATCGGCGTGGAGCGGGTGGAAGAGGAGGCGATAAAGACGTTTCCGGGGGCCCGCCTGTTGCGCTGGGACCGCGACGTGACCCGCGGTCGGGGAGCACACGAGCGCATCCTGGCGCGTTTCCTGGCCCGCGAGGCCGACATCCTGATCGGCACGCAGATGGTGGCCAAGGGGCTGGACATGCCCGCGGTCACCCTGGTCGGCGTGGTGAGCGCCGACGTGAGCCTCCACCTGCCCGACTTCCGGGCCGGGCGAGCGCACCTTCCAGCTCCTGACGCAGGTGGCGGGACGCGCCGGCCGCGCCCAGACGGGCGCCCGTCCGGGCGCCGGCTCAGGCAATGGAGAGCGGCCGTCCGGCGACGGGGGCAGCCCGCCGGAGCTGGGGCGCGTCGTCATACAGACCTACACGCCGCAGCACTACGCGATTGTGGCCGCCGCCCAGCACGACTTCGAGTCCTTCTTCGCCCAGGAGATTGAGCTGAGGCGGCAGCTCGGATACCCGCCCTTCGGCCGCCTGGCCCGGCTGGTCTACTCCCACACCAACTCCGCCTACGCCTACCAGGAGGCGGCCCGTCTGGTGCGTGTCCTCCTCAGCAGCGTGACACCCGCGGCCTGCCTGACCTGGAGGTCATGGGCCCTTCGCCGGCCTACATCGCGCGGCTGCGAGGGCGATACCGCTGGCAGGTGCTGGTGCGCGGTCGCCACCCGGCCGAGCTGCTGGCTGAGGTCTCCCTGCCCCAGAACTGGGTGCTGGACATCGACCCGGTGACCGTGGCCTGAGGAGCTTAGGTTAGCTTCCCGAAGACAGCAGGCGAGGGCATGGGATAGAATAGTTGCGCAAGAGTGCGCTTGCTGCGTAGGGGCGCAGCATGCTGCGCCCCTACAAAGTGGTGAACGCTTGGCTGTGCTGACCATTCGCGTTCTTGGGGACCCCGTCCTGCGCCGCAAGGCCGGGAGGGTGGCCAAGATAGACGCGTCCATTCAGAAGCTGATCGACGACATGATCGACACGATGCACGCCGCGGGCGGCGTCGGGCTGGCGGCGCCCCAGGTCGGGCGGCCCCTTCGGGTCGTCGTCATCGAGGTGCCTGCCACCGGGCAGGAGGCGGCGCCCTCCGAGGAGCAAGCCCGGCCCCGCGGGGAGGTCATCGTCCTCATCAACCCGCAGATTGTCCGCCGGTCCGGCCAGAGGCAGGTAACGGAAGGCTGCCTTTCCGTCCCCGGCTACTGGGGCGAGATCAACCGCTCTCTGAAGGTAACCGCCAAAGGCCTGAACCGGGAGGGGCGCGAGGTTCGCATCAAGGGCGAAGACCTGCTGGCCCAGGCGCTGGAGCACGAGCTCGACCATATCAACGGCGTTCTCTACATCGACCACCTGGAGAGCATCGACCAGTTGGTCAAGATCGAGCCTGAGGAGGAGGAGTCAGGACTGTCTGAGGCAGCCCGGACAGGTCCCTGAGGGATGAGGCCCCCGCAGAGAATCTCTCTTTCCCTGGAACCCCCGGTCGAGGCGCTGGTGGGCAGGCTGGCTCACTGTCTGGCCTTGCGTGGAGTGTCCGCCTATCTTGCCGGCGGCTCCCTCCGCGATGCCATGTGCGGCCGGCCGGTCCGTGACATTGATCTGGCTGTCCAGGGTGACTCTCTCGCTATTGCCCGCTCCGCCAGCGAGGAGCTAGGCGCGACGTACGTGCCTCTGGACCGGGAGCGTGGCATCGCCCGGCTGGTCTTTCCTGCCGAGGAGGACGAGGTCCGCTACGTGGACTTCACCCCTCTGCGGGGTGACATCATCGCGGATCTGGCCCTCCGCGACTTCACCATTGACGCCATGGCCGCGGCTCTGCTTGCCGGCCATGACCTGGAGCTCGTCGACCCGTTCGGCGGGCGCGAAGACCTGGCGAAGGGCGTCGTGCGGGCAGTGGCGCCCACCGCCTTCGAGGCCGACGGCCTCCGGTTGCTGCGCGGCGTCCGCATCGCGGCCGAGTTGGTCTTCCGCCTGGACAACGTCACGCTGGCCTGGATGCGGGAGCGGGCGGGCCACCTGGAGGGCGTGGCGCCCGAGCGCCAGCGCGAGGAGCTGGTGCGCATGCTGGCGACGGGCCGGGGCTCCTTGTCCCTTCGCACCTTGGATGAGCTGACGCTCCTGGAACGCATTCTCCCGGAGCTCGCCGCCGCCCGTGGCGTCGAGCAGCCCAAGGAACACTACTGGGACGTCTTCGATCACTCTCTGGAGACGGTGGAGGCCCTGGATTTCCTGCTGGCCGAGCGTCCGCCGGAGGAGACACGCTGGGCTACCCTCTGGCGGGAGCTTTGGGGGCCCCTGGGCTGGCTTCCGGGCGGCCGCGCCCACTTCCGAGAGGAGGTGTCGGAAGGGCACCCGCGGCTGGCGATCCTGAAGCTCGGCGCCCTCCTCCACGACATCGCCAAGCCGCAGACCAAGGCCGCAGACAGCAGAGGGCGGATCCGCTTCCTCGGCCACGCCGCCGCCGGCGCCGACATGGCGAGGAGCATCATGGAGCGGTTGCGCTTCAGCGCTCGAGAGGTGCGCCTGGTGGCGCTGCTGGTGGAGGAGCACCTGCGCCCGGGCCAGCTCAGCAGCGATGGCGGGCCGCCCAGCAGCCGGGCTCTCTTCCGCTATTTCCGTGACACCGGCGAGGCAGCCCTCGACGTCCTTATCCTGAGTCTGGCCGACCACCTGGCGGCCCGCGGGCCGAGGATGCGCGTCACCAGTTGGCGCAACCATGTCGCCTACGTTAACCACGTCATGGCCCGGCGCCATCAGGAGGAGAGCCTGGTGGAGCGCGTGCGGCTCGTCACCGGCCACGACGTCATGGAGACGCTGGGCATAGGGCCGGGGCCCGAGGTCGGCCGCCTGGTGAAAGCGGTAGAGGAGGCGCAAGGCGCGGGCGAAGTCCGCACCCGCGAGGAGGCGCTGGCGCTCATCCGCCGGCTGGGCGGCGTCGTAGTATCGGATGTGGGAGTGGAGGGGACGCCGCCGGCGTCGCGAAGTTAGCGCTTTGAGATAGGTGATGAGGACTTGACCTCTAGGCCTTTCATGGCTAACGTCAAAGAGGTTAGTTGGCGCGGCGCGGCTGCGGCCGCAGCGGCGCTAAGGAGTGTTGATGCGGGGCTGGCGTAACCGGCTACTTCTCGTATTCATACTGGTTCTCGCGGTTTCATCAGTGGTGACGGTCTGGCCCTCGGAGCCCGACCGCTACCTCCCCAGCTTCATCCCCTGGCCTGAGGGGAAGGGCGCCAAGTTCCCATGGATCAAAGTCAACGGCGGCGCTATCACGTTTCAATTGAAGACAGCGCGGGCCATGAAACTGGGCCTCGACCTGCAGGGCGGGACCCGTCTAGTGCTGGAGGCCGATACTTCGCAGGCGCCTGATGTGGACGTAAACGCGGCTCTGACCTCGGCGGCCAAGATCATCGAGAACAGGGTGAACAAGTTCGGTGTGGCGGAGTCGGAAATCCAGCGGCAGGGCAGCGACCGGCTGGCCGTCTCGCTACCAGGCATCGACCCCGCGAAGGCCCGCGACTTGGTGGGCCGCACGGCGGTGCTCGAGTTCCGGGAGCCGAAGTTCGACGCCAACCAGAGCATTATGACGTGCCAGGGTGGCACGGTGACCTACAATCCCCCAGGCTGCGATGGCGGCCAGGAGGTGGCCGTTTCGCCCACGTCATTAACGCAGGCGACGGAGGAGAGCGTCATCTGGGTGCCGGCCACGGCTGTAGGCAGCGATGGCCTGGAAAAGGACCTGACGGGCCGATTCCTCAAGAACAACACCTTCGTGTCGGCCAACAACGTGGGGCTGCCCATACTCAACTTCGAGATGACCTCACAGGGCGCGCCGCTTCTAGAGCAGGTCACAAATCGCCTCATCGATCTGCCCATGGCTTTCTTCCTGGACGGCGAGCCTGTCCGCGGCACCGACAATCACATACTCGCACCCACCGTCAGGGCCGTGATCAGCGACAAAGGCATCATCGAGGGCCTGTCGGTGGATGACGCCCGTCTGCTCTCAATCCAGCTTAACGGCGGCGCGCTCCCGGTTCCCTTGAAGGTCATCCAGCAGGTAGAGGTGGACGCCACCCTGGGCGAGGACTCGGTCCAGCAGAGCGTCATCGCCGGTGAGGTGGCCCTCCTCATAGTCATGCTCTTCATGACCTTGTTCTATCGGCTTCCGGGCGCGCTGGCCAGCCTGGCGCTCATTCGTCTACACCAGCATGGTGCTGGCCATCTTCAAGGTCTGGCCCGTCACCTTGACGCTGGCCGGCATTGCCGCTTTCGTGCTCTCCGTGGGTATGGCGGTGGACGCCAACATCCTGATCTTCGAGCGTACAAAAGAGGAGTTACGCGCGGGGCGCAGCTTGGTCGCTGCGATTGAGGCGGGCTTCACACGCGCCTGGTCCTCCATCCGCGACAGCAACGTCTCCACGCTCATCACCTGCGCTATCCTCTACTATTTCGGCGACCAGTTCGGGGCCAGCCTGGTGAAGGGCTTTGCCTTCACCCTGGCCATCGGCGTGCTGGTGAGCATGTTCTCCGCCATCGTGGTGACGCGCACCTTCCTGCGCCTCACCATCGGGACGCCGCTGGCGAGACACCTGGGCTGGTGGGTCGCTGACCTGGCGCAGGTGCGCGGCCCGGCGGCGGTGACACCGGCACCGGGTGTGCCTCCTGCAGCCGGAGGGATAATGTTCGACTTCGTAAAGCGGCGCGATTTCTACTATCTGCTGTCCTTGCTCGTGCTGGTGCCCGGCATTATCTCGCTGATCATACCGCCCTCCCTGAAGCCCGGCATCGAGTTCACGGGGGGAACCACCTTCACGGTGCGCTTCGCCCAGACCGTGCACCAGGACGCGCTGCGGACCGCCATATCAGAGCTGGGTCACCCTGAAGCCATCGTCCAGAGCACGGGCGGGAACCAGTTCCTGGTGCGGACGAAGGAGCTCACGGGAGCGGCGGCGGCGCCCGAGGTGGGTCCGGCGCCCCCTTCGGAGCGGGATACGATCGAGGCCGGGCTTCGACAGCGGTTCGGCGATTTCCTGGATGCCAACGGCAACGTCAGCAACCGTTTCCTCGACTTCTCCAGCGTCTCGGGGACGGTGTCCGAGGAGATCGGCCGCAGCGCCGGCATTGCCGTGGTCGCGGCTTCGGTGGCGATTCTTCTTTACATAAGCTGGGCGTTTCGAGCCGTGCCCAAGCCGTTCTTGTACGGCGCGGCGGCCGTCATTGCGCTTCTTCATGACGCTCTCCTGGTGCTGGGCATGTTCTCGATCTTCGGGAAGGTGTTCGGTATCGAGATCAACACGATGTTCCTCACGGGACTGTTGACCGTGATGGGCTTCAGCGTGCACGACACCATTGTGGTCTTCGACCGCATCCGCGAGAACCTCCGCCGTGGTGAGGGGAAGGACTTCAGCGAGTGCGTGAACGCTAGCTTGAACCAGACGCTGGCGCGGTCCGTGAACACCTCGTTCACCGTGGTGCTGGTGCTGGTGGCCATGCTCCTGATGGGCGGCGTTACAATCCGTGACTTCCTGCTCGTTCTCCTCATCGGCATTATCTCCGGTACATACAGCTCCATCTTCATCGCCAGCCAGTTGCTGGTCACCTGGGAGGAGAGGGACATCCAGCGGCTCTTCGGACGGTTCCTGCCCCGGCGTCGACGGGCGGCGCCGGTGGAGACAGAAGGGTAGACCGCCGTCCGGCCCCTCGGAGAATGAAGCATGCCTGGAGCGGGTTCTGAGCCTACCCGGTTTATGGACCGGGAGATCGAGAGTGGAGGCGACGGAGGACGCCCCGCGGCGGCCCGTAGCCTTCAAGGTCGGTGGGCGCCGCTACGGCGTGGCCGAGGTGCTGAGCACCTGGGAGGACGAGGCGCCGGGCGCCACACGCGATTGGCGTCAGCGTCACGATCGCACCTTCTACCGGCTACGGACCGACGAAGGCGACCTCTTCGACATCTACTACGATTGGAACGAGTCCCGCCGCCACCACCGCGACCGCTGGGTGCTGCACCGGCGCCTGTCGACTGCCCCACCAGCAGCGTCTACGCCAGAGCCCCCGTCTGGAGAAGAGCCGCCCTCGGCCTAAGGGGCCATGAGCCTTCGCCCTACACCGCCCTCTCGATGACATCAGCGTAGAAGCCCCAGTACTCGCGGGGCAGCAGCCGCCCGATGGCCACCATTGTCTGCTCGCGCGCCAGGCGGTCGAGCTCCTCCTGCCCCCCCGTGGCCGGCAGCTTCAGGCTGAAAGTGGGCCCAAACACGGCGGTGAGGGCGCCGTCGCGCTCCAGGAGACCGACGGGCAGGATCGGCAGGCCGCGGTCGCTGATGATCTTCAGGAAGAGTCCCACGCCCGGTGTCGCCTCGACAAGCATGCCTTTGCCCCGGGCCTCCGGCATGAGGCCCAGGGGCTCGCCGGGGCGACCGTCCCTGCCCTGGGCATAGGCGATGGCCTGGTGCAGGGCGGCGGCGCGCGCCATCACCTTCTCCGGCACACGGGGCATGACCACGAAACCGTACATGCGGGCGACGCGTCGGAAAGTCCAGCGCCAGAAGCCATCGGGCACGGGCAGGACGCCCAGTCGACGCCCGAACCACTCGCTGGTGATGATCCAGTGGATGTCCGGCGACTGCGGCCGCCGCTGCGCCACCACCTGGCTGACGTGCATGCCGGCGAAGTGGACATTCAGCCCCGGCCGCTCATAGTGGTTGGCGACCAGGACGAAGGGCCCCTGAGACGGGATGTTCTCCTCACCCTCCGCCTGCGGCCGCGGCCGGACGTCGCGCAGGGTCCAGCGGGAATCGCCGGCGAAGGAACGCCGCCGGCCGAGGAGCCAGTCAAGTGCCCAGAGGGCGAGGCCGATGCGCGGGAAGTGGTATACGTTGAGGGCGCCTCCGGCGGAGGCGGGGCCGTCGCTCACGGGTGGGCCGTCAGGAGCTTCCCTCAAGGCGCAGGTAGAGGAAGAGGGCGGCTACGGACTTGGCGTCCTCCAACTCGCCGGTCTCGACCATGCGGAGGAGTTCCGCCAGCGGAAGCGCCAGCACCTGGATCTCCTCTTCGTCGCCGCCGCCGGCGGGGGCGGGCTCGAGGTCCGTGGCCAGGTAGGCATGAATGTACTCCGTGCTGTAGCCCGGCGAGACGAGAAACCGGCCTAGACGCCGGAGACGGCCGGGCCGGAAGCCGGTCTCCTCCTGCAGCTCGCGGGCGGCGCAGGCCTCCGGCTCCTCATCGCCGTCCAGAGTGCCGGCGGGCAGCTCCAGCAGAGGCCGGGCAATCGGATGGCGGTACTGGCGCACCAGCAGAATCTGACCCTCCGCGTCCACGGCGACGATGACGACGGCGCCGCTGTGCTCGACCACCTCTCGAACGGCCTCGCGGCCGCTGGGCATACGGACGCGGTCGACCCGCAACCTCACCACGGCGCCCTCATAGAGGCGGCGGCTGGACACGGTTTCCTCCGCGGTCAGGGGCGTGGGCTCAGGAGGCTGTTCGGAGGGAGCGTCCATCAGGAAACGGAATCGGCCGGATGGGCCCGGGCGGGCTGCTGTCCGCGGTCGGCCGCGTGGCCGCCTTCCAGATCGAGGACCATCGCTATCTCGTTGCAGCCGGGGAACTTGGGGCAGCGATAGCACTCGTTCCACACCTTACGAGGCAGGGTCATGACGTCCGCCTGGCGGAAGCCCAGCTTCTCGAAGAACGGGGGGCGGTAGGTCAGGGCGAAGACGGTCTTCACACCGAGCGTCCGCGCCTCCTCCACGCACGCCTGCACCAGGACGACACCCAGGCCCTGAGCCTGACTCTCCTCGCGTACGGACAGGGATCTTACCTCCGCCAGATCCTCCCACATGACATGCAGTGCCACGCAGGCCAGTATCTGCTGATCGTCGCGAATCACGAAGAAGTCACGCAGGTTCTCGTAGACCTCGGCCAGGCTGCGGGGCAGCATCTCGCCGCGCTGGGCGAAGTAGTTCACCAGGCTGAGGATCGAGGAGGCATCGCCGACGGTCGCCTTCTCGACCCGCAGGCGCGGCGCGACGGCGCCGCCTTTGCGTCGGGTCTCCGCCCGCGTGCTCATGGGCGCCCCCTGTCCTGGCGCGCCGGATCGGCCTGTCCGCCTGCCGGGCGGGCAGACGGCGACTCCTCGGGCTGCCGCACCCAGTTCAGGCGACGGGCCACGCGGGCGTAGAAGTCTGAGGGCGGGCTCAAGCGCAGAAAGCGGGCTACGTGCGGGCTCAGCCGCACGTGCAGCGTCTGCGAGAGGGTGAGCTCGGGGCCGGGCTCTCCGTCGACGCTGACCATGGCCCGCTGGTCGGCTGCCATCGCCACCTCCACCAGCGCCGTCGAAGGCAGGACCACAGAGTGCCGCTCTGCCAGGTGAGGCGCCACGGGAGTGACGACGATCTCCCTGCACTCCGGGTAGAGGATGGGTCCGCCCAGGGCCAGGGAGTAGGCCGTGCTCCCCGTGGCTGTGGCCACGATGACGCCATCGGCGCGGTAGTCCGCGACCTTGATGCCGTCCGCCAGGACGGCGAGTTGGAGCAGGCGGGCGGCGCCGCCGCGGCTCACGACGACATCGTTGAGGGCGTTGTGACAGGACTCTTCCTCGCCCCAGACGACGCGGCCGCTGTCGACGGAGACGACGGCGGCCTGGAGCATGGTTCGCTCCTCGATCCGCCCCTGGCCACTCAGGACCTCGGTCAGACGGCCCATGACGGCGCCCTCGTCCATCTCGGTCAGGAAGCCGACACGCCCCATGTTCAACCCGAGGAGCAGAGTGCGGTGAGGACCCACGCAGCGGGCGGCGCGCAGCACGGTGCCATCGCCGCCTATGGACATCAGCAGGTCGGTGCCGGGGATCTGCGCCCTCATGAGCTCCTCGTCCCAAGCGGAGCTCACCCAGACGGCCTCGACCTCCCGTTCGAGCCGCAGACGCAGCTCGTCGGCCAGGGCGCGGCCCGCAGCCAGCTTCGGGTGGTAGCAGATGCCGATCTTCTTCACGACAGAACCTCGGCGGGGACGCCCAGCAGAAGGAAGAACTCCTTGTTGCCGGCCGGCCCCAGCAGTGGAGAGGTGGTCAGGCCGAGCAGGCGCAGACGGCGCCCAACGCACCAGGCGATGAGCCGGCCCAAGACGGCCGCATGCACCTGAGGGTCGCGCACCACGCCGCCCTTCCGCACCTCCTCTCGCCGCGCCTGGAACTGGGGCTTCACCAGCGCCACAATGCGCGCGCTGCCTCTCAGGACACTCACGATGGGCGGGACCACCTTCTCCAGCGAGATGAAGGACACGTCAACAGTCGCCAGGTCTACCTCTTGAGGCAGACCCGCCTGCCGGACGGGCAGGGCTTCCAGGTAGCGAACGTTCATCCCCTCCATCACCACTACCCGCGGGTCATTGCGCAGACGCCAGTCCAACTGGCCGCGCCCAACGTCGACCGCATAGACCCGCGCCGCGCCTCGCTGCAGGAGGCAGTCGGTGAAGCCGCCCGTCGACGCCCCCACGTCTATGACCGTTAGGCCGCCCACGTCGAGCGCGAAGACATCCAGCGCGTGAGCCAGCTTCTCGCCGCCGCGGCTCACGTACTGAGGGCCGGCCAGCACCCGGATGTCGGCATCGAGCGCAACGAGGGTTCCGGGCTTCAGGGCCGGTCTCTCGTCCACCACGACGGAGCCAGCCATGATGATGGCGCGCGCCTTCTCGCGGCTTTCGGCCAGGCCGCGCTGGAGAAGGAGGACATCCAGGCGGCTCCTGTCCGCCATAGCTTCAGTATAGGAACGGCCCCTGCAAATGGCAAGGAAGCCGGGCTCGGTTGACGGGCCCAGGGGCGGCCCTTATCATCGGGGCAACGATGGCGAACCAACGGCAGCGCTTCTCCGGCGCTCCCGCCCGCGTGGGCGCGTCCCCCGAGGCGGCGCCTCTCCGCTTGCCGGCCAGTCCAGGCGGGCCTTTGCTGGGAGCCGCCGGTTACCTGCGGTCCCTTGTCATCTCCATGCGACCCCGCCAGTGGACGAAGAACCTCATCGTCTACATGGCGCTCATCTTCTCCGTCGGCAGCGCCTGGCACGTCCGCCAGCCGGATACGTGGCTTCCGCTGCTGGGCAAGGCGAGTCTCGCCTTTGCCCTCTTCTGCCTCGTGTCGAGCGCCGACTACCTGGTGAACGACGTCCGCGACCGCGAGCAGGACCGCCTGCATCCCACCAAGAGTCGCCGGCCCGTGGCCGCGGGCGCCTTTCCGGCACGAGCGGCGCTGGCCTGCGCTCTTGTCCTTTCGCTGGTAGGACTGGGCGGCATGTTCGCCCTCGACCTGCGGGCCGGTGGGGTCGTGGCGGGCTACATCGCGCTTATGCTGGCCTACTCGTTCCACCTGAAGCACACGGTACTGCTCGACATCATGACTATTGCCGCGGGCTTCGTGCTGCGCGCCATGGCCGGCGGCCTTGTCATCGAGGTGCCTATTTCGCCCTGGCTCTACGTGGTCACGGCCCTCGGCGCTCTCTTCCTGGCGATCAACAAGCGTCGCGCCGAGCTGGTTCTCTTGGAGGACCAGGCCAACCAGCACCGCGCCACTCTGGAGGAGTACACGCCCGACCTGCTGAACCAGCTCGCCGCCACGGTCACGGCCTCCACCCTCATCGCCTACGGCCTCTACACCTTCACCGCCGACAACCTGCCGAAGAATCACTCGATGATGCTGACCATCCCCTTTGTCCTCTACGGCATCTTCCGCTATCTCTTCTTGGTCCACGCCAAGAACCAGGGTGGCAGCCCGGAGGAGGTGCTGCTCAAAGACTGGCCCTTGCTCCTCGACATCCTGCTCTGGGTGGTGACTTCGCTGGTGATCCTCACCGTCTTCCGCGAGTAGCCAAGCAAAGTAGGGACGGAGGAAAAGAACGAGACGACGCTCAAGGGCACCAACGAGGCTGACGAGACATGCGATGGCGGCAAGCCACGCGGCCACCGCGAGCGCCGCTGCGCCACGAAGAACAAGAGAGAGCGGATAACCGCAGCGAGGGCGAACAAGACACCAGTGTGCGGCAAAAGGGAGCGCGGCGGCCGCGAGAGAGAGCGCGACAAGCCGAAGGTATCGCAGCGAGAGATCGAGTGCACGATGTTCCACAACAACGACCGGCGAGCCTCCCGCCTCAACGCAGACGAGCGCGCGACTCAATGCACATAGGGAAGATGCTCCCGCACGACGTCAACCGCCACAACAGCGAATACGTGCGTGGCGAAATCCACACACAGGGCATCGAGCCTGGGCGACAGAAGCGCGGTCTGATCGGGACGACCACCGCGAGACGCGGGCTACCCGCGCAGACGCGCGGAGACGAGGCCGCCACAACACGCGGCACATAACCGATGTGGAGCGGGCTTCAGCTCCGTCCTTACGGCTTCGCTATTAGTGCCGGTCTGTCTCAATCTGTGGCAGGCAAGGGGAAGGCCCCTTTCGGGGCCTTGCTTATCGAAGCGGGTTGGCGGGCGCGTCGTTAGGCCGATTCGTCTCTGATCTCGTCATCGCCGCCGGTCTCCACCACCTGGCCGGAGCGCGTCAGCATAATGGGCCGCGCCCGCCCCAGGATGGTGTCGGCGCTGACCACGCACTTCTTGACGTCTCCCCGCGAGGGGATCTCGTACATCACGTCCAGAAGCGTGTCCTCGAGCACGGTGCGCAGGCCGCGGGCCCCCGTCCTGTGGCGGATGGCTTCCTCGGCGCAGGACTCCAGCGCCTCCGGTGTCATGACCAGCTCCACGTTGTCGAGGGCGAAGAAGCGCTGGAACTGCTTGATCAGCGCGTTCTTGGGCTCGGTGAGGATGCGGACCAGGTCGCCCTTCTGTAGCGACTCCAGGCTCACCACCAGCGGCAGCCGCCCGACGAACTCAGGGATGAGGCCATACTGGAGGAGGTCATCATGGGTGACGTACTTCAGCAGCTCGTCGGAGAGCTCCTGGCCCGTCTTGTTGGCGAAGTCGGCGCGGAACCCCATGGACTTCCGGCTCTTGCTCAGGCGCCGGTCGACCACCTTGTCCAGCCCCTCGAAGGCGCCGCCGCAAATGAAGAGGATGTTGCAGGTGTTGATCTGAATGAAGTCCTGGTGGGGATGCTTGCGGCCCCCCTGAGGCGGCACGTTAGCCACCGTGCCCTCGATGATCTTGAGGAGAGCCTGCTGGACGCCCTCGCCGGATACGTCTCGGGTGATGGAAGGGTTGTCGCTCTTGCGGGAGATCTTGTCGATCTCGTCGATGTAGACGATGCCACGCTCTGAGCGCGAGATGTCGAAATCGGCAGCCTGAATGAGGTGAAGGAGGATATTCTCCACGTCCTCGCCGACATAGCCGGCCTCGGTAAGGGCCGTGGCATCGGCGATCGTGAAGGGAACGTCCAGGATGCGGGCCAGGGTACGGGCCAGTAGGGTCTTGCCGCAGCCGGTGGGCCCCAGGAGGAGGATGTTGCTCTTCTCCAGCTCGACTTCCCCACACCCGCTGCCGGCAGAGATGCGCTTGTAATGGTTGTAAACGGCGACGGAGAGGACTTTCTTCGCCTGCTCCTGGCCGATGACGTACTCGCCTAGCTGCTGGTAGATGGTTTTGGGGGGAGGTGTGCGCTCCGCGCCGGCCTTCGGCTTGCCGACGCCCGCCGCCTCCTCGTCGATGATCTCGCGGCAGAGCTCGACGCACTCATCACATATGTAGACGGCGCCGGGACCGGCAATGAGCCGCTTTACCTGGTCCTGGTTCTTGCCGCAAAAGGAGCAGTGGTAGAGGACGCGGCTACTGCGGCTGTTGGCCATCTCTAGCTACCCTCTCGGCCATCCTTCCCAGCCCGACGGTGCCTATTGTGTGGGCGTGGATAGGATCTCGTCAACGATGCCGTACTCCTTGGCCTGCTGGGCATCCATGTAAAAGTCGCGGTCGGTGTCGCGGGCTATGCGTTCAGTCGACTGACCGGTGTGCTTGGCCAGGATGTCTCGGATGATCTGCTGCTCGCGCAGGATCTCCTTGGCAGCAATGGCGATGTCGGACGCCTGGCCGGTGGCGCCGCCCCTCGCCTGGTGCATGTGGACCGTGGCGTTGGGCATGGCGAAGCGCTTGCTCGGCGTGCCCGAGCACAATATCACAGTGGCGAAGCTGGCCGTCATGCCCACGCAATACGTGGCTATGTCGGGCCGCACCAACTGCATGGTATCGTAGATGGCCAGCCCGGCAGGGACGATGCCCCCCGGCGAATGTATGTACATGTTGATGTCTTTTTCGGGGTCTTCCCGCTCCAGGTAGAGGAGCTGGGCGATGATCAAGTTCGCAATCTGGTCGTCGATGGGCGTGCCCAGGAAGATGATGCGTTCCCGCAACAGCAGAGAGTAGATGTCGAAGGCGCGCTCGCCCCGGGCGCCCGTCTCGATGACCATCGGGATGATGTTCTCGGTCCTCAAGTCCATGAGTTTACACCTCTGGGCTCCGCTCCCATAATACTAACGCTGACGACACCAGGACGTATCATGTCACGCCCGCTTCCCACGGCAGGAGGCCGTCTCAGGAAGGCTCACCCTCCTCTTCTGATTCTGAAGGGGCCGGGCTCTCTTCCCCCTCGCCGTCCGCAGCGCTCTCGCCCGAGGCGATGCTCTCCAGACGGTCCAGCGTCGTGCGGGTCAGCAGCCGGCGCTTCAGGGCGTTGCGACCATCGGCTTCGGCAAAGAAACGGCGCACCCCTTCGCTCTGGGGGCCCGCCGACGAGACCAGCCTCTCGACCTCCTGGTCGATCTCAGCATCGCTCACATCTATATTCTCGGCTTCCGCCACCTGAGTCAATATAAGGGAGCGCCGCACTCTCTCCAAGGCCAGAGGCCTTAGCTCCTGTCGCAGTTCTTCCTCGGACTTGCCCTGCGACTTCAGGTAGCGATCCACGTCAGCCGCATTGCCGGCCCGACCGCCCGCGGCCATCTGCTCGTCGCGCAGGAGCCGCTCCACCTCCCGATCGACGAGAACCGGCGGGAACTCGAGTGTGGCCCTCTCCTCCAGGGCGGACAGAACCTGATCGTGATAGGTGTGGCGGGCCTCCTCCTCCTCGAACTGGCGGATGTCCGCCTCTACGCGCTCGCGGAGGGCCGCCAGGGATGTGAATCCTTCACCTACCTGGCGGGCGAAGCTGTCGTCCAGAGCGGGAAGCTTCTCCTCTTTGATCTCGTGGATGATGACGCGGTAGCGCACCGTCTTGCCGGCCACCCTCTGGTCGGCGAAATCAGCCGGCACGGGAACCTCCACCTCAGTCTCTGCTCCCTTGGCAAGCCCGAGGAGCCGCTCTGCGAAGCCAGGCAGGGAGACCGTCTGCCCCTCACGGAGCTGGAATTCCGCGTCCTTCTGGTCGACGATGCTGATATCATCGGCAGCGCCCGCGATGTCGGCGCGTAGCACGTCGCCCCACTTCACGGGCCGGTCGACGGGCTCCCACGTGGCGTAGCGATGACGCAGGTCCTCGAGCGTCTGCTCCACCCGCTCCTCCGGGACTTCCACGGGCTCGCGGGGAACGCGCACCTGGCGGTAGTCGTCGAGCTCGACGGTGGGGCGCACGGGAACGGTGGCCTTCACCACCAGGGGCTCCGTGGTCACCACCTCCAGCTCCGGCAGATCGATGGGCTCCACGTCTTCCTGGCGCGCCGCCTCCTGATAGACCTCGGGCACGAGGCGGTCCAGGGCCTGGCGCATGAGGGCGTCGCGGCCGAGGTAGCGCTCGAGCATGGTGCGAGGCGCCTTGCCGGGGCGGAAGCCCGGCACGCGCGTCCTGTTCACCAGTTGGCGATAGGCGCGATCGAGTGCCTTCTCCACCCTCTCGGGCTCGACCTCAATCTCCAGGACGACTTGGCTGTCGGGGATCTTCTGGGCGGAAACCTTCACTCCGAGCGCCTCTAAGTCTGAATTATACACGAGCCCTGGATTCGGCGATAGGCGCTGGCGGAGGCCGCCTATCGCGCCCGAGGCGTCAGGACGTCGGTGAGGGCATCGCCCAGGAGGTTGAAGGCGAAGATGAGCGCGGCTACCACGCCCCCAGGGACCAGCAGCAGTTGCGGGTGAGCCTGGAGGGTGCGGATGGACCCTCCCTCGAACAGCATGGCGCCGAAGCTGGGCGTGGGGGGATGGATGCCGACCCCGAACCAGGTGAGGGCGATCTCGGTGCCGGCGATGGCCCCCAGGCCGGCGGAGAGGCTGACGATGATGATGTTGCTCACGTTGGGCAGAAGGTGCCGGAAGATGATCCTCCAGGTGGAGGCGCCCATGGCCCGCGCTGCCTCCACGTACTCTGTCTCGCGCAGGGCCAGGATCTGAGAGCGGATGACGCGCGCGCCGCCCACCCAGGCGAAAAGGGAGAGGGCGCCAAAGATGAGGATGTAGTCCGCTAGGCCGTCCACCCGCAGCCAGTCCTGCAGGTCCTTGATCCACGCCTGATCCGCCACGCGCGGCTTGAGGGCTGGCGTTGATCAGGATGAGCATGGGCAGGCCGGGGAGGGCGAAGAACACGTCGCCCACGCGCATGATCGACCGTGTCCACCTTGCCGCCCATGTAGCCCGCCAGGAGCCCCAGCGAGACCGAGAGCACGAGCCCTCCGGTCACCAGCGTGGCGATGGTCACGATCACAGTGGTGCGCGAGGCCCAGATGACGCGGCTCAGCACGTCGCGCCCCAGGCTGTCGGTGCCCAGGGGATGAGCCAGGCTGGGGCCCTGGAAAACGCTGTCCAGGTTCTGATCGGTGTAGCTGTGCGGGGCCACCAGCGGGGCGAAGAGCCCGCAGAAGTAGAAGACGGCGATGAAGATCAGCGCCAGGACGGCGATCTTCTTGCGCAGCAGACGGCGGAACGCCAGCCCCAGAGGGCTGTGCCTGGCGCCGAGCGCCCGCTCGTCCGGCGTGTCGATGGCCGCCTGCGCTTCCGTCATGTCAGGACGCCGCGCCCCCTTGGAGGCGCACCCGCGGGTCGATGAAGGTGTAGGCGATGTCGATGACGATGTTGCCCAGGATGAAGGCCGTCGCCAGCACCAGGGTCAATGCCAGGATCACGTCGTAGTCGCGGCTGGTCACGGAGGCGAACGCCTCCGCCCCGATGCCCGGTATGCCCAGGAGCAACCTCCGCGAAGAAGGCCCCCTCCAGGAGCGTGACCAGGGAGAGGCCGATGACGGTGGTCATGGGCAGCAGGGCATTGCGGGCCACGTGCCGGCTGATCGACCGTGAACTCCGGCAGGCCCTTGGCCCGCGCCGTGCGCACGTAGTCCTCCTTCAGGACGTCGAGGGTAGTGGCCCGCATCAGGCGCGCCACGCCGGCGATGCCCGGGCAAGGAGAGGGCCAGCACCGGCATGACAATATGTTTGTCGAAGCCGCCTCCCCAGCCGGTGGCGGGAAACCAGTGCAGCTTGAGGGTGAACACGAGCAGCATGACCGGCACGGTAATCAGCACCGGCACGGACCGGAAGAAGAGAAGGGTGCCGATTGCGGCCGGGTCCATCCAGCGTGCCTTGCCGAGGGCAGCCAGGATCCCAATCGGTATCCCCAGGCCGAAGATGATGATCAGGGCCACGAGTCCCAACCGGGCGGAGACCCACATCTTGGGGAAGATGATCTCGGAGACGGGGCGACCACCGAAGCGATAGCTCTCGCCCAGGTCCCCGTGCAGGACGTTCCAGACGTAGATCCGGTACTGGTCGAGGAGGGGCTTGTCCAGCCCCTTCTCGTGGCGGACGCGGGCCAGCACGTCAGGATCGCGATACTGGCCCATGGCCACGCTGATCGGGTCGCCGGGACCGAAGCGGGCAATCGTGAAGGCGATAAAGGAGACCGCGAGAAGGATGAGCGGCACCCAGAGGAGGCGCCGCAGGACGTAGGGCAGTATTCCTTGCATGAACGCCCCGCCGCCCGAAGGCTGGCCCCTGGCTAATTCTCGAGTGTGACGTAGCGCAGGTTCGGGATCATCATGGGCGAAAACTCAAAGCCTTTGACGTAGGGCTTCACCACGGCATGGTCCCTACCGTTGTAGAGCGGCACCCAAACGGCGTCGTCGATGACGATCTTCTCTGCCTGCTGGTAGAGGGACAGCCGCCGGTTCACATCCTGTTCGGTCCGCGCCTGCTGCAGCAGGGCATCCAGCGCCGGGTTGCTGTAACGGCCCTGGTTCAGCCGGCTCTGGCTGTAGAAGTGAACGTCAAGGACGTCCTCGGGGTCAGGGTAGTCCATGATCCAGCCCGTCTCCCACATTTGAAGGCGGCCCGCGTCAACGTCCTCGAAGAAAGTGGCCGCCTCGGTCTGCTCGATCTGGACGTCAACCCCCAGGTTCTGCTTCCACATCTCCACCATCGCCTGGGTGTCATCGCCAACGTTGGCGCCGCCCCCCACGAGGGTGATGGTCACGGTGGGCAGACTGCTGGCGCCGCCGTACTTTGACTCGCTCAGAAGTTGCTTGGCGAGGTCCGGGTCGAACGAGAGGCCTTTGCTATCAGGGTTATAGCCGGGCAGGCCGGGCATCATAATACCCTGGGCGACGGGCAGCGTATCCTTCAGGACCACGTGAGCGATCTTGTCGCGGTCTATGGCATGGGCGAAGGCCTGGCGCACCTTGGGGTCATCGAACGGCGCCACGTTGGTGTTGAAGCCAATATAGGAGATGGACATGTTGTCACTACTCATGTACTCCGGGTTCAGGTTCGAGGTGGGATCCTGCACGCGGTCGATGTCGGCGATTCCTACGCCGGCGACGTCTATCTCATTGTTCTCATACATAGTGAGCACATTGCCCCCGGCCAGCAGGAAGGTCACTGTCTTCACCGAAGGCTTTCCCAAGTGGTAGCGGTCATTGGCCTCCAGGGTGATCTTTTCGCCCAGGCTCCACTCCTGCATCTTGTAGGGGCCGGTGCCGTTGGGCTTGCGCGACCAGTTGCGGGCGTTGGACTCGATCTGCTGCCGGTCGACAACGAAGGCCGTGGGGTAGGTGAGCTTGGCCAGGAAGTAGGGCTTGGGGGCGTCGATGGTCAGCTTCAGGGTGGTGTCATCTACCGCCTGGATGCCCTTGACCTCGGTGGCCCGACCACGGACCATGTCCCTTGCTCCAACGATGTCTCCCAGGTAGGACTCGGCTACCGTCGAAGCGGTGTGCGGGTCGAGGGCGCGCTCCATCGAGTACTTGAAGTCGGCCGCTGTGACCACGCGGTCGGTGTTGTGGAAGACGACGTCGTTGCGCAGGTGGAAGGTATATGTGACCGTGCCGTCCGGGTTGTTCACGATGCCGCCGTTCTCTCGAGTCGGCAGCTCCGTCGCGATGTCGGGGATGATGTTGAGCTTCGGGTCAATGGTGACCAGGCCGCCGAAGATCTCGACGACGTATCTGGCCGAGACGGAATCGCTGACCAGGGCAGGGTCAAGAGTGATGGGGTCGCTGCCGGGCAGCCGGAGCTCGCCGGAGACTCCGCCGGATTGCTGGCCCCCGCCCTGCGCCGTGGCCGCCGGCGTGGATTTGGTCTGCTGGTTCCCATCTCCCCCACCGCCTCCACGAACGATGACAATCGCTGAGATGGCACCGATGGCCAGGACCAGCACCACCACCACCGCAAGAACGGAGCCGATCAGCCGGTTCATGCTCCTGCCGCCTCCTCCCCTTCTATGAACTGAATCTCTCGTTGCTCATCGTTATCCTCGACCTCGGGGCTGATAAGGATAATAGCAGAGGGGCAGGCGAGCCTCAACGAGCCGGCCCTACTGGGGTTCCGTCCCGGCCAGCCCCGGCTTCAGGGCGAGGCCCAACTCGTCGAGCGCTTCCTTCTTCACCGGGGAGGGAGCGCCGGTCATGGGATCGGAGGCGGTCTTGGTCTTGGGGAAGGGGATGACCTCTCGAATGTCGTCCATCCCCACGAGCAGGGCCACGTTGCGCTCCAGGCCGGCGGCGATGCCACCGTGCGGAGGCGCCCCATACTCGAAAGCCTCCAGCATGTGGCCGAAACGCGCCTGCGCCTCCTCCGGCGCGATGCCCAGCATGGCGAACATCCGCTGCTGAACGTCACGCTGGTGGATTCGGACGCTGCCGCCGGCCATCTCCCAGCCGTTGCAGACAAGGTCGTAGGCCTGGGCACGCACGCGCCCCGGGTCCGACTCCAGGAGTGGCAGGTCCTCCACCCTGGGCGAAGTGAAGGGGTGATGGACGGCGTACCAGCGGTTGTCCTCCTCGTTCCACTCCAGGAGGGGGAAGTCGGTGACGCGGCACCAGGCCAGCAGGTTCGGGTCGGCCAGGTTGAGGCGGCGAGCCACCTCTCGACGGAGGGCATCGAGGGCGGCGCTGGCCACCGACTCCTGGTCGGCCACCATCAGGATGAGGTCGCCGCGCCGAGCGCCGGTGCGCTGGGCCATGCCTTTCACCACTTCAGCGCTGAGGAAGCGGGCCACGGGTGAGCGGACCTCCTCATCGGTCAGCGTCTCCAGGGAGCCCTGCCCCAGCAGGCCGGCGGAGATGAGGCCGCGGCCGCCGGCGCTCTGGACGAAGGTCGTGAGGTCGTCGATCTGTTTGCGGGACAGGGCCTCGACGCCGCCGGGCACGGCGAAGCCCCGCACCTGGCCACCGGCCTCTATCGCCTGCCGGAAGACGGCGAATTCCGAGCCGGCCACCAGCTCCGTCAGGTCCGCCAGCTCCATGCCGTAGCGCATGTCCGGCTTGTCGGTCCCGAAGCGGCGCATCGCCTCGTCGTAGGTCAGGCGGGCGAAAGGCACGGTCGCCTTCACGTCCGGCCGGATCGTCTTGCAGAGGGCCGTGTACAGCTCCTCCATGAGGTCGAGGACGTCTCCGGCGGTGACGAAGCTCATCTCCAGATCGAGCTGCGTGAACTCCGGCTGGCGGTCGGCGCGCACGTCCTCGTCGCGGAAGCAGCGGGCGATCTGGAAGTAGCGCTCGTAGCCGGCGACCATCAGCAACTGCTTGAACTGCTGCGGCGACTGGGGCAGGGCATAGAAGGAGCCTTTGCTCGGGCGGCTCGGCACCAGGTAGTCGCGGGCGCCCTCCGGCGTGGGGTTGGCCAGGATAGGCGTCTCAATCTCGATGAACCCCTTCGCGTGCAGGAAGTCGCGCATGAACTTGATGACCTGGTAGCGCGTCCAGAGGTGGTGCTGCATGCGCGGCCGCCGCAAGTCCAGGTAGCGGTAGCGGAGGCGCAGGAGGTCCTCTACCTCGCTCTCCTCGCTGATGTAGAAGGGCGGCGTCTTGGAGGGATTGAGAATGACGGCCTCGTTCGCCTGCACCTCGACCTCGCCCGTGGGCAGGGAGTGGTTCTCCGTGCCCGGCCGCCGGGCGCTGACGCTCCCCTTTACCTGGATCACGTACTCGGGGCGGACCTCGCTGGCGATGCCGTGGGCCTCGAGCGCCTGAGCCGGGTTGAACACGACCTGGACCAGGCCGCGGCTATCGCGCAGGTCGATGAAGATGAGGTTGCCGTGGTCGCGACGGCGGTTGACCCAGCCGGCCAGCTCAACCTCCTGGCCGACATGCTCTTTTCGCAGCTCGCCGCAGAAGTGGGATTTCAGCACGGAGAAACCTCCAGAAGCGACGTTACCACGGGGGAATCCACGGCGCGGGAGCGACTCCCGCGTGGGTCCGCGGAGAGTGTCGCACGGCGCCGAGGCCCGGTCAACGAGAGCCCGTTCCCTCCGACACTCCGAGCACCGGGAAGCCCAGGTAGTCGAGCCGCGAGGTCACCTCTTCCTCGGAAGTGTGCTCGAGGTCCAAGCGGACCTCCACCTGGCGGGTCTTACGGTCGGCTTTGACGGAGCGAACTCCGGTCAACTGCAAGAGCGCGGCCTTTATGCGGTCCTGGCAGGCCTCGCAATGAATGTCCTTTAGCCTGAAGATTCGCAGCGCAAGCTGGGGCATGGCTCTCCCTGTTAGGACAGCTTGCCACGGCCGGGAACGGAGGGCAAGCCCACCCGCGGCCGCCGGCAGCGCGGGGCTCAATGCCTGCGGGTTGAAACCCGCAGCTTCACGCGTGAAGGTCACAAGCTGGGGGATTCATCCCGCAGAAAGAGAGTCTCGTTGTCCGGCCGGCGCGAGCGATGCTACGATGGTCATCGATGGAGCGCGAACGCCGCCTCAGCCTGTATGTCCACATCCCGTTCTGCGCCGCCAAGTGCGGCTACTGCGATTTCAACTCCTACGCCGGCCAGGAGTCCCTGATCCCCGCCTACACTGACGCCCTGCTGCGCGAGGCGGAGATGTGGTCGGCGGCCTACCGAGACTGGCGGGCCGAGACGCTCTTCTTCGGGGGCGGCACGCCCAGCCTCATGCCCCTGCCGGAGATGGAACGCATCCTGGATGGCCTGCGGCGGCAGCTTCGGGCTCACCCCCGAAGCCGAGGTATCGCTGGAGGCCAACCCCGGCACGGTGGACGAGCCGTACCTCTCGCGGCTGCGAGAGCTGGGCGTGAACCGGCTCAGCCTGGGTGTGCAGAGCTTCCGCGACGATGAGCTGGCCTTCCTGGGACGCATCCACTCGGCCGAAGAGGCCCGGTCGGCCTATCGCGCGGCCCGCAGCGCCGGCTTCGACAACGTGAGCCTGGACCTCATCTTCGGACTGCCCGGCCAGACGGCGGACCGCTGGCTGGGGAGCCTGGAGGAGGCGATAGGCCTGGGGCCGGAGCACCTGTCCCTCTATCCCCTGACGGTGGAGGAAGGGACGCCCCTGGCCCACGAGGTGGCCCGCGGCCGCACGCCGGCGCCCGATCCCGACCTGCCAGGCGGAGCTGTACGAGCGCGCTACCGAGCGCCTGGCATCCGCCGGCTACGAGCAGTACGAGATCTCCAACTGGTCCCGCCCGGACTACCGCTGCCGCCACAACCTGACCTACTGGCGCAACGGCTGGTGGCTGGGACTGGGGGCCGGCGCCCACTCGCACCTGCCTGGGAACTGGGAACCGGCAATCGGGAACCAGGAACCAGGGATTGGGGACCGGTGTTGCAGATTTGCCGCGGAGGCCTTACCCAGGCGATACGTTGAGCTGGTGAACGAGACGTGGGAGCAGTGGTCGCAAGGGGGCGCCTTAACAATTGACGACATGCGGCAGGTAACGTTCCGAGAGGAGGCCGGCCTGTCGCGGGAGCTCTCGGACACGCTGGTGCTGGGGCTGCGCCTGTGCGATGGGGTGAGCGTGGAGGAGATCCGGCGCCGCTTCGGGCAGGCTGCCCTGGAGAGCCACGCCGCCGCTTGCGAGGAGGCGATCTCCCTGGGGCTACTGGAGCCTGTCGATGGCCGCCTGCGCCTGACCCCTCGCGGCCGCCTGCTGGCCAACGAGGTCTTCGTCCGCCTGCTGCCCCCGACCTAGACCTTGTCCAAGCCGTGCGTCTTGCCTATCACCGTCAGCAGGTCGTCGATACCGACCGGCGGCGGAGAGTCGCGCCTGCCCAGGGGGTCGGGTGTCGGTTGCTCGTCCAGCAGCACCTCCAGTGAGTTGCCGATGGACCAGGCGAGGGCGGTGAAGTCGTAGCCCCCCTCCAGCGTCAGCACCAGTCGTCCGCCGCACAGCTCGCGGGCCAGGTCTCGCAGGCCGGCCACCTGCTCGGCAAAGCCGGCGCAGCTGAGCGCCATGCCGGCCAGGGGATCGGCGAAGTGGCCGTCGTACCCGGCCGAGGCCAGCACCATCTGAGGCTCGAAGCGCCTCAGGGCCGGCGTCAGGAGGTCTTTCCAGATGCGGGCGAAGATGGGGTCGCCGGTGCCGGCGGGCAGGGGCACGTTGATGGTGGTCCCCAGGCCCGCTCCCTGGCCCATCTCGCGCCAGTGGCCGGTGCCGGGGTAGAACGGGTACTCGTGCGTCGAGAAGTAGAGGACGTCAGGGTCGGCGTAGAAGGCTGCCTGAGTGCCGTTGCCGTGGTGGACGTCGAAGTCGACGACGGCGACATGGCGGAGGCCGTGGTGCCGCCGCGCGTGCTCGACCGCGACGGCGATGTTGTTGAAGAGGCAGAAGCCCATGGCCCGCGAAGGCATCGCATGGTGGCCGGGCGGCCTCACCAGGCAGAAGGCCGACTCCACCTCGCCGGCCAGGACGGCATCGACGGCAGCCAGACCGCCGCCGGCGGCGCGCAGGGCGGCGTCGTAGGACCGAGGCGAGACGAAGGTATCGGCGTCCAGCCAGACGCCGCCGCGCCCGGCGGCCCACCGCACCGAATCTATGTAATCGCTCTCGTGGATGTAGGCCAGCTCGTCAACGGTGGCGTCGCGGGCGGCCACGGGGCGCAGCCGGGCCATCAGACCGCTCTCCTCGAGGTGGCCGGTGACGGCCTGGAGGCGGATAGCGTTCTCCGGGTGGTGTCCGGTATCGTGCTCCAGGTAGAGGGGGTCGTAGACCAGGCCTACCGCTGCCAACACGCCTCCTGAGCGTTAGGGATCAACTCATTATAATGGACGCCGACGGAGTCGCCATGCCCCTCTACTTTGCCTACGCCTCCAACATGGAGCCGCGACGCTTCCGGCGCCTCTGCTCGCGCAGTAGCGTCGTCGGGCCGGCGCGCCTGCCCGGCCGCCGACTCGCCTTCTCCCGTTACTCCCGCCAGCGCCGCGGCGGCTCGGCCAACGTCCTGCCCGACGACGGGGCCGAGGTGTGGGGCGTCCTGTACGAGGTGAGCGACGCCGATCTGGACACCATCGACCGCAGCGAAGACGTGCCGGCGGCCTACCGTCGGGAGGCGGTGGTCGTTGAGGACGCGGAGGGCCACGAGCGTCAGGCCGTCACCTACGTCGCCAACCGGACGGGCGACTTCCTGCCGCACCCGGACTATCTGCGGCTCATCGTGGAGGGCGCAGAGGCCCGCGGCCTGCCGTCGCACTACGTGGCCGCCCTCCGCCAGATTCGCACCTTGTAGCGCCATGTACGTCATCGGCACCGCCGGCCACGTCGACCACGGGAAGTCGGCCCTCATCCGGGCCCTGACCGGCATCGACCCCGACCGCCTCCAGGAGGAGAAGGAGCGGGGCCTCACCATCGACCTGGGCTTCGCCTGGCTGACGCTGCCCTCGGGCCGTGAGGTCAGCATCGTCGACGTGCCGGGCCACGAGCGCTTCGTGCGCAACATGCTGGCCGGCGCCGGCGGCATGGACCTCGCCCTGTTGGTGGTCGCCGCCGATGAGGGGGTCATGCCCCAGACCCGCGAGCACCTGGCCATCCTCGATCTCCTCCAGGTGCGCAGCGGCGTCCTGGTGCTCACCAAGAAGGACCTGGCCGACCCCGACTGGCTGGAGATGGTGGCCGTCGACATCCAGGAGACGGTCAAGGGCACCACCCTCGAGGGCTCGCCGCTGGTGGCCTGCTCCGCCGTCAGCGGCGAGGGCCTGGACGACCTCCTGGCGGCCATCGAGGAGCGCTTGCAGTCGACCCCCGCCCGCCGCGACATCGGCCGCCCGCGCCTGCCCATCGACCGCGCCTTCACCATCGCGGGCTTCGGCACCGTGGCCACCGGCACCCTCATCGACGGCCCGCTGCGCGTGGGCCAGGAGGTGGAGGTGGTGCCGGCCCGTCCGACAGGCGCACCCGACGCGCTGCGCTCCCGCGTCCGGGGGCTCCAGACCCATCGCAAGAAGCTGGAGGAGGCCCGGCCCGGCAGCCGCACGGCCGTCAACCTCGCCGGCCTCGGCCGCCGCCGACCTCTACCGCGGGCAGGTGGTGACCACGCCCGGCTGGCTGGCCCCCACCGCCGTGCTCGACGTTAAGCTGAGGGCCCTTCGCTCCATACGACACGCCATTCGCCACAACCAGACCCTCTCTCTCCACACCGGCTCCGGCGAGACCAGGGCGCGGGTGCGGCTGCTCGACCGCGAGGAGGTGCCGCCCGGCGAGGAGGGCTGGGCGCAGCTCCGGCTGACGACGCTCGCGGCCGTGGTGAAGGGCGACCTCTTCGTCGTGCGCACCGCCAGCGAGACCGTCGGCGGCGGGCAGGTCGTGGACGCCCATCCGCCGCGGCACCGTCGCTTCCACGCCGCAACGGTGGAGGCGCTCTCGGTGGCGCAGGGCGGCTCGCCGGAGGAGGCGCTTCTCGGCCTGCTGGCCCGCGCCGAGCCCTGCGAGCTCTCGGCCCTGGTGCGCCGGACGGACCTGGGCGCCGACCAGGCGCGCGCCGCCGCCGAGGCCCTGGTCGCTGACGGCCGGGCCGTGGCTTTGGGACCCGGGCCGCTGACAGATACCACCGTCCTCTACAGCGCCTCCGGGTTCGCCGCCCTGGGCGAGCGAGCACGCCACGCTATCGAGGCCTATTACCGCCAGCACCCTTTGCGGCGCGGCATGCCGCGCGAGGAGTTGAAGAGCCGCCTTCGCCTGTCGCCCCGCGTTTTCGACCTCGCGCTGGAGCGCTGGACCGCATCGGGCGAGCTTGAGGAGATGAGGTTGCTGACCGGGCAGGCGGGTACAGCAATAGGTTTGCCCGGCCACGAGGTGCGCCTGACTGCCGCCCAGGAATCGGAGATGAAGGCGCTCCTGGCGGCCCTGGAATCGAACCCCTACTCGCCGCCCACAGACCGGCGTCCATCGCCGGAGCTGGTCGTCTACCTGGAGGAGCGCGGGAAACTGGTGGACGTGGGCGACGGCGTCGTCTTCGGCGCCGTCGCCTACTGCGACATGGTGGAGCGCATCGTCGAACACCTGAAGCGGGAGGGCACCATCACCCTGGCGCAGGTGCGGGACATGTTCGGCACCAGCCGGAAGTACGCTCAGGCTCTGCTGGAGCACCTGGACCTCCGTCACGTCACCCGTCGCGTCGGGGACGAGCGGGTGCTGCGGTAGACATGAGTTGAACGTGCCTGGAGGCATCTGCTAGAATCTCAGGTGCCGTGCGGAGGCCGGCCGCCATTGGAGGACGGCCCGCCGGCATGCTCGGGCTCCGGCCCTGTCTCAACCTCATTGAGCTCCTTCGCCATTGTCTCTCTCAGAAGGGTTGGTGGGTGATGTCCAGCCATGATGTCCTGGTGGTCGGGGCTGGCCTGGCAGGCATGAGGGCAGCCCTGGCGGCTTCCCGCCAGGGAGTCGACGTGGCGTTGCTGTCCAAGGTACAGCCGCTCCGCAGCCACTCGGCGGCGGCCCAGGGCGGCATCAACGCCGCCGTGGGTATGGACGACTCCTCGGAGAAGCACGCCTTCGACACCGTCAAGGGCAGCGACTACCTGGCGGACCAGGACGCGGTCGAGGTCTTGTGCAAGGAAGCGCCGGGCGACATCGTCGAGCTGGAGCGCATGGGCACCACCTTCAGCCGCCGCGACGACGGTCGCCTCGCTACCCGCGCTTTCGGGGGCGCCGGCTTCCCCAGGACATGCTTCGTCGCCGACATAACCGGCCAGGCCATCCTGCACGTCGTCTGGGAGCAACTCCAGAAGGGGGGCGTCCACCCGTACGAGGAGTGGTTCTGCACCTCCCTCATCGTCGATGACGGCGTCTGCCGCGGCGTCGTGGCCATGGACATGATGACGGGCCGGTTCCAGCCCATCCTGGCCAAGGCCGTCGTCCTCGCCACCGGCGGCCTGGGGCGCATCTACCAGCCGACCACGAACTCCATCATCAGCACCGGCGATGGCACCGCCATGGCCTACAGGGCCGGCGCGACCCTCGCCGACATGGAGATGGTCCAGTACCACCCGACGACCCTCAAGGAGAGCGGCGTCCTCATCACCGAGGGCGCCCGCGGCGAGGGCGCCTACCTCCTCAACTCCCTCGGCGAGAGGTTCATGAGCAAGTACGCTCCGGAGAAGCTGGAGCTCGGCCCCCGCGACCTCATCTCCCGCTCCGAGCGGACCGAGATCGAGGAGGGTCGCGGCGTTGACGGCTGCGTCCTCCTGGACCTGCGCCACGTGGGCGAAGCCACCATCAAAGAGCGCTTGAGCCAGATCCGTGAGCTGGCCCACGACCTCGCCAACACCGACATCGTGCGCGAGCCGCTGCCGGTGCGGCCCGGCATGCACTACCACATGGGCGGCATCAAGACCGACATTGACGGCGCGACGACCATCCAAGGGCTGTTCGCCGCCGGCGAGTGCGCCTGCGTTAGCGTCCACGGCGCCAACCGCCTGGGCGGCAACTCGCTCCTGGAGACGGTGGTCTTCGGGCGAAGGGCCGGGCGCGCCGCCGTCGAGTACGCCCGCGATCATTCATCGCCAGCCGACGTCTCGGAGGCCGTGGTGCAGAAGGATGTCGAGAGCATCCAGGAGCTGCTCGCCCGGCCGGAGAACGGCGACAGACCGGCCCACATTCGCCGCGAGATGGGCGAGACCATGAACTCCAACGTCGGCGTCTTCCGCCGGGAGGAGGAGTTGAAGGCGGCTCTGGGCAAGGTCCGCGAGCTCAAGGATCGCTATCGCCGGGTGCCGGTCCAGAACAAAGGGAAGGTCTACAACACGGACCTGTTCCAGGCCCTGGAGCTGGGCTTCATGCTCGACCTGGCCGAGGCAATCGCGCTCGGCGCCGTGGAGCGCAAGGAGAGCCGCGGCGCCCACGCCCGGCGGGATTTCCCGGAGCGCGACGACGCGAACTTCCTCAAGCACACGCTGGCCCGCTACACGCCGGACGGGCCGCGGCTGGAGTATGCCCCCGTGACCATCACCCGCTGGCAGCCGGAGAGGAGGGCCTACTAGATGCGAGTCAACCTCAAGGTCCGCCGCCTCGACCCGGAGGCCGGCGGCGAGCCGCACTTCCAGTCGTACTCCATCGATGCGCCCCAGTCCGCCACCGTCCTCGACAGCCTCTTGCAGGTGAGGGAGGACGTGGACGGTACTCTGGCCTTCCGGTGCTCGTGCCGGAGCGCCATCTGCGGCTCCTGCGGCATGCGCATCAACGGCGTGTCGCGCCTCGCCTGCAAGACCAACGTGGTAGATGTCGCCCCCGGCGGGCAGGAGATAAGCTTAGAGCCTCTGGCCAACCTGTCGGTCTTGAAGGACCTGGTAGCGGACATGGAGCCGTTCTACAACAAGCTCCGCGAGCTGACCCCCTGGCTGGTGCCGGACGAGGAGCATCCTCCCGAGCGCGAGTACCTAATGGAGAACAAGCGCGCCCTGTACCTCTCGCAGTTCGCGGCCTGCATCCAGTGCGCCGTCTGCTACTCGGCCTGTCCTATCGAGGCCATGGACAAAGACTACTTGGGGCCCGCCGCCCTCGCCAAGGCCTTCCGCTACTGCTACGACCCCCGCGACCACGGCAAGTCGCAGCGCCTGGCGAGGATAGCCAAGGAGCAGGGGCTGTGGCGCTGTCACACCGTGTTCAGTTGCTCGGAGCAGTGTCCGAAGGGCGTGGACCCCACGCAGGCCATCCAGCAGCTCAAGAAGATGGTCATCCTGAGGCGGCTGGGCCTGTCCCGCTAGGCCGGCAAGTCGCTGGAAGGAGGCGAGATGTACAAACCGGTGGATGCCCAATTTCAGGCGCGAGCCATGAGGACGGGCACGGCGGCCTGGATCCTCCAGCGGCTCACCGGCGTCTTCCTCACCCTCTACCTCATCACCCACATCATCGTCATCGGCAACTCGGTGCGCGGCGAGGGCTCGTTCGACGATCTCCTGAGCACCTTCGAGAAGCCTGTGTTCCTGGTGCTCGACGCCGGGCTGCTGGGGATCGTGGCTTTCCACGCCATGAATGGCCTGCGGCTCATCCTGCTCGACTTCACCATCGGCCTTCGCTACCAGAAGGCGCTCTTCTGGCTGGCGTTCGTCGTGGCGGTGGGGATGTTCGTCGGCTCATTGATAGCGGTGCGCAACCTGTTCTGAGAGCGGGGAGACGGTCATGGCACAGATAGCGTCGAAAGAGAGGCTCCCCCAGGCGCCGGCCGAGCCCATGGGCATCACCTTCTGGCCCTGGTTCCTGCAGAGGGTGACCGGCGCCGGGCTTATCGTCCTGCTCCTCATCCACGTCATCGTCAACCACTACCTGAACATCACCGAGGCGGAGAAGGGCATCCTGCCCGGCCTGGTGGTCTTCTCCAACGTCGCCGAGCGCTTCGAGTCGGCCGGCTACTGGACCATCGACATCCTCTTGCTCTCGTTCGTCCTCTACCACGGGCTGAACGGCATCCGCAACATCGCCCTCGACTACGGCGCGCGTGGCGCCGTCGAGCGGGCGGTGACGGCGGTGCTGCTGGCCATCGGCGCCGCGGCCTTCGTCTTCGGCGTCATCGCCCTCGCCGCCTTCATCGACTAGCCGCTAGGGCGGAGATGGAGACAGAGGAACGGATCTCGGAGAGGCTTGGGCACGAAACTAGTCGTGGCTTGGAGCGGGGGCAAGGACAGTGCCTTAGCCCTGCACCGGCTCCAGCAGTCCGGCGCCTGGGAAGTGGGGGCGCTGCTCACCACGGTAACGGAGGATTACGACCGGGTGAGCATGCACGGCGTGCCGAGGGCGCTCCTGGAAGCACAGGCGGCGTCGCTGGGTCTGGCCCTCATACAGGTCAACATCCCGGCCGACTGTTCCAACGAACTCTACGATGAGCGAATGCTCCTGGCCCTGACGGAGTGCAAGGCCAGGGGAATAGAGCACGTCGCCTTCGGCGATCTCTTCCTTCAGGACGTGCGCCGCTACAGGGAGGAGAGGCTCGCGCAGGTTAGCATGCAGGCGGTCTTCCCCCTCTGGGGCCTGGACACGCCGCGTCTGGCGCGCGATTTCGTGCGCCTGGGTTTCAAGGCTATCACTACCTGTGTGGATCTACGCGTCCTGGACGCCTCGTTCGCCGGAAGGGAGTTCGACGAACGGTTTCTGGCCGACCTGCCCCCGGGTGTGGACCCTTGCGGCGAGAACGGCGAGTTCCACTCCTTCGTGTACGACGGCCCGAACCTCTGCTTCCCTTTGACGCTGGAGGTCGGCCAGCTTGTCGAGAGGGCCGGCTTCCTTTTCGCTGACCTGAAGCTGATGGACGGGGCGACAACAATCGAAGGCCAGGCTTAAGCCTGGCCTTCGTCGTAACCGTGATCGCGGGGGTTAGTTTGCCCTAGGCACCTCTCGCGGCGTAGCTGCCCAGGCGCTCGAGTTGGCGGTACTTGCGACTGGTCTAGCCCTCCTTGGGCTCCGGCTTGCGGCGGCGGCGCAGGGCGCGGCTGGCCAGCAGGGCGATGACGGGCGGCAGAACTCGGACGGCGATCCGCAGCCAGGCCCGCGAGATAGGCACCCAGCGGGCGCCCTTCGCCGTGATCTCGATGAAGCCGATGGGCCGCACCACACCGCCTCCCCCGCCGCCGGTGCCGCCGGTCCTGCCTCCTCCACCGCCGGCGCCGAACCCGACAAAGGTCTGCGCCACCGGGATCACTGTCACGCCCTTCGACTCGACAGGGTCGCCGTAGACGGTGCGCACGGTGAACGTGTCGCGCACGCCGTCTATGAAGCGCCGGATGACGTCGTGGACGCCGGGGGTGGTCACCTCGCGGCCTCGCCAGGGGCCGCCGCCGGCTCGGATGCTGCCAACTCTGTGGGGATGGGGCTTTCTTCGGGGCTTTCTTCCATCGCATCCCTCCTCCGCTGCTTCACGCGCCACCTATGCCTCGACCAGTTCGGTCCAGGTTGCGGCTTCGGGGATGGGCTCGCCTTCCTTACGCATCCCCTCCAAATGAAGGTCGATGGCCTGACGAATGTTCCTCTCCACCTCCCCTCGAGTGGCCCCAGTAGCCACACACCCAGGCAGATCAGGCACGTAGGCCGAGTAGTTGTTAGCCGTCTTTTCGTACACTACTGCGTATCTCATTCTTGGGCTCCTTTGAGTCCGGCCTGTTTCAGGATGCTGTTGTACGTGCCGGGGGCCAAGTCATCGTTTGGGTGGCCGGCGATAGTGACCAGGCCTGGCTTGTCTGGATGTTTGTACTGTCGGTGGCCCCCTCGCGTCCTTATGAGGACCCAGCCTTCCCTTTCAAGTTCGCGGACGACGTCTCGAACCTTCGGCATGTCCTAGCCTTACTATAGCCCCTATCCCGCCAGCACGGCGACGGTCACGCCCTCGCCGCCCTCTTGCTGCGGGGCCGTCTCGACGGCGCGAACCAGCGGGTGGCGGGACAGCATGTCGCGCACCGCCTTCCGCAGCACGCCGGTGCCCCGCCCATGCACGATGCGCACCGAGCTCAGACCGGCGCGGTAGGCGTCGTCCAGGTACTTGTCGAGGGCCGGCAGCGCCTCGTCGATGGTCTGGCCTCGTATCTCGATCTCCGGATCGACGGCCGGCGCGGGCGGCATGGCGGGGATGGGCTGCGGCGCGCCCTCCTTGTGGTGCGGGCGCTGCACCCGCTCCACCTGCTCCAGGGAGACGCGGCTGCGCAGCGGGCCCAGGCGCACCTCGAACTCGCCGTGTTGGTCGGGCGCGCCGACCGCCTCGCCGTAGCGCTCCAGGCCGCGCAGCCACACAAGGTCGCCGGCCTGGACGGACTCGGGGGCGACGGTGGGCTCCGGACGGCGTGGCCGGCGGCGACGGCTCATGACTCTGGAGGCGCCGGATGGCCTCATCGGCGGCGGCGAGCTTCTCCTGAGTCGCCTCCAGCCCAGCGGTGTCGGGCGGCTTCGGCGGCCGCACCCTGGGCCGGAGGGCGGCCGCGGCCTTGCGTGCCAGCTCGGCGGCCTGCTCGGCGGCGGCGCGCTCGTGCTCGATGCGGCGGCGCGCCTCCTCCAGCAGCTCGCGGGTGGCCGACACTTCCTGCTCGATGGCGTCGCGGGTGGACGACAGCAGCTCCTCGCGCTCCTCGTCCAACGCCTCCAGTCGCGCCTCCAGCCGCCCGCGGATCTCCTCCGCCTCGCGACGGGCGACCTCCTCAGACCGCCGCTCGAACGCCGCTTCCTGTCGCTGGCGCTGGATGTCGGCCAGGAGGCTTTCGACCTGCACCTGGTCGGGCGTCAGCGAGGCCTGGGCGGCTTCGATGACCTCCGGCGCCAGGCCCAGGCGGGCGGCGATGGCCAGGGCGTTGCTGCGGCCGGGCAGCCCGATGCTCAGGCGGTAGGTGGGGGCCAGCGTCTCCGGGTCGAACTCGACGGAGGCGTTCATGACGCCGGGCGTGGCGTGGGCGAAGACCTTCAGCTCGCCGTGGTGGGTGGTGGCAACCGTCACGCAGCCGATGGCCAGCAGGTGCTGGAGGATGGCGCGCGCCAGCGCCGAGCCCTCGTCGGGGTCGGTGCCGGCGCCCAGCTCGTCGAGCAGCACCAGGCTGCGTGGCTCGGCGTCTTTCAGGATGGCGATGATGTTCGTCATGTGGCTGCTGAAGGTGGAGAGCGACTGCTCGATGCTCTGCTCGTCGCCGATGTCGGCGTGGACGGAGGCGAAGACGGGCACCTGGCTGCTGGCGTCGGCGGGAACAGGCAGGCCGGCGAGCGCCATCAGCGCGAGCAGCCCCGTCGTCTTGAGGGCGACGGTCTTGCCGCCGGTGTTCGGCCCGGTGATGAGGAGGGCTGAGTAGCCGGTACCCACGGAGAGCGAGATGGGCACGACGTCCCTGGTGAGCAGGGGGTGACGGGCGTTGACCAGGTTAAGGGGCGCCGGCGCGGCCACCAGCCACGACTGCGACGCGTCCTCGTGGGGCAGCTCGTGGGCGCCCATGTCGTCGGCCAGGCGCGCCTTGGCCAGGGCGAGGTCGATCTCGGCGAGGCCCTCCACGTCGCCGGTGATGGCGTCGGCGGCGGCGCCGACGGCGGCGCTCAGGCGTCGCAGCACCCGTTCGACCTCGCGCTCCTCCTCTAGTTGCAGCTCGCGCCAGGTGTTCCCCAGGTCGACGATGGCCAGGGGCTCGAGGAAGATGGTGGCGCCGCTGGAGGACACGTCGTGGACGATGCCCTGCATCTGGCCCCGGAAGTCGGCCTTGACGGGGATGACATAACGGCCGTCGCGCAGCGTGACGATGGGCTCCTGGGCGACCTGCCGGCCCTGGGCCGAGTTCAGGATCTCCTGGAGCTTGGCGTTGAGGCGGTCGTGGGCGATGCGCACGTCGCGGCGGAGGGTGCCGAGGACGGGGCTGGCGGCGTCGGTGACCTCGGCGCGAGGGTTGATGCAGCGGGCGATGTCCGCCACGAGGTCGGGCGCCTCCGGCAGGTCCTCGGCCAGCTCCGCAAGCAGGGGCAGGCTCGCCTGTCCGGCGGAGCCGCCGCCTGAGAGCCGGGTGATGGTGGCGCGCATCTCCGCGGCGGCCCGCAAGGTAGAGGCGAGGTCGAGGAGCTCCGTGGGCTCCAGGATGCCGCCCAGGGCAGCCTTGTGGGCCAGGGGGCGCGCGTCGTGGGCGCCGCGCAGCGAGACGCTGGGCTTCATGGCCCGCAGGCGCCGCGCCTCAGCCGTCAGGCGGTGGCGGCGCACGACCTCGGCGTGGTTGGTGGATGGCCGCAGGGCGAGGGCCAGCTCGCGGCCGGCCGAGAAGGAGGCGTGGCGGGCCAGCCGCGCCAGTACCTTCTCGAACTCCAGTGTGGCGAGAGTCTTCTCTTGCATCTGCCCGAATTGTAGCAGACCTGCCTGACCGCGGTTTACCTCTTGGGCCTCGCTCCTCTTGACCTGATGCCCAGAAGCGTCGCTCCGGAACCCAGGAGGAAGCCGAAGGCGTACCAGCTACCGTCCCTCGCGCCGTTGTAGATCGGCCAATCTCCGCCGAAGACGTGGATGACCAGCACGATCCAGGCGGTCATGCCGTTCCAGAACCCCCACAAGAGGTCGGACCACCACATGTCAGCACACTCCTTTGTGTGTAGACGTTCGGACCATCTACCGTATCACGACAAGACTACAGGTCGCGGCCGAGGACCACCGAGACCTCCCGCTGGCGGTCGGGGATGTGCCAGTAGGTGCGCAACAGGAGGTCGCCGTCGGGCAGGAGGCGGAAGCCGTGCCTCTGGTAGAAATCGATAGCCCAGGAGGCATCGGCCCAGGTGCCGACCAGTAGTCGCGGCGTCGTCGTCAGGCCGATCAAGTGCCGGAGGAGGGCGCTGCCCACACCCCGGCGCTGGCGGTCGGTGAGCACGTAGGCGTGGCGTATGAGCGTGACCGCGGGCGGCGGGCGCATGATGGGCTGGTAGCCCATGACCCCCGTCAGCTCGCCCGACTCCTCCCAGCCGAAGAAGGTCATCTCCGCGCTCTCGGCGATGAGCTCCTCCAGGGGCATGTAGGGCTCGTGGTAGCAGTCGTCAGGGATGACGCCTCGATAGGCGGTGGCGGCGTCGTTGATCATGCGGAAGATGCGTGAGAGGTCGGCTTCCGTGCAGGGGCGGATCACGCGTCGCTATCCGTACCGCTCGACCTGGAAGCGGTAGAGAGTGGCTGGCTCGCCGGGAAGGATGCCCCCCTTGGCGCGGGCGATGGCCACCTGCTCTTCTACGGAGTCGACGCCCGGCAGGCTGGGCAGGAGAAGGCCGCGGCGGCGGCCGCTCTGGACGATGACCCCGTAGCGGCGTGGGTCCAGCGCCTCCGGCCCGTCGACGCGCTCCGGCGGGCTGAGGACGTCGACGCTGTAGGTAAGGAGGGGCAGCTCGCTCTCCGTCACGGGGTCGAACCGGGGGTCTCGCGTGGCGGCGGCGATGGCGTTCTGAATGATCTCGTGCGCCAGGTCAGCGTAGGCCGGCTCGACGGTGCCGATGCAGCCCCGCAGCCCGCCGTGCTTCTTGATGGACACGAAGGCGGCGGCCCGCCGGCTCATCTCAGGCGGCAGGTCGAAGGGTTCAACCACCTTGTGGTAGCGCGCATGGTTCTCCACCGCCTCCCGCGCCAGCCGAACGAAGGGGTGGACTGCCTCCGCCGTCTCCGCCCCGGAAGGCCGGCTTCTCCTGCGGGCGCGCCCTCCTCTGCGCTGCGCAGGTACGCCGCTGGCGCTGGCGGTCTGCGCTTCGCCGTCCTCCCGCGGGCCCAGGACGTCGATGGCCGCCACCAGATAGCCGACGCCGAAGGGCCCTTCGTAGGAGAGCACGCGGGGGCGCACCGTGAGACCACTGAGGGCGCCCATGAGGAGGCTCGTCTGGGGCACGGCGTCCTCAGCGGCGTTGTGGCGGAAGGCGAGGTCGACGTGGAGCATCCAGTCTACGTCCCACTCCTCCAGCGCGCGGCGGTAACGCTCGTCGAATTCGTGACCGGCGGGATCGTAGCCATTGGGGGCGCCGGGAAGCAGTGCATGGGAGAGGTCGGCGCTGCAGACGATGGCCGCTCTGCGTCCGAGCCGCGTCAGGGAGTGGCTCACGGCCTTGCCCAGAGCGTAGTGGGCCTCTGGTGGGAGGAAGGAGATCGCTACGGTCACCAGGCGGGCGCCGCGCATCCCCGAGCGGAGATGGTAGAGGGGCACGGTGCAGCCCCAGTCCAGATTCAGACCCCAGTCCTCCAGCGCGGTCAGGGGCAAGCCTGCCGCCGAAGCCTCTTGCTGAAGGACTGACACGGCCTCCAGGTCGTTGTCGAACGCGAAGCTCACGCCGGGCGCACCCCACTGGAGGAAGCCGCCGACAGCGCGCGGGGCCGTCGAGATGCCCATGGACTCGGGCTGGAGGGGACCGTGAGGACTTATGACGACGACGGTCTCGGGCTGCTGCTCGCCCAGTTCCTCGGCCACCTGGCGAAGCGCCTCGATGGTGTGGGCCGTCTCGCGTTCACGGCCCCGGCCTATCTCGGGCACGATGACGGGCGGATGAGGCGAGATGCAGGCGAAATTGATGGCGCTCATGGCCGGCTCCCCGTGAGGTATTATAACTCTGTGGAGAGCAGGCGATCTTGTCTGCTTTCCCTCTGTCTTGGGGATGCCACAGGTCTAGCACCGCAGGGCTCGCTGAGAAAGCAGCCGCCCGCCCTTCGACAAGCTCAGGGTGCGCGGTTTTCGGATTCCGCTCGTGGTGAGCCTGTCGAACCACGAGCGGCCCGCTTGGGCTTGTCAACAGACCTCACTAGCGCCGCCTTCAGCGCTTGTAGCAGCAGGCGGTCCTGCCGTCGGGTCCACCGTGCGGGGGTCGAGGAGCAGAGCGTCGCGCTCGATGCGGGCGACCACGGGCGGCTCTCCCTCCCGCAAGCGCCTGGCGAGGCCTTCCACGTCCAGCGAGCCGTCGCCGCCCAGGGCCAGCAGGCGGGTGGGCAGGCTCTCCTCCGGCAGGCTGCCGCCTCCCACCATCGAGCGGCCCTCCACCACGCGGGCCGGCAGTCCGGCCCGGCGGCAGGCCCTCCCCCAGCGCTGGGAGCGCCGCTCCAGGTCAGGCAGGGGCGCGGCGATCATGCGCCAGACGGGAACCTTGCTGACAGCCTCGCCGCGCAGGTAGTGGAGCAGGGTCGCGGCCAGGCCGGCGATGCTCGTCTTGTCGAGGCGAACGGCGCGGGCCATCGGGTGGCGCTGGAGAAGAGACACCAGGTGCTGGCTTCCCACGACTATGCCCGCCTGAGGCCCGCCCAGGAGCTTGTCGGCGGAGAAGAAGACGAGGTCGGCGCCGGCGGCCAGCCTCTCCTGGGGCGTGGGCTCCGCCGCCAGCCCGAAAGGCCGGGTGTCCAGGAGGCAGCCGCTCCCCAGGTCGTCGAAGAGGAGGAGCGAGCGCTGATGGGCGAGAGTCGCCAGCTCAGTCAGAGGCGGCGAATGGGTGAAGCCGCTGAGGCGGAAGTTGCTGGCGTGCACATGCATGATGGCGGCGGTCTGTTCGCCGATGGCGGCCTCGTAGTCGTGGAGGTAGGTGCGGTTGGTGGTGCCCACCTCTACCAGGCGGGCGCCGCTCTGGCCCATCACGTCGGGGATACGAAAGCCGCCGCCGATCTCCACCAATTCTCCGCGTGAGATGATCACCTCGCGCCCCTGGGCGAGGGCAGTGAGGGCCAGGAGCAGGGCGGAGGCATTGTTGTTGACGGCTATCGCGGCCTCGGCGCCGGTCAGGCGGCAGAGGGACGCTTCCAGGTGAACGAATCGAGACCCCCTCTCGCCCTGCGCGAGGTCGAACTCCAGGTTGCTGTAGCCGCCGCCGACGGCGGCCATAGCGGCCAGCGCCTCGTCCGAGAGGGGAGCGCGGCCCAGGTTGGTGTGGATGATGACCCCCGTGGCGTTGATGACGGGCCGCAGGGTGGGGGCGAGGCTGGAGGCGGCGCGCTCCACCAGAGAAGACGCGATCTCGTCGAACGGAGGGCACGGGCGACCGGCGGCGATGGCCTGTCGCAGGTCGTCCAGGTGCCGGCGCGCCAGCTCCGTGACCGTGGGCGTCCCGTACTCAGCGGTCAGGGCGCCGACGCGGCTGTCGGCCAGTAGCCGGTCGACGCTGGGAAGGCTTCGATAGGCGCTGGTCAAGGTACGCTCCTCGACCGTATTCTAGCATGCTGAGGGCGGGTGCCTCGGCCGGCGTTCTGAATTGCACCTTTTTTCACGATAACCTTGACCATCGACAAGGGGCTCCCTTATGATGGCCGCAGAGTTCGAAGGGAGGCCTCCAATGAACCTGCGCATCCCCGGCCCGACGCCCTGCCCACCGGAAGTGCTGCAAGCGGTCGGGCGCCAGATGATCAACCACCGCGGACCGGAGTTCGCGGCCATGCTGGCGCGTATCGAGGATCGCGTCAAGCAGGTATATCAGACCAAGAACGAAGTCGCGCTCCTCACGTCGGGCGGTACCGGCGCCATGGAGGCCATCGTCGTCAACACCCTCTCGCCCGGCGACCACGTCCTCGGCGTCTCCATCGGGTCCTTCGGCGACCGCCTGGCGTCTATCGCTGAGACGTACGGCGCCGACGTGGTGCGCATGAAGGTCGACTGGGGCAAGGCTGCCGACGCCGCGGAGATCGACAAGGCCCTGGCCGCCGACCCGAAGGTCAAGGCCGTACTGGTGACGCACAACGAGACCTCCACCGGCGTCACCAACGACTTGGAGAGCATCGCCCGCGCCGTCCGCAAGCACGGCGACATCCTGATCCTGGTGGACGCCGTCAGCAGCCTGAGCTCAATCCCGCTGCCCGTGGACGAGTGGGACCTGGACGCGGTGGCCAGCGGCTCGCAGAAGGGGTGGATGGTGCCGCCCGGCGTTACCATGGTCTCCATGAGCGACCGCGCGTGGGCGGCCTACAAGCAGGCGAAGATGCCGCGCTTCTACTTCGACGTTGGCAAGTCGCTGGACTACTCCAAGAATGGCCAGACACCCTGGACGCCGGCCGTTTCCATCTTCTTCGGCCTGGACGTGGCGCTGGACATGCTCCTGAAGGAAGGCATGGAGAAGGTCTTTGCCCGGCACAAGAGGTGCGCCGACCTGGCCAGGGAAGGGTCGAAGAGCCTCGGGCTCCAGCTCTTCGCCGACGAGCGCTACGCCTCGAACACCGTCACCGCCGTGAAGGTGCCGGAGGGCGTCGATGGGAAAGCGCTCAACAAGATGCTGCGCGAAGAGTACGATACCGTGATCGGCGGCGGCCAGCAGCACCTGGCCGGAAAGATCTTCCGCATCGGCCACCTGGGTTGGGTGCACGAAGCGGACATCGAGAAGACGATAGAGGTCATCGCCAAGGCGCTGCCGAGGCTGGGGTACAGCCCCTCGCGGGCAGCCGCCTCTTAGTAACGAGGCCCGGCAGCGAACGACGAGAACAGCACCCGCCAGCCCCGAACCTACGGGAGGGGCTGGCGGGCCTTTAAGGGGGCGCCATGCCAAAGGTACTCGTCAGCGACCCCATCGCACAGGACGGAATCGATGCCCTGGTCCCCCACGCCCAGGTGGACGTGCGGACGGGGCTCCCGCCGGAGGAGCTAATCGCCATCATCGGCGAGTACGACGCGCTCGTCGTGCGCAGCGAGACCAAGGTGACCGCGGAGGTCATCGAGGCGGGCAAGAAGCTCCAGGTCATCGGCCGGGCGGGCGTGGGAGTGGACAACATCGATATCCAGGCCGCTACCCGCCGCGGCGTCATCGTCGTCAACGCCCCTTTGGGGAACACCGTCTCCGCCGCCGAGCACACCATTGGCCTCATGCTGGCCCTGGCACGCCACATCCCCGCCGCCAGCGCCTCGCTCAAGGAGGGCCGCTGGGAGCGCAAGCGCTTCCTGGGCATCGAGGTGCGGGGCAAGACGATGGGCATCATCGGTCTCGGTCAGGTGGGCTCCGAGGTGGCCCGTCGCGCCCGGGGGCTGGAGATGCTGGTCCTGGGCTACGACCCCTTCGTCTCCGAGGAGCGGGGTCATGTCCTGGGTGTGGAGATAGTCTCCTTCGAAGACCTCCTGAAGCGGGCCGATTTCATCAGCCTTCACACGACACTCACGGCGGACACTCGCTCCCTAATCGGCGAGGAGCAGCTCAAGCTGGTCAAGCCTTCGGCGCGCATCATCAACACGGCCCGCGGCCCGCTCATCGACGAGGAAGCCCTCTGCCGGGCCATCGACGAGGGGCGGCTGGCCGGCGCAGCCATCGACGTCTTCGCCCAGGAGCCGCCGCCCCCCGACAGCCCCCTCCTCAAGAACGACCGTATCCTGGTGACGCCGCACCTGGGTGCCTCCACCACCGAGGCCCAGGAGCGCGTGGCGGTTGACGTGGCCGAGCAGATCGTCGCGATCTTCAAGGGCGAGCCCGCGCTCTACGCCGTGAACGCTCCGCTCATCGCGGCGGAGACCATGTCGGTGATCGCGCCCTACCTGGAGGTGGCGGTGAAGACGGCCTCGCTGGCGACCCAGCTTAGCGAGGGGCAGCTAGGGAAGATCGAGATCGAGTACCTGGGGGAGATCGCCAACCTCGACGTGACGCCCTTGAAGGCGGCTGTCATCCGCGGCCTCCTGTCGCCCGTCAGCGAAGAGAACGTCACCATCGTCAACGCCAACCTGGTGGCGGAGCACCGCGGGCTCCGCATCACTGAGCGCAAAGGCCCCTACGAGGGCATATACGCCAACCTCATCAGCGTCCGCCTCACCACCACGGCGGGGACGACGACGGTGGCCGGGACGATGGCTCACGACGGCCCCCACGTGGTGTCCCTCAACGACTACTGGGTCGATATCCCACCGGACGACGTCTACCTGCTGATCTGCGAGAACGAGGACCGGCCCGGCATCATCGGGTTCATCGGTTCCTACCTGGGCCAGCACGACGTGAACATCAGCTTCATGCGCGTCGGCCGGGAGAAGGTCAGGGGCCGCGCCGTCATGGTCCTGGGCCTGGACGACTCGGTAACGGCAGCCCAACTCGAGGAGATCCAGCGCCTTCCCCACATCTTCTCTGCCCGCCTGGCGAGGATATAGCCCCACCCCCCGCCGCGCCCCAGGAACCAGGAACAAGGAACCAGGAACCAGAGAAAGTGGACGTTCCCTGGTTCCCGGTTCCAGGTTCCTATTCCAGCGGGTACATCACGAGGCCGGTGGCCAGCTTGGGGTAGAAGAAGGTGGACTTCTGGGGCATGCGCTCGCCGGCGTCGGCGACGGCAAGAATCTGTTCGACCGGCGTGGGGTTGACCAGAAAGGCCAGCGGCGCCCGGCCGGAAGCGACGGTCTCCAGTGCCTCGACGGCGTCCTCCGTGTATTCCAAAGCGTCGCCGCGGGCGAGGCGGGCGGCGTCGATGCCCAACAGCCCCTCGAGCACCGCGTACTGGAGGAGGGCCACGTCCAGGGCGCGCCAGGCGGGCGGCGCGCCGGGCGGCAGGGAGGCGCGCAGGGCCTCGACGTCGCGGGGCCGCAGCAGGCGCAGGCCGCTGGGGCCGGGCCCCACAGCGACGTAGGCCGGCCCCCGGTGAGCGGCCTCGGCGAGGCGGGCCAGCGCGTCGCGCAAGGGGGCCCCGCTGCCAAGGGGGCCGAGGTCCTCCACCAGGAAGAGCGCTTCGAAGCGGGCCGGAAGATCGTCGGGGACGGCGGTCAGGAGGACCACGCGGTGAATGGGTAGCACCACCAGTCCGGCGTCCTCGGCGGCGGTGAGCGCCATGAAGGCGAAGTTCTCCGGCTCCTCGCCGCTCCAGTCAGGCGTGCGCCTCTCGTCCCGATAGGCGAGGGCCGTCTCGTAGCGATGGTGGCCGTCGGCGACGTACAGCGTGCGGTCACGGAAGAGGTCGCGGATGGCCTCCACGGACGCCCCGTCGGCGACGCCGTAGAGGGTGTGCGTCTCGCCGCCGGGCTCGCTGGCCTGGGCCAGGGGCGCCTTTCCGACAGCCTCGCTGATGGCTGTCAAGCGGCGGCGGTCGGCGTCTCGGTAGAGGGCGAAGACGGGGCTGAAGCTCGTGCGGCAGTGACGGAGGAGCTGCAGGCGGTCCTCCTTGGGCGCCGTCAGGGTGTGCTCGTGAGGGCGCACCACGCCCTTCTCCCAGGGCTCCAGCCTGACCCCCGCCAGCAGCGAGCGACGGCGCAGGAGACGGCCTTCGCGGAAGAACTCCTGGTCGTAGACGTAGAAGGCGGGCTTCGGGTCGATGGCCAGGACGCCATCCGCCAGCCAGCGGCCGAGCGTGGCGGCGGCGCGAGTGTAGCGGTTGTCCTGGGGGGAATCGCCGGGTCGTTCGTCGGCCAGCTCCAGGCGGATGACGTTAGCCGGGTGGCGTCGCAGCAGGAAGCGCTGCGCCTCGGGCGAGACGACGTCGAAGGGGGGAGCGAGCAGGTCGGCGGGGTTGGCCGCGACCCCCGGTCGGTAGCGCAGGCCTCGGAAGGGGCGGACGTCAGCCACGGGGTCGCCTCCCGTCCGCGCGCTGGTCTCTCCCGCCCTTCGGCCCGCGTTGACGCAACGTCGGGGCCTCCCTAGAATGACCGCGATTCGCCGTCGTAAGGAGGCCGGGGCCTCCGCGCCTGAATGCCTGCCTGTGACCCGCTACTGCACCTTCTGCCAGATCGTCGCCCATCAGGAGCCCGCCGACATCCTCTACGAGGACGAAGAGGTGGTGGTCTTCCGCAACCGCCTGCGCTGGGTGCCGGTGATGCTCGTCGTGGTCCCGCGCAGGCACGTGACTCAGGAGGAGCTCTGGCGCGACGTGGGACGCGTGGGCGAGGTCGCTGTGCAGATGGGGCTCACTCACTGCCCGAAGGGCTTCCGGCTCGTTTCCAACCTGGGTCCCGATGCCATGCAGAGCCAGCAGCACGGGCACGTCCACGTCCTTGGGGGCACGTTCCTCGGCGAGTACGCGTAGAGCCCTCACCCTTCCGCAGGGATGCCGATCTTGGCCGAGGGCCCGCTTCTGTGCCTTGAACAGGCCCTGTATGCCCTCCCGAGCCAGGGCGAGCAACTCATCCATCATCTCTCTTGAGAAGGGGTTGCCCTCGGCGGCGCCCTGGACCTCCACGAAGCGCCCGTCGTCGGTCATGACCACGTTAAAGTCGACCTCGGCCTGGGAATCCTCCTCGTAGCAGAGGTCGAGCAAGGCAACGTCCCCTACCAGCCCCACGCTTGCGGCGGCGACGGCTCCCTTCACCGGCAGCGACGACACGTGTCCCTTTGCCACCAGCGTCTGCAGGGCCTGACAGAGCGCCACGTAGGAGCCGGTGATGGCCGCCGTCCGGGTGCCGCCGTCGGCCTGGATCACGTCGCAGTCCACGACGAAGGTGCGCTCGCCGAGGAGGTCGAGGTTGGCGACGGCGCGCAGCGAGCGGCCGATGAGACGCTGGATCTCCTGACTGCGCCCCGCCTGGCGGCCGGTAACGGCCTCGCGAGGGCGTGCGCGTGGCGGTGGAACGGGGCAGCATGCCGTACTCGGCGGTGATCCAGCCGCTGCCCGTGCCGCGCAGGAACTGGGGGAGCCGGTCCTCGATGCTGACGGCGCAGAGCACCATCGTGGTCCCCAGCTCGATAAGGGCCGAGCCCTCGGCGTGCGCCAGGTACCCGCCGGTGATGCGTACCGGCCGCATCTCGTTGCGACGGCGTCCGTCCTTGCGCTGAAAGGGGCTAGCGGCCATGAGACCTCTTCGAACCTGAGGGCGGTGACGCGGTGAGGGGAGTATAGCACCCCCTCAGGGGGGCGGGGAAGCGGTGGGGGAGGGGGTCGCCGCCCTGTCCACCTCCACCCACAGGTGCTCGCCGTCCGTCGATAGCTTGACGCGGCCGTTCAGGTCCGTGCGGTAGACCTGGCTGTCCGCCAGCCGCGCCAGCACCTGCGGCGAGGGCTGACCGTAGGTGTTGTCCGCGCCCACGGAGATGACGGCGACGGCCGGATCGACGGCGGCCAGCAGTGAGGCGCTGGTGGCGTTGGCGGCGCCGTGGTGGGGCACCTTGAGCACCGTGGACCGCAGATCCTCGCCCTCGTTGAGCAGGGCCTCCTCGCCCGCCTTCTCCAGGTCGCCGGGGAGGAGGAAGCTCACGCCGCCCCACGTCAGGCGGAGGACGACCGAGTTGTTGTTCAGCCTGTCGTCGCGGCCCTGAACGGGCTCCGCCGGCGGGCCCAGCACCTCCAGGCGGGCGCCGTCGCCGAGGTCGAACCACTCGCCGGGGGCGGCCTCGTCGTAAGGGGCGCCTTCGCGCTCCGACGGCCTGACGCCAGGCGTCGTACTCCGCCGAGTCGCTCTGAACCGGGCCGGCGAGGACGCGCCTCACGTCGTAGCGTTCCAGGACCGTCACGAGCCCGTTGAGGTGGTCCGCCTCCGGGTGGGTGAGCACAACCAGGTCGAAGCCCTTGTCCCAGAAGGGCGTCTCGCGGCCGAGGGCCTCGGTGATGGCGCGACTGCTGGGCCCGCCGTCGACCAGGATGCGGTGCCCGGCCGGGTCCTCGATGAGGATGGCGTCTCCCTGACCCACGTCCATGACGGTCACGGTGAGGTGGTCGCTGGAGGGGGTCAGGGCCGCCCACCAGAGCAGGCCTCCGGCCAGGGCCAGGCCTCCCGCGAGCCAGGGCGTCGGCACCAGTCGCAGGGGCGTCGCCGCGCGGCGCGCCGGACTCGCCGTAACAGAGAACGCGCGGCCCAGCAACGCCTGGCCAGGCCTGTCGGGCAGCATCCACCAGACCAGGAGGCCGATGGCGGCGTAGAGGATGACAGCGTGCCCCATGCCGAAGCTGGGCACTGCGAGCGAGGCCAGCGGCAGGTCGGCCAGGCGGCTCGCCACGGCCACCAGATAGGCCAGGAACGGCCAGGCGGCCCAGGCCCCAATACCTCCCAGAGGGCCCCAAACGGCGCCCGCCGCCGCGTCGAGGCCGCTCAGGAGGAGCATCAGCGGGAACGCCGGCAGCACCAGCAGGTTGGCCAGAGGCGCTACCAGGGAGATTCGCTGGAAGTTGAAGGCGATGATGGGCAGGGTCGCGGCTATGGCCGCCAGGGTGACGGACAGGTTCTCCACTGTCATGCCGGCGATGCCTCCCTGAAGCCGTTCCGACGTGCCGACCAGCGGAGACAGGGCTTGCTGCAGACGAAGTCGAATGGCGGGCGACAGGTACACCAGGCCCACGGTGGCCGCGAAGCTGAGCTGGAAGGAGACGTCGCGCACGATCAGCGGCTGATGGGCGGTCATGAGGGCCGCCGCCAGGACGATGGCCGTGAGGGCGCTGCCCGGGCGTCCCACCAGGGTCGCTACCAGGAAGAGGCCGCCCATGATGGCCGCCCTCACCACCGACGGCGTGGCGCCAGTCAGTACGGTATAGGCGGCGATGGCGAGAAGGGCGGCCAGGGCGGCGTTTCGCCGGCCCAGCAGCCAGCCCAGCGAGCCCAGGACGAGGCCGGCCACCACCGTCACGTTGTAGCCGGAGATAGCGATGAGATGGGAGAGGCTGGTGCTGTTTAGGGCGTCGGTTAGGGACGGCCCAAGGGCGGAGCGGCTGCCCAGGAGGATGCCCTGAGCCAGCGACGCCTCCGGATCAGGCAGGGATGCTGCCAGGGCGTCGCTGAGGCGCTGGCGGATGCCGTGGACGACCTCCAGCAGGGGGTTGCCCTGGCCGGACGCCAGCGGGCGGACGTCGGGGTAGTCCGTCAGGGAGCCGATGCCCTGTCGAGCCAGGTAGTCGCGGTAGTTGAAGTCCTCGAGGACGGGCGGCGTCTCGAGCTTGCCCTCCACCTCCAGCAGGTCGCCGTAGCGATAGCGGGGCAGCGGGCTGCTGCGCAGGAGGACGCCGCCGGACGTCTCCTCCCAGGCGCCGTCGACCCACACCTCACGCGCCGACAGCCGTATGCGGGCCGACGTGCCGCGCTGATCCGGCTCGTCGCTGACCAGAGCGCGAAAGCGCACGGCTGGGCCGTCGTTGTAGGCGGCGATGCCGCCGGGCTCGCTAGGTGGGCGGGCCTGCTCGTAGCGCCACATGCCTCCGAGGATGAGGAGGCCGGCGGCGAGACCGAGGGCCAGGGGTGCCAGACGGCGCGTCGAGAGGGCAGCGGCGATGCCCAGACCCGGCCCGAGCAGAGCGAGGGGCCAGGGCGTGCCGGCGGCCAGGGAGGCCGTTACCAGGCCGAGGAGCCAGGCGCCGCCGAGGTAGACCAGCGTCAAGGCGAGACCGTGATCAAGAGCTTGATCTTCTCGTAGGTGGCGCGAGGGATGAGCTTGCGGGTCACCAGTTCCTCGGTGCTCTGGAAGAGGCCGCCGGCGGCGCGGGCGTCGACGATGCGGTTGGAGTAGGCCTCGCCGATGCCGGGCAGGGAGTCGAGGTCGGCCGCTGAGGCGGTGTTGATGTCGATGGGAGCGTCACTGGCGGAGGCGGGAGTCGCCTGGCCGGCGGCCGGCTGATCTCCGGCTCTCGGCACCACCACCTGATCCTCGTCGTGGACGCGGCGGGCCAGGTTGAGGGTCACCAGGTCGGCGTCTGGCGACGGCCCGCCGGCCGCCTCCACGGCGTCGACCACGCGGTCGCCGTCGTGCAGGGCATAGACGCCGGGTGTGGCGACGGCGCCGGTGACGTGCACCATGATCTCGGCATTGGAGGCTGGCGCGTCGCCGACCTGCAGCTCGAGAGGCGGCGGCCCTTCACGATGGCGGATGACGAAGAAGATCAGGCCGAGGACGGCGACGACGGCCAGGACAGAGAGTAGAGGGGTTCGGTAGCGTTCGAGCCACGCCGGCATGGGCCTCCCCGCCTTCGCTACCTGGCCCGCCCCCGGCAGGCACAGCGTCCACCGTCGGCCCGAAGGCCGCCAATACTTAATACTGCTGCGGCGGCTTCGTCAAGAGGTGAGGGGGACAAGGGCCAGGCGTCGCTGCCCATGGCTTGGATGACCTGTCAGTCGATGACACGCATCCGATAATAGACACGTGAGTACGACGGCAGTGCGACCCGCCTCGGTGCTGAGATCATCAGTGGCCACCAGGGCTCTTGTGTATGCCCCCGTCCTGCTCGCGGTGGTGCTGGTCGTGCTGTTCCAGTTGCCGTTCATCCACGAGCCGATGGAGGACGACGAAGGGGTCTACTTCACGGTGGCGGCTTCCGGTGATCTCCCGTACGTCAGCGCCTTCGATCACAAGCCTCCCGTTATCTATGGCTGGTACCGGCTGGCTCTGCTCCTGAATCGCGGCGTCGCCTCGGCAGCGCTGGTGCACGGGATGGCTGCCGCGCTGCTGGCGTTGACGGCGCTGGCCGCGTACGCGACAGGTCGGGCTATCGCCAACCATCGCCTTGGGGTGCTCGCAGCCCTTGCGTTTAGCCTCTTCACGGCGGACCAGTATTTGCAGTTCAACGCCAACACTGAGGCGTTCGGACTGCTGCCGCTGTCGCTCTCCTTGCTGATGTTCGTCGTCGGCTGGCGGCGGGGCGGCGCTGGCTGGTTTGCGCTGGCCGGCGTCTTCGGCGCCCTGGCCGCTCTCACCAAGACAAGCATGGCCTTCAACATACTGGCGCTGCTTGCCTTTCTCGCCTGGATGGGGTTGGAGCGCGAGCGGCCCTGGCGGGCCATTTCGATTGCCTCAACGGCAGTGGTCGCTGGCGCGGGCGCTGTTGCGGGCTTGGCCGTGTTGCCTTGGGTCGTGGCGGGTCACTTCAGCGACTTCTGGTTCGCCAACGTCACCTACAACCTGAAGTATGGGGCGATGTTGGGGTCCGCCCGCGTATTGAACGTAGCACAGGTGCAACAGGCGGCGATAACAGGTGGCCTGATCCTGTGGCTGCTGGCGGTCATAGGCGGCGTGGCAGGGCGATTGCCGCGGAACATGAAGCTATTGACGCTACTCTGGCTGGCTGGGTCCTTCGTGGGCGTCTCCTGGACGGGGGAACAGTTCGGACACTACTACGTCCAGCTCATTCCCGGCGCCGACCTGCTCGTCGCGGTTGCTCTTATGTGGTTCGCCTCGCGGTGGTCGGAGTTTCGCTTTCGACTGCGCACGTACGTGGTGATGGTGCCCGTGGTGAGCGTCACGCTGCTCTCGCTTTCGTTGGTGTACCTGGCCTCGGACGTGGGCACCGCTCACGTCATCAAGTACGGAGACGCAGTGTACGCAAGGCGCAACGCCGCGGCGGACGTAGTAGCGGAACGCGTGGTCGCCCTGACCAGAGATGGAGACACCATCTACAACCTGGGCTGGGAGTCTGAGCTCTATGCGCTGACGGGCCGCGCTCCTGCGGCACGCGTGTTCCGCATATCGAATGTCGGTGTCGCTCCTGAGCTTCTTGATGAGGTTCTTGCCGACCTGGAAGCGGCGCCGCCTGCTCTGATCGCCGACTCTTCGTTTGAAGTCGGTCCAGGCGGCGATCGGTACAGCAGGCTACCAAGGTCGGTCAAGGAAGCGTTCGGCTCGTTCATCAGCACACACTACGAGTTCGTCGAGACCGTCGAGTTCGCCGATATCTATCGCCTTCGTGACTGAGGCCGCACGCGTCGGACGGCCGCCATCATGAAGCCTCTCCCTATCCGTTGAGACTCCGATCACCTGTGCTATACTAGCGGCACCAAACGGGGAAGGCGTCCGTCCGTGAGAGGGAGAGACCTCCTTTCCATTGTCGATCTAACGCCGGAAGAGCTGCTCGGGGTGCTGGAGATGGCGCTGCGCACGAAGCGGGACGGCTGCGCACCGCTGCTCCAGGGCAAGACACTGGCGCTGCTCTTCGAGAAGGCATCCCTACGCACGCGCGTCAGCTTCGACGTGGCGATGCAGCAATTGGGCGGCCACGCCGTCTACCTTTCACAGGCCGAGGTGGGGTTGGGGCAGCGGGAGTCGGTGGCCGACATCGCGCGGGTGTTGAGCCGCTACGTGGACGCCATCGCGGCGCGGACCTTCGCTCAGTCCACCCTGGAGACCCTGGCGAAGTACGCCACGGTGCCGGTCATCAACGCCCTCTCGGATGACGAGCATCCTTGCCAGGCGGCGGCCGACCTGCTGACCATCTACGAGAAGAAGGGGCGCTGCGCGGGGCTGTCGCTGGCCTTTGTGGGCGATGGCAACAACGTCGCGGCGTCGCTGGCCCAGGGTTCGGCCATGGTGGGCATGAACTTCACCATCAGCTCGCCGGACGGCTACGGTCTGCCGGCGCCGATCATGAGCCAGGCGGAGCGGGTGGCCTCCCTGACCGGGGCTTCGATAAGGGTCACGGCCCTTCCCGAGGAGGCCGTGCGCGGCGCCGACGTCATCTACACCGACGTGTGGACGAGCATGGGCCAGGAGGACCAGCACCTGGAGCGCCTGCGGGCCTTCGAGGGATACCAGGTGAACCAGCGACTGCTCTCCCTGGCCGCCCCCGGCGCCATCTTCATGCACGACCTGCCCGCCCATCGAGGGGAGGAGACCGTGGATGAAGTAATCGATGGCCCCCAGTCCGTTGTCTTTGACCAGGCGGAGAACCGCCTTCACGCTCAGAGAGCCATTCTAGCCCTGCTGATGGGGGAGGAGGCGGGCTAACCGGGGCTCCGGCGGGAAAGCGCGCCTCGACGCGCATCGAAGCCCTGGGGCGCCCGAAGAGGTCCGCCTAGGCGGACCCGCGACACCTGTCCCCCTGCCGTCGAGCGGGCTGCTGACGGTCAGGCCCATGTCAGACTTATTGGGAGGCATCAAGGACACGCTGGGGGAACTGGACGCCCGCAGCGTCTTCGATATCCTCCTCATCGCCGCCATCTTCTACTGGCTGCTGCTCCTGCTGAGGGGCACGACGGCCATGAGCCTGTTGCGGGGCTTCGCCATCCTTCTCATCGCCGCTGTCATCCTCGCTCGGCTGCTCGATCTGCGCGTCCTCAACTTCCTGCTGCGCAACTCGGTCATCGGCCTGGCCGTGGCCATTCCCATAGTCTTCCAGCCGGAGCTCCGCCGCGCCCTGGAGCGGGTGGGAAGGGCCGGCGTCCGGGCCTGGCTGGGCCGGCCCGGCTATGACGTCCTCATCGGTGTCGTGGCCGATGCCGCACTGGGCCTCGCCGAGCGCCGCCATGGCGCCCTCATGGTCCTTGAGCGTGACACGGGGCTGCAGGACTACATTGACACCGGCATAAGGGTGGATGCCGCTCCTTCGGCGGAGCTGCTGGAGGGCATCTTCTTCCCCAGGTCGCCCCTGCACGACGGCGCCGTTATCCTCAGGGCGAACAGAGTGGTGGCGGCTGCCTGCACGCTGCCGCTGTCGGAGGACTCCTCTGGAGGCCGGATGGGCCTCCGCCATCGAGCCGCCCTGGGCATCACGGAGCGCACCGACGCCATCACGGTGGTGGTCTCTGAGGAGACGGGCGAGATAGCGCTGGCCGCCAACGGCCGGCTGGTGCCACGACTAGACGAGACGCGCCTTCGCGCTACCCTTTCCAGCCTGCTGAGCCAGCCGGAACCGGCTGCCGTGGACGGTCGAGGGTAGCGTCGGTGGCGAGGGAGTAGGGTCGTGCTGCGTTCTCTGTCGGCATTCGGCAGGCTGGTCGCCCTGGTCTTCGGGAGGGGCTTCGGTACGCTGAGGGCCAACATAGGCCTCGGGCTCCTCTCGCTGGCCCTCGCCGTCAGCGTGTGGGCGTTCGTCACCGGAGAGGAGAACCCAACGCGCACGGACTGCTTCCCCGGCGACATCCCGGTGGAGACAGTGAACGTGCCGGAAGGGCTGGCTATAGCCGGTCTATCGGACGCAGCGGTCAGCGTCCGTGCTTCGGCGCCCCAAGACATCTGCGATCAACTTACCGCGGGAGACTTCCGGGCCGTCGTTGACCTCTCCATAGCGAGAGCCCGCGAGAACACGGTGACGCTGCGCGTCTCCAGCACACGAAACCGGGTAGATGTGGCCGAGACGAATCCGCCACAGGTCAACGTCACGCTGGAGCCTCTGACCACCAAGGTGGTGCCGGTGACGGTGAAGCTGATCGGCTCGCCGCCTTTGGGCTACGCCACGGTGCCGGGAAAGACCACACCCGAGCAGGTGGAGGTGACGGGTGCGGAGAGTCTGGTGGCCTTGGTGGAAGAAGCCGTGGCTGACGTGAACGTGCAGGGGGCGCAGGTGCCCCTGGAGGAAACGATTCCGCTCGTGCCTCGGGATAGCCGCGGCGGCGACATAGAGGGCGTGACCCTCAACCCGAGCACGGCGGACGTGGTTGTTCCCATCGTGCAGCGGGAGATCACGCAGGCTTACGTCGTGACGCCGCAGGTGCGCGGCACCCCCGCTGACGGGTTCGACGTCACGTCGGTGGGCGTGGAGCCGGCCTTCGCCGTGCTCACGGGGACAATCGAGGCCCTCCAGTCGCTGACGCTGGTGACCACCGATGAGGTGGACGTGGACGGGGCCGCCTCGGACGTGGTGCGGGCGGCGAAGCTGCAACTGCCGCCGGGCCTGACCGCGGCGGGCGGCGACACCGTCACGGTGCGCGTTTCCATCTCGGCTGCCCGAGGGGAGATCACCCTTGGGCTCACCCCCACCATCAATGGCGTGGGGCCAGGCCTGCGGGCGGAGCTAGCTACCGCCCTGGTGGAGGTGCGCGTCGCAGGCGAGATACCGGTGCTACGCGCACTCTCGCCGGCCAGCCTGACGGCGGTCGTGGACGCCTCGGGACTGCAAGCCGGACAGCATGACTTGTCGGTACAGGTGACGGCGCCGCCGGGCGTCCAGGTGGTGGGCGTGGAGCCGGCCACCGTGACCGTCACGTTGAGCGCATCATGACCGGTGTCGCTTCCCAGGGCGGCCCGCCGGCTCAGACGGCGGCAGCGCCGGTGGTGGCCATCGTCGGCCGCCCCAACGTCGGCAAGTCCGCCCTCTTCAACCGCATGGTCCGGGGGCGGGTGGCGCTGGTCGAAGACATCCCCGGCACCACGCGCGATCGCCTGTACGGAAACGTCGAGTGGCGGGGGCACGTCTTTCGCCTGGTAGACACCGGCGGCCTGGATGTGGAGGCGCGCACCTCCCTCTCGACCCAGGTGCGGCAGCAGGTGCAGGCCGCCGTCGACGAAGCCCAGGTAATCTTGTTCGTGGTCGACTCGAGCGAGGGCGTCACGGCTGCTGACCTGGAGGTGGCCGATATCCTCCGTCGCACGGCGAAGCCGGTCCTGATGCTGGCCAACAAGGCGGAGAGCAAGGCGCGCCGGGATGGCGCGGTCGAGTTCTACGAGCTGGGCCTGGGCGAACCCCTTGCGGTCAGCGCTCAGCACGGCATGGGCGTGGCCGATGTCATGGACCTCCTCATCGACATCCTGCCGCCGGGGGCGGCCGGCGAAGAGGCCAGAGCCCTGCGAATCGCCATCGTTGGGCGGCCTAACGTAGGCAAGTCGATGCTCCTGAACGCTGTCCTGGGCGAGGAGCGGGTGATAGTGAGCGAGGTGCCGGGCACCACCCGCGACAGCATAGACACGCCGTTCGAGTACGCCGGCCAGCGTCTTGTACTGATCGACACGGCAGGCATCCGGCGACGAGGACACGTCGAGAGGGGGCTGGAGAAGCACTCTGTCCTCCACGCCGAGCGCGCCGTCGAACGGGCGGACGTGGCCCTGCTTGTGCTGGAGGGACCAGAGGGTGTGATGGCCCAGGACGCGCACATCGCCGGCTACGTGTCGGAGGCCTTCTGTGGCCTGGTGCTGGTCGCCAACAAGTGGGACCTGGTAAGCGGCAACGGCTCGAACCGCAAGGAGTTCGAACGCGTCACCCGCCAGCGGCTGCGCTTCGCCGCCTGGGCGCCCCTCTGTTTCGTCTCCGCCAAGGAGCGCACCGGCCTCCCGGCTCTGCTGGAGCAGACCCTCCGTGCCGGCCAGGAGCGGCGCCGTCGCATCCCGACGGCGGAGCTGAACGCCCTCGTGCAACGGGCGACAGCAGAGAAGCCGCCCCCGACGTCGGGCAGCAGGCGGCTCAAGCTCCTCTACGTCACGCAGGCGGAGGCGGCGCCGCCCACCTTCGTCTTCTTCGTGAACGACGCCACGCTGATGCACTTCTCCTACCGCCGTCACCTGGAGCGTGTCCTGAGAATGGCCTATGGGTTCCAGGGCACTCCACTGCGCCTGGTCTTCCGCAGCAGGGGAGGGCATTAGCATGTGGTGGGCCTTCCTCGTCACAGCGGTTATCGGCTACTTGCTGGGGTCGCTGCCCCTGGGCCTCGTGGCCGGCCGGCTGGCGCGGGGGATCGACATTCGGGACTTCGGGAGCGGGAAGACTGGCTTCACCAACGCCCTCCGCACCATAGGCTTCCGAGCTTCCCTGCCGGTCCTGGTGGGCGACTTGGCCAAGGGTGCGCTGCCGGTGGTCATCGCCCGACTCCTCTCCGATAACGCCTACGTTCAGACCGTGGGCGGGCTGGCAGCCATCGCCGGCCACGACTGGCCAGTCTTCGCCGGGTTCCGTGGTGGACGCGGCGTCACGACGTCGTTCGGGGTGTTGCTGGGCATGAACCCGCTGGTGGCGATGGCCCTGCTGCCCATCGGCGTTGCCATCGCGCTGATCACCCGCTACATGTCCGTGATGTCTATCTCCGGCGCCGTGCTGGCTGCCGGCGTGCTCGTCGGCCTGGCGGCGGCGGGAGTGCTACCGGTGGCGTATGCCGTGTACGCCGGTCTGGCCGGAGCCCTTATCGTGGTCCTCCACCGAGAGAACATCCGGCGTCTCCTGGCGGGCACGGAGCCCAAGATTGGACGGGGCGGGGGAAGGCGGGCCGAGCAGGTGAGGGGGAGTCTGTGACAGGGGCGGGGCAGGACGTGGGACAGGGCGTGGCAGCGCTCGATGCGCCGGCAACCCAGGCAGGAGCAAGCTGCCATTTCAAGGTGACGGGGCTCCTTCCCTCTCGCTGTAAATTGACATCCCATTTTGCGCCTCGCTAGACTGGATAGAGAAGGCAAGAGGCCGTGCCCGTCGAAGAATATCTACCAGAGCTTGTCGACTCCTCTGCTCCCCTGGCGGTGGCCAGGCTCGTCAACCTCTCCAGCCTGACCCCGGAGGAAGTCCCTGCCTTCGAGGACGCCTGGCGCAGCGTTGATGTTCGCCGCCGCCGCCGGGTGGTGCGAGAGCTCATCGAACTGGCCGAAGATAACGTTGAGCTCGACTTCGATGCCGTATTCCGGGTCGGCCTCTCCGATTCCGACGCCGAGGTTCGTCGCTTCGGTATTCGCGGGCTCTGGGAGTACGAGGGGAGGGACCTCATACCGATGCTGGCGGCTCTTCTCCTCAGAGATATGGACGAGACCGTGCGAGCAGAGGCAGCCCTGGCTCTGGGCCGCTACGCCCTGAAGGCTGAGTTCGATAAGATCAAGGCCTCGGATGCGGGCATCGTCGACGACGCGCTGCGCGAGGCGATCGCCGATCCCGAGCAAGCAACGGAGGTCAGGGCCCGCGCCGTGGAGGCGGTTGGAGCCCGCTGCCAGCCGTGGGTTCCTCCAATCATCGAGGACGCCTATCACAGCGGCCAGCATCGCCTGCGGGTGGGTGCCCTTCACGCCATGGGTCGCAACTGCGATAGCCGGTGGCTCTCCACCCTGCTGCAGGAGCTGAAAAGCGAAGATGCCGAGATGCGATACGAGGCCGCCACAGCCTGTGGCTCGCTGGGCGATGAGGCGGCGGTGCCACACCTGCTGCCCCTGCTCAAGGACGATGATGCGGAGGTCCAGGAGGCGGCCATACAAGCCTTGGGTCAGATCGGTGGACAGGAGGCGAAGAGGGCCCTGGACGACTGCCTCGCCAGCCCACAGGGGCATGTCCGCGATGCAGCTCTGGACGCCCTCGCCGTTTTGGACTTCGGAGAGGATCCGCTGGCTTTCAAGCTGCGTGGATAGACGCTCACTTGGCTAGACGCGTTTCCCAAAAGCTCAAGACAGAGCAGGCCACTTCAGCGGGCGGCGTCGTCTACCGGCGCGGTCCCTCCGGGATCGAGGTGGTCCTTTGCGGCAGGGACCAGGACGGCCTCTGGAGCCTGCCCAAGGGTGGGCCGGAGCCGGGCGAGGACCTGCCGGCGGCCGCCGTCCGCGAGGTGGCGGAGGAGACGGGCCTCTTGGTGGCCATCGAACGGGAGTTGGGCAGCATCAGCTACTGGTTCGTGGGTGAGGGCGTCCGCTATCACAAGACGGTGCACTTCTATCTAATGTCGGCGAGCGGTGGCAGCACCGACCAGCACGATCGGGAGTTTGATCGCGTGCAGTGGTTCCCGGCGGACGAAGCGCTGGATATCATGACCTACCCCGGCGAACGCGGTATGGTCGAAAAGGCGCTGGAGCTGCTGGCTGCCTCGCCGCCGGCGGCCGCCGGAAGCGGAGGACCTTGAGGCTATGACTTCCGTCGTCCGCGGCGAGGTCGTTCGCGGCGCCAAGGTGGTGCTCCGCGAGAAGCGGGCCTCGGACGCTGCCGCCGACTACGCCTGGCGCAGCGACCCGGAGATGGCCCGCTTCGACGCCGCCCGCCCATTCAGCGCGTCCTTCGACGACTTTCGTGCTCTCTATGAGGAAGAGCTGGCCTACTCCACCCCATTCCGCCGCACCCTCGCCATCGAGGATCAGGAGGGGCGGCACATCGGCAACGTCATGTACTACAACATCGACCATGCCCGCGGCGAGGCTGAGCTGGGCATCACCATCGGCGTCCGCGAGTACTGGGGCCAGGGCTACGGCACCGACGCCGTGCGCACCTTCGTGCGCCACCTCTTCACGAACACGACGCTAAGGCGGGTCTACTTGAAGACCCTGGACTGGAACCAGCGGGCCCGTCGTTGCTTCGAGAAGGCTGGTTTCGTGGTCTACAGCACCACGCGTCGCGGCGGAAACGACTTCACCCTCATGGAGGTGCGCCGGGAGTGGCTGACGGCGGGTGATGAAGGGGCCGCCGGAGAGAAGACACCGAAGCCTAAGGCTGCGGTGGGAGCGCCGGAGCATGGTCATGAACAGAATGGGCCGTGCATGCCCCTAGGGGCTGCAGGAGCTGCGCCTCAAGCATCTGTCCCACGGGTGGCCGACACAGGGGTCGGCCCCTACGAGCTTCATCACCGCCTTCGGGTGCGGGGCGAGTGGCTACTTCCGTGAAGGCAGCGCCACTGTCGCCGTGCCCGGCGAAGTCTTCTGCCCCTCGGGGTTCTCCGTCCAGATCTCCAGCTCGACGAGGTTCTCGCCGCCCTGCTGCCGTCGTGCCGTCACGACTCCACGGCAGGTGATGTCCTGCTTTGGGACGTCCATGCCGCGGTACTGGCAGCCGAACTTCTTGACGCGACCCTTCGCGCCCGCCCAGTCGTGGAGCATCTGGCCCAGGAAGGCGTGCTTCAGGGCGCCGTGGACGATGAGCCCCTTCAGACCGTTGGCTTGGGCGAAGTCCCTATCGTAGTGGATCTGGTAGAAATCGCCTGAGCCGGCAGCCCACATCACGAGCTGCTGGGTGCTGCAGTTCTTGACGAGCTTCGTTATCTTGTCGCCATCCTTGACGTCTTCGAAGTAGACTTGCTCGGCCATGGTAACTCCCCTTCGTGATTCGAAATGCGCGACGCTGGTCGGTCAGCTAGTACTGAATGCCCGTGCCTCGTAGGATAGCGACGACCTTGCCCTTCTGGTTCCGGTATGTGGTCTCGATGCGGATCAGGAGCATGGGACCCATGCCTCCCTGGCGCTCCGAAAGGTCGGCGATCTTGTGGGTCGAAGTCAGCACATCGCCGGCGCAGATGTCCTCGTCGAAGTACTCCACCTCATTCCCGCCGTTGAGGACTCGTGTGAAGGGGGACTTGAAGCTGAAGTAAGGGTTGTCGGGCGGTAGCTCGGGGTTGAAGACCGGCGTGCCCAGGTAGCCCGGTGGGCAGGGCAGGTCGCGGTAGCCCCGGCGACGGGCCTCCTCAACGTCATAGTAGACGGGGTCGGTGTGGCCGACAGCGCGGGCGAACATGCGGATGGCGGTGCGGTCGACCTCCGCCGTCTGGGGCTTGGACTCCTTGCCGATGACGGCCCGCATCTCGTCCGTGATGACAGAGGATTGGGTCATGGTGCACCTCCTTGGTTGTCAGAGGGGTGGCTTGGGTGAACGTATCCGGGAGGCGGACGCGCGGTGACGAGAATACATCGGGCCCTCGGCAGTGTCAACGAACCTGCCGCCCGTCTCGCGCTCTCAAGCGTGGGGTCGAGCAAGCTCGACCCCTACGTGGCTGTTAGGGTGTCCTCGGCTTCGCGAGCCGGCCGTGCGGCCAGGTCCACGGCGTGGAAGCGGCCCGCCTTCAGCTCCTCGATGAGACCGCGGATGTCCTCTATTTGGCGCTCGAAGTAGGTGGCGCAGCGTCCGATGTGGCCGCTGGCGTGGGAGTCGGTGCCGGCGGTGCCCGCCATGCCCATGAGCTCGCAGAGGCGGGCCGCGAAGGCGTTCTGCTCGACTTTGCCGCGGCCGTTGATCTTCTCGACGGCGACGCAGTAGCGGTACGCGGGGTTGTGACTGGCCCGCGCCAGCGCCTCCTCGTACTCGCGCTCGTCGTCGACGTGCCAGGGCATCTGGCGCCGGTAGGGGTGAGCGGCCACCATCACGCCGCCCGCTTGCTCGACGACTTCCGCCAGCTTGTGGCAGCGGTGCATGCCGTAGACGTAGCTATCGATGCCGTAGGCCAGGATATGGCCGCCCTCGGTGTTGACCTCGATGCCGTGTAGCACGAGGAAGCTGTGGCGCCGGCCCAGTTCGCGCACCTCCTCCGGCTCCCAGCAGAAGTCATGTTCACTGAGGACGATGCCGTCCAGCCCGGCGGCGCGCGAGCGCTCGATGAGCTCGTCGGGGGTGAGGCTGGCGTCCCAGGAGCGAGGCCGCGTGTGGGTGTGCAGGTCGATGAGCATAGGCGGTGGCAGTGAGCAGGCCGGCCAGCAGGCCGGCCCGCGGCTTGTTTTCGGTTGTCCTATCTTACTATCACGTGAGGGTGAGATTCTGTCAACCGCTGTCGGCTGCCGAACGCCCGGTAGTTCTTGGAGGAGCCATCGGGCCTTTGCGGCGTGCCCACTGCTTGACCCCTCAGGTGCGCGGTCGCTATTCTGGCGAGGCCATGCCCTCTCAGTCCGCAGATCGACCCAGCGCCCGCAAGGGCCCGCTCTACCAGGCGCCGCGCGGCACCTCCGACGTGCTCCCCGCCGAGCAGCCCTACTGGCGGCTGGTGCGGGACACGGCGGAGCGCGTCTGCCGCGCCTTCGGCTATCAGCGCATCGACACGCCCACCTTCGAGGACGCGCGCGTCTTCCTGCGCGGCGTCGGCGAGGGCACGGACATCGTCGAGAAGGAGGTGTACCTCTTCGAGGACCGGGGCGGCGAGAGGATGGCCCTCCGGCCGGAGGGCACCGCCAACACCTGCCGCGCCTACCTCCAGCACGGCATGCACGTGCTGCCGCAGCCCGTCCGCCTCTACTACGTCTCGCCCATCTTCCGCTACGACCGCCCCCAGGCCGGCCGCTACCGCGAGCACACCCAGCTCGGCGCCGAGGTCATCGGCGACGGCGACCCGCTGGTCGACGCCGAGAACATCGACCTCCTCTGGACCTTCTACAGCGCCCTGGGGCTGCGCGGCCTCACCCTGCACCTGAACAGCATCGGCGACCGGCGCTGCCGGCCCGGCTACCTGCGCACCCTGCGCGCCTACTACGTCGACAAGCTGGACCGCGTCTGCTCCGACTGTCGCGTCCGCTACGAGAAGAACCCGCTGCGCCTCCTCGACTGCAAGCAGAAGGGGTGCCAGCCGGTCATCGCCGGGGCGCCGCCCATCACCGATTCGCTCTGCGACGACTGCGCCGCCCACTTCGAGGGGTTGCGCGACTACCTGGACGGGCTGGGCATCGCCCACAAGCTCAACCCGCGCCTGGTGCGGGGCATGGACTACTACACGCGCACCGTCTTCGAGTTCCAGCCCGCGCACGGCGGCGCCCAGAGCACCGTCGGCGGCGGCGGCCGCTACGACGGCCTCATCGAGCTGCTGGGAGGCCCGCCGACGCCCGGCACCGGCTTCGGCACCGGCTTCGAACGCATCATCCTCAACCTGAAGCGCCAGGGCCTGGAGCCGCCGGACGACACCCGGCCCCTCGTCTACGTGGCCCACCAGTCGGAGGGGGCGCGCCGCGAGGCGCTGCGTGTCGCGAGCCTCCTGCGGCGGCAGGGCGTGCCCGCCATCGTGGCCGTCGGCGAGCGCAGCCTGAAGTCGCAGATGCGCCAGGCGGACGGCCTCGGCGTCGCCTACACGGCCATCCTGGGCGAGCGGGAGACGGCCGCGCGGGACCGTCCTTCTCAAGTCGATGGCCGACGGCAGCCAGCGGGAGCTGCCCCACCAGGTGGCGCTGGACTTCCTGCGCCGGGCCGCCGAGCAAGAGACGCCGCCCAAAGCGTGACATTCCCCCCTTGACAATCGCTGCTGCTGGCGTATACTCCTGATGGTTCGGGCGCGCGGTCGCATCCTGATGGGGGTGGCAAGTGCCTCGCTATATCGGACTGGTCGTCCACGGTATAGGCGAGCAGGAGTGTGGCAGCCAGCTCAAGGATGTGGGCGCGGCCCTGGCCGAGCTGATCCAGCGCAGCGGCCTGGATCCCAAGGTTAAGCTTCAAGTCGCCCCCGCGCAGGAGCCCGGCCCGGCCTGGGCGGAGATAACGCTCCATGATGGCCAGGCCATCGATGGCCAGACCATCCGGTTGGAAGAGGTGTGGTGGGCCCGCTCGTTCCAGCCTCCCTCCGTCCAGCGTGCCCTCCACTTCTGGATCTGCGCCTTTTTGCGGAATCCATTGGGACTCGTGCGCGGCACCTTCGGGCCGCTCCGGCAATCGCGGGACGTCATCTTCGTCCAGCGCCTCATCGCCGAAGTGGTGGCCTACGCGGCCCTCGTCCTCTTCCTTCCCCTGGCCGCTGTCCTCTGGTTCCTGAGCGTTAACCCGCTGCGGCGCTACCTGCCCGAATACGTCCAGACAGCCTACCAGCTTGTCGCGAACATCCTTACCCGCCAGGTGGGTGACCTTAGCGTGTACTTGGACGACCCGTGGGAAGCGGCGCGCATCCAGGAGGTGTTCGCGGACCGGCTGAAGGCGATGGCAGCGCAGAATGCGGACGTGCGCTTCGTCATCGCCCACTCGATGGGCGCCGTGGTCACGTACGAGGGCCTCCTGCGGGCGGCGTGGGACAAAACGGAACATGCCCCCGTCCGCTTCATAGCCGTGGGGGCCGCCCTCAACCGCGCGCGGCGGCTGGTTGCGCCCGAGGAGGCCTACCGCCTGGGCGGGCCGCTGCCGGGCTGGGTGAGGTTGACGTACGTCGCCGCTCGTCACGACCCCGTTACCCTGGGCGACCTGGAGCCTTCATGGGACAAGTGGGCGGTCAACCCACCTGAGTCACTGGAGGTGGTCAACCAGCAGGACATCTTCTCTGACCACACCACCTACTGGAGCAACGCAGAGGAGGTCATGGCGCCCATCCTCCAGATCATCAGCGGTGGGCGTCTCAGCATGCAGCTCCGGAAGAGCTATCGTCGACTGCGGGTGACGGTGCTCGCCGCGCTGAAGGGCGTCGCCTGGCTTCTGCCGGCCGCCGTCTTCGTCTGGATGGCCACGACGGGATGGAGCTCCGCCTTCGCAGCCTGGGCCTATGGCAAGCCGTTGCTGCAGACTCCTGTGCGCCTTGTCACGGCGGCGCCAGCCGCCGACCAGACCTCGCTTCAGCCCTGGGACCAGCCCAATGACTTCCTTGACGTCTTCGGCGGCCGCTGGACGCTGGCGCACCTGGCGCTCCCTCTTCTCGCATCGGCCTACGTGGCCATAGCCGTCGGCCTTGTCTACAACCTGCTGGTGAAGACGGCGTGGGACATCTGGGACCGGCGCACCAAGTTCAGGCCGGCCGCGCCCGGCGGCTCCACGCTGGGTGGCGACGGCGAGCCAGGGGGACAGTCTTAGCAGGCTGCCTGCTGTGGTATAATCCTGTCGGCGAGGCGAGCCGAAAACCCCCAAGCCGGGGGTTTTGGTTTGTATTGATGAGTGCCATGTGGGAACGACTGAACGACATCGAGCAGCGCTACGAGAGCTTGACGGCGGACATGGCCCGCCCCGAAGTGACCTTGGACTACGAAAAGCTCCAGGCACTGGCCAAGGAGCGCGCATCGATGGAGGAGATCGTCTCGCTCTACCGTCGGTACCGCGAGGCCGACCGCCTGGCGTCAGAGGCGCAGACTCTCCTCGACGAGAGCGAGGATGCCGGCCTGACTGCGCTTGCCCGCGAGGAGCTGGAGTCGCAGAGCGGCCGCCGCGACCAGCTCGAGGACGAGCTGAGGCACGCCCTTCTGCCCAGGGACCCTCGCGACGCGAAGAACGTCATCGTCGAGGTCAGAGCGGGCACCGGAGGCGACGAGGCAGGCCTCTTCGCCGCCGACATCTACCGGATGTACTCGCGCTACGCCGACCGCAAGGGCTGGGCGGTGGAAGTGCTCAGCCGCCATGAGAGCGGCGTCGGCGGCTTCAAGGAGATCATCTTCGAGGTGCGCGGCAAGGGTGCCTACTCCCGCCTCAAGTACGAAAGCGGCGTCCATCGTGTCCAGCGCGTGCCGGCGACCGAGGCGCAGGGCCGCATTCACACATCCACGGCTACCGTTGCTGTCCTGCCCGAGGCCGAGGAGGTCGAAATCGACATCCGCGAGGATGAGCTGAAGATGGACATCTTCCATTCCAGCGGAGCCGGTGGCCAGAACGTCCAGAAGGTGGCCACCGCCGTCCGCCTCACGCACCTGCCGACGGGCATGGTGGTCACCTGCCAGGATGAGCGCTCCCAGCTCAAGAACCGCGTCAGGGCGCTGGCCGTGCTCCGTGCGAGGCTTCTCGATCAGCGGCAGCGTGAGCAGATGGACGAGATCACGGAGACCCGCCGCTCTCAGGTCGGCAGCGGGGAGCGCGCCGAGAAGATCCGCACCTACAACTTTCCCCAGGACCGCGTGACCGACCACCGCATCGGGCTCACCGTCCACAACCTGCCCGCGGTGCTGGACGGCGACGGGGTGGACGAGATCATCGACGCCGTCGCCACCAGCGAGGAGGCCCGGATGCTCTCGGCGGTGGCGGCCCGCCCCTCGCTGCGCGCGGCCCGCCTGCCGGACAGGCAGGCCCGCCCGCCGGATGGGCGGGAGCAGGGCGTGTGAGGCTGGCCCAGGCCCTGCACGAGGCCGCGGAGGCCCTGCGGGCCGCAGGCATCGAGGACGCCCGGCTGGAGGCCGAGGTCCTCCTCCGCCACACCATTCGGCCTGGACCGCGCCCACCTCTACGCTCGCCTCCAGGAAGAGTTGGGCAGCGACATGAGAAGGCTCCTGCGTTCCCTCCTGGAACGACGCCTCGCCCACGAGCCGACGGCCTACATCGTCGGGCGGCGGGAGTTCTACGGTCTCGACTTGGAGACGACGCCGGCGGCGCTCATCCCCCGGCCCGAGACGGAGCTCCTGGTGCGGGAGGCCATCGCCCGCCGCCGCGAGCCGCTCCTGATAGTCGACGTGGGGACGGGCAACGGCGCCATCGCGGTTGCCCTGGCCGTCCACCTGCCTCAGGCGGCACTCGTGGCCATTGACCTGTCGCGGGGGGCGCTGGCCCTGGCCGTCCGCAACGCCCGGCGCCACGGCGTCGAGAGCCGAGTCTCCTTCCTCCAGGCGGATCTGCTGGCGCCCCTGGCCCAGCCGGCCGACATCATCGTCGCCAACCTGCCGTACGTGTGCACCGCCGACTGGGAGGCGCTGCCGCCCGAGATCCGGGAGCACGAGCCCCGGTGCGCCCTGGACGGCGGCCCGGACGGCCTGCGTGAGATCGGACGCGCTGCTCGAGCAGGCGCCTGCCTGTCTCCGGCCCGGCGGCGCACTCCTGATAGAGCTGGGTCCGCCTCAGGCGGCGCCCGCCCTGGAGCTGGCCCGCCGCTGCTTCCCCGGCGCCGCCGTCCGCGTTCTGCCGGACGCCGCCGGCCTGGACCGCATGCTCGCAATCGACGCGCCCTCCGCCTAGACGAGCCGAGCGCCTGCGCCGCTCGCAGGCTCCGGCCCCCAGCAATCAGTACGTCCCCTACTGCCGGATCTCGTTCGTCCTGCCGAAGATATTTGTAGCATCGGGCTGGAATCGCATTCGCGCCGCTGCTTGGCTTCCCTGGTGGCTGGCTCGAAGGCTGCTGTGGGAAAGGAGAGGACCATGGCTAAGACGATGATGAAGGGAGTCAAGTTCTGGGCGCTCCTCGCCCTTCTTGCTCTCACGATCCTGGGGACGGCCGCCTGCGGCGGCGATGGCAAGGCAGAGGGCGATGCCGTGCCCCAGGTCTACCACGTCCGTATCGCCGGCGACCCGGAGACACTTGACCCGCAGAAGGGCGGCTTCGGGACCGACATCAGCATCATGCGACAGCTCTTTCGCGGCCTCGTCTCCTTCGACGAGAACCTAAACGTGGTACCCGCCGCCGCCGAGGAGCTGCCAACCGTCGAGAACGGCGGCATTTCGAAGGACGGCCTAACCTACACGTTCAAGCTCCGCAACGACCTGAAGTGGAGCGACGGTTCGCCGCTGACCGCCCAAGACTGGGAGTACTCCTTCAAACGCTTCTTCGACCCCAATCTGGGCGGGAATCAGTACTACCAGAGCTTCTACTACGTCATCCAGGGCGCCCAGGAGTACCACACAGCTCTGGGCACGCCCGATGCGCCGCTTACTCCCAGCGTCAGCGAGCTGGCAAGCCTGCGCGAGGGCGTCGGCGTGGACACCGTCGACGACCACACGCTCCAGATCAAGCTCACGAACGCCAGCAACACATTCCTCTACCTGATGGCCCTCTGGCCCGCCTACCCCGTGAAGCATGAGACCGTCGACAGCTTCGGCGACGCCTGGACGGAGGCCGGCAACCTGGTCAGCGACGGTCCGTTCATGCTCACGGAGTGGGGTCACAACCAGCGGCTGGTGCTGCAACGCAACGCCAACTACTGGGGCCCTGCGCCGGACCTGGAGCGGCTGGAGATCACGGTCATACCGGACGAGACCGCGGCCTTCCAGGCCTACCAAAACGGCGAGATCGATTTCACGGTGGCGCCACCTGCCCAGATCCAGTCTCTGAAGTCGAACTCTGAGTTTCACACCGAGGCTCAGCTCTCGACCTTCGCCCTCCAGTTCAACGACGCCCGGAAGCCTTTCGACGACCCGACGGTGCGCAAGGCCTTCGCACGCGCCATCGACCGCCAGTCCTACATCGACCTGGTGGGTCAGGGCCTCGGCATCCCGACCACAGGCTGGATCCCGCCCGGCATGCCCGGCTACGACGCCGAGGCCGGCCAGAGCCTCGCCTTCGACTCCAACGCGGCCCGGAACCTGCTGGCTCAGGCCGGCTACCCAGGCGGGCAGGGCCTCCCTGACATCGTGCTCACCACAGTCAGCGAGGACATAGGCCGCCTCTCGGCGGAGTTCGTGCAGGAGCAGCTCAAGCAGAACCTGGGGGTCAACATCCAGATCGAAACGCTGGACCCGCCGTCCTACCAGACGCGCTACGGTTCAGGGGACTTCCAGTTGACCTTCGGAGGCTGGAATGCCGACTATCCACACCCCGAGAACTGGATCCGCGACCTGTTCCACACGGGGGCGTCCGGCAACATTGCCGGCTACAGCAATCCCAAGGTTGACGAGCTCATCGACCAGGCGTCGGCGGATGCGGACCCGGCGGCAGCCATCGACCTCTACACGCAGGCGCAGCGCATCATTCTGGACGAGGACGCCGCCCTGGCGCCCATCTATCACGGCGTCAGCGTCTTCCTTGTCAAGCCCTACGTGCACGGGCTGGTCTTCACACCTACGGACGGCGAGATCGCGGGCGATGTCCTTCTGGCCTCCCCGGCGATCTCTATCGTCGCTCATTGATGATCGTGGGTGGGCCTCGGTGACACCACCGAGGCCCGCCCGCCACGACTCGTTGCGCGCGCCCCCATGACCGCCTACTTCATCCGACGCCTCTTCTGGCTGGTGCCGGTCCTTCTCTTCGTGGCCGCCATCACGTTCGTGCTCATGCACAGCGTGCCGGGAGGGCCCTGGGACCGTGACAAGCCGCTGCCGCCCCAGGCCGTCGAGCAGCTCAACCGCAAGTACGGCCTCGACCAGCCGCTTTGGGAGCAGTTCGGGCACTATGTCCTGGGTCTCTTCCACGGGGACCTGGGCGTCTCCTACCGGCAGAGCGACCGTTCGGTCGCGGAGGTGATCGGTGGTGGCATCAAGATCAGCGCCACGCTCGGTGGGCTGGCCATGCTCCTTTCGGTAGTTGTCGGCGTGCCGCTGGGCATTGTCGCCGCCCTGCGTCGCAATCGCGCGCTGGACTACGTCAGCGTTTCGCTGGCAACGCTGGGGGCAAGCGTGCCCAACTTCGTCCTGGGCATCATCCTTATCGTTATCTTCGCCTCGACGTTTCACCTGCTTCCGACGATAGGCTGGGGGTCATGGAAGCAGGCAGTCATGCCCGTCCTGGCGCTCAGCGCGCTGCCGATAGCCTTCCTGGCCCGCATCACCCGCGCCAGCACCCTGGAGGTGCTACAGCAGGACTACGTGCGCACGGCCTGGGCGAAGGGTCTGGCACCGCGGACCGTGATCATCCGGCACGTAGCGCGCAACGCCCTCATCCCCGTGCTCACCCTGGCCGGGCCGCTGGCGGCTGCCCTCGTCACCGGCTCCTTCATTATCGAGAGCCAGTTCGCGATCCCGGGTGTCGGCCGCGCCTTCGTGACGGCCATCTTCCAGCGCGACTACGGCGTCATCATGGGTATCACCCTCTTCTACGGCCTTGTAGTGGCTATGGCGAACCTGGCCGTCGACATGGCCTACGCCGTCGCCGACCCCAGGATCCGCTACCGGTGAGGAGGCCGTAGTGAGGGAAGCGAATTTGGGCCGCGTCACGCCGTTCCCCGACGTCGCTATAGAGGCGAGGTCGCGGGGGCTCTGGAGTGACGCCCTGCGCAGGCTGGCGGGGAACCGCCTGGCTATGGCCGGCGTGGTAATCGTGCTGCTCACGGCCGCAGTGGCCACCTTCGCCCCTCTCATCGAACGCTATCCGCCCAGCCAGCAGGATGCCACCGCCTCTTTCGAGGGGCCGAGCGCCCGCCACTGGCTCGGCACCGACCAGTTGGGCCGCGACCAGTACAGCCGTCTGGTCAACGGCGCCCGCGTGTCGCTGGCCGTGGGCATTCTCACCCAGATTGTGGCGGTGAGCCTGGGACTGGCGGTTGGGCTGGCCGCAGGGTTGGGCTTCCGGACCCTGGACAACCTCCTGATGCGCTTCACCGACGTCATCTACGCCTTCCCGGACCTGCTCTTCGTCATCCTGCTGGTGAGCGTCTTCCGGGAGGGCGTGGCCGGCAGCGCCACACGCACGCTGATCGTGACCTTCGTGGCTATCGGCCTGGTGAACTGGCCCGACATAGCACGTCTGGTGCGGGGCCAGATCCTCTCGCTGCGACACCAGGAGTTCGTGGGGGCCGCCGAGGCGCTGGGCGCCAGCCGCCTGCGCGTCGCTCTGGTGCACCTGCTGCCCAACACGCTGGGGCCGGTGATCGTGATGGCCAGCTTCGGGATACCGGCCGCCATCTTCGCCGAGGCCGCCCTGTCTTTCATCGGCCTCGGCCTGCCGCCGCCGACGCCCAGTTGGGGGCGTCTGGTGGCCGACGGCTACGACGCCATAGCCACCCATCCCAACCTGGTGCTTGCGCCGGGGCTGGCCATCGCCGCCCTGATGATGGCCTTCACCTTCCTGGGCGACGGCCTGCGCGACGCGCTGGACCCCCGTCTGGCGACCCGCGAGCGTCGGGTGCGCGCGCTGCCCGTCCGGGTGCCGCGCCGATTGCGGAAAGCAGCCTAACAGGCTCCCGCCGGCTAACTCTCCCCCGGCGGGAGAAATGGAGGGCCCGGGTTTGGCGGAACCCGGGCCCTCGTGTTCTGCTGACGGATGCGGTCAGGCGTCGTTGCGCTGGTAGACCTTGCCCTCGTCTTGATTCGAGGGGATACAGAATTGGCATACGTGCGTTCGGCTAGCGGCCCTGACTCTCCACGAAGACTCCTTCGCAAAGCGCGCTGCCGCCTGACATCTCGTAGACCCCCGCATCACGAAGTAGACCAGTCGTTCTCTCGCGCTGGTCCGCTATGATAGCCACCTCCGAAGACACGATTGCCAATATGCGTTGCGGTCTTCGCGCGGCCCTTGGGCCGGCCTCTAACAGTGCAGGTTCTTGACCCGCTAAGAAAGGGATGGAATACTCCACGTTTAGGCGACCAATGGAGAACCAGGTCTTGAGGAGGTGCGAAAATGGGCATTCGCTACTGGCCTTTCGCAGTGGAGGAGAAGCATGCGCCCCTAGATCCCAGTGAAGCTGGGGACGAGCGCAAGCGCGACTGGGTGATTCCGCTGATCATACTGCTGTCGACCGCGCTCGTCTTAGCTGTTGTGATTCTCTTGATGGTCTACCCGCCGTGGGAAAACGAGCCCCTGCCCCAGCTACAGACAAGGCTGCGGGGCATGGACGGGCCCAGCTTGGGAGTGGAGCAGCTGCGCCAGGAGATCGTCAAGCTTGAACTGGAGAATAGGACGAACGGTAGTCTCTGGGGTGCCTTCCTCTACTACGTTCCCTTTCTGAAAGCAGTTGTTGCTGGTGCAGGTGCATTTGCGGCGATTTGGAGGCAGATCGCAGAGGGAGCTAGACAACGTGATTTGGATAGGACACAGAGAGAGGCTGACGGCCAGCGTCGCTTTAACGACAAAGAACAACACGACCATCGTACAGAACCTGGGCTCAGACAGTGCGGCGCTGCAGGCTAGCGCTGCAGTCTCTCTCGCCACCTTTATTAGAGCCACGTTACGCAGCTTTCAGTAATCAGGTGTTTCTGGTAACGTCGCTAGCTAATCTGAAGATTAGGCGTGATGAAGTTGTGAGCAGCTTTCTCGTTCATACCTTCGAACTGGCGATACGCAAGCGGCTCGCGTAGGCAGGACAGAAGGACGGCAGTCTGTTGAATATATCTAAGAACAGCGCTCAACAGGGTGGATCTCTCAGGCCTAGACCTCAGTGAGGCAGACATTGCCTATGCCAGCATGCGGAACGCGAATCTGACGAACACCAACCTAAAGACGAGTCAGTGGTATCGAGGTAAATATCTGGAGGGATCTCGCCTGTCAGGCGCGGATTTGTCAGAGGGTCGCCTGAGAAAGGCGCACTGCCGGGATGCGCAGTTCCACGAGGCAAACTTAGTCTCTGCGCGGTTAGAGGAGGCGGAACTCCAGAGGGCGCAGTTCCAGAGGGCACAACTGCAGTCCGCGCATCTGAACGGTGCCCTGCTCCCAGGCTCGAATTCGAGGATGCTAATCTGAACGATGCATACTTCAACGGTGCCGCCTTCGATGCACCGGCTCTTGCCAGCATCGCAAGAGCATTGAATTGGCGGAAGGCACACTTCTGAATCCGGAGGTGAGAGTGCGGAGCTCAATAGAATCTCAGGAGTACTGCACTAGGCCGCAGAAGGAAGCGTGGGGCGCAACACTCGCGCGGAAGCAAGCGCGAACGAAGCGTTACACACGCAAGGCGAAGCGTAGCACGCGTATCCACAAAGGTCAAAAGGATCAGTAGTAGTACTTGGCATACAAGCACTGCATGGGAATTCACAGTGGCTTTGAGCTCTGCAATTGGCGATGCGACTGGGGGATCAACAACAGGCTATGAACTCGGCTCGGACGTGAGGTGGCTTTGCGCGCAGGGCTAGGTCACATTCGGCAGGGGTGTGACATATGACTCGGTAGAACGGACGCATTTGGGTCTTGTTGCTCGGGTCTTCATAGACACACCAGCCGGGAAAGAAACGATCTCGGGCAGCCAAGACTTCGCTGCTTTCATGTGTGAAGCTTGAGTCCATGTGCAGTGACCACTAAAGTCTGGAAATTGTTCATTGATGTCTTGAGATCATATGAAACGTTTGATTGTGCCATCTATTGCCCATTTCCCTAACAAGCGAATCTCAAGACAACTAACGCTTGCCCTTCTTGTAGTCATCCGCTTCTCGTTCAGAGAGTTGCCTCACCGAATTCCCGTCTAATGAATAGGATGCCGCGGATATAGATAGTCAAGGCGAACGGAGAAACAGAGAGCCCGGGCTTGTTGACGACCCGGGCCTCTGACATCTGAGCCTAGTATCAAGTTGTTGTGCGTGGTGCAGCGTGTCTGGGTAGAGGACGACGGCCGGCTCACGATTGAGGGGACTCTCAGCGGGAGAGTTGATACTGTTTCCCCTCGGTCTTGATGGACGGGGCGACGACGAGCTCTACCTTCTGGAAGTCGCGGATGGTGCGGGCGCCGCAGACCCCCATGGCGGTGCGCAATGCCCCCACCAGGTTCTCGGTGCCGTCGGTGCGGGAGGTCGGGCCGAAGAGCGCTCGCTGGAGCGTGGTGGTGACGCCCACCGTGACCCGCGTCCCTCGCGGCAGCTCCGCATGCGGCGTGGCCATGCCCCAGTGGTGGCCGTGACCAGGCGCCTCCACCGTGCCGGCCAGTATGGAGCCCAGCATCACGGCGTCGGCGCCGGAGGCGAAGGCCTTGCACATGTCGCCCGTCGTCACGATACCGCCGTCGGTGATGATCGGCACGTAGCGGCCGCGCTCCTGGTAGTACTGGTCGCGGGCGGCGGCGCAGTCGATAGTGGCAGTGACCTGAGGCACGCCGATGCCGAGCACCTCGCGCGTCGTGCAGGCGGCGCCCGGCCCCACGCCGACCAGGACGGCGGCCACGCCCGCCTCCATGAGCTCCTTGCAGACCCCGTAGCTGACCGTGTTGCCTACCACCACCGGCACCGGCATCACCCGCACAAGGTTCTCGAAGTTGAGCCCGGTGGGGCTTCGGGAGACGTGGCGCGGCGAGGTCACTGTCGACTGGACGACGAAAACGTCGACCCCCGCTTCAACGGCCAGCGGCGCGAACCGCTTGGTGTTGGCGGGGGTGCAGGACACGGCGCACAGGCCCCCCCGGGCCTTGATATCCCTTACCCGCGCCCCGATCAGCTCTTGCCGTATGGGCTCGGAGTAGACCTTCTGGAGGAGGGCGGTGACCTGGCTCTTGGGCGCCGCCGCGATCTCCTCTAGAATGGCCGCGGGGTCGTCGTAGCGCGTCTGGACGCCCTCCAGGTTGAGGACCGCCAGCCCTCCCAGCTTCTGGAAGTCGACGGCGAAGCGGGTGTCCACCACACCGTCCATAGCCGCGGCCAGGAAGGGGAGCGGGAGCTGCAGGTCGCCAATGGAGAACGAGACGTCGGTCAGTTCAGGGTTGAGAGTCGTGGCGCCGGGGACGATGGCCACCTCGTCGAAGCCGTAGGCGCGGCGCATGACCTTGGCGCCGGGGGGCGCCTCGACCGGTATGAGGCGCCGGAAGAGGTTGGGGACCGCCTCGTCTCGGTGTAGACTCACACCGGCGGATGGCTCATTTGGCTCGATGTCGCTCATTACGGCAGGGCCTCCTTTGCTAGACGCTTAACCACCCTACCGCTGGTGATTTGAAAAAAGTATATCGAAGTGAGCAAGCCCGCGTCAACGGTGATAGGGCTAGGCCGAATCCGGGGGAGCGAAAAAGTTGATGGGATCGGGCAATTTGACAATAACGCTTACTTGGGCCGTGACATGGGCAGCCTCTATCTAGTATCGACACCTATCGGAAACCTGGAAGACGTGACCCTGCGCGCCCTGCGCGTCCTTCGCGAGGTCTCACTCATCGCCGCCGAGGATACGCGCACCACACGCAAGCTCCTCTCGCACTACGACATCCACACCCCGCTGACCAGCTACAACGAGCACAACAGCCGGGCCAAGACGCCGCGTCTGCTGGAGTCCCTGGCGGCGGGCGACGTGGCGCTCGTCTCCGAGGCCGGCACGCCCGCCATCAGCGACCCCGGCCAGCACCTGGTGGCCGCCGCCTGGGAGGCCGGCGTCCGGGTGGTGCCGGTGCCGGGCCCGTCGGTGCTGACGGCTGCCCTGTCGGCCTCCGGCCTCTCGACGCGGCGTTTTCTCTACCTGGGCTTTCCGCCAAGGCGGACGGGCGCCCTGCGCAGGCTGCTGCGCTCCGTCAGCGACTTCCCGGAGACGCTGATCGCCTTCGAGGCGCCGCATCGCCTGCGGGCAACCCTGGCTGTCATGCGGGAGGAGCTGGGGGATCGCCAGGCCGCCATCTGCCGCGAGCTTACCAAGGTGCACGAGGAGGTCTTTCGAGGCCGGCTAGCGGAGGCGGAGGAGCATTTCCTGGAGCCGCGCGGCGAGTTCACGCTGGTCATCGAGGGGCGCCCGGAGGAGACAGAGGCTGCGGATGTCCCCGCCGACCTGCTCGCCGAGATAGCAGCGTTTGCGTGCCGGCGGCGTCCCTGCCCGCGAGGCGCTGCCGGCGCTCTCTGCCCGCTTCGGTTTGCCCCGCCGGCAGCTCTACCGTCTCTGGCTGGAGGCGAAGTGAATCGTGTCACAGGCGAGGCCTGTGGTAGAATGGGGTAACTTCGGCTCGGAAAGAGGACTGGTGGCGGAAAAGACCCTCGTCGCTGTAGCCTGGCCTTACGCCAACGGCCCCCTCCATACGGGCCAGATCGTCAGTAGCCAGCTTCCGGCCGATATCCTCGCCCGCTACTGCCGCGCCCGCGGCGACCGTGTGCTAATGGTCTCCGGCAGCGACCAGCACGGCACGCCCATCACCGTACGCGCCGAACAGGAGGGGAGCTCCCCTCTTGAGGTAGCCTCCCGCTACCACGAGGACTTCCTGGAGACGTGGCGGCTGATGGGCATTAGCTGGGACCTCTACACTACGACCAGCACCGAGAACCACGCCCGCGTCACCCACGACATCTTCCTGCGCCTGCTCGAGAACGACTACATCTACAAGGACAGCATGTCCCTCCCGTACTGTCTGCGCGACACCCGCTTCCTGCCCGACCGCTACGTCGAGGGCACCTGCCCCCACTGCGGCTACGACGGCGCCCGCGGCGACCAGTGCGACAACTGCGGCAAGACGCTCGACCCGCAGGAGCTCGTCGACCCGCGCTGCAAGCTCTGCGGCGACCGCCCTGAGTTCAGGGAGACAGAGCACTTCTTTCTCCGGCTGGGCGCCTTCACGGAGCGCCTGCGAGAGTGGGTAACGCCCAAGGACTACTGGCGCAAGCACGTCCTCAACTTCACGCTGGGCCTGCTCAATGAGGGCCTGCACGACCGCGCCATCACCCGCGACATCGACTGGGGGGTGACCGTGCCGGTGCCCGGCTACGAGAATAAGCGCATCTACGTCTGGTTCGAGGCGGTCATCGGCTACCTGTCGGCCTCCAAGGAGTGGGGGCAGCTCCACGGTCAGCCGGAGGCCTGGCGGGACTTCTGGGAGGACCCAGCAGTGCCGCGCCTACTACTTCCTGGGCAAGGACAACATCCCCTTCCACACCATCATCTGGCCCGCGATGCTCATGGGCTACGGCGGCCTCAACCTCCCCTACGACGTGCCGGCGACCCAGTACCTGATGGTCCGGGGCGCCAAGGCCTCGACCAGCCGCGGCCTCGCCATCTGGGTCAACGACTTCCTGTCGCGGTACGACGCCGATGCTCTGCGCTACTGCCTGGCCGCCGGCATGCCAGAGAGTTCCGACACCGACTTCACCTGGTCCGAGTTCCTGCGACGCAACAACGACGAGCTGGTCGCGACCTGGGGTAACCTGGTGCACCGCGTGCTCACCTTCACCCATCGCCACTTCGACGAGCAGGTGCCCGACCCGGGCGAGCTGGACGATGCCGCGCGCGGCCTCTTGCAGCGCGCCGAGGCCGCCCTGGCCGAGGCCGGCGAGCACATCTCGGCCTGCCACTTCCGGGCCGGGCTGGGGTCGGCGCTGGCCCTGGCCCAGGAGGCGAACCGCTACCTGGACGAGCAGGCTCCCTGGCGCACCATCAGCCAGGACCGTCAGGCGGCGGGCCGCTCGCTCTACGTGACCATCGGCGTCATCAACACGCTGAAGACGGCCCTCTACCCCTATCTGCCATTCTCCAGCCAGCGCCTGCACGGCTTCCTGGGCTACGAAGGCACCATCCAGGACGCAGGCTGGCGCTTCGAGGTGCCGCGGCCGGGCCAGAGGCTCCTGCAGCCGGAGGCGCTCTTCAAGAAGCTGGACCCGAGCATCGTTGATGAGGAGGAAGCCCGCCTTTTCCCCGGTCAGGCCGGCGTTTCCGCCACCGAGAGCGCTGCCGGCCCGTGACAGGACTGATCGATACCCACACCCATCTCCAGCTCAGGGAGTTCGACAGGGACCGGAAGGCGACCCTGGAGCGAGCCTGGCAGGCCGGGCTCGACGCGATGGTGGTGCTCGGCATCGATACCGCCAGCAGCGAGGCCGCCATCGCCCTGGCCGAGGCGGACCACCGCGTGTATGCTGCGGTCGGGTGGCACCCTCACACGGCCGCTGGTTTCGACCAGCGGGGCCAGCGCCGCCTGCGGGAGCTCACGCAGCACCCCCGGGTGGTGGCCGTGGGCGAGATCGGGCTCGACTTCTATCGCAACCTGTCGCCGCGGGAGGATCAGGTGCGGGTGCTGGAGGAGCAGCTCGCCTTGGCCGCCGAGTGCCGGCTGCCCGTCGCCGTGCATTGCCGCAACGCCCAGAAGGAGATGTACCCGATTCTGGAGCGCTGGGCAAAGAATGCGCGCCCCCTCTTCGGAGAGGGCCGGCCCCTGGGAGTCATGCACTACTTCAGCGGCGACCTGGAGCTGGCCCGCCGCTACGTCGACATGGGCTTCCTGATCTCCGTTCACACCTGTGTGACGTACCCCACGTCGGGCGAGCTGCGAAAGGTGGCGGCCGCGCTTGACATAACCAAGCTGGTCTTCGAGACGGACAGCCCTTACGGCGCGCCGCAGTCCAAACGGGGGCGTCGCAATGAGCCGGCCTACGTCGCTGAGGCGGCGACGCTCGTGGCTGAGCTGCGTGGCCTGACTGTTGAGGCGGTGGCATTGGAGAGCGGGAGGAACGCCTCGCGGCTGTTCGGGCTGACGACGGCCCGGGCGGGGGCTGCCAGCGCAGGGGGAAGCGCATGCTGAGGACCGTGTCCATTCAGGCCGCGATCCAGGACGAGCTGGCCCAGGTCGAGGAGACGCTCCAGGCTATCAAGCGCGTTGACTTCGCTGAGCTGTCGGAGATGCTCGACCACGTGCTGGCGTCCTTCGGGCAAGATGCTCCGTCCCAGCATTGCTCTGCTGGCCGGCAAGTTCAACGACAACCACCGTCAGGAGCTGCTGGTGCCGTTAGCTGCCTCCATCGAGCTACTGCACACGGCGACGCTGGTCCATGACGACGTCATCGACCGAGCCAGCACGCGCCGGGGGCGGCCGACGGCCAACAGCCTCTTCGACAACTCGATCTCCGTCATGTTGGGGGACTACATGTTCGCTCACGCCGCCGACCTGGCGGCCCGCACCGGCAGCATAGAGGTGGTGCGGATGTTCTCTCGCACCCTCCTCGCCATGGCCCGCGGCGAGTTGGAGCAGGACATGACGGCCTACGACTACGGCCAGACCACCCGCCAGTACTTCCAGCGCATCGCCAGCAAGACGGCTTCTCTCTTCGCTGCCGCCGCTGAGGGCGGGGCCCTCGTCTCGGCGGCGCCGGATGCCTGGCGCGTGGCTCTGCAGGACTACGGCGAGAGCGTGGGCATGGCCTTCCAGATCGTCGACGATATCCTGGACTTCAGCGGCGACGAGGTCGAGATGGGGAAGCCTGTCGGCAGCGATCTGCTCCAGGGTACCCTGACGCTGCCGTCCCTCCTCCTGATGGAGCGCTACCCGCGCGACAACCCCGTGAAGCGCTTCTTCCGCCACCGGCGCAGCCCGCGCCATCTGGCCGAGGCCGTGGAGACTGTCGTCAGCTCCGGCATCCTCGACGAATGCCAGCGGGTGGCCGGCGACTTCCGCGACCGGGCACACGCCGCCCTCGAGATTCTCCCCGCCAGCGAGGCCCGCGAGTCGCTGGCGGAGATTGCCGACTACGTGCTGGAGCGCAGGGCCTGAGAGCCCTGGAACCTTGGAACCCGGGAACCTTCGAACCTTGGGGCTTCTAGGTTCCAAGGTTCTTAAGTTCTAAGGTTCCAGACGTCAACTCCTCCTCTCCTCCTTCTCGCGGAGGACCTTCTTCTCCTTCTCGTCCGCCAGCTCCCCCCTGGTCTTCTTGGGGGGCGGCACTGGCTTGTTGATCTCCGGGTGCTCGTTCATGCGCGCCGGGCCCCGAGCCAGCGACCGCACCTCCTTGCCCAGGTGCCAGTAGGTGCCTTTGTCGGGGATGCGGCGAGGGTAGCCGTCGCGGAGGGTGAAGGCCATGAAGGAGGTGGGCATGATGCGCTGTCCATCGCGGTCGCAGATGGGGCAGGGCTGCGGGTAGGAGGCCTCGCGCATCGATCGCAGCGCCTCGAAGATGCCGTCGCAGTGCCGGCAGTAGTACTCATAGACGGGCACAGCGGTTCACCTCCTGCGACAGCCCGGCTCTGCGAAGTGCGAGGCGCCCAGCCGGCCGGGGGTTAGTCTGCGTACGCTCCCTCTAACCGGTGGTCATGGTCATCATAGTTGGGAAGAGTCCGCTCGTATTCTTCGGTCATCAGTGGCGATGAGACCATGAAGTCAGCGGAAGCTCGGTTGCAGGCCACCGGGATGTTCCACACCACGGCGATCCGCAGGAGGGCTTTCACGTCTGGATCGTGCGGCTGCGGTTCGAGAGGGTCCCAGAAGAAGATCAGAAGATCGATGTCCCCTTCTGCGATCTTGGCTCCGATCTGCTGGTCACCGCCCAGCGGCCCGCTTTGGAGTTTGACAACCTCGAAATCGAGCTCCTCCTCCAGCAGTGTGCCGGTTGTTCCTGTCGCGCAAAGCTCGTGCTCGTCCAGCAGGTCCCTGTTGTACTTCGCCCACTCCAGGAGATCACGCTTCTTGTTGTCGTGCGCTACGAGGGCGATCCTCTTCTTCTTCTTTGGCACCAGCTCGTCATCTTCCATATCTTCCTTCATCCTCCTTCCCTCCACGTCAAGGGCAGGCCGCACCTGGCTCATGCCGTGACTCACTAGTATATACGTTTCAGGCGCCGCGGGGGGCTCGAGGCAAGGATCTGTCCTGGCAACGCCTTACTTGCGGACAGCCTTCCGCCGCCGCAGCGTGTCGAGGAAGGCGGCCGAGCGCAGGTCTCGCTCCAGCAGGTAGCGGATGTACTCCCGCAGGTGCTGCTCCAGCTCCTGGGCCAGCGCCCCTGCTATCCGCACCCGCGCGGCGTCGCCGAAGCCGCCTCGTTGGAGCGCCCGCAGCACCTTGAGAGCGCTCAACGACAGCTCGCGCGACAGGGGCTCGCCGGCCGCGCAGGCCGGGCAGAGCACCCCACCGCCGGAGGCGCTCCAGAAGTTAGTTGTGGGTTCCAGCGCCGCGCCGCAGGACACGCATCGGTCCAGTTGGGGCCGGTAGCCGAGCTCGTCCAGGAGCTGCACCTCGAAGTAGCGAAGCACCAGGTCCAGGTCATCGCGGGTCGCCAGGCGGCGGAGCGTCTCCAGTAGGAGCCTGAAGAGAGGGTGGGACTCCTGACGGTCGGGCGTGAGCCGGTCGACAAGTTCAGCGGCGTAGAGGCCCCGCCCCAGGCGCTCGAGCTCTTCGCGCAGGGGTGTCAGCGGCTCCAGTGTCTCGGCCTGGGTGACGATGTCCAGTTCGCGGCCCTGGGCGAGAAGCAAGGTGCTGTAGGTGAGCGGTTCGACGTGGCCGGCGAGCTTGCTGGTGGGCCGCCGCACCCCCTTGGCCACGGCGTCCAGCTTGCCGCGGTCAGCGGTGAACAGCGTCAGGATCTTGTCGGCCTCACCCAGCTTGCGGTGTCGGAGAACGATGGCGGCGGTCTTGTAGACGCGAGGAGGGGGCAAGACTAGTTCGCTTTGGGTTCGATGACTACTGCTGTTCCGTAGGCCAGGACTTCTGCCAGCCCCGCTACCTCTTCGGAGTCATATCTCATGCCGATGACGGCGTTGGCGCCCAGGGATTGGGCGTGGGACACCATCTGGTCGAAGGCCTCTTGCCGCGATGTGTCGCACAGTTGAACCCAGGCCTTGATGCGCCCCCCGAACAGGCCTCGCAGCCAGGACAGAAACGTCTGTGCCAGGTTCGTCGTCCGCACCGTCAAGCCGCGGACCACGCCGAGGTACTTCGTGATCCTGTAGCCCTCCACCTCGAGCCCTGTTGTGACCACGATGTCGGCCATGTGAGGGGTCTCCTTTCCGGCCTATACCTCCTGCCTGCCCTCCAGGGCGCGGGCCAGGGTGACGTTGTCGGCATATTCCAGGTCGGCGCCCACAGGAAGGCCGCGGGCCAGGCGGGTCACCTTCACCTCGAGGGGCGAGATGAGCCGCGCGATGTACATGGCGGTGGCCTCGCCCTCCAGGTTGGGGTTGGTGGCCATGATCACCTCGCGCACCTCGCCCGAGCGCAGGCGGCTCAGCAGCTCCTTCACCTTGAGTTCGTCGGGGCCGACGCCGTCCATCGGCGAGATGACGCCGTGCAGCACGTGGTAGAGCCCTCTGTAGGCGCCCGCCCGCTCCAGGGCCAGGATGTCCAGCGGCTCCTCCACCACGCAGATGGCGCCGTGGTCGCGCTCCGGGTTCGAGCAGATGGCGCAGGGGTCGCTGTCCGCGATGTTCTGGCAGAGGGAGCAGAGGACGGTCTTCTCCTTGACCTCTGTAATGGCCTCAGCCAGGGCGCGCGCCTCCTCGGCGGGGGCGCGCAGGAGGTGGTAGGTGAGGCGCTGGGCGCTCTTGGGCCCGATGCCCGGCAGCTTGTGGAACGCTTCGATGAGACGGGCGACGGGGGCCGCCGCCGAGATGACGGGTTCGTTCAAGGGGGCTCCTCTCTCCCGCGTGCGACCGGACTAGCGCCCGCCGGGGCCAAAGCCGCCCGGAAGATGCAGACCGCCGGTGAGGCCGGCCATGCTATCGGCCTGGAGGGCCTGCACCCGCTCCAGGGCCTCGCTGAGAGCGGCCGTCACCAGGTCCTCGAGCATCTCCACGTCTCCGGGGTCCACCACCTCGGGCGCGATCTTCACCGATTGCACCCGCAGGCCGCCGGTGACGGCTACGGTGACGGCGCCGCCGCCGGCGCTGCCCTCGACGGACGTGTTGAGAAGCTGCTCCTGGGCTTTGGCAAGCCGCTCCTGCATCTTCTGCATCTGGCGCATGAGGTCTCGGTTCATGCCCATCGCCGTCTCCTATTCCTGCTCAGGGATGATGCGCGCACCCATCTCGCGGGCGGCCTCCACCAGGTGTCCACCTCGCCGTCCCGAAACCGGCCTTGGCGCTGCCTCGGGCGCATGGATGCAGCGAACGCTCAGGCCCTGGCCTAGCACCTGGTCTACGGCCTCCTGGAGAGACTTCAGGTTGGAGCCGCCGTCGCCGCTGTTCATGCGCTCCGCCAGCCACTGGTTGCGGAACCCGAAGACGACGGCGTCGTCCTCCACCTCGACGATGTCGCAGCCGCTGTTGAGGAGCGCCCCGGCCTTGAAGTTGAGCTGCCGCGTAAGGCTGTAGATGTCGCGCCAGCACTCCCTGGCCTGCTCCAGGGTGAGCGGGCCAGACCGGGCGCGCACGGGTGTCGGCTCTGGCGCCGGCCCGGGCGTGAGCGTTGGCTCCTCGCCGCCCGCTGTTGGCTCGACGGCGGCAGCGGCCGGCTTCGGCTTGGATACGGGTGGCGCCGGGGCGGGCGATGCTCGCTCCTCTGTCGAGGCCCAGGCCTCTATGCGGCTGCGCGCCGGCCTGACGGGCGCGGGGGCTGGCCGCGGGGGCGCCCGGCGGTCGGCCTCGACAGCCTGAGAGGGACGAGGCGCCGGCGCCTCCGCTTCGACGGGGCCGAGGACGCATTCGGCCAGGGCCAGCTCCAGCGGCAGCGACGACTGCGGATCGGCCCGCAGGTCGGCCTGCCCGAAGGTCTTGAGCGCGCGCAGGATACGATCGGCGCTCACGCCGGACGCCTGAGCCTTCAGCTCCTCCGCCTGCTCGTGGGTGAGGGACAGGGCGGCCTCGGCGCCGGCCTTGACCAGCAGAAGGTTGCGCAGGTGCCCGACCACCTCTCGCTGGAACTGGCGCAGGTCGAGGCCGTCGTCACGCACGGAGGCGATGAGCGCCAGCCCGCCCGCCAGGTCGCCCGCAAGGACGTGACGCGCCAGTTCGCCGCTACGGGCATCGCCGACGAGGCCCAGACCGGCCTGCACGTTGGCCAGGGTCAGCTTGCGGCCGTGGCCGTCCATGAGCTGTTCCAGCAGGTTGAGGGCGTCGCGAAGGCTGCCGGTGGCGCTGCGGGCGACGAGATCCAGGCCCTCCTCAGGGCACTTCACCTTCTCCTCGCGGCAGATGCGCTTCAGGACTTCCACGATGGCCGCCAGCGGTATGCGCCGGAAATCGAAGCGCTGGCAGCGGGAGCCGATGGTGGCCGGCACCTTGTGTGGCTCGGTGGTGGCGAGGACGAAGATGGCGTGCGGCGGCGGCTCCTCGAGCGTCTTGAGGAGGGCGTTGAAGGCCGGCTCCGTCAGCATGTGCACCTCGTCCACCAGGTAGAGCTTGTAGCGTGAGGCGGCGGGCGCGAACCCGACCTTGTCGCGCAGGGCGCGGATCTCGTCGATGCCGCGGTTGCTGGCGGCGTCCAGCTCGATGAGGTCCAACGCGCGCCCCTCCAGGAAGACGCGGCAGGAGTCGCAGGCGTTGCAGGGCTCGCCGTCGTGGGCGTCGGTGCAGTTGACGGCCTTGGCCAGCAGGCGTCCGCTGGTGGTCTTGCCGGTGCCGCGCGGGCCGGTGAACAGGTAGGCGTGGGCCACCTTGCCGGAGGCGATGGCGTTGGTCAGTGTGCGGGTGATGGGCTCCTGGCCGGCCACCTCGCCAAAGGTCTGAGGGCGCCACTTGCGGTAGAGGACTTCGCTGGTCAACACAACTCCTCAGACAAGAGGCGGCGTAACCACTGCTGACCGGTGCACCGTCCGCCCTCACCTGCCTTGCGTCGCCATTATAGTGTAGGGCTGATCAGCGCAAAAGGCTGCCGACACCGGGGGAGAATCGGCGACGGGCTTGCAGAAAACCGTCTCGCGGTGAGACGGTCTTCCGTGGCTTAAACTCTCCTGTGGCAGCGTGCTGTTAGCCACCTCCGCTGCCCGTGGGAAAAGGGGCCGGAGCTAAGACCCCTCGCGCACCTGTAGAATCTCGTCGGCGACCAGGCCGTGCGCCTCACGGTGTACGGTCGCCGCTGCCTCCTTGCTGGGTGCCTCGACCAGGCAATACACACGGTGCGCGTCCTCGTTGAACCAGTACTTGAGGTACTTGACGCCGTGTTTCTTCTGTACCTCTACGTCTCTTGCGTGCGCTTCAGCCACCGCCTGCGCGGTGAGCCCCTCAACGTTCTGATGGACATCCATGTACAGTGGCATATGGCACTCCCTTCGCCCTAATATATAGGCATTATACCCTACTAGCCGGTGGCGTGACAAGGAAGGGAAGGCTGCGGTGCCTACACGCGAGGACAAAGTCCGTGATGTCCGTGAGCGCTATTGAGGAGAGGGCGAGCGACTCGCTGCGGGCTGGTCGCGGACCTCACGCGGTGCGCGGGTGGCGGGGCTCGCCGCCGAGTATAAACCTCTCGCGGGCCCGCATGCGGCGCTCGTCTTCCGGGTCCTCGTGGTCGTAGCCCAGGAGGTGGAGGAGGCCGTGCGCCACCAGATGGGCCGCCTCCTCTTGCACGCTGTGACCGGCCTCTTGGGCCTGGCGCTCCGCTGTCGGATACGACAGGATAACGTCCCCCAGGTGCCGCACGCCGTCGGGCGGCGTGACGAAGGGCTCGCTGGCGGGCTCGTGGCCGAAGGAGAGGACGTCGGTGGGCTCATCTAGGCCGCGATAGCGGCGGTTCAGGTCGCGCACCGTCTCGTCATCGGTGACCACCAGGCCGGCCTCGGCGGGCGGCGCCACCCCTTCGGCCTTGAGGACGCGGACGGCCAGGCGTCGCAGCGCTGCCCGGTCCAGCCGGCCGCGAAAGCCGGCCTCGATCTTGATGGGCACTTCGTATCTGGGGCGTGCGTCTGCCATGGCCGGCGAGATCATATCATGCGTGTAGTAGGGGCGGTTCGCGAACCGCCCCTACTGAAGGGCGGAGGCGGATCGTCTGGAATCCATGGTGCGGCGCACGAAAAGGACGCCGCGAATGGACTCCATCTTGGTCAGGACGCGGCTCAACTGCTCAACACCCGTCGTCTCCAGGGTGAGGAAGACGCTGACCGTGTGGTCGGGGTGCTCCTGAGTGCGCACGGCGCCCATGTTGACGTGCTCCTCTGCCACCAGGGTGCTGATGTCCCGCATCAGGCCCACCCGATCCCAGGCTTCGATGCGCACGGCGACCGGGTAGAGCTGCCCACCGCGGCCCCACTCCACGTCCACCAGACGCTCGCGCTCTTCCTCCTGGAGGACGTTGGAGCAATCGCGCCGGTGGACGGTGACGCCGCGGCTGCGGGTGACGTAGCCGATGATGGTGTCGCCGGGGACAGGGTTGCAGCAGCGCGCCAGTTGGGTCAGGAGATCGCCTGTCCCCAACACACGAATGGCGGAGGTATAGACGGGGCCGCCCGGAGCCTCAGGCCGCGCCTTTTCCTTTTCCGGCGCCTCCTCTGCGGCGAGGAGGTGAGTCAGTTTCAAAGTCACCTGGTGCAGGCTGATACCGCCGTATCCCAGCGAGGCCAGGAAGTCGTCCCAGCTATCCTGGCGGAACCGGCTAAGGAGCTCGTCCTGGCACTCGGAGAGCGGGAGTCCCAGCCGGCGCAGCTCGCGGTCCAGCACCTCGCTGCCCCTCTCTATGTTCTCCTGCCGCTCCTGCTTCTTGAACCACTGGCGCACCTTCTCCTTTGCGTGGCTGGTCTTGATATAGCCCAGGTTGGGGTTCAGCCAGTCGCGGGAGGGGCCGCGAGAGCTCTTGCTGGTCATGATCTCCACCACGTCGCCGTTTTGGAGCGCGTGGTTCAGCGTCACCAGGCGGCTGTTGACCCGGGCGCCGATGCAGTGATAGCCGACGTCGGTGTGGATGCGGAAGGCGAAGTCGAGGGGCGTGGAGCCCATGGGCAGGTCCTTGACCTCGCCCTTTGGCGTGTAGACGAAGACCTGGTCCTGGAAGAACTCTGTCTTGAGCGACTCCACGAAGTCGTCGTCGCCCGACATCTCCCGCTGCCACTCCAGGAGCTGTCGGAGCCAGGAGAGGCGCTGCTCGTACTGCTTCTCGCGGCGTCCGCCCTCTTTGTAGCGCCAGTGAGCGGCCACGCCGTACTCGGCGAGGCGGTGCATCTCGTGGGTGCGGATCTGCACCTCCAGCGGCCGGCCGCCAAGGCAGAGGACGGTCGTGTGCAGCGCCTGGTAGAGGCTCTCCTTCGGGCTGCCGATGTAATCGTCGAACTGGCCGGGTATCGGGTGCCAGAGGACGTGGACGACACCCAGGGCGCTGTAGCAGTCGGCGACGGTGTCTACCAGCACCCGCAGCGCCATGAGGTCGTAGATCTCGCTGAAGCTCTTGCCCTGGGCCTCGTACTTCTCGATCTTCTGGTAGATGCTGTAGATGTGCTTGGCCCGACCCTGGACCTCGGCCTCGACCCCCTGCTTCTTCAGCTCTTCGCGCAGGATCTTTTCCACCTGGGCGATGTACCGGTCTCGCGACACGCGTTTGCTGGCCAGGAGCTGGGCGATCTCGTCAAAGCGGTCCGGCTGGAGGTGCTTGAACGAGAGGTCTTCCAGCTCGCGCGCTATCTGCCAGATGCCGAGACGGCTGGCCAGAGGAGCGAAGATCTCCATCGTTTCCTGCGCGATGCGCCGGCGCTTGTCATCGGACAGCGCGTCCAGGGTACGCATGTTGTGGAGGCGGTCGGCGAGCTTGATGATGACCACGCGGACGTCCTCGGCCATAGCGAGGAACATCTTGCGCAGGTTCTCGGCCTGGATGCCGGGATCCAGGCTCCTGTCGGTGGGTGCGCGCCACGTGATGCGCTCCAGCTTGGTGGCGCCGTCCACCAGTCGCGCTATCTCCCGCCCGAAGCGCTTGGCGAGATCGGCGTTGGGGATGCCGCAGTCCTCCTGCACGTCGTGCAGCAGGGCGGCGGCCACCGCCGTCGCGTCGAGCTGGAGCGCGGCCACCGTCATCGCCGCGTCGAAGGGATGGCTGATGAAGGGGTCGCCCGACTTGCGCACCTGCCCCTGGTGCGCCGTCTCGGCGAAGGCGTAGGCCTCGCTTACGAGGGCGACTTTGTCCTCGGGCAGGTACTCGCGAGTACGGGCCAGGAGATCGTTAACGTTCACCTGAGATAGTGTCGGCTTGCTTGCCACGGTTTCATTGTAATCTAGCACGTTGACCCATGTCTTGCAGGCCGCTCTGGAACCGTAGCACCCCGCTCCAGGCCCGGCTCCTTGACTCGCGGGTGTACAATGCGGCTGGCAGTGCTAGCCGTGTGTTTCATGAGGAGGGACACCATGAAGCGCCCTGCAATTGCAGCCATGCTCGGTATCGCCACCGCTCTTCTGGCGTGCGGCTGCATGTGGGGGCACGTCTATGACGCCGAGACCGGCCTCGATGTGCCCGGCGCGACGATATCGTGGGTGGATACCCAAGGATATTCCGGGTCTGAGACGACCGGGCTATTCTGGGCGCCAGGCCTGTATGTGTTCTGCGGGTATTCCATAATACCCCACTACAACCCCATTACTTTCACAGTCACCGCGCCAGGCTATATGACCCTCGTGGCGCACCGGAATCTGTCATGGGACGACGGGTCATACGCCGGAGGTACGCCCACCTGTGACAACATGTGGGACGTTCAAGACTTCAGCCTCATGCCCCTTCCTGGAACCTCCGGGCTGCCACCCCATACGCCGGTGCCAACGCCCACGGCAACCCCTACGGTGGCTCACCCACCGACGCCAACGCCAACACCCAAGCCCGGAATCATGGTCCGATAGCTGCCGACCAGCATGGCGGTGCCGCCCCCACGTGGCTAGACATCACCGCCTGGCTCTGGTGCGCGTAGCGCTACGTATAAATCCGTAGTCATAGACTGCTTCCATCGAGTGCCGGAGTAGTTATGCTCGCCACGAGCCTTCGGACGGGTTCGTGCCTGAGCAGGGACGCCCTCTCCAAGGTTCATGCAAGCCGCCAGGGCCGTACATCTTGAAACCTCCGGCGGGCCTGGCGGCCTCTTCTTGTCCCAGAAAGAAGCCATCAGAGCACGGTGGGCACAGACGCGTTGCCGCGTCCGCAATCACGTCCAGCCGTTTCAAGCCACCTCGGGCCTAGCCGCGTCGCATGGGACGCAAGCGTCTTAGGCGCATCTTGACAAGCTTGCGGTAAGTCGTATACTGTTGGTCGCCGAGGCTGACCCCCCAACGCCTCTCAGGTACGGCATGGAGGCTTGCCAGGGTCCAGGCAGGGAAGCCTGGAGGGAGGGAGTCGGCTTCGGCCTTTCTCTGAACACTCAGCGCCTCAACCCGACAGGTACAGGGCGGGTTTGGTCCCCGGCTCCACTTTCTCTTCTGCCGCATCTCTCCCCCGCTAGACCGGGGCGCTACGCAAAGGGCCACACCCTCGCACCCGCGACCTAGCCGACGCCCACCGGCAGGCCAGTCCGGGGGACAACTTGCGGTCAAAGGCGTGATTGCCCTCACCCTCTTGACTCGCGGGTGTACAATGCGCGTGTCCCCGCCAGTGCTCTCCGTCAGGAGGTCTCGAAATGGAGCAGCCGGTGAGAGGGGCCCCTTTCTGTCTGGCGCGGTACTCGTCGTTGTTCGGTCATCTTCACCTGTCACATGGCGGGCGCAGGCGAACTTCTGGTTTGAAGGTCGCCGCGGGAGAGGCACAGCCTGGGCAGCCCTCACTCGTCTGCCACGGCGTCGGTGCAGTCATCATTGCCTAGGGCCGATTGCTTTCGCTGAACTGCGTCAGGGCAATGACTAGTGCAACGTTGCACCGCTGGGGTCAACATGAGCTGCCGGACAAATGCTTCGTCCGACTAGGCGTTGCTTCGGGCGTGGCCGGGTACGCCACCTCTCATCGGCGGCCTCGCGGTCGCCTTCACCGCCTTGCTCCGCGATCGACCGCAGGTAAGGAGTCGAACAAGCATCGCCTGGACGCTGACGCCGTCCTCTGGTTGGAGCGACGTGGTCAAGATCAACGACTACGATGCGAATGACGGCGCGCTCACATCGAGATCGCCAGTCGGCGGGTCTGGGCTTCGTCCCTGCCCAACTCGATGAAAAACAGGATTATCATCAGTGCAGCGGCCCAGCAGACTTCCGCCGACGGCGTCAAGCTTCCTGGAGGCGTCCATGCCTCAATCGATGTCAAACTGGCGTGTCGTTGCCCACTAGATGCTCTTGGCCGTGGCTGGGTTCGAAGACCATCTAGGGTGAGATCCAGCACATGCCTATCGCTGGACGCAGCCCAGACTGGCCGCCTCTACCGCGGTAAGCCGGCGCGCTCCAAAGCAAGCATTCGGCCGATTCTCGTCAAGGCGCCGGCAAAGTCGCTCAGACGTTCAGAATGGCGACCGTGCGAACGACAGTATCCCTTGACATGGAAGGCCATAGCATGCGCGTGCGAACTAATGGCCACAGCAGGTCCCTACATGGTGCGAGGATCATCGCCAAGAATCACGAGGCGCGGGCCCGTCAGGCATACGCGAGACGACCAAAGCGCCGCCTAGTGCTCGCTGGGTGCCAGAGCAGATTCGGCGTACTAGATGCCGCTGGCGATCCATGCAGACGATCGCCGCCGTCCCTAAGTCCACAGCCAGTAGTGCCGCGGCGCACCGATGGTCATCTCGTAGCGGCTGCGCGCGGCTGCGCACCGCCTATCGCCGGGGCGGCCGCTTCATCGTCCAGTAGTGCATGCCTCCGCCCGGCAGGTCGCCCTCGACCAGCACCTCGAAGCCGTGCTTCCGGTAGAAGGGGACGTTGACGTCCTTGTCGGTCTCGAGGTAGCAGGGCAGCGCTTCCGCGTCCGCCCGCGCCAGCACCGGCTGGAGCAGCGCGCCGCCGACCCCCTGACCCTGCCGCGGCGGGTCGACGCCGAGGACCCAGAGATACCAGTGCGGCTCCGGGGCGTCGCGCCGGCGCAGCCCGTCGAAGTAGCTCTTCATGGCTATCAGCCGCTGATACGGCTCCGCGCCCAGCTTCTGGGGCATCGACGCCATGCCCGCGCGGATGACCGTCTCCCGGTTCATGGGAGGGCTGGCGGGCGACAGCCAGACCGCAGCGCCCTCCACCACGTCCGCGGTGGTGTAGACCTCGCCGTAGAGGTGGCCGTAGCGGGTGGACGTGCCGAACATCCAGCTCAGCGGGCGCATGCGCTTCGCAGCGTCGGGAAGGAGGTACACGGACATGGGGTTGTCGTAGAAGGCCCTGCCGAGCATGTCGCCCGCCTCCTTGACCTGTCGTGCGGCGAGGTGCACTATTCCGCTTGTCGGCTCCATCGCAGGCTCTCCTCAATTGGATGCTAATTGGCATGAGTGTATACCAGGCCGCGATCGTCGCGCCACAGCGACGCGGGAGACTGCGGGAGCGTGACATCACCGGTGACAACCCCTGTATTCGGTAAGGAGAAGAGTGTGTATAGGATCGCCGTGATCCCCGGCGACGGGACCGGGCCCGAGGTGGTGCGCGAAGGGCTGAAGGTCCTCGATGCCGCCGCCAAGGCCGTCGGGTTCAAGTACGAGACCGTCAGCTTACGACTTCGGGGGCGAGCGCTACCTCCGCACCGGCGAGACCCTGCCGGACGGGCGCCCTGGACGAGCTGCGCCAGTTCGACGCCATCTACCTGGGCGCCATCGGCCACCCCGACGTGCCGCCGGGCATCCTGGAGAAGGGCATCCTGCTCGCCATGCGGTTCGAGCTGGACCAGTACATCAACCTGCGGCCGGTCAAGCTCTACCCCGGCGTGGACTGCCCGCTCAAGGACAAGGGGCCGGAGGACATCGACTTCGTCGTCGTGCGCGAGAACACCGAGGGGCTCTACACCGGCATGGGCGGCTTCCAGTACAAGGGCACGCCCGCAGGAGGTGGCGACGCAGATCCACTGCACCACGCGCTTCGGGGCGGAGCGGGCCATCCGCTACGCCTTCGAGCTGACCCGCAAGCGCAACAAGAGGAAGCAGCTACACCTGGTCGGCAAGACCAACGTGCTGACCTACGTCCACGACACCTGGTGGCGCGCCTTCCACGAGGTCGGCGAGGCCGACTACCCCGACATCAAGCGCGACTACGCCCACGTCGACGCCATGCTGCATGTGGTTCGTCAAGAACCCCGAGTGGTTCGACGTGATCGTCACCGACAACATGTTCGGCGACATCATCACCGACCTGGGGGCGATGATCCAGGGCGGCATGGGCATCGCCGCCGGCGGCAACATCAACCCCCAGGGCGTCACCATGTTCGAGCCCATCGGCGGCAGCGCCCCCAAGTACACGGGCAAGAACGTCATCAACCCGCTGGCCGCCATCTGCGCCGCCCAGATGATGGCCGCCGAGCTGGGCGAGCCGGAGGCCGCCCGGCGCATGGAGGGCGCCGTCATCAAGGCCCTGGCCAGCGGCAGGATCAAGTCGATGAGCGCCGGCCGGATGGGGATGAGCACCTCCGAGGTCGGCGATCTGGTGGCAGGCTACGTGTAGGGGTGTGAGGAGCTAGGTCGCGGGCGACACGACGTGCTGGCGAAGGTGAATAGCTGCGCCGTGGTGGGCCTCGACGGGACCCTGGTCGAGGTGGAGGTGGACATCGCCTCCGGCATGCCCGCCTTCAACATCGTCGGCCTGCCCGACGCGGCGGTCCAGGAGGCGAAGGAGCGGGTGCGCTCCGCCATCCGCAACTCCGGGCTCCAGTTCCCCCAGAAGCGCATCACGGTCAACCTGGCCCCCGCCGACGTTCGCAAGGAGGGGCCGGCCTACGACCTGCCCATCGCCGTGGGCATCGTCCTCGCCTCCGGGCAGGCCACGGCCGACGTCTCGCGCTCCCTCTTCCTGGGCGAGCTCTCTCTCGACGGGCTGGTGCGCCACTCCCACGGCATCCTTTCGATGGTCGCGCTGGCCCGCGAGAAGGGCTGCGAGCAGGTCTTCGTGCCGGAGGCGGACCTCGGAGAGGCGACGCTCATCGGCGGGATGAACGTCCTGCCCGTGGCCAGCCTGACGCAGCTCGTCGGCCACCTGCGCGGCGACGGCGCCATCGCTGCCGTTCGCACCGACGGCCTGGCCGAGCAGGCGCCGGAGATGCCCTGGGAGGGCGTGGACTTCTGCCACATCAAGGGGCAGGAGCACGTGAAGCGGGCCCTGGAGGTGGCGGCCGCCGGAGGGCACAACGTCCTCATGACGGGCCCGCCGGGCAGCGGCAAGACGCTGCTGGCCCGCTCGCTGCCCTCGATCATGCCCTCGCTTGGGCCGGAGGAGGCGCTGGAGGTGACCAAGGTCTACAGCGTGGCCGGCCTCCTGCGAGGCGACACGCCCCTGGTCAGGCAGAGGCCGTTTCGCTCGCCGCATCACACCATCTCTCACGCCGGGCTCGTGGGCGGCGGCCGGCAGCCGCGCCCGGGCGAGATCAGCCTCAGCCACCGCGGCGTTCTCTTTCTCGACGAGCTTCCGGAGTTCGGACAGGCGGTGCTGGAGGTGCTGCGCCAGCCCATGGAGGACCGGTGTGGTGACGATCAGCCGGGCCCAGGGCTCCGTGACCTACCCGGCCAACTTCATGCTGGTGGCGGCCATGAACCCCTGCCCCTGCGGCTTCTACGGCGACCCGACGAAGGAATGCACCTGCAGCGAATCGGTGGTGAGCCGCTACCAGAAGCGAATCTCCGGGCCTCTCCTCGACCGCATCGACATCTTCGCCGAAGTGCCGCGGGTGGACTACGAGAAGCTGGCCGCCGACACCGCCGGCGAGCCTTCGACCGCCGTTCGCGCCAGGGTGCAGGGCGCCGGGCGGGTGCAGCAGGCCCGCTTCCAGGGCACCCGCTTCATCTGCAACGCGGAGATGACCCCCACGGAGGTCCGCGAGTACTGCCAGGACCGCCTGGAGGAGTCGGCGCGCTCGCTGCTCCGGCTGGCCATGCAGCAGTTGTCGCTGTCGGCGCGGGCCTTCCACCGGGTGCTGAAGCTGGCCCGCACCATCGCCGACCTGGCGGGCCAGGAGGAGATCGCCTCGCAGCACGTGGCGGAGGCGATCCAGTACCGGCACCGGGGCCGGGCCTGAGGGCGCAGGCGGCCTGCCGGCGGCCCTTGCCAGGGTTTCGCCCTGCGGTCTAAGATGAGGGTCGTGCCCCCGTAGCTCAGTTGGATAGAGCGCCGGCCTCCGGAGCCGGGTGCGTGGGTTCGAGTCCCGCCGGGGGTACCACCCGACACCGTTCTTCACAGATTGCGCGCGCTAGCAGCCTCTGACGACATCGTGCACGTCGCGCGATGCGAAGCGCCCCTAACCCGCCGGCCAGCAGCAAAACCCCTGCTATTCCAAGTCCCATGGCAATGACGACAGGCCAGCCCTCCGATGCTCCCGCCTGTTGACCGCCCGTTCCCGTGTTCGGAAGAGCCCTGACCACCTGCGGCGATGGGGCCGATGGGCCTGCTGCAACGTTCACTGTCCCCTTCATGCCCTCGTCGCCGTGAAGGAGGCAGAGATAAGCGAAGCTCCCCGCCTGTGTGAACTTGACGCTGAACGTCTGCGTAGGGAACCCCTGGCCGATGAACCCGGAATTCAGATACCCGGTGCCGTTGTATACGTTGCCACCGGCCGGAATCACGGCCTGCGGGTTCAAGTACAGGAGCGGCGCCCCAGCGCTCTGCGGCTGTGGGTTAAAGAGCTGAGGCTCGGCGGTTCCGCCGAGGAATGTGACCGTGTGGGGCGTAGGGGTCGAGTTCGTCCATGTCACCGTGTCCCCCACCTGGATGTTGATGGCGGAAGGCAGGAACTGCGAAAGGTCTGCCTCATCCACCATACCGCCGACGGTGACATGCCAGTTCGTCGAGCCATCCGGCAGCGCTTCGCTGGTGAGCGTTGTCTGTTGCGCCAGTTGCTCTCCTTTTTGGAGCAGTGCGTTGCGCTCGGCCGTCGCGCGCGCGTCCACCGTCGACTGACTGTCAGCCGGAGCCGTGGCCGCCACGACGTTTACAGTGAGCTCCATGCCCGAACCGTGGACAAGACAGATGGCCTTGAACGTGCCGGCCGATTTGAAGATGACATCGGCCGTCTGATCCTTCTGTAACAGACCAACATTGAAGTACTTCGACGAGTCGAACGATGCGGGCGAAGCTGGGGATGTTGGATTGACCGCCTCAGGGTTGAGCAGGAATTGGGGAGGTCCCGACGGACCGGGAATGATGAAGTCCGGGGCAGTGTGGCCCGCCGGCACGAAGCTTACCGTGTGGATCTCTGCAAACGGATTGACGAAGTGAATGGTGTCGCCGACGTGGATCGTCACGGAGTCCGGGAAGAAATCGTTTGCGGAAACGCCGTTTTCCCCACCGCCAGCGTCAATCGTGATGGTCTGTGCCGTGGGCGCCGCGAGAGCGACGCCTGTTGACACCATGGAAAACGCCAGAACCGCCGCACCGACTGCAGCGCCGAGAATGCGCTTGTTCATTGGTGGCACCCCTCCTTGAGCGAATCTGCCCAGGCCTTTCTCCTTCGGTCCTAGTGTTGGTTGCTTCCTAAACGCGTCATCACTGTACAGAGTAACTGTCCTCTGTGAAGGGGCTGTGAATTCGCTGGCGGGGTTGCGTGAAAGAACCGTGAAGGTCTCGCGAGCTGTGCGCGACGGAGGGAGATGCGACGGGTTGGGCTCTTGCTCGCGCGGGCCACGGTTTCCCGCTACGCAGCCATCAGGGCCGCTGAGACGGCCAGGGCAGCCCATCGGCGATCAGTTCGGCGGGGTAGGGCATGGCAGGCGCGCTCAGCGGGCCGACATGATACGAGCGAGGCGATGCACCATCGATAGCGTAATCATCTTCGAGGTGGAGGAGTCGCCAGAAGGCAGGTACAACCCAGGGCCCTCGGTCACTCCATCTGCACGCAGGCCGAGACCATCGCTGAACTGAAGGCGATAGTGCAGGATGCCGTGCGCTGTCACTTCGAGAATAAGGATAGGCCTCGCGTCATCCGCCTGCATCTCATCGAGGACGAGGTGATCGCCGTTTGAAGCTGCCCCGTGACCTCGTTGAACGTAGCCGGTCACGCGGCCAGGGCGGCGGCGAACGTGCTCTCCAGGTCCTCCGGTCGCACCTTGGCGGCCGCTGCCAGCTTGGCCCTCATCTCGGGGTCTTCCAGATCGCGCCGCTCCAGTCGCTGCATGTAGTCGCGGGCCACCCGGTAATACTCCGACTCGATATCGACCAGGCGAACGCGGGTGCGGCCCGTGGCCGGGTCGCGGAGGTCTTCGAAAGGCAGAGCCTGCAACCGCCCTTCCTCCAGGCAGACGAGGCCGCCGTAGCGCAGGTTCTCGCCCGCCGGCTCCGTGAGCAGGAACTGGACGGCGCCGTGCCCCAGCGTGCGCGTGTAGTCGATGTCAAAGGGGATGGGTGGGGCGCAGCGCAGCTCGTATCCCAGAGTCACGTCAGCAATCGATAGCCGCTGGCCGCGGGCGGCGAGACGCTTGAGGATTTCGCGCTTGAGGATCGTGGCCAGGGGTATCTCAGCCAGCAAAATGTGGCCATAGGGGTCATATCCCACCACCACGTCTGTGATACCGGCCAGCTCTTCGGGGTCCAGCTTGCCGGCGACGCCTTCGCCGATGACCACCAGGCCGTCTTTGCGGCCCAACACGCATCGCTTCAGGATCGCGGCCTCCAGGACCGTGCAGACCTCGTTCAGGGTGATGCGTTCCTTTTGGAACTCCTCTGCGATGACGGTCAGGGTGGCGCTGGCGGACTTGCCGATGCCCAGCGCCAGGTGGCCGGCCCTTCGACCCATGACGACCGTGAAGAACCAGCGGCTGGTCGTGCGAGAGTCCTCCATGAGGTTCAGCACCAGGGCGGCGCCGACGTGGCGGGCGGTCTCGTAGCCGAAGGTCGGCATGCCGGCGGGAAGCGGCAGGTCGTTGTCGATGGTCTTTGGCACGTGAGCGACCCTGACCTTGCCCTGTGCGGCCTTGGCTACCTCGAAGGCGGCGAACGCCGTGTCGTCGCCGCCGATCGTTATGAGATCGCTGATGCCCAACTCCTGGAGAGCACCGGTCGTACGCTCCAGGTGCTCCGCCTTGCGCGTCGGGTTGGCGCGGGAGGTGCGCAGGATCGAGCCGCCTTGCACATGGATGCGCGACACGTCGGGAATGGCCAGCGGACGTACCATGTCCGTGCGCCCGTTCAGCAAGTGCTCAAAGCCGTCATAAATGCCTATGACGTCCAGGCCTCTGTTCCGGGCTTCAATCGTCGCAGAGCTAATGGCGCTGTTGATGCCAGGGGCGGGGCCTCCTCCAACCAGGATCCCCAGCCGCCTTTGTTCCGTGACCATTCCGGCGTTTCTCCTGCTGCTGATCGCGATCAGATTAGTATCGTCTTATCGCGCCGCCTTCGCAAGGGGAGGCCGCATGCGCAGGAGGCGGCCTGTGCGGCGGGTCGGGGGTGTGGCACGCGCAGAAGGCGGGCCATATAATGGCGGCGATTGTGGAGGAGGCTCGAGATGTATCGGAAAGGCGAGTCGAACAGGTTCAAGCTCCTTGCGGGCGTGTTTCTGTTGGCGGTGTTTCTGCTGCCACTGGCTGTGTCCTGCAACGGAGGGGAATCCACCAGTGCAACGCCAACGGCAACGGGAACGGACCTCCTCGTCGATCCAATCAAGCTGGACGCCGGATACGTTTCCGGGACGATGGTCGGCGATCTGGGAAAAGAGGTACGTGTCTATCGTGGGATCCCGTATGCTGCGCCACCTCTGGGGGACCTGCGGTGGAAGCCGCCGCAACCGGTTGCACCGTGGTCGGGCATACGCGAGGCGACAGTCTTCAGCAGCATGTGCCCCCAGCAGAAGGCCAGTTGGGTCCCGGGGACCATCAGTGAGGATTGCCTCTACCTGAACGTGTTCACCCCGGCCAAGAAGACCAGCGAGCGGTTGCCGGTGATGGTCTGGTTCCACGGCGGCGGCTTTGCCGTCGGCTCGGCCAACCAGCTGCCGTACAGCTGGCCCGCTCTTCCCCAGCACGGTGTGGTCATGGTGGGTGTGAACCATCGACTTGGGCCTATGGGCCTGCTCGCTCTCCCTCAGCTCTCCAAGGAATCGCCCAACGGTGTGTCGGGCAACTACATGTTCCTCGACCTGATTGCCTCCTTGAAGTGGGTGCAGACCAACATCGAGGCCTTTGGCGGGGACCCGAACAACGTCACGATCTTCGGTGAGTCCGGCGGCGGCGGCAAGACCGACGCCCTGATGGCTTCGCCCCTGGCCACGGGACTTTTCCAGCACGCGATCCTCGAAAGCGGTGCCAACTCCGAGGGCGTCGGCATCCGGTCGGTGACGACCCTGAAGGACGCGGAGGCGCTGGGCGAACAACTGGTGGCCAAGCTCGGCATTCCGGAGAACGGGGACGTGCTGGCGGCGCTTCGTGCCACTCCCTATCAGCAGATCCTCGACGCGAGTGCCGAGATGAGCAAACAAGTGACGGCGTCGATGCCAGAGGCAGAGGGGGTTAGCGTCCTGGATAATCTGGTGGTAGACGGCTGGTTTATGCCGGATACGCCAACAAACGTGTTCAATGCTGGCAAGCAGAACGACGTCTCCCTGATAACGTGCACAAACCTGGGGGAACTGACGGCCGAAAAGACTGTCATCCACCTGCCGTATCTGATCGGCGCGTACACGACCAGGTTGACCGCTGTCGGCAAGAGCGGCAACAAAGGCTACGCCGCCCTGTTCACGTCAGGTGCCGAGCACATGGAAGAAAGAGGGCATCTTGGCCTTCCACGGGATTGAGCTAGCGTATGTCTTCGGCTTGCTGGCCGTACTCCCGAATCCCGTATTCTACAACGCATTTGCCCATCCTTCAGGCGCGGAAAGCCAGGACCCTGGGCTTACCGAAGACGACCAGCAGGTATCTGAGGCAATGATGACCATGTGGGCCCAGTTCGCCAAGACTGGAGACCCGAACGTCGGAGGCCTCGTCGAGTGGCCGGGCTGGGATCCTAGTAACGACCAGTACCTTGACATAAAGTGGCCGCTGGAGGTCAAGTCCGGCTATTCGAAGATCGTCCCGCAGCAATGATGCGGGACGGGCAGAAGGTGAGGCGGCCGCTCTTTTGCTCGCCCGTTGTTGCTTTGCTATACTGCAGTCGAGGCCCGCTACGAGGCCTCGGATAGGTCAGCTAGGATGCCGAAGACTCGCAAGCCTCCGAGGAGGCGGCGCACCAAACCGTATAACGCTGCCGACTGGACCACCGGTCGCGCCAAGGCGCGGTTCCCGTTCTCCCTCTTCAAGAACATTAAGTTGTTTTACATACTCGGGGGGCTGATCATGGTCGGCAGCGTGGGAATAGGCGCGTTTGGGGTGGGCAGGTCGAGTAGCAAGACCGTCCAGACCGCGACGCCTCAATCGACCGCCGAAGGCACGGTGACACCGGAGGCAACGGCGGTGGGGACGCCGACGCCGGCGGCGCAGCGCTACAGCGGCCCACCCGCCATGACCATCGATCCCACCAAGAGCTACTCCGCGGTCATCCACACCGACAAGGGCGACATCACGGTGCAGCTCTTCGCTCAGCAGGCTCCGCAAACGGTCAACGACTTCGTCTTCCTGGCCAAAGACGGCTTCTACAACGGGCTCACCTTCTTCTGGGTGAAGCCGGGCTTCGTGGCGCAGACGGGTGACCCGGAGAACACCGGCCATGGCGGCCCCGGCTACACCATTCCCGACGAGAACAGCGGAGAGCCTTTCGTGGCCGGCACCGTCGGCATGGCCAAGAAGAGCGACGAAGCCAATTCTGCCGGCAGCCAGTTCTTCATCACATTGAGTGACCAGACCCAGCTCAACGGCGAGTTCACGTCCTTTGGGAAAGTGGTGGCGGGCATGGACGTGCTGCTGTCGCTCACTCCCAGAGATCCTCCCGGCGCCGACCTGCCTCCTGGCGACAAGGTCCTGAGCATCGACATCCTGGGGGGCTAGGGAGAATAGAAAGGAATCGCAGGAGCCGGCCCACGTGGGCCGGCTCCTTCATTGTGTGCTGATCGAGGCCGCCTTCGCTCAGGGGCGGCTGGCCGGGTCGCCGCCCGGGGCCTCAGGCAGAGCCTCGGACAGCGTGTCCAGCAAGAGGCGGGCGGCGATGCGGGCCGTGGCCCCGGAGAAGTCGTAGACGGGGTTGACCTCGGTTACGTCGAATCCCACCAGCCGGCAGCGCTCCGCGATCACGGAGACGGCGTCCCGCAACTGGTAGAAGCTGAGGCCGCCTGGCTCCGGATAGCCCGTGCCGGAGGCCAGGGCCGGATCCATCACGTCGATGTCGATGCTGACGTAGCAGTCGGTCTCGATCTTCACCTCGGCCAGCGCTCGTTCCGCGCCCTCGCGGACAAGGCGCTCCGCGGGAACGATCTGGATGCCGCGGGCCAGAGCCGCCTGCCAGGGCTCGATCTGGGCCATGAGCTCCCGGATGCCGATCTGGACGATATGGCGCACGTGGGGCAGCTCGCTGGTGCGGCGCATGTGGTTGTCGTGGGAGAAGCGCACCCCGAACTTCTCGTCGGTGTAGTCCTGGTGGGCGTCGAACTGGACCACGGTCAGAGGCCGGTCGTCGAAGGCGCGGACGATTGGGAAGGTGATGGCGTGGTCTCCTCCCACGAAGACAGGAAAGGCGCCCGAGGCCCGCACCAGGCGAGCGGCCTCGGTGATGATCTGGAAGTTCTCCGTCAGGTCGACAGTGCGCACGTCAACGTCGCCCACGTCCAGCATGCTGACGCCACGCAGCATGTGAAGTCCGCGCTCAGGGTCGAACCAGCCGGCGCCATGGGCGGTTTGGAAGCGCATGGAGGCGTCGCGGATGGCGGCCGGACCGAAGCGGGCGCCGGGCCGGTCGTTGGTGGCGCCGTCGAAGGGCACCCCCAGGAAGGCAACGTCCGCCTTCAGCGCCGACAGGTCCTCCAGAACCGGGGAGCCGAAGAACGAGGCCGCCCCGTGGCGGATGACGCCGCCGCCGCCGCGGGGGATGGCGTCGGTGGAAGGTTTTCGAATCACGACGGTAGAAGTCCTCTCGGATACATTATCGGCCTTTTCGTCTCGACTGGGGTAGGGCAGGTGAGGATGGCCTGGGCCGGGTGAGGTGAAAAGGCCGCGGGCCGCTGTAAGCGGCCCGCGGTCGGGCATCCATAGTGTTGGGGGCTCAGCGGGGCTACGCGTCGACGTCTATCTGCGCCTTCTGGAGCTTGCCGCTGTAGTCCACGAAGACCGTCTTCCACTCCGTGTATGTGTCCAGGGCGGCCTGGCCGGCCTCGCGGTGCCCGTTGCCCGTGCCTCTCGTGCCGCCGAAGGGCAGGTGCACCTCGGCGCCGATGGTACCGGCGTTGACGTAGAGCAGGCCGGTGGTGATCCCCTCGATGGCGCGGAATGTCTGGTTGACACTACGGGTGTAGATGGAGGTGGAGAGGCCAAAGGGCACGTCATTGTTGACGTCGATAGCCTCTTCCAGGCTGTCGACGGCGATGACGGCGGTGACGGGCCCGAAGATCTCCTCCTGCGCCACCCGCATGTTCCGCTTCACCTCGGTGAAAACGGTTGGCCGGAAGAAGAAGCCCTTCGCCAGCGGGCCGGCGTTGGCGACGCTGCCGCCGCAGGCGATGGTGGCGCCCTCCTTGCGGGCTACCTCCATGTAGCCATCGATCTTCATTAGCTGCTCCTGGTTGACGACCGGGCCCACGTCGGTGCCCTCTTCGAGGCCGTGGCCCAGGCGCAGGGCTTCCGTGCGGGGGATGAGCCGCTTGGTGAGCTCCGCCAGGATGCCACGCTGGACGATGATCCGGCTGGCCGCGGTGCAACGCTGGCCGCTGGTGCCGAAGGCGCTCCAGATGATGCCGTCCAGGGCGAGGCCGAGGTCGGCGTCGTCCATGACGATGATGGCGTTCTTGCCGCCCATCTCCAGGTGAAGGCGCTTGCCGAGCCGGGCTGCCTGCAGGGCAATGCCCTTTCCCACCTCGTTGGAGCCGGTGAAGGAGACAAGGTCGATACTGGGGTGCTCCACCAGCGGCGTCCCGGCCTCGCCACCGCTGCCGAAGACTACGTTCAGCACGCCCGGCGGCAGGCCGGCCTCCTCCAGCGTCTTGGCCAGGTTCCAGGCGCTCTTCGGGCGTATCGCTGGCCGGCTTGAAGACCACGGTGTTGCCGCCGATGAGGGCGGGCATGATCTTCCAGGCCGGGATGGCCATGGGGAAGTTCCAGGGTGTGATGGCGGCCACCACCCCTATCGGCTGGCGCACGCACATGGCGAACTTGTCAGGCAGCTCGGAGGGAGTGGTCTGCCCAAAGCAGCGTCGACCCTCGCCGCCCATGTAGTAGGTCATGTCGATGGCTTCCTGGACGTCGCCGCGGGTCTCCTTCAGGACCTTCCCCATCTCCGGCGTCATCTCGCGGGCGAACTCCTCCTTGCGCTGGACGAGGATCTCACCGGCACGAAAGAGGATCTCGCCGCGGCGAGGCCCCGGCATGGCCCGCCAGGCGTCGAACGCCTTGCAGGCGGCGTCCACGGCTTCGTTCACGTCCTCCGCGCCCGAGCGGGGGAATACTCCGAGCACCTCACCCGAAGCGGGGTCGATGTTCTCTCGGGTACCGCCGCTCCGGGCCGGCACCCAGCGGCCGCCGATCCAGTTCTGGTAGGTAGTCACCATGTCGAAGATACCTCCTGGCGTGAAAAGCCACGTAGTATTTGGCCCCCATGATACCATCTCGGGGCGTTACAGCCCGCGATTCCCCGCTGAGGCCACCGACGGGTATTGAAGGTAAGGCCATTCTTGCATACACTTCACCGCTGGAACCATTGAGTCGACCTTCGGACCTAGGGCGGACCAACCGACCAAACCCGCGGCGACCTGGCCTAGCCCAGTAGTGCCAGATGGTGCATAATGGCACCCGTGGCTTCCCCAGGCCGGAGTTCTGCCCGGGGAGGTCGCGCCAACCAACTCAAAGGCTCCTATTGGCTTGCCGGTGGCGGGATCCGTTGAAGAGTGCCCCGAGCCTGATCGGAAAGGCTGAGGAACTGGAACAGCCGTGAGCGAGTTCATCCAGCAGGTAGCTATCGGGCTGGCCACGGGCAGCATCTACGCGCTCATGGCGCTCGCCATCGTCCTCATCTACCGCTCCACAGAGATCGTGAACTTCGCTCAGGGCGAGATGGCGATGCTGAGTACGTTCATCGCCTGGAGCTTCCTGAATCAGTTCGGCTACTGGCAGGCCTTCTTCTTTGGCATCATAGCGGCGGCGATTCTCGGCGGCGCTCTGGAACGGGTACTGCTGCGGCCGGTGGAGGAGGGGCCTGTCCTCAACCCTGTGATCCTGACCATTGGGCTGTTCACGGTGCTCAACAGCGTCGCGCTCTGGCTCTACGGCGGCGACCCGAAGCCCTTCCCGACCGCGCCTCCGTTTCGAGGCAGTGCGCTGGAGATCGGTCCGGTGATAATCAGCAGGGCGAACGTGGGCGTCTTCTGCACGGCCGTCATCCTCATGGTGATCCTGTACGGCCTGTTCAATTTCACCAAGATAGGATTGGCCATGCGGGGCACCGCTATCAACCGCACGGCCGCGCGCCTGGTGGGCATCCGGGCAGGACAGATGCTTACCTTGGGATGGGCGCTGTCGGCGGCGGTAGGGGCAATAGCGGGCATGCTGGCGGCGCCGGTGCTGGCGCTCTCCACCAACATGATGCTGGCGGTGATTCTTTTCGCCTTCGCCGGAGCAGTTCTTGGAGGGTTGACTAGTCCCATGGGCGCCATCCTGGGCGGGCTCATGCTCGGCGTGATCCAGAACCTTGCCGCCACCTACAACCCACAAAGTCGTCCATTGATCTGCCTGTGGCTTTCATAGTCATAATCGCCGTGCTGATGGTCAAACCCACGGGTCTGCTGGGCAAGCGGACGGTGAGGAGGGTTTAGGTGACCAGAACTCTCCCGCCAGCGCGGGTAGTCTGGCTGGTCCTGCTGGGTGTCCTTCTGTTTGTCTTCCCCTACCTTCACAGCGTGCTGGGCTTCATGAGCGGGTGGCCGATCATAGGCTGGGTCTTGGTGCCTTTCCGGGTCTTCCAGGCCATGCGGTTCGGAGTCTGGCTCATCGTCCTGATGGGACTCAATCTGCTGACCGGGTACAACGGCCAGATCTCCCTCGGGTATGCCGCGTTTGTGGCGGTTGGCGCCTACGTTGCGGCGATTCTCATGACCCAGTACGGGGTACACGTCATACTCGCAGTGGTAGCGGCAGGCGCATTCACGGGCGTCGTCGGCTTTCTGGTGGGGGCGCCCGCGCTGCGGCTCAGCGGCCCCTACCTTGCTATCGCCACCCTCGCCCTGGTCATAGCCTTTCCTCAGGTGGTGAAGCATGACCTTGTGGCCGACTGGACGCACGCTTCTCAGGGCATCAACTTCTATGAGGCCGGGACTCCACCGCTTCCACCTGGAGTTCTGGAGGGCCGGGTCGACAACAACCAGTGGCTGTACTACTGTGCGATGGTCCCCGCCGTCATCATGACGGTACTGGCCTGGAACCTGACGCGGAGCCGTATCGGGCGCGCCTTCCTGGCGGTGCGGGACACTGAGTTGGGCGCCGGACAGATGGGCGTAAACGTGTCGCTATACAAGATGACGGCGTTCGGGATCAGCTCATTCTATGCGGGGATCGGCGGCGCCCTGTTCGTCTTCACGGAGGCGGTACTCGGTCCCTCCACTTTCGACGTCAACATATCTATCACTATGCTTGTCATGGTCGTACTGGGTGGCCTCGCCTCTATCATGGGGAGCATCTTTGCGGCGTTGATCATGGCGTTGCGTGTGGAGTTTGTGAATGCGATTGTGGGTGTCGTTCCGCGGGGTCAGGAGATCCGTATCGATGCCCTGCGGGGGGCCATATACGGAGGCCTGCTCGTAATCGCCGTCATTACGGGGCCGTGGGGGCTGGCCGGCGCCATCCGGAGGCTTCCCCTGGCAAAAGAACGTTTGATGGCGGGCAAGTTCCGCTTTCCCAGTGTGAGCGGGATGATACGTCCCGCAGTGCGGCCGTTTCTGCTCCGCGGTTCGCGCGGCGCGAAGCCGGCCGATCCTAGCCGCCAGGATGGCACGGAGGCTCAAGACGAGCCGCACTAAAAGGGGGGTGATAGGCATCGCCTATAGCCAGCGATCTGAAGTCGGAACGAGGCCAAGGCTATTAGTACAAGGGAGAGATAATATGGCGCGAATTCGTATCGGGCGATGGGCGTGGGTGCTGGTCGTCGCGTTGGCTGCCGTGCTGGCGATGTCGGCCTGCGGTGGAGACAACAACGAGGAAAAGACGCCGACGGCGGGGACACCACAGGCGACGGGGGCGCCCGCCTACACCCCCGGCCCAGGACAGACCAATGGGGTGACCGATACAGAGATCCTCCTGGGGGGTCACCTGCCCCTGAGCGGGTTCGCCGCGGCCTGGGGGGTCAACCTCAAGGCCGGGATGGATGCCTGGGTCGCCTACGTCAACGACAATGGGGGCGTGAACGGTCGTAAGATCAAGCTGATCATCGAAGACGACCAGTACACCGGGCCGCTTGCCTCGGAGGTAGTGCGGAAGCTGGTGGAGCAGGACAAGGTCTTCGCCATCGTGGGAGGCCTGGGCACGGTTCCGGACACCGCCGTCTACAAGTACTTGGAGGCCAACGGCGTCCCCGACATGTGGCTCCTTGCCGGTCTGTCGAAGCTTACTGACCCCGCCGTCAAGACCCGCTTTAGCTATCTGGTGGACTACACTGACGAAGGCAGGATCCTGGGCGAGTACATAGCGAAGAACTACCCGGGGAAGAAGGTAGGGATAATCGAGCAGAACGACGAGTTCGGGCAGGAGGGTGAGAAGGGCATTCGCGAGGGTGTCGCGAGCGCGAACAATGAAGTCGTCGTTGAGATGTTCGAGACGACCGAGAGCGATCTTTCCGCGCAGGTGCAGCGGCTGAAGAACCAGAATGTCGATGTCATGGCCATCTACGGTGAGCCCATTCAGGCAACGAGCGCGATCAGGAATGCGCACGAGACCCTCAACTGGAAGGTGCCCGTCGTGATCACCGGCGTGGACGCCGTTGAAATCGTGGGGGCGCTCGCTGGCTACGCCAACATCGAGGGTACCGTCAGTGTGGTCTTTGGCCATCAGGCCTATGAGGCGGACTGGCCGGGCATTGCCACGTACCGCGACGTCCTGGCCAAGTATGCGAGTGGAAAGACGCCCGAGAACCTCACCCTGACGGGCGCTTCCATCATCGACTTCACGGTGAAGGTCCTAACGGACGCCGGCCCGGACCTCACCCGCGACAGCTTCCTCAAGGCCGCCGAGTCTCTCTGCGGCTACGAGAGCTTTGCTTCTTTCAAGGGAGCGGGAGTGAAGCTGAGCGCCACCGACCACCGCCCCATCGAGGCGGAGCAATACGTGAAGGCGACGATGGACAATACCCAGAACCCGCCGCTCTTCAAGTGGCAGGCGATCGGCGAGCCAATCAGCTTCGAGAGCACGCCGAACTGCAAATAGGTTCAGTGGCTGAGCATAGAGAGGGGGCCGGTTCTCGCACCGGCCCCCTCTTGCGCTGCTAGAGCAGCAATAGGGGGTGCCATGGCGCGAATTCGTGTCGGGCGACGGGTATGGCTGCTGGTTCCGGCCCTGCTGGCTGCTGCGCTGGTCATATCTGGCTGCGACGGAGGATGGAGGAGGCGAAAGGGACACCCGCAGGCGACAGGGACTCCTGGGGGGCAACGTCCCCGGAGTCACCGACACGGAGGTTATCCTCGGGTCTCACCTGCCACTGAGCGGCTACGCGGCCGCCTGGGGCGTCGACATCAAGGCGGGGATGGACGCCTACTTCGCCTACGTCAACGACAACGGGGGCGTCCACGGCCGCAAGATCAGGCTGATAGTCGGAGACGACCAGTACACGGGTCCCCTGGCCTCTGAGGTGGTCCGGAAGCTGGTCGAGCAGGACAAGGTCTTCGCCATCATGGGAGGCCTGGGCTCCGCCGCTCACAGCGCCGTCTGGAAGTACCTGGAAGCTAACGGCGTCCCCGACATGTTCATTCTCACCGGCGACTCGAAGTGGACGGTCCCGGTGGTGAAGACCCGCTTCGCCTGGCTGGTGGACTACATCACCGAGGGCAAGATCCTCGGAGAGTACATCGCTCAGAACTTCGCAGGCAAGAAGCTGGGTATCATCGCCCAGAACGATGAGTTCGGCTCGGAGGGTGAGGAGGGACTCCGCGAGGGTGTCAAGGACGCCAACATGGACATCGTCGTTGAGACTTACGAGGAGACCCAGAACGACCTCGTCGGCCAGGTGCAGCGGTTGAAGAACGAGAACGTGGACGTCATCGCTGCTTATGCCATGCCCATTCAGGTGGCCAGCGCGATCAAAGGTGCGCACGAGACGCTGGGCTGGAACGTGCCCATCGTGATCACCGGCGTCGACGCCGTCGAAGTCGTGGGCGCGCTCGCCGGCCCGGACAACATCGAGGGTACGGTCAGCGTGGTCTATGGCCATCAGGCCTTTGAGAAAGACAATGCAGGCGTGGCCAACCACTGGGACATCATGGCAAAGTATGCGCCGGGGGTGAAGCCTACCAACCTCACCCTGACGGGTGCCTCCATCGCCGAGGGCATGACGAACATCCTGCGAAACGCCGGCCGGGATCTCACCCGCGAGAAGTTCCTCGATGCAGCCGAGTCAACCTGCAAGTGGGAGGCCCCTGCAGGCCTCGCCCCATCGAGCATGAGCCCGACCGACCATCGCCCCATCGAGGTGGAGGAGTACGTGCGGGCGACAACGGACAAGTCGACAAACCCGCCGGCGTTCGCGTGGAAGCCGTTCGGCGACCTTATCAACTTCGAGAGCACTAAGGATTGCACCGCGCCGCAATAGAGAGGGGCGATCGAGCCAGTGCAGGGGGGTGCCATGGCGCGAATTCGTGTCGGGCGGTGGCTAATGGTCTTGGTCCCGCTGCTGGCGGCCGTGCTGGCGATGCCGGCCTGCGGCGGAGGCGGAGGGGGCAATGGAGGTGGTGAGGAGACACCGCGGGCAACAAACGTCCCAGGAGTCACCGATACAGAGATCCTCCTCGGTTCTCATCTGCCTCTGAGCGGGTACGCCGCCGCGTGGGGAGTCGACATCAAGGCAGGGATGGATGCCTACTTCGCCTATGTGAACGACCAGGGAGGCGTGAACGGCCGCAAGATCAGGCTCATCGTCTATGACGATGCGTACAGCGGGCCCCTGGCGGCTGAGGTGGTGCGGAAGCTGGTGGAGCAGGACAAGGTCTTCGCCATCATGGGAGGCCTGGGCTCGGCGGCGCACAGCGGGGTCTGGAAGTACCTGGAAGCCAACGGCGTCCCCGACATGTTCATCCTCGCCGGCGACTCGAAGTGGACCGACCCGGTAGTGAAGACGCGCTTTGCCGGCCTGGTGGACTACACCGACGAGGGTAGGATCCTGGGCCAGTACATCGCGGACAACTTTCCGGGCAAGAAGCTGGGCATCATCGCCCAGAACGATGAGTTCGGGCAGGAGGGCGAGAAGGGCGTTCGCGAGGGTGTCAAGGACGCCGGCATGCAGATCGTCACTGAGTACTACGAGGAGTCGCAGGGCGATCTTATTGCCCAGGTGCAGCGGCTGAAGAACGAGAACGTGGACGTGATCGCCGCCTACACGATGCCCATTCAGGCAGCGAGCGTGATCAAGGGCGCGCACGAGACCCTGAACTGGAACGTGCCCGTCGTGGTTACCGGCGTCAACGCCGTTGAGGTCGTGGCCGTGCTCGCCGGCATGGACAACATCGAGGGCACAGTCAGCGTGGTCCCTGGTCATCAGATCTTCGAGAAGGACGTGCCGGATATCGCCAGGCACTGGGAGATCATGGCCAAGTACGCGCCGTCAGTGAAGCCCACCAACCTGACGCTGGTGGGCGCCACCATCGCCGCGGGCATGACGAACTTTCTGCAGGACGCCGGCCCGGACCTCACCCGCGAGAAGTTCCTTGATGCGGCCGAGTCTATGTGCGATTACATGACCACCGGCGCTTACGCGCCGTCAAGCATGAGCCCTACCGACCATCGCCCCATTGAGGTGGAGATGTATGTGCGGGCCACCGTGGACCGCTCCACGGACCCGCCGTCCTTCCGCTGGCAGCCCTTCGGCGAGCCTCACGGCTTCGAGACCACGAAGGAGTGCTCTAAGAAGGAATAGAGGGGGTAGGTTGCAGTTGTCAGAAGGGGCCGGTCGAAGCACCGGCCCCTTCCATCTGCGCGCTCTTCACGGTGGTCGGGGTGGGCCGACTTGAACGGCCGACCTCCTGGTCCCAAACCAGGCGCTCTAGCCAGACTGAGCTACACCCCGATCGCTCCTAGCCTATAGGCAGCATAGGGCGCCGTCAACAGCGCCCCGCCGTTTCACCCACCCGTGGAAGGCTAAAGCCTTCCGCTACATGGTGCGCTTCCGGCGCCCGTGATCCACCCGTAGCGGAGGGCGTCAGCCCTCCACCGGATTCGTGACGGTCCGCGCGGTCCGCCCGTTAGGTCGCCGGTTCCGCCTCCTCGAGGCAAGAAGGAACTCTTCGACCTTCCCGGCCCCAACGACGACGAGATGGAGCAGATGAGGGAGGCGATACGACTGGCGGCGGAGCGTTAGCCTTGGGTGTTCTCAGAGGGCGGAGGGGTCATCGCGGAGCCATGGTCTTGCCTGGCACGAGCCCCGCCCGCTGCGGTCGTTCGGCCGATCGGTGGCATGTCCGACAACGGCCAGCCGGGTCCGCTGCCAACTCATAGTGCCCCAGCCCGATGAGTATGCGGCAATCCGGGCAGCGCTGATGGTTCCCGACTAGGCCTCCGCAGATGAGGCAGTTGGGTTCGTCGCTCGTTGGCGGTCTCGTTTCTCCTCCGCCGCCTGGCGGTGGGCCACGGTAGGAAAGGCCAGGGGCACTACCATTCTAACATAGCAGGCCCGCTCCCTTTAGGTCGCTGCTGATTCCGGCTCCTCCGCCCTCTCGTCGAAGCGGAAGCTGATCTCCCAGGCGTTCTCCTCGTACTTGCTGCGGATGAGGTAGCCTGTCTCTGGAAGAGGCGGAGCATGCGGCGGTTGTCGCTCAGCACCAGGGCGGTGAAGCCTTCGATGCCGTTGATGATGGCAATGCGGATGAGGTACTGGAGGAGGAACCTGCCCAGGCCGCGGCCCTGCCACTGGTCCCGGACGGCGAAGGCGGCCTCGGCCAGGTTGGTGGCGGGGTCGCGCTCGTAGCGGGCCACGGCGATGATCTGCTCGCGATCCTCCTGTCGCAGGACGGCCACCAGCGCCATGCGGTCCCGGTAGTCGACGACGACGAAGTGCTGGGCTTCGAGCCGGGGCATGCGCTTCAGGGGCCGGAAGAAGCGGTGGTAGATCGCGTCCTCGGAGAGCGAGTAGAAGAACTCCAGCCAGAGGTCGTCGTCGGTGGGCTTGATGGGGCGCACCAGGACCGTCTCGCCGCTGGTCAGGGTGAAGGTGGTCTCCAGGTCCTGCGGGTAGACGCCGGCGCCCGCGGGCGGGATCTCCTGGTCCTGGAGGACGTAGCGCCGCTCCTTGGCGAAGGCCAGAAGGTCGTGGCGGTAGTCCGGGTGGGCGATGCCGATGAGAGCCATCGCCCGCTGGCGGGCGTTGCGGCCGTAGAGGTCGGCCACGCCGTACTCGGTCACGACGTAGTGGACGTCACCCCGGCTCGTGACGACGCCCGCGCCCGGCTTCAGCTGAGAGACGATGCGGGAGATGGTCCCCTCCTCGGCCGTCGAAGGCAGCGCGATGATGGGCCGGCCGCCCTTGGAGCGGGACGGCGCCCCGGATGAAGTCCACCTGTCCGCCGATGCCGCTGTAGAAGAGGTGCCCGAGGGAATCGGAGCAGACCTGCCCCGTCAGATCGACCTCGATGGCGGCGTTGATGGCCACCATCCGCTCGTTCTGGGCAACGACGAAGGGGTCGTTCACGTATTCGTTGGGGTGCAGCTCCACCAGCGGGTTGTCGTCCACGAAGTCGTAGAGGCGCTGCGTGCCCATGACGAAGCTGGCGATGATCTTGCCCCGGTGCAGGGTCTTGCGGGAGTTGTTGATGACGCCGGACTGGATGAGGGGCAGGGTGCCGTCGGACAGCATCTCGGTGTGCAGGCCGAGGTCGTGCTTGTCGGCGAGGCATCTCCAGGATGGCGTCGGGGATGGAGCCGATGCCGATCTGGAGGGTGGCGCCGTCCTCCACCAGGGAGCCGACCCAGCGGCCGATGGCGCGCGACACGTCGTCGGGCGGCGGGTGGGTGACCTCCGGCAGCGGCGAGTCGTGCTCCACCATGGCGTCGATGGCGTCGGCGGCGATGAAGCTGTCGCCCAGGGTGCGCGGCATGCGGGGGTTGACCTCGGCGATGATCACGCGGGCGCACTCGACCGCCGGCTTCACAATGTCGACGGAGACACCGAGGCTACAGAAGCCGTGCTCGTCGGGGGGCGTCACCTGGATGAGGGCCACGTCGATGGGGACGCGCCCGCTGCGGAACAGGCGGGGCACCTCGGAGAGGAAGATGGGCGTGTAGTCCGCCTCGCCGGCGGCGACGCCCTCGCGCACGTTGGGCCCGACGAAGAAGGCGTTGTGGCGGAAGGACTCCTTCACCGGGGGCAGGGCGTAGGGCGCGATGCCCAGCGTCATGATGTGGATCACCTGGGCGGCGTGCAACTGCTCGGCGCGGGCCGTGAGCCGCTCCACCAGGAACTGGGGCGCCGCGGCGCCGGAGCCCACGAAGATGTGCTGGCCGCTGCGCACGACGCGAAGGGCTTCGTCGGCGTAACGGAGCTTGTCGGCGTAGCGTTCGCGCCAGTCTGGGTCGTAGGACGACTTGGTCATGTGGGCACTCCTGGGTTCTCTTCCCGAAGCTCTTAGCGCGGGTACTTACTGAAGTCGGGCTCGCGGCGCTCCTTGAAGGCGTTCTTGCCCTCATCGGCCTCGCCGGTGCGGAAGAAGTCGGGCGCGATCTCCTGCACCCAGTTGCGGCCGCTGGTCTCGCGCAGGGGCTCGTACTCAGCCAGAAACGAGGCCTTGAGGATCTTGAGGCAGCTAGGGCTCTTGGCCATCAGCTCGCGGCACCACTTGTCGACCTCGTCGTCCAGCTTGTCATAAGGGACGACGGCATTGACCAGGCCCATCTGAAGGGCCTCCTGTGCCGAGTAGCGGCGGCAGAGCATCCACATCTCGCGCGCCTTCTTGGCGCCTACCACGTGCACGAGGTAGTTGACCCAGTGTCCGGAGGCCGGACTGCCGATCCGTGGGCCTACCTGCGAGAACTGGGCATGCTCGGCGGCGATGGTGAAGTCGGCGTGGTAGGCCATGTGGTTGCCCCCGCCGATGGAGTAGCCGTTGACGCGGGCGATGACCGGCTTCAGGCACTCCTCGATGCCGGCGTGGGGGTCGAGCCCGCCCGCCGCCGAGCCGCCCTCCTGCTGCGCCTCCTGGAGCCATTTGACGTCGCCGCCGGCGCAGAAGGCGCGCTCCCCGGCGCCGGTCATAACGATGACGCCCACGGAGGTGTCGGCGCAGGCGTCGTCCACCGCCTGCCTCATCTCCCGCAGGGTATCGCCGGTGAAGGAGTTCATGACTTCGGGCCGGTTGATGGTGATCCAGGCGGCGCCCTGAACCCGGTGGTGCTTCTGGTAGATGATGTCTTTGAAGTCGAGGGGCATGCTGAGACCTCCGTGTCCTTGTTCGGCTGTTCTCCGAAGCGGTTCGTCTTCCGAAGGCCGGCCTTCCAGGCCGGCGGGGACGCGCCAGGCTGAAGCCTGGCTTCGATCATCTGATGGCGGCGCCGATGATATCGTGCACGTCTTCCACCCCTTGCTCTTCTAGGAAGCGCTGGATGCCTTGTAGAACCTCCAGGGGAGCCAGAGGATTGGAGAAGGTGGCAGTGCCTACCTGGACGGCGCTGGCACCCGCCATCAGGAACTCGACGGCGTCCAGGCCGCTGCCGATGCCGCCGCAGCCGATGACAGGGATATCGACCGCTGCCGCCACCTGGTAGACCATGCGCAGGGCTATAGGCTTGATGGCCGGGCCGGAAAGGCCGGCGAAGACGCTGGAGATGACGGGCCGCCGCGAACGGACATCGATCGCCATGCCCTGGACGGTGTTGATCACGGTGACGGCGTCGGCGCCGGCCTCGGCCACAGCGCGGCCCACGGCGGCGATGTCGGTGACGTTGGGCGTGAGCTTGACGATAACGGGCAGTGTGGTCTGGCGCAGGGCGGCGCTGGTGACGGCGGCGGCCAGGCCGGGGTCCTGGCCGAACTCCATGCCCCCTCTGGCCACGTTGGGGCAACTGATGTTCAGCTCCAGGCCGCTGATGCCGGGCACGCCGTCCAGCCTGGCCGCCAGCTCGCCGTACTCGTCCACGCTGTCGCCGGAAACGTTGACGATGACGGGGACTCGCCAAGTGGCCCATACGGGGGCTATGTCGCGGATGAGAGCTTCGACGCCAACGTTCTGAAGGCCGATGGCGTTGAGCATGCCGCAAGGCGTCTCAACGGTCCGAGGCTGGCGATGGCCGGAACGCGGCCGGAGAGTGGTGGCCTTGCTGACGATGGCGCCTAGCTTCTGGACATCGAAGACCTTTGCGAACTCCAGACCGTTCGCGAAGGTACCGGAAGCGGTCATCACGGGGTTGGCCAGCAGCAGCCCCCGCTTGCGTCGGGGTGCCAGCTCTACCGAGAGGTTCACTGTTCGTCCTTCTGGAAGCCAGGCGATGTGGGGTCATTATAGGCTTCGCCTGGGGGCCTGTCGAGGGAAACAAGACAGAGGGGCGGCTCGTTGGAGCCGCCCCCCTGTTTAGGCGCGGAAGGCAGTGAGTAGGCGGGCCTCAGAAGCCTTCTTGGTCCTCTATGGAAGAGCGCGTTACGCTGTACGTTGTCACCGGATCGGCCTGGGCGGTGGGGACACTCGGCCCCTCCCAGAACGCGTCCGGAGAAGAATTGCTGAACTCGCGCTGGGACCCGCAGAGCTTGCACATGCCCCAGCTAGTTGCCCCTTGAGGGCTTTCAATGAGCCAGTGGTGCCGGCACTCCGACACCGCCGGCGCTTCGGGCGCTGATACCTGTGTTGCCGGTGCTTCCCGTTCCTGAACCGCTGTTGCCGGTGTCATTTCTCCAGTCCCTCCCTTCTTGCTGGAGCCAGACGACGCCTCGCGTCGAACGATAGAATACCAGAGGTGTGCACGCGTGTCAAGCTTTTCGCGCTAAAAAGGCTACATAGCCACCACCAGCTTGCCTGCGTCATCTGAGGCCCCTTATAATTACCAGTGGAGGCCTGTGTACGAGGTCTCGTGCTGACTGGTGGAAGTGCTTCGCGATCGGCTTGCAAGTCGCCCTCCATGATTGGAGTCTTGGTGCGAAACCTATAATATGCGGCGATTGTTTTGCTAATATGAAGTTGAGATGGAAGAGTGTGAAGGAAACGTGAACATAGCGCCATATGATTGGGCTTCGGCCTGCCATACGCGGGTATTTGGAGCAGTGCCTCTCGGGGCGCGGCTTGGATGGGAAGGTTGAGCATGGCAGAGCCCAGCGAACAGGAGATCCTGGCCGCCTTGAGTAAGGTGCAGGACCCCGAACTGCACCGCGACATCGTATCCCTGAACATGGTGCGAGACGTAAAGATCGACGGAGGCCGCGTCTCGCTGAAGATCGTCCTCACCACGCCTGCCTGCCCCCTCAGCGGCCCCATCAAGGAAGAGGTCGAGAAAGCGCTGATGGCCCTGGCCGGCGTAGCGTCGGTGGATGTCGCCATCGACGCCGAGGTGAGGGCGCACCAGGCCATGGGCGGCCCCAAGGCCGTGCCCGGCGTGCGCAATATCATCGCCATCGCCAGCAACAAGGGCGGCGTCGGCAAGACCACCGTCGCTGTCAACCTGGCTGTCGCCCTGGCCAAACGGGGCGCCCGCGTCGGGCTGCTGGACGCCGACGTCACGGGCCCCAACGTCCCCATCATGATGGGATTGACGGACGGCTTCATGGGCGAATCCGATCGCGGACTGGAGCCCGTGGAGCGTCACGGTGTTCGGCTGTGCTCGATAGGGTTTGTGCTGCCGAAAGGTTCTGCGGTAATATGGCGCGGGCCTATGGTGGGCTCTGCGGTCCGCCAGCTCATACACGACATTCCCTGGGGGGAACTGGACTACCTGCTTATCGACCTGCCGCCGGGCACCAGCGACGCCTCGTTGAGCATGGCCCAGGAAGCGCCGATTGCCGGGGTAGTCATCGTGAGCACGCCTCAGGCCGTGTCCCTGGAGGACGCCACGAAGGCGGTCTCCATGTTCGACAAGCTCAAGGTGCCCGTCTTCGGGCTGGTGGAGAACATGAGCTACTTCGTCTGCCCTCACTGCGGAGAGCGGACGGATATCTTCGGACACGGGGGAGCTCGGGCCGCGGCCGATGAGCTGGGCTTGGAGTTCCTGGGTGAGGTTCCGCTGGATACTCAGACCAGGGCGGGCGGAGACGAAGGCATGCCAATCACCGAGTCGCAGCCGGACTCGGCTCAGGCTCAGGCCTTTATGGCTCTGGCCGAGAAGGTTGCCGCCCGTTGCAGTGTGCTGGCGTTCACGGAAGACGCGGACGCCCAGATGGGCGCGCTTCCGGGCGCTGCCGCCGCGGGAGGTGTTGGCTAGCCGTGGCGCCGCCTTTCTTCAGCCGCCGACGCAAGGAGGAACCCACGGAAAGTCCACGGGTCGATGAGCCTGCCCCCCCCGCCGCTACGACGCCCCAGCGCCCGCCGGAACAACAGCCGGGTCCCCGCCGCCAGTCCGATGGCCGTTCCCCGCGCGCCCCGCGCCGGCCCCCTTCCAGGGGCGGAAGGGCGCGCCTCCTCGTGTAGAGCCCGAGCTGGAATCGTTTATCCAGGAGGAGGCGGCCCGAACGGGTGCGAATACGCGGCCGCGGGAGACCCCGCGGACCCATCAGCCGGAGTGGGAGAAGCCCAGCACCGCGCCGCCGGAGCCTGCCCCAGCGCGCCCACTACCACACGGAGACGCCGCCGGGGCGGTCGCCCCAAGCCCGTCGAGGCGGCCGTTCCGCTGCCCTCACCGGAACCTCCTGCTGCGCCGCCTCCCCCTGCCACGCCGGCGCGGCGTCGGCGGCGCGGCGGCGGCAGGCAGACCGAGGCACAGGCGGGGACGCCCGAGTGGCGCCTGCAGGCACGGTCGCGGTCGAAGTGCCGAGCCAGGTGCCGGCGGGCGACCTGCCGGGGCTCCTCGCCCGTCAGGGGGCGGTCGTGGAGGCCTATGCCGCGGAGCAGCTACGGGTCCTCCAGGGCATGCACAGGTCGTTGGGATCCCTGGAGGCGCGACTGGGCTCTGCCTTGGGTCGGGGTGTCGCCGAGCAGGGCGGAGTGGCTCTGCCACGCGTCGGGATCTTCGTCGACGTGCCCAACGTCATGTACGCCGCCGAGCGACGCGGCATCAGCATCGACTTCGGCCGCCTGCTGAGCTTCCTCTCCCGTAACCGGGAGCTTGTGCGGGCCAGCGCCTACGCGCCTATCAGCGACGATCCCCAGGTGCCCCTGGCGGGCCAGAAGTTCGTCCAGCCCTTCGTCGACCTCGGCTACCGCATCGTCACCAAGCCCCTCAAGCGCTTCGCCGACGGCAGCATCAAGGCCAACTTCGACGTGGAGCTGGCGATCGACATCCTCACCATGTCCGACCGTCTGGACGTAGTGAGCCTCGTCTCCGGCGACGGCGACTTCCGCCGCCTCGTGGAGCTGGTAGCCAGCAAGGGCGTGCGCGTGGAGGTGGTCGCCTTCGCCGAGAGCACCTCTGCCGACCTTCGCGCCGTGGCTGACGAGTACGTCGATCTCGGCGCCAACCTGCCGGAGTTCCAGGCCCGCTAGGCAGAGACGTCCGACAAACACTGTAGGGGCGCAGCATGCTGCGCCCCTACGGGTATCGGGCCTTGTTGTAGGGGCAGTTCGCGAACCGCCCCTACTCGTTGGCGGCGAGACGGCGGCGGGCCATCTCCACGTAGCGGGGCACGCTCTCGATGAGGAGCCAGCGGCGGCCGTGGCGCTGGGCGGCGAGGGCTAGGGTGCCGGCGCCGCCGAAGGGGTCCAGCAGCAGGTCGTCGGGGCGGGTAGCCACCAGCACCAGCCTCTCGACCAGGGCCAGCGGCTTCTGCGAGGGGTGAGGACCCTGCCCGTCATGCGCTCTCTCTGCCTTCGGCGTCACCGAGAAGTCCCACAGGTTCCGCATCTGCTTGCCGCCCGCCAGGTCTTTGGCCTCCCAGTAGTTGAAGGTCCACTTCTTTGCCCGCTTCGGCGTCTCGTTGACGGCCCAGATGATCTGCTCCGTGCTCTCGGTGAGGGTGCGGGCGGTGATGTTGGGCTGGGCGTTGGGCTTGAACCAGATGATGGAGTTGAGGATGCGGCGGTTGAGGACGTTCTGGAGGATGAAGCCTAGCTGGTAGATGCTGTGGTAGGTGCCGAAGACCAGCAGGTTGCCGTTGGGCTTCACCACCCGGCACACCTCCGTCAGCCAGCGGACGTTGAACTGGAAGAAGTCGTCCTGGGAGAAGCGGTCCCAGGCCTCCTGCATGGTGACGTGGGAGGAGAAGGCCCACCCCAGGCCCTTGCCCTTGCCGCCGCGACCGCCGCCCGACGCGATGCCGAAGGGCGGGTCGGCGATGCAGTGGTCGACGCAGGCGTCCGGCCACCGCGACATGACCTCTATGCAGTCGCCCTCGATGATGGTGTTGGGGGTGGGGGCTGCCGTGCTGGTAACGTGATCGATCATGTGATCATTAGATCAAACGGCAGGCTTCACGTCAAGCGGGAGGAGGCGCGGTCTGGTCGTAGGGACAGCTTAGCTTCGTCCGTTATGCTGACGGTAGCTTGCCAGCTCCGTCGCGGATAGGCTTTCCAGCCGGGGCACCACTTGCGTGATGCCAGCTGCAGATCCGGCCGTCACGACTCGGTTCTTCTCACGCATTCCATCCCGCATGTCTCGTTCCACCGCCGCCAGGCAAGCCACCTCCTCTACCAGAACACGTCCCGCAGCTCGAAGCGCGGGCCGTCTTTGCACACGAGGCGCACGCCCGCGGCGGGTCTCGACGGCGCAGCCGTAGCAGATGCCCGTCCCGCAGGGCATCACCTCCTCCAGCAGCACCTGCACCGACTTCCGCCTTCGGCGGGCGCCCTCACCCTCGACGCGGCGCACCACTTCGGCCAGGGCGCGGAACATGGCGTTGGGCCCGCAGGCGAAGACCTGGTCCGCCCACGACAGGTACTCGGGCACCAGGTCCGTCACCAGCCCTCGCTGGCCCAGCGAGCCGTCCTCGGTGACGGCGACCACCTCCACCTCCGGCGGCAGCAGGTGGGCCGGGAAGAGGCCGTCGGCGCTGCGGGCGCCCTGGATGAGGGTGACGTGGCGGCCGCGGGCCACCTGCTCGTCGGCCAGCCAGACCAGGGGCGCCACGCCGATGCCGCCCGCCACCAGCAGGAGGTTGCCGGCGTCGCGACGGACGGCGTAGCCGCGGCCCAGGGGCCCGTAGACGAAGATGCGGTCGCCGGGCCGGCGGCGGGAGAGCCACTGCGTGCCCCGCCCGACGGCATCGAAGAGGATGGCGAAGTCGGCGCCGCCGCCCTGAGCCGGGCGGAGGCGGTGGTAGCTCATGGGCCGGGGCAGCATGGGCGGGCCGTAGCAGGTGCCAGGGGCGGACGTGGCTCGCCCGCCACGTTGGGCCGCTCGCTATCGCCGGAGCCCTCGTCGTGGCAGCGGAGCATGAGGAACTGGCCGGGGACAGCGCCTCGCGCCACCTCGGGGGCGCGGAGCCAGAGGGCCCAGGTGTCGCCGTAGAGGCGCTCAGACTCGATGACGGTGGCCCAGGCGATCTTCACGAGCGCTCCTCCTGCCGTCCGGACGGCCGCCGCGCCCATCCCGGTAGAGGCGCAGGGGCTGGACGACGTAGGTCTGGGCGCCGCGCAGGAGGGCCTCGGTGGCGGCGCGGGCGGTGTCGATGGAGGTGAAGCAGGGGATGCGCCTCTCGGCGGCGGCGCGGCGGATCTGGAAGCCGTCGCGCATGGCCGTCGGCTGGCCGCCCTCCGGCGGTGTTGATGACGCAGTTCACCAGCCCTTCCTGGATGACGTCCACCACGTTCGGGTGGCCCTCTTCGATGCGCTTGGTCACCTGCTCCACCGGCAGGCCCAGGGCCTCCAGCATGGCCGCCGTGCCCGCTGTGGCGTAGAGGCGGTAGCCCAGCGATGCCAACTGGCGGACGATGGGCATGGCCTCCGGCTTGGTGCGGTCGGAGAGGCTGACGAGGATGCCGCCGCCCTTGTTCGCGGGCATGTCGGCCCTGGGTGGCGGCAGCATGAGGTCGGCCGAGAGCAGCGCCTTGGCCAGCGCCGCCGGGAAGCTGTGGTCGACGCCCATGACCTCGCCGGTGGACTTCATCTCCGGCCCCAGGTAGGTGTCGACGCCGATGAGCTTGGCCATGGAGAAGACCGGCGCCTTTATGGCGACGAGGTTCTGACGCGGCCACAGCCCGCCGAAGTATCCCTGCTCGGCCAGGCTCTTGCCCAGCATGACGTTGACGGCGAGGCGCACCATGGGCACGCCCGTCACCTTGGAGAGGAAGGGGACGGTGCGGCTGGCGCGCGGGTTCACCTCCAGCACGTAGACCGTCGAGGCCGCTGTGGGCGGACCCATGCCGCCGTAGCCGGCTCCGGCGAAAGCGTGCCCGCCCGGCGCGTCGTCGGGAGCGCCGTTGGGCATGATGACGAACTGGATGTTCATCAGGCCCTGCACGCCCAGGCCGAGCCCGATGCGCTCCGTGTAGTCGACGATGGTGCTGATCTCGGCTTCGGTGAGGCTGAGGGGCGGGTAGACGGCCATGGAGTCGCCGGAGTGGACGCCGGCGCGCTCGATGTGCTCCATGATGCCGGGGATGAGGACCCGCTCGCCGTCGGCGATGGCGTCGACCTCGACCTCGCGTCCCTCCATGTATTTGTCGATAAGGATAGGCTTCCCGCTGGCCACTTCGACGGCGGCCGCCATGTAGCGGATGAGCTCGCTGGCGTTCTGGACGATCTCCATGGCCCGGCCGCCCAGGACGTAGCTGGGCCGGACCAGCACCGGGTAGCCGATGGTCTGGGCCGTGGTGAGGGCGTCCTCGACGGTGGTAACGGCGGCGCCCGGCGGCTGGGGGATGCCCAGCTTCTGGAGGAAGTCCTCGAAGCGGCGGCGGTCCTCGGCCAGGTCGATGGCCTCGGCGCTGGAGCCCAGGATGGGCATGGCCGCCTGGTGCAGGGGCCCGGCCAGGTTGATGGCCGTCTGCCCTCCGAACTGGACGATGCTGGGCGGCGGCAGGCTGCCGGGGCCCGTGGCGAGGGTGTCGCCGGCCTCGTTCTCCAGGATGTCGCGCACCGCCTCCTCGTCCAGCGGCTCGAAGTAGAGGCGGTCGCTGGTGTCGAAGTCGGTGGAGACGGTCTCCGGGTTGGAGTTGGCGATGAGGGCGCGGTAGCCCGCTTCCTGAAGGGCCCAGACGGCGTGCACCGAGCAGTAGTCGAACTCGATGCCCTGGCCGATGCGGATGGGCCCGCTGCCGATGACCAGCGCCTTGCGGCCGGGCTCGGGCTCGGCTTCGTTCTCCTGCTCGTAGGTGCTGTAGAAGTAGGGAGTGGCGGCATCGAACTCGGCGGCGCAGGTGTCCACCATCTTGTAGACGGGCCGAATGTGCCAGACGCGGCGCAGGAAGCGCACCTGCTCCGGCAGCTGGTCGGCCAGGGTGCCGACCTGCTCGTCGGAGAAGCCGAGGCGCTTGGCGTCCCGCAGGAGGTCCGGCGTGAGGGGACTGCCCAGCAGGCGCTTCTCCATGGCCACGATGTTGGACAGCTTGTAGAGGAACCAGGGGTCGATGCCCGTCTGGCGGGCCATCGCCATGGGGTCGGCGCCGCGGCGGAGGGCGGCCATGAGCGCCCACAGGCGCTCGTCGGTGGCGGGAAGGGGCCAGGCGCAGCGCGGCGCCTTCCTCCAGCGGCAGCCTCTCGGCCCACGACGGGTGCTCCCAGAGCAGCGAGCGGCCGCCTACCTCCAGCGAGCGCACCGCCTTCTGGAGGGCGGCCTCGAAGCTGCGGTCGATGGCCATGACCTCGCCGGTGGCCTTCATCTGGGTGCCGACGCCGCGTTCGCCGAAGGGGAACTTGTCGAAGGGCCAGCGCGGTATCTTCACCACCACGTAGTCCAGGGCCGGCTCGAAGGCGGCGGTGGTCTTCTGGGTGACGGCGTTGGCGATCTCGTCCAGGCGCTTGCCGACGGCGATCTTCGCCGCCACGCGGGCGATGGGATAGCCGGTCGCCTTGCTGGCCAGGGCCGAGCTGCGGGACACGCGCGGGTTCACCTCGATGACGTAGTACGGCGGGGCCGAGGCGTCCTCGTACTGCCAGGCGGCGATCTCCGGCCGCGGCGCCAGGGCGAACTGGATGTTGCAGCCGCCCTCGATGCCCAGGGCGCGGATGATGCGCAGGCTGGCCGAGCGCAGCATCTGGTACTCCTTGTCGGAGAGGGTCTGGCTGGGCGCGACCACGATGCTGTCGCCGGTGTGGACGCCCATGGGGTCGAGGTTCTCCATGTTGCAGACGGTGATGCAGTTGTCGGCGCCGTCGCGCATCACCTCGTACTCGACTTCCTTCCAGCCCAGCAGGCAGCGCTCCAGCAGCACCTGGTGGATGGGGCTGGCGGCCAGCCCGCCGGCCACGATGCGCTCCATGTCGTCCTGGGTGTGGGCGATGCCGCCGCCGGTGCCGCCCAGGGTGTAGGCGGGGCGCACCACCAGGGGCAGGCCCAACCGGCGGGCCACCTCTCGCGCCTCGTCCATGGTGGTGACGGTGGCGCTCTCCGGCACCGGCTCGCCGATGTCGGCCAGCATGCGCTTGAAGAGCTCGCGGTCCTCGGCCTTGCGGATGGTGTCCAGCGGCGTGCCCAGGAGGCGCACGCCGTAGCGGTCGAGGACGCCGGCGTCGGCCAGGTCCACGGCCAGGTTGAGGCCGGTCTGGCCGCCCAGCGTGGGCAGGAGGCCGTCGGGCCGCTCGCGCTCGATGACGCGGGAGACGACGTCGACGGTGAGGGGCTCGATGTAGACGATGTCGGCGATGCCCTCGTCGGTCATGATGGTGGCGGGGTTGGAGTTGACGAGGACGGAGGTGACGCCCTCCTCGCGCATGGCCTTGCAGGCCTGCGTGCCGGCGTAGTCGAACTCCGCCGCCTGGCCGATGATGATCGGCCCGGAGCCGATGATGAGGACCTTCTTCGGTTTGCTCATAGTCTGGCCCTCACCGGCGCATCACCCGTGCTCTCATCCTGCGCCGCGGCCGCGCCCTCGGCAGGGCGAGGGCGACGGCGTAGGCTGAGCCGCCGACCAGGGCCAGCACCAGGGGGATGGCGCCCCAGACCGGCAGCGGCGTCAGGAAGATGAGGATGGCGAGCAAGGCGCAGCCCGCCAGCGAGAGGCCCAGCGCCAGGGCGTAGGCCGGCCACTCCGTGATGAAGTCGGCGGAGAACGGGAGGCCGACGAAGCCGAGCAGGAGGCCGATGGCTGCCGACAGAACGGCCAGGCCGAGCGAGCCGAGGGCAAACCACAGCGCAAAGAAGCCGTGGCCCGCGGCGGCGTGGCCGATGCCGCCGAACACAGCGATGGGGACGAGCAGGATCGCCGCTACGAAGCCCATGACGCTCAGCGTCAGCACGCCGTACGAGATGCGGATGACGACGTCGCTCACGACCGGGCGGCCGGCGGGCCGCAGCACCCGGAAGTACATGCCCCGCACGAAGCGGTCAGCACGGCGGCGAAGGTGGAGCGATGTGTCATGGGCTTCACAGCGGCAGCTCGAACCTCATGTCCGGGTTGTAGATGGGCACCAGGGCGCCGATGCTCGACAGGAAGCTCAGCGCCACCTCGTTGTTCTCCGGCAGGCGGCCCCGCAGGCGGCGGTAGCCCTTGTCCCGCGCGAAGCCCAGGGCGTACTCGGCGATGGCCGTCCCCAGCCCCTTTCGACGATACTCGGGCAGGACCCAGACCCCCAGCGTGGCCGTGTCCGGCTCCTGGGTGTTGAAGTCGAGGGCGCCGAAGCCGGCCACCCGGCCCTCCACCAGGCAGAGGAAGATGCCACCCTGGACGCCATGGCGGGCAAGCCAGGTGCGCACGCCCTCCGCCGTCGTCGGGCCGTCCAGTCCCACCGGGTTCGGCTCCTGGACGATGCGGTTGATGACCCCGGCGATGGCCTCGGCGTCGTCGATGGTGGCCTGTCGATAGGTGGCCTCTCCGGTGTCATGCCGTGCCTCCGCGCGAAGCCCTGTCATTCTGAGTCCGCCGAGGCGGACGAAGAATCTGTTCAGCGAGACCCTTCGCTTCGCTCAGGGTGACAGGACTACACAGTGTCGCAATAGGCCCTAGTGTCGTGCGATGGTGTCCCTCCGGCCTCGTTCACCATCGCCAGGAACCTCTCGAAGAGGTACATGTTGTCCAGCGGCCCCGGCGATGCCTCCGAGTGGTACTGGATGGAGAGCACGGGCAGCTCGCGGTGGCGCAGCCCCTCCACCGTGCCGTCGTTCAGGTTGACGTGGCTCACCTCGGCGCCGCCGCGCAGACCGTCGGGGTCGACGGCGTAGCCGTGGTTCTGGGCCGTGATGTAGACGCGGCCGGTCGCCAGGTCGCGCACGGGGTGGTTCGCGCCGCGATGCCCGAACTTGAGCTTGAAGGTGCCCGCTCCGAAGGCGCGACCCAGCACCTGGTGGCCGAGGCAGATGCCCATGATGGGCATCTTGCCCAGGAGCCCGTCGGCGGAGCGCACCACGTAGTCCAGCAGGGCGGGGTCCCCCGGCCCGGGCGAGAGCACGACGCCGTCCGGCCGCAGGGCCAGGACCTCCTCGGCGCTGGAGAGGCAGGGGACGGCGGTGACGCGACAGCCCAGTCGGTGCAGGATGCGCAGGATGTTGTACTTCACCCCCAGGTCCACTACCACGATGTGGCGGCCCGCCGGTCCGACCGCCGCCGAGGCGGCCTGGCCGTCGCCGGGCCAGTCGTAGGGCGACTCGGCGCTGACCTCCGGCACGAAGTCCACGCTGTCGTAGCGGGGCATCTCGCGCAGGCGGGCGAGGGCGTCCTCGGGCGACTCGTCGGCGGTGATCGTGCCCATCATGACGCCGACGGAGCGCAGTCGACGGGTGAGGGCGCGGGTGTCCACGCCGCTGATGCCGGGGATGTCGCGCTGCGCCAGGTAGTCGTTGAGGGTGCCCTCGGACTGCCAGTGGCTGGGGATGTCGCAGTGCTCGCGCACGACGAAGCCGCGCACCTGGATGCGCCGCGACTCCACGTCGATGCGGTTGATGCCGTAGTTGCCCTGGAGGGGGTAGGTCATGACCAGGATCTGGCCGGCGTAGGAGGGGTCGGTGAGGGCCTCCTGGTAGCCGGTCATGCTGGTGTTGAAGACCACCTCGCCGTGGGCGCGCGCGGCGCCCCGAAGGGCCTCCCTTCGAAGGCGGAGCCGTCCTCAAGGACGAGTAGGGCCTTCTCCGTCATCCGTTGCTCCTGTAGCGGAGGGCTTCAGCCCTCCACAGCCAACCTGTCAGCCGGCCGTAGCGGAGGGCTTCAGCCCTCCACGACCGTAGGTGGAGGCCTGAAGGCCTCCTCTACGTTGTTGCGATTCGCGCCGTCTCCAGCGCGTACACCACCCGCCCGCCGTAGACCGTCGCCACCACCTGGCCGCGGAGGGTGCGACCGGCCAGGGGCGTGTTGCGTCCCTTGCTGGCGAAGCGCTCCGGCTCCACGACCCACTCCCGCTGCGGGTCGAACACCACCACGTCGGCGGGGGCGCCGGGCGCCAGGCTGCCCAGCCCTTCGAGGCCCGGCCGCCGGTCCAGCGCCAGGGCCGCCACCGGGCCCGCCGTCAGCTTCGCTATCAGGGTCGCCAGGTCCAGTCGCCCCTCGGGCACGAGGGTGAGGAGGGCGCCCAGGGCCGTCTCGAAGCCGCTGATGCCGAAGGCCGCCTGGTCGAACTCGCAGAGCTTGTCTTCCAGGGCGTGCGGCGCGTGGTCGGTGGCGATGGCGTCGATGGTGCCGTCCAGCAGCCCGTCGAGGCAGGCCTCCACGTCCTCGCGAGTCCGCAGGGGCGGGTTCACCTTGGCGTTGGTGTCGTACGTCAGACCGCGTTGTTGCCGGCCGAGAAGGCCACCGCCTCGTGGGTGAGGGTCAGGTGGTGAGGCGTGACCTCGGCGGTGACGCGGACGCCGCGGGCCTTCGCCGCCCGCACCAGCTCGACGCTGCCCCGCGTGCTGACGTGGGCGATGTGGACGTGGCTGCCCGTGAACGCCGCCAGGGCGATGTCGCGGGCCACGGCCGCCTCTTCGGCGGCGGCGGGCTGGCCGCGCAGCCCCAGGCGCGTCGCCACCCAGCCTTCGTGCATCACGCCCTCTTTGGTCAGCGACGGCTCCTCGCAGTGGTCGATGACGGGCAGCCCCAGGGCCTGGCTGTACTCCAGGGCCCGGCGCATCAGGCTGGCGTCGGCCACGGGGTTGCCGTCGTCGCTGAAGCCGACGACGCCGGCCTCGGCCAGGTCGCCCATCTCGGCCAGGGCCTCACCGTGGCGGCCCTTGCTCACGCAGCCGATGGGCAGCACGCGCACCAGCCCCACAGCCGCCGCCGTCCGCAGCACGTACTCCACGGTGGCCCGGCTGTCGATGGGGGGCTCCGTGTTGGGCATGCAGCAGACGGTGGTGAAGCCGCCGCGGGCCGCCGCGCGCGTGCCGGTCTCGATGGTCTCCTTGTACTCGAAGCCGGGGTCGCGCAGGTGGCAGTGGATGTCGACGAAGCCGGGGCAGACCACCAGCCCTGCCGCCTCGATGACCTGGGCGGCGGCGAGCGCCGCCCCTACCTTGGCGATGCGCCCGTCTTCGATGAGGACGTCGGCTATCATGTCCAGGCCGCGGCCCGGGTCGAGCACGCGGCCGCCGCGGATGAGAAGGGAACCACTCATGGCTGTCCCCCCGCCAGCAGGTACAGCACCGCCATGCGCACGGCCACGCCGTTGGTCACCTGCTCCTCGATGAGGGAGTGGGCGCCGTGCGCCACCTCCGGCGAGATCTCGATGCCCTCGTTGACGGGCCCTGGATGCAGCACCAGGGCGCCGGGCCGGGCGCGGGCCAGTCGCTCGGCGTTCACCTGGTAGAGGCGGGCGTACTCGCGGATGCTGGGGATGAGCCCCGCCTGCTGCCTCTCGAGCTGGAGGCGGAGGGCCATCACCACGTCCGCCCCCTCGATGGCGCGGTCCAGGTTCAACTCCACCTCCACGGGCGGCAGGCTGAGGCCCGCAGGGGCCGAGTCGCCGTGTTCGCGCCGCTCGGCGCCATCTAGCCCGACGGGCATGAGCGTGGGCGGCCCGCAGACCACAACACGGGCGCCGACGGCGGTTAGGCCCCACATGTTCGAGCGCGCCACCCGGCTGTGCGTGATGTCCCCGACGATGACCACCTTGCGTCCCCGCAGCTCTCCCAGGTGAGAGCGCATGGTGTACATGTCGAGGAGGGCCTGGGTGGGATGGGCGTGCCAGCCGTCGCCGGCGTTGACCACCTTGAAACGGGAGTGGCGGGCCGCCAGGTAGGGCGCCCCGGAGTAGCGGTGGCGCATGATGAGCATGTCGGCGCCGACTGCCTGGAGGGTGAGCACGGTGTCGACCAGCGATTCGCCCTTCTGAACGCTGCTGGTCGTGGCGGCGATGCTGATCACGTCGGCCCCCAGCACACGGGCTGCCAGCTCGAAGGAAGTGCGGGTGCGGGTGCTGTTCTCGTAGAAGAGGGTGACGATGGTAGTGCCGCGAAGGGTGGGCACGCGGGCGATCTGGCGGCCCAGCACCTCCTTCATGGCGTCGGCCGTCTCCATGACGAGGTCGATCTCTTCGGCTGAGAAGTCGTCCAGGTCCAGGACGTGGCGCCGCTGCCAGAAGGCCGGCAGCGCAGGCGGGACACGGACGGCGCGGCCTTCCTCGACGGCGGTGGCGCCCCCGTCGCCGGCGTCTGAACGGGAACTGCTTGACATAACTATCCCCCCTCCGGCGAGACGAGCACCACCTCGTCGATGCCGTCGGTCTCCTGGAACCTTACCTCCACCTCGTGGCTGTGGGAGGTTGGGATGTTCTTGCCCACGTAGTCGGCGCGGATAGGGAGCTCGCGGTGGCCGCGGTCCACCAGCACAGCGAGCTGAATGCGCTCCGGCCGCCCGTAGTCGATGAGGGCGTCGAGGGCGGCGCGGATGCTGCGGCCGGTGTAGAGCACGTCGTCCACCAACACGACGCGCTTGTCGGCGATGTTGGTGGGGATATCGCTGGGCTTGATTTGGATGGCGACCCCCCGGGCGGGAACGTCGTCGCGATAGAGGCCGATGTCGAGGGTGCCCACCGGCACCTCATCGTGCTCGAAGTCGGCGATGGCGGCGGAGAGGCGCCGCGCGAGGGGCACGCCGCGGGTCTGCATGCCCACGAAGACCAGGTCGTGGCAACCGCGGTTGTTCTCGACGATCTCGTGGGCGATGCGCACGATGGCGCGCCGCATGTCTTCCTGGGCCAGGATGACGCTCTCAGACATAAGAAAACCTCTCGTCCGCCTCGGGCAGACAAGAGGCCTCCCTTGCTTGTATTCTGCTATAGCCCTGGGCGTTCGCGCCCATCGCCGCGCTGCTCCCCTTTCCGGCCTCACAGGACCGGCCTTAAAGGTTCGACCGGGGCCTACACTGGCGCGATTATAGCAGCCGTTCGCCCGCGCCGCAAGGCGATCCTTTGGACGGCGCGGCCTTTTCTCCGGCCTGGCCCGTGGCAGACGGGCCGTCTTGACAGAGCCTCCCGTGCGGTGTACCTAGACGAGAGGCCGCCCGGCACCTTTACAGAGCGCACACCACATCGGGCGTGAGAGCGGCGCGACCGGCGGCATGGTAACATATACGCACTCGATGCTGTTTACTTTGGTGATGGCGGGCATTAGACGGGATTAGCCTGCCCGGCGGACCAGGGCCCCCAAGGGAACTTGGGGCGGGCATCGCAGCTCTTCTAACCATCCAGCCCAGCTAGAGAAGCGAGGCAGACTCTCTTGCGAAGGACCTGGCTGCTTCTGACGAACGTTATCCAGAGGCGGTACCTCTGGATACTCGTGGTCGCCGTTCTGATCACCCCCGTCCTGGCGCTGGGCATCCCTCGCATCCGGTTCAAGACCGGCCAGGACACGCTGGTCTCCTCGAGCTCAAAGGTCTATCAGGACAACCTGCGCTACCAGCAGCAGTTTGGCGGCGACCCCATGCTCGGTCTCTTCGAGGGCGACGTCCGTCAGCTCTTCTCTTCGCCCAACGTCGATACCCTCCGCCGCCTGGAAGCGGAGCTCCGCAGTCGCAAGGACGTGAATACGGTCGTGAGCCCACTCACCGCCGTCCAGTTGGCGGGCGACCAGTTCTCACTCCAGCAACAACTGGCTCTTTCGGCGCTGGCAGGGCGAGAGGAGCAGGCCGCAACCGCGGCCCGTCAGAGCGCCGCCGCGCAGGGACTCTCGCCGGAGGCCCAGGACCAGGCGGCCAAGGCGGCCTCCGATACTGTGGCCGCCGAGTTCGCGCAGCAGCGGCAGGCCGACGCGCTACGGCTGGCCAAAGTGGGGGAGCTCAGTCTGAGCAACCCGGCCTTTGTCGACTTCATCATATTCGATGAGAAGGGGGACGTGCGGCCGGAGCTGCGGAGCGTCATTCCCGACCCCCAGCACGCGCTACTGGTGGTGCGCATGGCCGGCAACATGAGCATCGACGAGCAGGCGGTGGCGGCCGGCCAGATAGTGAAGACGGTGCAGGCCACGAAGTTCGAGGGACTGAGTGTGCTGCCCTCCGGGCCGGCCGTCCTGATCAAAGAGATCAACGATGACATGCGCAACAGCATCATTGGGATGGCTATTCTGGCGACGGCTATCATGGTGCTCGTACTCTCCTTCCTGTTCCCGGTGCGCTGGCGGCTCCTCTCCCTGCCCGTGGTGCTGGTCGGTTGCCTGTGGGCTTTCGGCCTGATGGGGCATCTGGGTTTGCCATTGACGATGGTAACCATCTCGGGTCTGCCCATCCTCATCGGCCTGGGAGTGGACTTCGCCATCCAGTTCCACAGTCGCTTTGACGAGGAGAGCCATCGACAGCCGAACGCGGCGAGCGCTCTCCGCGAGTCTTTGACGCATATCGGGCCGGCCATTGCGGTGGCAGTGCTCGCATCCACTTTGGGCTTCATGGTCCTCCACATCTCGCGCGTGCCCATGATCCGCGACTTCGGGTCGATGCTGGCTGTGGGCACGGTGATCCTCTTCCTGGCCGTGTTCTTCATCCTCAATGCCGTTCTCTACCGCAGCGACCGCGGCAGGCGGGGAGACCAGGCCGACCGGCCGTTGACTGCGCGCTTCCGGGTTGAAAACGTCGTGCAGACACTGACCCGGAACACGGTGGGCCGCGTCCTGCCTATCGTGGCGATAGGCCTTTTGATCGCCCTGGTGGGGCTGATGGTCGACTCCCGCATCCCAGTCCAGACGGACCCGGAGCGCTTCATCCGCCAGGACAGCCCGGTGCTCCAGGACCTCTACCACATCCGAGACGTTGCCGGTTCCTCAAGCGAGCTGGGCATCCTCGTTCAGGCCCCGAACGTCACCAGCCCCGAGGTGCTTTCCTGGATGGCGACGTTTCAGGACCGCATGCAGCGACAGCACAGCGAGCTGCTGCGCTCCGACAGCCTGGCGACCCTCCTGATGATGGGGGCCGACGGGAGCGTGCCTCCGGCCGACCTCAAAGAGAACGTTCTGGCTACGGCGCCCTCCGATATCCGGCGCTCCCTGATGAGCGACGACCGCTCGCAGGCCGCTGTCATCTTCAGCGTGGGGGCAGGCGTCACGCTGCAGCAGCGGAAGGCTCTCGTTGACTCCATGGAGGCCGACCTGCGCCTGCCGCCTGGCGTCTCGGCGACGCCGGCAGGGCTCGCGGTGGTGGGCGTCGAGGCCATTGACGCCCTCTCCGCGAACCGGGACCTGATGGTATTCGCAGCCATGGGCGCCATCGTGTTGGGGCTGTTTCTCATCTATCGAAACCCCATCAAGGCGGTGGCGCCGGTCCTGCCCATCGTGCTCGCCCTGGGCAGTTCGTCCGTGCTGCTCTACTTCCTGGGCATCGAGCTCAGCCCCCTGACGGCCGTGTCAGGGCCTCTCATCATCGCGATGGGGAGCGAGTTCACCCTGCTGCTGATGGCCCGCTACTTCGAGGAGCGGGGGCAAGGCGCCCCGCCGCGCGAGGCCATGGACGTGGCGACGCTGCGCATCGGGCGGGCTATCACGACCTCAGGCCTGACGGTGATGGGAGGCTTCGCCGTCTTGGTCTTCTCCAACTTCCCGCTGCTGGTGGACTTCGGCAAGGTGACGGCCCTGGACATGGGCCTGGCCCTTCTGAGCACGCTCGTCGTGCTGCCGCCTCTCCTTATCTGGCTCGACGAGGGCATCGGGCTGGTGCCGGCCGAAGAGAGGGTGCCGGCGTCGGACTGACGCCGCCCTGGAGCTCGGAACACAAAGCCCGCGACGCAGGTCGCGGGCCTTCGCATCATCGAGGTCAAGACGTCTGAAGAGCTGACTTACGATTGGGGGCCGCCTATCCAGCGGAAGTACGTCCCCAGGTCGGGCAGCAGGCCTCCCGCCGCAAAGAGGAAGATGAGGCCGACGATGAGACTGAAGACGGCGGCCAGCAGCCCTGCCACGACGTAGACCAGTTGCCGCCGCTGGGCCGAGATGAAGCCGGCGGCCGTGGTGACCGTCACAAACGAATTGGAGATGAGGATCCCTAGCACAAAGAACAGGAGGGCCGCCACGCCCATGGCCTTCGTTCCTGCGCCCACGGCCGTGGCGATGATCAGGACCTGGGTGCCTGTTTCGGCGCCGATGCCGTGAATGAGGCCGACCGTGTAGGCGGTCCTGGGGCCGTACTGATCGGACGGCGTGGACGTGGACATGCTCCTGCTCCCCATGGAGTCGCGCCGAGAGCCAGTTCGCGCCGTTGCGCACACCCGCGAACACCAGCATCCACCGGCTTCGAATGCGGAACTCGCCCTTCCCTCGCAGGTAGCGGTACAGGGAGTAGAAAAGGTACGTAGCCAGGAAGATGAGGGTGACGCCCACCACCCGTTCCATGACGGGGTCAATCCAGTGAGGCAAGAACCCGGAGGCCAGTATGGCCAGCAGGCCCAGAAGGAACACGACGGTGCCGTGGCCGACGGCGTATAAGCTGCCGAGGAAGATGGCGCGCCGCTGACTCACCAGGAGGGACCCGAAGCCGCTCCGGCTGGCGGCGCGGGGCGGCGCCTCCATGACTATCGCCTCACCGCCGGCGATGGGCCGCCGGCGGAGCATCTCCGTCACCTCGTGATCGCTCTCGTCGGTGAGCAGCACACCCGGCTCGCCGGTGAGCCACTCTTCGCCGGTATCGCCGCTTGCGCTGGTCGTGCTGGTGATGTCGGTGATGGCGGCTATGTGATCCCAGTCGATGCCGTGGCGTATGCCCAGTGCGAGAGCGCCGCCCAGCACACCCAGCGAGCCACCCAGACCTATCGTCAGAAAGCTAACGTCCAAGCGGCGCAACTCCTGTCTCGGATCTGGCTTTGCGAGCTCGCAGCCGGGAGGAGGGGCCTTTTTGGCAGGCGGCGCAGATGCCGAAGATGGCGAAGTGCTCCAGGTCCGCCTGGAAGCCGTGGGCCTCCTGGAGCCGGTCGGCCAGCGGCCGTCAAGAAGGAATCGTCCAGGGCCGCGGTCTTCCCGCACTGCCGGCAGACCAGGTGGTGGTGCCGGCCGCGCTCACTCAGCTCGTATTCGACAACGCCCTCACCAAGGTCGGTCTCCGTGATCAGGCGCAGCTTCTTCAGAAGCTGGAGCGTCCGGTAGACAGTGGAAATGTCCACAAAGGGGTACTGCTCCTTCACCCTCTCGTGGATCGCCTCAGCCGTGATGTGGCCCGCGCTCTGATGTATTGTGGCCAGGATCATCATGCGCTGCGGGGTGAGACGGTAGCCCACCTCGCGCAGAGACGCCGCCATGTCTGAGTAAGTAGCCATCGTTTTCTATTGCCTAATGCTAGTTATTACATTGTAATGCATTTGCACTAGTTGGTCTACGGCGCCTCCAGCCCGTGCTCCTCGAGGAGACGCATGTCCCGCAGGATCTCCGACGTAGGTCCGTCGGCCACCACCAGCCCGTCATCGAGGACCACCGTGCGCGGCAGGAGGTCGCGGACCAGGTGCATGTCATGGGTGGCGACCAGCATGGCCTGGGGCAGCTCTCGCAGCAGGCGGATGAGGGCGCGGCGCGACCGCGGGTCGAGGCCGGAGGAGGGTTCGTCCAGGGCCAGTACGGCCGGCTCCATGGCCAGCACGGTGGCGATGGCCGCTCGCTTCCTCTCGCCCATGCTGAGACGGTGGGGCATTCGTGACCCGTATCCCTGCATGTGGACGGCGGCCAGGGCCTTGTCGACGCGCCGGCGGACCTCTGACTCGGCCAGGCCCATGTACAGCGGCCCGAAGGCCACGTCCTCGAAGACGGTGGGCGAGAAGAGCTGGTCGTCCGGGTTCTGAAAGACCAGGCCCACCAGGCCGCGTATGCGACCCAGGTTCTCCTGACTGACGGGTAGACCGGTGATGCGTACCTCGCCGTCGCCGCCGCGCAGGATGCCGTTGAGGTGAAGCAGGAGGGTGGACTTGCCGGCGCCGTTGGGCCCCACCAGGGCGACCTTCTCGCCGGGCCCCACGGTGAGGTCTACCCCGCTCAGGGCCGGGAAGCCTCCTGGGTAGCTGTATCGCAGGCCACGGACCTCCACGGCGGCCGGACGGTCCGCCGGACGCGTCATGCGGACGACGCCCGCCTGGGCCTTCGTCCGCGGCTGGTCGGCCACGGCCGCGTCTACCTTAGCCTCCGAATAGTCGAGCATAGGTCTCCAGGGCGGCCAGGAGGCCGAATACTATCGCCAGCGCCGCGTAGTCGGCGCGCCGCAACGAGGTAACGGCCAGGGACTTCAGTTCGCCGTCGTAGCCGCGCGAGCGCATGGCGTCGTAGATGCGCTCGGCCCGTCCAAAGCTGCGAATGAAGAGGGAACCGGTCATGTTGCCCAGGACGCGGGCCCGCCAGCGGATGCTGCCGCCGCTGGCCTTGCCGGTGACCGCGCTGCGGCACTCGCGAGCCCGCATGAGCCGCTGCGCCTCCTCGCCGATGACGAAGACGTAGCGATACATGAACGACACGGTGGCTACGATCACGCGCGGGGCGTGCAGCCCCCGCAGAGCGCGCAGAAGGTCAGTGGCCGGTGTCGTGGCCGTTAGGACCACCGCCGCGCTCACCGAGAGCCACGACCTGACGAGGATCGTCAGCAGTGCCTCCAGGCCGGCGTCGGTGGCTGTCCAGCGCCAGGCCAGGATAGGGACCCTGAAGATGGCGTCTCCCTCGCGAGTGAAGAGGAGAGGGACGGCGGCGAGAATGAAGGGCAGGGCCAGGGCGGAACGCCGCAGCACCAGGAGCGGCGAGAGGCCGCTCAGGGCCACGCCTGCCGCCAGGAGGACGGCGAGGACGCCCAGAACCTCCCAGCGGCCCGTCGGCGTCAGCGTGGCGGCGAAGATGAAGGCCAGGGCGATGAGAAGCTTTGCCCGCGCCTCCAGGCGGTGCAGGAGGCTGCCGCCCTCCTGAAAACGCTGGTCCAGGGCGAGCAGAGACACGAGCTACCGCTCCCCGGGTCCGGCCTCGCCTCCCGCCGATCCCGGCGGCGCCAGCGCGGCAGGCTTGGTGTCGGCGATGGCCGTCCGCCTGGAGAGGGCTCTAAGACCGAGGCCCGCGGTGAGGACGAAGGCTGCCACCACAACCACCCCCACGGCTCCGCCGAGGATGGTGGCCGCGTCTTCGTTGCCTACCCAGGGGAAAGCGTAGTCAGCGATGAGCTTGTAAGGCGGGTCATTCCCTTTGTCAACAAATGCCTTGTCCTCGGCCACGCGCTCCAGTCCGTCGGGGCTGGAGGACGCCAGGGGGCTGAAAAGGGTGATCGCCAGGGCGATCCCCAGACCTACCAGCAGCAGGACGAGATATCCCTTCTTCAACTCAGGCCTCCTTCCGGCGCCACCCGCCGAGGCTGCTCGACTAGGTCAGGCCGGGTGGTGAGGACGAAGGTCACGGCCGCAGCCGTGATCAGCCCCTCGCCGACGCCGATCAGGGCGTGGACGCCCATCATGGCCGGCAGGACGACGTGGAGGGGCGAGGTGCCTGAGACGGCCAGCTCGATGGACGTGGCGAAGGCCGCCAGCATGACAGTGATCCAGGAGGCGACGAAGACCCCCGTCGACAGAACCCAGCCTCGCCGGCCGTTTGTGAAGAGCGTGGCCAGGTAGTAGATGCCGTAGCCTACAAGGGCGGGGATCACACCCATGTTGAAGACGTTGAAGCCCAGGGCAGACAGCCCGCCGTCCTGGAACATGAGCCCCTGGACGCCTATCACCGACGTCATGACGATGATGGCCGCCCAGGGCCCGACGAGAATGGCAGCCAGCGTCCCACCTAGCAGGTGGCCGGAGGTGCCGCCGGCCACGGGGAAGTTCATCATCTGGGCAGCGAATATGCAGGCCGCCGTCACTCCCATGAGGGGCACGGACTTCTCGCCCAGGCTGCGATTGGCCCTCCACACGGCCACGGCCACGAACGCCGCAGCCAGGGCATACCCCAGGCCGGCTACGGGACCGCTGAGGAAGCCGTCCGGGATGTGCATGGGCGATGGGGAGGGGAGGGTGGGAGCGGGAAGGTCTGTGTAGGCCATGCTCCTCTCCTTTCGGACACCGGTGGAGGAGGCTTATTGCAATTGATTGCTATAACATATTACTGCAGCACCGCCAGCAGTTCAACAAGCAACAAGCAGCAGGCAACAAGGGGAGGGGAGGGGCCTTGTTGCTGGTTCCTGGTTCCTTGGGACGGGTCAGGAGCCCTGAAGGTAGGAGCGGTAGTCGCTCAGGTGCAGATCGATGGTCTCCGGCAGGTGTTCCGTCACCTGCGTGAGGAGGTCCAGCGTGAGGTTCACCGCCTCGCGCGTCGTCGGCACCGAGGGGTCCCGGCGAAGGATGGTGTTCATCTCCAGGCAGGCGGCGCTCCGGAAGAGCTGGCGGAACAGGGTGAACTCCTCCCGCAGGCTGTCGGGGGTCTGCTGGCTGGAGAACAGCCTCTCCAGAACCCGCTCATCGGCCCTCGCCGAGGGGCCATGACCGGCCTCTTGCAGCAGGCCGTTGATGAAGGCGCGCTCCTGGCTGTCATCCACGGCACGGTAGGCGTTGTAGGCCGTCTCCATGGTGCCCATGGGCGTGCGGCCCGCCAGCAGGTCGGCGACGAACTGGGCCTCGCTCAGACGGCGGAGGACGCGGTCGTCATCGGCGTCGCGACGGAGGAGGAAGACGCTGGTGAGGCGGAGAGGCGTCAGCGGGTTTGCGTAGACCCGCTCCTCGCCGAAGACGCGGCTAATGTCGAGCATGGCGCGGGCGTTGTCGAAGGCCATTAGACGGGCCAGTTCGTGGGCCATCTCCTCATGCGACACGTGCAGGCTGCCATCCAGCTCATTGACCGCGCGACTGAGGAGCAGTCGCCGGCGGTCCATGAACTCGGCGGTCACGTTGGGGCAGTTCTCCAGCTTCGACTGCATGAGGGCGCCGAGTGCGGCCGGGAAGCTCTCCACGATGTTGCTGCGGAGGTAGAACCGCCGCTCAGAGATGTAGGCGTAGGCGGCAGGCGGCGCCTCGAAGTCTATCTCCTCGCCGGCAACGCTGCGCCGTCCGTTGTCGACTGCGAGGGTGTCCAGAGTGGTGCCCGCGGGGGCGCCGTTGGCGGCCAGCCAGGGGAGCACGCGATAGCCGCGCACCACGGAGCCGTCGGGGCTGCGGAGGCTCACCGGCGACACGCGCGTCCCATCGCGAAGGGCGACGGCGTAGCGCACGTACACCCAATCGTCGGAGTGGAAGGCGGCGCCCGGAAGACGCATCAGACCGTAGGAGGCCGTCGACTTGCCGGTGCCCGTGGGGGCAATGAATAGAATGCCTTGGCCACCGGTGTCCACGGCAGCGCCGTGAATCGAGTGGATGCCGAACTCGTCGGCCAGGATCCGCCCCACGGCGCCCAGGACCCAGCTCTTGAGCTGGCCGTAGTAGGACGTGTTGAAGAAGACGATAGTGCTCTTCTCGCGGCTATAGTAGGCGGCCACGTCCTCAGGCACGTGGCCCAGGGCATAGACCATGACGGCGGGCTCGTCCGGGGCCGGCTTCCCTGCCACCCGCTGCCACTCGTCGGTGGCGAACCAGTTGTCGGTCCAGAAGTCGTATAGGTGCGAGAGGTTGGTGACGGCGCGGACGCGGACGCCGTGGATGACCACGTCGTGGACGCGGACATCTTTGGCCTGGGCGGCGGCGTAGGCCTCGGCGCGTCCGATGAGAGCGTCGCGACTGGGCCGGGTCCCTGTCGAGCGCTTTGTCGTGTATGGAGGTGCGGCTCTTGGTGCGGGTGACGACGTTGCTGACGCCAATGGGCGCCCCGCCCCATTCGAGACTGTCGGGTACTGGCGGCGGCGGCCAGTCGTAGCCCGGATCCTTCACCTGCTCGGCGACCATGCTCTGCTCTTCCTGGCGGGGCCTTGTGTGCAACGGGTGGCCGCACTAGTGACTACATCTATCGTCAGCATAGTTGTTGTCGATGCCGCCTGTCAAGCCCCCTGGCGCGCAGTTTTATGGATCTGGGCGGTCTTGGGGGAAGTTGGGTCGTGGGAGCAGACCGTGATGCGCGCCACCATGGGCACTGTTGCCGTAAGCCTGCGTGTCGTGGGCGTCTGCACGTTAAACAATGGGGGCGCTCCGGTCGATTATGTATTGGGCAGGCCCATTTGGGAGAAAGCTCACGTGCCGCTAGGTAATCCCCGGCGCCCGGATGCGCGTAGCCGCTGGCGGGCAGCCCTGGACAAGGACGACACCCGCGCAGGGCAAGGTACGCCTGTGCGGGGCAACCACGCTCAGATCGTGGCCCCATCTTCCGGACCTCCTGCGAAGGGCCTCTTGACCTTAGAAAGGGTTCTGGCCTTCGGTGTCTTGGCCTGGACGCTGGGCATCATACTCGCCATCTTCAACCAGGCGGACCAGCTCTCCCGGACTTCGGTCATCGGCGTTCTCCTGCTTCTGGGGCTCCTGGCCTTTATCGCGGCGCTGGTGCTGATTGTGCCGCGGGTGCGGCCGGCAACGACCGAGCATGTCCTTGTGGAGGCCGCGGTCTGCGACCCGTTGACCGGCCTACCCAACGAACGCTACCTTCTGCTGCGCCTTGAAGAAGAGATGGCACGGGCGCATCGAGATGAACGCCCGCTTGCCCTGGCAGTTATCGATATCAATGGCCTGGCGGTGATAAACGAGCAGCACGGTCGGGACTCCGGCGACGAGGTGCTCCGCCACGTAGCCAGAGTGTTGGAGTCGACCAAGCGAGCGTCTGACATCGTCGCCCGCCTGGGCGATGACGAGTTCGCTGTCATCCTCTCCGAATGCACGAACGAAGGAGCCCAGGCCTTTGTGCACCGGCTGACGGAGCGCCTGGCGAAGGAGCCCGCGGGCGCGCTCATCGAGGGCCGTCCTTCTCACATCTGGGTTGGAGTCTGCGCCGGGCTGGCCGACATGTGGCCGGATCAGGAGGCGCCGGCGAATTTCCTCGACCGTGCCCGAGCTGCTCTTGCCGACGACCGTGAAGAGCGCGAGCATCGACGTCACCTGTGGCGGACGGCGTAGCTGACACACATCCCATCCCCTTAGCACCTCAGGACTTCAACTTGCGGCGGCCTTTGTGCGCTCTCGTTCCCTGGTGACGGGATACTGCGCCCTCGCGCGCTGCACGACCCGGCCGATGCCTACGAGCAGCGCTAGCGTTGCCTGGGCCTCTCGATCACCCCGGGACCGCGCGGCGGATCGCTCTTGGCCGGGGAACGCTGCCAGTCGCCCGAGAACCTCGCGGTGGGCGGCGCGTACCGAACGGCGGGCCTGCGGGTGCCGCGGCGCCCAGGCCCAGAGGTCCACTAGCAGGGCGCTCGTAACGTGACGCCGCGCGACGTCCGCGGCGGCGCGCGCTGGCAGACTCATCTCGCGCCGCAGCTCCTCCAGAGCCGCCTCCTGGAACACGGCCTCCTTGCTCGGGAAGTGATGATAGAAGCCGCCCTTTGAGACACCGGCCGCCCGGCAGATGTCGTCGACCGTCACAAAGCCAAAGCCCCGCAAGAGGAAGAGCGCCTTAGCAGCTTTGAGTAGCCTGGCGCGAGTCTGGCTGCCCCGCGAGGCCGGAACGAGGTGGCGGCGAACGTCCATCACAGGATGTATCGTCGAAAAGCGGCGTGATCTGAAGCTGCGCACGTAGCACGGGGCGCCTGACGACGGGCCGGGAACGTTGCCTGAGGTTCTGGTTAGGGTAGCTTCAAACCTAGGGAAAACCCGCACTTAGCCGCGCAGAAGCCTTGACAAGCGAGACATAAGGGCCATAATACATACCGACGAGTCGGTATGTATTGGTGAGACGGACGGTAACGTAGGAAACCAAAGCACTAAGGGAACGGTTCAACCCGGAGGAGAAACGGTGAAAAAGAGACTGGGCCTTGCTCTCGTGGCCCTGGTTGCGTTGGTCATTGTGGCCGCGCAGCAGGCCCCGGTTCTGCTTTGGCGAGCGTGGGGTTAGCCCGTCGGCTAAGCAGGGCCGCATAGTCCTGAAGACTGGCTAATAGCGCCCCTGTCGACGCTGGTCCTGGCTAGCGTTGACAGGGCCTAGCCTACCGACTCATCAGGCCGCAAGCCACGCTAGCTCGGCGGGCGGGGCCGAGGTAGCGCGGTGTTGAGGCGACTGAACCTTCTGTCTCGCTGAGGAAACGCCTCTGCCCACAGGGGCGTTTTCCTTTGGCCCTGCTCACGCTGCCCGCCGCCTCTCCCCAGCCATGGCCTTCTCCTTGGACTCCCGCTGCACCCACTCGTCGTAGGCCTCCAGAAACGCCTCCACCACCTGGGGGTCGAACTGGGCGCCGCTATGCTTCACGATCTCGTCGTGAGCGGCCTCCCAGGGCAGGGCGCGCCGGTAGGGCCGGTCCGAGGTCATGGCGTCGAACGTGTCCGCCACGGCGAATATGCGGGCCCCAAGCGGTATGTCCTCGCCGGCCAGCGCGCGGGGGTATCCCTTGCCGTCGAAGCGCTCGTGGTGGCTGAGGACGACCTCGGCGGGGCCGCTCAGGAAGTGCACCCCCTTCAGCATCTCGTGCGCGATGGCGGGGTGGCGCCGCATCTCGTCCCACTCCTCGGGGGTGAGGGGCCCCGGCTTGTGAAGGATGAAGTCGGAGACGCCGATCTTGCCCACGTCATGGAGAAGGGCGGCCCGCTTCAGGTCCTCCCAGGCGAGTGTGTCCGGCTGGAACCCCACGCGGCGGGCGATGTCCATGGTGTACTCCATGACGCGGGTGGAGTGGCCCTTGGTCTCCCGGTCCCGGGCGTCCAGGGCGGTGACTAGCGCCTCCAGCGTGCCGTCATAGGTGTTTTTCAGCGTCTCCGTCATCTCCAGGATCTCGCGGTTAGCCTTCTCGAGATCCTCGTTCTTGCGCCGGAGGGCTACCACCGTCTCGGTAGTCCGTCCAACGTACTGCTTGATGGACAGTTGCATCATGATGGGCGGCGCCGCGAAGACCAGGAGGCCGGTGACGCCGAGGGCGCGGTAGGCCATAGCCAGGGCCAGCCCGAGTAGGCCGAAGACCACGTAATGAGGCAAGATCCAGCGGTCCTTCTCCAGCCAGACGTCGAGCAGCGGGCGGCCGGTGGTCAGGCTCACGACCTGGTCCACCAAGTAGACGTTCACCCCGTAGGCCACGCCGGCCGCCACGAGGGCCGCTGGCAGCATGATGGGTCGTAGATCATCGCGTCCGCTGCCCGCCATGGCCTCGAAGGTGACGGCGGCGAGCGTGATAGCGATAGTGAGGTTCCCGACATCAAAGGGCAGTCGGATGCTGAAGAAGTTGCGAGGTATGTGCCAGGCCACAATCGCGGTGGGCACGGCTATGACCACCCCGGCTGGGCCGTAGAGGACAGCCGCCGCGAAGGCAGGTATGAAGCTTACTGATAGGCGGGACTCGCCGTAGATGGGGACGGCAAGGCGGTCTGCAAGAATCGCCAAAAGGGTGAGGAGGGCCAACCCCGGGGCGTCGGAGGGGTCGAAGTGTGGGGCGTACCAGGCGATGAGCCCCACGCCGGCGGCGCTGACGGCGCCTATGTAGAGGCGGGCCGGCCAGCTCAGCGGCGGCTGGTCACGCTGCTGCTCAGCCTGCGCGTTGGCGGCCTTGCGGCGCAGAGGACGGGGCTCGGACCCCACTCCCTTGGCGCCCATAGCCCCAGGCCCTTTATCCAAGCCCATAGGGTATGCGCCTAATTCCCTAGCGCCCGGGTCGGGCGGTCGTCCTGGTCACCGGAAGCGACGCCCATCTCGGGACATCGCTGCCGAGGGTGTCCTAGTAATTATCGGTAGGGTACCCGCTTCATGTAGGGCGCAACGGCGTCTGGGCCGCGACTCTGACGGCAGGATCGGGGCCCTTGTGCCGGGATTCTTCTCGAACGATGGCTCACAGGAGGCTGAGGCTCAGGCGACCTCCTCCAGGGCGGGCTCCAGCCGGTGGCGCAGGGAAGCCAGGATCTTCTTGTGAAGCTGGCATATGCGCGACTCCGAGAGCCCCATCAGCGCCCCGATCTCGTGGAAGGGCATGGACTGCCCGTAGCGCATATAGAGGATGGAGCGCTCCCGTGACGACAGGGTGCCCATGGCGTCCTTCAAGAGACCCAGCGTGGCCCGGTGTTCCGTCGCCGTTGCCGGGTTGCCGAACTCGTCTTCATCGGCGGGATCCCAGATCAGGCCGGGATTGTCCGGTCGATCCTCCAGGCACTGCTCCAGGGAGACGACTTTGGAGCTTGAGCGAGAGCGGAGGACGTGCAGCTCGTCCAGGCTTAGGCCGAGGCGCAGCGCGATCTCCTTGTTGGTCGGCCAGCGTCCCAGTTGACAGGCCAGCTCCTGGGAGCCCTGTTCCAGCTCGCGGGCGCTGCGGCGCACAGAGCGAGGCAGGACGTCCTGCTTGCGGATCGCGTCAAGGATGGAGCCCCGTATGCGTCGCACCGCGAAGCTAGCGAAGCTGGTGCCGCGCTCGGGGTCAAAGCTGTCGACGGCTTGGATGAGCCCCTCGGTGCCATAGGCCATGGCATCATCTCGATCCAGGCCGTTTCTATTGCTCGTCTCCGATGACATCCTGCCGACGACAAAGGCCACCAGCGGCATGTGACGTATGATCATCGCGTCTCGTTCTATCACCATCTCGCGCCTCCGGGTCGTCCGAGCGGCAAACAAGAGCCGCCTTCGGAATGACCGACGGCGGCAAACCCGTGCCTGATCTCCCTGGCGGTGTGGCGCTAGAGGCGATGATCCTTTCGCCAGTACTATGGCCTTCGGTAGCCCGGCTGCCCTGGCTCCACCGTCCGTGGCGGAGGGAGCCTTAGGTCCGCGGCTTTGCGCCCCCCTCTTTCGAAGGGTTTGCCTTTGTCGGTGCCTCTCTCTGTTGTCTCGCGGGTGGGTGGCCTATCGACCGTTGCGGCCACTCGCCGAACCCCTTCGAACTTCCAAACGCATCGTAACTTCTTGTGTAACGTGTTGGGGTGGCCTCGCCGGTAACGGTTTGGTGAAGGCTGCGTCGACCGCTGTCTAGTCGGATACGGCCGGCACGCCTGGCTGCTAATACCATGCTCTGCTATCCTGATCTGTGGGGTGGATGGGACGCTTCGGGCCCTGGCCTGGCTCCCTGCGAGCCTTTCGCCGGCGCGGCATAGGGCGCTACAGAGACCATCGATGGGCGCGTCCCTAGGTCGTGGCCGGCGTGCGGCTGCTGAGGCAGGGTCCTTTCTTCGCAATCCTTCCACGCGAGCCAATCCGACCCTGTAAGAGGCCCTGCGGCTGGTCGACAACTACTCAGAGGGTGCTGTGAGGAGAGAACCTCTCACCAGGCAGGTGCAGAAGCAGCAGACGCGGGCTCTGCTCGTCAATGCTGCGCTGCGTGTCTTCGCCGAGCATGGCTACGAAGCGGCTACGGTGGAGGAGATCTCCGCCGCGGCCGGCTACTCCAAGGGGGCCTTCTACTTTCACTTCGGCAGCAAGGAAGACATCTTCTTGGAACTGCTGAAGCAGTGGACCGGCGAGCAGAGGGAGCGCCTGACAGCTTTCGACGACGCCACGCCGGCGGCAGCCGCTCTCTTGGAGGGCCTGGAGAGCTTCCTCTCCTACGAGGAGCGCGAGATTGTCTGGCCACGCCTGCTGGTGGAGTTCTGGGCTCAGGCCCGGCACCAAGAGGCCATCCGCCGTGGTCTGGGTCAGGCCTACGCAGCCTGGCGCCGGCTTCTGGCGCAGGCCTTCCGTCGCGCCGGCGACGCCGGGCTTCTCTCGCCGCAGTTCGAGCCGGACGACGCCGCTCGGCTGGTCCTGTCCACCCACGATGGGCTGGTTGTGGAGGCCTGCATCGACCCCGCGGCTGCCGGGAAGGTCTCTCTGCGGCGGGTGCTGGGTGCCCTGCTCGCCTATCTAGCCTCGCCCGCCGCCAAGGAGCTGCCTGAGGCGGCCCGACCGCTGGCTACAAAGAAGTCCGCGGCTGGGGCCCGCCGCTCTCGATCCTCCGCCGCCTGATACCGCCACCCGCCGTGACCCATCCTGGAGTGCGCCTGCCGATCCCGTGGTATAGTTGCGTGTCGAAGCCCGTACTTGGCATGATCATGCGTGCCCTAGCCTCGCTGGAGGCGCGGGCCATGGCCTGCGGGCGGTCTGGCTCGGTGTGACAAGCGGCATGAGCTGGGAAGAGGAGAAACAGGAAGTCATCGCGGCCTGCCGGCGCATCGTCGCCGCGGGGTTGGTGGCGGGCGCCAGCGGCAACGTTAGCCGCCGAGTCGAGGGCTCCGATGGGGCGCCGCTCGTGGCCATCACGCCCAGCCGCGTGCCCTACGAACGCCTGACCGCTGGCGACATCCTGGTCATCGACTTCGAGGGGGACCCTGTGGAAGGGGAGGGCGAGCCCTCCAGCGAGACGCCGGCTCATCTGGCCGTCTATCGGGCCCGCGCCGACGTGGGGGCCGTCATCCATACCCACTCGATCTACGCCAGCGCCCTGGCGGTGGCGGGCCTGGAGATACCGCCGCTTCTCGACGAGCAGGTGGTGGCCCTGGGCGGCTCCGTCCCCATCGCCGGGTACGCCATGTCCGCGAGCCAGGAGCTCGCCAATAAGGCCTGCGCGGCCCTCGGCGAGGGCAACGCCGTCCTCCTGCGAAACCATGGCGTTCTGGGCGTGGGCGCCGACCTGGAGGAGGCCGCCTCCGTCTGCGAGCTGGTCGAGCGGCTGGCCCAGGTGTACGTGCTGGCGCTTGGGCTGGGACGGGTCGCGCCCCTGGCCGGGCATGTGGTCGAGGCGGAGAAGAAGATATTTCGCCAAACATGAGCCCCGTGGAGCCCATCGACTTCATAGAGCGCTGGCGGCGCATCATCGAAGAGCGCAGGCTTCAGACGGACGCCGCCTACGCCCGCCTGGGCCGCACCACCGCCGACTACTGGGCGCGCCGCGCCGGCCGCTTCGCCGCCTTCAGCCGCGAGTCCCGCCCCGACCCGTTCCTGGAGAAGGTGCTCGCCTTCGTCGACGGCCGCTCCACGGTGCTGGACGTGGGAGCCGGCACCGGCCGCCACTCGGTGCCGCTGGCGCACGTGGCGAAGCGGGTCCTGGCAGTCGAGCCGTCGGCGGCTATGGCCTCTCGCCTGCGGGAGTGGGCGCAGAATGAAGGTCTGGGCAACATCGAGGTCATCGAGGGCGCCTGGCCCGATGTTGACGTCCCTGCCTGCGACGTGGCCATCTCCTCCCACGTGCTCTACCCGGTGGCGGAGGTGGAGCCCTTCCTGCGCAGGCTGGACGCCTCGGCGCGGCGCCACTGCTTCCTCTGGCTCCACGACGGCCAGATGGCCCTGGAGTCGCTGGGGCTCTGGGAGCGCTTCCACGGGGAGCCACGCGCCCGCCAGCCCACCGTCCGCGACGCGCTGCCCGTCCTCTGGCAGATGGGCCTGCGCCCCAATCTGGAGATGAAAACCCTGCCTGAGAGCTGGTCGTGGGAGAGCATGGACGAGGCGGCCGGGCACTTTCGCGAGCACCTGGCTATCCCGGAGGACGAGGCCACGGAGGCACGGCTGCGGGAGATGCTGACCGCTGCCCTCGTGCAGCGCGAGGGCCGCCTCCACCTGCCGAGGACGACGTACCGGTCGGCCATCGTGTGGTGGGAGAAGGAGGGAGCGCCATGACCAGCCTTCCGCCCCACATAGCCGCCCTCCTCTCGCCGGAGGCGTACCCCCACAAGGTGGGGCGGGTCGACCTCGTCCAGACCCATATCTCCTACGTCTTCCTGGCCGGCGACTTCGTCTACAAGGTGAAGAAGCCCGTTGACCTGGGCTTCCTGGACTTCACCACTCTGGAGAAGCGACATCACTTCTGCCAGGAGGAGGTGCGACTCAACCGGCGCCTCTGCCCCGGCATCTACCTGGGCGTGGTGCCCGTCGCCTACGTCGAGGGCAAGGCAGCGGTCGATGGCGGCGGGCACGGTGGTCGACTACGCCGTCAAGATGAAGCGCCTGCCGGATGAGCGCATGATGGACCACCTGCTGGAGAAGGACGCCGTCACCGCCGAGATGGTGCGCGGCCTGGCGCGGCGGCTCGCCGAGTTCCACGCCTCGGCGGAGACGGGGCCGGAGATCGAGGCCTTCGGCGGCCTGGACGATCATCACCGGCAACTGGCGCGAGAACTTCGAGCAGACGGAGCCCTATGTCGGCCGCACCATCACCGCTCGCCGGTTCCAGGAGACCCGCGAGTACGTGGAGGGCTTCCTCGCCCAGGAGAGGGACCTGTTCGAGGCGCGGGTGCGCGAGGGCCGCGTCCGCGACTGCCACGGCGACCTGCGGGCGGACGCCGTCTGCTTCCAGGACGGCATCTGCATCTTCGATTGCATCGAGTTCAACCAGCGCTTTCGCTACTCGGACGTGGCCTCCGACCTGGCCTTCCTGGCGATGGACCTGGACTTCCGCGGCCGGCCCGCCATGTCCGACGAGCTGGTGGGCCTCTACCTGGAGATGTCCGGCGACAGCACGCTTCCGCTGGTGCTGGACTTCTACAAGTGCTACCGGGCCTACGTGCGGGGCAAGGTGGAGGGCTTCCTGCTCGACGCGCCGGAGGTGCCGGCGGCCCAGAAGTCGGCGGCGCGCGGGCGGGCCCGCGCCTACTTCCGTCTGGCCCACGGCTACGCGCGGCGGCGCACGCCGTGCACGCTGGTCAACATGGTCGGCCTCAGCGGCACGCGGCAAGAGCTTCCTGGCGAACGCCCTGGCCGCTCGACTGGGCGCCGTCGTCATCTCGTCCGACGTCGTGCGCAAGCGGCTGGCGGGCGTCGAGCCGACGGAGCGGCACATCGAGCCCTGGGCGCGGGGGATCTACGCGCCGGAGCGGACGGAGCGCACCTACGAGGCGATGCTGGAGGAGGCGGAGCCGCACCTGGAGCGCGGCCGGCCGGTCATCCTCGACGCCACCTTCCTGTTGCGAAGGCACCGCGAGGCGGCGAGGGAGCTGGCGCGTCGGCGGGGTGCCCGCTACCTGGCAGTGGAGTGCCTGGCCGACGAGTCGCTGGCCCGCGAGCGGCTGGCGCGGCGGTCCGAGGACCCCTGGACGGCCTCCGATGGCCGCTGGGAGATCTTCGCTGCCCAGCGAGAGCACTTCGAGCCGCTGACAGAGGTGTCGAAGCGCGAGCTGCTGCGGGTGGACACGGCGCGGTCGCTAGGGGAGCAGCTTGACATAATCGTGGCCCGCACCGTTGGGCGTCGCGGGAGAGTCTGTTGATAAGCCCTCCAGTCCTGTCACCCTGAGCGAAGCGAAGGGTCTCTGTGAACCAGATTCTTCGCTGCGCTCAGAATGACAGGAGTGGCACAAGGGCCTTTTTTCAAGAAGCCCCGGAGATGAGGGCGCTATAGGCCGCCTACCATCTCCTCCGCCATCTCCACGTGCTTGGGCATGCCGATCTGGCGGTACATGGCGATGGCTTCCGTGAGCAGCTCGCGGGCCTTGCTCGCGGTCGCCGGGGGCGTCGCGGTCGATGAGCATGCGGGCGTACCAGCGCCGCACCTCCGGCTGCTCGATGACGATCGGTATCTCATGGGCCTGGCGCAGGGCCGTCTGGTAGTGCTCCTCCGCCTTCTCCCACTGGCCGCCGGCACGCCGCCGCGATGCCGGCCACGGTCTGAAAGAGCGGACAACCAGACACGAGGGGGCCGGAATCGATGGCCTCCAGGACCAGGGGGTAGAGCTTCGCGGCCTCCTCTCGTTCACCGAGGACGGCCAGCCCTTCGACCGCCGCGAAGAGCATCCCCAGGCGCCCACGGTGTTGGCGCGGCCGGGGCGCGGAAGGCCTTTCCGCCGCTCCTCCAGCGCGGCCAGGGCTGCATCCTTGTCGCCCATGTACCCCTGGCACAGGAAGAGCCCGGCCCAGTCGTCACCCGGCCAGCACGCCCGGGGGCTCCAGCCTGGCGCGCCTCCTGGAAGCTCTCCAGCGCCTGGTCCCAGCGGCCCCTCCAGAAATGCGCCAGGCCAAGGTAGGTGTAGGAGTTGGAGACCCAGGGCATGCCGGCGCTGCGACATAGCTCCAGGTCCGCCCTGGCGAACTCCTCGAATCTGTCGATGTCGCCCGTCAGGCTGAGATCGTTGAAGCCGCTACCGCGCCTGACCGCCAGGAGGGCCTGCAGGTGGCCCAGGCGCTCGGCCAGCGGCTCCGCCTCCTCGGCTATCCTGGCGGCTTCATCGAAGCGGCCGAGAAAACCGAGGGCGTACTGGGTGCCGTACAGCGTGTCGGCCAGAACCCAGAGGTCGCCGGCGGAGCGCAAGAGCTCGGCCGCCCGCAGGCCGGCGTCGACCGCTTCCCGCGGCTGCAGGTACCACAGGTTCATGTTTGCCCTCGCTGACAGGACGTATCCGAGCAGTCGCTCGTCGCCCAACTCCTGGCCCATGGCCAGGGCCCGGTCCAGCGGCGGCTGGGCGGCATCATAATCGCCGCAATAGTACAGGAGCACGCCCTCGATCATTAGGAGGCGGCAGCGGGCGACGCTCGCCTCCTCGCCCACGGAGGCGAGGCCGCGGCGGGCGACCTCTAACCCTTCGTCCCAGCGGGCTGCATAGGCCAGCAGTGCGCCTAACCCGTTGCAGACGCGGGCCAGCGCCTGGGCGTCGCCCAGCTTCTCGTAGGTGTCCAGCGCCTCCCGCCAGTCAGTCAGCGCCTCCTCCCAGCGGCCCAGGCTGCGCAGGGCCAGCCCCCGCTTGAAGAGCAGGTCGGCCCGCGCCCGCCGGTCTTCGGCTGGCTGCAAGGAGAGGGCGTTCTCGTAGTGGCGCAGGGCGTCCTCGAAGGCGGCGGCAGCGAGGGCCTGGTCGCCAGCCAGCGCCAGGTAGCGCACCGTCTTCTCGGGGTCGGCGGCGGCCCCGGCCTGGTTGAGGTGGTAGGCCAGGTCGGCGGCGTGCTCTTCGATGGACCGGGCAGTAGGCCCGCTCGATGGCCTCCGCCACCCGCAGGTGCAGCCGCTGGCGTCGGGGCAGGGACAGAGCGCTGACCAGCGTCTGGCGGATCAGCTCGTGGGTGAAGGTGAAGCGGGCTTGGGGACCGTCGCTGGCGGCGGTGATAAGGCGGGCCCGCTCCGCCTCGTCGACGGCGTCCAGCAGGGCATCTGTCTGAACCTCGCCCAGAGCATCGAGCAGCTCGAAGCTGAAGCCACGGCCGATAACGGCGGCGGCGGTGAGTACCCGCCGGCAGTCCTCGCAGACGCGCTCCAGCCGACGGCCGATGACCAGGCGGACCCCCTCCGGCACGTCCAGCTCGCCTACGCGGAGGTCTGCGCGCCAGCGGCCCTGGGCGTCGAACAGCTTGCCCTCCTCGGCCAGGTGCTGGAACACCTCCTCCACGAAGAAGGGGTTGCCCTCCGTCTCAGCGTAGACGGCCTGCACCAGCGGGGCGGGCGGCTCCTGGCCGCTCAGGGCCCGGAGCATGGCCGCCACGCCGTCTTGGGGCAGCCGCCTGAGGGCGATGCGGTGGGCCAGGCGCTGGCGGAGGAGGCCCTCCAGGGCCCTGGCCAGGGGGCGGCCCACGTCCAGCTCCACGTCTCGGTAGGTGCCCAGGATGAGGACGGGCACCTCGCGGAGCTGCTGAGCGATGTGCTGGAGCAGCAGGAGGGTGGAGTCGTCGGCCCAGTGCAGGTCGTCCAGCACGAGGAGGAGAGGCTGGGCTCGGGCGGCACGCGCCAGGAACTCCCGCACACTGTTCAACAGGTAGTGGCGTTCCTGCTCCGGTGGCAGCTCCAGGGGCGGCGGTATGTCGGGAAAGAGGCGGCGCAGCTCCGGCAGGAGCTTGGCCACCTCCGGCGCCGAATCGCCCAGGGTCTCGCGGAGGGCCGGCGGCGCGATCACCTGGGCCGCGCTCTCCAGGATCTCCACGAAGGCGATGTAGGGCGGCGCCCCTTCCATCTCGTAGCAGTGGCCGCTCCAGGCCAGTGCTCCGCGCTGGCGGGCCTCGGCCATCAGCTCCTCGGCCAGCCGCGTCTTGCCGACACCGGGCTCGCCGCCGATCATGACCAGGGCGCCCTGGCCGCGAATCGACTGGTCCAAGAGGCGGCGCAGGTCGGCCCGCTCCGCCTCCCGCCCCACAAAGGGCGTGCGTTCAGCAACCGCCGGCCCGGCAGTCGGGGCCTCCTTCCGCCAGACGACCTCGTACAGGCGCCACCGCTCCGGGAAGCCCTTGAGGCGGAAGCGGCCGCGGTCGACCAGTTCCACGTTCTTGGGACGTCCCAGGACCGCCCGCACAGCCTCGGATATCAGTATCTGGCCGCCCTTGGCCTTGGCCGCAACGCGAGCAGCGGCATTCACCGTCTCGCCAAAGAGGTCCCGGTCCTCCTCGATGACCTCGCCGGTGTTCAGGCCGATGCGCACCCGCACTTGGTCATCCGCAGGTTGCCGCAGGTTGTGCCCATAGAGCGCTCGCTGAATGGACGCGGCGCAGGCCACGGCACGCCGCGCCGACCCGAAGGCCACCATGAAGCCGTCACCTATCGACTTCACCTCGCAGCCGCTGTGCTGCCCCACTTGCTGCCGCACTAGCTCGCGCTGGGCGCGGAGGATCGCGTGGGCGACATCATCGCCCCGGCGTGTCGTCAGGTCAGTGGAGCCCTCAACGTCGGTGAAGAGGACGGTAACGGTGCCCTCGGGAAGATCCTGAGCCACGGCAGATGATCCCCGCACCCTGGATGCACCGCATTATTGTTCCGTTTGCTGACGATGTCAACAAGAAGTAGAGCGCGCGAGCTTCAGGCTGGTGCAAGCCGAGAACGTTAGCAGCTTGAGTTGAATAAAGACGGGCTGCAGAGCTAGGGCCCGGGCAAGGCGTTCAGCGCAACCTCTGCCGCCAGCCCCGCCTGAATCATGCGTTGACGCCGGCCGGTGGGGCATCCGTGAATAGGGCTCAGCTCAGGTAGACTTCGGCTTCCTCGGTGGCCGACCGGCGGCCTTCGCCGCAACAGGGGTAGTACTGCCCGCCGCATAGGCCTCGTCCAGCACCTCAACCACGTGAGCGACGGTGCCTGGCACACCGTGCTGGCGTAGTCCGGCCTCGAGCTGGAGCATGCAGCCGGGGTTGGCGGTGGCCACCGTCGACGCCTCCGTGGCAGCCACGGCCCGCATCTTCTCGGCCAGGAGCCTCGATGACATCTCGCGCTGGGTGACGTTGTAGATGCCAGCGCTCCCGCAGCAGCGGTCGGCGTTCTCCATCTCGACGAGCTCCAGCCCTGGTATGGCTGCCAGAAGCTGGCGCGGCGCGGCCGTGATCCCCTGGGCGTGGGCCAGGTGACAGGAGTCCTGGTAGGTGACGCGGCGCTCCAGGCGGCCCAGCCCCTCCTGGAAGGGGAGCTCCACCAGGAACTCGGTGATGTCCTTCACAATCGACGAGAAGCGGGCCGCCTTCTCGGCGTATTCGGGGTCGCCGGCGAGCAGCTCGCCGTACTCCTTGAGGGTGGACCCACAGCCGGCCGCGTTGATGATGACGGCCTCCACGCCTGCGGCGAGGAAGACATCGATGTTGCGACGGGCCAGCCGGCGGGCAGTGCGGCGGTCGCCGCCGTGGACGAAGAGGGCGCCGCAGCAGACCTGCTCCTCGGGCACCACCACCCGGCAACCGTGGCGCTCCAGGACGCGCACCGTGGCCTCGTGCGTCTGAGGGTAGATGAACGGCATCACGCAGCCCGTAAGCAGGGCGACGCGGCGGGCGCCGCCGTCGGCGCCGGGGTTCGAGGCGGCGCTGGCCGGCGTGAAGAATCGGCCGGCCACCGGCGGCAGGAGCTGCTCGAGGCGGTGCAGATGGAAGGGCAGGAGCCACAGAAGGTGGGTGCGGCGCATCAGGCTCTGGAGGCCGCTCCGCTGGTAGAAACGCAGCAGAACGGCGAGCAGGCGCAGCCGTCGCGGATGGGGGAGCGTCCAGCGCAGCGCGACGGAGCGCAGCCGCCAGCTCAGGGGGCTCCGGCCGGCCGCCACCACCTGCGCGCGACCCCCTTCCATGATGCGCCCGAATCGCACCCCCGACGGGCAGGCCGTCTCGCAGGCCCGGCACTGGAGGCAGAGGTCCAGGTGCTCCAGGGCCGCGCGCCCCGTCTTGATGCGACCCTGGCTTAGAGCATCGATCAGGTGGATGCGCCCGCGGGGCGATTCGGTCTCCAGCCCCAGCGCGACGTAGGTCGGGCAGTGGTTCAGGCAGTAGCCGCAGTGGATGCAGCGGCTGATGTCCTCCGCCCGTGGCCCTTCCTGCCCGGCAGGCAGGCCTTCTATGCCGGCGGGGACGGCGGTGCGTGTACTCGTGACAGTGGTATCCGCCACTGGCCTACAGCCTCCCCAGGAAGCGGCCGGGGTTCAGGGTGCCGTGCGGGTCGAACTGCTCCTTCAGGCGACGCATGAGGGCGAAGTCGGCGCGTGGGCGGCCCCAGACGTCGACGTGGCGCTTGAGCTCGACCCCGCAGCCCTCGACAACGGCAGCGCCGCCCAGGGTCGCCGCCGACTCGCTGAGGGCGGTGAGCAGGCCCCGGCCGCGCTCTCCGCCCAGGCCCGGCCCCTGCCAGCGGGTGAAGACGCAGCCCGCGCCCACGTGGGCGGCCAGGGCGGGCGCCAGGCCCGTCTTCGCCGCCAGGGCGGCCGTGCGCTCGATCCAGGGCAGCATCCGCCGCGGCGACAGGAGAGCCTTCACCAGGAGAACGTTGTCCTCCAGGGCGGGGCGAGCGAGGGCTCGCAGCGCCTCCCACACCTCGGCGGCGCCGCCGGGCCGCATGGCTCCGGCGGCGAGACCGTGGTCGCCGGCGAGGCTGTCAAGGTCCCGCAGCGAGCGCTCCACCGCCGCCCGCGTGCCGGCGGCTTGGGCCAGCACGGCGTAGCCCCGGCTGTCCAGCGCCGCCGCGGCCAGGGGGCCGTCGGGACCCAGCGGGCCGGCCACAGTCAAGGCTCCCAGACGCAGCCCGCGAGTGTCAGCATCCAGGGCCAGGCGGACCGCTTCCGCGGAAGATGGGCAGACCACAGCCCAGGTCTCCTCCAGCGCGGGCAGCGGCGTTACCTTGAGAGAGGCCTCCACGATGACCCCCAGGGTGCCCAGCGACCCCAGGTAGAGCTTGGTCATGTCGTAGCCAGCGACGTTCTTCACCACGCGGCCGCCGGCTTTGGTGGCCCGACCGTCGGCGTGGACGACGCGGACGCCCAGCACCCAGTCGCGCGTGGGACCGTAGGCGTGGCGCCGGGGGCCGAAGACGCCGGTGGCGAGCGCGCCGCCGAGCGTGGCCTCATCGGGCGCGTCCAGCGGCAGTAACTGGCCGTGACGCTTAAGCTCGCGGGCGAGCGCGGCCATGGTGATGCCGGCCTGCGCCGTGAAGGTGAGGTCGGCCGGCTCGTACTCCAGGATGCGGTCCAGCCGGCGCGTGACCAGGGCAAGGTCGTAGGCGCGGGGCAGGTTGCCCACCGCCATGGCGGTGCCACCGCCCCAGGGCACCACCACCGCCCGCTGCCCGCAGGCCGCCGCCAGAACCGCCGACACCTCGTCGACGCTTTGGGGCAGGACGGCGGCGACGGGACGCAAGCCATCTACCTCGTATCCCCCGGCGTCTTCGCCCGTCAGAACCTGCTCTTTGGGAAGGGTGGAGGTCAGGGAATCGAGGAGGGCGGCGGTCCCTATAGGAGACATGGTCACACGGAGGCGTCGGGGCCCATGCTGCGCATGACCTGCTCTTGGCTCACGCCGCCGGGGCCCTCGGCCGCGGGGAATATCTTGCCCGGATTGAGGAGCTCGTCGGCGCCAAAGACGGCCTTCAGTCGCTGCATGGCCCCCAGGTCATCGTCCGAGAAGAGCCAGGGCATGTACCGGCGCTTCTCCAGCCCAACACCGTGCTCGCCGGTGATCGTGCCGCCGACGTCCACACAGATGCGCGTGATCTCGCTGGCCGCCTCCAGCACGCGCTGGATCTCCCCTGGCTGGCGGGCGTCGAAGAGGATATTGGGGTGCAGATTGCCGTCGCCTGCGTGGAAGACGTTGGCGATGTGGAAGTCGTACTTCTGGCCGACTGTCGCGACGCGTCGGAGCACCTCGGGCAGGCGCGTGCGCGGCACGGTGCCGTCCACGACGTGCCAGTTGGGCGTCAGACGCCCCAGGGCGCTGATAGCCCCCTTTCGACCGGCCCAGAGTCGCTCGCGCTCGGCGCTGTCCTCGGCCACGCGCACCTCGCGGGCGCCTTGAGCCTGGCATACCCGCTTCACCGCCTCGCCCTCTTCGGCCACCGCCTCACGCAGGCCCTCCAGCTCGATGAGGAGGACGGCTTCGGCGTCCATCGGGTAGCCGACGTGGAGGGCGGGCTCTACAGCCTGGATGATCTCCCGGTCGATCATCTCCAGGGCGGCGGGCACGAAGCCCTGGCCGATGATGGCGGAGACGGCGTTGCTGGCCTGGTCCATCTCGTCGAAGATGGCGAGGAGGGTGAAAACGGCCTCCGGCAGGCGGAGCAGGCGCACCAGGGCCTTGGTGACGATTGCGAGGGTGCCCTCGGAGCCGATGACGGCGCCTGTGAGGTCATATCCCGGCAGGTCGCGGATGCGCCCTCCCACCCAGACAATCTCGCCGTCGGCCAGCACGAGCTCCAGGCCGAGGACGTGGTTGGTGGTGACGCCGTAGGCCAGGCAGTGGGGCCCGCCGGCGTTCTCGGCCACGTTGCCGCCCACCGTGCAGGCCCGCTGACTGCTCGGGTCGGGCGCGAAGTAGAGGCCGTAGTGCTGCACCGCCCGGCTCAGCTCGAGGTTGACGACTCCCGCCTCGACCAGGGCTGTGCCCTCCTGGTGGTCCACCTCCAGGATGCGCTTCATGCGCGTTAGCACCAGCACGACACCGCCCATCTCGGCGATGGCGCCGCCGCTCAGGCCCGTGCCCGGCTCCTCGGGGGGTTACCGGCAGACCGTGGCGACGCGCCAGCTTGACCACCTCCGACACCTGCTCCGCCGTCTCGGGGAGCACCACAACCTGAGGCAGAGAGCGGTCGACGGCGGCGTCGTACTCGAAGATGAGGAGGTCGGCGGGGTCGTGGAGGACGTACTCGCGGCCCACGATGGCTGTGAGCTCACGCAGGATATGCTTGTCGAAGGCTGCTGCCACTCTCGTGCGGTTCGCTACGCGCTCCGACATCTGCCGTTTGACCACCTCTAGGGTGCTTCCAGGGGGATCTCCAATCCGCAGTGGGGGCAGAAACGGCCCCCGGAAGGGGGCAGTGGATTGCCGCAGCGCGGGCAGCTCGTCGCCAGCCTCTCGCCGCAGTGGGCGCAGTACTGCCAGTCCTGGGGCACCTCCGACTGGCAGGCCTGGCACTCGCGGACGAACTGCTGGAACACCTCCAGGGCGTGTTGGTAGCGGGCCTCGTCGCGCGCGGCGGGCCGCCTCGCCGTTCGCCGCTTGGGGGAGGGCGCCCGAGCCCGCCTCGATGGCTGCGTCATGGCTCCTCCTGACTCGCGCTCATGATATCACGTCGTGATAGAGAATTGGGGAAAAGGAAGACCGCCCTTATCGGGCGGCCGCGATTTGGAGGACGGAGGCTAGGCGAAACGCTTCAGGTAGGCCTCCAGGTTGAACTCGCTCACCTCCTCCACGAACTCCCGCGAGCGCTGATCGAACGGCTCTCTGGACTCGTCGCGGTAGAAGAGGCCGAGGTGCACGCGCTCTTCGGTAAGGGCCAGGTGAAGCGCTGCCGCCAGGTCCGAGGTATCGTGCCCGGGCGGCATCTCGTCCACTGCCTCGTCGTAGTGGTTGTAGGTGTTGTGGAACTCGGTGCAGGGGCTCTGGACGTGGATGAACGAGAAGCCGTGGTGCCGGATACCCTGCACAATGAGCTCAGACATCTCCTGTGGCCGGGCCGAGTAGCCGCGGCCGACGAAGGTGGCGCCGTAGGACAGCGCCAGCATCACGGGCTTGAATGGCCTGGCGATTGAGCCGAAGGGCGTCGACTTGGAGATGTGCCCTGTCGCCGACGTGGGCGAGGCCTGGGCCTTGGTGAGGCCGTAGGTCTGGTTGTCCATCATGATGACGGTGATGTCCACGTTGCGGGCCGCCGCGTGCGGCAGGTGTCCGGCGCCGATGCTCATGAGGTCGCCGTCGCCGCCCATTGCCAGCACCGTCAGCGCCGGGTTGGCCAGCTTGACGCCGGTGGCGATGGGCAGAGGCCGGCCGTGGACTCCGTGGATGCCGTAGGTGCGCATGAAGTAGGGGGTGCGGCTGGAGCAGCCGATCCCCGACACCACGACAACCTCGTGCGGCTTCAGTTGAAGCGTGGTCAGGGCCTTGTAGGTGGCGCTGAGCACGCCGAAGTCGCCGCAGCCGGGGCACCACACCGGCTTGACACCGCTCTTGTAGTCTTTGACCTCCAGCAGGACGTCCTGCTCTTCGAGGGCTGTATCAATGGTCATGATTGAGAACCTCTTCGACCTTGCGGAAGATCTCCCCCGGCATGAAGGGGAGGCCGCCGTACTTGTTGAGGGGTATGGGCTTGAATCCGAAGGTGGCCGCCAGGTGATGGGCCATCTGCCCCTGGTAGTTCACCTCGGGCACGATGACGTGCTCCACCGAGTCGATGAAGGCCCCCAGTTCCTTTTCTGGCAGCGGATTAAGAACCCGCGGGTGCAAGGCAGCCACCTCGTAGCCGGCCGCCAGCGCCCGGTCGACGGCCTCGCGGATGGCGCCCTCTGTGGCGCCCCAGCCGATGATGCCGACCTTCGGGTTGTCGGAGCCGTAGCGGGGTACGGGCCCCAGCTCAGACTGGAGAGTCGTCAGCTTCCGGAAGCGCTTCTGGGTCATCAGCTCGTGGACAGCGGGCTCCTGGCTCGGGTGGCCCGACTCGCCGTGCTCCAGGCCCGGCGCCACGTAGGCGCCCTCGACATCCATCCCTGGCAGAGCCACGGGGGAGACGCCGCTCTCCGTTTCCCGGAAGCGCCAATAGGGCTCCGGGTCGCCCCCCTGAGGTCGCGCCCGGTCGACCACGGTGAGCGGACTTAGGTCGGGCATCTGGAGGGACTCAGTGCGATGGGACAGCGACTGGTCGGAGAGGAAGATGACCGGCATCTGGTACTGCTCCGCCATGTTGAAGGCATCCACGATCTCGAAGAGGCAGTCTTGGACCGAGCCCGGCGCTACGACGATGCGGGGGAAGTCGCCGTGGCCGGCGAACAGTGCATGGTACAGGTCGCCCTGCTCCAGCTTGGTCGGCATGCCCGTGCTGGGGCCGGCCCGCTGGGCATCCACGATGACGACGGGGATCTCGGCCATGGAGGCAAGACCCATCAGCTCCGTCATCAAAGAGAAGCCGGGCCCGGAGGTAGCGGTCATCGCCTTCGTGCCCGTGAACGATGCCCCCAGGCAAGAGGCCAGGGATGCCATCTCATCCTCGCCCTGAAGGAAGATCCCTCCAAGCTTGGGTAGCTCCCGGGCCATCGTCTCCAGGATCTCGGAGGCGGGTGTGATGGGGTAGCCGGCGTAAAAGCGACAGCCCGCGTGCAGCGCGCCGGCCACGATGGCATCGTTGCCGCTCATGACCAACCGGCTTACATTGTCGCTGGTCCCCAGGTAGTATCCGTCTTCCTTGCGGATCTGCCGCGTGTACTCGTAGCCGTATTGGAGGGCCTCCAGGTTCTTGGAAAGCAGCTCGGCGCGGCGCTTGAGGCGGCCGCGCACCAGGTCTTCCAGAGAGGCGGGGTCCAGGCCGAAGAGGCCTGCCATGATCCCCAGCGTCAGTACGTTCTTGCCCCGCTGGAAGTCCAGCTTCTCGCGGGCGATGCGCTGAAGGGGCACCGGGTACCTGATGCGGCCGTTGGTCTCGCCAACGTCAACACGGTCCGGGTCGTAGATGACCACTCCGTGCTCGTTGACGTCCCCGATGTGCCTTTGATAGGCCTCGTTGTCGAAGGCGATGAGGACATCGACGCCGTCCCCAATCGAGAGGACCGGCTTCTCGCTGACGCGGATCTGGTACCAGGCGTGTCCGCCCTTGATCTCGGCCGGGTAGGTGCGGAAGGTAAAGACGTGGAATCCGGTGCGGGCAGCGCCGCTGGTGAACATGTCGCCGGCGCTGATGACGCCTTCGCCACCCTCGCCGCCGATCCTGATGATGATATCGTTCTTAGCCATTCTAGGCTCTTCGCTCAGAAGTATCGGCGTCTCCGCCGGGAAGCTTTAGCAGCAACAAAGCTTCTTTATTCAATTCTACCACCAAGGCCAAGTGATGGTAAGTGTGAAGCAGGCTCCACGCGGCCCCACAGAAGAAGGGCACACTTCAATTCTAGCACGTTCGGCGTCCGGTTCCCACGTTGACGGCGGGTCTGGGACGGTATACTAGATAGTAGGCCGTCGAAAGAGGTATCGCAGAGCAAGGCAAGATACGGCGCTGGCAGGGAAGGAGACTCGACATGGCCATCAAAGCGTACGTTTTGGTCGTGGTTGACCCCGGACAGACGAAGAAGGTGTTCCAGGCCATCAAGTCCATCCCGGAAGTGGCGGAATGCCACGAGGTGATGGGCCCCTACGACATAGTCGTCGAGCTGAAGGTGGAGAGTCTTACAGAGGTTGCGCCCGTCTTAGGCCAGCGCCTGCGCACCATACCCGGCATCGAGAGCACCACGTCCCTGGTGACGTTCCCCGAACCGTAGCACCTTAGAACCTGGAACCTTGGAACCGCTCACCAAGACTGGTCCAAAGGTCCCAAGGTTCCACTGTTCCACCTAGACCAGGCCTTCGCGGCGCATGGCGGCGAGCGTCTCGTCGAAGGCGGCGAGCGTCGCCTCCACGTCTTGCTCGCTGTGCACGGCCGAGACCAGCCCGCCGTTGCGCATGAGGTCCACGCCGCAGTTGAGCATCCCTCGCTTCAGCGCTTCGAGCCGTTCACGGGACATGCCGGGCACGGTCGAACCGGGGGCGCCTTGCCAGTGCCAGAGGAAGCCATCCTCGGGCGGCGGCACCTCCTGGCCCATGGTGATGTGCAACATCGAGGAGAACCCGTAGGCGCAGCCCGGCACGCCGGCCCGGCGCATGACCGCGTTCATCCCCTGGCAGAGACGTCGACAGAGGCCTGCGGCCTGCTCCTGGGCCCGGCCGTCGGCTATGAGGGAGAGGCAGGCGGCGCCGGCGGCCGCCGAGAGGGGGTTGGCGTTGAAGGTGCCTGGGTGTGAGATGCGCCGCTTCAAGTTCCAATCGTCTTCGCCGAAGCCCAGGAGGGAGAGGACCTCGCGCCGGCCGACGACAGCGCCGCCGGGAAGCCCGCCCGCCAGGACCTTCGCCAGGCATGTGATGTCCGGCAGGACGCCGAAAAGAGCCTGAGCGCCGCCGGGCGCCACCCGGAAGCCGGTAACCACCTCGTCGAAGATCAGGAGGGCGCCGGTGCTCTCGGTCACGCGGCGGGCTTCGGCCAGGAAGGCGGGCTCCAGGGGCACGGTGCCGTACGAGGCGCCCGTCGGCTCGATGATGACGGCGGCGATGTCGTCGTGCTCCTCGAGGGCATGGCGTAGTGCCTCGACGTCGTGCTGGGGCACGAGCACCTGGTTCTGGAGGGCCGACAGGGGAATGCCCACCGCCTCCGGCGTGGCCTCGCCGGCGAGGGTGAAGCCCACCACGCTGTCGTTCCAGCCGTGGAAATGGCCCTGGAAACGAACCAGCTTCTGGCGGCCGGTGTAGGCGCGGGCCAGGCGCACGGCCATCATCGTCGCCTCGGTGCCCGAGCTGGTGAAGCGCACCAGCTGAGCCGACGGCACCAGGCGCTGCACCCACTCCGCCCAGCGTATCTCCATCTCATGGCAGGCGCCGTAGTGGGTGCCCTTGGCGAGCTGCTCGGCGACGGCGCGCGTGACATCCGGGTGGGCGTGGCCGAGGAGGAGGGCGCCGTGGCCCATCACGTAGTCGATGATCTCGTGGCCGTCCACGTCCCACTTGCGGGAGCCGGCGGCGCGCTCGACATAAATCGGGAAGGGGCCGAGGTGGCGGACGTCATGGGTGACGCCGTTGGGGAAGAAGCGCAGAGCCTCGGCGTGCAGGGCCGCCGACCGCGGGTGCAACTGCCGGTAGCGCTCGAGGATAGTGGTCACGTGTCCCTGCGCCTCCATCTTCGGGGCAGGCGAGGCGGCCCCGTCAGCTTTGGACCCGACGGGCGTAGAGCAGGGGAAGGTCCGCCATCGTGAGGAGCCCCGGCGGCGCTGCCACTACTACGGCCGGGATGGCGTTAGCCACGACGGCCGCCGTCGCCAGGTCTCCCTGGATGCCTCCCTCGATCACCATGTGCACCGGCGGCCGCCCCTCAATGAGGACTTCGTCGCGGGGCCGGGCCGCCCCCGCCGACATCTCCAGCTCCAGGCGCAGCGCCTCGCGACCGTTGCGGAGGCCGCTGACCACCTGGTGAATGCCGGCCACCTGGCCCCTCTCCAGGCGCAACTCGCCGGCCTGGCGCGGGTCGGTGCAGACCACCGGCTCTAGCACCTCCTGCCACTCCTCCATCGGCCAGGCCAGGGCGTGGGCTACAAGGCGGGCCGACTCCATGAGCCCCACGTGCCCGAAGCGGCCCGTGGCCTTGCGCCGCTCGAACTCGTCCGGGGTGATGCCCAGCCCTACCTTGCGCTGAAGCTGAATTCGGCGCGTGCTGACGTCAACCACGCGCCGGATCTCGAGGCGCGACAGCGACTGGCAGGCGGCGCTGACGGCCAGGGCCAGGGTGTCCATGACGAAGCCCGGGTTGACGCCCGTGCCCACCACCGTCACGCCGGTCGCTTTCGCCCGGGCGTCGATCTGGCTCGATAGGGCGGAGTGACGGTCCCACGGGTAGGACAGCTCCTCGCAGGTGGAGAGCACATTCTTGCCCGCGTCCACGGCTGCCAGCAGTTGTGGTGCCACCTCCTCCAGATACGAGCCCGTCGTGTGGACGACCACGTCCGCCGGCAGAGCGAGAGCGGCCTCGGCGTCGACGGTGACGGTTATCCCCAGGTCTCTCCCGAGGCCCGCCAGCCGGCCGAGGTCCTGGCCGGCCTTGTCCGGCGCGCGGTCGATGGCGGCCACGATCTGCACATCGGGATGGCCGGCCAGGGCGCGTGTCACCTCAGCGCCGATGGCGCCGATGCCGTACTGGATGACGCGGTAGGTCGATGGCGGCAAAGCCTGTTCCTTCAGATTCCCGAGGCAAATATAGCACAAGCAGCGGCGAGGGTGAGAGCCGGAGAGGCACGGTGTCGGCGGCGCGCGAGCGGTGCTACAGGATGATCACCTGCGCCGCGTCGCCGACCAGGGTGGCGAAGCGCTTGGGGTCGCCGCCGGTGGCGTAGCCGTAGTGCATGGGGATGACCACCTTCGGCTTCAGGTCGCGCACCAGGGCAGCAGCCTCCGGCTCGTCCATCGTGTAGGTGCCGCCAATGGGAATAAGGGCTACGTCGATAGGGCCGAGCTGTGCCATCTCGGGGACACGGCCGGTGTCGCCGGCGTGGTAGACGGTCTTGCCCGCCACGCTGAAGACGAAGCCCACGTTGAAGCCCCTGGGATGATGGCTGTTGTAGCCGGCCACGGCCCGGATCTCGATGCCTTTCTCGTTGGCGGTCTGGCCTTCCTCCAGGGCCACCACGCGGCCGTGGCCCTCGAGCCGCGCGGCGCAGGACGCGTTGGCGACGATGACGGTGCCGTCCTTGCTCAGCGCGGCGATGGTCGCCGGATCCAGGTGGTCAAAGTGCTCATGCGTAATCAGGATAAGGTCTGCCTTCTCACCCTCCTCTATCTTGTGAGGATCGACGTAGATGACCGTGTCAGGGGTCTTGATGAGGAAGCTGCTCTGGATGAAGCGCTGGAAGTAAAGGTCGTCGATCGTGGTGGACTGAGCCATCCCGGCCTCCTTTCTGGGGGGCACAGCCGGACCGCTCGGCCGGAAGGGCCGGCAGGGGCTAAGTTGACATAACCCCATCGCCGATGCCGGCGGTCTAGACGGCTTCGCGGGCAGCGGCGACGCAATCGTAGTGAGTTAGTTCGTCGATGACCTCGGCGTCCAGATAGTCCTGGGCGGTCTCCTGACCCTCCGGGAAGCGGAGAGCCTGGCGACCGAAGTCAATCACGGTGAGAGGGGCGCCGCAGAGCGAGCAGCGAAAGAGAGGGGCGCCGCGCTGGTCCCGGACTATGCCTTCGGCCTGATAATCACGGGCCATGAGCCGCCTCCAGGGTGCTGGGCGGGCACGATCCCGCCTGTGACAAGTGAAAACGAAGGCGGCGTTGACCTGTTACAGTTCAGAATGGCGTAGCGCCGCCTGCCTGTCAAGCGCGTGACGAGCGGAGAAGGCGCCGCGCGCGGCGGCGGGCGTCAGCCAGCGCGTCGGACTGGGCGCGGGGCGCCGGCGCAGCGAGGAACCCCCGCAGTTCCCGGTCTCGCGCCTGGCTGGCGGAGCGGTTGAAGGATCGCCTTTGCAGAGCTAACATGGGCCGACAGGCCTTAGCCGAAGGGGGAAGAAATGGCCGAGAAACTGACCATTCAGATCGAGTACTGCGTGCCTTGAAACTACCTCTTTAGAGCCGCCTGGATGGCGGAGGAGCTTCTTCACGCCTATAGCGACTGGATTCAGAGCCTGACCCTCGTCCCCAGCGGGCGCGGCCGCTTCGAGGTGACAGTGAACGGCCGGCTCATCTTCTCGAAGGCCGCCGAGGGCCGCTTCCCCGAGCTGAGCGAACTCACGCAGAAACTCCATGCGTTGATGGACGCCGAGGCCTAACCTAATCCGCTAACATGGCCCCCATCTTCCATGTTCGCACGTCAGGGCGGCGACCGCGGGCGGTGTGGCCTGCCGTCCCGTGCCGCGGTCATTCTGCTCCCCGCGGTGACACGCGTCGACGCCCACGCTTGCCCGCATCGGAACTCACGTCGCCATCGCGAGGAGGGCGCGAGCCCTAGCCGCCCCGGCCCCCAGGCCCGGGCCGGAAGCGCTATTTGAACGTGAAAGTACTGCGCACTATAACTCTTACGTTAAGTACAACTCCTGCGCTGGGGTTTCTGCCTGGGCGGCTCTTATGTGGCCGGCCGGCCGGAGCGGATGGCTCAGAGGAGTCGGCTGTGCCTACCGGCGGAACGTCCACCATGGGCTCGACCGGTTTCTCGGCTGGCTGTGGGCCGTCGAGGCCGACGGTCGGCGCTCCTTCTGCAATGTGGTCCGGGTTCTGAGCGTCCCGGAGCGGCCGCAACAGCGGCCTCGGTGGCGATGGGACGGCATTGGCAGCCAGATGGCGGCGAAGGTTGTTATGTCATGTTACGCTGGCGGAGCCCGCGCGGCCAGCTCCGGCTTGCGGGCGTATTGTGCGCTTGCTATTATACCGTCGGAGCGGGCCGGAGCTGGGCTGTGATGGGTCCGCAGGGTTGTCCGGGGCTGGGATTGCCTAGAACGGGTGTGCTGGCTTCAGATGTGACTCCCCTATCGCAGGTCGATTGCCAAGGGGGTTGTCTTTCGCTCCAGGGCGACGTGGCCAAGTGGTTAAGGCGGGGGTCTGCAAAACCCCTATCGCCGGTTCGAATCCGGCCGTCGCCTCCATTCGATCCCACCGGCTCAGGACCACCCCGGTTCTGAGCCCGTTCTTTGTGGAGGTCGACCAGCGGTGGAGGGCTGAAGCCCTCCGCTACGGCGGTGACGGCGGGGTTTCGTGCCGGGGTGGCGGAACTGGCAGACGCAGCGGACTTAAAATCCGCCGTTCCGTAAGGGACATGCGGGTTCGAGCCCCGCCCCCGGCACCAATATAACGAACCCGGGGCCGCATCATGGCGCCGTGGATGCGAACTCGCCTCTGCCTTGGTCGCGCCGCACTCCCAATGGCGTCGACCGTGCCCCTCGCAATTCTCTCCCCTTCGTAGCTGACGATCTGCACGATCCCTTCCGACAATACTACAGGAGGGTTTGCATGACGCATTGCCTCTTGTTCGACACGGCCAGAAGGCCGCCGGTATGACCTAGGTAGGTGATGAGAGGGATGTGGCGACGCCTAGTGGCCCCCTGCAAAGTCCTTAGCCTGAGGTCATTCCGAGGGCGGTCCATTCTGGCAGGTCTCGCGCTACTCCTGCTATTGGCAGGTGTGGCAGGAGTGGCTCTCTGGCGCGCTCAAAGCGAGCAAAGCGCACGCCGCTCACTGGAGCGGAGGGCCCTCGCACTCGCCTCTCTCGAGAGTGCCCGCGCTCAGCTCTTTCTTTCGGCCACGTTCACTGCCATTGCAGTATTCGCAGACGACCCCGCGCCGCTCGTCGACCAGTATCGGCAAGGTCACATTTCGGTCACCAAGGACATACAGGATGCTCGAGACAAGCTGCTTGCCGCCGGAGGGCCGGATGAGGCCGCCCCACTGGATGCGGCGGCCGGAGAGGTGGAACAGCTTCTGGGAGAAGCAGACGCAGTCATGGCCTCTTTCCTCACTTCGAGCAGGGAGGCAAGGTTAGCGACAGCGCAACAAACCCAGGAGAAGCTCTGGCCTCCGGCCGCAGGAGTGATCGCCGAGCTGGAGCAACTGGCGCAGGAACAAGAGGCCATGCTGTCCGCCGAGCGAGCGGCGGTGGACCGCACCTCAGACTCTACCCTTGGGCTGTTGATCGGGTTTAGCGCGTTTGCCTTCTTGACAGCGTCTCTGGCACTCCTCACGCTCCTTCGCTCGGTGACACGCCCGCTCGCCGAGCTTCGATCGCGGGCCAGAGAGATCACGTCAGGGAACCTCGAGGCCAGAGTTAACGTGTCCGGCCCAGAGGAGGTAGCTTCCCTGGCGCACGACTTCAATGAGATGACGGAGACCCTGCTCGACAGGACGGCGCGGCTCCAGAAATCCGAGCGTCGGTTCCGCGATGTCCTGGAGGTCTCCCGCGACCTGATCTACAAGTTGAACCTGCAAACCCGCACCTACGACTACGTCAGCCCATCCGCTGTCCAGCTACTGGGCTTCACGCCCGAAGAGATCACTGCGATGGGCGTTGAGGGAGTCAAGGAGAGGTTCCATCCTGACGACAGGAAGAGGCTCCGGCCATCCCCGCGCGACCTGCCGGATGACGCTCCTGAGGGCCGCATGGCCGCGACAATTGAGTACCGGTTCAAGCGCAGGGACGGAGAGTACCGCTGGTACAGCGATGACCGCGCCTTCGTACGCGCCGAGGATGGGACGCTGCTGGCTTTGGTGGGGACAGTCCGCGACATCACCAACCGCAAGGCAGCGGAGGATGCCCTGCGCGAGAGCGAGGAGAAGTTCCGCGTTCTCAGTGCCTCGGCGCCCATCGGCATCTTCTCAACGGACGCCGAGGGCAAGTTCATCTACGCCAACGAGCACTTGCTTGGCACATTTGGGTTGCGGCCCGAAGAACTACTGGGGCGGAGCTGGATCAAGAACATTCATCCGGATGACCGCCAAGCGACAGTCGAGCAGTCGCTGAAGGCAGGGCGTGAAAAGCGTACGTTCTCCTGGGAATACCGCATCTTGAGGGCAGGGGGAGAAGTACGCTGGGTTCGCACAGTGGCGAGTCCAATACTATCCAGAGACGGTAGTCCCGCGAGCTATGTGGGCGCCGGTGAGGATATCACTGAGGAAAAGCGGATCGAAGAGGACAAGCAGAGGGCCTTTGAGAACACGGTGATGCTGCTGGCGGTGGCCGCTGAAGCCCGCGACCCCTACACAGAGAGCCACCTGCTCAGGATCAGAGGCTTCTCAGAGGCGATAGCACTGGAACTGGGACTCAGCCGTCAGGAGGCTAGAGAAATAGGTCTTGGCTCGCTCCTCCACGATGTCGGCAAGATGCGAGTGCCGGACCCCATCCTTGCCAAGCCGGGGCCGCTCACGGCCGAGGAGTGGGAGATCATCAAGCAGCACCCCATATGGGGCCAGGACCTGCTGTCGTTGCAGCCCTCGCTGGAGACCGCTCGCCAGATCGCCCGCTGGCACCACGAGAACTGGGATGGGACAGGATACCCGGACGGCCTGCGCGGCGAAGAGATACCCATCGGGGCCGCTGTCACCGCCGTCGCCGACTCATTCGACGCTATGACGACCGAGCGGCCCTACAAGGACGCCTGGCCGCCAACACGCGCCGTCAAAGAGATCAGGCAGGGCAAAGGCCGGCGATACTCTCCCACGGTCGTGGAAGCGTTCGACCGCGCGCTGCGGAAGGGTGAGATCGAGAGAGTCGCGATGGCCAGCCCTCCCAGCATCTCAGACCTCGTCAAGGCCGCCTGAGCCGCTATTCACCCTGCCAAGATACCAGTATCGATACGGCTGTCTTCTCTTCTCTCCTCGTACCTCTGGCACTTGCCTCGCCGACGGCAACGCCCCGATAATTGACGAAGAGATGACTCGGGAAACGACGTCCGCGCGCCGAATCCACCATGCGCCACTCGGAGGCGGCCGACCGCGGCGCCGCGCCCAAGCCGCCCGTCGGCGATGTCGACTTCAACCTCACCCCCTTCACGGTCGCCTGGGAGATAACCCGCGCCTGCGCCCTCAGGTGCGTCCACTGCCGCGCCGAGGCCCAGCCCAAGCGCGACCCGCGCGAGCTGACCACCGAGGAGGGCTTTCGCCTCATCGACCAGATCGCCGAGATCGGCGGGCCCATCCTGGTGCTCACCGGCGGCGACCCCATGATGCGGCGCGACATCTTCGACTTCATCAGGTATGCCGCCAAGGACCGCGGACTGCGGGTGGCCCTCGCGCCCAGCGCCACCGCCCTCGTCACCCGCGAGCGGCTGCGCAAGGCCCGCGACGCCGGCGTCACCCGCACGCACATCAGCCTGGACGGCGCCACTCAGGAGAGCCACGACGCCTTCCGCCAGACCCCCGGCTCCTTCCAGCGTACCCTGGAGATCATGGATGACCTGCGCGATCTGGGCATGTCGCTCCAGATCGGCGCCACCGTCAGCCGCCACAACCTGCACGAGCTGGACGCCATCGCCGAGGTCGCCGCCCGCTACGGCGCCGTGATGCTCAACTTCTTCTTCCTGGTGCCCACCGGCCGCGGCACCGCCGAGGACATGATCTCGCCGGAGGAGCATGAGCGCGTCTTCAACTGGATGTATGACCTGGCGAAGACGGCCCCCTTCGACGTGCGCAGCACCGCCGCCCAGCACTACCGGCGCGTGGTCATCCAGCGCCGGCGCCAGGAGATGGCGGAGTCAGCGGCGCGCGGCGAGGAGTCAGCGGCCGGGCCCGGCGGCAGCATGCACCTCACCGGTGCCGGCTACAGCTTCGCCGGAGGGCTGGGCCAGTCGACCATGAAGGGCGTCAACGACGGCAACGGCTTCGCCTTCATCAATCACATCGGCGAGGTCTGCCCCAGCGGCTTCCTCCAAGTCCCCGCCGGCAGCGTCCGCCGCCAGAGCTTCGTCGAGATCTACCGCGACTCGCCGCTGTTCCGGGAGCTGCGCGACTACACCAAGCTCAAGGGCCGCTGCGGCGTCTGCGACTTCCGTGACGTGTGCGGAGGCTCCCGCGCCCGCGCCTTCGCCGTCACCGGCGACTACTTGGAGACGGAGCCCTACTGCATCTACCTGCCGCCCGCCTGGAAAGAGGCGGCGGCGGCGCCCTCGGGCGGAGTCACGCCCGTCGGCGGCAGGCGGTAGGCCGTGATCGACAGCCACACATCGGGCGGCCGCCGCGGCCGGCATCGCCCCGCGGCCGGTGCTCCCGTCGTGCTCGACCGCCGCGACCGCATCCTCCTCAACCACGCGCAGGGCGGATTCCCCGTCGTCTCGCGGCCCTTCGCCGCCCTGGGCGAGGCCCTGGGCATGAGCGAGGAGGAGGTGCTGTTCCGGCTGCGACACCTGCTGAAGGCGGGCGCTCTCAGCCGCTTCGGGCCAATCCTCAATGCCCGCCAGATGGGCGGCGAACGCACCCTGGCCGCCCTCCACGTGCCGCCTGAGCGCTTCGACCAAGTGGCGGCCTTCGTGAGCCGCCTGCCCACCATCTCCCACAACTACGAGCGCGACCACCACTACAACATGTGGTTCGTCGTCTCCTCGGACGACGAGGCCGAGGTGGAGCGCACTCTCCAGGCCATCGAGCAGGAGACGGGGCTGCGGCCGCTGAACCTGCCTGCCCTGGAGGAGTACTTCGTGGAGGTCAATCTCCAGTTGCCGGTGGAGTGATGGTGCTGACGGAAGAGGAACGACAGCTCCTTCTCGCCATCCAGGACGGCCTGCCCCTGGTGCCCGAGCCCTACCGGCAGGTGGGCGACCGCCTCGGCATGAGCGAGGAGCGGGTCATGGAGCTGGTGCGCTCCATGCTGGCGGAGGGCAAGATCAAGCGCCTGGGCGCCGTGCCCAACCACTACGCCCTGGGCATCCGCGCCAACGGCATGGCCGTCTGGGACGTCCCCGACGACCGCGTGTCGGAGCTAGGGCCGCGCCTGGGCGGGATGCCGGAGGTCACCCACTGCTACCGGCGCCCCCGCCACCCGCCCGACTGGCCCTACAACCTCTTCGCCATGGTCCACGGCTACACCAGGGAAGAGGTGCTGGCCACCGTGCAGCGCATCGCCCGCGAGCTGGGCCTCGACGGCCTGCCGCACGAGGTCCTCTTCAGCACCCGCGTCCTCAAGAAGCAGGGTACACGCGTGCAGGCCCGCCTCGGGCGACCGGACGGGTCTGGCGACTAGCCAATTGCCAGCCCCGCGTCCCATCGCGCCAGCGGCGGCGAAACCGATTTCGGCAGGAGGCGTCAAGTGGAAGTCGAATGGTTGATCCTGGCTGACTATGCCGAGATTATCGGCGGCAAGCTCTACCTGATGGGCGGAGGCTGGGACAGGTTGACCGTGAATACCGGCTTCCCGTTCACGAAACCGATTGGGCTGGCCGCCGCGTTCCGGGTGCCGTGGAACGAGACGAATCGACCGCAGAACGTCGAGATCGAGATCCAAACCGACGACGGGGACTCCATCGGCAAGATGGGCGCCCAGTTCGAAGTGGGACGACCGCCGGGCATGAAGCCCGGGCAGAACCAGCGCTTTCAGCTCGCCGCGAACCTGTCGCTGCCCCTGGCGGGGCCCGGAAGCTACGTCGTTATCGCTCGCGTCGAGGGTCAGGAGGCAAGTCGGGTGCCATTCAACGTCACGGCTGGCCCCATGCTTCAGGCTCGACAGCAGCCGGGGAATCCAGAGCACGGCCCTGGCGAGTAGTGCCTGGCAGGCGAGAACCCTCCTCTCCCGCCTGCAGCGAATCTCGTTGACAGCCCCTAGGGCATGACCTACAATCACAAGCGACACCAAGGGGTGACGGACGAGTTCCGCCTGCCGGCCGGGCCTAGTCGCACCGGCAGCCGGGACGCGAGGGATCGAGCCCAGGAGGGCGAATTCCGCGCCCGCGCGTGGAGAGGGCAGAGCTTCAGCCCCAACCCCACAGTCAACCTCGCAGGCGCCAGAAGGCATGCCCAGCGCGACGATAGCCCGGGGCTAGCGCTTTGGGCTTTCTGCTATCGCGCTGCGGCTGCCTCCGGGAGGAGCGGCCATGTACGGAACCCTCGCCATTGCTCCCAGGTCTATCCAGGACCTCGCGTCCACCGTCGGCGATGAAGACCTCGCCGAACTCGCCCGCCTGGCCAGGCCCCTGCGCGGCCTCCGCATCCTCAACCTCAGCGTCACAGCCTTCGGCACCGGCGTGGCTGAACTGCTGAGCGCCTCCGTCCCCCTGATGACGGACCTGGGCCTGGACTGCCGGTGGCAGGTGGTGCGCACCAGCGAGGAGTTCAACCCCGTCAACAGGGCCATGTACATGGCCCTGGGCGGCCGCCACGTCGACTGGTCTCTGGAGATGGTCGACGCCTGGCAGCGCTACAACGCCATGAACGCCGGCCTCCTGACAGAGGACTTCGACGTGGTGGTGGTCCACGACCCTCAGCCCGCCGGCATCCGCTCCTTTGTCGATGAGCGCCGGCGCGCCGCCACCCGCTGGATCATGCACTGTCACCTGGACGTCTCCAGCGCCCAGGAGGATGTCTGGCTCCTCCTCCGCCAGCACATCGAGGCCTACGACGCCATCATCTTCGAGACGGCGAGCTTCGCCAGGAGCGGCGTGCAGGCGCTCGGCATCGAGGTCATCCGTCCTGCTATCGACCCCGCCGGACCCCGGAACATGGGCCTGTCGCCGGAGTCTGTGGCAGCCATCGCGGAGCGCTACGGAATCGATACGCGGCGGCCTCTCCTCTGCCAGCTATCGCCCCTGGACGAGAGCTGCGACCCCATGGGGGCCATCGACGTCTACGACCTGGCGCGAGAGGCGGTCCCCGACCTCCAGCTCCTGCTGGTGGCGACGGTGGTGCCCGAGGAGCCCCTGGCCCGCGCCAGCTTCGATGAGGTGGCCGGAAGGGCCATGGACTACAGCGGCGTCTCCGTCCTCTCCAGCCTCAACGAGGTCGGCAACGTGGAGATGAACGCTTTCCAGCGGGCGGCGGACGTGATTATCCAGAAAGACCTGCGCCGGGGCTTCGGGCTCTGGATCTCCGATGCCCTCTGGAAGGAAAGGCCGGTGGTGGCTGCGCCGCGAACCGGCCTCCTGGAGCAGGTCGTCGACGGACAGACCGGATTCCTTGCCGAGAGCACCGAGGAGTTCAGCGGCCGCGTCGTCGCCCTCCTTCAGGACCGCGGCCTGGCGGCGAGACTGGGCGCCGGCGGCCGCCGTCACGTGCGAGAGAACTTGCTTATCACCCGATACCTCGCCGATTATCTGCGCCTGCTGGGCCGCGCTCACCGGGGCCTCGAGCTAGCGCCGAAGAGAGAAGAGCAGGATGCTTGGTTCCGTCCCCACCACACCGAAGTCGCTCCAGGACTACGTGCCTGTAATCGGTGAGGAGTTCGTCAGGGAGATCCGGGACCTGGCGGCTCCTCTCGCGGGCGCCCGCGTGCTCCACATCAACGCCACGGCCTTCGGCGGCGGCGTGGCCGAGCTCCTCGGCTCGCTGGTCCCCCTCATGAACGACGCCGGCCTGCGCGCCGACTGGCAGGTGATGAAGGGCAGCGACGAGTTCTACCAGGTCACCAAGGCCATGCACAACTCGCTCCAGGGCATGCTCATCGACTGGACGCCGCACATGCGGGAGGTCTGGCTCCACAACAACCTTCTCAACGCCCAGCTTTTCGACGAAGACTACGACTTCGTGTTGGTGCATGATCCACAGCCGGCGGCCATACTGAGCTTCATCGCCGAGCTACGGCGGCGCCACCCCGCCGGCCACTGGCTCTGGCGCTGCCACATCGACCTGACACATGCCCAAGTTCAGGTGTGGGACACCCTCCGCCCCTACCTGGAGGGCTACGATGCCGCCATCTTTACCCTGGCAGATTATGTAAAGGAAGACCTGGGTGGCCCGCGGACGTTTGTCGTGCCGCCGGCCATCGACCCGCTGAGTCCGAAGAACGGAGATCTGCCGGAGGACGTGCAGCAGAGCATCCTCGCCCGCTACGGCATCGATCCGGCCAAGCCCCTTCTCGTCCAGGTCTCCCGCTTCGACCCCTGGAAGGACCCCCTGGGCGTCATCGAGGTCTACCGCGCCATCAAGCGCGAGGTGCCCGACCTCCATCTGGTGCTTATAGCGTCTATGGCCCATGATGACCCCGAGGGCTGGGCGTGGTATGAACGCACTGTGCGCCGGGCCGGCGATGACTACGACATCCATATCCTCTCCAACCTCAACGGCGTGGGGAACGTGGAGGTCAACGCCTTCCAGCGGGCAGCGGACGTGGTCATCCAGAAATCGGTGAGGGAGGGCTTCGGGCTGGTCGTGTCAGAGGCTCTCTGGAAGGGCCGGCCGGTGGTCGCCGGCAACGTCGGCGGCATTCCCCTTCAGATAGTGAACGGGAAGACCGGCTACCTGGTGAGTACAGTCGAGGAGTGCGCCCAGAAGGTGCTATCCTTACTCAGGGACCCTGAGAAGGCGCACCAGATGGGAAGCGCTGGCCGGGAGTTCGTGCGGGACAACTTCCTCATCACCCGCTACCTGCGGGATTACCTGCGCATCTTCCGCGAGTTGAGGGGCATCGAGCCACTGCGCAAGGAGGGCGCCGCCACGGCAGCCCGAGTGCTGGAGTAGGGGGTGGTTTCGGTGAAGAGGGTAATTGGCCTCGTCCTGGCCGGAGGCCAGGGGGACCGGCTCAGCGTCCTCTCGGAGGAGAGGGCTAAACCGGCCGTTGTCTTCGGCGGCCACTACCGCATCATCGATTTCTCGCTCAGCAACTGCGCCAACTCCGGGATCACCCGGGTAGGCGTCCTCACCCAGTACCGGCCCCGCTCCCTGAACCAGCACATCGCCATCGGCCGTCCCTGGGACCTGGACCGGCAGGGCGGCGGCGTAACCTTGCTCCAGCCCTACCTCGGTCGGGAAAGCTCTGATTGGTACCGCGGCACCGCCGACGCCGTTTACCAGAACCTCTACTACATCGAGGAGTCGCGCGCCGACCAGGTCCTCATCCTGGCCGGCGACCACGTCTACAAGATGAACTACGACAAGCTTATCGCCTTCCACCGAGAGAACGAGGCGGACGTCACCGTCGCCGTTCACAGCATGAGTCCCGAGGAGGCCAGCCGCTTCGGCAACGTGGTCCTGGACAAGGCCGACCGCGTGGTGAGCTTCCACGAGAAGCCCCGGGCGCCCGTGTCCAGCCTCGGCTCCATGGGCATCTACGTCTTCAACAAGGACACCCTTATCGAGCATCTTCTATCCGACGCGCAACGTATCGAAAGCTCCCACGACTTCGGCCGCGACATCGTTCCCGGCTTGATGGAGGAGATGCGGGTCTTCGGCTACCGATTCGAGGGCTACTGGCGGGACGTGGGTACCATTGAGGCCTACTACGACGCCAACATGGACTTGCTGGAAGACCTGCCCGAGCTGAACCTCTACGACCAGGAGACGCCCATCCAGACCAACGCCACCGGCCTGCCGCCCGCCAAGGTGGGACGCCACTCCTACGTCAGCCGCTCACTGGCCAGTGCGGGCTGCATCATCAACGGCCAGGTGGAGCACTCCGTCCTCTCCCCCGGCGTCTACGTGGAGGAGGGCGCGGTGGTGCGCGATTCCATTGTCTTCAACGGCACCTACATCCAGTCCGGCGCCATCGTCGAGCGCTCCGTTCTAGACAAGGAGGTCCAGATAGGCAACAATTGCCACGTGGGGTTCGGGGACGACTTCCAGCCCAACGAGGAACGGCCCGACATCGTCAACTGCGGGATCAGCATCATCGGCAAGAGAGTCAAGTTGCCGCCATTCCTGCGTGTGGGCCGCAACTGCGTCATCGGGCCGGGCGTGGTCGTCACGGGTGCCGAGGACAACTACCTTCCCAGTGGCACCACCTTGCGGGCGCCGCACCGGGAGGGCATTTTCAACGTCTAGCGACGCTAAAGGCAGCACGGTTGTACGTTAAGTAGAAAGGTGATGATGCATAAAGGCGCGTTTACGTTCGTTCTCCACAGTCACCTCCCCTACTGTCGCCGCGCCGGCCGCTGGCCCCACGGCGAGGAGTGGCTCCACGAGGGAGCCGCAGACACCTACCTGCCCCTCCTGATCGCCCTTCACGACCTGGCCGACGAGGGCTGCCCCTACCGTCTCACCATAGGCCTCACACCCGTCCTCTGCGAGCAACTGGCCGACGCCCACGTGCTCGAGAACCTGGAGATGTACCTCCGGGAGCGCCTGGAGCGGGCGCAGTGGCACGCCGGACATCTGGACCAGCAGGGTGACCTGGCCCGCTCCGAACTGGCCCGCTTCTACGCGGCACGCTACGCCTTCCTTCTCGACACCTTTATCAACCGCTTCGGGCGCCAGATAGTGGAACCCTTCCATCGCTTGCAGGAGCTGGATCGGATCGAGATAACGGCCGGCGCCGCCACCCACGGCTACCTGCCCCTGCATGGAGCGGGACTCTGCCATCCATGCCCAGGTCGCTGTAGGCGTGCAAAGCTATAGGCGACATTTCGGCAAGAGTCCCAGCTCCTTCTGGCTACCGGAGTGCGCCTATCGCCCCACCTATGCCACCGAGTTCGGGCGCGGTTATGTAAAGCCAGGCCTCCACGAGTTCCTCGCCAGGCAGGGGCTCCTCTGCTTCTTCGCCGAAACACATGCCATCGAGGGCGGCCTACCCGTAGGCAAGGCCATCGGCGACGCCATGGGCCCCTACGGCGACATCCCCCGCCGCTATCTCGTGCCCATGGGTCAGTACCCGGAACCCACTTTCAAGACCACCTACCTGCCCTACTGGGTCTCCGACCCGCGGGTGGCTGCCATAGGGCGCAACAACCGCACCGGCCTCCAGGTCTGGTCCGCCGAGCACGGCTACCCCGGTGACTTTCACTACCGCGAATTCCACAAGAAGGACGGCGAATCCGGCCTCCACTACTGGAAGGTGAGCGGGGCGAAGGTCGACCTTGGGTACAAAGAGCTGTACAACCCGGCACGGGCTCAGGAGCGTATGCACGACCACGCCCGCCACTTCGCCACGCTTGTCGAGGACCTGGTGCGCGAATTCCACGCCGGAAGCGGCGTGTTCGGCATCGTCTCCGCCGCCTACGACACGGAGCTCTTCGGCCACTGGTGGTTTGAGGGGGTCGACTGGCTAAGGGAAGTGCTGCGCATCCTCTCTCGAAGCGAGGACGTGGAGTTGACCACCGCCTCGCGACATCTGCGGCAGCACCCCCCCGAGGACGTGCTCGCTCTGCCTGAGAGCTCCTGGGGGCAGGCCGGTAACCACTTCACTTGGATGAACGCCGAGACTGAGTGGGTATGGCCCATTATCCGCGAGGCGCAGCTACGCATGGAGAGCCTCGTGGCGCGCCACCCTCAGGCCTCGGGGCCCGTGGCCGGCGCCCTCAACCAGGCCGGGCGCGAGCTTCTCCTGCTGGAGTCCAGCGATTGGCCGTTCCTGATCACCACCTGGCAGGCACGCGACTACGCCACCAACCGCTTCCAGGACCACCTGGAGCGATTCCACCGCCTGGCGGATATGGCGGAGCATCAGCAGGTGGACGAAGGGCTGGTGGCCGAGTACTTCGACCTGGACAACGTATTCCCGGACCTTGACTACCATGATTTCGCCGATCGAGAGCGTGTGAACGAGCGCGCCTCAGTCACTTAGAGGGGGGAAGGCCCCTCCGCGAGCGCGAAGGAACCACAGGCATGTCAGTAATCTATTGGGCGCCCCTCCTGCACTACTATCAGCCGCCCCTCCAGATCTACGAGGTGCTGGCCAAGGTAGTGAACGAGTCGTACCGGCCGCTGCTGGAGGTGCTGGAGGAGAACCCTCACGCCAAACTCACCGTCAACATCAATGCTGTCCTGACCGAGCTCCTCTGGGAGCACGGCTTCCAAGACGTCGTTGAGCGGCTGAAGGTTCTGGCTCAACGAGACCAGATCGAGTTCACGGGGTCCGCCAAGTACCACGCCATCTTGCCACTGATCCCGCAGTACGAGATGCGGCGGCAGATCCGGCGTAATCACCTCACCAATCGCTACTTCTTCGGCGACCTCTATGATCCGCAGGGCTTCTTCCCGCCCGAGATGTGCTACAGCCCGCAAGTGCTGGAGCCTGTGCTGGATGGCGGTCACCGCTGGCTCATCGTAAGCGGCGTGGCCTGCCCGGTGAGCTGGCCGATGAACGTCATCCATCAGATCGGCTTGGACGGTGACGTCCTGCCCGTGCTCTTCCGCGACGACATCCTCAGCAACAAGATCAGCTTCCAAGGCATCGACGGCCAGGGCTTCGTCGAACACCTGCGACAGCTCAAGGCGCCCGCCGGCAAGGACTGTTACGTGGTGACGGCGATGGACGCCGAGACCTTCGGCCACCACATTGAGAACTGGGACCGCCTCTTCCTGGCCGAGGCCTACGAATCTATTCTGCCCGGGAGCGGCGCCTACGAAGAGGTCCAGGAGGCCCAGCCGCTGGCTGCCGGCCACCGCCGCCTGGTCGCCATGCCCCAGGAGCCCTCCCTGGGAGAGGTGCGCATCGTCACCATCAGCGAGCTTCTGGGCCTCTTCCCCACCGGCCAGAAGATTCAGCCCTACCTCTCTTCCTGGAGCACCACCACCGACGACCTGAAGGCCGGCAACTACTACCCGCTGTGGAAGGACCCGGCCAACAACCTCCACCGCCTCCAATGGGGACACACTGAGATCGCCCTGAGTCTGGTGCGGAAAGCGGGGGAGGTAGCCGACAACGAGGCCAGCCAGCGACACGCCCAGATCGCGCGCGGTCTCCTGGACCCGGCTCTCCATAGCTGCCAGTACTGGTGGGCGAGCCAGCGCCCCCACTGGGACGTCAACATGATTAACCGCGGCCTGGGCCAGCAGGAGGAGGTCATCCTCAATGCCTTCCGGGCCATCAATCTTAGCGGCGTCGAGGAGGCGGTGAAGCGGGAGGCCTACTATCACGTGGTAGCCGCTCGCGACACCTGCAGCAAGATCCGCGACCAGCTATTCTGGGACAAGATCTGAGGCTGTCCTGAGCCTATGGGCCAGATCAAGCTCGGCCTCGCCATTCACAACCACCAGCCGGTCGGCAACTACCCCTTCGTCTTCGAGCAGGTCTACCACGACGCCTACCTCCCATTCTTGGAGGCCCTGGAGCGTCACCCGAAGGTGCGGGTATCTCTGCACAATAGCGGCTGCCTGCTAGACTGGCTCCTGCCCAATCGACCGGAGTACGTCGAGCGACTGGCCGCCCTCTGCGCCCGCGGCCAAGTGGAGGTGATGACCGGGGGCTATTACGAGCCCATCCTGCCCATGATCCCGGAGAGCGACAAGCTCGGGCAGATCGGCAAGCTCTCCCAGACGGTAGAGCGGCTCTTCGGACAGAAGCCTACCGGCTTGTGGCTGACAGAGCGCGTCTGGGAGCCGCACCTGCCGGCGCCTCTGGCCCGCGCCGGCGTTCGCTGGACGCTGGTGGACGACAGCCACTTTCTGCGGCTGGGCATGGCCGAGTCCGATCTGGACGGCTACTTCATCACCGAGGAAGATGGCCTGCCCCTGAAGGTCTACCCAGGCAGCCAGTTCCTGCGCTACGCCATCCCCTGGAAGACTGTCGAAGACGTCATCGAGTACCTGCGGGGCCAGGCGTCGGACGAGCCCGGACGCATCATCATCCTTGGCGACGACGGCGAGAAGTTCGGAGGCTGGCCCACTACCTACGCCCACTGCTGGGAGAAGGGCTGGATGGATGACTTCTTCACGGCCTTAGAAGAGAACGCGGACTGGCTAAAGATGATAACGCTCGGGGAGCACGCCGAGCGCTACCCAGCCCGCGGCATCGTCTACCTGCCCACTGCCTCCTACTCGGAGATGATGGAGTGGGCCATGCCCACTACGGCTCGCGTCGAGTTCGCCCGCTTGACACGGGAGGCCAAGGATTCCGACCGCGAAGACCTGCTGCGCTACCTCCAATCCGGCTTCTGGCGCTACTTCCTGGTCAAGTACCCGGAGGCCAACGCCATGCACAAGCGTATGCTGCGAGTGCATCGAAAAGTGGACGAGGCTGCGACACGAGGCGATGCCTCGGCGGCCCGCGATGCGCTCTGGAGCGGACAGTGCAACTGCCCCTACTGGCACGGCGTCTTCGGGGGCCTCTACCTGCGCCACATCCGCTGGGCCACGCACCGCCAGCTCATCGCTGCCGAGCGGCAGGCCGACCATCTCCTTCACCGCAGGGCCGGCTGGCTGGTGGCCCGCCGCGAGGACCTGGACTATGACGGCCAGCCGGAGGTGCTGGTTCAGACCGCGGACCTCTCCCTCTGCTTTCACCCCCACCTGGGCGGCATGCTGTCGGAGTGGGACGTGCGCCGCCACGACTGGAACCTCCTCAACGTCCTCAGTCGCCGCCGTGAGGCCTACCACGAACCGCTGTTGGAGGCGGAGGCCGACTCCGACCCCCGCCAGCTCGCTGGCGACGACTCCGGAGCCGTGCGCTCCATCCACGACGAGCTGGCGGCCAAAGAGCCCGGCCTGGCGGCGATCCTGGCCTTCGATCCGCATCGTCGCGGCGGCCTCCAGGAGCAGCTCCTGCCGCCGGAGGCCTCCTTACCCGACTACGCTTCCGGCGCCTTCGCGCGGGACGGCGACTTTCTTCTCGGCCCGTGGCAGGCTTCGGTGGAGCGGACGAATGAGGGCGCAACGGTGCGACTGGACCGTCGCGGTCACCTCACATTGGGAGAGCAGTCGTTCCCGCTGCACCTGGAGAAGGCGCTGACGGTGCAGCGTCGCGGTCAGCAGGTGGCGGTGCGCTACCGGGTGAAGAATGAGGGTGGGGAGGTGTCTTTCCTCCTCGCCAGCGAGTGGAACGTGAACACCATTCAGGCCCCGGACGGCGACGACCGCATCCAGACGCTTCGCGTGAAGGCCAAGAAGCGCTCCCTGGCAGAGAGCGGCCAGGCGGAGAAAGTTCGGCGGGCGGCGGTGGTCGGTAGCGCCGGCGTGGCTCTCACCGCCGAACTGGCTCAGCCCTGCACCCTGTGGCACTTCCCGGTGGAGAGCGTCTCCAACTCGGAAGGAGGACTGGAGAGGGTGAACCAGGGTACCTGCCTGGCCTTCCTCTTCCCGCTCCACCTGAAGCCGGGCGAGAGCCGCGAGGTCTCCTTCACCTGGACAATCGAGGAGGAGAAGGAAGTGACGAAGAGGGCCGCTTCTCGGCGGGCAGGCACGGCGGCCCGCCCTTCGACCCTTCGACGAGCTCGGGGTGCGACAAGCCCAAGGCGGCCAGCACCCCGAGGGGCTGGCAGAGGGCGATAGGGAGGACTCATGCCCAAGGCCCTGGCAAATGGCATCCGCATCTACTATGAGGTCTACGGGAAGGGAGAGCCTATCCTGCTCATCATGGGTATGGGGGGCAGCGCCCTGAACTGGCAGAGCCAGACCCCCACCCTTTCTCAGCACCTGCGCGTTCTCGCCTATGACAACCGTGACACCGGCCGCAGCGACAAGATGGATGCCGAGTACTCCCTGGCCGATATGGCCGATGACGCCGCCGGCCTGCTGGACCACCTGAGCATGGAGTCCGCCCACATCTACGGCGTGTCCATGGGCGGCATGATCGCGCAAGAGCTGGTCTTGCGCCACCCGAATCGCGTGCGCACCCTCATCCTGGGCTGCACCAGCCCCTGCCTGTCGGCCATGCCCCCTTCCGAGAAGGCGGAGCGCGACATGGCCGCGGCGGGCGAGCTCCCGCTCCGGGAGGCCTTCGAGCGCACCGCCTGGACCGGTTACAGCGACAGCTACTTCGCTGCCCACAAGGACGACCTGTGGCTGCGTGTCCAGGCGGAGGCGGGACTGGAGCCTCCGCTCGAGGCCTGGCAACGTCAATACGCCGCCGTAACGATATTCGACGCGAGGGACCGGCTGGGGCATATCCGCGCCCCAACTCTGGTCATGACGGGGGACGACGACCCCGTGGTGCGACCCGCCAACTCCCGCGTCCTCGCGGAGCAGATCGCGGGCGCCGAACTCGTCGTCTTCCAGGGAGGCCGCCACGCCTTCAACGTCGAGTTCGAAGAGGAAAGCAACAGCGCCGTCCTCGACTTTATCAGGCGCCACAACAGCGCAGCCCTTTAGCGCTAGGGAGGAAAGACCGTGCGCGACCTCGTGATGCGAACTCTGGACACCGCCCGTCAACAGGGCGCCGCCTACGCCGACGTGCGGGTCGTGCGCCTGACCAGCGAGTCTATCACCGTCCGCAACCAGAACGTGGAGGGGCTCACGGCCGACGAAACCCTGGGATTCGGCGTCCGCGTCATCGTCGACGGCTACTGGGGCTTTGCCAGCAGCTATAAGCTGACACTGGAGGAGGCCGACCGCGTCGCTGCCCAAGCTGTGCGCATCGCCCGCGCCTCGGCCCGGGTGCGTGGCCCCAAGGCGAACATCGGCCCGCCGGAGGTCCACCGCGACAGCTATCGCACTCCCTTCCAGAAGGACCCCTTCGCCGTCCCCCTGGACGACAAGATCGCCCTTCTCGTCCGCGCCAACGAAGCCATGATGAAGGTGCAGGGCGTGGTGATGGCGGAGTCCAACGTCTACTGCCAGCGCGAGGAGAAGACCTTCGGGAGCAGCGAGGGCAGCTTCATCGAGCAGGCGCTGGTCGAGACGGGCTGCGGCATCGAGGCCACGGCGGTCGACGAAGGGGAGGTGCAGCACCGCTCCTACCCCAACAGCGTCGGCCGTCACCAGGGCACCGAGGGCTGGGAGTTCGTGGAGCGCTACGACCTGGCGGGGAACGCCGGCCGCGTCGCCGAGGAGGCGGCAGCCCTTCTCCGCGCCAAGCCCTGCCCGTCGGGAGTCACCACCATCATCCTCGACGGCAGTCAGGTGGCGCTCCAGATCCACGAGAGCTGCGGCCACGCCATCGAGCTGGACCGGGTGCTGGGGACGGAGGCTGCCTTCGCCGGCACCAGCTTCCTGACCACCGACAAGCTGGGCAGCTTCCGCTACGGCTCCGAAGCCGTCAACATCACCGCCGACGCTACGATTCCTGGCGGACTGGGCACCTTCGGCTACGACGACGAAGGGGTGCCCGCTCAGTCTACCCCTGTCGTGCGCGACGGCCTCTTCCTGGGCTATCTCACCTCCCGCGAGACGGCGGCCGCCCTGGGGCAGCGCAGCAACGGCGCCATGCGCGCCTCTGGGTGGAACCGCATCCCTCTCATCCGCATGACGAACGTCAATTTGGATCCAGGACGCTGGACTCTCGGGGATCTCATCGCTGACACGGACGAAGGTCTGTACATGGAGACCAACCGTAGCTGGAGCATCGACGACCGGCGCCTCAACTTCCAGTTCGGCACCGAGATCGCCCGCGAGATCAAGCACGGCAAGCTGGGCGACCTGGTCAAGAACGCCACCTATACAGGCATGACGCCGCGGTTCTGGGGTAGCTGCGACGCCGTCTGCAACCGAAACCACTGGGTGGTCTGGGGAACACCGAACTGCGGCAAAGGACAACCGGAGCAGGTGGCCCACACCGGCCACGGCGCCGCCCCCGCCCGTTTCCGCAACGTCCAGATCGGCCTCATGAAATAAGACGATAATAAGAGGTGCAGGACCATTGACAAACAATCAGACACATGGTATCCTGTCGGCACCGATGGAACAGCGACGGGAGGTGGCAGCTCATGACGGAAGAACCGCCGGCAGACGTGTCCACAGTCTACGAGCGGGGCCAGACCGTGGTTCCCAAACGGATCCGCGACGCGCTGGCCATCGAGAGTGGCTACCGCCTCCAGTGGCAAGTGCGCAAGGGGGTGATCCAGGTGATCCCGGTACCAGCGAACCCAGTTCAGGCCCTGCGAGGCCTCCTCAAGGGCACCGGCTACACCTACGCTCGCTTCCTCCGCGAGCGGCAACTGGAGCGCGAGGCCGAGCGAAGGCGGGAGGTCAAGGAGCCGCGTACGTCCTAGACACCTCCGCGCTGATCCGGTTGTTCCTGGAGGAGGCCGGAGCGGACGATGTGCAGCGCATCGTTGAAGGGGAGGAGCCCGTGCTTCTCCCCTTCATGACGATCATGGAAGTCGACTACGTCCTGCGACGAACCCTGTCCGAGGACGAGGTGGAGCAGGCGATTGCAGCGCTCCGGCAGTGGCCGGTGACCATCGTAGAGTCCAGCGCCGCATGGGGCCGGGTGGCCGCCGAGGTAAAGAGCCGAGGCGGCCTCTCCGTGGCCGACGCCTGGAACGCTTCACTGGCCCTCCTCCACGACGCCGAGCTCGTGCACAAGGACCCGGAGTTCGACGCAGTGAAGGGCCTGCGCGCCCATCGCCTGCCGGACTGACGCCGGACCCGTCGCTGGCAGCGGCGCTGAGGCACGATTCCAGGGCCACTTCTTGCGCTGCGCCTCTGTCCTACAGTCGGCGCAGTCGCTATGATAGGGGCGCTGCGACTCAGGTCCCCGCGGTGGTCTTCTGGTGGCGGCTGCCCCGAGGGTTGCGCGTGGATCGACAGCATTTCGAAGAGTTGGTGTCCGAGGCCCTGGAGAACCTGCCGCCTCGCTTCGCCGAGCGCCTATCCAATATCGATGTCGAGGTGCGGGATTGGCCCACCCCCGGCGAGCTGAGGGCGGCGCGGGTCCCGGCGGGCGGCCTCCTTCTGGGCCTCTATCGAGGAGTGCCCCAGACCCGTCGCAGTCAGGGGTACAATATGGCCTTGCCCGACCGCATCTCAATCTACCAGGGACCCATCGAACGGGTCTGCCGCAGCGACGACGAGGTACGGGCTCGGGTCCGCCGCACCGTGGTCCACGAGATAGCCCATCACTTCGGCTGGAGCGACGCCGAACTGGCCGAAATGGAACGATAGGTCGAAGCAGTCAGTCAGTCTCTGTATCCAGAGCAAGGAGGAAAAGCTATGGCCCTGGACCTGAACGCGGTTGGAAAGACCTTGAAGCCCATTACTTTCGAATATGGTGACCGGGAAGTCATGCTCTATGCGCTGGGAATAGGCGCTGGCGTCGACGACCTCGACTTCACCTTCGAGAAGAACCTTAAGGTCTATCCCACCTTCGCCGTCATCCCCGGCTCGGCAGTCATTGTAGGGCTCGGCGAGCTACTGACCTTCAACTGGGTCATGCTGCTGCACGGCGAGCAGCGCATCGAGCTCAGAAGTCTCATTCCCACCAGCGGCAAGCTCACCACCGTCGGTACTCTACGGGCCATCTACGACAAGGGCTCCGGCGCCGTGGTGGTAGTGGATGCCGAGACCAAGGACGAGGCCGGCAAGGTGCTCTTCGTCAATACCGTCAGCCTGTTCATCCGCGGCGAGGGCGGCTTCGGGGGAGACCGCGGCCCCGGCGGCCCGAAGAACGTTCCGCCGCAGCGTGCCCCCGATGCCACCGTGGAGATGCAGACCGGCCCCAACCAGGCCCTTATCTACCGTCTCTCGGGGGACCGCAACCCCCTGCACGCCGACCCGGACTTCGCCAAGATGGCGGGCTTCGACCGTCCCATCCTGCACGGCCTCTGCACCTTCGGTCACGCCGGGCGGGCTGTCCTCAAGACCTTCTGCAACAACGACCCGGCCCGTCTCAAGGTCTTTGAGTCGCGCTTCTCGGGCGTTGTCTTCCCGGGAGACACCATCATCACCGAGATGTGGAAGGAGAGCGACAGCCTGGTCATCGTCCAGTCGAAGACCCAGCGGGGCGACGCGGTGCTAGGCAGCGCCGCCGCCACGATAGCGCCTTAGGGCAGTACAAGCGGCGCTAGCGTAGGGGCAGGGGTGTGAGCCCTGCCCCTACGCATCCACGCGGAGCGAACGTGGAGGGACAGGACCATGTTGGGGGAATCGCAACTCCGGAACCTGGCAGACCGCATCCTGGCGATGAGCCCGGCGGACCAGACCGAGGTCCTCGTCTTCTCGGGCTCGTCCGCCCTCACGCGGTTCGCGAACAACTACATCCATCAGAACGTGGAGGAGGAGGACGCCGACGTCCGCCTGCGGGTGGTGCTGGGCCTGTCCTCCGGTGGCGCCAAGATCGGCGTCGCCTCCACCAACGTCCTCAGCGACGAGTCGCTGCGGGCGCTGGTGGAGCGGGCCACGGAGATGGCGCGTCGCCAGAAGGAGAACGCTGACTTCCGCTCGCTGCCCGACCCTCAGCCCGTCCGCGCCGTCGACTCCTTCGTGGAGCGGACGGCCCGCTGCGGCCCCGAGGAGCGCGCTGCCGTCATTGCCCGCATCTGCGACGCCTCGATCCGCGCCGGCCTAACCGCTGCCGGCGCCTTCCGCACCGCCGTCGGCGAAGTCACAGTCGCCAACTCCCTGGGCGTCTTCGCCTACCACCGCGAAGCTGCCGCCGACATCAACACGGTGGTCATGGGGGAGACCAGCAGCGGCCACGCCGAGCGCGTCTCCCTGGACGTGGCAGACATCGACGGCGATGAGGTGGCTCGCGAGGCCGTCGACAAGGCGCTGCGCGGCGCCAACCCCATTGCCCTGGAGCCCGGCGAGTACCCTGTGATCTTAGAGGAGTACGCCGTCGCCGACTTGCTCGACTTCTTCGCGTACCTGTCGTTCGGCGCGCAGGCCTATCAGGAGAAGCGCAGCTTTATGTCGGGACGGCTGGGTGAGAAGGTCATGGGCGAGAACGTGTCGATCTGGGACGACGGCCTGGCCCCCAACACGATACCCAGCCCCTTCGACTTCGAGGGCGTGCCCAGGCAGCGGGTCGACTTCGTGACGGCGGGGGTGGCCTGCGGCGTCGTCTACGACAGCTACTCGGCAGGCAAGGAGGAGGGCCGCCGGTCGACGGGCCACGCCCTGCCGGCCGGCGCCACCTTCGGTCCCGTGCCGGGCAACATGTTCCTCAGCGCCGGCGACGCCACCAAGGAGGAGATGCTCGCCTCCATCGAGCGCGGCGTGTGGGTGAGCCGCTTCTGGTACACGCGGCCCGTGCACCCCTTGAAGGTGATCGTGACGGGCATGACCCGCGACGGCACCTTCCTCATCGAGAAGGGGCGAATCACCGCTCCCATCAAGAACCTCCGATTCACCCAGAGCTACCTGGACGCCCTGAACGAGGTGGAGGCCATCGGGCGCGAGACGCGCCTGCTGCCCGCTATCGCCGGGCACAGCCGGGTGCCCGCACTCCACATCCGGCGCTGGAGCTTCACCGGCGCCACCGAGTTCTAGGGCGGGCGGCAGGCCAAAGCACGCAATTCCTTCTCCTGCAGATGCCAGCAGTCATCTCTCCGGGGTGAGAGAGCCGGCCCGCGCCACTTCGCCATGGACAAGCCGCCATGATGCGCCGGGCGCGCAGCGCGTTATGGTAACATATAGGTTAGATGCTGAATAGGAGGTCACTGATGCGAAGCAAGAGGCTTCTTCCGTTCATGTTCCTTGGCATTTCCGCCCTAGCCCTGGTGGCCGTAGCCTGCGGTGGCGGAGGGGGGAACGCCACGCCCACATCGACCCGGCCAGCCGCCGCCGCTTCACCGACAATGGCAGCGATGGCTTCGCCAACGGCCGGCGCGACGGCCGCGGCCTCCAGCACTCCCGCCACGGGCGCGACGGCGGCGCCGTCCGGCCAGACCGTTGAGATCTCGGCCGTCCCCCGTATCAAGTTCGACAAGGACACGATCACGGTGAAAGCCGGCAGCCAGGTCACGCTGAAGTTCACCAACAACGACACGGGCGTGCCACACAACTGGTCTGCCTACACTGACTCGACGGCCTCGACGCCCATTCCCGGCGCCAAGACCGCGACCTGTACAGGAGCCTGCGAGGAGCAGATCACCTTCACGGCGCCCAGCCAGCCCGGGAATTACTTCTTCCGCTGCGACGTCCACCCGTCGGTCATGAAGGGGACTCTGGTCGTCCAGTAGGGGCCTGGGGCAGCGTCAAGAGCTCTCTGCAATCCCTTCGGGGGGCATCCTTCCAAGCTCGCTCTTGGGCGGGAGTACGCTGCCACCTTGCGTCGCTCGCCAGGCGGGCGGCACCCTGGCCGCCCGCCCCTAGCGTGAGGACGCCCCAGCCCTTATCCTCACCGTGGGCGTGCTCGTTTCGGAGAGCAACCCGCTATTCCCACATCACAGGAACCAGCCAGCCTCAGGAGAGGGAGCAGATGGCGACGATTACTGTTGTCGTGGGCGACCCGCCCTACGGGAAGGAACGAGTGTATACTGCCCTCCGGTTCGTACTGGTGGCCCTTCACGAAGGACACCAGGCGAAGCTCTTCCTCCTGGAGGACGCCGTCTTCGCGGCCAAGAGCGGACAGCAGCCGCCGGCGATGCCCGTCGGCGATGTTGGCATGCCCAACTGCGAGGAGCTGCTGCGGGCAGCGATAAAGGAGGGGCTGACGGTCACGGCCTGCCGCGTCTGCTCGATGGAACGGGGCCTCGAGCCGGAGGAAGTCATGGAGGGTGTGGAGATCGGCTCCATGGTCGACCTGGTCAACTGGGTGGTGGAAAGCGACAGGACGGTGTTCTTCTAGGCCGCAGCGGCATCATCGGGAACCCCGGCGGCCCGCAGACCAGAAGGCTTGCGCCAGCAGCAGGAAGCGAGAAGACACAGCCAATGGCATGGGACCCTGGACTTGAGGTTGCCTTCAACCCGCGCTCCGTCGCCGTACTGGGGGCCTCCACCAAGGAGCGCGGCGGCGGGAACATGTTCATTCGCGGTATGCAGGAGATGGAGTACGAGGGGAAGCTGTACCCCATCAACCCCAACGCCGAGGAGATCATGGGCTACAAGTGCTACCCCTCGCTGGCGGCCGTGCCGGAGGTTCCCGACCTCGTGATCCTTGCAGTAGGGGTCGGGCGCGCCGAGCAGGCGCTCGAAGAGTGCATCGCTAAGGGTGCCCGGAACATCCACATGTTCACAGCGGGCTTCGCTGAGACCGGCGAGGAGGAAGGGGCCGGCCTGGCTGAACGGCTCCAAGAGATCGCGCGCCGCGGCGCGCTCAACATCGTCGGGCCGAACTGCATGGGCATCTACTCGCCGCGGGGGCGCATATCGCCCTGGGGCAAGCTGCCCACCGAGGTCGGGCCCATCGCCATGATCACGCAGAGCGGCGCGCTCGGCAGCGAGTTCGTCCGTCTCGCTCCCGACCACGGTCTTCTCATGAGCAAGGTCATCTCCTACGGCAACGGTTATGTCCTGGACTGCACCGACTACCTGGAGTACTTCGAGGACGACCCGGAAACCAAGTTCATCGCGATGTACCTGGAGGGCGTCCAGGACGGGGCGAAGCTGCTGCAAATGGTGAAGAGGATCTCTCCCAGGAAGCCGATCGTCATCTGGAAGGGAGGCCTCACGTCGGCCGGCGCCAAGGCGGCCGCTTCCCACACCGGCGCCCTGGCCGGACAGAACGCCGTCTGGGACGCCTTCTTCGCGCAATCGGGGGCGGTTCGCGTGGACTCAACCGAGCAGATGGTGGACGTTCTTCAGGCGTTGGTCCGGCTGCCGCCCTGCTCCGGACGTGGAGTGGCCATCATGGGGGGTGCGGGTGGAACCAGCGTGTCCGCCGCCGACATCTGCGCCCGCGCCGGCCTCTCCGTGCCTACTCTCTCGGAGGAAGTTCAGAGTGAGCTGCGCACGTTCATCCGCGTGGCGGGCACCAGCGTGCGTAACCCTCTGGACGTGAACATGCAGCTCAGGGGACCGGAGGACTTCCTGCACGTGCTGGAGATCGTGGCGGACGACCCGGGGATCGACATCATCATCATGGTGCTCTACCCATTCATGAGGCGCTTCGTCGGACCCAAGTGGATGCGAAAGGTGATGGACGACCTGGCGAGATTCGCCCAGACAGCAGGCAGGAATAAGCCATTCCTGGTCGCCATGCGCAACCCCGCCGACAACCTCGACGCGGAGAAGGTCAGACTGCAGATCACACAGGACCTCATTGCTGCCGGCATTCCCGTATTCAAGAACGTTGAGCGGGCATGCTACGCGGTCTACAAGTTCACCGGCTACTACCGCGTTCTGGAGGACGGCCGCGGGCCAGAGGCGCCTCCCACCTTCTAGAGCCTCCACCAGACTGCCAAGGCTTCGCCAGACCACCAGCGTCGGTGTGGGCTCCATCCTGCGGAGCACCGCAGAAATCGCCCCGTCGTGCCGATACTAGAGTGAGACTATGATGACATCGCGTGCACTCACCATTGCTGTGTCGGCGCTGGTGCTACTGGCGATCGCAGGCGTCGCCGCCATAGCGCTGGCCTTCAAGGGGGGAGGCGCAGATCAGTCGGAGAAACCCGAGGTGGCGGCCAGTCCAGAAGTCACTCTTGCCCCGGCCACCGTCACACCCACACCTGAGCCCGAGGCGCCAGCCACCGTTACACTTACACCAGAGCCCGCGGCGCCAGGCTCGCCCAAGCCGCCGACCCCCACAACGATAGGTGCCGCCTTCAAGCCCACGTTTACGCCCACGGTATTCGGAACCCGGCCCTCCCCCACGCCGAAGCCCAACACTCCCGAGCCTTCGGGCCCTGGCCCATCGGGCCCCGGCCCTTCGGGCCCATCGGAGCCGCCTCCCGCGACCCTTCCAGACCTCGTGGTGCTGGACCTGGCCGTCTCTGGAGATCGGGTGGTGGCTGTGATCGGCAACCTGGGTGAACAGGAGATTCCGGCCGGGGCCGTCCTCGAGTTGGCGCTGGGCAGCGAGGTGGTAGCTTCCGGCACACTCCCGCAAAGCCTGGGCCCTGGCGGTAACTTCACCCTTTTGCTGGCCCAGGAGTTCGTGTACGGACCGGAATCTGTGGCCGCCAGCGTGGACCCACGCAACATCGTCAAAGAGGCGGACGAGACAAACAACAGCCTGACTCGGCAATTGGGGCCGGATATCCCGCTGGACCTCGCGCTGACGGGCCTCAACGCCGTCGGTGGCGACGAGCACCTCTCGGTTAGCGTGGAGAACAAGTCGCCGGTATCGGCCCGTCAGGTCACGGCCCGCCTCTCCGTCTACCGCTCGGACGTCAGCAGCCCGCTCTCCACCACCATCCACCAGCTCGACATCGACCCACAAGCCACCATTGAGCTCGCCCCCGGGCTCTCCGCCGTGCGCGGCCTCACCCTGCGCGCGACGCTGGAGCTGGTCGGTATCGCAGACGGTGACCCGGCCAACAACGCGCTGGAGATCCTTATCCCTTAGCCTTCGGGGAGCCTTAGGGGCCCGAACCCACTCCCGCTGGACGAAGAGGCCGGTGCGCTAGCGCTGCGCTCGGGCACCGGCCTTGTCTCGCTCTTCTATGGAGTGGGGGTGTCTGTGGCGCTGGTGTCAGTGATCGGATAGGGCGGCTGGAAATCGCTGTCCGACACGTCGCGGCTGAAAGCGGTGGCTTCCAGGGTAGACTCGGCGCCCTGAGCGGTCGACTTCGTGTAGAGGGGCACGGCTTCCTTGCTCAGGCAGATCTCGGCTTCGCCATCGAGACCGGAAGAGCGAATCGTGTAGCAGTCGGCGTCCTCGCCCGCGATGTTGCGGGTGCTGGTCGACACGACCTCAAGGCTGGAGTCGGTCAGGACTTTCTCCAAGTCGGCTACAATCTGGCCCGCTCCCTCGCCAGCCTGGGTGGCGGCCGCGAAGCAAGTGTCACTTTCCCCCGCCTGACTAGCTGGGGAGCAGACATAGGACTTGTCGGGAGTTGTGATGTAGGTAGCTGTCGTCGTCGTCCCGGCGCTCTCACTCTGGAAGTCCTCCCGCAGGAGGTCCCCCTTCTTGTACATGATCAAGGTGCCGGAGAAGTCTCCCTGCGTGCCACCGGTGCTCTTGACGTCGAACGTGGCCTTGAAGTTGGCCTGCGCGAATTTATCGCTTAGGCCGCTGAACTGACCCGCCTGAGGGGTACCTGCAGGTTGAGGTGTCTCCCCGGCCGCTGCGGTCGGCCCAGCGGGGCTTGTCTGCGTTGGGGACTTGTTGTCCCCTCCGCCTCCACAGGCCCATGCCAGCATCGAAGAGGCCACGATAAGCGACAGTAGAACCAGCCACTTGGGAAATCGCATGTTATCCCCCTAGACAGCAGGACGGAATCCTGCCCTTGTTCTCAATGATCACCACAGAGCCACGCCGCCGCGAAGCGGCTCCCTTATGACTGTAGACTCAGACCGGCGGGCGATCAAGTGCCATCTGCACGAAACGGGCCACGAACGCGGGTCGAACGCGGTCATGCTGCGACCGACGAACTGTGGTTGACCCGAAGATCGGGCGACACTATACTGACCATCGATAACTATTGGTGAAGGCCTCTATGCCTTTTCGCATACGGCCAGGTCTTGAGAGAGCACAAGGGAAGGGACTGGTGATAGCGCCCGCGGGCGCTATCACCCTTCTTAGGGGGAGGCCGGGTGCGCATCTCGCTTATCCCCAGAGACTACCATTTCTTCGACCTGCTCCATGCCAGCGCCAAGAACCTGGTTGAGGCGGGTGAAACCCTGCTTGATCTCATGCAGCACTACCAGAACGTCGAGATGAAGATCGCCCATATGGGTGAGCTGGAGCACAAAGGGGACACCATCACCCACGAGATCATGGCGCGCCTGCACAAGACGTTCGTTACCCCTATAGAGCGCGAGGATATCGCCCGGCTGGCCGACAACCTGGACGACGTGATGGACCATGTCGAGGAGGCGACCGCCAACATGAAGCTCTATGAGGTGTCAAGCCCGACGGCCCTCAGCGCGGAGATAGCGGACATTGTGCGCCTGATGACCATCAAGGTGGAGGAGGCGATATCGCGCCTGCCTGACCGTCGCCGCATGCGGGATATCCTCCCCTACTGCGTGGAGCTCAACCGCCTGGAGAACGTCGGCGATGAGCTCTTCCGGAAGGCGATGGCCGAGCTCTTCCAGACTGAGACCGACACCGCGGAGATCATCAAGTGGCGTGACATCTACCGCCCGCTGGAGGCGGCCATGGATCGATGTGAGGATGTCGCCAACCTGCTGGAAGGGATCGTCCTCCGGCATGCCTGACGGTTCGCGATCTTGTCCCAGCCTGAAGTACAAGGGGTCTTGCCGGCCCCTTGTCGTTGTGTAGCGAGGCGCCTGGGCGGTTGGACGCTGAGCTTGCGGGCATAATCTTCCTCGTCGGTGTCGCCCTTCTCTTCGACTTCCTGAACGGCATGCACGATGCCGCCAACTCGATCGCCACCGTTGTCTCCACCAGGGTCCTCAGCCCGCTGCAGGCGGTGGTTTGGGCGGCCTTCTTCAACTTCGTGGCAGCCTTCTTCTTCGGTGTCAGCGTCGCCAATACCATCGGCACGGGCATCATTCACACCAATATCGTGAACGAACACGTTATCTTCTCCGCGCTCGCCGGCGCTATCGTCTGGAATGCCGTGACGATCTACCTGGGGTTGCCCATCAGCTCCTCCCACGCCCTCGTCGGCGGGCTGATGGGAGCGGGGCTAGCGTACGGCGGCCCGGACACCCTCGTCTTCGGTGGAATAAGGAAAGTGGTCATCTTCATGGGCCTGGCGCCGCTCATCGGGTTCTCTGTGGCGGCGCCTCTCATGATTGGCGTGCTGTGGTTGATACGCGGGATGGCCCCTCGCACGGTAGGGCGCGTGTTCGGTCGCCTTCAATTAGTCTCTGCCGCTGCGTTTAGCCTGGGCCACGGAACCAACGATGCCCAGAAGACGATGGGGATCATCGCCGTGCTGCTGTTCTCCACCGGCCACCTGGGGGACCACTTCTACGTGCCCATCTGGGTGATCCTGGCGGCCCATGCCTCCATAGCGACGGGCACGCTGTTGGGAGGGTGGAGGATAGTGAGGACGCTGGGCATGCGCGTCACGGAGCTCCGGCCGCACGGAGGGTTCTGCGCCGAGACGGCGGCGGCGGTGACCCTCTTCGCCACCGCGCACGCCGGCATACCCGCGAGCACTACTCACACCATCACGGGCGCCATCATCGGCGTGGGATCCACGCGACGCCTCTCGGCCGTACGCTGGGGGGTCGCGGGGAACATTGTCACCGCCTGGATCCTCACCATACCAGGCGCCGCTATCGTGTCCTTTCTGACCTTCTACGCCACCAAGTTCCTGTAGATATTGGAGGGAGCTAGCCGGCGGGCCTCAGCGTTGACCGTCGAATCCGGCGATGGCACACTGCAGGCAGGTCCTGCCTGATCAGGTTGCCACAGATCCACCCACGCTCAGAAAGGGGACCCCAGAATGGAGTACCGCGACCTCCTCTACGCCAAGGATGGTCATATCGCCACGATCACCCTCAACCGGCCCGACCGCCTGAACGCCATCAGCCTGGCGATGCTCGAAAGCTTCTCCGCAGCCCTGCGAGAAGCGGACGCGGACCACGAGGTGCGGGTCATCATTCTCACCGGGGCGGGCCGGGGGTTCTGCGCCGGATTGGACTTGAAAGACCCGGGCGGCCTCCAGCCCAGCGAGGAGCAGGGCGGGCGCTCGGCCCGCTTCGACCTGGCCAGCAGCCCACCAGTGGTCCTGCACACCACCGACAAGCCGGTGATCTGCGCTCTGAACGGCGCCGCCGTCGGCTATGGCTTCGACATGGCGCTCGGCTGCGACATCCGCATCGCTTCCGAGCAGGGAAGATTGGGGGCTGTCTTCACCAGGAGGGCCATCGTGCCCGAGAGCGGCGGCACATGGCTGCTGCCGCGCCTCGTGGGCTGGGCGAAGGCCTGCGAGCTGGCGTTCCGGGGCGCCATAATCAGCGCCGAGGAAGCCTTAAGGCTTGGGCTGGTGAACGCCGTCGTCCCCCACGAGCGGCTGATGACCGAGGCGCACGCCTGGGCGGAGGAGATAGCCGGCAACGCCCCTCTGGCTGTGCAGGCCACGAAGCGCATGATGCGTCTGGGTCTGGAGGAGACCTTCCAGGCCAGCGTTCACCACGTGTACCTCCAGCTCCTGCCGCTCTTCGCCAGCCAGGACTTCATCGAAGGGATCCAGTCGTTCATGGAGAAGCGGCCGCCTCAGTTCAAGGGGCGGTAACGTCGAGGCGGGGCAGCGGGCCGGCGGGCGCTACAGCCCGCACTCGTCGAGTTGCGCGCCGTCGCGACGGGCGTCGCGGACGTCGTATGCCAGGAAGCGGCCCTGAGGATCACGGTAGATAAGCCTGGCCCTGCCCTGCTGCTCGAACTCGGCGAGCAGCTTGTCTTCGTTCGTCCCCCACTTTAGCGGGAAGTCCTTTTCCATCAGCACTACGTCAATGCCCTTGGCGCCGAGGAAGCAGGTGTATTGCTCCGGGCTGCTCCACCAGCGCCGATACTGGCTCTGATCGAAGAACTCCTGCGCCAGCACCGCCCCGTGCTTGATCAACTGGTAGGCGCCGTCCTCACGGTCGTTGGGCTCCAGGACGCGATAGGTGAGAGCGCGGTCGAACTGGGGCGAGCTGATGAACTCGCCGTAGAAAGGGTGTGAGTTGTGGTTGAAGCCGTACGTGTTCACGTGCTTGTGTTCGATGCGGAAGGCGAACGTGAGAGCCACCACGGCGAAGGCCGGCAGGAAAAGGCGCGCAGCACCGGCGCCAGCATCGACACCACGAGCGGCAGCACGACGACAGCGCCGCGGAAGCGGGCCATGTACCTCAGCGTCCCCACCAGGTACGACTCCCTGGTGGTTTCCACCAAGGGCGTGGTGCGGGCATAGAGGGCGTACGGCAGGACGATCGCTGCCGCTATCGCCATGGCGGCGAACAGGCGGACGGCGTCCCGCGGCCGCCGCGCTGCCGCATACAGCGTGTATCCGATCACCGTTGCGGCGCCGGCGAAGGGGTGTGTGGTGACGGCGAGAACCGCCCAGGCTGCGGCGGCGACCCACCGCCGCCTGTCCACGGCTTCGACGCACATGAAGAAGAAGCCCACCGACCAGATGAAAGTGAACTGGAAGGACACCAGCCCCTCGATGAGAAACGTGTTCGCATAGATGAGCGCCAGAAGCCGCGGGTCGCGGAGCGCCGGGCGGGCGCGCGTCGCCGCATAGCCGTAGAAGATGAAGCCGGCCACCATGGCCGCCGTCACAGACCGGTCGCCGAGCAGCAGGTAAGGCAGGGCGGTCGCCAGGTACACCGCGATGCCGTAGGGAAAGGTCAGGGCGTGCCCGGACTCCAGGTAGCGCACGTGCAAGGGCAGCCGCCAGTGATGGAAGAGCTGGTCGGAGACGTACCAGACGTGGGCATAGTGATGCGCCGAGTCGGAACCCAGGAACCGCGTCTTCGTTAGCACGACGCCGCACATGAAGACGATGCCCAGCAGCGCCCCTGCCGCGACGGTGAACTGCACCAGCGTGTGCCACGCATGCCAGCGCTGGCTCGATTGGCGCCACAGCAGCAGTGCGCGTGGAAACGTCAGCTCCTCGAACAACCTGCACCTTCGACCCGTCCTGTGCCGCGGGCACACCGGTGATATCTGGCACCGTCACAGGCTCGTAGCCGCGCTCGCGCAATCCGTCGATGATCTGCGGCAGGGCCTCGACCGTGTTCGTGCGGTCCGGGTTGCCGCCGCCGAGTCCGCCGTCGTGCAGCAGGACGATCGCGCCCGGGTGCGCCTCTGACAGGACGTTGTCCGCTATTTGGGCGGCCGGCAGGTCGCGCCAGTCCGCCGAGTCCGTGTCCCAGCCGATGGAAACGTAGCCCGCGCCGTACAGCCCCCGAAGCATCGTCTCGCTCGTGTGGCCGTAGGGGGCGCGGTACAGCCTCGGCCGGTATCCAAGGATGCCCTCAAGCACGACCTCTGCGTGCTTCAGATCAGCCTGGAAGTCATCCGGCCCAGCCAGCGACAGACCCTCTGAGTGTGAGTAGGAATGTGAGCCCACGACCATGCCGAGCTCACTCTCTTCTCTCACGAGGTCCGGGTGCGCGGCGGCAGCCTTGCCCTCCACGAAGAACGTGGCCTTCACGTTACGTGCTCGCAGTATGTCGAGGATCTGCTGGGTGTAGGGCGGGTTGGGGCCGTCATCGAAGGTCAGGGCGACCTGCCGAAGGTCCCTGCAACCAGAGCTGAGGTGGGTAGCCTGAGGGGCAGCGGGGTTGAGGGCAGAGCCCAAGAGAAGGGAAAGAGGATGCAATCAGCAGGACGAGGAGAAACGACACGCGCCGTCGGGACAAACGTCTGGCGGTGCTCATGGTCGCCAGCAGTATCGCGCGGGGAAACCGCTGGCTCAAGAGGTTACTCTCGGCCGCACTGGACCACTACTGCGTTCTCCAGGTCGTCCCGTTAGGGTCATCCTCAAGGATGATTCCCAGGGCAGCGAGGCTGTCTCGGATCTCGTCCGCCAGGGACCAGTTCTCGGCGTCGCGCAGTTGCGAGCGCAGGTCGATGAGAAGCTCGACGAAGGGCGCTATGCGCGCCACTGCGTCGGCGGGGGAAGAAGCGAGCTGCCCGCTCCAAGCGATGAGCATCTGGCGCAGGCCGGCGCGGCCGCGGGATATCAGGCCCTCATCCACGCCGGCGTCTTGCGCCTCATCCACCGCTTTCGCCAGGTCGTGGACGTCGCCGGCCAGATCAGTGGGGTGCGCGCGTTCACCGGTTGCTGCGGCGAGCCTTTGCCCAGCCGCATCGACCTGCCGCCGCAGGATTTCGCCCGCCCCGGCTGTTAGCCCCTCGGTCTTAGCGGGAGTTAGTCGCCGCGACCGGCTGCTGCGGACGGCCGCTCCACCTCGCAGGCGGTCGAGGCTGAAGGAGACTCCCGCCCCGAACTTCTCCTCCCGGCCCTTCCGTCGCACCGTCACCTGGCCCGCGCCCATCACCCTGCCCTCGTTCTCGCCCACGTCCAGGATGCAGGCGGTGTACTCGTCTATCCCCAGCACCGTCGTTGAGTCGGGCAGAAGCCGCTCCAAAACGTCGAAGCGAGGCTGGCCCATGAAGCAGAACCGCGTGTCGAACGTGGCGCCCTCCGCGTTGTTCCAGTGGCTCAAGATCGCCAGATCGAAGCCGTAGGGAGCCAGCAGATTCAGGCCTTCCACCCAGTGCGGCTCCTCACCGACCTTGTAGATCTCGTAAACCGGCAGAGCGTACCGGCCCATCGCAATCGCCGCGGCGCTCGCCAGCACCAGGTGCGCTCCTTCGTCGACGCGCCTGGCGACGAGATCGAACACGGGTGTGTCTCGCCAGTTACGAACGGCGTACGTCGGACTTCCGGGACCGGCGAAGATGTAGTCAGCGCGCCGCAACTTCCTGAGGGCGCTCTCCACTTCCCGGGCCGCGGCCCGACCGGCCGACTTGAAGGTGACGACTTCGCAGGGCACCCCCACATAGTCGGCGACGTACGCGCTGGCCTTCTGGGAAATCTCGTCGGCATTCAGCTCGAAGCCGGCCGGCGTGTCCAGGAAGACGGCCCTCACCGGCTCCTTGATCTTCGATATGAGCCAGCGGTGCACTTTGCTCATGGCCCTTGTCATTTCGCCAGAGCCCATGAGCGTCACCGTCCCTGGTGAGCGAATGTCTGAGGCCATCGCTGCCCTATTCTTGGGTTTCGAACGCCCGCATCGCCAGCAGCATCATGACGACGGCAAAGCAGGCAAGGATGAGGATATCCTCAAACGTTCCCAGGTGGTGATTGGCAATCTTGATGCCGGGAGCGAGCTTGGCGCCGAGAAGGAGGCGCCGCATCGGGTCTACACCGTAGGCGACGGGGTCGAGGCGAGTGACAACGCTCATCCATACCGGCAGTTGCTTCAGAGGGAAGAACGCGCCGCTCAGGAAGAACATGGGCATGATGAGGAAGTTCATGATCATCTGGAAGGCTTGCATGGATTCGAGGCGGGCCGCTATGAGGATGCCCATGGAGGTGAGAGCCAGCGCCGTCAGGAACATGAGGCCCAGGAGCTCGAGGACAAGCAACGGGTTCAGCGATACGCCGAGGATGGGCGCCAGGATCAGTAGGATCGCACCCTGGAACATGGCCACGGTGCTCCCGCCAAGGGCTTTTCCCAGCACCACCGCCGCCCGGCTGATGGGGGCCACCAGCACCTCACGCAGGAAGCCGAACTCCCTGTCCCAGACGATGGACATGGCGCTGAAGACCGCTGTGAAGAGCACCGCCATGGCGACGATGCCCGGGAAGAGGAAGCGGACGTAAGACACGTCGCCCAGTTCCGACGTGAGGCCGGCGCCCAGCGAGGCCGTCAGGCCGCTGCCGAAGACGACCAGGAACAGGAGCGGCTGGCCCAGTGAGGAAACAAGCCGGGCGCGGTCGCGCCAGTAGCGCAGCACCTCGCGATACCAGATGATGTAGACACCGCTGGCGTTGGCCCTGACGTCCGCCCGCCAGCCGCGGGCGGGCAGCGCAGCAGTCGGTGCATAGGTAGTGGTCATCTAGCGCCGTCCTCCTCTCCACAAGTCGCCCGTGGAGCCGCATCATGGTCACCGGGTTCGCCTCCTGCTCCCGAATTGCGCGTCCCGTAAGCTTCAGGAAGACGTCGTCCAGCGTCGGCCGGTGCAGGTCCACCGAATTGACGGAGATTCCGAGCTCACGGACGAGCCGGGGAATGAACTCGGCGCCGGCCTCGACCTCCAGGCGGAGGCGCGTGTCATCTCGCTTCGGCTCCAGGCCGAACCGCTCCCGGATCTCCTGCGCCGCCCGCTCATCGTCCTCGGTCTGAAGGCTCACGATGTCCACACCCACCATGCCTTTGAGCGCGTCCGGCGTGTCCAGCGCCACTATCTTCCCCTGGTCAATGATGGCGATGCGATGGCAGTGCTCCGCCTCGTCCATGTAGTGGGTGGTCATGAAGATGGTGATCCCGTGGGCTCGCTGCAGCTCCAGGATGTACGTCCCAGACATGCTCGCGCGTCTGAGGGTCCAGCCCAAGAGTCGGCTCATCCAGGAAGAGGACGCTGGGATGATGCAGGATCCCGCGGGCGATCTCGAGACGCCGCTTCATGCCTCCGGAGAACGTGCGGACAATGGCGTCGCGGCGATCCCACAGCTCGACGACCCGCAGCACCTCCTCGATCCGCTGGGCGCGCTCACCGCCCGGCACGTTGTACACGTGGGCGTGAAAGCTGGAGGTTCTCATAGGCGGTGAGCTGATCGTCGACGCTCGGGTCCTGGAACACGAGGCCGATCGATTGGCGGACGGCATTCCGCTGGGTCGCTACGTCGTAGCCCGCAACCCTGGCCGTGCCCGCCGTCGGGCGCATCAGCGTGCAGAGGATGTTGATAGTCGTGGTCTTGCCGGCCCCATTGGGCCCGAGGAAGCCGAAGACCTCACCCTCCTCTACCTGGAAGCTGATGTGGTCGACCGCGGTGAGAGGGCCGAAGTTCTTGGTGAGTCCGATGACCTCAACGGAAGACATCTATCATTATTATACTTCCAAGGCGGGCATCGAGCCGAATTGTGGCGAGTCTCACATTCCTTGTGACGCGCTTGACATCCTTTCGGTTGATGGGTAGCGTGAATCTGTAGAGGGAAGACTGGTGTCAGGGAGGGAGCCATGTCGTCATCCGATCAGCCGAGTCTCGCGAGACAGCTCATCATCATTCACGCAGCCATCACTCGGGGTCTCGAAGTGGCCATGAGTCGCAGCCGGTCCTTTGCCAGCAGGGCTTGTCCGATGCGTCGGTCCGATCAGGGTTCATCAGCTACCTACGGAGCTTCGTGTCCGTGCTTAATGCCCACCATCTGACGGAAGATGAGGTGATCTTCCCCTATTTCCGAGAGCAGATGTGGGAAGCGCCCTTTGACCTGCTGATGGCTCAGCACCATGCCATGGTGCGCCTGCTCGATGAAATGAAGGTGGAGATAGACGAGGCGGAGAGTCGTCCTCAAACCATTGAACCATTCGCCTCCATCGCCTGCGTTGCGACCGAGCTAGCCGAGACCTGGCATCCCCACATCGTGAACGAAGAGACAGTCTTCAGTGCGGAGAGGATTGACGCGAGAGTCGCTCCAGATGAACAGCTCAGGCTGGGGAAGCTGTCAACCGAACACGGTATGGCGCACTCCGGGCCCGATTACCTAGTCGTACCCTTCATCCTCTACAACCTGTCGCCCGAACAGAGGGAGACTCTCACGGATGAGATGCCTCCGATTGTCACGCAGCAGCTTGTGCCGATCGCCTGGAAGGCGCAATGGGAGCCCATGTCGCCGTTCCTCCTAGAGTGACGGAGGCCGGCGCCTGGCAGGAGGGAAGAATGCCGAGCCTGCGAGCCACGTTTTCGAACCTGAGGGGGCCCATGCCGCTGGGACGCAAGATCCAGAGGCTCGTCGCCAACAACTGGACCAAGGTGCGGACGCGCAGCAACTGCTGCGGCCACCCCGGCGAGCCCGGGTGTTGAGAGGCGGCCACAGGCTCGGGTGCCGAGCCAGGCCAGCAAGGGTAAGCGGACCCCAGGATTTGGTGCCTCTGGATTCACAGTGCCTCCGTGCTCTAGAGCCTCGCCGACTCAGAAGCTGCTGCTTCTACCCACACGGATCGTTGACGCTGGGGGGAGATCGGTTGGAGCCCCGCCGCGGGAGAATCACCCAGGAGGTAACGGGATGTGGAAGCTGGTCGTGGCGACCGGAATGGCGACCGCTCTTGCGCTCGTCATTGTCGCGAGCACCCAAGCGGCAATTCCACCGCTGAAGGCGCGTCTGCAGCCCGTGGGCGAGTCGAATGCGCACGGGAAAGTGGTATGGAAAAGAATGTCGGAGCAAGTCCCCCTCCACGTGCGCATCCGTGGCGCAGTGCCGCTTTCCAAGGTATCGCTCCGCGTTTGCGGGCTGACGGAAGACAGCGTCACAGGTAATCGCTTCGATCAATGCTGGGCCACGTTCACGGATTCCTGCCCGCCACATCCTAAGCATTCAGATCGACAGAAAGGGAAGGGCAGAAGTCAAGGTGATCCCGAAGCTGGCCGTCGCATCTGTTCACCTCTTGGAGGCCGAAAGAGTCGAACTATACGACTACCCCAGCGGAGAACTCATCGCGGTAGGCGAAATGGACGCGAGAGGGCGCGCTGACATGGACTGAGTGGCTGACGGATCAAGCCCCCACCCCGGCCGCCGACGCACAGAGACGCCGAGCCGTTGATGGGGACCGACGGCGCGTAGCCGTACATTAGGCAACTTCATTCATCGCAGGTGGGTCGTGTCGTCCATCTCCTACCCCGACCCAGGCGGCAACTTTGATGACCGGGCAATCCTGCGCAACGCCGTCTTGTTCTCAACGCCTCAGCGCTCCTTTGTCGCGGAGCAGATACGCTGTGCACCGGTAGAGAGGATGACCTTCCTAGGCCGCGCATATCTCGCGGTGGAGGCCTACTCGTGCAAAGCGCTGTCGCTAGAAGACTTCCTCGGATGGGTTGTCGTGCTTCGCGGGTGGGAGCCGGGAACGGTGGATAAGAGTCTTTGGGTGCTTCTCGACAAGAAACAGTTGAACGAGCAGGCCGAAAAGAAACTGGAGGACTGGGCCAAGGGCGTTACATCTGACCAACTGCGTGAGGCATTTCATATTCCCACCGATAAAGAGCTGAGGGGCGCAGGGTTTGCCGAGGAGGTGGTTAACAGGATCAATACAGCAGTGTTAGCTCATGTTGACAGTGTAAGGCGAGCCATCGACTTCAGGACTCGAAACCAGCGCCGATTTGTCGTCGGGCACAACAAGATAAAGCACCTGCTGCTCGCGGTTCCCCAAGAGGAGGAGAACCGCATTCTTTTCCCTCGCTACAAGGGCACCAAAGAGGATGAGCACGGGCGGACGAGCCACCGGGTGCAGACGGCGGGAATCTCTTGTGAGTCAGACAACATCAGGCAGGTAGCGAGTGAAGCCATCGTCGGGCAGGCAGCCCTCAACGAACTTGCTCACCCTCAGCCCACAGACCCCGTGGTCTACAGCCAGGCTAGAGGACTTCGTGAGGTGGTACGGGCAGGCGACTGGCTGTTCGCAGGGGCGGCCGTGACGGCCGCCCCTGATCCACAAGTCTGCGGGCTGCGGGTGCGCTACGGCGGCCCAGAGCAGTCCAAGTTCACCTGGGCCAGCGCCGCCAGCACATCGGACATGTTCACGCCGCCGTTCGGCGGGCCCGCGTCCCAGGGCGGGTTCGGCACAGCACTGGGCGAGCGGTCGTAGAATCCCGTCCGTCGCTTCACCGTCCGATCGCACGATCCTTGTCACGCTGTCGTAGTCCACGCCGTTCGGGTTGACAGGGCCGCCCTCGTTGGCATTCACGTAGCAGAGCACCGCCAGCACGTCGGCGATGGTCACGGCCCTGTTCTTGGGGCCGTTGGCCGTCGGGTCCGGGTTGGCGGGCACGGGCACGTCGAAGAAGTCGTACCAGGTCAGCGGGACTGAAGCCAGGCATAAACAGGTACTCCCGTCCGTCCCTGCAGCCATCGCCGTCCGTGTCAGCGTTCTGCGGGTCGGTGCCGATGACCAGGGTCTCCTGGTCGTCGGTGAGACCGTCGCCGTCGGCGTCACACGGTCCCGTGATCCACGGGGTCGAAGTCCACGTTGTCACTTACGGCGTCACCGGTGCCAAGGGGGTTGGACGGATGGGACGGACCGCTGCAGGAGCCCCACCAGTTGTTCTCGGCGTTGGCGACGCCGCCGGAGGTGTTGTTCTCACCGTAGAGGATGTTGCCCCGAATGTCGTTGTAGTGGACTTCGGCGCCGCTGTCGTCGATACCGACCTGGTTGCCGGTGATGACGTTGCCCGTGACGGTGGCCGTCCCCTGGTAGACCATGATTCCCGCCGCCGTCCAGCACGCGTCGTAGTACGCCGCATCGCCCTTGGTCCCAGGCCCGGCGCAAACGCCCGTCCCCAGGGTGTAGACATGGTTGGACACGGTGTTGTTCTCGATCCTTGCCACCGCGTTGGGGCCCACCTGAATGCCGTTCTGAGCGTTGACCTGCCCGGGGCCGCCTCCTGTCACGGTGTTGCCGGAAACAGTCACGTTGGTGCCGGTGTTGTCGTCCGCCGCCTTGCCGACGGTGATGCCGTTCTTCGCGTATCCCGACATCACGTTGTCCTTGACCGTTCCGGTCACGGACAGGCGGAGCCTGACCGCGTCATAGCCGCCCGTGAATGTGTTGTTGTGCACATTCAGGTTGACGCTGCCCATGGCGTGCAGCCCGCTGTTGGACGGGTCAGCGATGGGAGCCGATATGTTGTTGTTCGGGCCCACGTCCACCAAGGTGAACATTCCCGTCGGTGCAGCCGCTCGTGCACTGGGCGACCACGACCCCGGTCCCCCAGTTGCTGATCGTGTTCCCGCTCGCCGTGAAGCTGACGTTCTCAGGACCCCAGCCCGCGTCCGCCTCCAGGCCGACGGAGTCGACGCTGCCGTCGCCCGTGAGGGTGTTGCCGCTCACCACGACGGTCATGACCCCCGCACTCATGGGCGCTGCGGCCTAGGACCGCCGGCAGGCGGAGCCGCCTCGTCCTCGAAGGGGCTGGCGCTCAGGCCCGGCGGGTCGGACGACGTCGATGCCCCAGTAGTCGGGCCTGCCGACGCCCGCCGTGGTCGCCGACACCGTGTTCCCGCTGATCGTCCCGGAGCCCTCGATGTAGTAGAGGCCGAGCTGGCCGTTGTTCAGGTGGTTGCCGGTGATGCCGACGTTGGCGGAGTAGACCAGGACGTCGGTGGCGGCCCAGTCCGGCCCGGTGTAGGAGTTGTTGGAGACGGTGTTGCCGTCCACGGTTCCTGTTGCCCCGTAGCCCACCTGGATGCCGTTCTGGGCCGCGTTGCCAGCGCCCACAGGCCCGCGGCCTGTCACCGTGCTGCCCGTCACAGTGCAAACGGTGCCAGGTTCGTTGCAGGTGATGCCATTCTTCCCGTAGTTGTCGACGGTGCTGCTGCTGACCTGGACGGTCGAGCCGCCACCACCACCGCTCTGGGCGAAGATCCCGATCACTGACTGGCATCCGGGCGCGCTCGGGTGGAAGACGCCAGTCGTGCGGGTGAGTCTATCGTCCCCGACGAGTTCCTGTAGAAGATGCCCATGTAGCCCGGCGAACAGCTATTGAAGGCTGCCGCGCTGCCATCCACGGTCAGGTGCTTGACTGTCACCCCAGCCACGCCGTTCACCAAGATAATGGTCACGATGGGAGCGCCTGAGTAGAGACTCGTTGTGTTGGCCGTGGCGGTGGCGGGCTTCACGATGGTGGAGCCTATTCCAGCACCGTCCAGTGTCAGGTTCGCCGTCGCGATGCTGACCTGCTCACTGAACGTGCCCGCCTTCGCGTTTACGGTGCCGTTGGGATTGGACGCGTTCGCGCCTGCCTGGATGGAGGCGTAGCTGCCGACGGGGCTGGTCGTTGTCACCGGCGCGAAGCTGGCGCCTCCCGGCGGAGAGGCGTTGAGCCAGGGCACGAAGTCCACGTTGTCGGACACAGACACGCTGCGACACGGCGAGCCGAAGAATTCTCATCTCAGGCTCTCAACCAATCCCTCTTTAATGGCACGGACCCCGGCCTCTGTGCGGGACACGGCGTTCATTTTGCTGAGTATGTTCTCGACGTGCTTGCTGGCCGTCCGAGGACTGATGGCCAACTGGGAGGCAATCTCCTTGTCCGCCCTTCCGGCTGCTACGAGAAAGAGGACGGCTAGCTCACGGAAGGTCAGGTCATAAGGATTCCCTCGGCGCACGGCGTCCTCTACTCTGCTCAACAGCTCTTCCCTGGCCACCGTGGCCGCTTCCTCCGCCTGCTTGCGCTCAGAGATGTCCCTCATGACACCCACCCTGACCGGGTGGCCTTTGAAGAAGGCGGTCTTGCCGCAAAACTCCACCGGGAAGGTCGTTCCGTCCTTCCTGAGGCCCCGCGCCTCATAGGATCCCTCATATCCTGAGCGAACTTGCTGCCGCACCAGATCACGGCAGTCGGGCGCAATGAAGCCAAGAGCGTCCATCCCAATGAACTCAGAAAGCTCATATCCAAGCATTGCCGCTGCCTGCGGGTTGGCGTCCAAGACTCGATGCGCCGTCGTGGATGACGATTCCCTCGAGGGTGGCTTCCGACAGTCTGCGGAAGCGTTCCTCGCTCTCCCGGAGCGCCTCCTCCGCCCGCTTGCGTTCAGAGATGTCCCGCATGACACCCACCCTGACCTGGTGGCCTTTGTAGAAGGCGGTTTTGCCGCAGAGCTCCATCGGGAAGGTCGTTCCGTCCTTCCTGAGGCCCCGCGCCTCATAGGGTCCCTCATATCCTGAGCGAACGTAGCTGCCGCACCAGATCACGGCAGTCGGGCGCAATGAAGTCCCAGATGTCCATCCCAATGAACTCAGAAAGCTCATATCCATGCGTTGCCGCTGCCTGCGTGTTGGCGTCCAAGACTCGAGCGCCGTCGTGGATGAAGATTCCCTCAAGGGTGGCTTCCGACAGTCTGCGGAAGCGTTCCTCGCTCTCCCGGGGCCCCTCCTCCGCCCGCTTGCGCTCGGTGATGTCGCGCACGATGGCTAGAACCTCATCGTGGCCGCTGACCGCGATTCGACCCTCAAAGTCGCGCAGAGTTCCGTTCGGCAACGGGACCGGAATCTGGTACTCGAAGACCTGCGTATCGCCGGTCTGCAGTGCCTGCTCGAGGTAGTGCATCATTCCCGCAGCAAGACCTGTCGGCATCACCTCGCGTACTGTCCTCCCCAGGAATTCAGCGGGAGGCAGCGCCGGCTCCTGGCCCTTTGCCGGATTGAATTCAAGAAAGCGGCCTTCCCTGCTGAGACGAAACATCAGATCCGGTACCGCGTCCAGCAGGGCCCGGTATTGCGCTTCGAGTCCCTTGCGCGGCTCCTTCCGCTTGCGCATGCTTCGTCGGTCTTTTCGCCCGGCTACGATTGATCCTCATGGCCCTGAGTTCACTTCCCCGAGGGAGTCTTGGGTTCACCGCGAACAATACTCGAATCGGGGCGCGCCTTGGTTCCTGACCTCAGCAGCCCGCACGCCATGCCAGTGCCTTCTCGAAGGCTGGATCGCTGGCTACAGGCGTGTCTTCCTACGAGAACCGCGGGCTCGACCGAGCTGGGCCACCCCCTCCGGCTACTCTTGTTCCGAAGTCTTGGCAGTTGTAATGAGGGTCAACGGAAGCACTAAGTCCGCTTGCGGTCTGCGCGAACCACGTATATAGCTCCCGAGCAGCCCTGTCAAGATGTATGGCGTTTTCGGGGCGTCTCATACCCACGGGTGCTGAGATGAGCTTATGGCCGGGATGATCCCTGGCCGCCATCGCCTTATGCTGACTGGCGGGGCAGCCAAGTGATATGGATCGGCCGCTTGTCGAAGTAGCCGAGGCCAATTGGGGGGAAATGGTCGGGGCGACTGGATTTGAACCAGCGACCTCCTGAACCCCATTCAGGTGCGCTACCAGACTGCGCTACGCCCCGACCGGCCCCCATGTTAGCAGAGGCTCTCCAGGCTGGCAACCAGTAACGGCCTGGAGCTTGTCGCGGAGCCACGCCTCGTGGCGCCGTCGCCGGTGCGACGCAGCTCCGCCCTAGCCGCCGGCGATAACCCGGCCAAGAACAACGATGACGAGGCCCGCCAGGGTGACGGTTCCGAACTCGGTGAGGATGGGGAAGGTCAGGTTCCCTATCAGCGCATGGTGAATGAGACCGGTGCTTACGTAGAAGGCGAGAAGTAGGAACACCCCCGCCAGAAACCCTTCCAGCGGCAGGAAATTCAGGGACCAGCGGGCCTCCGCCACCACCAGCCCGATGGCGGCGGCGTGGATCAGGGTGCGCCAGGGGGCTACCTCCGCCTCGCGCAGGATATCGTTGGCCAGCAGGGTGCTCACCAGGCCCACAACGGCTGCGGCCGGCAGCAGGGCAACGTCGTAGCTGTAGACCACGGCGTAGAAGGCGAAGGCGGTCAGGTAGGTTGTCATCGTGAGGATGAAGCGTGCCAGGGGATAGGCCGGCGCCAGGGGGTTCACCGAGACGTACTGGCCGTAGAGGGCCGCCGCCAGCAGGATTGCCGAGGCGGCGGCGGCAGGCCAGACCCAGTAGCCGGTCGCCGTGTCTTCGAAGAATAGGCCGGCGCCGAGTGCCAGGAGCACCGGCAGCAGGAGAAAGGGCGCCGTGTCGGACACATCGCGGAAGACGCCAGAGGGATAGGAGCGGATGATGCCGTCCGTCCCCAGGGCTACCAGAGCCGCAACCAGGAGGAGGATCCACGGCCTGGCGGGCTCGATGGAGAGGAACATCCCGACGCCCAGCCCGTAGACGGCGGCGAGCAGCGGTATGAGTCCGGCGTGCAGCCGCCCACTCTCCAGAGTCACCTCCATGCGCATCGGCTGCTGCCGCGCGCCGGCTTTCTTGGCCATCGATTCGCCTAGTCCTGCCTGCCGACCCTTGTCATCGTGACAGCACCCCGTCCGAGCGGGGTGCCTGGCGTTCTCACTCCAGTCCGACGCATTGTAGGCGGCGCTCGAAGCTGGTGTCAAACCGGCCAAGAGTGCAATGCCTTGCAGCGCCCTACCCCCTCTGCTACCATGGGGTCGCCAGGTGGGGCTGTAGCTCAATTGGGAGAGCGTTTGTCTGGCAGACAAAAGGTAGGGGGTTCGAATCCCCCCAGCTCCACCAAGCTCTTGCCTCGCATCCTTACCCGGTCGGCGCCGGGCGCGCCCGTTCAGCGCCAAAGCGGGAGGCGCTCTCTGGGCACTGAGCCTTGTCAAAGGAGGCATCCCACGGCGCCACAAGCAGGGTCGTACCGCGGGCTGGCCCTCCGTCCCTGTGGACGGGGGGTCTGCGTTTAGGCGTTTAGAATCGAGGGAAGCCTGTGGACAACGCTGACCAGCTAGCGATGGTGGGGCGGCTGGCCTTTGCTGCCTTCCTGGGCGCCTTCATCGGCCTGGAGAGGGAGCTACGCGGCTACCCCGCCGGCGTCCGCACAGTGGCCCTGGTGGCCACCGGCTCCGCTCTCTTCACCGAGGTGTCCCGCATCACCGGCTCCGAGGACCGCATCGCTGCCGGCATCGTAAGCGGCATCGGCTTCCTGGGCGCAGGCGTCATCTTCCGCGAGGGCTACACCGTGCGCGGCATCACCACCGCCGCCACCGTCTGGACCGCGGCCGCCGTCGGCATGGCCGTAGCGCGCGAGCTCTACCTGGTGGCCGGCCTGGGCTCGCTCCTGGTGTTCATCCTCCTGGAGGCGAGGCCCGTGGTGCGCCGCCTGGACGACGTCCTCCGTAGTCGCGGCCGCGAGCTGGTGCTGGGCGAACCTGACGAGGACAGGGAGGAGCCATGACGACGACTGACAGGTACGCGCCAGCGGAGATCGAGAGGAAGTGGCAGGAGCGCTGGGCCGCCGACGGCCTCTACCGCGCGCCCGACGACGACCCCCGGCCCAAGTTCTACTACCTCACGATGCTCCCCTACACCTCGGGCGACCTGCACGTCGGCCACTGGTACGCCATGGCCCCCTCCGACGTGCAGGCCCGATACCGGCGTATGCGCGGCTACAACGTCCTCTTCCCCATGGGCTTCGACGCCTTCGGCCTGCCGGCGGAGAACGCCGCCATCAAGCAGGGCATCCACCCCCACAAGTGGACCTACGACAACGTCGCCCGCATGCGAGAGCAGCTCAAGAGGATGGGCGCCATCTTCGACTGGGAGCGCGAGGTCATCACCAGCGACCCCGACTACTACCGCTGGACTCAGTGGTGGTTCCTCCAGTTCTACAAGCACGGCCTGGCCTACCGGGGCCTGGCGCCCGCCAACTGGTGCCCCTCCTGCCAGACCGTCCTGGCCAACGAGCAGGTCCTGCCCGGCGGCCAGTGCGAGCGCTGCGGCACCGCCTGTCACCCGGCGCGACCTGGAGCAGTGGTTCTTCCGCATCACCCGGTACGCCGACGAGCTGCTGGACTACAGCAAGATCCAGTGGCCGGAGCGCATCGCCGCCATGCAGAGGAACTGGATCGGGCGCAGCGAGGGCGTGGAGATCGCCTTCGGCCTCGACGTGCCCGGCGTCGAAGAGAAGGAGCTGCGCGTCTTCACCACCCGCCCGGACACCATCTACGGCGTCACATTCATGGTGCTGGCGCCGGAGCACCCGCTGGTCGAGAAGCTGACCGCCGCCGACAAGCGGGCTGAGGTGCAGGCCTACGTCGAGGCCGCCCGCCGCCAGAGCGAGATCGAGCGCCTCTCCACCGAGAAGGAGAAGACGGGCGTCTTCATCGGCGCCTACTGCAAGAACCTGCTCAACGGCGAGGACGTGCCCATCTTCATCGCCGACTACGCCCTGCTCTGGTACGGCACCGGCATCGTCATGGGCGTGCCCGCCCACGACGAGCGTGACTTCGACTTCGCCAAGAAGTACGGCCTGCCCATCAAGACCGTCATCGCCCCGCCCGGCTACCAGGGGGAGCCACTCGAGGCCGCCTACGTCGAGCCCGGCACGATGGTCAACTCCGGCCCCTTCGATGGCACCCCCAACGAGGAGGGGAAGACCACCGTCGCTGAGTACATCGAGAAGCAGGGCTGGGGCAAGCGCACCGTCGGCTATCGCCTGCGCGACTGGCTCATCTCCCGCCAGCGCTACTGGGGCGCGCCCATACCCATCGTCTACTGCGAGCGGTGCGGCATCGTCCCCGTGCCCGAGGAGCAACTGCCGGTGCTCCTGCCCGAGGACGCCGAGTTCCGCCCCACCGGCGAGTCGCCCCTGAGGCTCCACCAGGGCTTCGTGAACACCACCTGCCCTCAGTGCGGGGGCCCGGCCAAGCGCGAGACGGATACCATGGACACCTTCATGTGCTCCAACTGGTACTTCATGCGTTACGTCGACCCCAGGAACTCGGAGCGCCCCTTCTCCCGCGAGCTGGCGCGCAAGTGGCTGCCCGTCGACCAGTACACCGGCGGCGCCGAGCACGCCGTCATGCACCTGCTCTACGCCCGCTTCTTCACCAAGGCCGCCCGCGACATGGGCTTGGTCGAGTTCGACGAGCCCTTCCTCCGTCTCTTCAACCAGGGCATCATCATCGCCGGCAAGGCCAAGATGAGTAAGTCCCGCGGCAACGTGGTGGCGCCGGACGAGTACGTGGCCCGCCTGGGTGCCGACGCCATCCGCGTCTACCTGATGTTCATCGGGCCGTGGGAGCAGGGCGGCGAGTGGGACGACTCCGGCCTGGCCGGCATCTCCCGCTGGCTGAACCGGGTCTGGAACCTGGTCCTCTCGCCGGCGGAGACGGCCTCACTGCCGGACGCGCCCGCCACCCGCGAGCTGCGCCGCCTCATGCACAAGACTATCCGCCGCGTCACCGAGGACACGGAGCGGTTCAGGTTCAATACCATGGTGGCGGCCCTCATGGAGTACACCAACGGCCTCACCCATGCCAAGGAGGCGGGCCCTGTCGATGCCGGCGCCTGGCGCGAGGCCATCGACACGCTGCTGCTGCTGATCGCCCCCTCGGCGCCCCACCTGGCGGAGGAGCTGTGGGAGCGCACGGGGCACGCCTACAGCATCCACAACCAGGCCTGGCCGGAGTGGGACGAGGAGCTGGCCCGAGAGGAAGAGATAACGCTGGTGGTGCAGGTGAACGGCAAGCTGCGCGACCGCCTCCAGGTGCCGGCCGACGTCACGGAGGAGCGGGCGAAGGAGCTCGCCCTGCGAGCGAGCGCGTCCGCGCCCACACCGACGGCAGGCAGATGCTGCGCGTGATCTACGTGCCGGGCCGGTTGGTGAACGTGGTGGTGAGGTGAGACCGACAGGATCGGCCTGACGTGGCAGAGGGCTGAAGCCCTCCGCAATTCGTAGGGGCGCAGCATGCTGCGCCCCACGTGATCACCGCTACATGGCATTGGGGGTTACGTGGTCTCGGGCTCCTCCGGCTTCGCCTCCAAAGCCTCGATTCCAGCCCGCACGGTGCTCGTGAAGGTGGAGAGCTGCGCCTCCAGCTTCTTGAGCATCTCCAGGGCGTAGCGGTCGGCCTCGTCCATCTGCTGGTTGGCCGCGGTCTCGGCTTGGCCCAGGCGGGCGCGCACCTGCTCCTCGGCCTCCCGCACCATGGTCGAGACCTTCTCTTCGGCCTGGCGGACCAGCTCCCGACCCCGCTCTTCCGCCGCCTTGACGAGGTGGTCATCCTCCAGGCTCTCCTCGACCTGCGTGTGGGCCGCAGACAGCACTTGCTCCGCCTCCTGCCGGGCGCGGGCCATGATCTCCTCCCCCTCCTCCACTATGCCGCGCGCCTCCCTTACCTCGGCCGGCACAGCGACCCTCATCTGGTCGATGAGGTCCAGCAGGCGGCGGCGGTCCATGACCACGTTGCCGCCGAGGGGCAAACGGCGCGCCTCTCCCACCAGCTCTTCCAGGCGGTCGATGAGGTGCTGGATGTCGATGGCCGGCCTCCTTAGCTGCGGGCCTTCCACACGTCCCCGAACTTCTGACGCAGGGCATCGGCTACGGCCGCCGGCACGAGATCGCTGACGTCGTAGCCCAGGCTCGCCACTTCCCGGATGCGGCGGCCGCTGACGAACAGGTGCTCCAGGCTGGCCATGAGGAAGACGGACTCAACCTCCGGCGCCACCTTCTTGTTCATGAGGGCCATGTCGAACTCGGTCTCGAAGTCGGTAACGGCGCGGATGCCGCGCACCAGTACGGTGGCCCCCTCATTGCGGGCGAAGTCCACCAGGAGGCCCCGAAACGGCTTCACCTGGATACTGGGGAACTGCCGGACCGCCTCCTGGAAAAGGCGCACCCGTTCCTCGGTGGGGAAGAGGTTGCCCTGATCCTGGTGATGGACAGCGATGACGACTTGATCCCACAGGGCGGCGGCCCTGCGGGCGATGTCCAGGTGTCCGTTGGTCGGGGGGTCGAAGCGGCCAGGGTACACAGCAGTGGGCACCGTTGGATCCTCCTAGCGGTAGAATGAAACGCAGGTATCGCCGTGCCGCCGGGTCTGCAAGAGCGGACGCCCCCCCAGGGCCGGCGGCGCCTCCCTCCGTCGTGAGTGCTCGAGCACCAGGACGGCCTCTGGAGCCAGGAGAGGGGAGGCCGCCAGGCGCTCGAGGTCTTCGAGCGCGTGCTCGTCGTTGTAGGACGGGTCGGCCAGCAACAGCGTGTACGGCCCCTTCAGCCGCTCAGCAACCTGTCTGACGGATAGCGCATGAACGGCGCCTCTATCCGCCAGATCGGTTTGAGCCAGATTCTCCCGAATCGTCTCGCAGGTCCGGTAGCCCCGCTCCACGAAGTCACACCAGCCGGCGCCGCGACTGAGGGCCTCGATGCCCAGGGCGCCCGTCCCCGCATAGAGGTCCAGGACACGCGACAGGTCGGCGCCCATGGACCGCAAGACATCGAAGATAGCCCCACGCACCAGGTCGGAGGTAGGGCGGGTGCCGGGACCACGAGGCCCCTTCAGGTGGCGTCCCTTCGCAGAGCCGCCAATGACTCTCATCCCAGGAGGCCGGGAGGCGTCGGCAAGCAGGCCCGCCTACCGGCGGGCGGGCTTCGCCGCGACACTACTGCCCCGCGGCCTTCACCTCCAGGCTCAGCCGTTGCCCCACCCGCACGACGCCATCGCTGACCACCAGAGTCACGTCATAGGTGCCGGGATCGGGCGCCGTCCACATCACCGCCCCCTCGGCGCCGCCGTCCAGGGAGCCCTGGCTGGCCTCCCAGTACGGCTTCAGGAGCGAGCCGTTGGGTTTCACCAGGGTCACTTTGCCCGACTCCGCCAGCTCCTGGATGGGCGGCCAGATGTTGGGCCCGGCCGCTGACTGCGACACGTCCTCGACAGCCACGCCACCCAACCGGAAGCGCTGCACCAGGTCCAGCTTGAAGGCAATGCTGAAGCCGTTCTCGATCCACACCGTGCGGGCGCCGCCTTCGCCGGGATAGCTGAAGGCCACGGCCAGCGCATCGTCGTCCCAGAAGAGACCGGAGGCGCCCTCCTGCTGGTAGATGTTGGGGCCGACGATGGTGATCTGCTCCTGGGGGAGGATGTCGCCCTCGGTCCGGGCCACCAGCGTGCTGGCCAGCCCCATCGCCTGCGACAGCATTAGGGCCTTCATCCCTTCGCCGCTCTTCTCGTGGCTAAAGGGGCTCACCACCAGCATGAGCTTGGAGCTGTCGACCTGCTGGGTAAGGAATTGCAGGGCGTCGTCCATGCGCTGGTAGTAGAGTGACTGGTCGGTCTCAGGTGCCAGCTCGATGGCATCCACGGCCTGTCCCAAGGCTTGCCAGTCGTAGGGGCCGGTGTCCCATCCGGCCGCCTCGTGCGACGGCAGGGGCAGAGTAAGCGTGAGTGAATGGCCGTCACGGTGGAGCGCGTCGGCCAGGCCGGTCACGAACTGAGTGAGGTCGGCGCCCCGGTCGGGGCTCACCGCCCGGTAATCGATGTCGATACCGTCGTAAGAGCCCTCCTGCACGATGCGCGTTATGTCGTCTATGTGCCTCTGGCGTAGCTCTGGCGAGGCGAGTATCGTGTCCACCGCCTCGGACTCCGGCGGCCCCAGGGCGCGCACCGTGGGCAGCACCCGCAGCGAGCTATTCTCAGGTCGTGGCCGTCCCGCGCCCAGGAGGACGCCGTCGGCGGCGGGCACGAAGTCCAGTGTATGGAGCACGGACAGTGTGCGGGCCGCCGTTGGGTCTATCTCCGTATCCTGAGGCAACCAGCCCGCCACCTGCACAGCGAGCGTGGCGCGCCGGAGCACGGCCACGTTCTTAGGCAGAGGAGAGACCTCTCCCTGGGCAGCGGTGCCGTCGCTGGTGAGGGTAGCGGAGGCGAGACGCTTCCACTGGCCGTTATCGTAGGTGAAGAGAGCCAGATTGCGGTCGTCGGCGGGCCGGGTGTCCAACGGGACCGTCACTAGGCCGCCGCCCTCCGGCTGGCCGGTCCCCAGTTGGTGGAGCCCGCTGATGATCTCCCAGCCCGCGGGAGGCTCCGGGGTCTTGGACTGCGGGCGGGAAGTGAAGGCCCCGGGGCCCGTCGCCCCGCCGCCGCCACCACCGTTCAAAATGGACACCGGTGGGAGGACTAGGACGAGGAGAACGATAGCGAGGAGGATGATGACGCCGACGATGATGACAGGGGTCCGGTCTCGCGGCACGTCGGGCTGCAGCAGCCTGTCGAAGGGTCCCTGCTCTTTCACGCAGACCTGCCCCGGCGCCGACGCCGCAGGAGAACGCTAATCAATCTCAACATTTTGTCCGACGGCCCATTGTAGCACAGGCTCTTGGACAAGCCAACAGACTGCCTGACGTGGCCGGCCCATTCTACAAGCCGAGCGCATGGCCGGGCTCCCCTTCGCAAGTGACCCTCTTTACAAGCCCTTGACGCGGCTATATAATACCGTCGCTTTGACTGTTGTGACTGAGGGCGAGGCGCCTCAGTCCTATTTTATTGGGGCTCGCAGGAGCAGACGATCGTGTCGAAGCCTGTCCCGCTGACTCCCGAAGGTCTCGCCAAACTGGAGCGAGAGCTGGACTACCTGCGTACCGTCAGGCGGCAGGAGGTGGCTGATCGCATCCACCAGGCGAAGGAGCTTGCCAGCACTCAGAATAACGCCGAGTATGACGATGCCAAGAACGAGCAGGCCTTCGTCGAGGGGCGCATCCTCACCCTGGAGAAGATGATCCAGAACGCCGTCATCATCGAGGAGCGCCATTCCAGCCGTGTCGAGCTGGGCTCCAAGGTAAGCGTGGTGAACGCCGACGGCAAAGAGGAGCACTACACCATCGTCGGCTCCGCCGAGGCCAGCCCCAAAGACGGCCGGATCAGCAATGAGTCGCCCGTGGGTCGCGCCCTTCTCGGCAAGTCCGTGGGCGAGGAGGTGCAAGTGCAGGTTCCGGCCGGCGTCCTGCGCCTCACTGTCACTACCATAAGCTAGGCCCGCAGGGGGCGAATAGGAAGGCTGGGGCGGGCGGGCCAGACGGCTCCCCGCCTTCGCATTGTAGCGAAGACCGCCACGGGGATGACCCTTTTCCGGCCGACTCAAGCGTGAGACCCTCATGAGCAGTCGCGAGGACGAGTTCTACCAGCAGCGACAGGCCAAGCTGGCCCGCCTGCGCGAGCGCGGCATCGACCCCTACCCGCCTCGCTACCGGCGCACTCACACCACCGCCGCGGCGTTGCAGGCTTTCCAGGCCTGGGAGGAAGCCGGCGCCGCCGAACCGTCGCCCGAGGTGCGGGTGGCGGGTCGCATTACGGCCATGCGCGACATGGGTGGCGCGACCTTCCTTGACCTTCGTGACGGCTCCGGCAAGCTCCAGGCCTACCTGCGAAGGGATACCCTGGGCGAGGAGACCTACGACGGCCTGCGCGACCTGGACCTGGGCGACTTCCTGGGCGTCGCAGGCAGCCTCTTCCGCACGCGCACCGGCGAGCTCACCGTCAACGTGCGAGAGCAGACGCTTCTCTCCAAGGCCCTCCTGCCCCCTCCCGAGAAGTGGCACGGCCTGGCGGACGTGGAGACCCGCTATCGCCAGCGCTATCTGGATCTCATGGCCAACCAGGAGGTGCACGATCTCTTCGCGCTGCGCAGCCGGGTGGTCTCGGCTATCCGGGCGATTCATGGACGGTCGAGGCTTTCTGGAGGTGGAGACCCCGATTCTCCTGCCGGAGGCCGGCGGCGCCGCCGCCCGCCCCTTCGTCACCCACTACGAGGCCCTGGACCGCGACTTCTACCTCCGCATCGCCACCGAGCTGCACCTGAAGCGGCTGATCATCGGCGGCTTTGACGGCGTATACGAGATTGGGCGCGTCTTTCGCAACGAGGGGCTCTCGACGAGGCACAACCCTGAGTTCACCCTCCTGGAGAGCTACCAGGCCTACGCCGACTACAACGACGTCGCCGCCATGGTGGAGGAGCTGGTGTCGCAGTTGGCACAGGAGCTGCTGGGCACCACCCGCGTCCCCAATGAGGGCGGCGAGCTGGAGCTCTCGCCCCCCTGGCGCCGGCTCACCGTCGTCGAGGGGCTGCGCCAGTACGCCGGGCTGGAGCTGGAGGAGCACTGGGAAGAGGCTTCGCTGCGCGCCGCGGTCGAGAAGATGGGCATCGAGGCGCCCCCGGACGCCGGCTGGGCGAAGCTGCTGGACGAGGTGCTGTCCACCCGCGTCGAGCCCCGCCTCATCGAGCCCACCTTCCTCATGGACTATCCGGCCGCCCTCTCTCCCCTGGCCAAGAAGAAGCCGGAGGACCCCCGCTTCGTGGAGCGCTTCGAGCCCTTTGTGGCCGGCCTCGAGCTGGGGAACGCCTACACTGAGCTAAACGATCCCCTGGAGCAGCGCGAACGCTTTCGGGAGCAGGCCCGTCGTCGCGCCGCCGGCGATGAAGAGGCGGAGATTGCCGACGAGGACTTCTTGCGCGCCCTGGAGCACGGCATGCCCCCCACCGGCGGCCTGGGCATCGGCATCGACCGGCTGGTGATGGTGCTCACAGGCCAGCGCGCCATCCGCCAGGTGATTCTGTTCCCACAACTGCGCCTCCGGGACTAGCGATGGCTGCTTCTGCCCTGCAGGGTAAGGTGACGGGCGGGCCCTTCCGAGCCGTCATCTTCGACATGGACGGCGTCATCGCCGACAGCGAGCCCACCTACCGGGAGGCGATCAACCTGGTGCTGGCTCCGACGGGCCACCAGATGTCGGAGCGGCAGTACGAGGGCGTGATCGGCAGCAGCGTCCATGTCACCTGGAGCACGATCCTGGATACGTTCGGCATCGAGGGCGACGTCGAGGACTATGTCCCGCGCTACGACCGGGCCCTCGTCGAGCTGCTGCGCCGCCCGCTGCCGCCGCTGTCCGGCGTGCGCGAGCTGTTGGGGGAGCTGCGGCGCCGCCGTCTGCCCGCCGCGCTGGCCACCTCATCCTGGCAGCGCTGGGCGGAGGCGCTTCTCCAGGCCACCGGCCTGGACGGCGCGTTCGACGCCGTGGTCTGGCGGGAGATGGTGGAGCGCCCCAAGCCGGCGCCCGATCTCTTCCTGCGCGCCGCTGAGCTGGTGGGCGTCGATCCGGCTGGCTGCATAGTGCTGGAGGACACCGCACCCGGCCTGGAGGCGGCGAAGGCGGCGGGGATGCTCGCCGTGCAGGTGCGCTCGGCCAGCACAGCGCTGCCGCCGCAACCCCACGCCGACCTTGTGCTGGACAGCCTCGACGATTTCCCCCTCGCGCTGCTGGCGGAGGCCTGAGGCGGAACGATCGAGAGCGCATGCTCCGCAGTTGCTCGCGACTGTCCGGCCGTTGTACGATCGCCGCGCGTGCCCGAGGGCGGTCGCCTTCTCGGAGAGAGCTGTGTCAGCTAAGATCTCAATCATCCCGGCAATGCTGTGTCTAGCCAGCGCATTCCTCGTCGCCGCCTGCGGTGGTGGCGGCGACTCCGGGGGGCGTCCCAACCTCGGCAAGATCCCCACTGCCACTGCCTTTGCCGTTCTGCCGGAGCCCACGATCCTCTCCGGCGGCGTGCCCGTCAGCACGGGTGGAGGCGGCGACACCTACGTGGTGGAGCCCGGCGATACGCTCATGAGCATCGCCGACAAGCTGGGCGTGCCCATCGACGATCTAATAAGCCTGAACGACCTGGCGGACCCCAGCCACTTGGAAGTGGACCAGGTCCTGAAGGTGCCGCCGCGGAGCGGCGCAAGTCCGACTGCCGTCCCCAGCAAGCAGCCCACGCGCCAGGCGACACAGCCCACCCGCCAGGCGACGCGTTCCGCCACGGCCGGCTCGGACACATACGAGGTCGAGTCCGGCGACAACGCGGCCGACATCGCCGCCCGCTTCGGCGTCACTCTCCAGGAGCTCGCTGACGCCAACCACACGACCATCAATGAGCTGCGCTCCCTTGTCGTGGGACAGGTCCTCACCATCCCCCAGTTCTCGGGACGCACACCGGTGCCGACCAGCACGCCCGAGCCTGAGGCGACAGCGACTGAGGCGCCCACCGAGGTTCCAGTCGAGGAGACGCCCGAGGCCACAGCCACGCCTGTCGAAGGGACCGGCGGCGGCGTGGAGACGCCTACGCCCTGAGGGAGGGCGCCATGTCCATGGAAGAGAAGCTGGAGCATCTGCTCAAGCTCAAGGAAGAGGCCAAGCTCGGCGGCGGTCTCAAACGTGTCGAAGCCCAGCGCGCCCGCGGCAAGCTGACGGCCCGTGAACGCCTCGACATCCTCCTCGACCCCGACAGCCTCGAAGAGATGGACACGCTGGTTCTCCACCGTGGGACCGACTTCGGCATCGACCGCCAGCGCTACCACGGCGACGCCGTGATCACCGGCTTCGGCAAGATCGAAGGGCGCACCGTGTGTGTCTTCTCGCAGGACTTCACCGTCTTCGGCGGCTCGCTCTCCGAGGTCGTGGGACAGAAGATGTGCAAGCTGCTGGACCTGGCGATGAAGACCGGCTGCCCGGTCATCGGGCTCAACGATTCCGGGGGCGCGCGCATCCAGGAGGGCGTGGTCAGCCTGGCCGGCTACGCCGACGTCTTCCTGCGCAACACGCTCGCCTCCGGTGTCGTGCCGCAGATATCGGTCATCATGGGTCCCTGCGCCGGCGGTGCCGTCTACTCGCCCGCCATCACCGACTTCATCTTCATGGTGCAGGGCACCTCTCAGATGTACATCACGGGCCCCGACGTGATTAAGGCGGTGACCCAGGAATCTGTGACCCACGAGGAGCTAGGCGGCGCGATGACGCACGCCACGCGCAGCGGCGTCGCCCACTTCGCCATCGCGGGGGAGGATGAGTGCCTCCAGGAGGTCAGGCGCCTGGTTTCCTTCCTGCCCCTAAACAACATGGAGGACCCTCCGCTGGTGGAGACCGGCGACGACCCCCAGCGGCGGTCCGAGGACCTGCTCACCATCATCCCTAACGACCCGAACAAGCCCTATGACATGCGGGAGATCATCTACCGTGTCATCGACAGCGGCGACTTCATGGAGGCGCATGCCAACTTCGCCCAGAACATCATCGTCGGCTTCGGCAGGATGGCGGGCCGGACGGTGGGCATCGTGGGCAATCAGCCCCTCTACCTGGCCGGCGTACTCGACATCGACTCCTCGCGCAAGGTGGCCCGCTTCGTCCGCTTCTGCGACGCCTTCAACATCCCCATCCTTACCTTCGTCGACGTGCCGGGCTTCCTGCCGGGCACCGCCCAGGAGTTCGGCGGCATCATCAGCCACGGCTCCAAGGTGGTCTACGCCTACGCCGAGGCCACGGCGCCCAAGGTGACCGTCATCACCCGCAAGGCCTACGGCGGCGCCTACGACGCCATGAGCAGCAAGCACCTGCGCGCCGACATGAACTTCGCCTGGCCTTCGGGCGAGATCGCCGTCATGGGGCCGGACGCCGCGGTCAACATCATCTTCCGTAACGAGATCGAGCGGGCCGAGGACAAGGGGGCGACCCGTCAGCGCCTGATCGATGAGTACAAGGAGAAGTTCGCCAACCCCTACGTGGCCGCCGCCCTCGGCTACATCGACGACGTCATCGACCCGCGGGAGACGCGTTTCAAGATCATCCGCGCCCTGGAGATCCTCCGCAACAAGACCGACTCCAACCCCCCCAAGAAGCACGGCAACATACCGCTGTAGAGAACAGGGAACCAGGGACTGAGGCTCAGTTCCGACTTCCTAGTTCCGAGTTCCTGCTGGAGTTGGAGAAACAGTACCCCCCCGTCTACCTAGCCTCCTCCTCCTCGCGTACCACCCTCCACCGGCAATGACGATAGCCCCCGCTGCCAGACCGCCCGCCAGCGCCGCGTAGTCGCCGGCCGACCAGCCGGAGCCGCCAGCCGATGCACCGGCCTCAGCCGAGGCTCCGGCAAGGGGCGGGAGCTCCGCTATGCCGCCGACCACCGGGGCCTGGGTGGGCGAGGGTGTCGACGTGCGCGTGGGGGTGCGCGTAGAGGTGCTCGTGATTGTTGGGCTGCGCGTGCGTGTGGGAGTGCGTGTGCGCGTCGGAGTGCGCGTGCGCGTGGGCGTGGGGGCGGCTATGGTTAGCCTGTCCGTGGCGGTGCTGGACACGTGGCCGAAGTTGTTGGTGGAGCGCGTGCCGAAGGTGTGCGTTCCATTGGCCACCGGCGATTGGGGCGTGAAGGTGTATGCCTCGCTTTCCTCGTCGAAGGCGCCGTCGCTGGGGACGACGCCGGCGCTGGTGAAGGCGCCGCTGTCCAGGTTCCACTGTGCGCCGGCCACTTTGGAGACTGCTGACAGGCGACGCCGTGCCGTAGTTCGTGCCGCCAAGCATTCGAGGCCCCTCCGGCGGCCAGGGAGTATTGCCGGCCGAAGCGGCGTAAGTGGGCGTGTTGTCGGAGGTAGGGTCAGGGGTATAGGGGGTCAGGGAGACGGTGGCGGTGCGCACCACGTCTACCACGAGCGGCGACCCTCCCGGATTTCGCCAGCCGATGGCGTCCCGCGCTGAGCTCGACACGTCTACTGACGGGTTCTGCTGCTCCGAGGCTTCCCCCATGATGGAGAAGTCCGTAGTGGTCCCGCCGTTGTTGCAGGACGCGTCGCTCGCGTTCAGGTAGCCCCAGGAGTCGGACGTGGAACAGCCGGAGGAAGCGTATTCGTCAAGGGCGCCGAAGATGTGGCCGGTCTCATGGGCCGTCACCAGATTCATGAGGCCGATCCCCCAACCGTCGTTGTCGTACGTCATCACTAGAAAGGGGCCGTTGAGGTAGGCGTAGGCGAAGGAGCCGTCGGAGAACAGACCGTCGGCGTCGTTCAGGCTATCGACGACGAAGATGAGGTATCCCCAGTCGGCGCCCAGGGCCGTCCGGCGGGAGTCGGCGTAGGCGCGGGCTTCGGCCCAGTAGTTGCTCGGTGTGGCGTCTGGCCGCCCCAGGGCCTTCAAGACATCGGCGATCCACTTGCCCTCATCGCTGCTGGGCCGGGTGATCGGCTCGCAGGAGGTGGGCTGGCTCCCCTGGTTGTCCAGCGTAAAGGTCAAAGGGCTGGGCCTGTTGGAGCGGCCGGTCCAGAAGGCCAGGCCCTGGCTGATCTCGGATAGGACCGTGTTCTGGCGGCCCGCGTCCCAGTTCTCGGTCTGCGCGTCTGCCGGTGAGCAGTTGCCGGTTCCACCGCTGGATTCCACGAAGACCACGGTGTAGGCAACGGTGCCTGCCATGAACTCGCTGGTCTGGGTGGAGCTGGGAGCTGCCGGCGCCGTGCGAGCGCCCGGCGCCTCCGGCGGGGGGATCAGAAAGTCCGGCCCCGACCTCTCAGGTGGAGCCGCGGCCGGGGCGGCAGCGGCTATGGGGTCCGGCACTCCGCGGAAGACGGTGTTCCAGATATTGGCCGCCGTCTCCGCCTGTCCTCCCAGAGGCATGAGCGAGGCAGGGTCTACCACTCCCCTTTCGATGCGCGCCACGGCGGGAAGCTGGCTCAGCGCCGACTCCGCCTCGGGGTTGAGCGCTGCAACGAAGGCGTTGGGGGGATAAGCCTGAGGAACTTCTCCACCGTTGTTGCGGACGGCGGCGATGGCCGCCTGGAAGCTGCTTATGTCTAGCGTAGAGAGTATGACCAGCGCATCATCCTGGCTGCTTGGCGACGCGCCGTCGACCGGGCTGCCCTCTGCCACCCCGCGCGCGGAGCCCAAGAGAAGCCCGGCGAGCAGGATGCACGCTATCCCTGCACGTGCGGCCGCCCGGAACGTCCCAAGCATCATCACCACCCCCTTCGACGACAGCACAGGCCGGGGCCGCCTCCATTCTACATGTGCTGTCAACATTCCTCCTCCTTAGCCTACGGCGTATAATAGGAATAGCTGATCCCCGATGTGCCTCAGCTCGGGCCCAACGGGTCGCCTCAGGCGACAGTCGCGAGCGAGGCGGGGAAAGACGAGCTCTCAGGAAAGGGCCCAAGCCGTCCGCCTGCTTCGGGCCTCTTTTTCCGCCCAACGGCAGACAGCCAGGCCGGAGCAGCGGCGGCTTCACTAGGAGGCCTGGACATGGGAAAGAGCCTTACCCGCAAGATCATCGAAGAGCACCTGGTCTCCGGCGAACCGAAGGCCGGCAACGAGATCGCCATCCGCATCGACCAGACGCTGACTCAGGACGCCACCGGCACCATGGCCTACCTCCAGTTCGAGGCCATGGGCCTCCCCCACGTTCGCACCAAGCTCTCCGTGAGCTACATCGACCACAACATGCTCCAGGCGGGCTTCGAGAACGCCGACGACCACCGCTTTCTCCAGAGCGTGGCCGCCAAGTACGGCATCTACTTCTCCCGGCCCGGCAACGGCATCTGCCACCAGGTGCACCTGGAGCGCTTCAGCGCCCCCGGCCAGACGCTCCTCGGCTCCGACAGCCACACGCCCACGTCGGGCGGCGTCGGCATGCTGGCCATCGGCGCCGGCGGCCTGGACGTGGCCGTGGCCATGGGGGGCGGCCCCTTCTACTTCGCGATGCCCAAGGTGGTGCGCGTGGAGCTCAAGGGCCGGCTCCAGCCCTGGGTCACCGGCAAGGACATCATCCTCGAGCTGCTGCGACGCCTGACGGTCAAGGGCGGCGTGGGGCGCATCTTCGAGTACGGCGGCGAAGGCGTCGACTGCCTGGAGGTGCCCGAACGCGCCACCATCACCAACATGGGCGCCGAGCTGGGGGCCACCACCTCCATCTTCCCCAGCGACGAGCGCACCCGCGAGTACCTGCGGGCCCAGGGTCGCGGCCAGACCTGGTCGCCCGCTTCGGCGCGACCCGGACGCCGAGTATGACGAGGTCGTGGAGATAGACCTAGCGACCCTGGAGCCCCTGGTCGCCCGGCCGCACAGCCCCGACAACGTGGTGCCGGTGCGAGAGGTGGCGGGCACGAAGGTGGCCCAGGTCTGCGTCGGGAGCTGCACCAACTCCTCCTTCCGCGACCTGATGACGGTAGCGACCGTGATGCGCGGCAAGACGGTGCACCCTAACCTGAGCGCCACGGTCACCCCCGGCTCCCGCCAGGTCTTCAACATGATCGCCCGCAACGGCGCCCTGGCCGACCTCATCGAGTCCGGCTTCCGCATACTGGAGTCGGCCTGCGGGCCGTGCATCGGCATGGGGCAGGCGCCGCCCACCGGCAGCGTCTCGGTGCGCACCTTCAACCGCAACTTCGCCGGGCGCAGCGGCAACCCCAACGACCAGGTCTACCTGTGCAGCCCGGAGGTGGCGGCGGCGACCGCCCTCATGGGCGTCGTCACCGACCCCCGCGACCTCGGCGACCCGCCCACGGTGGAGACGCCCGCCGGAGTTTCACATCGACGATGACATGATCATCCCGCCTTCCGACAAGCCGGAGGAGGCGGAGATCCTGCGCGGCCCTAACATCCAGCCCCTGCCCCTGGCCCAGCCGGTGGCGGAGAGCATCCGCGCGCCGGTCCTCCTCAAGGTGGGCGACAACGTCACCACCGACCACATCATGCCGGCGGGGGCGCGCATCCTGCCCCTGCGCTCCAACATCCCCGCCATCTCCGAGTTCGTCTTCGAGCGGGTCGACCCCACCTTCCCGCAGCGGGCGAAGGAGGCGGGGCAGTCCATCGTGGTCGGCGGCAGCAACTACGGGCAGGGCTCCAGCCGCGAGCACGCCGCGCTGGCCCCCATGTACCTGGGCCTGAAGGCGGTCATCGTCAAGATCGTTTGCCCGCATCCACTGGAACAACCTCATAAACTTCGGTATTGTTCCCTTGACGTTCGCGAATGAGGCCGACTACGACAAGGTGGATCAGGGAGACGAGCTGGAGCTGGTCGGACTACGAAAGGCCCTCAGCGACGGCAAGCCGGTGACGGTGCGCAACCTGACCAAGGGCAGCGAGTTCGCGGCCGAGCACAACCTGACGCCCCGCCAGGCGGAGATCACTGCTCGCCGGCGGGCTGCTGAACCACGTGAGGGCCGCAGCGGCAGCGGGCTGAGAACCGGCCGGCGGGCGACCCAGGGCAGACGGGGCCAGCACCGGGTCCGGCAGACTTACGTCTGACGGACCACGCCTTTGACCACTTTCGGAGCAAAGGAAGAGCCTGATGCACAAGCAGGCCATCGAACAGGCGAAGGAGCGCTTCGGAAAGATACTCGAGGAGCAGCTCGAGCGCGTCGAGCGCATGAAAGCGGGCGAGGACTGGGTCGACTACTCCACGCTCAAGCCCATCATCATCGGCGTCTGCTGGGGCGACGGCATCGGGCCCTACATCTCACAGCAGACCCAGCGGGTCCTCGAGTCCCTGCTCAAGCCCGAGCTGGAGAGCGGCAAGATCGTCTTCAGGACCATCGAAGGGCTGACCATCGAGAACCGCGCCAAGCACCACAAGGCCATCCCCGACGACGTGCTGGAGGAGATCAAGCAGTGCCACGTCATCCTGAAGGCGCCCACCACGACGCCACGCAAGGGCGACCACTGGCCCAACATCGAGAGCGCCAACGTGGCCATGCGGCGCGACCTGGACCTCTTCGCCAACGTCCGGCCGGTGAGGGTGCCCGAGCAGGGCATCGACTGGGTCTTCTTCCGCGAGAACACCGAGGGCGCTTACGTCCTGGGCAGCAAGGGCATCAACGTCACCGACGACCTGGCCGTCGACTTCGTGGTCGACGACCAGCCAGGGGAGCGACCGCATCATGCGCCTGGCCTTCGACTACGCCCGGAGGAACGGCATCAACAAGGTCACCGTCGTCACCAAGGCCAACGTCATCAAGGCCACCGACGGCAAGTTCCTGGACATCGCGCGGGCCATCGCCGGCGAGTACCCGGAGGTGCAGTGGGACGACTGGTACATCGACATCATGACCGCCAAGCTGCTGGACGCCAAGCGGCGCACCGAGTTCCGGGTCATCGTGCTGCCCAACCTCTACGGCGACATCCTCACCGACGAGGCGGCGGAGCTTCAGGGCGGCGTCGGCACGGCCGGCAGCGCCAACATCGGCAAGCGCTACGCCATGTTCGAGGCCATCCACGGCAGCGCGCCCCGCATGGTCAAGGAAGGCCGCGCCGAGTACGCCGACCCCAGCAGCCTCATCCGCGCCGGCGCCATGATGCTGAACCACATCGGCTTCACGGAGCAGGGCCGCAGGCTGGAGATGGCCCTGGACATCTGCGGCAACTTCGAGAAGAAGCTGGTGGTCAGCGGCCGGCCCAGCGGCGCCAAGGGGTCCGAGTTCGCCGACTACCTGCTGGAGACCCTGCAGGACCCCCGGCTCGAGGAGAGGTGGCAGAGCTATCAGGCGCACGGCTAGCGGGCGCAGAGCGGCGATCGGTTACGTGCGTTCGACAGGCTCAGCATGCCATACGCCTGGCGATCGCCCATTCAGCTCCCTGAGCCTGTCGAAGGGCGGGCTTGAAGTGCTCTCGTCACTCGCCCCGCAAGCGGCCCAGAGACGACGAAAGGAAGGAACAGGAGAGATGCCTCGCAGCAAGGTGACTATCGCGGGCGCCGGCGCCACCGGCGGCAGCATGGCCCAGATCCTGCTCGAGAAGGGCTACTGCGACGTGGTGATGATCGACGTCATCGAAGGCATGCCGCAAGGGAAGGCCCTGGACCTGGCCCACGCCGGACCCCTCGTCGGGTCCGACGGCCGTGTGGTAGGCACCAACGCCTGGGAGGACACCGCCGGCTCCGACGTCGTCGTGATCACGTCGGGCGTGCCCCGCAAGCCGGGCATGAGCCGCGAGGACCTGGTGAACACCAACGCCGGCATCGTCCGCGACGTGGCCACAAAAGGCCCTCAAGCACTCTCCCAACGCCATCATCATTGACTTCGCCAACCCCATGGACGCCATGTGCATGGTCATCAAGAAGGCCACCGGCCTGCCCCGCAACCGGCTGGTGGGCCAGGGAGGCATGCTGGACAGCACCCGCTACCGCACCTTCCTCGCCTGGGAGCTGGGCGTCTCGGTGAAGGACGTGCAGGGCTACGTCCTGGGCGGCCACACCGACGTCACCATGGTCCCCATCGTCAGCCGGACGGCGATAGGCGGCGTGCCGCTGCGCCAGTTGCTGTCCAAGGAGCGCATCGACGCCATCGTCGACCGCACCCGCAAGGGCGGGACGGAGATCGTGGGGCTGCTGGGCACCAGCGCCTGGTACTCCCCCGCCTGGGCGACCATCGAGATGGTGGAGGCCATCCTCCTGGACCGCAAGCGGATCCTGCCCTGCGCCGTCTACCTGGAGGGCGAGTACGGCATCCGCGACGCCTACGTGGGCGTCATGGCCCAGTTGGGCGCCGGCGGCGTCGAGAAGGTGCTGGAGGTGGAGCTGGAGCCGGACGAGGTGGCCGGCCTCAAGAAGGCCGCCGAGGCGGTGGTCGAGCTGGCCGGCATAGTGAAGACATAGCGGTTGCCTAGAAGGGACAGTCGTCAGTGAGGGATATCAACGTAAGTCAGATTACAGAGACGGTGGCCCGGCTCTTCCAGGACGCGACCCACAACCTGCCGGACGACGTGCTGGCGAGCCTGCGTCGCGCCGAGAGCAGCGAGGAGTCGCCGCTGGCCAAGCAGGTGCTGGTCGAGATCCTGGACAACGCCGACCTGGCCCGCCGCGAGCTGCTGCCTCTCTGCCAGGACACCGGCACGGCGGTCGTCTTCGCCGAGGTGGGGCAGGACGTCCACATCGTCGGCGGCAGCTTCGTGGACGCCATCAACGCCGGCGTGGCCAGGGGCTACACCGAGGGCTACCTGCGCAAGTCCATCGTCGACAAGCCGTTCTCCGCCCGCAGCAACACCAAGGACAACACGCCGCGCCGTCATCCACACGGAGATCGTGCCCGGCGAGGGGCTGAAGCTCACCGTGATGCCCAAGGGCGGCGGCTGCGAGAACATGAGCCGCTTCGCCGTGCTCCTGCCGGGCGCGGGCAAAGAGGGCATCACCGACTTCGTCCTGCGCACCGTCGAGGAGTCCGGCGGCAACCCCTGCCCGCCGGTCATCGTGGGAGTCGGCATCGGCGGCTCGGCGGAGTACTGCATGACCATGGCCAAGAAGGCCCTCACGCGACGCGTGGGCGACCTCAGCCCGGACGAGGAGACCGCCCAGTTCGAAGAGGAGCTGCTGACGAAGGTGAACGCCCTGGGCCTGGGGCCGCAGGCCGTCGGCGGGCGCAACACCGCCCTCGCCGTCCACATCGAGACCTTCCCGACCCACATCGCGGCCCTGCCCGTGGCCGTGAACCTGCAGTGCCACAGCGCCCGCCTCAAGTCGGCGGAGCTGTAGGAGAGAGGACGACAACATGGCTGAGTCCATCAAGGTCCAGCTTCCTCTGAAGGACGCCGACCTGGAACGGCTGCGCGCCGGCGACCACGTCCTCCTCTCCGGCGTCATCTACGCGGCCCGCGACGCCGCCCATCGTCGCATGGTCACTGCCCTGGAGAAGGGCGAGCCCCTGCCCTTCGACGTCCGCGGCCAGGTCATCTACTACGTGGGCCCGACGCCGGCCCGACCGGGCCGCGTCATCGGCTCGGCGGGGCCTACCACCTCCATGCGACTCGATAGCTTCACTCCGCCTCTGCTGGAGGCGGGTCTGAAGGGCATCATCGGCAAGGGAGGCCGCGGGCCCGCCGTCCGCGAGGCGTTGAAGAAGCACGGGGCGGTCTACTTCCTGGCGGTCGGCGGCACCGGCGCGCTGCTCTCGCTGCGCATCAAGAAAGTGGACGTCATCGCCTACGAAGACCTGGGCACGGAGGCCGTGCGGCGCATGGAGGTCGAGGACTTCCCCGCCGTCGTCGCCAACGACATCCAGGGCAACGACCTGCTGGAGATGGGGAAGGCCCAGTACCGGCAGCCGGAGCGCCTGGGCAGCTACGCCGCCCGCGGCGTCTAGGCCGCACAGACCCACGCGATCACAACCACGACGAGGGCCAGGCTTAAGCCTGGCCTTCGTTTGTTGCAGAACCGCCACGCCCTGCGGCGCCGCCGGAAGCCGGGGCCCAAGGACGCCTAGACCCCTCGTACAGGGCTGCCCCGAACCGGTATAATTCGCATGGCCGGGCGCCCGCGCGGGGATCGCGGCGGTGCCGGTAGTGTAACGCATCGTGGAAGCACTCGTAATCGGTATCGTAGCAGGCGTCCTCGCCATCTTGGTGGCGGGTATTGCGGGCTGGGTGTGGCGGCTCCGCCAACCATCGCGCCTCGAAACGAAAGTTGACCAACTGACACAAGACGTTGAGGGATTGGCACACGAGCTGGAGGAGGTGTTCAACCACTGGCGCGCGGTGCCCAAGGACTCAACCGAGAAGCTGGTGGCAGCGGCACCTCCCGACCGCTTCAAGCTGCTGGAGGAGGCCGCCAAGGCGCAGAGGGAGCACAGATACGCCGACGCGGTGGCTCACCTGCGAGCGGCGCTGACCCCGGGCCTACCAGCAGGCCAAAGGGCTGCTCTCTTCAACCTCATTGGCAACGGCCTTCTCAACCTCAGCCGCCTCTATGAGGCCGAAGAAGCATACAAAGGGGTTCTAGCCGCCGCCGACGAGGCTCGCGACCAGCAAGCACGCGCCGCCGCCCTCGGCAACCTGGGCGTCGTGTACCACCAGCGCGGGGACCTGGAGCAAGCCGAGGAGCATTACAGGCAGGCCCTGGAGATAGACCGCCGCATCGACAACGCCCTTGGCCAGGCCCAGCACCTGGGCAATCTGGGCCTCGTCTACGCCGACCGCGGCGACCTGGAGCGGGCGGAGGAGCACCACAAGGAGGCCCTCGAGATAGACCGCCGCATCGATAACCCCCTCGGCCAGGCCAACCAGCTCGGCAACCTGGGCAACGTCTACGACGCCCGCGGCGACCTGGAGCGGGCCGAGGAGCACCACAAGCAGGCCCTGGAGATAGACCGCCACATCGATAACCTCCTCGGCCAGGCGCAGGACCTGGGCAACCTGGGTGACGTCTACCGGCGCCGCGGCGACCTGGAGCGCGCCGAGGGGCACTACAAGCAGGCCCTGGACATATTCCGCCTCATCGAGAACCCCTTGGGCCAGGCCAGTTCCCTCGGCGACCTGGGCCTCGTCTACGCCGCCCGCGGCGACCTGGAGCGGGCCGAGGAGCACTGCAAGCAGGCCCTCGAGATCCACCGTCGCATGGGCAATCTTCTCGGCGAGGCCAACCAGCTCGGCAACCTGGGCTTCCTCGCGGCGCAGCGGGGCCAGCCCAGAGGAGGCGCGACGCCTGCTGACGGAGGCCCTGGCGCTCTACGAGCGCATGGGCGCCGGCGGCGCAGGGGCCGGACAACGTGCGCGCTGCCCTGCGGCGGCTGGAGGAGGCGGGTGGGGAGGAGAAGCCGCGGCGCCAGCCCCGCAAACGGAAGGATCACGAGCCGCCTGCGGGCTGAGGGTAGACGCTCGTAGGGACAGAGCTTCAGCTCTGTCCTGGGCTCGGCGGGCGGAGCTGAAGCTCCGCCCCTACATGATCGGGGCTCCGCCCTTCGCGACCCCGTGGCTAGGCCTCGCCCGATAGCGGCCTCACCCCCACTGCACTACAATAGACCCACCACGAGAACGGAGGTTCGCGCAGGATGGACGTATTCGAGGCCATCGGCACGCAGCGCGCCATGCGCCGTCTCAAGCCCGACCCCGTCGCCGACGAGGATCTCTGGACGATCCTGGACGCCGCCATCAAGGCCCCCAGCGGCGGCAACCGCCAGCCCTGGAACTTCCTCGTCATCCGCGACCCGGAGACCAAGCGCAAGCTCGGAGAGTACTACCTCGACGGCTGGAACAAGATCTACGGCCCCTTCAAGGAGTTCGCCCTCGCCGACCCGGCCACGGCCCGCACCTTCAACTCGGCCGAGCACCTGGCCAACCACCTGGCCGAGGCGCCGGTGCTCATCATGGCCACCGTGCAGCGCGACGGCATCGCTCCCGGCTCGCCGGGCGGAGCCTCCGTCTACCCGGCCGTGCAGAACCTGATGCTCGCCGCCCGCGCCATCGGCCTGGGCACGACCATCACCACCCTGCACCAGCACCACGAGCAAGAGGTGAAGGAGCTGCTGGGCATCCCGGAGGGCGTCGACACCATGGCCCTCATACCGGTCGGCTGGCCCAAGGGCCGCTTCGGCCCGACGACCCGCCAGCCGGTCGAGCAGGTCACCTTCTGGGACCGCTGGGGCGAGACAAAGAGAGCGCTGAGCGAGGCGACAGCGTGGTGTGACATGCCCAGGAAGCATTCGGACCGGACGCCCGACATGTTCGACGAGGCGGCCCGCGAGCGGGTCGAGCGCGAGGCGCCGCTGGCCGCGCGCATGCGACCCCGCAGCTTCGATGAGTTCGTCGGGCAGGAGCACCTGGTCGGCGAGGGGCGCGTCCTCCGCCGCGTCATCGAGGCCGACCAGCTCCCCTCGATCATCCTCTGGGGCCCGCCGGGCAGCGGCAAGACCACCCTCGCCCGCATCGTCGCCGCCCAGACGCAGGCCACTTCGCGCCCGTGTCCGCCGTCACGGCCGGTGTCGCCGACCTGCGCCGCATCGTCGACGAGGCGCGGGAGCGGCGGGCGCTGCACGGCCAGCGCACCATCCTCTTCATCGACGAGATCCACCGCTTCAACAAGGCGCAGCAGGACGTCATCCTGCCTTATGTCGAGGAAGGCGTCGTCACCCTCATCGGCGCCACCACCGAGAACCCCTCCTTCGAGGTCATCGGGCCGCTCCTCTCCCGCTGCCGCGTCTACACCCTGAACGGGCTCACGGCGGAGCAGGTGGAGGCCATCGTCCGCCGCGCCCTGGCCGACAAGGAGCGCGGCCTGGGTGCCCGCAGCCTGACGGTCGACGACGACGTGGCGCCGGGGCTGGCCTCCGCCTCGGGCGGCGATGCCCGCGTCGCCCTCAACGCCCTCGAGCTGGCCGCCGCCGCTGCCGAGGCCCAGGGCGACCGCCGCGTGACGCTGTCGACGGTGGAGGAGGCCCTCCAGCACCGCACCTACCTCTACGACCGCGCCGGCGACTCCCACTACGACACCATCTCCGCCTTCATCAAGTCGCTGCGCGGCTCCGACCCGGACGCCGCCCTCTACTGGCTGGCGCGCATGATCGAGGCCGGCGAGGACCCGCTGTTCATCGTGCGGCGCATGGTCATCCTCGCCGCCGAGGACGTGGGCCTGGCCGACCCTCAGGCGCTGGTCGTGGCCACCGCCTGCCAGCAGGCCGTCCACTTCGTCGGCATGCCGGAGGGCTACCTGCCCATGGCCGAGTGCGCCATCTACCTGGCGACGGCGCCCAAGAGCAACAGCGCCCTCACCGGCTACGGCCGCGCCCTCGCCGACGCCCGCGAGACCCGCAACGACCCCGTGCCGCTGCACCTGCGCAACCCCGTGACCGGCCTCATGCGCGACCTGGGCTACGGCAAGGACTACAAGTACGCCCACGGCTACGACGAACATTATGTCGAGCAGCAGTTCCTCCCCGACCGGCTGGCGGGGCGTCGCTACTACCGGCCCGGCGACCTCGGCTGGGAGAAGCGCATCAAGGAGTGGCTGGAGCGCCTGCGCAAGGGGAAGACCGAGGCCGACGCGGACGTGTAGGGGCGGTTCGGGAACCGCCCCTGCGGAGGGTGGACGTCGTAGGGGCCGACGCGAGGTCGGCCCTGGGCGGGGGCAAGACGGTCTGCTGGACGGGAACTGGCGAGCAATCGGTTCGCCCGTGTCTCCTCTAGGGCGCCACCACATCCTGTTTGCCGTGTGAATTGGTTGAAAAGAATTTCTCGCACCGTCTTGACACGGAACGGGAGGGCATGTACGATGATGCCGCATTACGTGAAGGAGAGGCATACGATGGCAGAGAAGCGCAGGTACGTGGTCCGCCCTTTCCCGCCGCACACGTTGGAGCAGGCGCTCGCAGTACCACAGACAATTCAGGACAAAAAGAACGGCCTTCCGATGAACCGCATTCTGCTGGCCAGCGCTCTTGGTCGGAAACCGGCCAGCAGCCAGTACAAGCTGCTCTTGAGTTCCTCCCTCAAGTACGGGCTGACCACGGGCACCGAGAAGTCGGAGACTATCGGCCTCACCAGCCTTGGGGTTTCGGCGGTCAAGCCCCGCGATCCAGGGGAGCGGAACAAAGCCCTCAGGACCGCTGCGCTGCAGCCGGAGCTGCTTCGGCGCATCTATGAGGACTACAACAACGGAAAGCTTCCACAGGGGGACTTCTTTCTGAATATCTTGGAGCGCGACTTCCATGTGCCGCACGACCGGTGTGGGGAATGCGCCGAGCTTCTCGTCAAGAACGGCCTACTTGTGGGGATTGTCCAGGAACTGCAGGGGACCCTGTACGTGCTGTTGGAAGCTGAGGGAACGGCTCCCGCTGTGGAAGGCGATTTGGCGGCATCACCTGGAGAGACCCTCGAAGATGCCACCCGTGTGCCCGCGGCTCCCGTGGCACCCCAGACTCCGCCAGCTGGAGAGCGTTACATCTTCATTGCGCACGGCAAGAACCGGAAGCCGCTTGAACAGCTAGAGAAAGTGCTGAAGAAGTTCGGAGTTCCCTACAAGGTGGCTGTGGACGAGCCGCAACTGGCGCAGCCGATCTCCATGAAGGTGGCGCAGACCATGCGAGAATGCAGCTCGGCCATTCTGATATTCACGGCCGATGAGGAGTTTACAACACCGGACGCTCAGACCATCTGGCGGCCCAGTCAGAACGTGATATATGAGCTTGGCGCCGCCTCAGTGCTCTACGACAATCGAATCGTCATCTTCAAAGAAGAGGGGCTAGACTTCCCGACGGATTTCCATGACATAGGGAACATTCCCTTTGAGAAAGACAGGTTGGACGCCAAAGGGGTTGACCTCATCCAAGAGCTGATCGCCCTCAAACTGATCAAGCTTCAACCTGCCTGACACGCATGCTTCCCTGGCCCAAGGTGCTACAATCCCCCCGTGATTCCCCTCATCCGCGCCGCGCGGCCCGCCGACATGCCCGCCGCCTACGAACTGCTGTCTCTCTGCTTCCCCGACGCCCGCCCTGACCTCTTCCGCCGCCAGACGGAGCACGACTCGACCTTCCGCCGGCGCCACGCCCGCGTCGTCGAGGTCGACGGCGCCGTGGTGGGGTACCTGCGCATCTTCGACCGCCGGGTGTGGGTGCGCGGCGCCCGACTGCGCGCCGCTGGCATCGGCTCGGTCGCCACCCACCCCGACTACCGGCGTCGCGGCCTGGCCACCGCCCTCGTGCGCGACACCCTGGCCCTCCTCCGCCACGACGGCCACCACCTCTCGTTCCTCGGCGCCGAGATCGCGGCCCCCTTCTACGAGAGGCTGGGCTGGCGCATCGTCCGACAGCCGTCGCACAGCGCGCCGGCGGCGGAGGCGGCCGCGCCTGCCGGAGCGGCCCGGGCTCACCGTGCGGCCCTTCGAGCCCTCGGACCTGGCGGCGGTGGCGCGCATCCACGCCCGCGCCACCCGCGGTCGCACCGGCGCCGTCGTCCGCAGCCTCCGCTACTGGTCCGACCACCTCTCGTGGATAGACGACGACGCGGGCGGCTTCCTGGTGGCGATGGACGGCCGGCGCGGCATCGCCGCCTTCGTGCGCAGCCGCAGCGAACGGTCGGCGAGCACGCTCGTCGTGCTGGACGCCCACTGTCGCGCCGGCGCCGAGGCGTGCATGCCGCCCCTGCTCGGCGCCCTGGGCCGCTACGCCGTGAGCCAGGGGCTGAAGGGCATCCAGGCCTCGCTGCCCGAGGGGCACCCCCTCGCGCGACGCCTTCGCCCGGCTGCCCTCGGCGGGCGTGACGACGGAGGTGCGCTTCCCCCTCATGATGCGGGTGGTGGACCTGCCCGGCCTGCTGCAGCGCCTCGCGCCGGTCCTCAACGAGCGACCGGGTGCGGCGAACGCCCCGTTGGTCTCCCTGGCCTTCGAGGAGGACGGCGGGCGGACGTACCTGCGCGTCGGCCCGGAGGGCGTGCGCGTTGCCGAGCGGCCCGCCGGCGAGGTGGCGTCGATAACGCCGGGGGAGGCGGTGACGCTGCTCCTGGGCCAGAAGGGCGTTCGAGAGCTACTGGCCCCCGGCGCCGAGCCGCCGTCGGAGGGGGCGCTCTCGGTGCTGGAGCAGATCTTGCCGCTTCAGACCCTCCACTTCTGCACCGCCGACCGCATCTAGAGAGGGCGGGGCTCGAGCAGACGCCACCGACGGCGATTAGACAAGAGAGCGGGGCGTGCCTATAATTAGCTTCGCCGCCCGGGCCGAGGTGGTGGAATTGGCAGACACGCGGTCTTGAGGGGGCCGTGCCTTCGGGCGTAGGGGTTCAAATCCCCTCCTCGGCACCAAAGGCGAAGACAGCGGACATCCTGGCGGCCCGCCTCGGTCGCCGGGCCCTCGATAGAGCGGAAGTAGCTCAGCGGTAGAGCACCTCCTTGCCAAGGAGGGGGTCGCGAGTTCGAACCTCGTCTTCCGCTCCAGCCGACAATTAGGCGCACGGCTTCGAGCCCAGAATCCGGGCAGACTCGAGCCGTGCGCCTTTACCATTCATAGTCGGCGCCACCAGATTCCCTAGCTTCTCAATTCCCCCTGCTTCATCCGGCGCTCCGTTGGACCCACTGGTCCGTGCAACCGCCGGCAAGGTTCAAGATTCCGGCGAAACTGCCGACTCTATGATCGAACAACTGAATAAGGTGCGCCGACAAAGGCAAACCACCCGAGAGGGTGGGGCGCAAAGCTACGGGCCCTTAACTTCCTGTTGGAAGAGGGCGGCCGGGCTGCCGAAAGCACTCCCGAGGGCGGCCCCTTGATTGGGGTCGCAGGAATGGAGCGGCGCTCTCGCACCCGAGGCCTGGATTTGAAAACCAGCGAGAGCCCGCCTTGGGGATGTGTAGCTATGGGAGAAGAACGGCAGCCGACCGCCCCTTTTGATCCATCTCCAGATCAGTTGATCCCACCCGGCGATACCTGGCAGTCCTATCTTCCGAAATCAGACCGTTTCACGTGGGGCATTCGGACCGTGGGCCTGCTGGTGCTCGTCGCTACGGTCGCTTGGACCCTCGTGGGCGACCATTTCGTGCCTCCTGAGAGGCAGAAGGCCATTGAAGTGGGCGCCATCCTGATGGCTGCTTCCAGCGCCATCTTCATCGCCGCCTACACCCAGCGGCACAACGTCGCCATGGAGCGCGCCTACTCCAGCCACCTGGAGTCCCTCAGCCGCCATCTCCGCTACCTGGCCTATCGAGACTTCCTCACCGGGCTGTACAATCACCGCTACTTCCAGGAAGAGCTGGCCCACGAGGTGGAGAGAGCGCAGCGCTATGGACACCACCTCTCCGTCTTGATGCTGGACGTGGACCGCTTCAAGCAGGTCAACGATACCTATGGCCACCTGATGGGCGATACCCTGCTCAGTTACCTGGCGAAGCTGATCAGCGCCAAGGTGCGCACGTGCGACGTGGCGGCGCGGTACGGAGGCGACGAGTTCGCCGTTATCCTGCCCGAGACCGAGCAGGAGAAAGCGATCGCTGTGGCGGAGAAGCTCAAGAGAGCCGTCTCCGCCGACCGTCACTGGCAGGGGGCTCTCCTGGGTAATCTGGGGGCCGGCATCTGCTTCGGCGTCGCGTCGTTCCCCGATGACGGACGGACGGCCGACGACCTGCTGACCTGCGCCGACCGGCGTCTCTACGGCGCCAAGCGCCGCCGTCCCCGCGCCAACCACCAGTCCGAAAAGCTGATTTCCCCTCTCGGTGAGCTGCGCGTCGGGTGAGGTTATGTAAACACACGCTGCCCCGCCTGCGGCCATCGTGCCCTGGTGACGTGGGGACCTGGCGTGTTGTCCGCCTGGCATGCAGATGCTAGACTGATAGCCAGTCGGCCGGGTGCCTCGTCACTCGGCTGCGGGTACGAATCGCCGGGGAGCCCACAACAATGCTGAGAACCGCCCGCTGGATAGTGCTGACCCTTCTCGCGGCGGCGATCATCGCACTGGCCTTCAGCGTTGGCTTCGTAGTCAACGAAACGAACGGCGGCGGCTCTGAGTCCTCCGGGCCGGCACAGACCGGTCTCTCCTCGAACCAGAAGGTCGACTTCAAGACCCTCAACCAGATCCTGGACATACTGACCAAGGAGTACGTCGACCCTAGTCGACTCGATGACCGGACCCTCTACGAGGCGGCCATCAACGGCCTCCTGAAGTCGCTGTCGGACCACGGCACCTTCTACGTGGACCCAGACACCTATCGCATCAGCGTCATCCCCTCCTCGGGGACGTTCGAGGGCATTGGGGCGACGGTCTCGCAGCGAGGGAGCGACATAGTGATCGTTGCCCCCATCAAGGGCACTCCGGCCGAGGCGGCCGGCATCCGCGCTGGCGACGTCATCGTGGCGGTGGAAGGCGAGTCGACGCAGGGCTGGACCGTTGATCAGGCCGTCCTCAAGATCCGAGGACCCGCCGGCACTCCGGTGACACTAACCATCAGACACCCGGATCAAAACACCACTGAGGATATCACCATCACTCGCGACGAGATCCGGGTGGAAAGCGTCACCACCACGCCGCCTGGGGGCACGCTTCAGGACAGCGCCGGCAACGCCGTCACGGACCTCGCTTACGTGCGCATCAGCGAGTTCACCGGCCTCACTGAGGAAGAACTGAGCCCGGTGCTGAAGGACATATCGAACGGCGCCTACAAGGGCCTCATCCTCGACCTGCGTGGCAACCCTGGCGGCCTCCTCGATACCGTGGTCGGCGTGGCAGACATGTTCCTCGCCCACGGTATCATCCTCGTGGAGGTGAGCAGGAGCGGCGACGAGCGCGTCTTCAACGCCAGTAGTGGCGGCGAGGCTGTAGACATACCGCTGACGATCCTGGTGGACCAGTTCAGCGCCAGCGGCTCCGAGGTGCTCTCGGCGGCCGTCGAAGAGAACGGCCGTGGCGTCATCTTAGGCCAGAAGACCTTCGGCAAAGGCACCGTCAACATCGCACGGCCTCTCAGCGACGGAGGCGCCCTCTTTGTCAGCATCGCCCGCTGGCTCACCCCGGACCGGAACCAGATCGACGGCGTGGGCATCCAACCCAACATCGAGGTGGCTCAGAGCGACGCGGACACCAACCTGCACCGCGACACGCAGCTCCTGCGGGCCATCGACTATCTGCGCTCCGAGCCCGGGGCCCCGCTGCCCACACCGGCCAGCACCCCGGAGGCCACACCAGCCGGCACTCCCGAGCCCACACCGGTCGGCACCGCCGTGCCCTAGGCGGCCATTCCTGTCTCAACCGCTCTTCTCGTGTGATTCTGCCATGTCCGAAAAGAACGTCGCTGTCAACCGCAAGGCCTTCCACGACTACGAGGTGTTGGAGCGCGTGGAGGCGGGCCTCGTCCTCACCGGCACCGAGATCAAGTCCATCCGCGACGGCCGCGTCAACCTGCGTGAGGCCTACGCCCGCCCCGAAAGCGGCGAGCTGTGGCTGTTCAACGCTCACATCGCGCCCTACCCCGCTGCCCATCAGTTCAACCACGAGCCCACGCGCCGGCGGAAGCTTCTACTCCACAAACGGGAGATGCGCGAGCTGAGCCGGGCCGTCGAGGAGCAGGGACTGACGGTGGTGCCCCTGCGCCTCTACCTGAAGAGAGGGCTGGCCAAGGTGGAGCTGGGGCTGGTGCGCGGGCGTCGGCAGTACGACAAGCGCCAGGCCATCGCCCGCCGGGAGGCGGAACGCCAGATGGCAAGGGCCATCCGCTATCGGGGGTAGGCGAGCATGGGCGGGCTCCGGGCCTTGCCGGATGTGCTAGAATAGGCGCACGGGGACGAAAGGGCTCGACAGGGAAGCGCGGGTCTGAGTTGCAGGCCGAGGTGCCATCAACCTCGTTAAACCGGTGGCAAAAAGTAACTGGCGAACGAGAGTTTGCTTTCGCTGCCTAGATAGGCAGCGACGCTGACCTCGACCCTCCCCCGAGGGGTTGGGGATCGGTGCCGAAATCTTGGGGTGCGGTGGCCCAGACGTCGATAAGGGTCACCAAAGACTCATCGACTGGCCGTCCGAGGCCCGGCCAGCAGGGGCCGCGGCCGGCGAGACCCAACTGCTGGACAAGCTTGTAGCAGACTCAGGACGTCATTCCTCTGGACGGGG
>CAVSBT010000016.1:0-106900 GCA_963726245.1 uncultured Chloroflexia bacterium
TTCAAGCGGGGGTCGCTGTAGAGCTCGCGGAAGGTGGCATCGCGCCGCCGGTACTCGTCGCGCTGCTCGCGCACCTGCGGAGGGAAGACGTGGGTGTGGAAATCGACAATCACGGCGGCCGCTCGAACTGCACTCGGCGGAAGCCCTCGGCGTACTTGCAGCCGGCCTTCTTGCCGACCTCGCGGTGCCAGCGGCGCATCCGCTTCAGCAAGTCTCCCCTCGGCCGCTTTCCGACCTGGCTGGCGTGCTGTCGCAGCGCTTCCATCTTCCGGTCGAAGTAGGAGGTTATGTCGACGTCGTGGTCGGGCTCCTCCGCGCCGGCAAGCCACAGCTCCGAGGCCCGGTAGGGCCCGAGCCCTTCCTCGCGGTGCTCGGGATAGAAGAGCAGGGAGCGCGCCGCCGGGTAGATGGCGTCGTAGACCACGCGCCCGACGATGCGGTGGTCGCGATGGTTGAAGCCGCGCCGGAATCCGTCCCAGGTCACCACCACCTCGGGCTGATGCTTCCGCAGCAGCCGCACAATCTGCTCACGGAGCTCCAGGCTCTCCTCCAGGAAGCCGTCGGCATAGCCCAGGAAGATGCACTCCCTGACGCCCAGGACGCGGGCGGCGTCGCGCTGCTCTTTCTCGCGCCGGGCGGCCAGCTCCTGATGGGAGACGTTCTCGTCGCGGCTGCCCTTGTCGCCAGAGGTGGCGATGACGTAGTAGACGTCCCAGCCCTCGTCGCACCAGCGGGCGACGGCGCCGGCGCAGAGGAACTCGGCGTCATCGGGGTGGGCCATGACGACCATGGCCCGCCTGGGGGCCTCTTGCTCGGCCATCAGTCCTGTCCTCTTGAAATAGGGCCGCCGAATCCGGCGGCGTCAGCTCGCTGCCGGAAGGAGAGCGGTGCCTGCTTGCCTGCGGACTTCCCTCGCGCAGAGAGCTCCCGGTACAGGCCCGCCACCGCCTCCGCCACGTTTGCCCAGCGGTAAAGCTCCACGGTCTCGCGGGCCGACTCGCCGAAGCGATGGCGCAGGGTCTCGTTGCCCAGCAGGAGCTCCAGGCGCTCGGCGAAGGGCTCCGGACAGCGCCAGGAGATGAGATAGCCCGTCTCGCCGTCCCGCACCGTGCCCGTCAGCCCGCCGACCCGTGAGGCCACGACCGGCGTCCCGCAGGCCATAGCCTCCAGGGCCACCAGCCCGAAGCTCTCGTAGTACGACGGCACCACACAGACGTCAGCGGCATTGTAGTAGAGCGGCAACTGCTCGTGGTCCACGGCGCCCAGGAAGCACACCCGCTCGCCGATGCCCAGGTCCGACGCCAGGTCCTGGAGGTGGCTCACCTGCTGCCGCGAGCGATTGTCGCCGCCCACGATGAGCACGTGGAAGTCCGACTCGTCGCCGAGCTGGGCAGCGGCGTTGATCAGGATGTCGATGCCCTTCAAGGGCTCGATGCGGCCCACGAACAGGATGATGCGCTCGTCGCTGTAGCCCAGAGCGCGACGGGCCTCCTCCTTGTCCTGGGGCCGGAACAGGTCGAGGTCGACGCCGCAGGGCACGACGGCCACACGGTCGGGGTCGGCGTCGTAGAGACGGGCCAGCAGGTGCTTCTCGTGCTGGCTGGCGCAGACGATGCGGTCCGCCTCAGCGGCCAGCCGGCGCTCCACGCGGATGCGCAGCGGCGCCTCGTGCTCCGTGACGCGCGCCCGGTTCTTCACCTCGCCCAGGGTGTGGAACATCGTGACGTGGGGCAGGCCCCAGCGCTCTTGAAGGCGAAGCGCCACCCAGCCCGAGAGCCAGTAGTGGCTGTGCAGCAGGTCGTAGGTCGAGCCCTCGGCGGAGGCGAAGCGAACCAGGTTCTCTTCGAACTGGTCCAGGTAGCGGCGCAGCCGCCCCTTCTCGACCGGCCGTCGCGGCCCGGCCTCCAGGTGCACCACGCGCACGTTCTCGCCGTCTTCGACGACATCAGGGGTCGATGCGTCCTGGCGGCGGGTGAAGACGTCGACCAGGAAGCCGCGCTGCCCCAGCTCCCGGCTGAGCTGCCGCACGTAGACGTTCATGCCGCCCGTCTCGGGGCCGCCCAGCGGAGCCAGGGGCGAGGTGTGGTAGCTGATCATGGCGACCCGCCGCATCGCGCGCCTCGCTAGCTCCGCCGCACCCGGCAGCGGTAGATGGGGAGGTCGTGGCCCCCCAGGTCGTACTTGTAGGGCTCGCTGCCGCGCAGGAAATCCACGCAGCCCTTCCCTTCTTTGATGGCGACCTCCAGGCAGAGGACCTTGGAGAGCAGGCCCACCGACAGGGAGGACAGGTCGGGGTCGAAACCGCTGTTGTAGAGGTGGAGCTGCCGGCAGCAGTCGAAGCAGAGCACCGAGGCCGCCGGGCGGCCGTCGAGGTCCATCATGAAGAGGCGGATGAGCCCTTCGCCGGCCAGGGCGACCGACATGTCCCGGAAGAAGCCCTCCATCTGGGGGCTCATGAACTCGGCCTTGTCGCTGCGGCTGGCGGTGTGCAGTCGGAGGAAGTCCTCGATGCCGGCGGCCACCTCCGGCGGCGAGCGCAGGTCGCGGAGCTCCACGCGGGCCCCACTCTGGCTCAGCCGGCGCATCTTGCGTCGCAGCTCGTGGCGGTCCTTCCCATTCAGGCGCTCCAGGTACTCCTCCCAGGAGGAGGGCAGCTCTACGTGCGGCGCCACCGCCTCCAGCTCCTGCTCGACCCGCCAGCCCAGGCCGTTGGTCGCCGTGGGCAGCGCTGCCAGCGCCGGCGAGTAGGCGGCCAGCCCCCTCAGGTCCATCTCCTCCCAGGACTCCTCGCCCAGCGAATGGAGTACGGCGGCGAAGAACTCGCCCTCCCGGCCGGGCTCCACCACGAAGTCCATGTAGTCGCAAATCTCATGGTCGCCGACCAGGGCGAGGCGCGGGCCTTCGCGCATGAGGGGCGCTACGCCCACCAGGCGCTCGCCGTCGCGGACGGCCAGGAACAGGGGCTCCCGCCCGTCGCCGAAGTGCTTCAGCCACAGCTCCTGCCAGATGGGGCGATGAAAGACGTGGGGCTCCGGTGTCCGCGAGACGAGGTCCTGCCACTCGTCGCGGAGGCTCTCCAGGTCCTGCCTTCGAACCGAAAGAGCCATGGGGACTACTTGCCCTGCACCAGAGAGAGGAACTCCGAGCGGCTGAGGGCGCTGCGCTGGAACTGGCCGCGCATCGCCGAGGTGACCACGCGGCTCCCCGGCTTCTTCACGCCCCGGAAGCTGAGGCAGAGGTGCTCCGCCTCCACGACCACGGCCACGCCGTCGGGCTTCAGCGTCTCCAGGATGCAGTCGGCCACCTGGCTGGTCAGCCGCTCCTGGAGCTGCGGACGCCAGGCAAAGGCGTCGACCACCCGCGCGAGCTTACTCAGCCCCACCACGCGCCCGTTAGGGACGTAGCCCACGTGGACGCTGCCCAGGAAAGGCAGAAGGTGATGCTCGCAGAGGGAGTGGAAGGGGATGTCCTTCAGAATCACCATCTCGTCGTGGCGCTCCTCGAAGCCGACGCGCAGGATCTCGTAGGGGTCGATAGCCAGGCCGGCGAAGAGCTCGGCGTACATCTTGGCGACGCGGTGAGGCGTCTGCCGCAGCCCCTCGCGCTCCAGGTCCTCGCCGATGGCCTCGAGGATCTCGCGCACCGCCGCCGCGATGCGCTCCTTGTCGACCGCGCACCCCTCGGCGGGCTTCGCCGTGCCTGTTGTCCGACGCGGGCTGCTCAATTCCGTGCGCTTGACCTCACTCTGAGAGCAAGACCGCCCTGCGCGGGCGGCGTAGATGGGCCTGCCTGCCGGCAGGCGCGAGGCGAACCACGAACAAGCCTAGCACTAACAGTCTATCAGCGGCCGCTTCAGGGGGTCAAGGAAAGGGAATCTTACTGCGCCAGGGTCTCTTCAATCTCAGTCCGAGCGCGCCGGACGACCTCGCTGATGCGGTGCAGCTTCCCAGGCTTGGCCCATTCCTTTCTGTCTACTCGACTGATGGCCTGAGCCATGCCGCGGAGCTCCCCCAACAAGTGCCGCAGGTCATCGCGCACGGACGGGGTCCACCAAGTCCGCAGTCGCTCGTGGATGCCGTGCACGACCTCCTCACGCTCGGCGAGGAACCGCGTGCCTTCGTCCGTGATCTGGTAGACCCTCTTTCCGTCACGCTCGGTGACCGTGACGCAGCCCATGTCCTCCAGCATCTGGAGAGTCGGATAGACGGCCCCTGGGCTTGGTGCGTAGAGGCCTCCGACGCGCTCTTCGAGCGCGCGGAGCACCTCGTAGCCGTGGCACGGCTTCTCCGCGATCAGTTCCAGGATCACGTACTTCAGGTCACCCTTCTCAAACAGGTGTGCCCTTGCGTGGCGCCCAGAATGGAACCACCGACCTCTTTCATGCATGTCGTCCCTCCTTGTTGGAACCTAGTGTGATGTGTCGTGACATGTCGCGATATATCTTATTGTCTTTTGGTCCGTTGTCAAGGGCCTGGGTGCCGATCTGTGTTGTCGAGTTTGCTCAAGAGCGGTATGCTGACGGCGCTGAGAAGGCCGATACTTGAAGGATCGGGCAGTAGAGGCCGGGAGCAGGGACTTTGTTTGACGGCCCGTTCCGATTGTTTCCCCGCTCCAGGGTTTCGGCAAGGAGGAGGACGGCATGCAGAGCTGTCTCTTCTGCAACATGGCGGCTGGTCGCACGGAGGCGACCAAGCTGCACGACGACGACCTGGTCTTCGCAATCCGAGACATCCATCCCCGAGCGCCGGTGCACTTCATGGTGATCGCCAAGGAGCACATACCGGGAGTGCAGGACATTGGCGAGGAGCATGGCCCGCTGCTGGCGCGGATGGTGACGGTGGCCAATCAGATAGCGAAGACGGAAGGCATCGCCAAGCGCGGCTACCGGTTGACGTTCAACTGCGGCGAAGATGGGGGTCAGCTCATCTACCATCTCCACCTGCACGTGCTGGGCGGCCGGCGGCTGGGAGCCGAGGGCTAGCGGCGTCCGTGGGCGGGGCGGGGCACGAGTCGCTGAGAGCTCAGATCGAGGGGCTGCCCGGCGGGCTGCGCCGCCACATCGAGGCGGTGGTGGCGGAAGCGAGGCGCCTGGCCCGCCTCCACGGCGTCGACGAGGAGCGGGCGGCGCTGGCGGCCCGGACGCACGACATCGCCCGGGCGATGCCGCCTGACGAGCTCCTGCGCCTGGCCCGAGAGCTGGGCTTGAACCCCAACGAAGTGGAACAGACAGCGCCTATCCTTCTCCACGGGCCGGTGGCGGCGGCCTTGCTGGCCGGCCGCTACGGCGTCGAGGACGAGGAGGTGCTGGCCGTGGCCCGCTGGCACAGCACGGGGCGGGCCGGCATGTCGGCCCTCGAGAAGGTTGTGTTCCTGGCCGACAAGGTGGAGCCGGGGAAAGTAGCGGGACGGCCGGACCTGGAGGAGGTGCGGCGGCTGGCCGAGACCGACCTCGAAGGGGCCGTGCTGCGCTACCTGGACCTGCAACTGCTGGAGGCGGTGCGGCAGGGCTGGCCCCTGCACCCCGACGCCGTCGCGGCCCGCAACGAGCTGCTCCTCGCCCGGCAGAGGAAGGGGACAGGCAGCGCCGTTCGGATGCCCGCAGGCACTTGACTTTGCCCAAAGTTGAGAGTAGTTTATTGAAGGTACTAAATTTAGCCCTCAGGGTAACACTTTATGAATATCGACATCAGCGAACTTGAGGCCCCCGAATTCCAGAACCCTTTTCGGCCCGGTGCTGGCCACATGCCGCCCTACCTCGCCGGCCGCGAAACGGAGAAACGCGAATTTGCCAAGCATCTCGACCAAGAGACAATCTTCGAGAACCTGATTCTTACCGGGCTCCGAGGAGTGGGCAAGACGGTGTTGCTGGAAACGCTGAAGCCGATCGCAATTCAGAAGGGTTGGCTCTGGGTGGGGACCGACATGTCGGAGTCCACAAGCGTCAGCGAAGCCACCTTAGCGACTCGGTTGCTTACCGATCTCGCCGTTGTGACCTCGAACATCGTGACGGGGGAATCGGAAAGAGTAGGCTTCGGTGCCCGCCCTACCAGTCCCCCACACACGCTCGATTTCCAGGGGCTGTCTGAGATCTGGACGGCCACTCCTGGACTGGCCGCCGACAAGCTAAAGGCGGTGCTCGAAAGAGTGTGGCTGTACATCGAGCCTCTGAGGAAGCGGGGCATTATATTCGCGTACGATGAGGCCCAGAACTTGGCAGATCACGCGGAAAAAGACGAGTATCCTCTCTCGCTGCTTCTGGATGTGTTTCAGTCGATTCAGCGAAGAGGAATTCGCTTCATGCTCGTCCTTACCGGACTGCCAACGCTGTTCCCCAAGCTCGTAGAGGCAAGGACATTCGCTGAGCGGATGTTCCATATAGTGTTCTTGGACAAGCTGAGCAGGGAAGACAGTAAGGACGCCATTCTCAAGCCGATAGACGACGCCGCCTGCCCTGTGCAGTTCAAAGGAGGTTCTGTCGACTCGATCTATGCGATCACCCTGGGCTACCCCTATTTCATCCAGTACGTGTGCCGCGAGGTCTTTGATGTTTGGACCCAGAACCTAGCGGCCGGGGAACAATTCCGAGACATCCCTATGCCCGAAATCATGCGCAAACTCGATTCAGACTTCTTCGCTGGCCGATGGGCCCGGGCCACTGACAGACAGCGCGACTTGCTGGGTGTCGTTGCGTTGCTCGAGAATTGCGCGTCAGAGTTCACGGTCCAAGAGATCGTGGAGAAGTCGGGAGAAGTGCTCGCCAAGCCGTTCAGCCCCAGCCATGTCAATCAGATGCTAGTCTCGCTATGCAATGCAGGACTCGTGTACAAGAATCGATGGGGCAAGTATTCGTTGGCGGTCCCGCTCCTAGACGGATTCATCCGTCGGCAGTTGGAGACGCTGCAGCGCTAGCTGCCGTTGCCCTCCTCGACCCCGAATCTCAACTTCCACAACCTCATGTGCCTCCCGTCCGGTCTCTCAGTGACAGGGCCCTGTTGACGGAGTAGAACACATATTCTATTCTTCTTGTCGCCTGGTGGCCTTTCTTCGGCAAGCTCCGGCGCCAAGCGAGACATGATTAGGCGGGCAACCCTTCCCATGTTGCACGGACTGGTGGCCGCCCAGGACCTGGTAGCGGCGGCCTGTGGCACGCTGAACGCCCTCTACTTCCTCCACTACTGGCTGCGGCGGCGCCCCAGCCCCCGGCGGCGGCTGGGGGCCGCCGCCCTGGCGACGGTGAACGCCGCCCTGGTAGTGGAGAGCCTCTTCTTCCTGGCCCTCTACGCATCGTGGCACTGGCAAGGGGCGGCGGAGCCGTTCCTGTGGCCGCCGGTGTGGCTTCTGGCCCGGCTGCCGCTGCTGCTGGGGGCCGCGTTCATCTCGGCCCTGGTGCTGCGGCAACTGCGGCGGCAGTAGGAGAGGAGAGGTAGATGTCGCCCCTGGCGGTGGCGGTGGAGCGTCGGGCCTGGACCCTGGTAGCCCTCTACCTCCTGCTGGGCGTCGTCGAGGCGGCGTCGCGGCTGCCGCCGGAGGCGGTGGAAGGGCTGCTGGAGGCCCTGGAAGGGCCGCCCGGCCGTGGCGAAGGCTGAGGGCAGCCGGCGCAAGAGGGGCCGGCGGCCGACAGCGGCGGGCTTCTACCGGTCGGCCCTGAGCGAGGCGGAGCGGCTGGCCCTCTCCGAGGCAGCGGAGATGCGCGGCCTCGACGACGAGATAGCCGTCCTCCGCGTGAAGCTGCGAACGGCGATAGAGGAGAGTCCGCAGGACGTGAAGCTGATGTTCAAGGGGCTGGAGCTACTGGTAAAGGCGCTGGCTGCCCGCTACCGGCTCTCGCAGCAGGCGGAGGGCGAGCTCTCGGAGAGGGTGGAGGCGGTGCTGCGCGACCTGGGCGCCCCCCTCTACCCGGAGGTCTTCGGCGATGCAGCGTGAGGCGGAGGCAGAGGCCATCACCACCGAGACAGCGCCCGCCGGGCGGCGGCGCGGCGCCCAGACGGGCCCAAGGGGTCCGCGGCAGGGGAGCGCCGCCGCTTTCCGCGCCGCCGTGGAGGAGCGCCTGCGCGCCCTGGAGCGGGAGATGGCGGAGGTGAAGGGCCGGATCAACGGCCTCATCTTCCTCATCGCCGGGACGGTGGCGACGCAGGTCATCCTCCGCCTCATGCAGTAGATGGCCGGTCGCAGGCAGGCGCCCGCCGGGGCCGGGCCCGGGATAGGGGTGCGGCTCCGCCCCTACCAGGTGGAGGCCGGACGGGCCGTCCTGGACAGCGTCTTCGGCGGCCGCGGCCTCACCATCTCGGTCATGATGGCCCGCCAGGGAGGCAAGAACGAGCTCTCGGCCCAGCTAGAGGTCCTGTTGCTGACCGCCCACATCCTCATCGACGCCGACGCCATCAAGTGCGCGCCCACCTTCGAGCCGCAGGCGCGCCTCAGCATGCGACGCCTGTGGACGCGGCTCCAGGAGGCCGGCCTGGGCCCCTGGTGCCAGCGCGAGGGGCCGGGGGCTATCCGCCTGGGGCGGGCGCGCCAGGTGTTCCTGTCGGCCGAGCCGGGAAGCAACGTGGTGGGGCACACGGCGCGCATCCTGCTGGAGGTGGACGAGAGCCAGGACGTGGACCGGGAGAAGTTCGACCGCGACTTCCGGCCGATGGCGGCGGTCGCCAACGCGACCACCGTCCACTACGGCACCGCCTGGGAGGAGACCTCTCTCCTGGAGCAGGTGAAGCAATCGAACCTGGAGCTGGAGCGCCGGGACGGCCTGCGCCGCCACTTCGAGTACGACTGGCAGGTGGTGGCGCGCCACAACCCGGCCTACGGCCGCTTCGTGGAGGCGGAGCGCCAGCGCCTGGGCGAAAGCCATCCCCTCTTCCTCACCCAGTACTGTCTGCGCACCCTGGCCGGAGGCGGGCGCCTGCTCTCGACGCAGCAGCGGGCCCAGCTCCAGGGCGACCACCCGCGCCTGAGCCGCCCGCAATCCGGCGAGACCTACGTCGCCGGGCTGGACCTGGCGGGCCAGGGCAGCCTCGAAGGCGGCCGAGGCGGAGGGCCTGCCGGGCGAGGGCGTGACCCTTCGGCCCTTCGACAAGCTCAGGGCGCAGCGGGCTCAGGGCGAGACGCGTCGGTGCTCACCATCGCCCGGCTGATCCTGCCGCCCTCGGACGCCCTGGTGCAGGAGCCGCGCCTGGAGGTGGTGGAGCACTGCGCCTGGGTGGGCGAGCCCCACGACCGCCTCTACGAGCGCCTGGTCGACCTGCTGCGGGAGGTGTGGCGCGTGCGGCGGGTGGCGGTGGACGCCACGGGCCTGGGGGAGACGCTGGCCGCGTGGCTGGCCCGGGCCCTGGGCCGGGACACCGTGGCGCCGGTGCGCTTCAGCGCCGAGAGCAAGTCGCGGCTGGGCTACAACCTGCTGGCGGCGGTCAACGGCGGCCGCCTCAAGGTCTACGCCGGCGACGGCTCGGCCGAGTACCGGACTCTCTGGCAGGAGATGGAGCGGGCGCGGGTCGCCTACCGGGCGAACCGGACCATGAACTTCTACGTCGACCCCTCGGAAGGGCATGACGACTACCTGATGAGCCTGGCCTTGACGGTGGAGGCGGCGACGGGCGCCCGGCCACGGACGGCTCGGGGCCGCCTGCGGGGGGAGCCGTGAGATGCAACAGCGCGAAGCCCTGCAACAACGCGAAGCCCTCGGCGAGGGGTGCCTGCTGCTTCCCGCCCGGCGGGTGCGGGAGGACGCCCTGCCCGAGAACCTGGAATACGCCGACAGCGGCTGCGACCTCTGGGACCGCTGCCTGACCTGCCCTCTGCCGCGCTGTCGCTACGACGAGCCGGGCGGGGCGCGACAGATCTTCCTGCGGGAGCGGGACCGCGAGATCGCCCGGCTGTATCGGGCGCGACGGGGTGAGCATCGACGCGCTGGCGCGCCGGTTCGGCATCTCCCGTCGCAGCGTCTTCCGCAGCCTGAGGAGGGCGACGAGCAGGCGGCGGGCCATCCGGCAGGCGGGGCAGGCATCGTGGAGGCGATGGCCGGGCTTCGCGTAGCTGGAGGTGACAGCATGAACGGGATGACTCTTCCCCAGCAGCTTCAGCGCATGGACGTGGAGCGCCTGCGGGCCTACGTCGACAACCTGGCCTTCTACCAGGGCGAGCAGTGGCTGGGCGTGCAGCGCCGGCGGGAGCGCCGCCTGACCTTCAACTACGCCAAGGCGCTGGTGGAGAAGACCACTTCCTACCTGATAAGCGGGATAACCTTCGCCGTGGACCCCGTCGACCCGTCGCCGGAGGCGGCGGAGCGGGCCCGGGCCGCCGAGCGGGCGCTCGCTGGAGGTGTACGAGGCCAACCAGCTCGCGCAGCTCGACTTCGACACGGAGCTGGACACGGCCGTCCTGGGCGACGGCGCCTTCAAGGTGACCTGGGACGCCGCCGAGCGCCGCGTGCGCGTGTCGGCGCCCGACGTGCAGGGGCTCTTCGTCTGGTGGCTGGGCGACGACGTCTCCCGCCTCTGGCGGGTGGCCAGTCGCTACTACCTGCTGCCGGAGGAGGTGGAGATGCTGCACGGCGTCCGCCCCCGCACGACCGGTCGCGGCGCCACACGGGTGTCGGCGGGCCTGCCTGCCGGACAGGCGGGCGGGCGCGCCCGCGGGTCGGAGGTGGTGGAGGTCTGGACGGCCTCGGACTTCGAGCTGTGGGTGGACAGCGTGCTGGTGGAGGCCAAGGCCAACCCCTACGGCTTCATCCCCTTCGTCATCTACCCCAACCTGCGGGAGCCCAAGCGCTTCTGGGGCGTCTCCGACCTGCCGGCCATCAAGGAGTCGGTGCGGGAGCTGAACCGGGCCCTGTCGCAGCTATCGATGATCCTGGAGCTGTCGGGGAACCCCATCGCCGTGCTGGAGAACGTGAGCGAGTCGCAGGACATCGCCGTGCAGCCGGGGGCGGTGTGGGAGCTGCCGGAGAGGGCGCGGGCCTACCTGCTGGACCTCCTCCAGGGGGGCGGCGTCAAGCTGCACGTGGACTTCGTGGACCTCATCTACCGCACGCTGCACGACCTGGGCGAATCGCCGCGGACGGCCTTCGGGGAGAACCGGCAGAGCCTGTCGGGGGTGGCCCTGAACGTGGAGCTGGACCCGCTGCTGAAGAAGGTGCAGCGCAAGCGGCTGATCCGCACGGCGGCCTACAAGCGCCGCAACGAGCTGATCCTGCGCCTGCTGGAGCAGCAGACGGGGGTCTCCTACGCGCCCTACCGGTCGCGCATCGTCTGGGGGGCGGTGCTGCCGCAGGACCGCAGCCGGCTGGTGGCCGACGAGCAGGCGCTGGTGGCGGCGGGGATCCACAGCCGCCGCCGCGCCGCCGACGAGCTGGGCGTGGAGGACCCGGAGAGCGAGTTCAAGCGCTGGCTGGAGGAGGAGGGGAGCGCGGGGAGGGAAGGGGCGGGGGCGTGAGCGGGGGAGGGAGTAGGGAAAGGTACAAGCGGCCCCGGCCTAAGAGCCGAGAGCGCTTATGACACAGCGACCCGCTACACCTCGTACTCGGCTGGCGCCTCTCGGAAGAGACGCATCTGACCGCTGGCTGATCGGGCGGTGATCTTCTCCCAAAAATCCTCGCCCCTCTCGCTCTTGCTGGCGAACACTAGGTGGTACAGTCCCACGTGACGCGAGTTTGTGATCCGGACATCGTCCACGACCCACGTGTATCCCAGCTTGCGCAACTGCTCTTCATAGCAGTCCAGCAATATCCGGCTCCGCTCTCGCCGACCGGCCCGAAGTGACCGGTCATACGCGTCCCTCCAGAGCCGCGTCCCGAAGAACGAATCGAGACTTTTCGGCTCGTAGGCGGCCGCTCTTTTCATACCGCCGACATGAAAGGTGATGACAAGGTCCATGCGGCGGTTGGCGGTCAGCGCTGCGATGGATTCAAGCGCTATTTGCCAGTTGGACGGGTCAACAAAGGCGAGGTCGAGAGACCGGCCCGGCAACACTGACCGAATGCGAGGGATCACCGCGTTGCAGTCTCCTGAGAAGTACGTTGCGGTTGGGCCGCCGATCCGCATCCGCCCGTTTCTTGAGTGCCTCAACCGCTTCTGGCTCCAAATCGTTGAAGAAGCATCGGGTGAAAGGAACGTGGGACCTCAGAGCCGCGACAGCAGAGCCCTCTATCTCATGACTTCCCGCAAAGAGCCGCCCCGCACCGCAGAACAGGTCAATATATGATTCGCTCGGACCACTTCTTCTGCATCCCCGCGTTGAAGATGTAGAAGTAGCGCGCAAGATAGAACAGCTTGTCCTTCGCCCATGCTCCGGTACGCCAGGCAATCAGGTCGTCTGAGGCCAGTGCCCACTCCCGACTCTTCTCTGCGCTCTCGCTCATCTACTCCGCTCGCTTCTGGCCATTCAGTGCGGCGGTGTAGCAGCACCCGTCGTGCTCGCAGCCCCAGCCGCCGGTACAGCGCGACCGTCTCCTTGCAGGGGTGTACCGGCACTTCGGGGTCGTGGCGGCGTACGGCCTCAATGGCAGCCTCATACAAGGCGGCGCGCGTCTCCAGGGGGATGCGCTTGCGCCCGTCCTCCGGTGACCTCTCACCGCCAAAGGCGTAGATGGACGTGTCCCTCCCCACGCGTCGGGCCCAGCCGGGCAGCCCCGGGTAGTAGCGGAGGCTGCCCAGCGTCCACTGGTTTGGCCGGAACAGGTCATAGACGGCATCGATAAGCGACGGGTACTCCTCCTGCCAGCCGTCGAGCGGGCATCATAGGGTCCAAACGCAGCGTGACGTAGTAGCCAGCGTCCTTGACCCGCGCGGCGGCCTCCGCGCGGCGCAGAGGATGCGGCGTCCCCAGCTCGTAGCGCTGCCAGACGGAAGGCGCGTTGACAGAGAAGGCGACGATGACCTGGCCCTGGGGGTCCCACTTCAAGAGGTTGCGCACGTTGGTCGACTTGGTCACCAGCAAGAGCTTGTGCCGGTTCTGGGCAGCAAACCGCGGCACCAAGTCGTCGACCAGAGGGATCTGCCCGTCCAGAGCCAGCGAGTCCTCTAGCTCCCCAGCGTTCAACCTCAACTGGCCGGGCTGCGCGAGCCATTCGTCGAGTTCCGCAAGCAGCTTCTCACGGTTGGTGTAGACAACGGGGTCTATCCTGCCCCGGAAGGTGCCCTGAAGATAGCAGTAGGTGCACTTGTACGGGCATCCTATGTAGTAGCTGAGCGCATGAAAGGGCCCGCAGACAATGCCGGGTTTGGCCGTATTGTTGAGGTGGATGAACGCGGACCTGCGCTCCCTGACCTGGTATCCCAACGCGCCGCTCCTCTTGTGTCGGCGGAACTATACCAGCTAATGCTCCGCGCGTGAAGCCAGAGTCTCCGGCACCCCTGGTCTCAGCCCGCCGCCCGGTGACACATCCCCATTGACCAGTATAGAACATATCTTCTATTCTCCCCTCCGTCAAGCCCTTCATCCAGGTGAAAGAGAGGAGTCCATGAGCGAGGAGGACCTTTCGGAGTTGCAGGATCGGCTGACCGAGGCGCAGGCCGAGGTGGAACGCCTCCAGACCATGGCCGCCGACCGCGAGGCACGCGCCGCCCAGGATGTCTACGTCTACTACGGCAAGCTCCACACCCTCGACGCCAGTACCTCGACCGTCCCGGCGGCGCTGGAGGACGTGGTGGCCACGGGGTCGGCCGCCTACGCAGCGTTGGAATGGGCCACCTTCGCCACCAACCGCGTCAACGTCGGCGGTTCCGACGTGTGGCGGCAGTACCTGGTGTGGGGCCAGGAGCGCCTGGCCGCCTTTGCCCGCGAGCTGGCGCGCCGCGGACGGCGGGCCGGGGTGCGCGTGCGCCGCCTCTACCGGCCCGCCGCCCCTGCCGACCTGCGCTCGACGCCTTGGGAGCCCTAGCCCGTGCGCGCCCTTCCCAGCGACCTCCTGGCGGCGCAGAGAAGCGCCTCGGCCGTGCCCTACGTGCTGGTGCGCGTGAGTGAGCGCGTCGCCCACGCGGTCCGGCTGCGCTGGGAGCGGCTCTACACCGGGAGCGAGCCCGAATCCTACCACGCCGCCACCGTCCCGTCGGACGGCTCGCTGCTGCGGGCCCGGAGCACGGGAGGCCAGCTCTACTATCAGCGCGTGGCCAACCCCGGGCCGGGCAGCAACTTCTCATCTTGGACGTCAGTGGCTTCGGTGTCGGCGACGGGGGGTCTGGCTCTAACGAGCCGGGGGAGCAGCGTCCTCCTCTTCTCCGTCCACACCAACAACGTGACCATCCACGTGCGCGAGAGCGCCGACAGCGGAGCGACCTTCGGCTCGCCGGTGACGGTGGCGACGGCCTCGGGAGCGGTAGTCTGGATGGCGGCCGGCCTTAAGAGCGACGGTACCGCCCTCCTGGTCTACTCGGTGGGGGCGACCGTCTACAGGGTGAAGCGGGTGAGCGGAGTGTGGGGCTCGCCGGCGGCCTGGAGCCACAGCCTGGCCTCGGTGAGCGGCCTGGCCTGCAATTATTACTTCGACTTCGACATCGCGGTGGCCGGCAGCCAGTCGGGTGGCGCGACCGGCATATGGACCGTCATCTACGGCGACGGCTACAACCAGACGCTCGATACCTGGTCGCCCCTCATGGAGCTGACCCTGGCCAGCGCTGGCTCCAGCGTGGAATTCCGGGCGCCCGCTCTCGCCGTCGTGGGGCGCTACCGGCTCTTCTTCGACGAGAAGTACACGGGGAGCCAGGCCTACAGCCGCGCCTACTGGACCCATCTGGCCCCGTTGCAGGAGTTCCTGACCAACACCTGGCGTGAGCCTGTCGTCATGGATATCGGTGGCGATTTCGGCGTGGCGTCTGCGGCCGGGTCGGCCTACGGCTGGCTCTCGACCCCGTCCGGGGTCTGGCGAGCGAGCCTCAGCGCCCCGTCCCTTGACCTCAGCGAGGACATCCTGGAAGTCTATGTTGAGACGCGGCCCCAGGAAGGACGCCTGAAGGTTGTCCTCCGCAACGACGACGGCCGCTACAACGATCTTACGGGCGGCGCCTGCGCGGCCATCCGCTGCGGCTCGGAGGCGGAGTTCAGCCCCGGCTACCTGACCGCGTCCGGGCCGCTGGTCTCGCCCGGGGCCCGATACTGGATAGAGGGCTGGGACTACGTCAACGACCGCGGGCGGGCTCGCTTCGTCATCCACGCCAGCGACTCCTGGGCGCTGCTCGCCAACTGGCGGGCGCGGCGACAGTTCGCCTGGGAGGCCGGCGAACGCACGGTGTGCGAGCTGCTGGAGTTCGTCCTGGGACGCGCCGCCTTGGGGTTCAGCACTGTCAGCCCCAGCGACGCAGTCACCAGCCTGTCGCCCGCCTTCACTATCCAACCCGCCGAGAGCGGCAAGGCCGCCGTGGGCCGCCTGCTGGCCATGGTGCCGGACGTGCTGTTCGTCTCGGGCGAGTACGGCTACCTCGTGAATCCTACCGCCGCTCAGGCCACAGACTATGAGTACGGGACCGAGCACGCGATCCTCGGAGGGCGCTACGGCTGCCGGTCTGCGTCCTTCAACCGCGTGCAGGTCTTCGGCCAGAGCCTGATGGTGGAGGACTTCGACTGGACCGGCGTGGGCGACATCTACGACCGGCTGCACCAGGACCACGACCGCAACCTCACCTCGGTAGCGGCCGCCCAGGACCGCGCCGACGCCTTCCTGCGCCACCAGGAGATGGAGGCTGCCGACGACGAGCTGCTAGTACCCGCCAACTGCGGCCAGGAGCTGTACGACGTGGTGGAGGTGACCGACCCGATGGCCGGGCTCTCCGCGGCCCGCCGGCGCGTGCTGGCGATAAGCCTCCGTTACACAAGGGATAGCCCCACGCCCGCCTACGAGATGCGGCTTCGCTTGGGAGCTGTCTGAGGGGCTGAAGATGAACCTGCGCCAGGGGACACTGAAGTCGTTCGATTCCGGCTCCTACACAGCGACGGTGCAGGTGGCGGGAAGCCTGGCCGTCTGGCTGGCCGGCGTTCCCGTGAACCGCGGCATCCCTCAGGGGGAGATGGTTACCGGCCGCCGCTGCGCCCTCCTCTTCTTCGACGATGCCAACCCCGGCGACGCCGTGCTTGTCGCCATCTACACGTAGGAGCGCCCGCCATGCCTCCTCGCAATCCCCGGCCCACGCCTCCCGCCACCCGGCCGCCCGCAGGCCGCCCGAAGCCGCCGTTGCGCCGGGACGACGTGCGGGAGACGGCGGAGCCCCGGGGCAAAGACATCCGGGCCGGCGTCGGCGCCGTGCCCGCCGTGTGGGAGGACTGAGAGCTTCCTTCAGTTGACACCTCGGCTGCCCCCAGCTACGCTCGCTCCAGCACACCAGGGAGGCAGGCGATGACGGAGCAGCGGGAACGTTCCCACGTTGGGCACCGGGTGGTCGGGACCATAAAGGCGGTGAAAGGCAACTGCTCCTGGGGCCACAAGGTGGGCGACACCGTCGAGGTGAGCGCCCACGACACCGCTGGCCTCTGCGGCTTCCTCTACCACGAGATCTTCCCCTACGTCGTCATGCTCCAGTTCGGGGGCGGCTTCCCCGCAGCGTGGGGAGGTCCCGACAGCGTAGAGCTGGAGTGCATGGACCGCTGGAACGCCGTCAAGATAGAGCTCCGAAGGGAGGACTGACCCTCTGGGGCCGCCAACGGCAGGCCCAGAGCCGGACCCCACCATGCCCGAACGCATCCTCTCCGGTAAGCCTCGCGAGGAAGACATAGCCCTCGATACGTCCCTGCGGCCCCGGCGGCTCGCCGACTACGTGGGCCAGGAGAAGATCAAGGACAACCTGCGCATCGCCATCGCCGCCGCCCAGCAGCGCGGCGAGCCCCTCGACCACGTCCTCCTCTACGGGCCGCCCGGCCTGGGCAAGACCACCCTCGCCTACATCATCGCCGCCGAGATGGGCGTGAGCATCCGCATCACCTCGGGGCCGGCCATCGAGCGGCCGGGGGACCTCGCTGCCATCCTCACCAACCTCCAGCAGGACGACATCCTCTTCATCGACGAGATCCACCGCCTGGCGCGGTCGGTGGAGGAGATCCTCTACCCGGCCATGGAGGACTTCGGCCTGGACCTGGTGCTGGGCAAGGGCCCCGGCGCCCGCAGCGTGCGCCTGTCCCTCCCCCGCTTCACCCTCATCGGGGCCACGACGCGCTACGCCATGATGAGCCCGCCGCTGCGCGACCGCTTCGGCGCCGTCTATCGCCTGGACTTCTACGACCGGGAGGCGATAGCGGCCATCATCCGCCGCAGCGCCCGCATACTGGCGGTGGAGATCGAGGAGGGCGGCACGCAGGAGGTCGCGCGCCGGGCCCGCGGCACGCCCCGCGTCGCCAACCGGCTCCTGAGGCGCGTCCGCGACTACGCCCAGGTGATGGCCGACGGCGTCATCACGGAGCCCGTCGCGCGGGAGGCGCTCGCCCGCCTGGAGATCGACGACCTGGGGCTGGACGAGGTGGACCACAAGGTGCTGCGCTCCATCATCGAGAAGTTCGACGGCGGGCCCGTGGGGCTGGACACCATCGCCGCCTCCATCTCGGAGGAGTCCGACACCATCATGGACGTCTACGAGCCCTACCTGATGCAGGTGGGCTTCATCCAGCGCACGCCCCGCGGCCGGGTGGCCACGCGCCTCGCCTACGAGCACCTGGGCCTGCCGCCCAAGGGGCCGGCGCCCTCGGCCCAGCCGCAGTTGTGGGACACGCCCTGACCGGCCACACGCCCGAAGAACGTCATCGCCGTTCCATCCGGCTGCCAGCGATATGATTACGCATCGCCCGGCGCCTATTTCGTGACAGTCTGCGCGTACGGCAAGGAATGTATCTTTGACGTGCCGGAGTTGCGCGAGGCCATAGAGGAAGCGTGGCACCAGATCCCTTTTCATTTTCCGAACGCCAGATTGGACGAAGCCGTTGTCATGCCAAATCACCTGCATGGCATTGTCTGGATAGTCGTAGGGGCGCAGCATGCTGCGCCCCTACATGCTGGCCGTACACGAACCGGTCAAGCTCTGGCTCTCTGGGGGCTGTTGTGCGTTCCTTCAAGTCCGCCGCAGCCAAACGTGTGAATGAGATCCGCGGCACGCCCGGCGCGCCCGTCTGGCAGCGCAACTACTACGAGCGGGTGATCCGCGACGAGGATGAGTTGAGCTAGCATCCGCGAGTACATCGGCCTCAACCCGTTGAAGTGGGAGCTTGACCGCGAGAACCTCCATCACGTGGCGAGCCGCGAGTACACAAGGCAGTGGGGCTGGCTGGAAGGAGACCAGGAGTAGGGGCGCAGCATGCTGCGCCCAACCTGCCGGCCGACCAGCGCGCTAAGCCCTGCCCCCAACCGTAGGGGTGCCCCTCGCGGGCGCCCGCAACGCGCCGTCGCGGGCAGGGGCGAGCCCTGCCCCTACCTGGGGCGAGGGTGGTAGGCACCGAGGCTAGAGGCGCAGTGCCAGCAGCTCCTGCTCGATGGCGCCGCCCTTGACCCGCACCTGCAGGTAGCTGACGCGGACCTTCACCGGCTTGCTGCCCTCCTCGATGAAGATCTCGTCCCCCTTTTGAAAGCGATACTCAGTGTTCAGGGTCACGAGCAGCTTGTCCTTGCGCTGGGTGAACGGGTCCGCCTCATAGATATCGACTTTCATCTGTCACCTCGCCCGTGGGGCGCTCGCTAGCCGGCCGCCGCCGGGTCCGTCGATGGGTTCTCGGCTGTCCCGCCTGCCGGCGAGGCGGGCCTCAGGCCATCGCCGCCGGGCCGTCGCTCCTCGTAGGTCATCCGGTAGAGCCTGGCGTAGAGGCCGCCCTGGGCCAGGAGCTCTTCGTGCCTTCCCGCCTCCACGATGCGGCCCCCGTCCATGACCACCACCCGGTCGGCGCCGCGCACCGTCGAGAGGCGGTGGGCGATGACGAACGAAGTGCGGCCCTTCAGAGAGCCTCTTGAGGGCGCGCTGGATGACCACCTCGGTGCGGGTGTCCACGTTGGCCGTGGCCTCGTCGAGGATGAGGATGCGCGGGTCGGCCAGAACGGCGCGCGCGAAGCTGATGAGCTGCCGCTGCCCCACCGACAGGTTCTGGCCCCGCTCGTGGAGAACGGTGTCGTAGCCCTGCTCCAGGCGGACGATGAAGTCGTGGGCGCCCACGGCGCGGGCCGCTTTCTCCACCTCCTCGTCGCTGGCCTCCAGCCGGCCGTAGCGGATGTTGTCTCGCACGGTGCCCGAGAAGAGGAAGGGGTCCTGGAGGACCATGCCCATCCGGCGGGTCAGCGATTGCCGGCGGATATCGCGGATGTCGTGGCCGTCGATGAGGAGCCGTCCCCCCGTCACGTCGTAGAAGCGGGCGATGAGGGCGGTGACGCTGGTCTTGCCGGCGCCCGTCGGTCCCACCAGGGCGATGGTCTCGCCGGGGCGGACGTGCAGGGAGATGTCGTGCAGCACCTCCACGTCCTCGACGTAGCTGAAGCTGACGTGGTCGAACACCACTTCGCCGCGGATGTCCTCCAGGTCCAGGGCGTCGCCCGCGTCCTCGATATCCGGCCGCGTGTCCAGCACCTCGAAGACGCGCTCGCCGCCGGCCATGGCCCGCTGGAGCTGCGTGTACTGGAGCACGAGGTCGCGCACCGGGTCGAAGAAGCGCTGGATGTAGAGGGCGAAGGTCAGGATGAAGCTGACGCCCACCACGGGGTCCAGGGAGCGGTTGAGGACCCGCTGCCCGCCCACGATGATGACGATGGCCAGCGCCGTGGCCGACAGGATCTCGACCACGGGCATCACCACGGCCTGGAGGCGGCCGGCCTCGATGTTGGCCTCCAGGTTGTCGGCGTTGATCGTGTCGAAGCGGCGGACGTTCTCTCCTTCTCGCGACAGGCTCTGGATGACGCGCACGCCGGAGACGTTCTCCTGGAGGTTGGCGTTGACGACGGCGATGGCCTGACGCACCTGGATGAAGGCCCGTCGCGCCCGGCGCTGCCACAGGGCCATGATCACGATCAGCACCGGCATCACGGTCATGGTCAGGAGGGCCAACTGCACGTCCTGGATGAGGAGGAAGAAGACGATGAGCACCAGGCCCACGAAGTCGGAGAAGATGGTGAGGACGCCGGTGGTGAGGAGATCCTGGAGGACGGTCACGTCGCTCGTCATGCGCGACATGACGCGACCCACCTCGTTGTGGTCGTGGAAGCGCAGCGACAGCTTCTGGAGGTGGTCGAACATCTGGGTGCGCAACGTGTAGAGGATGCGATGGCCCATGTAGCCGGTGGTGGCGAGCTGCACGTACTGGGCGCCCCAGCTTACGAAGACCAGCGAAGATGAAGATGCCGCCCAGGAGGTTCAAGCCGGCCATGTTGCCGCTGGCGATGGGGCCGCGCACGGCCTGGCCGATGAGGAGCGGCTGGACGTAGGAGGCGGCGGCGTAGACCAGCATGCTGCCGAAGGAGAGAACCGCCTGCGCCTTGTAGGGCGCCAGGTAGCGGGCCAGCCGCGACATGACGCGGTGGTCATAGACCCGGCCCAGGACCTCTTCGTCCCAGCCGTCGATGCTGCGCCGCAGCCGGAGCCCGGCAGGGTTGGTTACGCTATGGCTCCAGCCGCCGGCTGCTCCGCCGCCCCAATAGGCCATCCTGACTTCCTCTCCTCCCTAGCTGCCCCCGGACGTTGAGGCCAGGCTTTCCTCTCCCGCCGCATGTTCAGAGAGGGCGGCCGCCTCGGCCTCTTCCCCTCGACCGGCACGGACAAGCGCCTCCTCCTGGTCCCGGAGCTCCAGGTCGTAGATCTCGCGGTAGAAGCCGCCGCGCTTCAGCAGCTCCTCGTGGCGGCCCCGCTCCACGATCTGGCCGTTGCGCAGCACCAGGATCTGGTCGGCCGCCTTCACCGTGCGCAGCCGCTGGGCGATGACGAAGGTGGTGCGTCCACTCATGAGCTCGGCCAGGGCCTGCTGGATGAGGTACTCCGTCTCCGTGTCCACGCTGGAGGTGGAGTCGTCGAGAATGAGGATGGGCGGGTCCATGAGCAGCGTCCGGGCGATGGCGACCCGCTGCTTCTGCCCGCCGGAGAGGGTGATGCCGCGCTCGCCGACCCAGGTGTCGTAGCCCTCCGGCAGGCTCATGACGAAGTCGTGGATGCGGGCCGCCTTCGCCGCCCGGACGATCTCCTCCTCGCCGGCATCCAGCGCTCCGTAGGCGATGTTGTCGCGGATCGTGGCCGAGAAGAGGAAGACGTCCTGCTGGACGATGCCGAAGCAGCGGCGGAGCGACGCCAGCGTCACGTCGCGGATGTCGATGCCGTCGATGGTGATGCGGCCGCCGGTGACGTCGTAGAAACGGGGCATGAGGTTGACGACGGTGCTCTTGCCGCTGCCGGTGGGCCCCAGCAGGGCGACCACCTGGCCGGGTCGAGCCTCCAGGGTCACGTCGCGGAGGACGGGGCTGATGACGTCATAGCTGAAGGAGACGTCCTCGAAACGCACGCGACCCTTCACCGAGCGCAGCTCCGCCGCGCCCGGCTTGTCCTTCACAGCCGACTCCGCGTCCAGGATTTCGTAGATACGCTCCCCGGACGATTGCGCTCGTGCGAAGAGGATGACCACCCAGCCCAGAACCCGCACCGGCATCTGGAGAAGGGTGAGGTAGAGCATGAAAGCCGTCAACTCCCCGACCTGAAGGCGGCCGGCCACGATCTCGCGCCCTCCGAACCAGATGGTGGCCGCGGTTGCCATCATCCAGAGCGCGGTCAGCATGGGGCTGTTGGTGGCTTGAATGCGGTTTGTGGCATAGGAGTCGCGGAAGAGCGCCGCGGCCTCAGCCGCAAACTTCTTGCTCTCGTGCTCCTCGCGGGAAAAGGCCTTCACCACACGCACACCCGTGAGGCTCTCCTGCATGACCGTCCCCAGGCGGGCGAGGCCGTCCTGGACACGCAGCCAGATGGGACGCAGTTGCGTGGTCATGACCACGGAGCGCCAGGCGATGAAGGGCAGGAAGGCCCAGCTCACCAGCGTCAGACGCCAGTCGTTGAACAGCATCACCAGCAGGACCACGACCAGCAGGAGGACGATGTAGAGCAGCCGGAGGACGCCCATGCTGATGAACATGCGCACGCCCTCGACGTCCTGCGTGGCCCTGGACATGAGCTGCCCCGTCTGGGCCTTGTCGTGGTAGGCGTAGCTGAGGCGCTGGAGATGGTCGTAGATGGCGTTGCGCAGGTCGTAGGCCACGCGCTGGGAGATCCACTCCGATAGGTAGGTCTGGCCATAGGCGAACACGCCGCGCCCAATCGCCGCCCCCACGATAGCGAGGGCAGCGATGACCAGCGTGTGGGTGCTGCCGAGGGCAACGCCGGTTTGGCTGGCGCCGCCCACGCCCTCGATGCGCACCCGTAGGCCGGTGTCGATGGCCCAGGCCACCAACTGCGGCGACACCAGGACGAAGACGCTGGCGCCGAGAACACATAGCCAGGCGAATAGAACGCGGCGTTTGTAAGGTCGCAGGAAGCTGAGGAGCCGGATGAGGACGTGCATCGTGTCTAGCCGGGGCGCCCCGAGCCCTGTGCCGGGCGGGCCCGCCGGTGGCGGTCTGGAATTATTGTACCATCGGGTGTGCTAGAATTTTCCTTGCACACCCATCGAGGACAGGTTCACGTGCTTACCGCTGTCCGATTTGCGATGCGACCCATGGTCCTCGGCGATATCCCGCAGGTGGTGGATATCGAACGGGAATCCTTTCAGTCCACATGGCCCCATGCCACCTACAAGCGGGAGCTCCAGAACCACCTGGCCCGCTATCTCGTCCTCGTCCAGCAGCCGCCCGAGGGGTCGCCTACGCCGCCGGTCCCAGAGCGACACCCTCGGGCGTGGCGAGACACCATGCGCCGCCTGTTCAACCTCCGGCCCCCGCCCGAACCTACTCGAGAGCTCATCCTCGGCTTCATGGGCCTGTGGCTGCTGGTCGAAGAGGCCCACATCGTCACCCTGGCGGTGCGGGAAGGTCAGCGTCGACGCGGCCTTGGCGAACTGCTCCTCATCGCCGCCATCGACATGGCGCTGGCCCAGGAGTTCGAGAGGATGACCCTGGAGGTGCGCCGCTCCAACGAGGCGGCAGTCGCCCTGTACATCAAGTACGGCTTCACCCGTGTAGGAGTGAGGTCTCGTTACTACGAAAACCGTGAAGACGCCCTCATCATGACTACCCCTCACCTGAGCTCCGAGGCCTTTCGAGAACACTACCAGTCCCTGAAAGAGGCGCACCAGCGGCGTTGGGACCGTAGTCTTCCCGATGGTCTCTGGGCGAAAGGAGCCCCCTGGCCGCCGGCTTGACCCCGCGAGGGCGGTCGACTAGAATCTGCATGAATCTGGATGCTTATGCGGGTAGGCGGTTAGTCGTATCATGGCTCTAAAGGAACAACTGAACAGCGACCTAAGAGAAGGCCTCAGAAGCGGCGACGAGACTCGCAAGGCCGCCTTGCGCATGGTCCTCGCCGCTCTCCACAACGCCGAGATCGCGGCCGGCGGGGAGATTGACGACAGCGGGGTCCTGGGCATCCTCACCAAAGAGGTCAAGCAGCGACGGGAGAGCATCGAGGAGTTCCGCAAGGGCGGTCGTGAGGACCTGGTAGCCCGGGAGGAAGCCCAACTGGCCTTCATCCTACCGTACCTGCCTCAGCAAATGACGCGCGAGGAGATAGTCGAGGCGGCGCGCGCCGTCATCGCTGAGGTGGGCGCAAAAGGCGCCGGCGACAAGGCCAAGGTGATGCCCGTTCTCGTCAACCAGCTCCGCGGTCGCGCCGACGGGCGAGAGATCAACGCTGTCGTCACCGAGCTGCTGGCCGGTTCGGCCTAGCCGGCCCCCCGTTCGAGCCGCCTGTCCTCCTCACCCTCTCCATCTCCTTTGTCTCTTCCTTTCTGCTATCATGTCTGCGCCGAGGGCAGGCCTCAGCGGGCTTGAGCGAGGGAAGGCCGCTCCGGCGTCGATGCCATGATCAGCCGTTCTCGATCTCACGGTGGAATCAGCGGCGCACAGGTCCTGGGCTTCACCGCCGTCCTGGCGCTCGCCCTCGGGCTGGCCCTCTTTCCCGCCTTCCCGCGCCAGCTAAAGGTGCGTGAGGGCGACGTCGTCTCACGCACCTTCCGCGCTCCGCGCGACATCTCCTTCCAGAGCGACGTGCTGACAGAGAAGCGGCGCGAGGAAGCAGCAGCCGCCGTGCCGGACAGCGTGATCTTTGATCCCAGCGTGCGAACGGACGAGCTGGCCAAGCTGGATGGCGTGCTGAGTCAGGTGACGGAGGTGCGTGGCTCATTGGCCCTCACCCCCCAGGCCAAGACCAGCGCCCTGGGACACATCGCCAACCTCAACCTCTCTCAGCGGTCATCCACCCTGGTGCTCAGTTTCACCGACGAGCAGTGGGTCGCCGTCAACAACGAAGCCCGTCGTGTCCTCTCCGATGTGCTGAGCCAGTCCATAGGGACAGAGGCCACCAATTCGGCCCGCGATCGCGTCCACGAGGTCATATCCCAGGATCTGAGCAGCGATCAGGCTCTGGTGGTGGAAGACCTGGCGAGTCCTCTGGTGGTGGCCAACCTCCGCGTCGACCAGGCGCGAACCGACGAGGCGAAGGCGGCGGCGCGGGCGGCCATCGTTCCCGTGCAGGTCAGCTTCACCAGAAACCAGGTGATCGTGCAAAGCGGAAGCGTTGTCGACGCCACCCAGCTCGAGACGCTGCGGGAGGCCGGCCTCCTGTCGCCCGGTCTGCGCTGGGACACCGGCGCTGCCGCCGCCCTTGTCGCCTTGATGGCGGCGGGCTTTCTCGGCGCCTACCTCTACCTGTTTCAGCTCCCCGGCGTCCAGTCCAACCGACACCTACTGATGATCATCCTGCTGGTGGTCGCACCCGTCCTGGTGGCGAAGCTCTACCTCCCACTCATCCTACCCGACGAGTCGCGGCACTTCCTGGCCTACATGCTGCCGCTGGCAGCAGCCCCCATGCTCGTCGCCACGCTCCTGGAGGCCGAGCTTGCGGTTGCGGTCGTTGCTCTCCTGACTGCTCTTCTGACCTTCACCGCTGTCTACCTGCCCGACTTCTCCGGCATCGCCGCCTTGGGCCCTCTGGACTCGTTGCGCATGGCGCTGGTCATGGGCTTTGGGGGTCTGGCAGGCGTTTTCACCCTCTACCGCGCCGAGAAGCTGAACAGGAACCTTGTGGCCGGCTTTGTCGTGGCCGCCACGGTGATCGCCGTGCTCATGGGCGTATGGCTCCTGGACGCCGAGCGGCGTACTGCGGACATCCCCTGGATGGTGGCCGCGGCCGGCTTGAACGGCCTCCTTTCGGCGTTCATCGCGCTGGGCGCCTTCCTGGGTTTCGCCTTCCTGTTCGGCATCACCACCAGAGTGCAGCTCATGGAGCTATCTCAGATCAATCAGCCGCTGCTGCGCCGCCTTCAGGACGAGGCCCCCGGCACCTTCCACCACAGCATCATCGTTGGCAACCTGGGCGAACGGGCCGCCGACGCCATCGGCGCCGACTCACTGCTCGTGAGAGTGGGCTGCTACTACCACGACATCGGCAAGCTTCTACAACCCGGCTTCTACATGGAGAACCAGATGGGCGGGGAGAACCCCCACGAGCGACTGGAGCCCCAGGTCAGCGCCCAGATTGTCTTGGAGCACGTGCGCGGAGGGCTGGAGCTGGCCCGGAAATACCGCCTGCCCCGAAGGGTGTCCGCCTTCATACCGGAGCACCACGGCACCCGTCTGGTGACCTACTTCTTCCGCAAAGCCAGCCAGGAGCGCAGCGAGGTGGACGCCGCCGACTTCACCTATCCCGGCCCCAGGCCGCAGACCCGTGAGACCGCCCTGGGCATGCTCGCCGACTCCGTGGAGGCGACGGTGCGCAGCAGCCCCGACCACTCGCCGGAGCGGATCGACGCCCTCGTGGAGGAGGTGATCAGCGAGCGAGTGGCCGAGGGCCAGATGGACGACTGCGAACTCACGCTCCGGGACCTGAAGACCATCGCCGAATCCTTCAAGGCCACGCTGCGGGGCGTCTACCATCCGCGCCTGGAGTACCCACAGCCCACGGCGGCGGAAAAGCGAAAAGCCCTTTCCCTGGTCCGCTTCCCCTTCCGGGGCGCGGCATTCCCGCAACAAACCCCGCGGCTTCTAGACGTCCGGCGCCGTCCCAAGGGCGGCAAGGCCCGGCGCGATCTCTGACCCCCCTGCCACGCCGCCTCCGCCTCACGTATAATGGCCCCGGAAAGGATAGCGGAGCAGGAGTAGCCCTTGCGATTCGCGGTGCTGGTCTTCCCCGGTACTTGGAGCGACGGTGACTGCTACCACGTCGTCCGCGAGATCCTGGGCCAGCCTGTGGACTACGTCTGGCACCGTGAACGCGACCTCTCCGGGTACGACTGCCTGATCCTCCCCGGCGGCTTCTCCTACGGCGACTACCTGCGCTGCGGCGCCATCGCCCGCTTCTCGCCCGTGATGGAGGCCGTGGCCCGCCACGCCGAGGCCGGACGCCTGGTCATGGGCATCTGCAACGGCTTTCAGATTGTCTGCGAGGCGGGCCTCCTGCCCGGCGTGCTCCGTCGCAACGATAGCCTCCAGTTCCGCTGCCAGCCGGTCGACCTGCGCGTGGAGACGGTCGATACGCCCTACACGCGGGAGTGCCGCGTGGGGCAGGTGCTGCGTATCCCCATCGCTCACGGCGAGGGCAGCTACTACGCCGACGAGGCGACCCTGGACCGCCTGGAGGCCCGCGGGCAGGTGGTGTTCCGCTACTGCACGCCGGAGGGGCTGGTGACGCCGGAGGCCAACCCCAACGGCTCCCTGCGCAACATCGCCGGCATCATCAACGAGCGCGGCAACGTGCTGGGGATGATGCCCCACCCGGAGCGGGCCAGCGAGCGCCTCATGGGCGGCGAGGACGGCCTCTTCATCTGGCGCTCCCTGTTGGGGAGCGCTGTGGGCGCCCTGGCGGGCTAGCTGAAGTCAAGGAGGACGACATGGCAACGGCAACCCCTGCCTACCCCGTTACGTTCGACGTTGAGTACCCGGAGCGGCTCTCGCGGTGGCTGATCTTCTTCAAGTGGCTCCTGGCCTTCCCCCATCTCCTCATCCTCGGTGTCCTTACCTATCTAGTGGAGCTGACCACCTTCATCTCCTGGTTCGCCATCCTTTTCACGGGGCGCTACCCCAAGGCTCTTTTCGACCTGGCGGTGGTCTACTTTCGGTGGGACGCGCGGGTCACCGCGTATATGGCACTCTTGCGCGACGAGTACCCTCCCTTCGGCGGCGGCAACCCTGAGTATCCTGTTCACCTCGACATACAGTACCCGGAGAAGCTCTCTCGGCTCCTTATCTTCGTCAAGTGGCTGCTCGCCATCCCCCACCTCATCATCCTGGCGGTCCTGGGTTTGCTGGGCTTCGCGGTCTACGTGATAGCGTGGTTCGCCATCCTGTTCACGGGCCGCTTTCCGCGCTCTCTCTTCGACTTCCTGGTGGGCATCGGGCGCTGGTACATGCGCGTGAGCGCCTACGTCTGGCTGATGCGCGACGAATACCCGCCGTTCAGCCTGTCGTGAGAGGAGGCTGAGATGGAGCAACCCGCCTCTTACCCCATCGCCTACGACGTGCCCTACAAGGAGAAGCTGGGGCGGCTCTCAACGGGTTTCCGCGCCATACTGGCCATCCCCCAGGTGCTAATCGTGGGCGGGCCGGGCACCGGCTGGGGCGCCAACAGCCAGACCGGTCTGTTCGGCGCCGTCATCGCCATCACGTCAGTGGTCTCCTGGTTCGCCATCATGTTCACCGGGCGCTACCCGCGCGGCCTCTGGGACATGGCGAAGATGTACATGCGATGGCGGGCCAACGTGGTCACGTACACCGCCCTGCTGCGAGACGAATACCCGCCTTTCGGCGAGGGCTCCTACCCGGTCACTTTCGAGGCCGAGTACCCCGAGCGCAGCAGCCGCTGGAGCGTCGGCTTTCGCCTCATCCTGGTCATTCCGCACGTTGTGGTGCTCTTCTTCGTGATGCTCGTCTGGCTGGCGACGGTCATCATCGCCTGGTTCGCCATCCTCTTCACCGGTCGCTACCCAAAGGGCTTGTTCCAGTTCGGCGTCGGCGCAATGCGCTGGACACTGCGTGTGCAGGCCTATCTGTACCTAATGCGGGACGAGTACCCGCCGTTCAGTCTGGCCCCTTAAGGCCACCTCGGAGGGAGGCTCCTGATTGGCAATAGCTAGTACCTATCCCGTGACCCTTGCCGTCGATTACCCGGATCGGACGTCGCGGTGGAAGACACTCTTGCGTCTTCTGCTTGCCATCCCGCTCTTCATCTTCTCCTACCTCCTGGGCAGCGGTGTCGTCCTGGCCGCATGGGCGGCCATTCTGGTAAAGGGGCGCATACCTCGATGGCTCTTTGACTTCCAGGTAGCGTACAACCGCTGGCAGCTTCGCGTTGGCTCCTATTTCCTGCTCCTTACCGATCAATATCCGCCCTTCCAGGGCGACTATCCGATTCGATACGACGTCCAGTATCCGGAGCGGCTCTCCCGCTGGAAGCTGGTGATCTGGAAGTTCATCACTTCCGTTCCGCACTTCATCGTCCTTGCCTTTCTCACGCTGATCTTGGTGGCGGTGATGGTGCTGGCGTGGTTTTACGTGCTCATCGCCGGGCGCTTCCCGCGAGGCCTGCATCTGTTCGTCGCGGGCATTCTCCGATGGTCAGCGCGGGTTCAGGCCTACTTCTTCTCGCTAACAGACGAGTTTCCACCATTCAGCCTCGCGGCCGACGCTGGCTCTGGCAGCAGAGACTCCTACGTCATCTCCGCCGTCCTTGGCTTACTGGCTACCGGCGGCGTTATTGCCGGCATCGTCACCTTGGCGATCATCGCAGGAGGGGAGAAGGTGGTGGAGGTGTCTTACGCGAACCTGCTGGACGGGACGCCCGGCGGCTGCCGTCACGGTGGATTCGGTCATGGTTGAGCTCAACCGGGCCACTGACCCGGCCGATGACCTTGTGTCCTATCTCAGGCCTCGGCCAGGCTACCGCTTCGTCGTCTTCGAACTTACTATTGACAACGGGCGTCGCATTGACTTGCCGATCCGGGCGTCTGACTTTCGGCTGAAGGACGAGGAGAGCAACGGCCACGACCCCTACCTGGTTCTTGTGGGCGGGCGGATCCCTCGCGTGGATCTTCCAACTCGAGGGAGCGCTAACGCGCGTTTGGTTTTCGAGCTGCCCAAAGATGTGAACCCCGCGGAGCTACGCTACAACTCGGGCTTTGGCTTCTCCAAGACGGTCGTCTACGAGTTCCGTTAGACCGATGGCAGTGGACCATACCCTCCTCGAGCAGATAGCCCTCTCCCAAGACGAGTACGAGCTCATCGTCTCCCGCCTGGGCCGCGAGCCCAACGAGGTGGAGCTGGGCATGTTCGGCGCCCTCTGGAGCGAGCACTGCGGCTACAAGCACAGCAAGCCCCTCCTGCGCCTGCTCCCGAACACCGGCCCCCGCGTGCTCACCAGCATGGGCGGCGAGAACGCCGGCGCCATCGACATCGGCGACGGGCTCTGCGTGGTGATGAAGGTCGAGTCGCACAACCACCCGTCCGTCGTGGAGCCCTACCAGGGGGCGGCCACCGGCGTGGGCGGCATCGTGCGCGACATCTTCGCCATGGGGGCGCGGCCCATCGCCATCCTGGACTCGCTGCGCTTCGGCCCGCTCAGCGAGCGGCACAACCGCTACCTCTTCGGCGGCGTCGTCGGCGGGCATCGGCGGCTACGGCAACTGCCTGGGCATCCCCACCGTGGCCGGCGAGGTGAGCTTCGACGGCTCCTACTCCGGCAACCCGCTGGTGAACGCCATGTGCGTGGGCTACGCCCGCATCGACCACCTGGCGCGGGCCCGCGCCGAGGGTCCCGGCAACCCGCTGCTGCTGGTGGGGGCCGACACCGGCCGCGACGGCATCGGCGGCGCCAACGTCCTCGCCTCCCGCGTCTTCGACGAAGGCAGCGCCGAGCTGCGGCCCACGGTGCAGGTGGGCAACCCCTTCCTGGAGAAGCTCCTCATGGAGGCCTGCGTCGACCTGGCCGAGAACCACCCCGACTGGTTCGTCGGCATCCAGGACCTGGGGGCGGCCGGCCTCACCAGCTCCAGCATCGAGGCCGCTGCCCGCGCCGGCACCGGCCTGGAGATCGACATCTCGCGCGTGCCCCGGCGCGAGGAGGGGATGAACGCCTACGAGGTGATGCTCTCCGAGTCCCAGGAACGCATGCTCATCATCCCCCACCGCGAGCACCTCGACGACGTGCGCGCCCTCTTCGAGCGCTGGGAGCTGCGCTCCGACATCATCGGCGTGGTGACGGACGACGGCCTGGCGCGCATCCGCGACGGCGACCAGGAGGTGGCCTGCCTGCCGGTCGACGTGCTCGTGGACCCGCCGGAGTACCGGCTCCAAGGCCAGGCGCCGGCCTACCTGGCCGGGTGTCCAGGCCTTCGACCCCTCGTCGCTGCCCGACCTGCCGGACCTGCCGGTCGGCCGGATTCTGGAGGGCTTCCACCTGCCGCCGCCCGCTTCCGGCCTCTCGACGGCGGAGGCGGCCCTCTGGCGGCTGCTGGCCTGCCCGGAGATCGCCAGCAAGCGCTGGGTCTGGCGCCAGTACGACCACCAGGTCCTCACCAACACGGTGAAGGGGCCGGGCGCCGACGCCGCCGTCATGCGCGTCAAGGGCGCCCGCAGCGCCATCGCCCTCACCACCGACGGCAGCGGCCGCCTCTGCTACCTGGACCCCTACGCCGGCGGCGTCCTGGCCGTGGCCGAGGCGGCGCGCAACGTGGTCTGCGTCGGCGCGGAGCCGCTGGCGCTCACCGACTGCCTCAACTTCGGCAACCCCGAGCGGCTGGACGTCTACTACCAGCTCGAGCAGGCCGTCTCGGGGATGGCCGAGGCCTGCCGCGCTCTGAACGTGCCCGTCGTCTCGGGCAACGTCAGCCTCTACAACGAGACCTCCGGCGAGTCCATCTACCCGACGCCCGTCGTGGGCATGATGGGGCTGCTGGAGGATGTCGAGCGGCGCTGCGACATGGGCTTCCAGGCCGGCGGCGACCTCGTCTTCCTCCTGGGCGCCGGCCTCGACGGCGCCGGCCGCCTCCCTGGCGGGCAGCGACTACCTGAACGAGGTGCACGGCCTCGTGGCCGGGCGTCCCAGCATCGACCTGGCCCTGGAGGTGCGGGTGCAGCGGGCCTGCCTCGAGGCCATCCGCCGCGGCCTCCTGCGCTCCGCCCACGACTGCTCCCACGGCGGGCTGGCGGTGACCGTCGCCGAGAGCTGCATCGCCTCCGGTCGGGGGCTGGACGCCTCAGGCCTCGCCTTCGCGGGGCGCCTGGACGCCGCCCTCTTCGGCGAGGCGCCCTCGCGCATCGTGGTGTCGTGCGCGGCGGCGGCCCGCGGCGACCTGGAGGCGCTGGCCGCCTCGCACGACGTGCCCCTCACCTACCTCGGAGCCGTCGGCGGCGACCGCCTGCGCCTGGGGCCGCACATCGACCTGCCCGTCTCCGAGCTCGCCCGCGCCTACGAGGAGGGCCTGCCCCGCGCGCTCGAGGGGTAGGGACACACCCGTCAACGGATGCCACAATGGATCACGGGATGGCGTTCATCCGTTAATCCGTTCCCTATCCGCTGACAGGCCCAGTCGCAGCCGCAGAGCGTGTTATGTGAGCCTGTAGGCCAGGCTTTCCAGCCTGGCCTCTTAGCGCGCCGAGGCTGAAAGCCTCGGCTACGGGGTAGGGGCAACAGCTTCCCCACAAGGCCAGGTTGACATACAGAACAGGCGTTCCTATGATAGTACGTAAACAGGCTGGGGATGCGCTGTCCACAACCGGCGGGCTTGCGGCTTCGGGATGTTGACAACTTTAGCCGCCGTTACGTCCAGTCGCGCCGTCGATGGGCTGCCCGGTACTATATGATGACAACCGGCGGCGCCAGCCGCCGGCTCAGTAATCGGAGGTCGCATGAAAGTCGTCTTTCTCCAGAACGTAGAGGGCTCCGGCCGCACCGGCGAGATCAAGGACGTCGCCGACGGCTTCGCCCGCAACTTCCTCCTGCCTCGACGCCTGGCAGCGCCGGCTACCGCCGACGCCGTTAGGCGAGCCGAGGCCATCGCCACCGCCGAGGCGCGCCGCCAGGCGGAGCTGGACGAGCAAGCCCGCATCCTGGCCGGAAAGATGTCGGTGCCCATGGTCATCGCCGTGCGCGCCGGCGAGCAGGGGCGACTCTATGGCTCCGTCACGGCCGCCGACATCGCCGCAGAGGCGTCGAAGCTGGCCGGCCAGGAAATGGACCGCCACCTGCTCGTGCTCGACGAGCCAATCAAGGAGGTGGGCGTCTACGAGATCCCCTTGCGCCTCACAGCCAACGTCTCGGCTGCGTTGATGGTCGAGGTGGTGGCAGAGGGCGTCGCCGAGGAGGCAAAGGAAGAGGAGGCCCCGAAACCTCACCGGAAGACGAAGAAGGAGCGCGAGCAAGAGGAAGCGGCTTCGCCGGCGCCAGCCGAGGCGGTGCAAGAGGAGCCGGTGCCGGAGTCGGCGCAGGAACAGCCCGAGGCAGAGGCGGCCGTGGAGCAGGAGCCGGTCGAGGAAGACATCCCGTAGCGGCCGAGCCTGTGGTCATCAACGAATTGTTGACGGGAGATGTAGGGGCAGGGCCCCGTCCCTGCCCTACGGGCCGGTTGAGGAGGAGTCATGCCGGAGATCGATGAGCAGGTAGAGGCTCTGCACGCGGCGGAGAAAGAGCTGAAGGCCGCCCAAACGGCCGAGGAGATCCGCACGGTCTGGCGCAAGTACTACCTGACGGTAGGCCATCGCAAGCTGGGCCGCCTGCTGATTGGCAGGACGGCCGACCAGATCCTGGCCGGTCGCGAGAAGGAGGTCCGATCGTGAGTCAGCACCGGCAGGCAGGCCTGCCTGTGCCGCGTCAGGCAGGGAGTAGCCAGGATTGGTCGCTGAGAAGCTACCACCGCACGATGTGGAGGCCGAGGAGGCCGTCGTCGCCTCTGTCCTGGTCGATACTGAGGCCATCTACCGCGTCGCGCCCATCCTGAAGCCCGAGGACTTCTTCCGCGAGAAGAACGCTTGGGCCTTCGAAGCCTGCCTTGCCCTCTTCGACCGCAACGAGGCCATCAACCAGGTAACGGTGGCCCACGAGCTGGCCCGTCGCGAGCGGCTGGATGACCTGGGAGGCGCCGCCTACCTCAGCCGCCTGGTCGCCGAGCTGCCGACCGCCGTCGGCGTCGAGCACTACGCCCAGATCGTCAAGCGCGATGCTATCTACCGCCTGCTCGTTCAGCGCTCGGCGCAGATCGCTCAGATGGCCTACCAGGGAGGCCCCGACCTGGAAGCCGCCCTATCTCGGGCCGAAGGCCTCATCCTCACCCTCCGCGGCGGCGAGCGCCTGCGCGACTTCGTCCACATCCGTGAGATCCTGGACGAGTACTGGGAGCAGGCCGGCTCCGAGGCCCAGGGTCCTCGCTTTCAGGGTCACGTGCGCAGCGGCTTTGTTGACCTGGACACCCTGCTCGGCGGCCTCAAGCGCTCCGACCTCATCATCCTGGCGGCGAGGCCCAGCCTGGGCAAGACCAGCCTCGGCCTCAACATCGCCCGCAACGCCGCCGTCGGCCAGGGGGCGCGCGTCGCCATCTTCAGCCTGGAGATGGCCGCCGAGCAGCTCGCCCAGCGCCTGCTGGCCAGCGAGTCCGACGTGGACTCCACGCGCCTGCGCCTGGGCGAGCACACGGAGCGCGAGGAGCGCCGCCTCATGCACGCGCTGGGCACTCTGGCCGGGGCGGAGATCTACGTCGACGACACGCCCGTCCTGAGCATGATGGAGATCCGGGGCAAGGCCCTCCGCCTGCACCGGGAGAAAGGCCTTGACTTCGTCTTCATCGACTACCTGCAGCTTCTCCATGGCGGCGGTCGTGGCGACAACCGCGTGCAGGAGATCAGCTACATCTCCCGCTCCCTGAAGGAGCTGGCCCGCGAGCTGGACGTGCCCGTCATCGCCGCCTCCCAGCTCTCGCGCGCCCCAGAGATGCGCACTCCCCACATCCCACAGCTCAGCGACCTGCGGGAGAGCGGCAGCATCGAGCAGGACGCCGACGTCGTCGCGTTCATCTACCGCGAGGACGTCTACATAGCCCGGGAGCAGTGGCAGGCCAGCCACCCCGAGGCCTCGGGCGATACCTATCCGGCGGGCATCGCCCAGATCATCGTCGCCAAGCACCGCAACGGGCCCACCGGGACCGTGCACCTGCGCTTTCGCCAGCGCATCGCCAAGTTCGAGGACCTGCTGGTGCGGGAGGAGGAGGCGGTGTGAGCGAAGCCCCTTTCGCCGGCTTCCCGCCGGGGGCCCGGGAGACGCCCGTCCCCAGCGCATTCTTCACGCGCCTGCTGCCGCGGCTGACCGACGCGGTGGAGCTGGGGCTGGCGCTCTACGTCTTCTACCTGCTGCAGCGCAAGAAGGGCTAGCCTCGCTTCCTCACCCGCGATGAGCTGGCCGCCGAGGGCGACCTGGCCCTCTTCCTGGAGCGGGCTTCCGGCGATGCTGCCCAGCCCGCTGACAGCGCCGCCACTCGGTCCGGCAGGCGCCGGGCCGCCCTGGAGAAGGGGCTGGAGGCACTGGTTCAGGCCGGCTTCCTGCTGGCGGTGCCGGTGGAGGGGCCCAAGGACGGGCAGGCGCTCTACTTCTTGAATTCCGCCACCGACCGCCGGGCGGCCGATCGCCTCCGTCGCGGCGAGCTGAAGGTCGGACCCTGGCAACCGCTGCCGGAGGCGGAGCCGGCGGAGCCCTCGCGCAGCATCTATGCCCTCTACGAGGAGAACATCGGGCTCCTCACGCCTCTGGTGGCCGACGAGCTCCGGGAGGCGGAGGAGCTCTACCCGCAGGAGTGGCTGCGCCCCGCCTTCGAGACGGCGGCCGCCCTCAACAAGAGGAGCTGGCGCTACGTGGCCGCCATCCTGAAACGCTGGGCGGTGGAAGGACCCGACTATGCGCAGGCTGGAAGAGATACTGAAGCAGGAGCTGGGCGCCCGGGCCAGTTCTCCGGACGATACCGGGGCCTGGTCCGGCGCTGACGGCGACGAGCCCGCCTGTCCTCTCTGCGGCGGCGCCGGCTTCGTCCGGGCGCCGGTAAGCCTCGGCCACCCCGACTTCGGGAAGGCCCTGCCCTGCCGCTGCATCGTCGAGGAGAGCGAGGAGCAGCGCTCCGCCCGCCTGCGCCGCTATAGCAACCTGGGCCCCCTCGCCCGCCTAACCTTCGACAACCTCATCGCAGCGGGCCGCAGCAGCAACCCCCGCGACCAGGAGGTCTTCGCCCTTTGCGTGGCCGCGGCCCGTGAGTTCGCGGAGGAGCCTCGTGGCTGGCTGGTGCTGCTGGGGCCCAGCGGCTGTGGCAAGACCCACGTCGCCGCCGCCATTGCCAACGGCTGCATCCAGCAGGGGCGTCCCGCCCTCTTCGTCGTCGCCCCCGACCTCCTGGATCACCTGCGGGCCTCCTACAGCCCGGCACGCCCGCCCGCCTCCGCTGCCGGCGGAGCCGCCTTTGCTGCGGGACAGCCCGGAGGCGACGGCCCGCCCGGCGAGGAGCTGTCCTACGACCAGTTCTTCGAGCAGGTCCGCAATACCCCGGTCCTGGTGCTCGATGACCTGGGGGCCCAGAGCGCCACGCCCTGGGCCCAGGAGAAGCTCTTCCAGCTCATCAACCACCGCTTCAACAGCCAGGCGCCCACGGTGGTGACGACGTCGCTGGAGATGGAGCACCTGGACGAACGGATGGCCAGCCGCCTCGGCGACCCCTCCCTTTCCCGCGTGTTTCGCCTGGGGGCGGGCCGCGCGCCAAGGCCGGGGTCGGCGCCAACCCTCTCGCTTCCCCTCCTGCGGGACATGACCTTCGAGAACTTCGACCTTAGAAGCCTCTCGCTGCCGCCGGAGAAGACCCGCAACCTGCGCGACGCCTTCACCGCCGCCCGCAACTATGCCCGCGACCCGGAGGGCTGGCTGGTCCTGCTGGGCGGCACGGGCTCCGGCAAGACGCACCTGGCGGCGGCCATCGCCCACGAGTGGCAGGCGGCGGGCCGCCGCTTTGAGCTCTTCTTCGTGCCGGACCTGCTGGACACCTTGCGGGCGGCATATGGCCAGGAGGAGGACGTGCCCGCCTCCACCGCCGAGCGCCTCCGCACCTGCGACCACCTGATCCTCGATGACCTGGGGGTGCATGGCTCCACGCCCTGGGCCCAGGAGAAGCTCTTCCAGATCCTGAACTACCGCTACAACGCCAAGCTGCCCACGGTCATGACCATACGGGGCAAGCTGGAGGATCATCCCGGATTCGTGGGCATCGCGCATGTGCGACGCCAAGGTGAGCCTGACCTTCGAGATGCAGGCGCCGGACTACCGGGGCCTACCGCGCCGCCGGCAGGACGAGGGCGGAGAGGGCACGGGCCGCCGTCGAGGCAAGAGCAGGGGCTAGCCGCGACTTCGGCGGCGGCGCTCCTTGAGGGCCAGCCAGTCGCGCAGCGCCCAGCGCGTGGTCTCGAAGGCCAGCTCCTCCCAGGGGATCTCCTCGGGTCGAAACCAGGCCGCCTCCAGGCACTCCCGTCCCGGCTTGGGCGTGGCTCGCCCGACCCGCGCGCGGAAGACCACCACCAGTATGCCCGGTCCTTCGCTTGGAACGGGTCCGCCCCTGGTGGCGGGCCGGGAGTAGACGCCCAGCAGAGGCCCCAGGGTCAGCGACAGACCCAGCTCCTCCTCCGTCTCGCGCAGGGCGGCTTCCTCCGCTGTTTCGTCCACCTCCATGAAGCCGCCGGGGAACGTCCAGGCCCCATACCGGGGCTCGATGGCGCGGCGCATCAGAAGGACGCGCCCCGCTCGCTCCGGGATGGCGCCGACCACCACCTTAGGGTTGATGTAGTGGATGAAGCCGCAGCGGCTGCAGACCAGTCGCAACCGCTCGTCGCCTTCCGGCAGACGCTCGCGGAGCTGGCTGCCGCACTGGTGACAGAAGCGTGGTGCCTTCAGAGTTTCCAGAGATATAGCCATTCGAATGAGAACCTCGCCAAAATAACCGGCAAATCGCTTGATTTCTTCCTCAGGACTGGCCTATACTTCCGGCCGTGGTCTGCTCGTAACTTGCACGTATCTTCACCACCAGCGGCATTCTGCTGGTCATCCTCCGGACCTTCTCGAGTTGGCAGGCCACTCGCCGGCGAACGTCCGCGTCGGTCGCTGGCGCTGCCCGCTTCCCCGCCGGGCGGACCCTCTGAGAGACGCGAGACCTGCCAAGGGGGACACCGGAATTGGCCCTGGAAGATAAGTCGATAGTCTGTCGTGATTGTGGGGTGGAGTTCATCTTTACTGCTGGAGAGCAGGGCTTCTACCTGGAGAAGGGCCTGCTCAACGAGCCTCAGCGCTGTCCCGGCTGTAGGACGACGCGTCGACGGGAGCGGTCGGTGGGCAGCAGCCGGGAGATGACCAGCGTCGCCTGCGCCATGTGTGGCGGCGAGGCGGTTGTGCCCTTTGTCCCCAGACTGGAGCGGCCCGTCTACTGTAGCTCCTGCTTCGAGAAAGTGAGGGCCGGCGTCGCCAGCTAGAGCAATCTTCCTCCAATCATCATCCCGAGGGCCGCTCGCAGCGGCCCTCATCTCTTCCCCCGCGCTCCGGCTTTTCCGGAGGCGACCCTGGCCGGCCTGCTTGACGGACGGGCAGGCCGGGTCGAGCCGGAGTCGCCGGGCACGGACACCGGGCGGCCTTCCGCCCAGCTCTCGCCTCCCTCCCACACTTCTTTCTTCCAGACGGGAACTATCTCCTTGATCCGGTCGACGGCGTAGTGGCAGGCCTCGAATGCCTCTCGCCGGTGGGGAGCGGAGACTGCGACCAGCAGGCTCGTCTCGCCAACCTCCAAACGGCCGGTGCGATGGCTGATCGCCATGTCCGTGATCCCCCAGCGCGAGCGCGCCTCCTCGGCCACCTGTCGCATCTTCTTGACGGCCATGGAGGGGTAAGCATCGTACTCCAGGCGGAGGACGCGCCGGCCCTGGCTGTGGTTGCGGACCACCCCGTAGAAAAGGGCAACGGCCCCACTCTCGTCGCGGCGTACCAGGTCCACCAGCTCCGCCGCGGCGGACGGGTCCAGGGGTTCCCGCGTCACTTGAAATCGCTCCGCCTCGGCGGAGGAGCCGCCGCTGATTGGCGGTATAAGGGCTACCTCGTCGCCGGGCCGGAGGTGACGGTCGTTGGACACGTATTCCTCGTCGACGGCGCAGACGAGCGCGTTCATGAGCGGCTCGACAGCCGGGTACTGGCTGACGAGCTGCCGGCGCAGGTCGCCCACCGTGGCCCCGTCTGCCAGCTCCATCTCCAGCTCGCGGCGTCCCACAAGGTCGTGGAGGCCTGCGAACAGCCTGACGGAAACCTTCATTGCCCTCTCTTTGGAAGCGTTCATGCTCGACCAGGCGATGTGTATCCAGTATAACGCAGCGATGTCACTAGATCGCTCCCATCGCTGCGTGACGGCCTTCCGACCAGGGAGTATACTGCGGGCTGTCCCCTGCCTGCCGACCGCCAGGCCACGTGGGCCGTCTACCACTGGGCAGGCAGCGGCGAGGTCTGGCTCCTTGTTCCCGGTTCCTAGTTCCTGAGGGAGTTGACGTGGCCGCGCCCGCCGTTCTCTCGAATCTCGGGCGGGTCGCCCTGGACCTGCTCTTCCCGCCGCGCTGCGTCCTCTGCGGGCGCCACGGCGCCGCCCTCTGCGACGCCTGCACGGGCGCCCTTCCGCGCGCCGATCCGCCTCGCTGCCCTCGTTGCTGGTCGCCGCAGCGTCCGGGATCGGGTTGCCGCCGCTGCGACGAGTCCGCCTCTGGCGGACCGGCCCTGGCAGGCCTGCGCTCCCCCTACGTGTTCCAGGGGGGCGCCCGCGAGCTCGTCCATGCCCTCAAGTATCACTACCACTCCGCCCTCGCCTCGCCCATGGGCGAGCTCATGGCTCGCTATCTGCGGGGCGACTCCTTGCCGGCCGACGTGCTGGCGCCGGTGCCGCTGCACCCCCACCGGCAGCGCGCCAGGGGGTACAACCAGTCGTTCCTGCTGGCGCGGGAGGTCTCGCGCCGCCTGGACCTGCCCCTGGCCGCCGCAGCCCTGGTCCGTCGCAATGACACGCCGCCGCAGGCCAGAGCGTCGGAGGCCGACGCCCGCCGCCGAAACGTGGCCGGCGCCTTCGATTGCCGGCCGGGGGCCGTGGACGGCCGTCGGGTGCTGCTCGTGGACGATGTGACCACCACCGGCGCCACCCTCGACGCCTGCGCCCGCGCCCTCCTGGCGAAGGGCGGCGCTTCGTCCGTCTGGGCCCTCACCTTCGCTCGGGAGGACTGAGCCGGTGGCGCTGGACCCGCGACCCGTGCTGGTGGCCTTCCTGGGCGGCATGGGCGGCTCCCCGGCAGAGGAGATGCTGGCGGAGGCCCTGCGGGCGGCAGCGCTCGACAGCCTGGAGGAGGCGCTAGGGACGGGCGCCTTCGCGGACGCGTTCCTGGCCACCGACGCCCCCGATCGCCTGGGATGTCTGCCCGCCGGCGTCACCGTCGACGCGGACCGCGGCCCCTTCCACTTCGGGCGGCGGCTGGCGGGGCTCATCGAGCAGCATCACATCGAGAGCATTGTCTACTTCGGGGCAGGCAGCGTCCCTCTCCTGCGGGGCTCTGACTTCGCCGCCATCGCCTCCGGCCTGGGGGCGGCGACAGGCGTCGTGATCAGCAACAACTTCTACTCCGGCGACCTCATCGCCTTCCGGCCCGCCTCGGCGCTGCTCGGCGTGGAGCCGCCGGCGTCCGACAATGCTTTGCCGCGCCTGCTACGCGACCAGGCGGGGCTGGAGAGCCAGCCGCTGCCCCGCAGCACCGCCACGCAGTTCAACATAGACTCGCCGGCGGACCTGGCGGCGCTGGCCCTGCACGGCGGCGGAGGCCCCCGCCTGTCCTGCCTCCTGAGCTCTCTGGAGCTGGAGATGCCGGCCTACCGGCGCTGTCTTCCTCTGCTGACCGATCCAGCGGCGGAGGTGCTGGTGGCGGGACGGGTCGGAAGCCAGGTCTGGCAGTACCTGGAGCGGGAGACGGCCTGCCGGGTTCGCGTCTTCTCTGAAGAGAGGGGGATGATGGCGGGGCAACGCGCGCTTGCCGGCGTCGGACGGGGCGCCCGCTCTCTCCTCGCCTACCACCTCCTGGCAGTAGGCCTGCCGCGCTTCTTCGAGGAACTGGCCACGCTGAGCGACGCCGCCTTCATCGATACGCGCGTGCTGCTGGCCCACCTGGGGCTACACCCCTCGCGGTCCGATCGCTTCCTCTCGGACCTGGGGCGTGCCGGCGAGATCGAGGACGCCTTCCTGCGCGAGTTCACGCAGGCGGCCGCCGAGGCGACCATCCCCGTGATGCTGGGCGGCCACTCGCTGGTCGCCGGCAGCCTCATGGCCCTGATCGAGGTCGCCTGGAGGGAGCACGACAGGGCCAATTCGCCTTGACGCTCTAGCTTCTTCCGCCTTACAATAAGTTAACAACTGAATACGACAAACGCTCTTATCCAGAGTGGTGGAGGGACCGGCCCGAAGAAGCCCGGCAACCAGGCGCGGCAGGGACCGCAATCGGCACCCCTGAGCCCGCCCAGGTGCCAAGTCCGACCCTCGCCCGGTGGCGAGGGAGAGATGAGAGTAGGTTCGGAGAACTTCTCAACACCACGAGAAGTTTTTTGTTGCCCTGAAAGGCTACCTTTGGAGATCATCGCCTGGAATGACGGCAAGGTCCGCCTCCTCGACCAGACTCGACTGCCCGAGGAGGAGGCCTACCTGGAGATAGGGGACGTCACCGACCTGGCGGCGGCGATCCGCGAGATGCGCATCCGCGGCGCCCCCGCCCTGGGGGTGGCTGCCGCCTACGGCCTGGCCCTGGCCGCCGCCGCCGGCCCCGCGACCAGCTTCGACGGCCTCCTGGAAGACCTGCGCCGGGCGGCCGAGGTTCTGGCCGCCACCCGCCCGACTGCCGTGAACCTGAACTGGGCGCTGCGTCGCGTCCTCGCCGCCGCCGAGGCGGCGGCGGACGTCGAAGCCGCTCGACAGGCGGTGCTCGCAGAGGCCCGCCGGATCCACCAGGAGGGTCTGGAGGCCGACCGGCGCCTCTCCGAGCTGGGCGCTGACCTCATCCCTGACGGCGCCGCCGTCCTCACTCACTGCAATACCGGCGCCCTGGCCACGGCCGGCTACGGCACGGCCCTGGGCGTCCTGCGCGCCGCCCACGAGCAGGGCAAGCGCATCCATGTCTACGCGACGGAGACCAGACCGCTGCTCCAGGGCGCGCGCCTGACGACCTGGGAGCTGCGGCGGGCCGGCATCCCGGCGACGCTCATCGTCGATAGCGCGGCCGGCGGGCTGATGCGCCGTGGCCTCGTGGCCTGCGTCATTGTCGGCGCGGACCGCATCGCGGCCAGCGGCGACGTGGCCAACAAGGTGGGCACCTACGGCCTGGCGGTCCTCGCTCACGAGAACGGCCTGCCCTTCTACGTGGCGGCGCCCTTCAGCACCGTCGACCTCTCGCTGGCTGACGGCGACGACATCCCCATCGAGGAGCGGGCGCTCTGAAGAGGTCACGACCTTCGCTGGCCGGCGTGTCGCGGCGGAGGGCGTCGAGGTCGCCAACCCCGCCTTCGACGTGACGCCGCATCGCTACGTGACGGCCATCATCACCGAGCGGGGGATTGCCCGGGAGCCATATCGAGAAGCGCTGGAGCGGCTGGATGAGCGAGTTCCCACAGGAAAACACAACCCATGATCGGATGGGATGACTTCCTGATCTCCGACCCTATCGACTGGTTGCTCGAAGAGGATAACCCGTCGGTCCGCTACCTGACGCTGCGCACGCTCTTAGAACTGCCGGAGGACGATCCACAGGTTACGACAGCGAGGCGGGCCATCATGCAGTCGGGTCCCGTGCCGGTGATCCTCGCCGCCCAGCACAAGGACGGCTACTGGGTGAAACCAGGCGCGGGCTATTCGCCCAAGTACCGGAGTACCGTCTGGCAGATCATCTTCCTGGCCGACCTCGAGGCCGACGGCGCCGACTCGCGCGTGGCCAAGGGCTGTGAGTACCTCCTGAACAACAGTCGCACCAAGAGCGGGGCTTTCTCGGCGTCTCAAGTGCTCGTCCCCAGCGCCGCAATCGACTGTCTCAACGGCAACCTGATCTACGCGCTCCAACGCCTCGGCTGGGGACAGGACGAGCGCGTCCACCTCGCACTACAACGGCTCTCTGAATCAGTCTTGACCCATGGCTTTGAGTGCGTTGGGAATGCGAAGCTGCCCTGTGCGTGGGGAGCGGTCAAAGCACTGCGGGCGTTGACGGCGGCGCCGCGGGAAGAGCGATCGGAAGGAAGTGTCGGCGGCTATCGAAAAGGCAGCGGAGTTCCTGCTCAGCCGCAACCTCGCCGTTGCCGACTACCCCTGCACCGTCAAGGTCAGCGCGAACTGGACAAAGTTCGGCTTCCCGCTGGGCTACCAGAGCAACGTCCTCGAGACGCTCCAGGCGCTCGCGGAGGCGGGTCGCGGCGCTGATCCGCAACTGACCCATGCCCTGAAGTTGACAGTCGCGAAGCAGGACAGCCTCGCACGCTGGAAGATGGAGTACAGCCTCAACGGCAAGATGTGGGCCGACATCGAGGCCAAGGGCAAGCCGAGCAAGTGGGTTACTCTGCAGGCGATCCAGATGATCAAGCGGGTCTTCGAGGGCTACTGAGATGCCTCAGGCAAGGGTCGCTGTCATCGGCGGCAGCGGCTTCTACGAGATGGAAGGCCTGACCGAACCGGAGGAGGTGCGCCGGAGCACGCCCTTCGGCGATCCGAGCGACAGCATCGTCCTCGGCACGCTGGAAGGGGTGCGGGTGGCCTTTCTCCCCCGCCACGGCAGGGGGCACCGCATCCTGCCCACCGAGGTGCCGGCGCGGGCCAACATCTACGCCCTCAAGTCGCTTGGCGTGGAGTTCATCATCTCGATCAGCGCCGTGGGCAGCCTCCGCGAAGAGCTCCAGCCGCTGCACCTGGTCGTGCCCGACCAGCTCATCGACCGCACCAGGGCGCGGCCCAGCACCTTCTTCGGCGACGGGCTGGTGGCTCACGTCGCTATGGCCGAGCCCTTCTGCCCCGTCCTCAGCGACATCGTGCACGATAGCGCCCGCGATGCCGGCGCCACCGTCCATCGCGGCGGCACCTGCGTGGTCATCGAGGGGCCCGCCTTCTCGACGCGGGCCGAGTCGCACCTCTACCGCTCCTGGGGGGCCGACCTCATCGGCATGACGGCTCTGCCGGAGGCGAAGCTGGCCCGCGAGGCCGAGATCTGCTACGTCACGCTCGCCTCCGTCACCGACTACGATAGCTGGTACGAGGCCCACGCCGAGGTGTCGGCGGAGATGATCCTGGACAACCTGAGCCGGAACGCCGCCACCTGCCGGCGTGTCGTGGCGAGCGCGCTGCGGCGGCTTCCCGAGGCCCGCCGCTGCTCGTGCGCCTCCGCCCTCGACAACGCGCTGGTCACCCCGTTCGACCTGGTGCCTGACCGGACGAAGGGTGCCTTGGCGCCCATCATCGGCCGCTTCCTATCGGGTGCCGGCGGAGGCTCACCGTGAGGGACGCGAACGTGACGAGAGAGCTGGCCCGAACCGAGGCCCTGTCCCAGACGGCGGAGACCTACACCGTCCGCCGCCTGACGGACCGTGAGACCATCCGCCGCCTCTTGGAGCCGCACCCGGCGTATGCCGCCTATGCCCTGGGCCAACTGGAGCCGCGTCTCTTCCCCCTCTCCAGGTGGTGGCTGGCCGAAGGCGACGGCCGGAATACCCAGTCGGGCGGCCGGGCCCTGCTTCTTCACTCCCGAGGCGGCCTGGGCAACGCCCTCTTCGCGCTGGGAGAGGCCGCGCCGTTGGCAGCCCTCCTCAGCCTGCACCCGGGACCGCGTCGCGCCTTCGCCACCTGCCAAGCGGAGCACTTAGGGATCCTGCGCCGCTTCTTCGACCTGTCCCAGGAGCATCTCCTGCTGCGTATGAAGGTGACGGCTGACGCCTTTCGGCCTCTCGAGGGCGAGACGCGACTCTTGCGCGGTCGTGACGCCCGCATAGTAAACCGGCTCTACAACGCCGAGGGCGCCGTCGCCTCCTACACGGCCCGTCAGATCGAAGACGGCGTGTACTTCGGGGTCAACGTCGGCGAGCGGCTGGTCGCTGTGGCGGGCACGCACGCCGTCTCGCCCACGCACGGCGTCGCCGTGGTGGGAAACGTCTACACGCACCCCCGATACCGCGGCCGCGGCCTGGGCGCCCTGGTGACCAGCGCCGTGACGGCGGCCGTCATCGAGGCCTGCCCGCTGGTCGTGCTGAGCGTGGACCCGCGCAACCGGGCCGCCGCGCGCGCCTACCAGCGCCTGGGCTACCAGGGCGACTGCCGTCTCATCGAAGCGGCGGCCACCCGCAAGGACAGGTTAGGGCTGAGGAGCCTGGTGCGTAGGCTGGTCGCCGTCCACCGTGGCGGACGCGGAAGAGGCGCGGGCGGCGCCCTGATTCGTCTCTAAAGGAGCAGACATTGGTCAAGAAAGAGCAGTACAAGACCATCGATGAGCGGGTCGGCCGCCTCATCCTGGCGGCCTCCAAACAGTATCCCACCCTCGGGCGCAAGAGGCTCTGGGCGCTCCTCCTCGAGGACGGCGTCGACGTCGACCCGCAGGAGCTCAAGCGCTTCCTGCGAGAGCACGGCATCGTTCGGGCGCAGCCGGGGCCGCGACGGGCGGCGGGGAACCCGCTGACGGGATTGATGCCTCGCTTCGGGGGCATGGGGGGCGGCAGCGAGCGACCGGGAAGGAGGGGCAGATGACGACGAGTTCACCTGCAGCCGGAGACGTGAAGGACCTGGCGCTGGTGGAAGAGGGCGTGCGGCGCATCGAGTGGGCGGCGCGCGAGATGCCAGTCATCGGCCTCATCAGGCGGCGCTTCGCCACCGAGAAGCCCTTGCGCGACGTGCGCATCTCCGGCTGCCTGCACGTCACCACAGAGACGGCCAACCTGGCGCTGGCCCTGCGCGACGGTGGTGCCCAAGTCACCCTCTGCGCCAGCAACCCCTTGAGCACCCAGGACGACGTCGCCGCCGCCCTGGTCGGGCGCTACGGCATCCCGACCTTCGCCATCCGCGGCGAGGACGACGAAACGTACTACCGCCACATCCACAGCGCCCTGGGCCAGCGGCCCCAGGTCACGATGGACGACGGCGCCGACCTGGTGGCCACCATCCACAAGGAGCGCCGCGACCTCATCCCCGAGATCATCGGCGGCACCGAGGAGACGACCACCGGCGTCATCCGGCTGCGCAGCATGGCCCGCGACGGCGCTCTCGCCTACCCCATCATCGCCGTCAACGAGGCCGACACCAAGCACCTCTTCGACAACCGCTACGGCACCGGCCAGAGCACCATCGACGGCATCATCCGCGCCACCAACATCCTCTGGGCGGGCAAGACGGTGGTGGTCTGCGGCTACGGCTGGTGCGGCCGCGGCGTCGCCATCGCGCGCCCACGGCCTGGGCGCCCACGTCGTCGTCACCGAGGTGGAGCCGGTGCGCGCCCTGGAGGCGGTGATGGACGGCTTCCGGGTCATGCCCATGGCCCAGGCCGCTCCGCTGGGCGACATCTTCATCACCGTCACCGGCGACATCAACGTGGTCGACCGCCAGCACTTCGAGGCGATGAAGGACGGCGCCATCCTGGCCAACTCCGGCCACTTCAACGTGGAGATGAACATCGAGGCGCTGGAGGCGATGGCCGAGAGCCGTCGGGAGATACGGACGTCCGTGGAGGAGTTCCGCCTCAGCGACGGCCGCCGCCTCTTCCTGCTCGGCGAGGGCCGCCTCATCAACCTGGCCGCCGCCGAGGGCCACCCGGCCAGCGTCATGGACATGAGCTTCGCCAACCAGGCCCTCTGCGCCGAGTACCTGGTTCTTCGGGAGCAGCGCCTCCCCATCGAAGTCCACACCGTGCCCGAGGAGATCGACCAGGAGGTGGCGCGCCTGAAGCTGGCGGCCATGGGCATCACCATCGACACGCTGACCGAGGAGCAGGAACGCTACCTCGCCAGTTGGCAGGAAGGAACGTAGCAGCCAAATGTCATTCTGAGTCCGCCAAGGCGGACGAAGAATCCGTGATGGCAGGCCTGCTCCGCCGGATGCTTCACTTCGTTCAGCATGACAAAGTTCAGGAACCTAGGAGGAGGGCCCTATGACCAGCACATTCATGCATTCGCCGTCGCTATTCCTCACCTCGGAATCGGTGACGGAAGGACACCCCGACAAGCTCTGCGACCAGATCTCGGACTCCGTCCTGGACGCCATTCTGGAGCAGGATCCCACGGCGCGCGTAGCCTGCGAGACCGCCGTGACCACCGGCCTCGTCGTCGTCATGGGCGAGATCACCACGAGCTGCTACGTGGAGATCGCGGACATCGCGCGCAATGCCGTCCGCGAGGTCGGCTACACGCGCGCCAAGTACGGCTTTGACTTCGAGACCTGCGGCGTCATGGTCTCGATCAAGGAGCAGTCCAAGGACATCGCCGTGGGCGTCGACCGCTCGCTGGAGGCCCGCCAGGGCAAGGGCGAAGACGACGAGCTGGAGAGAGGGCGCCGGCGACCAGGGGATGATGATCGGCTTTGCCTGCACGGAGACGCCCGAGTACATGCCGCTGACCATCTCCCTGGCCCACAAGCTCTGCCGGCGCCTGGCCGAGGTGCGCAAGGACGGCACCCTCGACTACCTGCGGCCCGACGGCAAGTCCCAGGTGACCGTCGAGTACGCCTACGGCGTGCCGCGCCGGGTGGAGGCGGTGGTCCTGGCCGCCCAGCACGACGCCGTGGTCAGCCACGACGTCCTGGAGCAAGACCTGACCGAGCAGGTGATACGCCACGTCATACCGGCCAATCTCCTCGATGACCGGACCAAGTACTTCATCAACCCCACCGGCCGCTTCGTCGTCGGCGGGCCCATGGGCGACGCCGGCCTCACCGGGCGCAAGATCATCGTCGACACCTACGGCGGCATCGCCCGCCACGGCGGCGGCGCCTTCTCGGGCAAGGACCCGACGAAGGTGGACCGCTCCGCGGCCTACGCCGCCCGCTACGTGGCCAAGAACCTGGTCGCCGCAGGGCTGGCCGACCGCATGGAAGTCAGGTCTCCTATGCCATCGGCGTGGCGCGCCCCACGTCTATCGCCGTCGAGACCTTCGGCACCAACCGGGTCGACGAGGACGTCATCCTCGCGCTGGTGCACAAGCACTTCGACCTGCGTCCGGCCGCCATCATCCGCGACCTGAACCTGCGGCGCCCCATCTACCGGGCGACGGCGGCCTACGGCCACTTCGGCCGCGACGACATCGACGCGCCCTGGGAGCGCATCGACAAGGCGGATGTCCTGCGGCGCGAGGCGGGCCTGGAGACAGCAGAGGTCGACGAGGAACGGACCCCAGGGCGGGTGTCTGCGCGCTAGAACCGAAGACGGGGTTGGGCCGCCGCAGGCTGCGGCGCGAAGTTGGCGAAGGGGGACGGCCCAGTGAGTCTGGAGGCCCTCAACCACGTGCACGACTTTGGCACTGGCGAAATGCGGCCTCAGGTGTTCACGTGTAGGGCTGACGATGGATTTGTCGGACAGGTGGGTGCTGAAGCTGATGGGGCGCTCCGACATCGAACTTGCCGCTGATTGGATCGGATCACTGCTCGCTCAGCGCCTGGCGGTGCCCTGCGTCAAGGTGGATATCGCCAGCATGAGCGCAGAAGCGCTCCAGAGCGCGCCGAGCGACATCCGAGCCTGGGCGGCAGCCGGACCAGCTTTTGCGTCCGAAGAGCTCCTCAATTGTACACCGCCCACTTCGGACACCGCGGTGGCCAGCGCGAGCAACCGCCAGGAGCTTGGCAAGCTATACGCTCTAGACGCATGGTTAGAGGTTCTGGACCGGAGGAAACCCGATGGCACCTGGAATCTGTTGCTGGAAACTGAGTCCTGGCGGTTCTACGCCGTGGACTTCGGGAAGTGTCTGGCCCTACCGCTCCTGGGGACCGCGGTACTTGATCCGGCTCCCTGCATTCCCAAGTACCCCGAGGTCGTGAGGCGGGCGGCAGATCGACAACTGGGCGTGATGACATGTCAAGACATTGATGCTATCGATGACGGTGAACTAGACGAGATCGTGCGGTCAGTACCCCCGAAGTGGCTAACCGCGCCAAGGCGCCATGAGGTTGTGAAGTTCCTCATCGACCGCAAAGCTGTGGCAAGAGCCGCAGTTGACGAGATGTAGAGAGGGGGCTAGTACGAATGGTTACGTGCCATTATTCCGTCGTTAAGCTGGTCCCCGATCCGATCCGGGAAGAGTGCATCAATCTGGGTGTCATTGTGGTCTCGGAGGACCGGCGTGAGTCGCGTTGCGCGTTTCTCGGCCACTTTCGCACTCGCCTCAAGGCATTCGCGCCGGGCGTGAGCGCTGCTGGCGTCGACCGGATCATTGAATCCCTGAAGGAAAGATGTGGCGAGGCATACCAGCCACCGCTTGGAACAGAAGCGGAGGACGAGCACCTCTTCACGAGCGAGCACTTGTTCACCCTCTCCCGGGGCGATGCGCAACCAGCTTCAGTTCACGGGGCCGAAACGGTACCAGGCCTCGTCGCTCCACGAAGCAACGGAGGAGTTGGCGCGACTCCTAGTGTGGCCGTCCGCCCGTGTGCAGCGCCCTCCTGAGGGGATGACAGTCCATGAGCTGCGTAGGCTAATACGTAACACCCTCAAGACTTGGGCCGTCGGGCCGCTGGGGCTAGCTGAAGGTGGAGTGGAACGAGGCAAAAAGGCCAGGCATTTCGCAGACTTCTGGATCACTGGCGGCGACCCTGTCGCCGCGTTCGTGGCGATTCCGGAAGATCCCGGGGAGCGCGACATTGCCTGGGCCAGAAGGGATTCCCTCCCGATCATCGCCGACGAGTTTCGAAGGAGCTACAGTTCATTTAGCGCTGTTGCCGTTCTGCCCGCGAACGGATCACAGCCCACTGAATTCGTGGAGGAGACACTCCAGTTCCTGGCGAGCTACGAGGGTGTGCTCGTGACTAGAGTGAACGATCTTGATCGCCTTCGCGAGGAAATCCTGCCGCACTTGAGTTGATCGTGCAGATAGGTCACGTGTGAGTAAGCGTTTCGTCGGGTGTGTCATTTAGCATGCACGCCTTAGTCCTCGCCGGCGGCAAGGGGGAGCGGCTGCGCCCCCTGACCAGCGACCGGCCCAAGCCGATGATCCTCCTGGCCGGCCGGCCTATCCTGGAGTACCAGCTCGAGTGGCTGCGCGGCGAAGGGGTCACCGACGTAGTCCTCCTCTGCGGCTACCTGCACGAGGTGGTCGCCGCCCACTTCGGCGACGGCTCTCGCTGGGGGCTGCGCATCGCCTACTCGGTGGAGAGCGAGCCCCTGGGCCGGGGCGGCGCCTTCAAGAAGGGCTTCGAGCTGGTGCCGCCTGACGTGCCCTTCGTCATCGGCACCAACGGCGACAGCGTCACCGAGCAGGCGCTGGCGCCCCTGATCCGCAGCCACCGTCGCACGGGGGCCGTGGCCACTATCATGCTCACGCCCATGGTCAGCCCCTTCGGAATTGCCCGCACGGGCCGCGGCTCACGCATACGGGGCTTCGACGAGAAGCCGCGCCTGCCCTACTGGCTCAACGCCGGCGTCTACGTCCTCAGCCGCGAGTTCTTCAAGGATCTGCCCGATAGGGGCGACCACGAGACCACCCTCTTCCCCCGACTGGCCGAATGCGGCAAACTGTACGGACATAAGAGCCATGCCTACTGGAAGGGCATCGACACCCTGAAGGACCTGACCGAGGTGGAAGCCCATCTGAAGGATCGGACTGCGTGAAAGCCAGGGACGCGGCGCGGTGAACACACCCATCCACTTCGGTACCGACGGCTGGCGCGGCGTCATCGCCGAGGACTTCACCTTCGACAACGTTCGAGCCTGCGCCCGCAGCGTCGCCCTCTACCAGCAGTCGCAGGGGCTGGCGGACCGCGGCCTGGTCGTCGGCTACGACACGCGCTTCGCCTCCGAGGACTTCGCCGCCGCCGTGGCGGAGGTGGTGGCCGCCGCCGGCATCAAGGTCTACCTCTGCGACCGGCCAGCGCCCACGCCGGTCGTCACCTACGCCATCCTCGAAAAGCATGCGGGCGGCGCCGTCGTCATCACCGCCAGCCACAACCCGGCCCGCTGGAACGGCTTCAAGTACCGGCCGGAGTACGCCGGCAGCGCGCCGCCGGAGGTCACCGCCGCCCTCGAGGCTCCCCTGCCCGACATCCTGGCTGCCGGCCAGCTCGACCGGCTGCCGCTGCCGGAGGCCGAGGCCCGCGGCCTCGTCGAGCGCTTCGACCCGCGGCCGGCCTACCTGGCCCACATCGCCGAACTGGTGGACCTGGGGCGGGTGCGCGCCGCAGGGCTGCGGGTGCGGGTGGACTCCATGTACGGCGCCGGCGCCGGCTACCTGGCGGACATTCTCTCCGGCGGACGCATCGAGGTGCGCGAGCTGCACGGCGAGCGCAACCCGGCCTTCCCCGGCATCGCCTCGCCGGAGCCCATCGCCCGCAACCTTGGTGAGCTGTCGGAGGCCGTGCGCAGCGACACGGCCCAGGTCGGCCTGGCCACCGACGGCGACGCCGACCGCCTGGGCGTTTTCGACGAAAAGGGACGCTTCTTGACCCAGCTCCAGGTCTTCGGCCTCCTCACCTACTACCTCCTGGAGGCGCGAGGCCTGCGCGGGCCTATCGTCAAGTCGATCACCACGACACACATGGTGCAGCGCCTGGGCGAGCTGTACGGCGTGCCGGTCTACGAGACGCCGGTGGGCTTCAAGTTCCTCGGCCCGAAGATGATGGAGGTGGATGCCCTGATAGCCGGCGAGGAGAGCGGCGGCTACGCCGTGCGCGGCCACCTGCCGGAGCGCGACGGCGTCGTCTCAGGCCTGCTCTTCCTGGACTTCATGGTTCAGAGCGGGAAGCGCCCCTCGGCCCTGCTAGAGGAGCTCTACGCCAAGGTAGGACCTCACTACTACGATCGCCTGGACGTCCACCTGCGACCCGAGGAGCGCGACGAGGTCTGGCGGCGGATCAGCGAGAGCCGCCCCGAGCGCCTGGCCGGCCTCCGGGTCACCGGCCGCGATACCACTGACGGCTTCCGCTACCATCTGGAGGACGGCGGCTGGCTGCTCGTTCGCTTCTCAGGGACAGAGCCTCTCATGCGCATCTACACAGAGGTGCCGGCGCAGGAGCTCGTGCCCCGCGTCCTGGACGCCGGCCGCGAGCTGGCGGGCGTCCCGGCAGGGGAGGGCCGATGACCGATCATCTGGACGACCCCCGGGTCTACGAGAGCCTGGACCCCGAGGGCCTGCTCGCCCGCATCCGCGAACTGCCGCATCAGTGCCGCGAGGCCTGGGAGCGGGCCCGCGCCTTCAAGCTGCCCTCGTCGTACTGGAACGTGGAGCGGGTGGTGGTGCTGGGCATGGGTGGCTCCGCCATCGCCGCCGACCTGCTGCGGTCCCTGGCGGCGCGTCGCAGCCGGAAGGCCGTCTTCGTCTGTCGCGGCTATGAGATACCCGGCCTGGTGGACGAAAACACCCTCGTGATAGCTTCGAGCTACAGCGGCGAGACGGAGGAGACGCTGGCCGCCTTCAGCCAGGCTCTGCGTGGCCCTGCCAAGAAGCTGGTGATCACCGCGGGGGGGCGCTTGGCCGCCCTCGCCCGCGAGTACGAGATCCCCGCCTTCTTTTTCGACTACCAGGGCGAGCCACGGGCGGCGCTGGGCTACAGTCTGATGCCGCTCCTGTCGGTCGCCGAGCAGGTGGGCGTGCTGCAGGGGATGGAGACGGAGGTGGCCGAGGCGGTGGCCCTCATGGGGGAGCTGGTCCAGGAGGTGGACTCCAGGGTGGCGGCCGAAACGAACCCGGCCAAGCACTTAGCGGGACGCCTTCAGACCAAGGTGACCATCGTTTACGGGGCCGAGAACCTGATCGAGGTCGCCCACCGCTGGAAGACCCAGCTCAACGAGAACAGCAAGGTCTGGGCCTTCTACGAAGAGCTACCGGAGGCCAACCACAACGCGCTCGTCGGCTATCCGCTGCCGCGGGAGGCGATCGACCGCCTGCACGTGGTGCTCCTCTATCACACGATGCTGCACCCGCGCATCACTATCCGCTACGAAGCCACCAGGGAAGCGCTGGACGCCAACGGCGTGGGGTACGACGTGGTGGAGGTGAAGGGGACCGCGCCGTTGAGCCAGATGCTGACGGGCATCCTCTACGGCGACTTCGTGAGCTACTACCTGGCGATACTGAACGCCGTCAGCCCCTCGCCCCTGGCCGCCATCAACGAGCTGAAACGCCGCCTGGCCGACACCCCCTGGCCGCAGTAGCGCGGCCACCCGCACGACCGAAGGCCAGGCTTAAGCCTGGCCTTCGCATCTTTCCTCTGGTGGTCCGCGGCTTCTACCGCTTGGTGTACTGAGGGGCCTTACGAGCCCGCTTGAGGCCGTACTTCTTCCGTTCCTTCTCGCGGGGGTCGCGCGTGAGGAGGCCATTGCGGCGTAGGACAGGCTTCAGGTTCTCGTCGGCTGCTACCAGGGCGCGGGCGATGCCGTGGGAGATGGCACCCGCCCAGCCGCTGATACCGCCGCCCTCAACCTTGATCTGGGCGTTGAACTTCTCCTGGCTCTCCGTCACCGCCAGCGGTCGCAGTATGGCCTCCCGGTGCACGGGGCGCACGAAGAGCTCGTCCATGGGCTTGCCGTTGATGACGACGGCGCCTGTCCCCGGGTAGAGGCGCACCCTCGCCACCGATCTCTTGCGTCGGCCGGTGCCGTAGTGATACTGCTGCTGCAAGGCGCTTCTCCTAGGCCTCCGGGGCCTGCTCCGGGGTCTGCTCCGCCGCCGGCTCCACTACCTGCCCGTCCGGCCCGCCGTCGGCGGGGGCCTGCCGGCGCTTCTCGCTGGCCCTTACCTGAGACTCGTGGGGGTGATCAGGGCCAGCATACACCTTCAGGTGATGGTAGATGGCCCGGCCCAGGCGGTTATGGGGCAGCATGCCCTTCACCGCCCGTTCGATGACGCGGGTGGGACGGCGGGCCAGCAGCTTATCCAGGCTCTCCACCTTCAGGCCGCCCGGGTACCCTGAGTGGCGATAGTACATCTTCTGCTGTCGCTTGCGGCCGGTGACCCGTATCTTCGCCGCATTGACCACGACCACGCTGTCGCCCATGTCCAAGTGCGGCGCGTACGTTGGCTTGTGCTTGCCGCGCAGCAGGCTGGCCACCTCCGTGGCGAGGCGGCCCAGCGTCTGCCCTGCCGCGTCCACCACGTGCCAGTCGCGGGTGATCTCTCGAGCCTTTGGGCTATAGGTCTTCATGTCACTGTCTCACAGGGCGGGCCTTCCCGCCCGCCTGGTGGGCTCAGGTCGAGCCCCGGATAGTTCACTCTCATCAGGCAGAGCCCTTGCGGCGGCGCCGCCGGTCCGGCGACCCCGGATTCCGGCTTGCGCAGCAGGGCCGCCAGCTCTGCCGCCGATTGCCGGCCCAACCCTACCTGCACCAGCGCCCCCACCGTACGCCGCACCTGGTGGGGGAGGAAGGCGTCAGCCTCCATGTACAGGACCAGCAGCCGCCCCCAGGCCTTCAGCTCGCACCGGTGCAGCGAGCGGACCGTGCTGCCGGCCACCGGGCCGGCGAAGGCGGCGAAGTCGTGCCGGCCCACCAGCAGCGCGGCCGCGTTTCGCATGGCCTCCAGGCCCAACTGCTCCGCCACCTGCCAGGTGAAGGCCCCGAGCAGGGGCGAGGGCAGCGGGCTGTTGAGAACCAGGTAGCGGTACTCGCGGCTGCGGGCCCGCCGCCGCACATCGAAGTCCAGGGGCATCTCTAGTGCCCGCTGGACCGCGATATCGGCAGGCAGCCAGTGGTTCAGCCCGCGGACAAAGACCTCCGGCTCATGGTGGGAGCCGGTCACGAACGAGGCCACCTGTCCCCGAGCGTGTACCCCTGCGTCGGTGCGGCCGGCGAAGGCCACCCGCACTGACTCGCCTGTTAGCTTGTTAAGGGCTGCCTCCAGCTCGCCCTGGATGCTGGGGGCGTTCTTCTGATACTGTGAGCCGCTATAGCGGCGACCGTCGTACTCCAGGACCAGGGCCAGCCGTCGCGCTCCCGGCCCTTGCGAGGCCACGGCTCTGACCGGCTACACCAGCTCTAGCTGGGCCATAGCTGCCCCGTCGCCCTGGCGTGGGCCCAGCTTGACGATGCGCGTGTAGCCGCCGTGGCGGGTCGCGTATCGCGGCCCGATCTCCTCGAAGACCTTCTTCACCACCTTGGGGTCGGTGACGAATCGATGCGCCCGCCGACGGGAGGGCAGGCTGCCCTCCTTCCCCAGGGTGATGATACGCTCCGCCATCCCCTGCACCTCCCTGGCCTTGGCCTCGGTGGTGCGGATCTTCTCATAGCGCAGGAGGTCCACCACCTGACCGCGCAGCAGGGCCAACCGCTGATCGGTGGGCCTGTTCAGCTTGCGTCCGGCAATACGGTGTCTCATCTCTGCGCAGGCCCGTTCAGGCTTGCTGGTCCTCCTCTTCAACTTCCTCGCCCGCGGGAGGGCTCTCTTTTTGGCCCGCCTTCCGCAGCGCCTGGGCGAGCTTGGCGCCCAGGCTGCCCAGCTCCTCCTCGACCTCGCCCGTCGGGGCCTCCGCCGTGCTCTCTACGGCGGCGTCGGCTCTGGCCTTGGGCTTCGCTTCCCGCTTGGGCCGCGCCGGCAAGACGATCTCCTCCGGCACCTCCTCGATGTCCTCCTCCGGCACCTCGAACTCGACCTCAATCTCCTCCATGGCGGCCTCGGACAGGAAGCCCATCTCGATGAGCTTGTCCTTCAGCTCCTCGTAGGACTTGCGGCCGAAGTTGCGCAGAGCCAGAAGCTCGTCCTCACTCTTCTCTAGCACCTGGCCCACAGTCATGAGTCCGCTGCGCTTGAGGCAGTTGTAGGCACGTACCGATAGGTTGAGCTCTTCGATCGGCGTGTTGTAGCGGTCCGGTTCCAGGGCAGCGCCCGTGCCCAGGCCTCGCGCCACGACGGCAGCCTGAGGCTTGCCGAGCTGGCCAAAGAGAGCGAACTGGCCCAGAAGGATGTCGGCTGCCTGGCTCACTGCCTCGACGCCCGTGACGGTGCCGTCGGTCCAGACCTCGAGCACGAGGCGGTCGTAGTGGGTGACCTGCCCCACGCGGGTGCGCTCAACGGCGAAGTTCACTCTGCGGACCGGCGTGAAGATAGCGTCCACCGGTATGACGCCAATGGGCGTGCCGTCCGTCTGGCGTCCGGCAGGCACCCAGCCGCGGCCTCTCTCCACGTTGAACTCCACAGTCAGGTGAGCTTCCGCCGAGTCCAGGGTGGCCAGGTGCAGCTCTGGGTTGACGAATCTCGTAGTCGGCCGTCACCTGGATATCGCCCGCCAGGATCCTGCCCTCGCCGCGGCCTTCTAAGTAGAGCTTGGCCGGACGATCGGAGAGAGCCCGGAGCCGGATCTCCTTGACGTTGAGTAGGAACTCGGTCGTGTCCTCCTTCATGTGCGGGATGGTGGAGAACTCGTGCTGCACCTCTTCGATGCGGACCGAGGTTACGGCCGCACCCGGCAGCGAGCTGAGGAGCACCCGGCGGAGGGCATTGCCCAGCGTGACGCCGAAGCCGGCTTCCACGGGCTCCGCCACCAGGCGTGCGTAGCCTTCGCCCTCCTCTTCCACCTCGATGTTGGGTGTCACCAGCTCTGAGAGAGCAAACGCCTCCCCAGGGCCGGCGCCCACCTCCCCGCTCGACCAGCCGGCCTCGACGCCTCCTCGACCGGAGGTCGAGAGTCCGCCACCACCCCAAAGTGGTTGCCTATCGTGAGTAGAATTCGACAATGACGCTGGCATCAAACTTCGCTTCGGTATCGCCCAGACCGGGCGGACTCAGCACGCGCCCCACCATGGCTTCGGTGTCCAAGTTCAGCCATCCAGGGACGCGCGCACTCTTCGCCATTTGCTGCGCTATTTTGAAAGCCTCCGTTTCCTTGCTGGGTGCTCGCCAGCCGATGACGTCGCCGGCCTTCACCTGGCAGGAAGGCACGTCGGTCTTCCGGCCGTTGAGGAGGATATGGCCGTGACGGACCACCTGGCGGGCCTGGGAACGGGAATCGGCGAAACCCAGACGGTAGATCACGTTGTCGAGACGCATCTCCAGCAGACGCAGGAGGTTCTCTCCCGTGACGCCCGGCCGGTGCACGGCTTCCCGATAGTAGCGACGGAACTGGCGCTCCATGATGCCGTAGCTGTAGCGCGCCTTCTGCTTCTCGCGAAGCTGGAGGGCGCGGTCGGACACCCGGCGCCGCCGCGGGCTGCGGTTCCCCGGGGGAGTGGGGCGCTTCTCGAAGGCGCACTTCGGGCCGAAGCAGCGCTCCCCCTTCAGCATGAGCTTGTCGCCGTAGCGGCGACAGAGCCTACAGACCGGTCCGGTGTATCGAGCCATTCAAAGACCCCCGCTAAAGCCCCGTCTATACGCGGCGCCGCTTGGGTGGCCGGCAGCCGTTGTGAGGTATGGGCGTCATGTCGCGAATGCTTAGGATCGAGATCCCCGCCGCCTGGAGCGAGCGGATGGCGGCCTCCCGGCCGCTGCCCGGCCCCCGCACGAAGACGTCCACCTGCCGCATGCCGTGCTCCATGGCTCGGCGGGCCGCCGCCTCCGCCGCCATCTGGGCGGCGAATGGGGTGCTCTTGCGCGAGCCCTTGAAGCCCGCGGAGCCGGCGCTACTCCAGGCCACGACGTTCCCGTTAGGGTCCGTCATGGTGATAAGCGTGTTGTTGAACGTGGACTGTATGTAGGCGCGACCCCGCGGCACGGACTTCCGTTCCCGCCTTCGCGCTCGAGTCTTCTTCTTCTCTGCCATTCCGTTTCCTCAGGTCTCAGCAGCCAGGTTACTTCTTGGCGACAGAGCGACGCTTGCCGGCCACCGTCCGGCGGGCGCCTCGCTTCGTGCGGGCGTTGGTGCGGGTGCGCTGTCCGTGCACCGGCAGCCCGCGACGGTGGCGCATGCCGCGGTAGCAGTTGATCTCGATCAGGCGCTGGATGTTCTGCCTCACCTCGCGCCGCAGGTCGCCTTCCACCGTGTACCCACGGTCGATGTTCTCCCGGATGCTGGTCACCTCGTCATCGGTGAGGTCCCGCACGCGGGTCTCCGGCGAGACTTTGGCGGCGGCGACGATCCGGCTGGCCAGGGTGGGGCCGATGCCGTAGATGTAGCGCAAGGCGATGTCGACCCGCTTATCCCTGGGGATGTCTACACCGGCAATACGTGCCATGTCACCTCCTAGCCCGCACGCAGCGTGGAGTGTCCAATCCTAGCCCTGGCGCTGCTTGTGCTTCGGATTCTCACAGATAATCCTAAGCACGCCACGGCGCCGGATCAGCTTGCATTTCTCGCAGCGCGGCTTTACCGATGCCCTTACCTTCATCGAACTCTCTCTACTTGAACCGGTAGGTTATGCGGCCCCGGCTCAGGTCGTAGGGCGAAAGCTCCACCAGCACCCGGTCTCCAGGCAGGATCTTGATGAAGTGGAGCCTTATCTTGCCCGAGATGTGCGCCAGCACCTGGTGGCCGTTGGGCAGCTCAACGCGGAACATGGCGTTGGGCAAGGGTTCCTTCACCAGCCCCTCGACCTCTATTGCTTCCTTTTTCCCCATTCTCCCATCCGTTCCCTGTCTCAGGGAAGGGTCAGAACCTGCGCCTCGCCATCCGTGATGGCGATGGTGTGCTCGAAGTGGGCCGACAGGCTGCCGTCAAGGGTGCTGACCGTCCAGTTGTCGCTGTCACGCTTCGTGCGCCAGTCGCCGACGTTCACCATGGGCTCCAGAGCCAGCACCATCCCCTTGCTGAGGATGGGACCCCGGTCCGGCGGGCCGTAGTTGGGCACCTGAGGCTCCTCGTGCATCTCCCGTCCGACGCCATGGCCCACGTACTCACGCACCACCGAGAAGCCCGCGCCCTCGGCGTGGCGCTGGATGGCGAAGGAGACGGCCCCCAGCGGCGCACCGGCCCGGGCCGCCGCGATCCCCTTCCAGAGCGCCTCCTCCGTGGTCTTGACGAGACGCTCCGCCTCGGGGCTGATGCGGCCCACTCCGACGGTGATGGCCGCGTCACCCACGAAGCCGCGATGTGTGGCACCCAGGTCTATGCTGACGATATCTCCTTCTTGGAGGACTCTGTCCCCCGGGATGCCGTGCACTATCTGGTCGTTCACCGACACGCAGACGGTGGCCGGGTAGCCGTGATAGCCAAGAAAGGTTGGCGTCACCTCCCGCGCCGTGAACTCACGCCGGACGATGTCGTCCAGCTCCTTGACGACAAGCCCAGGACGAATCTCCTTCTTCAGTATCTCCAAGACCTGCGCGACGATGCGCCCCGCCTCGCGGATGATGGCGACCTCGTCGGCCGACTTTATGATAATGGGCATGAGCCGCCTTTCTAGCTCACACCCCCGTCAACGCGCCGGTGTCGAAGGACCCAGGCCCTTCAGCAGGGCCCGGCCCACAGCCTCTATGCCCTGCCCGCCGTCCACCTCGACCAGCTTGCCGCGCTGGCGGTAGTACTCCACCAAAGGTTCCGTGTCCCGGAAGTAGACGGTCAGGCGCCGGCGTACCGTCTCCGGCTGGTCGTCGCTCCGCTGGTACAGCTCGCCGCCGCACTGGTCGCAGCGACCGGCGGTCTTGGGCGGGCTGTTCCGCTGGTGATAGACGGCGCCACACTGGCGGCAGGTCCAGCGGCCGCCCAGGCGCTCTATCAGCTCCTCCTCACCGACCCGGATGTAGGCCACCTGGTCCACGGCCTGGCCTCGCCCGGCCAGGGCGCTGTCCAGGGCCTTGGCCTGCTCCAGGGTACGGGGGAACCCGTCCAGCATGCAGCCGCCGGCGCAGTCGGGCTGCGTCAGCCGCTCCAGGAGCATGCGGACGGTGATCTCATCGGGCACCAGTTCGCCCCGGTCCACGTAGGCCTTGGCCTGCTGTCCCACCTCGCTGCCCGAGCGCATCGCCTCCCGGAACATGTCGCCGGTGGCGATGTGGGCAAGGTCCCGCGCTTGCGCCAGGAGCGCCGCCTGTGTACCCTTGCCGGCCCCTGGGGGCCCCAGCAGGATCAGAAACATCTGGCTACCCTCATCAGCGAATGAAACCCCCGTAGTCTCGCATCAAGAGTTGGGCCTCAAGCTGTCGCATGGTATCCAGCACCACGCCCACCACGATTATGAGCCCCGTGCTGCTGATACTTAGCTGCTGCACGTTCGTGAAGCGGGTGAAGAAGAAGGGCACCACAGCCACGAATCCCAGGAATATACCGCCGGCCCAGGTGATCCGCACCAGCACCCGCATGATGTACTCCTGGGTGGGCCGCCCGGGTCTTATGCCGGGTATGAAGCCTCCTTGCTTTTGCAGGTTCTCGGCCAAGTTTTGCTGCTGGAAGATGACCAGCGTGTAGAAGAAAGTGAATATCACGACCAGGAAGAAGACCATGATATAGTACGGCCCTCCCCTGGGAGTGAAGATCCTCACGAGGAAGTCGGCCGTGTTCGCCACCCAGGCCGTGCTGGAGCCCTGGAAGGCCTGGGCCGCGGCCGACGGGAAGATAACCAGCGAATAGGCGAAGATAAGCGGGATCATGCCTGCCGAGTTGACCCGCAGCGGGATGTGGGTGGCCCCCGACTGCCGGTACATGCGCCCGCCCCGGAAGAGGCTGCGCGCGTACTGCACGGGCACCCGCCGCTGCGCCTCCTGCACGAAGACGATGGCCGCCAGCAGGCCGAAGACCAGCAATACCATGACGCCGATGCCCGCCAGGCCGGCCGAGGAGCTGGCGATGGTGGGCAGCATGCTCGGCAGGGAGGCTACTATGCCAGCGAAGATAATGATGGACACGCCGTTGCCGATGCCGTTCTCCGTGATGAGCTCGCCCAGCCAGACCAGGAACATGGTGCCGGCCGTCATGGAGATCACGGCGGCCGCCGTGGGCAGCGCCTCGCTGCCGGACACCCCTATGCCGCTGATGGCGCCCGACCGCTGCAGGACGATGAGCTGGCTGTAGCCCTGGATGACGGCCAGGGGTATGGCCAGCCAGTGGGTGTACTGCTGGATCTTGTTGTGCCCCGACTCCCCTTCCTTGGACAGCGCCTGGAGCGAGGGCACGATGGGGATCATGACCTGTAGGATGATCGAGGCCGTGATGTACGGATAGACGCCCAGAGCCGCCACGCTGAGGTTGCGCAGGGCGCCGCCGCTGAACAGGTTCAGGAAGCCCAGGACCGCGTTGTTCTCGAAGGCCTGTTTCAGGAGTTTCGGATCGATGCCGGGGATGGGCATGTGGGCCACGAACCGGAAGATGACGAGCATGGCGAAAGTGAAGAGCAGCTTTCGCCTCAGGTCCGGCTGCTGGAAGGCGTCGAAAAGCGCCTGAAGCAGCCGCGGTCGTTGGGTCTGCTGGGCCCGGGACGCGATCACGCCTCTATCACCTCTGCCGTGCCTTCGGCCGGCTCGACCACCTCTGCCTTACGTCGGGCGGCCTTCCTTACCTTTGCCTTGCCTCCAGCGGCCTCCGGCACCTCTGCCTCTTCCGCCGGCTCGACCACCTCTGCCTTAGCTTCGGCCGCCTCCGTCACCTCTGCCTTGGCTCCGGCGGCCTCCGGCACCTCCGCCGTGCCTTCCGCCGGCTCGACCACCTCTGCCTTGCGTCGGGCGGCCTTTTTCACCTCTGTCTTGGCTCCGACAGCCTCTATCACCTCTGCCTCGGCTCCGACGGCCCCTATCACCTCTGCCTTGCCACCGGCCGCCTCGATCTTCTCGCGTGCGGCCGCCGAGAACTTATGCGCATGCACGGTCAAGGCGCCTTCCAGGTCGCCCTGGCCCAGGACCTTGACCGGCTTCTTGAGATTCTTGATGACGCCCGCCCGCACGAGCGCTTCCGGCGTGACATCGCTACCGGTTGGGAAGCGGCTGGGCAGGCTGCTCAGGTTCACCTCCGCGTACTCGACGCGAAAGATGTTGGTGAAGCCGCGCTTGCGCGACAGGCGCCGGATCAGAGGGAGTTGCCCTCCCTCGAAGCCGAGGTGCAGTCCGGGGCCGCTGCGAGCCTTCTGGCCCTTGAGTCCCCGACCCGAATACGTACCGTGGCCGCTGGCGTTGCCACGGCCCACGCGCTTGCGCTTGTGCTTGGCGCCCCTCGGTGGCCGCAGGTCATTCTGTAGCATCGGCTACTCGCTGACCTCCTCGACGGCCACCAGGTGCTTCACTTTGGTGATCATACCACGCACCGAACGTGAATCGCTATGTTCGACGGTCTGGCCCAGGCGTCGCAGCCCCAGGGCCTCGATCGTCCTCTTCTGGTCCATCTGGTAGCCAATGGCGCTCTTCTTCCAGGTGATCCTAAGCCGGCCCACGAGAAGCCTCCGCGGCTTTCGCCGCCGCCCGGCGACGCGCCAGTTCCACTCGCGGCTCGCGCATGTTCTGCAGGCCCTGCATGGTGGCCTTGACCACGTTGATGGGGTTGGCGCTGCCCAGGGACTTGGTAAGGATGTCCTTGATGCCCGCAGCCTCGACGACGGCCCGAACGCCCCCTCCAGCGATGGCGCCCGTCCCCGCTGAGGCCGGCTTCATCAAGACCTTGGCCGCGCCATAGCGAGCCAGCACCGGGTGGGGGATGGTGGTCCCAACCATAGGTACCTGGATCAGGTTCTTGCGGGCGATGGCCGCCCCCTTGCGGATCGCCTCTGGCACCTCGTTGGCTTTGCCCAGGCCGGCCCCCACGCGTCCCTGTCCGTCTCCTACAACCACCACGGCGCTGAAACTGAAGCGGCGGCCGCCCTTGACCACCTTGGAGACGCGGTTGATGTACACAACCTTCTCTGTCAGCTCCAGCTTGCGAGCGTCGCTATCATCAAACGGCGTTGTTACCATGCCTGTATCCTCAGAACTTCAGGCCCGCCTCGCGAGCAGCCTCGGCCAGGGCCTTCACTCGACCGTGGTACTTGTACCCTCCCCGGTCGAAGACGATCTCCTTGATGCCCTTCTCCAGGGCGCGCTGTCCCACCAGTTTGCCGACCAGCGCGGCCCGACCTGTCTTGCGTGTGCCGTCGACGCTGGCCCGCGCCTCCTTCTCCAGGTCCGATGCGGCAACCAGCGTTCGCCCGCTCTCGTCGTCGATCACCTGAGCGTAGATGTGGGACAGGCTGCGGAAGATACAGAGCCGGGGACGGCTCGCCGTGCCTTCCACCCGCTTTCTGACCCGGACGTGGCGCCGCCGGCGCGCCGCCCAGGCGGTGTTACCGCTTTTCATCTATGCCCGCGTCACCTGACGGCCTTGCCCGCCTTACCGGCCTTGCGTCGCACGTGCTCACCGGCGTAGCGAATGCCCTTGCCCTTGTACGGCTCGGGAGGACGTACGCGGCGGATCTCCGCCGCCACCTGTCCAACCTTCTCTTTGTCGATGCCGCGCACATGGATGCGGTTCGTCCCTTCCACTTCCAGGCTGATGCCCTCCGGGGGCGCGATCTCCACCGTGTGGGAGAGCCCCACGGAGAGGACGAGCCGGTCACCCTGCTGTTGCGCGCGGTAGCCCACTCCCTGCATCTCCAGCGTCTTCGTGAACCCCTTCTGGACGCCGATCACCATGTTGGCCACCAGCGTCCGTGTGAGCCCGTGGAGGGAACGGTGACGGGGCGCGTCGCTGGGGCGCGCCACTCTCAGCTCGCCCTCCCCCAGATGAAGGAGCATTTCGGGGTGAAGATCGCGCGAAAGCTCACCGCGGGGCCCCTTCACTGTGACGTGGTTCCCCTCGATCTCCACCTTCACGTCAGGCGAGACGGCTATCGGCAGTCGACCTACGCGAGACATCTCCCTGATTCACCTACCAGACGTAGCAGAGCAGCTCGCCACCTATCCGCTGGCGCCAGGCCTGCTGCCCCGTCATCACTCCCTGAGGAGTGGACATGATGGCGATGCCCAGACCGCCGTACACGCGCGGAATCTCCCCGTTCTGCACGTAGACCCGCAGGCCGGGCTTGCTCACTCTTCGAATGCCGCTGAGAAGGGACTCCTTCTTTCCCACGTAGACGAGTTGGATTCGCAACGTCTTGCGCGGGCCCTCCTCCTTGGTCTCAAAGTCACGAATGAACCCCTCCTCCTTGAGCACACGGGCTATGGCCACCTTGAGCTTGGAGGCGGGGACGTTGACGTAGTCGTGCTTGGCCGCCACCGCGTTGCGGATGCGGGTCAGCATATCGGCGATTGGGTCTGTCATGTTCATCGCTGGCTCCCTCCTGTGGCGGAGGCGGTACGGAGACCGCCCGTGGCCTCTAGAGCCAACACCTGCCTACCAGCTAGACTTCTGTACTCCCGGCAACTGACCCTCCAGGGCCAGGTGGCGGAAGCATATGCGGCACATGCCGAACAACCGGATGAAGGCGCGGGGGCGGCCGCAGAGGCGACAACGGTTCCTCTGGCGAGACTGATACTTGGCGGGCCGCCGGGCCCTGACGATCTTGGATATCTTTGCCAACTTCCTCGCGCCCCCTAATTACGGCTAAATGGCATCCCCAGGAGCTGCAGCAGCCGCTTGCCCTCTTCGTCGTTGCGGGCGGTGGTAACCAGCGTCATCTGCAGCCCACGGATGTGGTCTATCTTGTCGTACTCGATCTCCGGGAAGATAAGCTGCTCCCGGATGCCCAGGGTGTAGTTGCCGCGGCCGTCGAAGCCCTTGTTGGAGACGCCGTGGAAGTCACGGATGCGCGGCAGAGCGGCGTTCACCATCCGGTCGATGAACTCCCACATGCGGTCACCGCGCACCGTCACCATCAGTCCGATGGCGTTACCCTCCCGGATCTTGAAGTTGGCGATGGAGCGCCTGGCGCGGGTGATGACGGGCTTCTGGCCGGTGATGGCGGCGATGTCGCTGGCCGCCGAGTCCATGGCCTTCGGGTTCTGGAGGGCCTCCCCCATGCCGATGTTGATCACGACCTTCTCCAGGCGGGGCACCTCCATGGCATTGCGGTAGCCGAACTCCTTCATAAGGGCCGGCACCACGTCCTGCCGGTACGTCTCTTTCAGCCTGGGTATCACCTGGCCTCCCTAATCGATGTCCTCTTTGCAGATGCGACAGATGCGCGCCTTGACGCCGTCCTGCCGCACACGCGTGGCCACCCTTGTCGGCTTCGCGCAGCTCTTGCAGATGAGCATGACGTTGGAGGCGTGGATCGGGGCCTCCTTCTCGATGATGCCGGCCTGTGTGCCCATGGCCCGGGGGCGCATGTGCCGCTTGATCATGTTCACCCCCTGCACCACGAGCCGGTTCTCTCGGGGGAACACCTGCCTCACCTGCCCCTGCTTGCCCCGGTCCTTGCCGGCGATCACCAGCACCACGTCTTCCCGCTTGATCCTGCCCACCTCAGACCACCTCCGGCGCCAGGGAGACGATCTTCATGAACTGGCGCTCCCTCAACTCGCGAGCCACCGGCCCGAAGATGCGGCTCCCGCGCGGGTTCTGCTTGTCGGAGAGAAGGACGGCCGCATTCTCGTCGAAGCGGATGTAGGAGCCGTCCCGACGCCCGTACGTCTTGGCGGTCCGCACCACCACCGCCCGCACCACGTCGCCTTTCTTGACGGCGGCGCCCGGCTGCGCCAGCTTGACGGCGGCGACGATGACGTCTCCCACTCGGGCATAGCGACGGCGCGTGCCTCCCAGAACCTGGATGCACATGACCACGCGCGCCCCCGAGTTGTCGGCCACCTTCAGGCGAGAGAACTTTTGGATCACCGCTCTTCCTCGACCTCCGGCGCTTCCTGCGTCGCCTCAGGCGGCGCCTCTTCGGCCTCGGTGACGGGCTCCGGCACCTCGGCCACGGCCTCGGGCTCCACGACGGCCTCCGGCGCCTCGACTACGGCTTCGGGCTCCACGACGGCCTCCGGCGCCTCAGCCACGGCCTCGGGCTCCACGACGGCCTCCGGCGCCTCGACCACGGCTTCGGGCTCCACGACCGCCTCCGGCGCCTCAGCCACGGCTTCGGGCTCCACGACGGCCTCCGGCGCCTCGACCACGGCTTCGGGCTCCACGACGGCCTCCGGCGCCTCGACCACGGCTTCGGGCTCCACGACGGCCTCCGGCGCCTCAGCCACGGCCTCGGGCTCCACGACGGCCTCCGGCGCCTCGACCACGGCTTCGGGCTCCACGACGGCCTCCGGCGCCTCGACCACGGCTTCGGGCTCCACGACGGCCTCCGGCGCCTCAGCCACGGCTTCGGGCTCCACGACGGCCTCCGGCGCCTCAGCCACGGCCTCGGGCTCCACGACGGCCTCCGGCGCCTCGCCACGGCCTCGGCCTCTACGACCGCCTCCGGCGCCTCTGCCGCGCGCTCCACCACCGGGGGCGGCGTCTTGGCGCTGAGCTCCTCGATCAGCTCGGCGTCGATCTCCTGCGGCTTCACCTCGGCCACCTCGCCGCGTACCAGCACCTCGGCGACGCGCCAGCGCTTCTCCCGCGACAGGGGCCGTGTCTCGACGATGCGCACGAGGTCGCCTAGGCCGCAGACACTGTTCTCATCGTGGACCTTGAAGCGCCGCGTCTGTCGCAGGATCTTCTTGTAGATGCGGTGACGCTTGAAGGTCTCGATGGCGACCACCACAGTCTTCTGCATCTTGTTGGAGACAACGACGCCGATGCGTTCTTTGCGACGAGTTTCTCCCGTCACGACCCATGCTCCTCGGCGGCAGCGAAGGCCGCCTCCAGTTCTTTTTCGCGCTGTATGGTCTTGATGCGGGCGATGCGCCGCCGTACCTTGCTCGCCTCGTTGACGTTGGTGAGCTGGCGGGTGGATAGCTGGAGGCGCACCGTGAAGGACTGACGGTAGGCTTCGCCCAGCTCCTTGTCCAGGTCCTCGCCGGACTTGGCCCGCAGCTCCTGCAACGCCTTGTTTGCTCGCTTGACCTTGGCCGCCATCTTCTATAGACCCTCGTGTTCCCTGGCGATGAAGCGGGTGTCCAGGGGCAGCTTGTGCGATGCGAGGCGCATGGCCTCGCGGGCCACGTCCTCCCGCACGCCGGCGATCTCGAAGAGCATGCGGCCGGGCTTGACTACGGCTACCCAGTGGTCCACGGCGCCTTTGCCGCTGCCCATGCGCGTCTCCGCCGGCTTGCTGGTCACCGGCTTGTCGGGGAAGATGCGGATCCAGACCTTGCCGCCGCGTCGCACGTGGTGGGTGATGGCGCGCCGCGCTGCCTCGATCTGGCGGCTGGCGATCCAGGCTCGCCCCACGGCCTGGAGGCCAAACTCCCCGAAGGACACCTGGTTGCCGGCGTTGGCCTGCCCGCGGCGGTGTCCGCGGTGGACCTTGCGCCACTTGACCCGTTTTGGTTGAAGCACAGCTATTGCTCCGCCGATTGACTATTGGCGGGCGCCCCTTGCTCAGCCGGTGCAACGCCCTCAGCTTGGGCACCCTCTCCCTCGCCCGGCGACGCCGACGCCACCCCAACGGGCGCCTCCTCCTCGACCTCGGCTTCCTTTGGCTTCCGAGGCGCCTTGGCTTCGGGCAGGATGTCACCCTTGTAGATCCAGGCCTTGACGCCGATGCGGCCGAAGGTGGTGTGGGCTTCCGCCATCCCGTAGTCGATGTCGGCGCGGAGGGTGTGAAGGGGCACGCGGCCCTCCATGTCCGTCTCCCGGCGCGACATCTCGGAGCCGCCCAGGCGCCCGCCCACCGTGATCTTGACTCCTTTAGCGCCCCGCTGCATGGTTCGGGCCACGCTCTGCTTGAGGACGCGCCGGAAGGAAACCCGCCGCTGCAACTGCTCGGCGACGCTGCGGGCCACCAGTTGAGCGTCCAGCTCCGGCTGCCGGATCTCGGTGATGTTGACCCGCACCCGGCGGCCCGTCAGGCGCTCCAGCGTCAGCCGCAGCTCATCTACCTTCTGTCCGCCACGGCCGATGACGATGCCGGGCTTCGCGGTGTGCACCGTCACCACCACGTGGTTGGCATCGCGGTCGATCTCCACCTTCGAGATGCTGGCGTCCGCCAGGCCCTTCATGATGGTGCGCCGGATCGTCAGGTCCTCGTGCAGGAGACTCGTGTAGTGGCGATCGGCGTACCACTTGCTCTGCCAGCCGTAGATGATGCCCAGGCGAAACCCCGTCGGGTGGACCTTGTGACCCACGCTAAGTCTCCTGTTCTGCCACCACGATGGTTATGTGGCTCGAGGGGCGCCTAATGACTGCGGCGCGACCTCGCGGCCGCGGACGGAACCTCTTTTGGCGGCGCGCCTCGCCCGCGTAGGCGGCCGTGATGCGCAGGTCCGCCATCGACATCTGGAAGTTGTTCTCGGCGTTGGCCGCCGCCGATTTCACCAGCTTGGCCACCATGCGCGCGTTCGGCGTCGGCATGAACTGGAGCAAGGTAAGGGCCTCCTGGACCCGCTTGCCGGGCAGGGTCTCCAGCACCAGCCGCACTTTGCGGGCCGATACGCCGGTATGCTTGGCAGTGGCCTTGATCTCCATGATCGCTATTTTCGCCTCACCTGGGTGGTCCGCTCTGACCGGCCGCTGTGCCCCCGGAAGTGGCGCGTGGCGGCGAACTCCCCCAGTTTATGGCCGACCATGTTCTCGGTGACGAAGATGGGCACGTGGCGCCGCCCGTCGTGGACGCCGATGGTGAGCCCCACCATCTGCGGCATTATGGTTGAGGCCCGCGACCAGGTACGGATGACGGTCCGCTGGCCGGAGCGCAGCACGATGTCCACCTTCTTCATGAGCTTGGGCTCTACGAAGGGCCCTTTCTTGATCGAGCGCGACATGTCCTCTTACCTGCTAGCCGAATCGACGGCGCACGATGTACTTGTCGCTGGGCTTCTTGCCGCGGGTGCGGTATCCCATGGCGGGCTTGCCCCAGGGCGTCTTGGGCCCCGGCATCCCCACGGGCGCCTTGCCCTCGCCGCCGCCGTGGGGGTGATCGCGCGGGTTCATGGCGGCGCCACGGACCTCGGGCCGGCGCCCCCTGTGTCGCATACGGCCCGCCTTGCCCAGCTTGATGATGTTGTTCTCCACGTTTCCCAACTGGCCTATGGTGGCCAGGCAGTCGGAGGGAAGGCGGCGCATCTCACCCGAGGGAAGGCGCACCAGGCTGTAGCGCTCCTCCTTCGCCATCAGTTGGGCGGAGGTGCCGGCCCCGCGCACCAACTGGCCGCCCCTGCCGGCCATCAGCTCTAGGTTGTGGATCGTGGTGCCGTTAGGTATGTTCCGCAGCGGGAGGGCGTTACCCAGCTTGATCTCGGCATTCGGCCCTGACTCCACGCTGTCTCCGACCTGGATGCCCAAGGGGGCCAGGATGTAGCGCTTGTCCCCATCCCGGTAGTGGATGAGGGCGATGCGGGCCGAGCGGTTGGGGTCGTACTCAATGCTGACCACCTTGCCCGGCACGCCCCACTTGTCCCGCTTGAAGTCGATTAGACGCAGTTGCCGCTTCGAGCCGCCTCCCCGGTGCCGCACCGTGAGCCGGCCCTGGTTGTTGCGGCCGCCTCGACGCGCCAGCGGCGTGAGCAGGGATCGCTCAGGCTTGCTGCGCGTGACCTCTTCGAAGGTGAAGCCGGACGACCCGCGCCGGCCGGGCGAGGTGGGCTTGTACTGCTTCAGTGCCATAGTCTTTCGCCTGTCCGAGCCCTAAATGCCCTCGAAGAGCTCGATCTTGTAGCCCTCCTCCAGGGTGACGATCGCCTTCTTCCAGGAGCGGCCCACACTGCGCGCGCGCCCGAAGCGCCGGACCTTGCCGTGCACGTTGGCGGTATTGACGCCGCGCACGCGCACGCTGAACGCCACCTCTACCGCCTGTTTGATCTGCACCTTGTTGGAATGGGGCGCGACCTCGAAGGCGTACTTGTTGAAGCCGGCAAGGACGGTGCTCTTCTCTGTCACCAACGGCCTAACGATGACCGTGTAGGGGTGAAGCGCCTTCGGCATCTCAGCTCCCCTCCCCTACCGCTACCTGCCCGTCCGGCAGGCGGGTCTGCTCGTCCGCGCGTGGCGCCCGACGGCGCAGCGCCCGTTCGCCGCCCCAGAGGGACTCGGCCTTGCGGACCGCGTCGACCGTCATGATCAGCGCTCGGTATGAGAGCATGTCCACCACGTTCAGGTAGGCGGCCGGCAGCACCTTCGCCTCCGGCAGGTTGCGCGCCCCGAGGAGAACGTTGGGCTCCGGCTCCACGGTGACGATCAGCGCCGGCCCGGTGACCTCCAGGTTTGCCAGCATCTCCGCCACGTCCTTGGTCCTGGGCTTCTCCAGGGCCAGGCGGTCCAGCACCTGCAGGTGGCCCTGCGCCGCCTTATCGGAGAGAACAGAGCGAATGGCCAGCCGTCGCATGCGTTTGGGCATCCTCTGTGCGAAGCTGCGGGGCTTGGGGCCGAAGGCCACGCCACCGCCCGAAAGGTTCGGCGCGCGTATGCTGCCCATGCGGGCCCGTCCCGATCCCTTCTGGCGCCGCATCTTCGCCGTGCTCCCCCGCACCTCGCCTCGGGTCTTGGTGGCGCCCGTTCCCGCCCGGCGGTTGGCCAGGTGAGCGAGAAGCGCCTGGTGCACCACCGCCCGGTTAGGCTTGATGCCGAACACCCGGTCGTCCACCTCGATGGTGTCGACTTCTTGGCCCTGGGCGTCCTTGACTGTCAGTTGCACGGGACGGCGACCTCAGTCCTTCTTCTTCTCAGCCAGGATGACCCGCTTGATGGCCAGGAGGCCGCTCCGAGCCCCGGGACTGCTCCCTCCACCAGCAGGATGCCGGTGGCCGGGTTGCTTTCCAGCACCCGCAGGTTACGCACCGTTACCCGGGCGTTGCCCATGTGGCCGGCCATCTTCAGCCCCTTCAGCACCCGCCCCGGCGTGGTGCCGGAGCCGATGGAGCCCGGCGCCCGGTGCCGGTCCGACTGGCCGTGCGTACGGGGGCCGGTCCGAAAGCCGTGGCGGCGGACGCCGCCGGCAAACCCCCGGCCCTTGGACACGCCGGTGATGTTTACCAGCTCCCCCGCCTGGAAGAGCTCGGCGCCCAGGCGCTGGCCGACCTCGTACTCGGAGGCGTCGCCGACGCGGAACTCCCGCAGGTAGCGGAACTGGCCCAGCTTCTTCAGGTGCCCCTTCTCGGGCGAGTTGAGCTTCTTGCTGTGGCCGAAGCCCAGTTGCACCGCCTGGTAGCCATCGTTCTCCACGGTCTTCACCTGAATCACCAGGCAGGGGCCCGCCTCGATGACCGTGGCCGGCCGCACCTCGCCCTGCTGGTCGAAGTACTGGGTCATCCCTATCTTGCGCCCCAGGATACCGTCCGGCATCGGCCTCCCCTACAGCTTGATCTCGATGTCGACGCCGGCCGGGAGTTGCAGGCGCATCAGCGTGTCGACGGTCTTCGAAGTGGGCTCCAGGATGTCGATGAGCCGCTTGTGGGTGCGGATCTCGAACTGCTCGCGGGAGTCCTTGTCCACGTGCGGCGAGCGTATGACGCAGAACTTCTTGATTTCGGTGGGCAGGGGCACAGGGCCGGCGACGGCGGCGCCGGTCCGCTCGGCTGCCTCCACGATCTGCTCCGCCGACTGGTCCAGTATGCGGTGGTCGTAGGCCTTGAGCCTTATCCGAATCTTCTGTCTAGCCATCGCTTCGCTCGCAAGGCGCCGCCCAACTCAAGCTAGGGTCGGACGACGCACCCTTCCGCCGCCGATCTTCTCCGCCAGCGGCGCTGGCACCTCTTCGTAGTGGTCGAACTCCATGCTATGGGTGGCCCGCCCCTGGGTCAGAGACCGCAGGTCAGTGGCGTAGCCGAAGGTCTCCGCCAGGGGAACCAGGGCCCGCACTATCTGGGTGCTGCCCCTTGCATCCACGCCCATGACGTGGCCCCGGCGCGAGGTGATGTCGCCCACCACGTCGCCGAAGAACTGCTCCGGCGTGGCCGCCTCTATCTTCATGATGGGCTCCAGCAGGATGGAATCGCCCTTCTCCAGCGCCTGGTGCGTGGCCAGGGAGCCCGCCGTTCGGAAGGCGATCTCCGAGGAGTCGACGGGGTGGTAACTGCCGTCCACCAGGGTGGCCCGCACGTCGATGACCGGATAGCCGGCCACGGCGCCGCTGTCCAGCGCCTCCTTGACTCCCGCCTCCACGTCAGGGATGAACTCGCGGGGGATGACGGCCCCCACGATCTTCTTGACGAACTCGAAGCCGGCGCCCCGCTCCAGAGGCTCGAACTCCAGCCATACGTGGCCGTACTGGCCGCGGCCCCCGGTCTGACGGACGAAGCGCCCCTCGACCTTGACGGAGCGCGTGATCGTCTCCTTGTAGGCCACCTGAGGCCGGCCAACGTTGGCGCCCACCCGGAACTCGCGCAGCATGCGGTCCACGATCACCTCAAGGTGGAGCTCGCCCATGCCCGAGATGATCGTCTGGCCTGTTTCCTGGTCGTAGCGGATGCGGAAGGTGGGGTCTTCCTCTGCCAGGCGGTTCAGGGTCTCGCTCATGCGATCCTGGTCTTCTTTGGTCTTAGGCTCAATAGCGACTGCGATGACGGGTTCGGGGAAGCGGATGGATTCGAGGAGTATCTGGTGGCTAAGGTCGCTGAGGGTGTCGCCGGTGAACGTGTTCTTGAGGCCCACGGCGGCCGCGATATCGCCGGCGTAGACCTCCTCTATCTCCTCGCGGTGATTGGCGTGCATACGCAGGAGCCGTCCGAACCGCTCTCGCTCGCCGCGGGTGCTGTTGAAGACTGTGGAGCCTGTCGCAGCCTTGCCTGAGTAGACACGGAAGTAGGCGAGGCGTCCCACGTAGGGGTCCGCCACGATCTTGAAGGCCAAAGAGGCGAAGGGGGCCGCGTCATCGGCCCGGCGCTCCTGGGCTTCGCCGGTCTTGGGGTTGCTTCCCGACACGGGCAGCACGTCATCCGGCGCCGGCAAGTAGTCGACGACGGCGTCCAGCAGGGGCTGGATGCCCTTGTTGCGGAGGGCGCTGCCACACAAGACGGGGGTAGCCGCGCTGCCCAGGGTGGCGCGGCGTAGGGCCTTCTTCAGCTCCGTGGCGCTGACAGCGCGGCCCTCCACGTAGCTGATCATGAGCTGATGGTCGACCTCCGCCACCTTTTCGATGAGCTTCTCGCGCTGGCGGGCACAGGCCTCGGCGTACTCCGGGGGTACCGGCGTCATCTCCGGCGTCTCGTCGCGGTCGGCGGGGAAGATCCAGGCCTGCTCCTCCACGAGGTCGATTACGCCCCCGAAGTTGGCCTCCTCGCCGATGGGTATCTGGATGGGAAGAGGCCTGGCCTCCAGCCGCTCGGCAATCATGTCGATGGTCCGCCAGAGGTCAGCGCCCACCCGGTCCATCTTGTTCACGAAGCAGATCCTGGGCACGTGGTAACGGTCGGCCTGGCGCCACACGGTCTCCGACTGGGGCTCGACGCCGTGGACCGCGTCGAAGACCACGACGCCGCCGTCGAGGACGCGCAGGCTGCGCTCGACCTCAACCGTGAAGTCGACGTGGCCCGGGGTATCGATGATGTTCACCAGGTGGTCGCGCCACTCGCAGGTAGTGGCGGCGGCCGTGATGGTGATACCACGCTCCCTCTCCTGGTCCATCCAGTCCATGACGGCTGTGCCCTCGTGGACCTCGCCTATCTTGTAGGTGCGGCCAGTGTAGAACAGGATGCGTTCGGTCACGGTCGTCTTGCCGGCATCGATGTGGGCGATGATGCCGATGTTACGCGTTCGGTTGATTGATATCGTTCTTGGCATTCCACTTCAACAAACGAGACCGCCGGCGAAGGGTCACCGGCGGCTCTGGGGATCCCGCCGATTCACCACCGGTAATGAACGAAGGCGCGGTTCGCCTCCGCCATGCGGTGGGTGTCTTCCTTGCGCTTGATGGTCGCGCCCTGGCCGTTGGCAGCATCCAGGAGCTCCGCTGCCAGCCTCTCGGGGAACGAGCGGCCGCGGCGGGCCCGTGACGCGTTCAGCAGCCAGCGCATCGCCAGCGAGTTCCTGCGCTCGGAGCGGATATCTACCGGAACCTGGTAGGTGGCGCCGCCCACCCGCCGGGGCTTCACCTCCACCACCGGCGTGGCGTTGCGGAGGGCCTGGTCGAAGATGTCCAGCGGGTTGCGCTTGGTCTGCGCCTCAATCTGGTCAAGAGCTTTGTAGACGACGCGCTCGGCCAGGCTCTTCCTGCCGTCGCGCATGACCTTGTGGATAAACGCAGCCAGCGCCCGGCTGTGATAGCGGGCGTCGGGTGAAACCTCCCTGCGAACGACTTTGGCTCGTCTTGGCATGTCCTAGCCCGCCGTCTGCGGCCCTCCCGTCTTGCGGGTGCCGTACTTGCTGCGACCGCGCCGGCGCCCCGACACTCCCTGAGCATCCAGAGCGCCCCGGATGATGTGATAGCGCACGCCGGGGAGATCCTTGATGCGGCCGCCCCGGATGAGCACCACAGAGTGCTCCTGAAGGGTGTGGCCTTCACCCGGAATGTAGGCCGTGACCTCGATGCCGTTGGTGAGGCGCACGCGGGCGATCTTGCGCAGAGCTGAATTCGGCTTCTTGGGGGTCATGGTCCGCACCTGGGTGCAGACGCCCCGCTTCTGGGGCGACCCCTCGCCTCGCACTAGACGACCCCTCAGCGCATTCAGGGTGAAACGCAGGGCGGGCGCCTTGGTCTTCTTGACTACCTTCTTGCGCCCCTTGCGCACCAACTGATTGATGGTAGGCACGGCTTTCTCCTGCCTGTCTGTCTCAACGTCTATGGTGCGAACGCCGCAGTCACGATGATAGGTCGAAAGCCCCGACTCCTGAGCCAGTGCGGCGTGGGGCGCTGCTGCGGCGGGCTCACCGAGCCCTCGATGCAGTTTCCCGACGTTAGCCGGGGCTGCCCCACTAAGCGCCGACCGTAGTCACTTTCGGGGTCTTCCGACCTTTTGCCGTATACCTGCGGCCTAGAGCGCCGAAACCGTAGTCTAGCAGGGGCGTAATGTGGTGTCAAGGAGTGGATAGAGTGGGTAAGACCCCTGATTGCCCCTATGTTCAGTCCGCTCCCTGGACGGCGTTGACCATATGGTATCGCTGGCTATCATAGCCTGATGGTGGGCCTGCAGCCGGCGCTGCCTTAGACTGGCTCGGCCCCCTCTTGATCAGCTAGCTCACCCCTTACCTAGGGAGGCGCTATGGCCCCTTCTAATGAGTTCCCCGGCAACATCTTCTTCTACGTCCTCTTTATAGGGTTCATGTCGTTCTTCATCTGGGCGGTGTTCCTCCGACTCAGGGTTTTCATGCGGGGCAAGATGGTGGTCCGCTGGGACCAGCTTCCCAAGCGCGTCATCACGGCCGCCGGCCTCGTCCTCGGCAACTGGCGGGTGGCCACCCGACGCCGCTACTGGCTATCGGGCATTGCCCACACCATGATCTTCTGGGGCTTTATCACCCTGCAGGTCCGCACCCTGAACTTCCTCCTCGACGGAGTCAACGAAAAGGCCAGCCTGCAGCACATCTTCGGCAACGTTTACACCTACTACCGGCCGGTCATGGACCTCTTCGACGTCCTCGTCATCGTCGGTGTGGGCATAGCCATGTTCCAGCGCACAGTGCTGAAGCCGGCGCGCATGACCCTCAACAGGGACGCCTGGATCATCCTCGGCCTGATCGACTTCCTGATGATCACGGACGTCATGACGAACAGCTTCGAGATCTCCATGGCTCGAGGCAGCCAGGACTACTTCACGTTCTTCGGCTTCGGCGTCGCCAACCTGTGGGACCGCGTCGGCCTGCAGGGAAGCTCCCTTCAAGCCCTGCACACCACCTTCTGGTACCTGCACCTGGTCGACTTCCTGGTCTTCCTCAACTTCCTGCCCTTCTCCAAGCATTCGCACGTTATCACGGTGTCTTTCAACGTCCTCTTCCGCAGCCTCCAGCCCACGGGCGTCCTCCAGCCCATGCCTGAACTGGAGACGCTGGAGGTCTTCGGCGCCGGCCGCGTGAAGGACTTCACCTGGAAGCAGATGATGGACTTCTACACCTGTACGGAGTGCGGTCGCTGCGAGGTCAACTGCCCCGCCTTCCTCACCGGCAAGGCGCTTTCGCCCAAGAAGATCATGCACGACCTGCGCCGGACTACGCAGATCCACGTGGTTCCGGCCTTCTCGCCCCAGAGGTTCGGCTCCATTCCCCTTGACGGCGAGATGAACGAGACCATCGAGCACGTCGGCTTCGACCCCGTGTGGGACTGCGTCACCTGCGGCGCCTGCCAGGAGCAGTGCCCCGTCTTCATCGAGCACATCTCCGAGATCATCGAGATGCGCCGCTTCCTGGTGATGAACGAGGCCAACATGCCGGAGCTGGCTCAGACCACCCTCATGCAGATCGAGCAGCGCGGCCACCCCTGGCGCGGCACCGTCCTCACCCGCACCTCCTGGATGGAGGACATGGGCGTGGAGGTGCCCCGTTTCACCGGCGAGCAGGAGTACCTCTACTGGGTGGGCTGCTCCGGCGCCCTGGTGGAGCGCAACCTGCCGGTCACTCAGGCCATGGCCCGACTGCTCTTGGAGGCAGGAGTGAGCTTCGGCGTGCTGGGCGAGGAGGAGACCTGCTCCGGCGACCCGGCGCGCCGCTTCGGAAACGAGTACCTGTTCCAGCTCCAGGCCCAGCAGACGGTCGAGACCTTGAACTCCAAGGGGGTCAAGAAGATCATCACCAACTGCCCCCACTGCTTCAACACCTTCAAGAACGAGTACCCGCAGCTGGATGGTCGCTACGAGGTGATCCACCACACGGAGTTCCTCGCCCAGCTCGTCCGGGAGGGCCGCCTGCAGCCCAAGGACGGCCTGGCCCAGAAGGTGACGTATCACGACTCCTGCTACCTGGGCCGCCACAACGGGGTGTTTGACGCGCCGCGAGAGGTCATCGCCAGCCTGCCCGGAGTCGAGGTGGTGGAGATGCCCCGCAGCCGCCGCACCGGCTTCTGCTGCGGCGCCGGCGGGTCGCACATGTGGCTGGAGGAGTCCACCGGCAAGCGCATCAACAACGAGCGCTCCGAAGAGGCGCAGGCCAGCGGCGCCGATGTGGTGGCCACGGCCTGCCCATTCTGTATCCAGATGTTCGACGACGGGATTCCCGCCGTGGAGCCCGACGAGACGAAGCGTATGCGCGTCCTCGACGTGGCCGAGCTCCTCGAGGCGGCGACGGTTCCGGCCGCTGCCCGCCGGCAAGAGGCAGCACGTCCCCAAGTCGCGCCTGAGGAGTGAGAAGGCAGCTAGATCAGCCATGACCCGCCATAGGCGGGTCGCCAAGGGGGAGCGGGAGGTTCACCCAAGAGCGCTTCCTCGAGTACCCATCAAGCCCTGTAGTCATCTCTAATGCCAAAGGCAGGAGGTAGAGAATGCCGTTGAACATGATTGTGTGCGTCAAACAGGTCCCAGACCCGGAGACGCCCCCCAGCAGCTTTCGGGTGGACGAGGTCGCCAAGAAGGTCGTCCCGGCGGCCGGCGTCCAGCCGGTTATCAGCCAGTTCGATGCCATCGCCGCGGAGGCCGCGCTCCGCATTCGCGACGCCGGCGCTGACGCCAAGATCACCGTGGTCAGCCTGGGGCCCGCCAGCGCCCGCGACGTCATCAAGATTGTCCTGGCGATGGGCGCCGACGAGGGATTCCAGCTTACCGACGCCGCCTTCGAAGACGGGGATAGCTACACCACCGCCCTGGCGCTGACCACCGCCATCAAGAAGCTGGGCGACTTCGATGTCATCTTCTGCGGTCGCCAGGCTGTCGACTGGGACATGGGCGTCACCGGCTCGGCCATGGCCGAGATACTGGGGCTGCCCACGGTCACCCTGGCCAAGGACGTGCAGCACAAGGACGGCAAACTGGTCGTAGAGCGCGTGCTCGCCGACGGGTACGAGACCCTGGAGGTGCCCATCCCATGCCTGATCACGGTCAGCAACGAGATGGGAGAGCCCCGTTACCCAAAGCTCCAGCAGATCATGGCCGCGGCCCGCAAGCAGGTCACCGTATGGTCCGCCGCGGACCTGGGTCTGGATGCCAGCCAGATCGGCAAGCAGGGTGTCCGGCTCAACCTCGAGCGCCTGTTCATCCCCGTGGTGGAGAGCAAGTGCGAATACGTGGAAGGCGAGACGCCTGAGGAGACCGCCAACGCCCTCGCTCAGAAGCTGCGCGAAGCGAAGCTGGTCTAGTCGGCGCTGACTTACTCCCCAGAAGGAGAACGATAGAATGGCTAACGAAAACGGAATCCTGATTTTCGCCGAGGCGGAAGACGGCGCTCTGGCCCCCGTCACCGGCGAGCTGCTGGCAGCGGCTCGCCGGCTGGGCGGCAGCCTGGGCCAGCCTGCCTGCGCCGCCCTGATCGGTTCCGGCGTCGCCGGCCTGGCTCAAGAGGCCGTTGCCTTCGGCGCCGACAAGGTCTTCGTCGTCGACGACGCCCAGCTTGCCCAGTACACCACCGATGCCTACGTAGCCGCCATGGAGCAAGTGTGCAGCCAGGCCAATCCGGCCGCCATCCTCCTCGGCCAGACCGACGCCGGCCGCGACCTGGCGCCTTCGCTGGCCTTCCGCCTGGGCACCACCGTCGCCATGGACTGCGTCGAGCTGGGCGTTCAGGACGGAAAGATGGCGATGACCCGGCCCTGCTACGGCGGCGCCGCCCGCGCCGTCCATACCAGCAAGACCATGCCCCAGATGGCCACCCTACGACCCAAGTCCAACGATCCTCTGGCCAAGGATGCCTCTCGCAAGGGCGAGGTGGTGACGGTCAGCGCATCGCTGGACGCGTCCGCGATGCGCACCAAGGTCCTGGACAGGAAGAAGGTCGAGGCCACGGGCATCCGCCTGGAGGACGCCGACGTCGTCGTCTGCGGCGGCCGCGGCATCGGCGGGGCGGAAGGCTTCCAGACCCTAGATGCGCTGGCCAGCGTCCTGGGCGGCGCCGTGGGCGTCACCCGCGCGGTCTGCGACATGGGCTGGCGCCCGGTGTCGGAGCAGATCGGCCTGACCGGCAAGGTGGTGGGCCCGACGCTCTACTTTGCCATCGCCCTCTCCGGAGCGAGCCAGCACATGGCGGGCTGCTCCGGCGCCAAGAACATCGTCGCCATCAACAAGGACCCGGAGGCGAACATCTTCAAGTCCGCCCGCTTCGGCATCGTGGGCGACTACAAGCAGGTAATGCCCGCCCTGCTGGAAGCTGTCAAGAAGGCTAAGGGCTAGCCGTCACCGCCTGAAACGACACGAAGGAGCGAGGGGACGCCGCCGGCGTTCCCTCGCTCCTGGCTGCGTGGAGCACTCCTTTCCCCTGTGCTAGCCTAGCAGCACTGTGAGGAACCTCTCGACCCAGGGGCGCATCGTCACGTACACGGCGCTGGCGCACGCCCTGGTGCACGCCACCGAGCTCACCTACGCCGCCCTCCTCCTGCGCATCGGCGACCAGTTCGGCCAGGGCGACTTCATGCTGGGCGTGATCGCCAACGTCGCCGCCTTCACCTTCGGCGCGGGCGCCCTGCCTGCGGGCCTCCTCGTCGACCGACTGGGGTCGCAGCGGGTCATCACCTTCGGCTTCCTGGCGGCGTCGGCGTCGGCGCTGCTGGTGGGTCTCTCGCCCAACGCCTTCGTCCTGGGGGCCTCCCTGGCGCTGCTGGGGCTGAGCATCGGCCTCTATCACCCGGCCGGCCTCTCTATCATCGTCCAGGGCGCGGAGAAGAGGGGCCTGGCCCTCGGCTACCACGGCGTGGCCGGCAACATCGGCGCCGCCCTGGCCCCGGCGCTGGCCGTGGGGCTGGCCGTAGCCATCGACTGGCGGGCCGCCTACTTCGTCCTGAGCGGGCTGGCGCTGCTACTGGTGCTCCTCCTGCGGGCCATACGCCTGCCCGAGGAAGTGTCGCGGCCGGCGGCAGCGCCGGCGGACGCAGCCGGCCGATGAGGCGCAGGCAGCGCGGGCGCTCATGCCGCTGCTCCTGGTGTATGGCGTCTTCGTCCTCAACGGCTTCATCTACCGCGGCAGCATAACCTTCCTGCCCACCCACATCGAAGAGAACGTGCACATCAGCGTCCTGGGCATCAACGAGGCGGCCCTGGCCGGCTCCCTGACCACCGTTGCCCTCCTGGCCGGCGCGGTGGGGCAGTACGTCGGCGGCAGCCTGTCCCAGCGCCACGTCCTGGAGCGACTGGCGCCGCCGCTGGCCCTGGCTCTCGTACCGGCCCTCCTCTTGATGAGCGTCAGCAGCGGCCTGGCCCTTGTGGCCGCTTCGGCGGTCTTCGTCTTCTTCAACTTCAGCGGCCAGCCCGTCTACAATGGACTGATCGCCGAGTACACCCCTCAGGGCGCGATGGGCCGGAGCTACGGCATCTCCTTCTTCGCGGCCTTCGGGCTGGGCTCGGCGGCAGCGAGCTTCGCGGGCTTCTTCGCCCAGCGCTGGGGGACCGGCTCCGTGTTCGTCTCCCTGGCGGGCTTCGCGGCGCTGGTGATGGGCCTGTCACTGGTCATATGGCGAACGGCGCCGGCGCGCGGGGGCCTGGTTGCCCCGGCAGCGGCGCCCGGCGACCTGGCCGCGGGCGGCCTGCAGTAGGGGGTATCGACATGGGGTGGAAGGTTCGCGTCGAGGGCACCGACCTGCGCTTCAGCGCCGCCCACTTCACTACCTTCGAGGGGCAGTGCGAGCCGCTGCACGGCCACAACTACGCAGTAATCGTCGAGGTGGAGGGGGAGCTGACGGAGGACTCCTGGGTGGTGGACTTCAGCGCGCTGCGGAAGATGGCCCGCCGCATATGCGACGAGCTGGACCACCGCTTCCTCCTCCAGCGCGAGAGCCGCGTGCTCGAGATGGACGAGGGGCCGAGCAACTGGGAGGTGCGCTTTCGCCCCGGCGGGGCCCCGCCTGACGCGCGAGCGCGCCTGGACGCTGCCCAAGGCCGAGGTGGTCGCCCTCCCCATCGACAACTCGACGGCGGAGCGGCTGGCGGAGTGGTTCGCCGGGCGTCTGAGCGAGGCGCTGCGCGCCGCCGGCGCCAGCCAACGTCACGGCCATCACCGTCGGCGTCGAGGAGGCGCCGGGCCAGGCGGCGTGGTACCGGCGGGAGGCCGGTAGGCGGCCGCGTTGACATCCCCTCAGCTTGGGCCTACGCTGCGACCACAGAGGTGCGACACCTGAGATGAAGCGAGGTTGGGCATGACCCGCGTGACGCGTCAGGAGATCTACGAGCTGCGAGACTCCATGCGGAGGTTCTGCTTCCGGTACGGAGACTTCACGCTCTCGTCCGGCCTCAAGAGCAAGTACTACTACAATGGGAAAAGGGCCGTCTTGCGCCCCGGCGTCGCCAGGCTGATCGGGAGGGTCGTCTTCCAACTGGTGGAGGAGGCGGGCGCCGAGGCCGTCGGCGGCCCCGAGATCGGCTGCATTCCCATCGCGCAGTCGGTTGGCGCCGCCGGTCTGGAGGCAGGTCGGGAGGTTCCAGGCTTCATCGTCCGCAAGGAGGCGAAGCAGCACGGCGCCAGGGAGCAGGTCGCCGAGGCGGCGCCCGACCAGGGGGAGCACCTGCTGACCGCAGGGCGCAAGGTGGCGATCGTTGACGACGTGATCACCACCGGCGGCTCCATAGACAAGGCGATCGAGGTGGTGGAGGCGCTCGGCTGTGAGGTGGTTCTCGTCGTGGCGCTTGTGGAGCGGCACGAGGGCGGCGGCCAGGGTCTCCGCGACCGCGGCTACAACTTCCGGCGGCTCTTCTACACCGATGAGGAGGGCCAGCTCTTCATCGATGAGGCGCTTCTGCGGAGCGTTCCGGAGACCACCGAAGAGGGGATTCTACACGCATAACACAGGTTCGCCAGAAGCCTGTTGCTCCGATCCTATTCGCTATTCCCCCACCAGTGACGAACCAGTCATGTCCTCATAGCCGCGTTGACACAGCCGGAGGCCCCCCTTACAATGAGCGACGTTCCGGCCGCGCCCGGAGAAGCCGGCAGCTTGTTCGGAGGAGTACCTAATGCGCAAGGACCTCATGGACATCCTCGCCTGCCCCGTCTGCAAGAGCCCTCTGGAGCTCACGGTCGAGGAGGAGGAAGGCGACGAGGTCATCAAGGGCGCCCTCTACTGCAAGAAGTGCGACGAGCGGTACCCGATAGAGGACAGGATCCCCAACCTTCTGCCGCCGGAGCTTCGAAAGTCTATGGGCTGAGGCCCACGCCTGCGAGGGGAGGCTGACAGCATGGACCGATCACAGACGACAGGAATAATCATAATGGCAGGCGCCGCCTTGGAGATGCTGCTCTTCCTGTACGGCGCCGCCCGGCGCAGCTACATGGCGGTGGCCCTGCCCGTAATGGCTGCTGTGGCCGCCGTCTCCGCCCTCGCCTTCTGGGTGGGCTGGACCCTCCTCACGACCGAGGAGGAGATCCCCGAGCTGGAGGGCGAATCGGAGGGCACGACCGTCTAGGGCCCAGCTTAGAGGCGAAGAGCAAAGGGGGTCGCGGTTGCGACCCCTTTTTCACGCCTCGGGCCCGCCGGAGAGGCGGGCGTCGGTGCCAGCCGGCGGGCGCCACCAGCGTCACCCCCTCCTCGCCCGCGGCCGCCAGCAGCTCTCGCACCGTCTTCTTCAGGGTGGGGTGCCGCGCCTCGGGGGCGATCTCGGCCAGCGGCACCAGCACGAACGGCCGCTCGGCCAGCCGCGGATGGGGCAGCACCAGGTCGGCCGCTTCCACGACCCGATCGCCGTAGAGCAGGATGTCCAGGTCCAGGGGCCGCGGGCCCCAGCGCGGGCCGCCGGGCCGCCGCCCGACCTCGAACTCGACGCGCTTGAGGAAGCGCAGGAGCGCCTCGGGCTCCAGGCCGGTGGTGACGCGACAGGCGGCGTTGTAGAAGGGGGGCTGGTCCTCCACGCCGACGGGCGCCGTCTCGTAGAGGGAGGAGACCTCCTCCGGGCGGCACAGGCGCTCCAGGAGGCGCAGGCCCATGCGCAGGTTGGCCTCGCGGTTTCCCAGGTTGGAGCCCAGCCCCAGGTAGACGGCCGGCCGGTCGCTCACCGCCGGTCGCCCTGCTTCCAGGACAAGTCGGCGCGAACGACGGCGTCGGCCACGCGGCAGACCTGCACCATCTCCGCCACGTCGTGGACGCGGACGATGTCGGCGCCGTGGGCGATGGCGATGGCCACGGTGGCGGCCGTGCCCATGAGCCGCTCCTCCACCGGCACGCCGCCCAGGACGGCCCCGATGGTGGACTTGCGCGAGGTGCCGATAAGGATCGGCAGCCCCAGGTCTCGGAGCTCCCCCAGGCGGCGCAGCATCTCGAGGTTGTGCTCCTCCGCCCAGCCGAAGCCGAAGCCGGGGTCGATGATGAGGCGCTGGCGGGGGATGCCGGCCTGCTGGGCCAAGCCCAGGCTGACCTCCAGGCCGGCCCGGATGTCGCCGATGACATCGTGGAAGTCGCGGCCGCGCTGGTTGTGCATGATCACGGCCGGCACCCCGCGACTCGGCGACCAGGGGCGCCATAGCCGGGTCGTGGCGGAAGCCCCAGATGTCGTTCACCAGGTGGGCGCCGGCCTCCAGGGCGGCCCGCGCCACGGCCGCCTTGTAGGTGTCGATGCTGACGGGCACGTCCACCTCGCGCGCCAGCCGCTCCACCACGGGCAGCACCCGGCGCATCTCCTCCTCCGGCGTCACGGCCTGAAAGCCGGGGCGCGTCGATTCGCCGCCCACGTCCAGGATATCGGCGCCCTCCTCGGCAAAGCGCCGGCCCTGGGCCACCGCCGCCTCCACGTCGAGCCCCAGGCCGTCGCCTGAGAAGGAGTCCGGCGTCACGTTGATGATGCCCATGACGTAGGTGCGGGCAGCCCCAATCGAAGCGGCGGCCCCCGATGGTGAGGGAGGTTGCCCCACCGTCTGTCCTTGCCACGCGTCACCCTCCTTCAGAATGTCCAGTGAGAGGCATTCTAAGGCAGGTTCAGGGGCCGGGACAAGGATAGACAGGCTATTGGGGGAGGACGGCAGCCGCGGTGGGCGGATTGTGGGACCGTAACCTAGGCGGCGCGGGTCTCCTGGGCCTCGGCCTCCAGCACCTGGACAAACGCCTCCACCACCTTGGGGTCGAACTGGGTGCCGGCGCCGCGCCGCAGCTCCTCGACCGCCTCCTCGCGGCTCATGGCCAGGCGGTAGGGCCGGTCGTTGGTCATGGCCGAGTAGGCATCGGCCACCGACAGGATGCGGGCCGTCATGAGGGATGCGCCGGCCCTTGAGGCCCCGCGGGTAGCCGCTGCCGTCGAACCACTCATGGTGGGCCGCCACGGCCGGCACTATGTCGGCCAGATGAGCGATGCCGCGCAGGATCGTCACGCTGAACTCTACGTGCTGGCGGATCAGCTTCCACTCTTCCTCGTTCAAGGGGCCCGGCTTGAGGAGGACACCGTCCGGTACGGCGATCTTCCCCACGTCATGCACCCAGCCGGCCCTGCGCAGGATGTTCTGGTTTTCTCGCCCAGGCCCAGAGCGGCCGCCGCCAGCACGCTGTACTTGGCGACGTTGCCGACGTGGCTGGCGCATGGAGGGCTCTTTCTGGATGAGAGCGCTGACGAGGCCCTGCATGGCGCTGAAGGCGCTGCTATCGGCCGGCATGAGCTCCTCGACCCGGCCACGGGCGGTGGTGATGCGGCCGCCACCCCGCTGCTTGGAGCGGTAGAGGGCGCTGTCGGCCAGGCGTCTACCAGCTCGTGCATGACGGTGGCATCGCTGGGGTAGCAGGCGACGCCCATGCTGATGCGAACCGGGACGCAGCCGTCCTTCCCCTCGCCCTCCAGATAGCGGGCAGCCAGGTTGGCCTGGATACGTTCTCCTATGCGCTCAGCCTCGGCGGTGTCGGCCTCAGGCAGAATGACCATGAACTCGTCGCCGCCGTAGCGCCCCACGATGTCCTCGGCCCGGCAACTGCTCTGGAGCACCGAGGCCAGGAGCTTCAGGGCTTCGTCGCCCACCTGGTGGCCGTAGGTGTCATTGATGAGCTTCAAGCTATCGATGTCGAGCATCAGGACGGCGACTGGACGGCGGCTCCGCTTGGCCCGAGCCATCTCCTGCTCCAGGCGCTCGTACAGGTGGCGGTGGTTGTACAGCCCCGTGAGGGGGTCGGCGATGGCCTGCTGCTGGACCTGCTCGTGGAGGCGGGCGTTCTCGATGAGGACCGCCGCCTGCCTGGCGATGGCGGCCATGCGTCTCCACCTCCTCCGGCGGGAAGTGCACGAAGTCGCTGAAGGAGTCGACCGCCATCACCCCTATGGTCTCTTCCTTGACCACCAGCGGGTAGATGGCTATGGACTTGATGCCGAAGCTCTCCAGCCAGTCGCGCGGAAGGAGACGCGTAGCAGGGACGTTCTCCTGGATGATGGGGGCGCGTATGCGGGTGATAGCCTCCACCAGCCGGTGCTCTCCGGCGTCGGCGGTACGCCGTGACGATGGAGCGGAACTTCTCCCACATCCTCTCATCCTCGGGGCCGAGGGACATGTAGGGCAGCAGCCTGCCCGTCGCCTTGTCGGCCAGGAAGATGCTACAGCGCTCGCCGACGCTGAGGTCGACCACCGAGCGGCAGAGGGTGATGATCACCTTCTGGAGGCTGAGGCTGGAGCTCGCCGCGCCCACCACCTGCAACAGCGCCTCCGCCCGCCGCCGCTGCTTCTGCTCTTGCTCGAAGAGCCTGGCGTTCTCGATGACGACCGCCGCCTGCCTGGCGATGGCGGCCAGGGTCTCCACCTCCTCTGGCGGGAAGTGCACGAAGTCCCGGAAGGAGTCGACCGCCATGACCCCCACGTTCTTCTCCCTGTGGACAAGCGGGTAAAGGGCGAGCGACTTCACATTGAAGGTATCCACCCAGTAGTCGGGCAGGAGTCCCGACCCCGGCACATGCTCCTCGATGACGGGTTCCAGCGACTGGAAGGCCTCACTGATGCCGTGGACCTGCGATGCCTCGAGGGCCGACGACCCCTTGAACTTCTCCCACAGCGAGGGGTCCTCGATGCCAAGGGACATGATGGGTATGGCTCTCTCCTCTCCCTCCTCGGAGAGGAAGAAGGAGCAGCGGTCGCCCACGCTGAGGTCTACCACCGACTGGCACAACTTGATGAGGACCTTCTTGAGGCTGAGGCTGGAGCTCAGCCGCGCCCACTACCTGCAACAGCGCCTCCGCCCGCTGCCGCTGCTTCTGCTCTTGCTCGAAGAGCCTGGCGTTCTCGATGACGACCGCCGCCTGCCTGGCGATGGCCGTCATCGCCTCGACCTCCTCCGGCGGGAAGTGCACGAAGTCGCTGTAGGAGTCAACGGCTATTACTCCTACCGTGGCATCCTTGACCATCAGCGGATAGATCGCCAGGGACTTGAGCCCGAAACTGTCAATCCAGAAGTCGGGGAGGATGCCCGAACCGGGGACGTGCTCCTCGATGACAGGCTGCTGTACGTTAAGGGCGATGCCGAATCCGCGCACGTCGGGGATGCGCAGCCCGGCGGCGCCGCGGAACTGCTCCCACATGATCGGGCTCTCGGCTCCCAGCGACATGATCGGCTCGAGGGTGCCGCTTTCGGCGTTGAACAGGAACACGCTGCAGCGTTCGGCGACTGTGAGGTCCACCACCGATCGGCAGACGCTGATCAGCACTTTCTCCAGGCTGAGGCTGGAACCGGCCGCATCCACGATGTTTAGGAGCGCCTCGGTTCGTCGCCGCTGCCCTTGCTCCCGCTCGAAGAGCCTGGCGTTGTCGATGAGGACCGCCGCCTGCCTGGCGATGGCGGTCATCGTCTCTACTTCCTCCTGGGAAGCGCAGGTACTTTCTGGTCGAATCCACCACCATGACGCCGACCACCTGGTCCCGGACGACCATGGGATATATGGCCACGCTCTTCATCCCGAAGTCCTTGACCACTGACTTTGAGGGATGAGCCGCGTCCGGTTGGCGTGGCCGATGAGAATGGGCTTCTGGGTGAGGAGGACATCGCGCATCCCGGGCGCAAGACTGACAGGGACGCGCGCCGTGGCGCGGAAGCGCTGCCACATCTTCTCGTTCTTGAAGCCCAGGGACATGAAGGGCTCCAGCGTCTCGCCGGCCTCATCGACCAGCAGGATGCTACAGCGGTCGGCCACGCTGAGCCTGGTGGCGGCCTCACAGACCTGGATGAGGGCTTGTTTCAGGCTAGGCTGGATCCGGCGGCGCGGACCAGCTCCAGAAGGGCCTGGGAGCGCTGTGCGCCCGCCGCTCGCGTTCGAGGAGGGAGGCGTTGGCCACAGCCGCGGCTATCTGCTGGGCGAAGACGCAGGCCACGCGCACGTCGTCGTCCGTGAAACGGCGGGGCGTGAAGCTGCCGATATAGAGGCACCCGATTTCCTCTCCGCCCACCCGCAGCGGCACCATGATGACGCCGCGGATGCCGAGCTTGCTGGCTTGCGACTCAGCGTAGTTGGGGTCGCGGGCGATGTCAGTGCTGACGTAGGGCTCGCTCGCCGCGGAAGACGATCCCCCTCCGGCTGGCGTCCCTGTCCAGGCGCCAGTGAGCAAGCGACCTCATCAGGAAGGCCGTACTGGGCGCGGAAGGTGGGGATGCCGCCCTCGAGCAGGGCGATGGCGGCGGCGTCGGCCTTCAGGGCCTCGCAGACGCCGCGGGCGGCAGCGGCCAGCACCTCGTCCAGACTGGGGCCTGCCTCGACATCGGATACCTGGAGGGACGCAGCCGGTTGTCCATGGCCTCCGGGACGCACGCTCCGACGGCGCTCGCCATCAATCCGCCGCCTACTTTCAGTATCGGCCAACTGGTGGATGTCAATAGGGGATAACTCGTTCAGGAGGCGAGTGAGGTGGGCGGGGAGAGCCGGCCCCAGGGCAGCCTCAGCCCTCGATCCTGAGCTCTTCCTCGGACACGCGGCCGTCCTGGATGCGGAAGGCCCTCAGGACGGGGTTCTCGGGGTCGGCCAGGGAGACGATGATGTAGGTCGACTCCGGCCAGGCGGCCAGGCGCACGTCAGTGGGGGAGGGATAGGCCTCGGTGTGGGTATGGGAGTGGTAGATGGCCAGGAAGTCCCAGCCGTTGGCGTCGCACTCGCGGTAGATGCGCAGGAGGTCGTGGGGGTCCACGTTGTAGCGATAGGGGCTCTTCTCGGCGTTGACGGCGCGAAACAGCTTCTCAACCCGCCCATCGCGCCCGCCGAGGACGCCGCAGCACTCGTTGGGCGCCTCCTCGCGGGCCTGGGCGATGATCTCGTCGGCGTACTTGCGCTCCAGGACGAACACCGGCTCGTCCGTTAGTCCCAGCGCCTCACCTCTCCGTCGTCGATGTAGGCGGCAGGCGCCCCTACCACCAGATCATGGACTCTATCTCCTCCGGCAGGTCCTCGTACTCCTTGGTCCAGAGCTCGGTGGAGAGGTACTTCCAGCCCCCGTCGGCCAGGAGGAGAACGACGTTGCCCTCTCTTCAGGCGCCGCGCCACCCGCTGGGCCGTGCGCAGCACCGCCCCCGACGAGATGCCGGCGAAGATGCCCTCCTTCTGCGTGAGCTCCTTGGCGGCGGCGAAGGCCGTGCGCGAGGTCGACCACGATCCTGCCGTCCAGCACCGACTCGTCGAACACCTCAGGGATGAAGCCGTCCTCCAGGCTGCGCAGCCCCTGGACCAGGTCGCCCGGGTGGGGCACGGTGGCGATGACCTTCACGTCCGGCTTGCGCTCCTTCAGGTAGCGGCCGGCGCCGGTGAGGGTGCCGCCGGTACCCAGCCCCGCCACGAAGACATCCACCTCCGGCAGGTCGCGCAGGATCTCGGGGCCGGTGGTCTCGTAGTGGGCGCGCGGATTGGCGACGTTGCCGAACTGGTAGGGCATGTAGTAGGCATCGGGGTCGGCGCGCATCATCTCCTGCGCCATGGCGATGGCGCCGTTGGTGCCCGTAGCGGCCGTCGCGTGTAGACGACCTCGGCCCCGAAGGCCTTCAGGAGCTGAGCCCGCTCTTCGCTGACGTTGTCCGGCATCACCGCCTTCACCCGGTAGCCCTTGAGACGGCCGATGAAGGCCAGGGCGATGCCGGTGTTGCCGCTGGTGGCCTCCAGGATGATCCGCTCCGGCGTCAGCTCGCCCTTCCGCTCGGCGTCCTCCAGCATGTACTTGGCGATGCGGTCCTTGACGCTGCCGGTCGGGTTCTGGCCCTCCAGCTTGGCGAAGAAGCGCACGTCCTCGTTAGGGCTGAGGTTGGGTAGCTGCACCAGCGGCGTGTTGCCGATGGCATCCAGGATGCTCGTGATACGCAAGGCGATCCCCGCTCAGGCGCCTCCCGCCAGGGCCGGCAGGATGGAGATACGTCGCCGTCCTGGAGGGGCGTGTCGAGGGCATCCAGGTAGCGGATGTCCTCGTCGTTAAGGTAGATGTTCACGAAGCGGTGGAGCTGGCCGTCCTCGCCCGTGATCTGCTCCTTGAAGCCGGGATAGGCGGCATCCAGGTTGGCGAGAAGCTCGCCGACGGTGGCGCCCTCGCTCATCACGGACTTGGCGCCCACCACGCGCTGCAACACAGAAGTCAGACGGACCTCCACGGCCATACGCTTCCTCCTAGGCGTCGTTGCCTGACCGGCGGGCAGGCCCGCCGCGGCATGGCTGCCGCCGGGGAACCCGCAGAACTCCTCGTAGTCGATGAGCTCCGTCACCGTCGGGTGGTCGCCGCAGACAGCGCACTCCGGGTCGCGGCGGATGCGGACGCTGCGCCACTCCATGGAGAGGGCATCGAACAGCAGCAGGCGGCCGCTAGAGACTCGCCCGCGCCCAGGATGAGCTTCATGGTCTCGATGGCCTGGATGCAGCCGATGACGCCCGGCAGGGCGCCCAGCACGCCGGCCTCGGCGCAGGAGGGCACCAGCCCCGGCGGCGGCGGCGTCGGGTAGAGGCAGCGGTAGCAGCCCTTGCCGGGCAGGAACACCGTGGCCTGGCCGTCGAAGAGGAGGACGCTGCCGTCCACCAGCGGCTTCTTGCAGGAAGACGCAGGCGTCGTTCACCAGGTAGCGGGCGGCGAAGTTGTCCATCCCGTTCACCACGATGTCGTACTGGGAGATGATGTCCAGGGCGTTGTCGGAGGTCAGGGCACGTTGTGGGGCACCACCCGCACGTCCGGGTTATGGGCGGCGATGGTCTCCCGGGCCGACTCCACCTTGGGGCGGCCCACGTCCTCGGTATGGTGGAGGATCTGGCGCTGGAGGTTCGAGAGGTCCACGGCGTCGAAGTCGACGATGCCCAGGGTGCCGACGCCCGCCAGGGCCAGGTAGAGGGCCGCCGGCGAGCCCAGGCCGCCCGCCCCCAGGATGAGGACTCTGGCCTCCATGAGCTTTCGCTGCCCGACGCTGCCCACCTGGGGCATGATGATGTGACGCGAGTAGCGCAGCACCTGCTGCTCGGTGAGGGCCCAAGGCGCCCGCGCCGGGTGCTCGCCATCGCCCGCGCCGCCGGCCAGGGCGGGGATCACCGCCACCTGATCGCCGTCCTCGAGGGGTGTCGCCGTGCCCTCCAGGGTGCTGATCTCCTGGTTGTTGACGTAGATGTTGATGTGGGCCGGGATCTCGATTCGTCATCGTTGAAGACCAGGCTTCTGAATCCCGGGAACTGGCGCTCCAGGTCCTCCAGAAGCTCGGCCACGTCCTTGCCGTGCGCCTCCACCTGGGACCGGTTGCCGGTCAGCCGGCGGAAGGGCGACGGCACGTACACCGAGACTGCCATCCTATCCTCCGAGTGGGTATGGGTCGCCGAGTTTCATCTCTGCCCTGTCTCTACAGGTTCACGCTCAGGTATCGCTCGCCGGTGTCGGGCAGGATGGTAACGACGCGCTTGCCCGCGCCCAGGCGCCGGGCCACGACCACGGACGCGTGGACGTTGGCCCCCGCCGAGATGCCTACCAGCAGGCCCTCTTCGCTCGTGAGCCGTCGCGTCATCTCCAGCGCGTCCTCGTCGCGCACGGCGATGATCTCGTCGATGACCTCGCGGTTGAGCACGCCCGGCACGAAGCTGGCGCCGATGCCCTGGATAGCGTGCAGCCCGGCCTTGCCCCCTCCCAGGACCGGCGAGCGGGCGGGCTCCACCGCCACCACCAGAATGCGCGGATTCTGCTCCTTCAGCACCTCGCCGACGCCGGTGATGGTGCCGCCGGTGCCCACACCCGCCACGAAGGCGTCCAGGCGCCCTTCCGTCGCCCGCAGGATCTCGCGGGCGGTGGTCCGGCGGTGGATCTCCGGGTTGGCCGGGTTGTTGAACTGCTGGGGCATGAAGTAGCCGGGGTTCTTCTCCACCAGCTCCTCGGCAGCGTGAACGGCGCCGCTCATCCCCTCGATGGCCGGCGTCAGCACCAGCTTGGCCCCGTAGCGGCCGAACAGCTTGCGCCGCTCCACGCTCATGTCCTCGGGCATGGTGAGGATGAGGTGATAGCCCTTGACCGCCGCCACCATGGCCAGGCCGATGCCCGTGTTGCCGCTGGTGGGCTCGACGATGGTGTCGCCGGGCTTGATGAGCCCCCGCTCCTCGGCGTCCTCGATCATGCTGAGGGCGATGCGGTCCTTGATGCTGCCCGCCGGGTTCAGGGACTCCATCTTGCCCAGAACCTCGGCGGCGCCCTCGGGGATCACCCGTCGCAGGCGGACCAGGGGGGTGTTCCCGACCAGGTCCAGCACGCTGTCCGCGACGAACTCCGCCCTCTCCCGCCTGGCTTCAGAGCGCGTAGTCAACGCTTACCCCCTCAAATCCCTAAATGACGTAGCGCCCGCCGCCGTTACCGGCCTGGCGCTCACGGGATGCCAGATCGCCGATCGAGACATCATCCAGAATCTTGCGAGTGGCGTCACGCACGGCCTCCCAGACCTCACGCTGAGGGCAGAAGCCGCGCTTGCTACAGCCGTCCGGCTCGTCGACGCAGGCGATGGGCGATAGAGAGCCCTCCAGCGCGCCCACGACCTCACTCAACTTGAGGTTCTGCGGTTCTCGGATGAGGGCGTGTCCGCCCTGTGGTCCGCGCACGCTCCGGATGAAGCCCGCCCGGCGCAGGGTCGTGAGGAGTTGGTCCAGGTAGGGCTCGGGGATGCTCTGTCGAGCGGCGATCTCGGCGCTCTGAAGGGGCCCCTGCCCAAAGTGGTGCGCCAGCTCTATGAGGGCGCGCACGCCGTAGTCGCCCTTGGTGGACACGCGCAACGGGACTTCACCTCCCTATGTCTCGGCACAAAGTTAAGTAACTACGTCAACAATTTTAGCACGCTCGGCACTTAGCAACAAGGAGAAGGCGGTGCGTGGCCAAAGACGGCCACAGACACCGCAGATTGCTATTGGTGCTACAATGCACGCGTCCAGGGGAGTTGGATGCCAGACTCGAGCCCTCAGCAGCTCCCGGAAAGCGACGAGGCCCTGGCCGCAAGAGCAGCCCGGGGAGACCAAGCGGCCTTCGTCGCCCTGTACGACCGCCACTTCCACGACATCTACGATTTCCTCGCCCGTCTGCTGCTGTCTCGCCGGAGAGCCGCGACAGCGCTTCTTTCCACCTTCGTTCGCTTCCGCCGGCGCCTCTCGGAGGAGCACGGACGGGGCAGCCCGCGGCTGGCGATCCTGGCTACGGCCTACCAGGCGGCCATCGAGGAAGGGCCGTCAACGGCTGAAATCGCCGGCGGCGATGAGGAGGAGCAGCTTCGCACGTTCGCACAGGTAGACCCGGACAGGCTGGCCAGCCCCGGCGAGGCGGCTCAAGCGCAGGAGGAGGCGCTGATCGTATGGCAGGGCGCGGCCGGCGTGGACCGCACAGAGTACGCCCTTCTGGACCTGCACTTGAGACGGGGACTAAATGCGGCGCAAGCGGGGCAGGTGCTCGGCATGGGGAGGTTCAAGGTGGGAGGCATGATCTCCCGCCTGAAGACGGCAGCCGAAGAGGCCTTCACTTCCCTTCTCGTGTTCAGGTTCGGCCGTCAGCAGTGCACGGAGCTGGATCAGCTCGCCGCCAGCATGGATGAGGCCGCCCTGCCGTCCGAGTCGAGGCACCTCGTGAGCGGCCACATCGCCGCCTGCGCCAACTGCTCTGAGACCAGGAAGCGATTGGTCCCGCCCCTGAACGTGCTGGCGGCCCTCCTGCCCGTGCCGCCGGTGCCCGGCGTGAAGGATGCGGTCCTCCAGGACTTGCTGTCCTACACCGCCGTCCAGGCCGGCGCCGCAGTCGCCGCTGCGGCGGCGCGAGAGGCGGCGCCACCGCGTCCTGCGCCGATGGGCCCGCCTCCGCAGCGTCCGGGCATCCCCCCGGCCATCGGCGGCTCAACGGGTGGGCCTGTTTTCCCGCTCATCATCGGGGCGGCCGTGGCCCTGGCCATTCCGGTGGCTGCCCTGCTGCTCTGGCTGGCGGTGCTCTCCGGCGATGGCGGCGACGGCTCCGCCAGCGTCGAGCCCACATCTACGCCGCTGGGCGGGGCTGCGCTGGAGGGCTGCGGGAGCGCCGGCCCTGGCACACCAGGGCTGGGCACCTGCACGCCAACGCCCACGCGAACCGCCACCCTGACGCCCACAGCGACTGCCGCCACAAAGACGCCTTCGCCCACCGGCACGGCCAGCCCCTCTCCGTCGGCGACGGCACCGCCCGTTGCGACGGCGACGAAGACGCCGGTGGTCGGAGAGACTCCCACGGGGACGGTGGAAACGGCGACGCCGACGCCCAAGCCGTCGCCGGGGCCAGGCGCCACTGCCACCGCCGCGAGCTCGCCCTCTCCGGCCCACAGTCCCTCGCCGGGAGCGTCACCCTCCCCACACTAGGGGACTAGGCCGAAGGCAACGCCTTCCCCGAGCTGGCACCCTCGTCAGGCCGCCGCCCTGATGCTCGTATGCGGTCGGGGTGGGATTCTAGCCGCCGGCGACGGCGGGCACGATGCTCACCTCATCGCCCGCTTTGAGGGGCGTCTCCAGCCCGGAGAGGAAGCGCACGTCCTCGCCGTTGACGTAGAGGTTGATAAAGCGACGGATCTCGCCGCTCTCGTCGCAGAGGCGCTCCTTGAGGCCGGGATATTCCTGATCCAGGCGTCCGATGATCTCCACCAGGCTGCCGCCGTCGGCGGTGACGGTCTCGCGGTTGCCGGTTACCTTCCGCAGCGGCCCTGGGATACGTACTGTCACGCTCAATGTAAGACCTCCATTGACGGGGTCCGCCGGGGCGTATCAGCCCTCGACGATGTCGCCCTCCACGGGGTCGACGCGCACGCCCTGTGAGGTTACCCACTGGATGCCGCGCTCGATCTCCTGGAGGTCGCCATCCAACTCCAGCACCACCCAGCCGCGGTCCTCGGTGACGTCGGCCCGGCGGATATTAGTCACCAGGCTAAAGGTCTTGCCCAACTCGTAAATAACGGGCAGAGTGATGAGCTCCTGGGGAAAGGTGAACTTCACACGCTGCTTGGCCATGCTCTTCCCCCTCGTCGAGGCCGCCCCAGGCCTAGCCCGCGGGCAGGGCCTCGTCTCGCTGTTCCACGGCTTGCTCAAAGGCGCCCAGGGTGGGCTCGATGTGGAGCGGCTCCCGCAGGCGCCCCCAGACGGCCTCCTGCGTCTTCAACCCGGCGCCGGTTATAAAGGCCACCACCAGCTCGTCGCGGCCCACGCGGCCGGCCTCCACCAGCCGCCGCAGTCCGGAGACCACCACTCCGCCGGCCGTCTCGGCGAAGACGCCCTCGCTCTCGGCCAGAAGGCGGATGCCTTCCACCACCTCGTCGTCGCTCACCGCCACCGCCGAGCCGCCGGAGTCGGCCATCGTCCGCAGGGCATAGTAACCGTCGGCGGGGTTGCCGATGGCCAGCGACTTGGCGATGGTGTTGGGCTTGACCGGCCTGATGTTCAGCGTTCCCGCCTGCCAGGCGTTGACGATGGGCGAGCAGCCCGCCGCCTGGGCCCCGGATATCCTGGTCTGCACGCTATCGACGAGCCACAGTTTAGCCAGTTCGTCGAGACCTTTCCATATCTTGGTCAAGAGAGAGCCGCTGGCCATGGGGATGATGCAGTGGTCGGGGGCCCGCCAGCCCAACTGCTCCGCCACCTCGTAGGCCAGGGTCTTGCTGCCCTCGGAATAGTAGGGGCGGACGTTGATGTTGACGAAGGCCCAGCCGTACTTGTCCGCCAGCTCCGAGCAGAGGCGGTTCACCTCGTCGTAGCTGCCGTCGACGGCCACCAGCGTGGCGCCGTAGACGGCGGAACCGATCAGCTTGCCCGACTCCAGGTCGGCGGGCACGAAGACGAAGGCGTCCATGCCCGCCTTGGCGGCGTGGGCGGAGACGCTGTTGGCCAGGTTGCCTGTCGAGGCGCAGGCCAGGGTCTTGAACCCGAACTCGCGCGCCTTGGTGCTGGCCACCGCCACCACCCGGTCCTTGAAAGACCAGGTGGGGTTCACGCAGTCGTTCTTGATGTAGAGATGGCTCAGGCCAAGCTCCTCACCCAGGTTGACGGCCCGAAAGAGGGGTGTGAAGCCCGCCCCGATGTCCACGGCGCCTTCGGCGTCGCAGGGCAGGAGGTGGCGGTAGCGCCAGAGGGTGAGGGGCCCGCGCTCGATAGCCTCGCGGGTGGCCGTCTTGCGTATGGCCTCGTAGTCGTAGGCGACCTCCAGCGGGCCAAAGCAGAACTCGCAGACGTTGATGGGGTCGAGCGGGTACTCCCGCCCGCACTCACGGCACTTCAGGGCTGTGGCAAAGGACATGACGGCGGTACCTCGGAGGCGCTCCAGGCCGCGATGAACCCGGAGCGGGCTGGACTAGCTGTCCGCTTGGGGTGGCCCGACTCGCTCGGGCCGAGGCATCGCCATCGAGTGGTAGAACATCTTGAGTGTGATTATCCGCCAGTTGTGGCGGAGATGGTAACAGAGGAAGGCGAATCTGTCAAATTGACGGAGTCCGAGTCACGGGCAGGCTGACAGCGCGTCCACCGCCTCCTCCCAGTAGGTGCGGTCGCGGCCCCAGCCTTCCTCCCACATGGCGCGGAGGTAGTCGATCTGGGCGCCGTGGTAGAGGGCGTGCTGCATCAGGCGATTGCTGATGAAGTTCAGCGTGATGGGCTCGCCTCCCGGACGGCCGGGCCGGCCCAGCCGCTCAGGGAGAACCGACGGCCAGACGGCGTCGAGCTCGGCGTCGACGGCCGAGGCGAGCACCGCGTCCAGGCGGCCGCGCACCTGCTGCAAGGAGGCGAGGATGGTCTCCAGGGGCGCCCCGCGCTCGACGGCAGGCGGCAGCTCCTCGCCCTCGCGCCAGAGCCAGTAGACGATGGCGTCGCGCACGTGGCCCAAGAGCCGGGCGATGGTGAAGCCGTGGCCCGGGCGCTCCCACAGGTGCTCAGGCGGCAGGCCGTCCAGCGAGTGCAGGAAATTATCGTACACCAGCCGCAGCACCTGCCGCCGCCGCTCGACTATGTCTCTGGATGCTGACATGGCTATGCCCTATGCACTATGCCCTGTGCCCTGTGCCCTTAGACGGCCACCGGCAGGTCGATGCGGTGTCGCTTCACCTCGGCGGCGATCTTCTCCCCCGCTGCCTGGTCCACCTCGCACAGAGGAAGCCGCAGGCCGCCCACCGGGAAGCCGACTACGTTGAGGGCGTGCTTGATGGGAATGGGATTACTGGCTGCCGTCATCAATATGCTCATGAGCGGCAGCAGGCTCCGATGGGTGCGGGCCGCCTCGTCCACCCGGCCGGCCAGGTAAGCCTCGATCATGCCCTTCATCTGGCTGCCCACCAGGTGGGAGACCACACAGATGACGCCGTAGCCGCCCACGGAGAGGATAGGCAGGGTATCGCTGTCGTTGCCGCTCCAGACCAAGAAGTCTTCGCGGGTGTTCTCGACGATGTGGGCCACCTGCTCCATGTTGCCGCTGGCCTCCTTCACCCCCACGATGTTGGGGATGCGCGAGAGGCGAACGATGGTCTCCGCGAGTGATGTTCACCCCGGTGCGGCCGGGGATGTTATAGAGGATGCAGGGCAGGCTAATGGCGCGGGCGATGGCCTCGAAGTGGCGGAAGATGCCCTCCTGGGTGGGCTTGTTGTAGTAGGGGCAGGTGAGCAGGAGCCCGTCGACGCCCGCGCGCTCCGCTTCCCGGCTAAGCTCCACGCTTTCGGCCGTGTTGTAGCTGCTGGTGCCGGCGATGACGACTCCGGCGCCGCCCACCGCCCGATTCACCTCGGCAAAGAGGCGCAGCTTCTCCTCTGTGGTCAGGGTAGGCGCCTCGCCCGTCGTTCCCGACAAGACGACGCCGTCGCTACCCGACTCCAGAAGGGCCAGCGCCAGGCGCCCGGCCTGGGCGTAGTCGACGGCGCCCTCGGGCGTGAACGGCGTAACCATAGCCGTGAGTAGACGGCCTATCTGAGCCATAGCAGAGCCTCCTACTGTCGGGCGGGATGCTAGATCAGGTTCCTGGTGACCAGCTCCTCGGCGATCTGGATAGCGTTGGTGGCGGCGCCCTTTCGCAGGTTGTCGCTCACGATCCAGAATACCATGCCGTTGGGGTGCGAGCTGTCCTGGCGGATGCGTCCCACGAAGACGTCGTCCTGGCCGGTCGCCGTCCATGGCTGCGGGTAGAGGCTGACGCTGGGGTCGTCCTGGACAGCCACGCCGGGGGCCTGACTCAGGATATCCCGCACGTCGTCCGCCGACCAGGGCCGGCTGAACTCGACGTGGACGGCGGCGCTGTGGCTGACGAATATGGGCGCGCGCACGCACGTCGCCGAGATGGCGATGCTCTCGTCGTGCATGATCTTCCGCGTCTCCGCCATCATCTTCCATTCTTCCTTCGTGTAGCCGTCGTCCCGGAAGACATCGATCTCCGGCAGAACGTTGAAGGCGATCTGGTGCGGGTAGACGTGGGGAACGACGTTCTTGCCCTCCAGCACGGCTTTGCTCTGGACGTTCAGCTCCTCCACGGCCAGCCTGCCGGTGCCGGACACCGACTGGTAGGTGGCGGCGGTAATGCGCTTCACGGCGTTCACCCGGTGCAGGGGCCAGAGCACCATCACGATCGGCGTCGTCGAGCAGTTGGGGATGGCGAGGATGCCCTTGTGCCACTCCACATCGTCGGCGTTGATCTCGGGCACCACCAGCGGCACCTGGGGGTCCATCCGCCAGGCAGAGCTGTCGTCAATGGCCACAGCCCCCAGCTTGGCCACCATGGGGCAGTACTCGCGCGAGGCCGCCCCGGAGGCGGAGATGAAGACCAGGTCCGAGCCTTCGAAGGACTTGGGTGTCGTCTCCTCCACTACCAGCTCCTGCTCGCCCACCATCATGCGCTTACCGGCCGATCGCGAGGTAGCGAGGAGCTTGAGCGAGGCAACCGGGAAACGGCGCTCCAGGAGTATCTTGATGAACTCCTGGCCCACCACTCCCGCGGCGCCCACGACGGCGATGTTGTACTGCTTGTGGCCGTCAGGCGACATGTGTGGCATGGAGTCCCCTACTCTGCCGCCCCGTACTACCCAGACCCATTGGGGGCGGTGTGACGATATTAGCCCATCCCCTGGCTCACATCAATCCCCTATGCACCTGTGGTATATTACGGCGGCGGAGTACCTCGAATGACAAGGGTGGCCCTCATAACCGACAGCGCTGCCTGCCTGCCGCCCCACCTGGTCGAGGAGTACGGCATCGACGTGGTGCCGCTCTCGTTGGTCCTCGAGGGCAAGGTCTACCCCGACCAGGCCGACGGCGACAACCGCCAGTTCTACCATCACCTGAAGACGTCGCGACGCCTGCCCACTACCGCCTCGCCGTCGCCCGGCGACTACCTCGAGGCCCTGCGACGCGCCGCTGGCAAGGCGGAAGCGGCCCTCTGCATCACCGTAGGCTCTCGCTTCAGCGTCGCCTATGACTCCGCCGTGCAGGCGGTGGAGAAAGCGCGCGTCGAGGTGCCCACCCTCCAGGTGAAGGTCATCGACTCCGGCTCGGCGACGATGGCCCAGGGCTTCATGGTGCTGGAGGCCGCGCGGGCCGCCGCCGGCGCCGGCCTGGAGGCGGCTGCCTGCCGAGCGGAGGCCCTGAAGCCGCGCGTGGGCATCATCGCCCTCCTCGATACCCTGGACTACCTGGCCCGGGGCGGCCGCGTGCCGAGGGCCGCCGCCTGGGCTTCGTCCCTCCTTCAAATCAAGCCGATCGTCGAGTTCAGCCACGACAGCGTGCGCCTCATCGGACGCGTGCGCATCCGCCGGCGCGCCTACGACCGGCTTTACGCGCTGATGAAGGAGCGCGCCGCCGGCAGCCCGTCTCTCCATCTCTGCGTCCACCATGCCGATGCCCCTGAGGAGGCAGAGGCCCTGGCCGGGTGGGCCCGCTCCGCGCTCCATCCGGCGGAACTCTACGTTACCGAGTTCACGAGGGTGATGAGCGCCCACACCGGGCCGGGCCTCCTGGGATTCGCCTACTACCTGGACTCCTAGGGGGCTGCCCTTGCCACAGACTTACACAGACCGGCACTGATGGCGAATTGGACCGTGACGATGTGGGACGGGTCTGCAACCAGGCCGTAAGGACGGAGCTTCAGCTCGGTCCGCCCCCTTGAGGACGGAGCTAAAGCTCCGTCCCTACATTTATGGACAGCGAACTTGGCGCCCGCCTATAATGACTTCGTTCCGACCCTTGAAAGAGCATCTTGTTGGTCCTGCCCGCTTCTGGCGGGCTCACTTCGGCAGGGGAAGCTGCCTATTGAATAAGATAGATTCCCTAGATGACCTTCAAGCGGCGGCGCGGCGGATCAGACGCCACATCATCACCATGCTCGCCGCCGCCGGCAGCGGCCACCCCGGCGGGTCCCTCTCCGCCGTCGAGATCCTCTGTGCCCTCTACTTCCGCGTCCTCCGCCACGAGCCGCAGGACCCCGCCTGGCCCGACCGCGACCGCTTCATACTGAGCAAGGGCCACGCCGTGCCCGTTCTCTACGCCGTGCTCGCCGAGTGCGGCTACCTGCCGGTGGAGGAGCTCGCCACGCTGCGCAAGCTGGGCAGCCGGCTCCAGGGCCACTCGCTGGCCGGCTCGCCGCCGGGGGTGGAGATGTCCGCCGGCTCTCTGGGGCAGGGGCTCTCCTACTCCGTCGGCCAGGCCCTGGCCGGTCGCCTCGACGGCCGCGACTATCGCGTCTACTGCCTCCTCGGCGACGGCGAGCTGGACGAGGGCCAGGTCTGGGAGGCCGCCATGGCCGCCGCCCACTACTCGCTCGACAACCTGACGGCCATCGTCGACCGCAACCGCATCCAGAACGACGACTTCTGCGACAAGGTCATGCGCACCGACCCCCTGCCCGACAAGTGGAAGGCCTTCGGCTGGCACGTCCAGGAGGTGGACGGCCACGACCTCTCTCAGCGTCATCGAGGCGTTGGAGAAGGCCAGGGATGTGCGAGGCCGGCCTAGCGCTATCATCGCCCACACCGTGAAGGGGAAGGGCGTCAGCTTCATGGAGAACAACCCCGAGTTGCACGGCAAGGCGCCGACGCCGGAGCAGGCGGAGCGCGCCCTGGCGGAGCTGGGTGGATAGCCGGATGACAATCGTATCCCGGGCGGACGCTGCCACGCGGGAGGCCCTGGGCCCCACGCTGGTGCGCCTCGCTCAGGAGGGACTGGACATCGTGGCGGTGGACGGCGACCTGGGCGCTTCCACCACGGCCCGCGTCTTCGGCGAAGCCTTCCCCGACCGCTTCTTCACCCTGGGCCCCGCCGAGCAGAACATGATCGGCGTCGCCGCCGGCCTGGCCGCCGCCGGCAAGATCGCCTTCGCCAGCACCTTCGCCGTCTTCATCCCCGGCCGCTGCTTCGACCAGATCCGGGTCAGCGTCGCCCAGCCTCACCTCAACGTGAAGCTGGTGGCCAGCCACGCCGGCATCAGCGTCGGCGAGGACGGCATCTCCGCTCAGGCCATCGAAGACATAGCCCTGATGTCGGCCCTGGTGGGGTTCAGCGTCATCGTCCCCGCCGACGTGGTCGAGGCCGCCCAAGCGGTAGAGACGGCGGCCCGCACTCCGGGCCCCTTCTACATTCGCTGCGGCCGCCCCAAGATACCCATCATCTACGACCAGAGCTACCGATTCCAGCTCGGCAAGGCCAGCCTGCTGCGCCCCGGCCGCGACGTGACCGTCATCGCCGCCGGGATCATGGTGAAGCGCGCCCTCGATGCGGCGACCGCCCTGGAGGCGGAAGGTGTCGACTGCCGGGTGCTGAACATGGCCACCATCAAGCCCCTGGACCATGAGGCCATTCTTGCGGCCGCCCGCGAGACGGGGGCCATCGTCGTCGCCGAGGAACACCTGGTACACTGTGGGTTAGGAAGCATGGTGGCCCAGGCGCTCGCCGGCGAGCACCCCGTGCCCATGGGCTTCGTGGGCATCAAGGACCGCTACGCCGAGTCGGGGCCCTGGGACGTGCTGCTCGAGAAGTACGGGCTGACGGCGGAGGCGATCGCCGCGGAGGCCCGTCGCCTGCTGGAACGGAAGGGGAGGGGTTCATGACTACGGAAGCGGAGGAGAAACCCGTCCCGGCGCCGGCGCCTGCGAAGAGCCGGGGCAAGGCATCGGCGAAGGCCCGCGTCGCCGTCGTCTACACCAGCGCCAACACGGTGCTGGAGGACATCGGACGGGCCATGCGCCTGGCGGACTACAGCTCGCACCTGTCGCGCGAGGCCGCCACCTTGCTCAAGGTCAACATCTCCTGGCAGCACTACTACCCGGCCTGCTCCACCACTCCCTGGCAGCTCGAAGGCGTCATCCGCACCCTCCAGGCCGACGGCTACCGGGACATCGTGCCCGCTCAGAACGGCACCGTAGTGGTGGACTCTCACCGCGGCGAGGTCAACAACAAGCACAAGGCCGTCTTCGACAGGTACGGCCTGAAGAGCATCCACCTCACCGACAAGGACGCCCGCTGGGTCACCTACGCGCCTAAAGGCAAGATGCTGGTGCTGAACGACATCTTCCCCGACGGCATCCAGATCCCTGAGGCGCTCATCGGCAAGAACGTCATCCACCTGCCCACTCTGAAGACCCACGTCTTCACGACGATGACGGGCGCCATGAAGAACGCCTTCGGCGGTCTGCTGAACTACCGCCGCCACTGGACCCACTCCGTCATCCACGAGACGCTGGTCGACCTCCTGACCATCCAGAAGGAGATCCACCCCGGCATCTTCGCCGTCACCGACGGCACCATCGCCGGCGACGGGCCGGGGCCGCGGGCCATGCGCCCCCACGTCAAGAACGTCATCCTCGCCAGCGCCGACCAGGTGGCCATCGACGCCGTAGCGGCGCGCATGATGGGCTTCGACCCCCTCTCGCTGGGGTTCATCCGCCTCGCCCACGAGCGGGGCCTGGGCTGCGGCGACCCGAGCCAGATCGAGGTCGTGGGGATGGACGTGAGCAACGTCAACTTCGGCTTCCGCGGCGACGAGAACACCTTCGCCAGTTGGGGCCAGAAGCTCATCTACTGGGGCCCTCTCAAGCCGCTCGAGAAGCCGCTGCTCAGGACGCCCATCGTCCCCTGGTCCTACGCGGCCTCCAACGTCTACTACAACCTCTACTGGTACCCACTTTTCGGGCGGAAGCGGGTGAAGCAGGCCCTCCAGACCGAGTGGGGCAAGCTGTTCCAGAGCTACTAGAGCAGGCTCGCACGTCGCCTCTGCTGCTTCCCTGTCCTCTGCTTGCGCCGCCCCACACCGCTCTCCGTCTGACCCACCCGGCCCTCCCCAGTGACTTCGCTGCCGCGCAGTCACTGCATGGAAACCCATCCCACTCGATGCCGGATCATCCCCGATGGGGCGGGGGCTTCCTCACATCGAGCGAGCGGCAGCGAGCGAGATGGGGGGCGGCCCTGGGTGGGTGCCGCGGGCTCGGCGTGCCCAGCGGCGTTCGCGACAGGCATTCGCGCGCATTCTGGTGTCGCGTATTGCAGCGTCTCTCCCGCACGTAGTACTATTGGACGCGATTTAGAAGAGCACGAGTCGGCAAGCGAGGAAAACCGGTGATAGTCTGGGTGACCGGGATCAGCGGCATCGACAGAAGGGGGTACGTGGAAGAGGCCGCCAAGATCGGAAACTCGACAACAACCGGCCGCTACAGGGTGATTGATGTGGGGACGCTGCTAGAGAACGTGCCGGCGCACCTTAGGGTGCAGCCCAACCCCACGGCCCTTCTTGACGGGAACCCTGAGGTGCTCCGACTCCACCGGGTGATAGCTCTGCAGGGGCTAGTGTGGGAGCTCCAGAAGGGGCCTGACAGCCAGGTCACCCTTGTGAGCAGCCACGCGTGCTTCATGCGGGACGGTCGACTGCTGCCCGGACTCGACATGGCCTTCCTCAGACAGGAACTGGAAGGTAAGATCGACCTCTTCGCAACCGTCATTGACGACTGCCACACAGCATGGGAGGCCCTGCAGCAAAGGCCTGAGTGGCAGGGAAAGGTATGCTTCGCAGATATAGCGATATGGCGTGACTTCGAAGCTTCTCTGACCAAGATGCTGGCCGAGTATGAGGGCAAGCCTTTCTATCTGCTGGCACGCCAGGATCCACCCAGTTCTCTAACGTACCTAACCGCGGATCCTCCATACCCGAGTGTCTATCTGAGTTTCCCCATCACCCGCGTCCAGCAGGACAACCCTGAACTGATCCGGGAAGCTGAGAGGCTGAGAGACGATCTCCGCGCAGCGGGCTTCGTGGTGTTCGATCCACTCGCCATCAAGGACGTTCCGGGCACTCGAGAAAAGGCCGGGATGGCCAGCACTGTGCCTGAAGAGCAGGTGGAGGCGGCAAAGCTTTATCTGACGCGGCAGACGAATCCCAGGGATCTTCAGCTCATTGACCAGGCGGACATGGTCGTTGTGTATTACCCTACAACCAAGGATTCGCCGGGCGTCTCAACGGAAATGGGCCACGCCAGGGACAGGCGCAAACCCCTGTATCTGTGCGCCTATCCTGGCGTGCCCGACTCCATAAGTCCTTTCCTTCGCGACTATTTCACGGAAGCCTTCGCGGATCCGCCGAAACTCATCGAGTTCCTGACGCAGCAATACATAGCAGAGCCGCCGGACACCAAATCCGGCGGCAAGCCACCAACTGCCTAGCGCCTCGAGGTCACTTGACGAACAGTTTGTCAACCTCTTCCCTGATTGCCTTTTCTGTGACCGCCGTGACGCGCAGCCTGTCGCCCACCACCTCCACGTCTCGCACCACTACAACGTCACCGCCCGAGATCTGTTCGCCAGTTTTCACCTCGAAGGAGAAGCTTCTCGCCTCTAGGTCGACATGGTTCTGGCCGCCTCCGGAATTCATGTGGGCCTGAACTCCTTTCTATGCCTTCCACGTCAATACCTTTGCGGGCAATTGAAACACAATGGCAGCGGTCCGTCAACGACCTCTTTCTAGTAGAACATGTGTGCTCCCACTTTGTCAAGACGTTCCTCAGTGGGCGTTTAGGCCCCCGTTCCCGCCCCGTCCGAGGGGATATCCTGGCTGCTGCCAGCGCTGGCCTGGGCGTCGGCATATAATCATAGGACAAGCGGCGAGGCCGCACCTGGGCCTTTTCCCCCGCCGGCGGTGTCCCTCTCTGGAGGCGAGTCGCCTTTGGAGACGGCCGGTTCGCCCGTCCGCCGGAGGCGGACTCAGAGTGACAGTCCAGGGAAACCCCATCACTTGCCGTCGGCCGCTCGACTGACGCAGCGCCAGGCGCCCGGCCTGGGCGACCCTGCTACAATGTGCCCATGAACCTCCAGAAGCTCCGCGGCCGGCTGCTACTCTCCGCTCCTGCTGGGCGCGGCCGTCTTCGTCGGGCTGTCGGCCTACGGCGACTTCTCGGACGTCGTCGAGGGCCTGCAGGACTTCAAATGGTGGCTGCTGCCGGCCATCCTGGCCCTCACCTGCATCAACTACCTCCTCCGCTTCGTGAAGTGGGACTTCTATCTCCACCAGATCGGCGTGCGCGACCTGCCCAAGCGCGACAGCTTCCTCATGTTCTTCTCCGGTCTGGCCATGGTCATCACGCCGGGCAAGGTCGGCGAGTGGCTGAAGGGCTACCTGCTGCGCGAGGTGCACGGCACCCCCTTCGCCCGCTCGGCGCCCATCCTGATCGCCGAGCGGCTCACCGATACCTTCGCCCTGCTCATCCTGGCGACGGCGGGGCTCTTCGTCTTCGGTCAGGCCTGGCAGTTCTTCGTGGTGGTAGGCGTCACGGCCGCCGTCTTCCTCTTCGTGGCCCGTCACCGGCCCGCAATGCAGGCTATCCTGCGCCTGGTGGAGCGGCTGCCTGTCGTTTCCCGCTTCGCCCACCTCATCGAGGAGTTCTACGAGAGCACCCACGTGCTCGTCTCGCCCCGCAACCTGCTGCTGATGACGGCCCTCAGCGTCGTCTCCTGGAGCGGCGAGGTGCTGGCCTTCTACGTCACCCTGCTGGCGCTGGGGCTGGACCCCACGGGCCTGCTGCTGCTCCAGGCGGCCTTCATCCTGCCCGTGGCGACCGTCGCCGGGGCCGTCCTGCTGACGCCGGGCGGGCTGGGGGTGGCGGAAGGCGGCCTCACGGGGCTGCTCCAGGTCATCGTCGACATGCCGAAGAGCCTGGCGACCGTGGCTACCATTGTCATCCGCTTCGCCACGCTTTGGTTCGGCGTCATGGTGGGGATGGGGGCTCTCGCTATTATGACCCGCCGCCTGGCCCGGCAGCCGGCATCGGAGGCCGCCTCGGCGACCGGCGCCGCGGCTGACGAGGCTGGGTCAAGGAATCGGGGCCTGCCGCCCGGCGTCGCGGCGCCTGAGCCGTGAACTGTTTAGATGGCCACAGATTCACACAGATGAAACACAGATTCCCAGGCCAGCGGACCCTGTTTGGCGCAATCTGTGCCTGTCTGTGTCCATCTGTGGCTGATGGGTTATTCTGTCAATCGTCCATGTCGGTTCGCACCGACACCGCAAGGGATGAAGACGCGGGGCGCGCCCTTCGACAGGCTCAGGGTGCGGAATGGGCTGCTTGTCGCAGAGGGAAGGCGATATGGCATGCTGAGCTTGTCGAAGCACCCAGAGTGAACGACGGCCGCATTTTCGAAGCAATGACCATCAGGCGGCGGTAAGATGGACCTGGCCTCCCGAGCCGCCGGCCTCTCCTTCTCGTCCAACTTCACCTCATGCTCTTGAAGCTGGCCGTGGGCCTCTTCACCGGCAGCATCGCCATCCTCTCCGACGCCCTGGACAGCGCCGAGGACACCGTCTCCTCCGCCTTCGCCTTCGTCACCGTGCGTCTCTCGGCCCGGCCGGCGGACGTGGAGCACCCCTACGGCCACGGCAAGGCGGAGAGCGTGGCCGCCGGCGCACAGGCCGTCCTCATCGGCGGCGGCGGGGTCTTCATCATGTATCAGGCGGTGCGGCGTCTGGTGGTGGGCCAGTCGGACATCGTGGTGGGGCCCGGCCTGGCGATCATGGGCGTTACCGCCCTCGCCAACCTGGGGGTTGTCGTCTTCGTGGGCCGGGCGGCCCGCGCCACCGGCTCCCTGGCCCTGACCACCGAGACCCGCCATCTGCGTGCGAACATCGCCCAGGCGCTGGCCGTCATCGTGGGCCTGGCCCTGGTAGGCCTGACCGGTCGCAACCTGTTCGACCCGCTGGTAGCGCTGGTCCTGTCTGCTTACCTTCTATGGACGGCCTTCCGCATCTTCCAGACGGCGCTGGTGCAGATCATGGATGTGAGCCTGCCCGCCAGCGAGATGGACATCATCGAAGATACGATCCTGGGCTTCCGGCCGCAGATCGCCGGCTACCATCATCTGCGCACACGTCGCTCCGGGCGCGAGCGCTACGTCGAAGTGCACCTGGTGGTGGACCCGCGGAGGAGCGTGGAGGAGGTGCACGGCATCTGCGACCGCATCGAAGAGGAGGTGGTGCGCCGCCTGCCGGGTACGGTGGTCACCATTCACGTGGAGCCCGCCGACGGCCGCTACGCCGGTGGTGCAGAGACGTAGCCAGCGAGTGTAGCGGAGGGCTTCAGCCCTCCACCGCGCTTTCGTGGAAGGCTAAAGCCTTCCGCTAAGCGGCCTTACTCCCGGTGCCCGTTGCCCTCTACCTCCTCCTCCTCTTCCTCCTCCTCGTCCTCGTCCTCTTCGAGCTCCTCTTCGGAGTAGACGCCGGTCTGGCGGCCCACCCAGACGGTGACGACGAAGTCCTCGCGGTAGGGGTCGTTGCTCATCACCAGCCGCTCGTCGATCTCGCTGATGAGCTCCTGGATGTCGTCCTCGGTCAGGCTCTCCGGGATGCAGAGGGTGCCGTAGGTGACGCTGAACGTGTAGTGGAGGTCGATCCGGCCCACGTCGTCGCCGTCGACCTCAATGACGAAGGACTCGGAGTAAGGCGTACGGCTCTCGCGCTCGAAATCGTAATCGGCCATGGCGTCCTCCTTCCACCCGCCACCGGCGGGCGCGCCTGCCTGCCTGCCGGCAGACCGACGTGCTAGGCGCGGGTCTGGCCTGAGCCCAGGACGACCCACTTGTAGGTGGTGATCTCCTGGAGGCCCACCGGCCCCCGCGCGTGGAACTTCTGCGTAGAGTCTATGATCTCGGCGCCCAGGCCGAACTGGGCGCCGTCGGTGAACTGGGTGCTGGCGTTGACGTAGACCACCGCCGTGTCCACCTCCGCCACGAAGCGACGGGCGGCGCTGTAGTCCTCGGTGACGATGGCGTCGGAGTGGCCCGTGCCATGGGTGTAGATGTGGTCGATGGCTTCGTCCAGCGAGTCTACCACCCGCACGGCGGCGACGGGCGCCAGGAACTCGTGGCCGAA
>CAVSBT010000017.1:0-214239 GCA_963726245.1 uncultured Chloroflexia bacterium
TAGGTCTTCGGCTGCTTGAGCATCGGCTGGTAGGCCGCGGACCAGACCTCGCCGGTCGTCAGGTCGCGGAGGTAGCAGAACGTGCCGTAGCAGTCGCGTGTCGCGTCCTCCTGCCAGCGTGTGACCGCGAGGTCGCGCCAACGGCTATAGCCGCCCCCGGCGTTGGTCACCATAATGCTGTAGCTGCCGTTGGAGAGCAGGTGCACCTCCGGCGAGCCGGAGTTGGGGTTGTTGAAGATGCGGAGGAGCGCCTGGTACTCGCCGGCGCGCTGCTGCAGGCCGGACGTCTCGGCGGCGTTTGGATAGAAGGGAGCGACCTTCGGCACGCGCTCCTGTAGCAGCATCTCTGTCGCCCGGAAGAGCGGCTCGGAGAGGAAGCGGCGCTGCATCGGCCTGCCGAGGAGCGTGTAGGCGAGGGAGAGGAAGCTCATACCCTCGTGATGTGGCATGAACGACCGCACGAGCGCGAACGCCGCGCCTCGCGGCTGCCGCGAGGGCGTGTAGTCGATCGCCTCGTAGAGGCCGTACCGGCCCTCCGCGCCGAGGTCGACGAGCCGCTTAAGGTTCGCGCACGCCTGTTCCGGCGCGACCATCAGCGCCATCGCCGTCGCGTAGGGTGCCACCACCAGGTCCTCGGCGAGGCCGCGCTTGAAGCCGAGGCCCGGCACGCCGAAGGCGCGGTACTGGTACCTGAGGTAGGCGTCCGTCGTGTTGTAGCCGGACTCGGAGATACCCCAGGGGACACCCCGCTGGGCGCCGTACTCGATCTGGCGCCGGACGACGGCCTTGTAGGTCCGGTCAAGCACGGTGTCCTCGTAGGTCGGCATGACGATGAGCGGCATCAGGTACTCGAACATGGAGCCGCCCCAGGAGAGGAGGGCAGGATCGGCGCCGGAGGTCGTCACGAGGCGACCGAGGGCGAACCAGTACTCCTGCGACAGTTGGTGTTGCGCGATGGCGACGAAGGTGGCGAGGCGCGCCTCTGAGGCCAGCAGGTCGTAATAGCTCGGGTCGCGCCGCCGCTCGGCGATGTCGTAGCCGATGACGAACAGGTGACGCGACTGGTCCGTCAGGAAGTCGTAGTCCATGTCGGCCAGTTCGTTGCAGAGCTGGCCGAGCCGCTCGATCGCCTCCAACCGGTCAGCCGCGCGGCCGCTCGCCTCGCTCACGGCGCGGTGGAGACGGGCCAGCCACTCGTGGGCGGGTAGTGTGTGGTCGGTCGTCAGGGCACCGAGCGCCTCGTCGAGCGCCGGCGCCAGCGTCTTGTCCAAGTCGGCGGTCTCGCGGAGCGTCGGCCCCTCGTCGAGCCGGTGAATCGCCTCGCGCAGCGAGCCGGACGCCGCAGCTTCGCCGGCCGCGTCACTCTCGACTAGGGCGTGGGGCGGAGGCGGCAGCGCGGCCCACGGCGCCACGTGGTCGAGGTCGCCGAGCCCATCATCGCACTGCTTCTTGAAGGAGAGGGCCCACCACTTCATCTCAGCGTCGGGCTCGGGGCCCAAGCCGTCGGCGATGCGTCCGGCGGCCGTCGTCAGCCGGTCGAGGAGCGAGCGGGAGGCGCGCAGGCCGGTGGGAGGATTGGCGAGTGCCTCGATCAGCCGGTCGATCTCGTCGAGCGTCCCGGCGAGGCCTCCGCCGTTGCGGCCGGGCGTGTCGGGCGAGCGAGCCGCACGGGCGGCGTCGGCGAGGAGACTGAGCGTGTCGCGGAGGCCGCCAAAGGCCTGAGGTGGGAGGACCGGGCTATCCGCCAACTCGCGGAGGCCTGACCGCAGCGTGAGCAGGTGGCCGGCCAAGTTGCCGCTGTCAACGGTGGAGACGTAGAGGGGAGCGAGGGGCTGCAGGGTGATCGTGTCGTACCAGTTGTAGAAGTGGCCGTGCGTCCGCTCCATCCCCTGCATCGTCTGGAGCGCACGGGTCGTCTGCTCGATCAGCCGGGCGGGCGGAGATGTAGCCGAAGTCGTACGCCGCCAGGTTGGCGAGGACGGAGAGACCCATGTTGGTGGGCGAGGTCCGGTGGGCGATAGCCTCGACGGGCGCTTCCTGATAGCTGTCGGGCGGCAGCCAGTTGTCTTCGGGGCCGACAAACGTCTCGAAGAAGCGCCACGTCTTGCGGGCGAGCTTTCGCAGGAAGGCCGTCTGCAAGGATGAGAGGATGGGCTCCCGTCGCACGATTGGCCGGCTCACCCACCAGGCAACAGCCGGCGAGGCGATCCAGGCGGCGAGGAGCGGCCCGGCGGGAAGGAGCGCCATCGGTCGCTCCAGCGAGAGGTAGACGGTCGCTGCGAGGGCGACGGCCGGCGCTACCCACATCATTCGGAAGAACTCGGCGAGCCGCTTGCTGTCGCTCCACCTGGCGTCGCTTGACGTCGTCCACTCGAGGAGCCGGCGCCGGGTGACGAGCATCCGCCACCACGTCTTGAGCGCGGCGTCCAGGCTGAATGCCGCCTCGTAGAGGAGGAGCGCCAGGCCGAGCGCGCTCTGGGCCATCCGCCTGGCGACCGACGCGGCAACCGTCCTGAAGTGCAAGCGAGGCGGCAGGTCCGGCGGCTTGCGGGCGATCTCGACAAGCGACGTCAGCAGCGGGCTAAGGAGGAGGATGCCGGCGACAACGCACGTCCAGAACCAGGGCGGGCTCAGGATTGTCCACCCAAGGAGGAGGAGCAGCACGAGCGCGCCGGGCACGAAACTTCGCCGGAGGTTGTCGAGGATCTTCCAGCGCGAGAGCGCCGAGATCGGGTTGCGCACCGGACGGCCGCTGGCGTCGGGCGCGCGGGGCAGCAGCCACCGGGCGATCTGCCAGTCGCCGCGGATCCAACGATGACGGCGGCTCATGTCGGCACTGAAGCGCGTCGGGTAGCTCTCGTGGAGTTGGACGTCAGTGACAAGCGCTGCCCGCGCGTAGCAGCCTTCCAGGAGGTCGTGGCTGAGGATCAGATTCTCGGGGAAGCGGCCGCCAAGCGCGCGCTCGAAGGCGTCCACGTCGAAGATGCCCTTGCCGATGAAAGACCCCTCGCGGAAGACGTCCTGGTAGACGTCGGAGACGGCGCGCGTGTAGGGGTCGATGCCCGGCTCGCCGCCGAAGAGGCGGCTGAACCATGAGCGGCTGACATCCGCCATCGTCGCCGAGAGGCGCGGTTGCAGGATGCCGTAGCCCTCGCAGATGCGCCCCTTGGCCTCGTCATAACGCGGCCGGTTGAGCGGGTGACTGAGGGTGCCGACGAGGAGGCGGGCGGCGTCGCGAGGGAGCTGCGTGTCGGTGTCGAGCGTGATCACGTACTTGACGGTTGGCAGCACCGACCGCTCGCCGACGATCAGCGAGAAGCGGCCGTCCTCGGCGCCGCGCAAGAGGGCGTTGAGGTCGCTCAGCTTCCCGCGCTTGCGTTCGTAGCCCATCCAGACGCGCTCTTGGGGGTTCCACCGGCGCGGCCGGTGGAAAAGGAAGAAGGCGTCGTCGCGGTCGTCCTGGTACTTGCGGTTGAGCGCCTCAATCCCCTCGTGCGCCAGACGAAGCAACTCCTCGTCCTCCGGCATCACCTCAGCCGGCGCATCGCGGAAGTCCGTGAGCAGTCCGAAGTGGAGGCTGGAGTCGTGGTTCGCCAGGAAGCGTACCTCCAGCGCCTCCAATAGACCCTCGACGCCCTCTGGGTCGGTGAGAAGGGTGGGCACGACGACGAGTGTGCGCCGGTCGGACGGTATCCCCTGCGAGAAGTCGAGCCGGGGCAGCGTATCGGGCTTGACGAGAAGCGTCGCCAGCCAGTTCACAGCCGCTACGCCCAGCGAGCTGGCGCAAAGGAGAACGAGCGCGCCGAGTGGCAACAGCCCCCAGCCTCCGGCGCCGAAAGCGACCGCCTGTGCCAGCACGCCGAACGTCACGGTCGCGGCGATCAGCCATATCGAGCCGAGATAGAAGAGGAGCGGCATGCGGCCCGCCGCTCGCCGGAGTCGCTCGAAGGGCGAGAGGCGGACCTGGGCGGCGCGCTCGAAGAGCGGCACACCCCGGTCGATCAGGTAGTAGCCGACGTGAGCCGTCCGGTCTTGGGCGCCGGCCTGCGTCTGTGCGGCCGCAGCCAGGTCCACTGCCTTCTGCGCCACCTCCCGCTCCGAGAGGCCGGCCCGGCGGGCCGTGCGCTCGACGACGTGGCGATAGCGGTCGCGCGTGGCGAAGTCCATCTGGCCGTAGACGCCTGCCGGGTCGTCGCGGAGCGTGTCCTCGACGGCGCTCATCGTCTCGACGAACTCGCGCCAGTCTGTCGCGTCGAGGAAGCGGAGGCTGCCGATGCTGTTGCTGATCGAAACCTGGTTTTCCGCCTGCTGCTGGCCTTCAAGCTGGACCAGCCGCTCGATCGTCAGGCTCATCTCGGTGAGCCGCTGCTCCAGCCAGGTGAGCGGCATGGCCTGCGCGGGCCCCTGCCCCTGGAGCCGGCGCGCTAGTTCGGCTACGAAGGCGCTGGACATCTGCGGGTCCGACCGCGCCATGTCCGCGAGCGTGACGATCAGTCTCGTCGGCTCCTTCTCCGCCACCTCGATCATCTGGTCGGCCCAGTGGTTCGCCTGACTGCGCGCGAGCTGGTCGGCGGAGATGCGCGCCGCGACGCGGCGGAGGTTGTTGATCAGCGCCAGGCGCAGCATGATCGGGATCGCCCAAAGCTCGCCCAGCTTCAGCGGCTTGATGGTTTGGTAGGCGTGCACGAAGGCGCTCAAGCTGCCCGAGTCGACGCGGCCGTCGCCGTGGGAGACAAGCTCTAGCGCGATGCCGTAGACGAGGGGGTAGCCGGCCGAGGGGCCGCTAAGCAGGTGGGGGAGCTCCTGGCTATAGCCCTTGGGCAGGTGGCCACGGGCTGCCCGTATTTGCTCCTCGATGAGGTAGAAGTTGTCGCGCAGCCACTCGGTGGCAGGAGTGACACGAAGCTCGCCTTCCCCCTCGTCCGCGACAAGGCGGTAGGCATTGAGGAGGACTGACTCGTTCTCGCTGAGCTGCGGGAGCAGAAGGTCCGGCCCCCGCTTCTCATCAACGGCATGCTTCGCCGCGAGCGCCTTCGCGTGCTCCTTGAGTTGCTCGACGCTGAGGAGCTCGGCGCGCAGCGGCTGATCATCGCCGCCGCCTGCGGGCTCGACCCCGTGCTGGTGGCGGCGGCCCCAGATGGCGCGGATGGCGCTGCGAAAGCTCCTACTGCCGGTGTTCAAGCCGGTTCGTCCTCTCTGACCTCGGTGAACCACCGATTGCATAGTGACGCGCAGTCCAGCGAGCCGCAAGACGCAGCGGCCCTCCTTTGCTTCTTTTCGGCGTCTGGAAGGCGCGGTTCGGGTCGCCCTTCCTGCTTCATCTTGAACTGGAAGGGTGGATCTGGCCGGCCGGCCTCACTTCGGGATGAAGCACGTGCGGGCGCACATGGCGACCTACCTGAGACCCGCCCGCGGCTGCGGTACCATATTGCATGTTGGTTCTGCGGCCGGGGCGGCCAGGTCTGACCGGCGACCTTTTGCCTGGAAATCAGATGGTGCGTGCCATGGCAACGAGGAAGGCTGGGCGAAGTAGGGTAGACCTCCGCGCGTTGCTGTCAGCGTTGCTGTCAGAAGCGTTCTGTCGCCACGAAGAAGATCGTGGCCGCGAGGAACCTGAATCTAAGAGCTGGTACCCCCGGCAGGATTCGAACCTGCAACCACCGGATTAGAAGTCCGATGCTCTGTCCATTGAGCTACGGGGGCGTTTCGTCGCCTACGAGCCTCGCTGCCTCGTCTCGACTTTGTGGTAGCGGGCGGCGCCATGCCCTCCCTGGCGAACGCCTACGATCTCCAGGTCCGCCACGTCGGGGCTGGTGGTGAGATGCCTTTGGGCCAGCCGGCCGAGTGGCTGGGCGGCCAACACCGCCAACGTGGCCGACATCAGGACGTTGGGGAGTCTCTCCAGACGTCCTCGGTTGCCCAGGGCCAGCAAGGACGACGTCCCAGCCAGGAGTCCCGCAACAGCCAGGTTGGTGCCACAAAGGGGCGAAACGGCGAGGCCGGATTCGCCTCGCTTCAGGCGCGCCAGCCCTTCGACCGCCGATTCCTCGAGCTGCGCGGAGGGCACGTCGCCGTAGATGTAAAAGCCGTCGTGGGTCGCACGCCCCACCATGCGCAGTCCCGGTCCCAGCCGTCCCAGGAGAATGGAAACGGTGGCGTGTTCTAAGGCGTGATTCCGCCTCACCGACCCGATGATCTTGCCCAGCATGTGTACCTCCCCCGCAGTGGCCTCCGTTTGTCCATCTTCCCCACAGTATAGCAAACCGGCCAGCGGCGGCGGGTCCGGCGCGTCAGTTGTGCGTCACGCCGGGAACGCCGATCCGGATGACGGCTGTGGTCGTCACCGTCAGCGCAGCGGAACGGCTGATGCCAGGCGCCAGGATGGTCAGCGTCGCTTGATTGGTGCCGGGCGGCAGTCTCGTTGGGTCGACGCTAACGGTAACCGTGGCGGTACGCTGGCAGGGAGAGGAGGCCGCGCAAGTAAGGTCCGGCCCCACAGCCACGCCGGCCGCCGGGCTCACTACCACCCACGGCGCCGACGAGATGGCCAGCCAGGACAGGATTCCCGTACCGCTGTTCTGGATGGTGAAGGTCTGGCTTCCGGACCCCTTCTCCGGCGAGTAGCTGATCTGGATGGCCGAGGCAGAGACCGAGAGGCCGGGCGTGCCGAAGATGGCGGTTCGCAGGCTCGCCGCCGGCCTCTGGGTGGGGTCGCGGTGACCAGCCGGGCCGGCGGGCGCTGGGGACGCCCGCGGGGTGGCGACAGACGACGGGCGAGGCGTCCGCGTGGGGACGGCGAAGGGGTATGTGAAGGGAGTAGGCGTCACGTAGCCGGGCGGATAGGGCGTAGTGGTGGCGGCCGGGGCCGGTTGATAGCCGCCGGAGGGCTGCCTGGGAGTCGGGATGTCCATCTTGGTGTAGGGGTAGACGAAGTTCTCCAGCTTCAAGGGTTCGCGCCAGCGGGCGTCGTTCAGGTCCGGCAGGTCCACCGGCTGGGGCGTCCACAGGTTGACCCCGTCGACCTGCGGCGGGTGCGAGGCGCACCCAAAGATCAGCTCCTGGAAGGGGTAGTTCCCGCGATTGTGGCCCAGGCCGTCGCTCGAGGGACCGCAGCTATAGGGTACACGCGGCCAGGTCCCGTATATGGGGTCCATGGGGTGATTGCTGCGGTTCGCTCCCGGCCCCGTGAAGCCGTTGTAGCTCCAGACGGCGAAGTACCAGTTCTCGATGATGGACGGGTCGCCGCCGGTGTCGGTGCCGGCAATCGGCCGGTTCTCGGGGGCCGAGTTCCACTTGTCGGCCAGGATCGCCGCGCCACGAGCGATGTTGTAGGCGAAGTGGGTGGCCACCAGCGCCTGCTGGGGCGATGGATTGCCGCGCTCGCCGCTGGGCGACGTCATGCCGCTGGTGACCTGCATGATGCCGTGGCCGCAGTCGAAGGATACCAGCGCCGGCCCGATGGCCTGGTAAGGCACCTGCTGTGAGGCCTGGGTTAGTGAACTTTCAATCCAGGCGATAGACTTGAGGAGCACGGGCGGAATGGCGGCCGTGGTACTCGTGGCGCGGGTGCCTCTCAGGCCGGTTTCCAGGGGCGGCAGGCCGAAGTAGGGGTCGCCGGGTAGCAGCATGTTGAAGCCGGCCAGCTCGGCAGCGCTGCGGTAGAGCGAGCGGTCCTTGGGCCCCTCGTAAGTGGTGGGGGCCTGGCCGAAGACGCAGCCGCTGCCCGTCGCCTGGGCTTCCGGAACCGGCGTCGCTCCTGGGGCCGGAGTCCCCGCCGTCGCAGTTGCCGATGTCGGGGATGGAGAGCTCGTCGGCAGGGCCGCCCCTTCCTCCGCCTCGCCTCGCCCCTGGCCGCGGCCGAGCGCCAGGAGGAGAGCGACGGCGACCAGAGCCAGCAGAAGGCCCAGAACAGCAGGGCGCAGCTTCGACGGGATGCTACTTGCCACCGGCTTCCCACCCCACGAAAGAGATCTCGCTTTCCGCCTTTACCTCCAGCCGCTGGCCCTTGGCGTCGAGAAGGACCAGATGCCAGGGGCCGGCCTCCGACTCCAGGCCCTCGAAGGAGCGCATGGCCAGCGTGTCGCCGTCGGGCGACCAGGCCAGCGGCACGTCGAAGCCCTGGGAGGGCGCCTTTAGCGCCTGCACCCCCGACGCATATACGCGCATCGCCGGGGCCGTCGCTTCGCCGAGAGTCAGACGGCCCAGGGTCAAGTCACCATCCTTCGGGTGCCAGATGGGGTTGAACTCCTGTGTCGGCTGGCCGGTCGGAGGGAGGGCCGGTTGCACGGGGGACTTACCGTCCAGGTCGACCACCATCGCCCGCAGGACGGTTCCCGCCGCGGACGGCTCGGGCGCCAGGAAGGCTAGCTGACTGCCGTCGGGCGAGAGGTGCCAGTCGCGCGTGAAGTCGTCGCCCAGATGAGAGAGGAGAGAGGGCGGACCGCCGGCGGCGGGCACCTGGCCCAGCTCGGTTCCGGCGGCGGAGACCTGCGTGTAGTAGAGTCGCTCGCCGTCGGGCGAGAATCCGACTGGGAAGAGACCGGCCTCGGATGTCACGAGGGTGGACTCGCCGGAAGGGGCACGCCGCGCCGCCGTCCAGCGAGATGCGCACGAGCTCGAAGTTGCCCGCCGCGTTCTCCCGCGACTGACTCCGCCGGAAGACCAGCGAGGCGCTGTCGGGCGCCCAGACGGGGGCGACAAGGAGGTCGGCGCCGCTCGCCAGCATGCGGGGATAGCTGCCGTCGGCACCCATCACCCACACCTCAGCGGGCGAGCCGTTGTTGGGATCCCTCAGCCCAGGGCTGAGAGCAGTGTAGGCGATGTAGCGGCCATCGGGCGAAACGGTCGCGTAGATGCCGTAGTTGCGCGGCGTGGGGCACCACAGCCACCACCTGACGACTCGACGGGTCGCCGGCGGGGGCGACCCAGAGGGTGTCGGCCTCGATGCCGAACTCGCTGATCACGATGCGGGGCGACCCCGAGGCCGACGGGCTTCCGGCCGAGGGAAAGAGGTCGACAGGGCTGCCGGCTGTGCCTCCGGCCAGCCGCCAGACGCCGAAGGCGATGCCGGCGAGGAGGACGGCGGCTCCCAGCGGGCGGCCAAGGCGTGACAGTGACGCCATATCTGCCTTCCTTCGGGCTCTCAGGGACAGGAACGGCCCCTTAGAGGCCTCTGATTAGAGGCGGCGCCCCGCCCCTTCGGGCTGAGCCTCAGGACGAAGCCTCACCGGCCGTTCCCCGCTGCGCTGTCCTGGGTCTCCGGCTCTTCGGCCCAGGCTCTTTTCACGTGCCGGTAGACGTACAGCCCTATGAGCAGCAGGGTGACGACGACAATCGGTATGTCCGCTGGCCGCATCCACTCCCGGATGCGCTCCCAATGGTCCCCGAGGACGAAGCCGCCCCACGCGAGGCCCAACGACCACGGAAACGAGCCGGCGAAAGTGTAGACGCTGAACTGCCAGACCGGCATGCGGGCGACGCCGGCCGGCACGCTGATGAAGGTCCGCACCACAGGCAGCATACGCGAGACGAGCACCGTCCAGCGGCCGTGGCGGTCGAACCAGCGCTCGGCAACGTCCAGGTCGTGGTGGGAGATGAGCAGGTAGCGGCCGTAGCGGCGGACCATAGGCCGGCCGCCCCAGACGCCAACGTAGTAGCCCACGAGTGAGCCGATCAGGTTGCCAAGGGCGCCGCAGAATGCCGCCAGGAGAAGCCAGGGCCAGCCCAGGCCGTGGTCCTTGACCAGCATCCAGCCGGCCAGGGGCATTATGATCTCGCTGGGAAGAGGGATGGCGGCGCTCTCGATGGCCATCATGGCCACGACGCCCGGCCATGATATCAAGTCGTACGTGCCGCGGATGAAATCGAGCAGCCCGTCTTCGATGCCGCTTAGCAGTGTCCTGAGCCTCTACATTCACCCCAGGAGACGGCACCACCCCCCGCCCGGTCGAGCGCACGTCGCCTGAGTCTAGCAAGGCGGTTCCAGGGTGTCAAGGCGTGTGTGTGGTTCGGGATGCGCGGCGCCTTGCCCGCTGCTCTACAATGAAATGACGCGACCTTACGCAGGGAAGGCGCGGCTATTGCCGGGGGAGGTCACGAGCATGCGAATCAAACGCCTTGGACGAACTGGACTCAAGGTGAGCGAGATCTGCATGGGCACCATGACGTTCGGGAGCCAGGCCGACGAAGGCACGGCCCATGCGATTCTGGACCGCGCGATCGAGGCGGGCGTCAACTTCGTCGACGTAGCAGACATCTATCCGGTGCCTCCCACCATCGAGACGGCCGGGCGCACGGAGGAGATCGTCGGACGGTGGCTGGCCGGCAGGCGCAGCCGGGTGGTGGTGGCAACGAAGTGCCGCGGCCGCGTGGGCCCCGGCCCCAACGATGAGGGGCTCTCGCGGGTCCACATCCTGGATGCGGCCGAAGCCAGCCTGCGTCGCCTTCAAACCGACTACATCGACCTCTACCAGCTCCACTGGCCCGACACAGAGACCCCCCTGGAGGAAACCCTCCAGGCCCTCGATGACCTTGTCCGCTGGGGCAAGGTGCGTTACATCGGCTGTTCCAACTTCGAGGCCTGGCGGCTGTGCAAGGCCCTGGGGGTCAGCGAAAGGCTACGCCTGGCCCGCTTCGAGTCCGTTCAACCGAGGTACAACCTTCTCCACAGGGAGATTGAGCGCGACCTACTGCCGGCGTGCGTTGAGGAAGGGGTTGGGGTGATTGCCTACAACCCGCTCGCCGGGGGCCTCCTGTCTGGCAAGTATCGACGCGGCGAGCCTCCCCCGGAGGGCACCCGCTTCGCGCTCGCCGCGGGCACCGGATCACTCTATCGCGACCGCTACTGGCGCGACGAGCTGTTCGATGCCGTCGACGCGGTGAAGGCGGCAGCGGACGGCTGCGGTGCGACACCGGCGCAGGTCTCGCTGGCCTGGCTGCTCCAGCAGCCGGCCCTCACCTCTGCCATTCTCGGCGCCACCCGCCTGGAGCAGGTCGACGAGACGCTGAAAGCGGCCGAGTTGAACCTGGACGCCTCAACGATGAAGGGGCTCGACGCCGTCTCGGCGCCTCGCAGCCCCTGAGGATGCCTTGGAGCGTTAGAGACTTGGAACCTTGGGACCTTGGGTGGCGGGACGAAAGCAGTCCTTTGCACCCGCACCACTTCAGCGAACCTCTCAGATGGTCGAGAAATACCTTAGAAACCATCTGCAAGAGGGCAGATATTGGCGGAGATCCTCCATGACCTCGCCGCGCTGGCAATACAGGCGCCGCCTGTGCCTGACACTCTGTGCCTCGCGGCCCAGACCCTGCGCCTGGGAGCAGGCTTGGAGGAGACCCATGTCATCTGCGCGCCGGAAGAGGAATCCTGCTGGGCCTCCGACCCGCCCGCGGATGAGAAGCCGCTCGCTAACGGCGGGCTCGGATTCCTGCAACGGCGGCTGGTGTTCCTGGACTTGCCCCTGGCCTTTAACATAGGGGCCGAGCGCCGCATCGAAGGCCTATGCCCGGCGAGGGACGCTCGAGGACGGCCGTGGGCGGCCCTGGCCATCCCCGGACGCACGGGCATCCCCGACATGCTCCTCGTCCGCGGCGACTGGTCGGGCCCTGTTCCGGACCAAACGCTCCAACTACTGGAGGCGTCCCTCCCTTCGTTCACCGTGCTCCTCGGGCGCTGTCTGGACGCCTCTCAGGCCACCCGCCAGCGCGAGCAACTCAACACTCTCTCAGAGGTAGCGCGCGCCATCACTCAGACCCGGGAGATGGAGGTGGTGCTCACTCATCTGGCCAACACCATCGCCGCCGCCACCGGTTGGGAGCTGGTCATCCTCGATGTGCTGGCCGAGGACGGCCGCAGGCTTCGCTTCCGCTGCTTCAACCAGTCGCGCTGGTCGGAGGGTCCCCAGGCGGCCATCTGGCGCGAATGGGGGCTGACCAACGAGCTGCCACCTCCGCTAATCGAGGACATGCGCCTCCGTCGGCCGGCCCTGTTCTCCAGCTTGCAGCGCGATGAGCGGATAGATTCGGCACACCAAGAGTTCTGGCGTCGCTCGTTGCTGGTCTCTGCCGGCATCTTCCCTCTTTGCTTTGGGGACGAGGGCCTGGGGTTCCTCACCGTCGCCAGCTTCCGCCCGCACGACTTCCCGCCCGAGGATGTGCAGTTGCTCGAGGGGCTGGCGGCGCAGGCGGCGGCGGCAATCAAGGCGGTCAAGGACTACGAGGAGCTGGAGGCGTCGCGCGAGCAGCTCCAGGAGTACGCCGAGCGCCTCCGTGAGAGCATGGACATCCAGCACCGCCTGGCCCGCACCGATGCCCTCACCAGCATCCCCAACCGCCGCTACGTCGAGGAGTTCCTCACCGCCCAGTGCGCCCGCAGTCAGCGCGAGGGCTCGCCGCTGTCCGTGATCCTGGCCGACGTGGACAACTTCAAGAAGGTAAATGATACCCTCGGCCACCGCAGCGGGGACCAGGTCCTCATCTCGCTGGCGGGCCTCGCCCAGTCTACGTGCCGGGCAATGGACATAGTCGGCCGCTACGGTGGCGACGAGTTCATCTTCGTCCTGCCTCTGGCCGACCTGGAGCAGGCCGCCGACTTCGCTGAGCGCTTCCGGAGCCGCGTGGCCGGCGAGCCGCTACCGCTCACCCCCAAGACCGCGGCTCAGGTGACGGTGAGCTTGGGCGCCGCCCTGTTCGGCGGTGAGAGGACGGACCCCGAAACCCTCCTTCAGGCCGCCGACGAGGCGCTGTACCGCGCCAAAGCTCAGGGCAAGAACCAGGTGTGCGCCGCCGCGGAGCGGGTGACGGCCGCCTGAGAACGACGTCCCCCTTTCACCGTTCTCCGCGCTTCCAGCCATACGACGTCCGCCGCTGCTGCCAGATGCTGACGCGAGTAAGCCCCTCACGCGCGCTGCGGGTCAAGGAATCCTCTGTGTGAAGGTCAATCATTTCTGAACATTTTTCTTGCGTCCTTACTACTAAAGGACAGCACCCGATCGGCCGAGAAACTACATGAGACCTTTTCCATCGAGGGACAGATGTTTACAGAGACTCTTCATCGCCTCTCCACGCTGGCCATACAGGCACCGCCGGTGCCTGACACCCTGCGCCTCGCCGCTCAAGCTCTGCGCGAGGGCGCTGGCGTCGAGGAGACCCACGTCATCTACGTGCCGACGGAGGAGTTCTGTTGGGCCTCAGACCCGCCGCTGAATGAGAAGCCGATCGCCAACGGCGGGCTCGGATTCCTGCAGCGGCGGCTGACCTTCCTGGACAAGGCCCTGGCCTTCAACATCGGGGCCGAGGAGCGCATCGAGGACCTGACCCCGGCGCGGGAAGCCCAGGGGCAACCGTGGCTGGCCTTGTCCATCCCGGGACGCGTCAACTTCTCTGACATGCTCCTGGTCCGCGGCGACTGGTCGAGGTCTGGTAGGGACGGGGCGGTCCACCTGCTGGAGGCATCCCTCCCTTCGCTGACTGTGCTCATCGGGCGCTATCTGGACGCATCTCAGGCCAGCCGACAGCGCGAGCAGCTCAACGCCCTCTCGGAGGTGGCCCGCGCCATTACCCAAACGCGGGAGATGGAGGCGGTGCTGACCCGTCTCGCCACCGTCGTCGGTGCCGTCACCGACCACGAACTGGTCATCCTCGACGTGCTGGCCGAGGATAACCACAGGCTCCGCTTCCGCTGCTTCAACCAGTCGCGCTGGTCAGAAAGCCCCTGGGCGCGGGTCTGGCAGGAATGGGGGCTGAGCCGCGAAGTAGAGCCCATATTCCTGAACGTCGCAGAGACCCGTGAACCGGCCTTGATACCTGACCTGCAGCATGACACCCGGCGGCCGCCGGAATCGCGGGAGTTCTTCCGTCGCTCGTTGCTGGTCTCCTCTGCCCTCTTCCCGCTCTCCTTTGGGGATGAGGTCCTGGGGTTCCTCACCGTCTGCAGCCCCCGCCCCCACGACTTCCCGCCCCATGAGGTAGAGTTGCTCCAGGGCCTGGCGGCCCAGGCGGCGGCGGCAATTAAGGCCATCCAGAACTATGAGGAGCTCGAGGGGTCGCGCGAGCAGCTCCAGGAGTACGCCGAGCGCCTCCGCGAAAGCATGGAGATGCAGCACCGTCTGGCCCGCACCGACGCTCTGACCAGCATCCCCAACCGCCGCTACGTGGAGGAGTTCCTGACAGCCCAGTGCGCGCGGAGCCAGCGCGAGGGCTCGCCGCTGTCCGTGATCCTGGCCGACGCGGACAACTTCAAGGACGTCAACGACACCATGGGCCACCGCAGCGGCGACTGGGTGCTGATCGAGCTGGCGGGCCTCGCCCGGTCCACCTGTCGCGCTATGGACGTGGTAGGCCGCTACGGCGGTGATGAGTTCATCTTCGTCCTGCCTCTGGCCGACGCCGAGCATGCGGCCGGCGTCGCCGAACGCTTCCGGAACCGGGTGGCCCGTAAGCCCATGCGGGTCGCGCCCAAGACTGTGGCCCGGGTGACGGTGAGCCTGGGCGTCGCCGAGTTCGGCGGCGAGAGGGTGGAGCCCGAAACGCTCCTCCAGGCTGCCGACGAGGCGCTCTACCGCGCCAAGGCCCAGGGCAAGAATCAGGTGTGCATCGCCGCGGAGCCGGTGACCGCCACCCCGTAGGGGTGGTTCGCGAACCGCCCCCACAGTCCCAACAACCCTTCTAGGATTCCAGCCACAACACGTCGCCGCAGAGGTCCGGCGGGTGCTGCTGCGAGGCGAAGACGGCGTGCTCCTGCCGTGACCGGCCGATGGTGGTCGTGTCGCCGTGGCCGGAGTAGACCATTGTCTCGTCCGGGAGCACGTAGAGACGCTGGAGGATCGACTGTATCTCCTGCTGGAGGTCCTCGGGCCGGTCGCTGTGGCCGGGCCCGCCGGGGAAGAGAGTGTCGCCGGCGATCAGGAAGCGGCCGGTCAGTAGGCAGATGCTGCCGGGGGTGTGCCCGGGCGTGTGGATGACGCGCAGGCGTCCCCTGCCCAGCGGGACCTCCTCGCCGTCGACCAGGGTGCCGTCCACCTGGTCGGCGTGGGGCTCACGGTCGGCTTCGTGGCAGTAGACGGGGGCGCCGGTAGCCGACTTGAGCAGGTCGATGGTCGCCCAGTGGTCGGCGTGATGGTGGGTGACGATGATGCGTGCGACATGGGTGCCCCGGGCCGCCTCGAGCAGCTTCTCCCCCTCGAAGGGCGCGTCGACGATGATGGACTCTTTGGTGGCGGGGTCCACTACCAGGTAGGCGTTGTTGTCGAAGGGGCCCAACGGCCCCACTTTCACGACTTCGAGCTGGTGGGCGGGCATGTGCAGCCCCTTCTTCGTGGGAGGCCGGCGAGTCCCCAGAGGATAGCAGAGGGCGCCAGGGGCGTCAAAGAGATGTTGTATAATCGGCGCTACGGGAGCGCCTGCTTGTCAGTGGGCGAGCGGGCCTACCCATAAGCAAGCCGCACCTGAGCCGTGGAGATCACTCTTCGCGTTCACGCCATACCGGCACCGGTCAAGACCTACACCGGTCCCTACCCGCCTAACGTCTACCTGGTGATGGACGGCGGCCAGGCGGCCATGATCGACGCCGGCTTCAGCGGGGAGGACTCCGTGCGGGAGCGCCTCGCCTACCTGAAGGGCCTGCCGGGACTGCGCCTCGCTTACGTCGTGGTCACTCATCACCACTTCGACCACTCGGGAGGGGCGCACGGCCTGCGGGAGGCCACGGGCGCCCGCATAGTCATGCACCGGCAGGAGGCGCCCCTGCTGGAAGCGGCGGCTCGCGAAGAGACGCCCTCCGACGTGGAGCTGCCGGAGGAGATGCGGGAGGCGCGAGAGCAACTGCGCCGCTGGCGAGAGGAGGCGGCACTTTCGCGGCCCGACATTCTGGTCGACGATGACGACCGCCTGCGCGTAGGCGCGGCGAGCCTGCGGCTGGTGCACACGCCGGGCCACACGGCGGGCCACATCTCCCCCTTCCTCGAGGAGGAAGGCGTCCTCTTCAGCGGCGACAACGTCCTGGGGATGGGCACGACGGCCATCGCGCCGCCGCCGCACGGCGACATGGTCCAGTACCTGGCGTCCCTGCGGAAGATGCAGGGGCTGAACGCCGCGCTCCTCTGCCCCGGCCACGGGCCGGTGGTGAAGGAGCCCAACCGCAAGATACAGGAGCTCCTGGACCACCGCCGGGAGCGCGACGAGCAGATCCTGCGCTTCATCGGCCAGGGGCACGACACCGTGCGGCGGCTGGTCAAGGCGGTGTACCCTGAGCTGGATCGACGGCTGGTGCCCATGGCCACCGGCCAGATTCTCTCGCACCTCCACAAGCTGGAAGGCGAGGGGAAGGTGAAGACGCGACGGGAGGGAGACGAGGTGTTCTGTTCGCTGGCCGGCGACCGGCCCGAGGGTTAGAGTGATGGCAGACATGGACGCCGGACTGCGAAACATCCTGCCCCTGACCGCCTCCGTGGACAGCGGCGGCCACCTTATCGTGGGCGGCTGCGACACGGTGGAGCTGGCGCGGGAGTTCGGCACGCCCCTGTACGTCTTCGACGAGGAGGACCTGCGGGCCCGCTGCCAGGAGTTCCGCCGCGAGTTCGAGGCGCGCCACCCTGACGTCCTCATCGTCTACGCCGCCAAAGCCTACCTGGGGCGGGCCCTGGCCTCTCTGATAGCCGAGGAGGGCCTGGGGCTGGACGTGGTTTCCGGCGGCGAGCTGGCCTGCGCCCGCGCGGCGGGCTTCCCGCTGGAGCGTGCCTACTTCCACGGCAACAACAAGTCGGCCCAGGAGATCCGCGAGGCCCTGGCGGCGGGCGTGGGCCGGGTGGTAGTGGACAACTGCCACGAGCTGCTTCTCCTGGCCGATGCCGCAGCCTCCCTCGGGCGCCAGCAGGCCGTCCTTTTGCGGGTGACGCCGGGTGTGGACCCGCACACTCACGCCTACGTCAGCACGGGCGCGGTGGACAGCAAGTTCGGCCTGGCCCTGGCGGGCGGCCGCGCCGAGGAGGCCCTTGTCGAGGCGCTGGCCTCGACGGGCCTGGAGGTGCTGGGCTTTCACTACCACCTGGGCTCCCAGATCACGGAGATGGAGCCATATCGCAAGGCGGCGGATGTTGTACTGGAGTTCGCTGCCCGCATGCAGGAGCGTCACGGCCTGGCGCTGCGCGAGTACAGCGTCGGCGGCGGCATCGCCGTGCCCTACACCCGCGACGCCGCGACGCCGTCAGTGGCCGAGTACGCCGAGACGGTGGTTGGCGCCCTCACGGAGGGCTGCCGACGGCACGGGCTTGCCCTGCCCAGGCTAACCGTCGAACCGGGGCGGGCCATTGTCGCCCGGGCCGCCGTCGCCCTCTACACGGTGGGGGCGACTAAGGAAGTGCCGGGCGTTCGCACCTACGTCGCCGTCGACGGTGGCATGGCCGATAACATCCGTCCTGCCCTCTACGGCTCCCGCTACGAGGCGCTGGTGGCCAATCGCATGGGCGACCTGCCTCAGGAGAAGGTGGCGGTGGTCGGCCGCTACTGCGAGTCTGGCGACGTACTCGTGCCGGAGGCGGAGGTGCCCCGGCTATGGGCGGGGGACCTCCTCGCCCTGCCTGTCTCCGGCGCCTACGGCCTGGCGATGGCCAGCAACTACAATTGGGCGCTGCGTCCGGCCGTGGTGATGGTCAAGGACGGCCACGCGCGCCTCGTCCGCCGCCGCGAGAGCTACGACGACCTTCTGGCCTGCGACATCATGGATGGTGGGCCGTCGCCAAGGGGCCGGCCGACCGGCCCAGCAGGTCCACCCCTTCGACCCGCCAGGGTCGCCAGACCACCGTCGCGCCGGCGGAAGCGCTGAGGATGGCCGTGGGCTGGCAACTGGTCGGGCAGCCAGGCGCCGTCGCGATGCTGGAGCGCGCCCTGCGCGAGGACCGCCTCTCGCACGCCTACCTGTTCGCCGGACCGGGTCAGGTCGGAAAGGCCACCGCCGCGCGCGAGCTGGCCATGGCCCTCAACTGTCGCGGGGAGGACCCTCCCTGTCATCGCTGCCGCGAGTGCCACCTGATAGACGCGGGGCAGCACCCCGACGTGGAGCTGGTGGGCGTAGGCGGTCTCTGCGAGGAGCCCGACCACCGCGATCACCGCACCGACAGCTCTAAGGACATCCGCATCTGCCAGGTGAGGCGGCTGGAGCGGCTCCTGAGCCGCTCCCCCTTTGAGGGACGCCGCCGAGTCGTCATCGTAGACCCGGCCGATGCCCTCAACATGGAGGCGGCCAACGCCTTTCTCAAGACGCTGGAGGAGCCGCCGGGCGCGGCGGTGCTGGTGCTGGTGACCAGTCGGGAGGAGGCGCTGCCCCTCACGGTGCGCTCTCGCTGCCGACGCGTGCCGTTCCGGCTGATGGCGGTGGCGGAGGTGGAGCGAGCGCTGGCGGAAACGTGGTCCGTCGCGCCGGAGAAGGCGGGCGCACTGGCGCGGCTCAGCGGCGGCCGCCTGGGCTGGGCCGTCGCTGCCCTGGAAGACGAGGGCCTCCTGTCCGCCCGAGAGTCGGTGCTGGAGGACGTGCGAAGGCTGGCCGGGGCTAGCCTCTCGGAGCGATTCGCCTACGCCGGGCGTCTGGGCCACGTCTTTCCGCGCGAGAGGGCGACCGTTTTCGCCGCCCTTGACCTCTGGCAGGAGTGGTGGCGGGATCTGCTGCTGGTTGGCGCGGGCTGTGGCGAGCAAGCGGTGAACTTCGACCGGCTGGACAAGCTGACCGAAGAAAGCAGACAATACGGTGTAGAAGCTGTGGTGCGCTTTCTCGAGGCCCTGGGCCGCGCGCGCCGGCAGCTTCAGGACAACGTGAACCCTCTTCTCGCGCTGGAGGTCCTGATGCTGGGGCTCCCAACGCCGGCGATAGGAAAGGAGGTGGGGTTTCAGGCGTCCCGGTGAGGCCCGGCTTTCCACTTTCTGGGTGAAGCCAGGCCAGGCCGTGCGGGCGCCGGAGATCCCGGGTCTATGGCAGAAGTTGTCGGTGTTCGCTTCAGGGAGGCGGGCAAGGTCTACTACTTCGACGGCAGCGGTTACGAGTTGCCCGTCGGCACCTACGTGGTGGTGGAGACGTCGCACGGGGAGGAAGTGGGCCGGGTGGTAGTCTCGCCCGACCAGATCCTATCGAGCGAGATAAGGGAGCCTCTCAAGCCTGTCATCCGGGTCGCGGAGAGCGGGGACTTGGAGAAGGCGGAGTCCCACCGGACCAGAGCCCTTGAGGAGATGCCCCTGGTGCGCGACAAGGCAATCGAGCATGAGCTACCCATGCGCATAGTCGGCGGCGACTACAACCTGGAGGGCTCCCAGTTGACGGTCTACTTCACGGCAGAGGACCGAGTGGACTTCCGCGGCCTGGTCCGCGACCTTTCCAGCGTCCTGCACACCCATCTCCAGATGTTGCAGGTGGGGGATCGCGACCGCGCCAGGATGGTGGATGGCATCGGCCGCTGCGGCGAGCGCCTCTGTTGCAGCTCCTGGCTGGGCGGTTTCCCGAGCATCTCCATCAAGATGGCTAAGGAGCAGGACCTGCCTCTGAACCCGTCCAAGATCTCGGGGGCCTGCGGGCGTCTCCTCTGCTGCCTCGTGTTCGAGCATGAGCAGTACCGCGAGCTTCGGGGCCAGCTCCCCAAGGTGGGTCAGATGGTCTCGACCCCGGGGGGCTTGGCCAAGGTAGTGGGCCTCAACGTGCTCAAGCAGACTGTCACGCTGCGGCTGGAGGAGGGCTTCGCCCACCTGGAGATGCCCGTGGAAGAGCTGCGTCTCCAGTACGGCACGGCTGTACGACCCATCGATGCGGCGGGGGAGGCCGGCGCAGCGCTGTCGGCAAAGGAGGGTCCTGCCCCCGCGCTCTCGCCCAGCGGCCCACCAGCGGGCGAGGAGCCGGCACCAGGCGACAATGCCGGTCAACGGCGCCGGCGGCGTCGACGGCGTGGCCGGCGCGGGGGCCGCGCGATGGGCGTGACAGAGGGGGAAGCTGAGGGCCCGCACAGCTAGGGAGCTACCCTCAGCTTCGAGGAAGCTGCGCATTTCAATGCGCCGGTTCACAACCATCAGGCGGGGGTCCAGGATTCCCCCACCAACGATGGACCAGCCCTCCAAAGGCTTATCGATTGACTTTCAGAAAAGCGGTCTCTATACTACATTCGCCATCGCCCCGAAGTGCCGGGGGCCTAATTTTGTTACGCCCTGTGAGAGGCCCCGGAGCGGAGAACGGCGGCCGGGCCCGAGTGGCGCAATGGTAGCGCAACCGATTTGTAATCGGTAGGTTAGCGGGTTCGAATCCCCTCTCGGGCTCCAGACAGGAGACACCGGGACGAGGGGCAGGGGACAAAGGCCCTGTACCCCGCATTTTGTTCCCTCGGCTATCGCCGTGCCGGGGTGGGTGAGCGGCTAAAACCGACGGTCTGTAAAACCGTTGCCTGACGGCTACGCAGGTTCGAATCCTGCCCCCGGCACCATTTGGAGGTACCTGGAGGTCGAGGCTCTGTGGGGCTCGCAGGACGGCGGGCATCCGGCTTCGAGCTTACGATATTGCGGGCCCACATAGCTCAGTTGGTAGAGCACGTTCTTGGTAAGAACGGGGTCCCCGGTTCGAGTCCGGGTGTGGGCTCCATCTGAGGAGGAACAGTCGACAATGGGCAAGGCAAAGTTCCAGCGGACCAAGCCGCACATAAACGTCGGCACCATCGGTCACGTGGACCACGGCAAAACGACCCTAACCTCGGCCATCACCAAGTATCTGGCCTTGAAGGGCATGGCCACATATCGCGACTTCGACAGCATCGATAATGCGCCCGAGGAACGGGCCCGAGGCCTGACCATCGCTGTCGCCCACGTTGAATACGAGACCGACAAGCGACACTACGCTCACATCGACTGTCCCGGCCATGCCGACTACATCAAGAACATGATCACGGGAGCGGCTCAGATGGACGGGGCCATCCTAGTAGTGGCGGCGCCGGAAGGGCCCATGCCCCAGACCAGGGAGCACGTCCTGCTGGCGCGTCAGGTAGAGGTCCCCAGTATGGTCGTCTACATGAACAAGGTGGACATGATGGACGACCCGGAACTCCTGGACCTGGTGGAGCTGGAGCTACGTGATCTCCTCAAGAGCCAGGGTTTCCCGGGCGATGAGATCCCCATCATCCGGGGCAGCGCCCGCAATGCCATGGGGAGCACCAGCACCGACCCCGACGCCGCGGAGTACGAGAGCATCCGGCAGCTCCTGGACGCCATCGACAACTACATCCCGACCCCTGTCCGGCCCAAGGACAAGCCCTTCCTCATGCCTGTCGAGGATGTCTTCGGCATCAAGGGGCGCGGCACGGTAGCCACGGGCCGTATCGAGCGCGGTGTGGTGAAGACGGGCGATGAGATAGAGATCGTCGGCCTCGGCGAGACCCGGAAGACCGTGGTCACGGGTGTCGAGATGTTCCGTAAGACCCTGGACTCCGGCGAAGCCGGCGACAACGTCGGCTGCCTGCTGCGGGGCGTCGAGCGCGAGGACATAGAGAGAGGCCAGGTACTTGCCGCCCCGGGGAGCATCACGCCTCACACCTACTTCGAGAGCGAGGTCTACATCCTCTCGAAGGAGGAGGGCGGCCGGCACACCCCGTTCTTCGCTGGCTACCGGCCCCAGTTCTACATTCGTACGACCGACGTCACGGGCAGTATCGAGCTCGAGGAGGGCGTGGAGATGGTGATGCCCGGCGACAGTCTCAAATCGATGAAGGTGCGGCTGATCACGGCGGTCGCCATCGAGGCGGGGTTGCACTTCGCCATACGCGAAGGCGGCCACACCGTGGGCGCCGGCGTCGTAACTAAGATTCTCGAGTAGCAGAAAAAGGATCATCTGCCTCCATGGCAAAGAAGGAAGACCGCGTCATCATCCACCTTGCCTGCACCGAGTGCCGGGAGCGGAACTACACGACCAGCAAGAACCGGCGGAACGATGCTGACCGGCTGGAGCTATCGAAGTACTGTCCGCGCTGCCGCGTTCATCGCCTCCATCGTGAGGTCCGATAGTGATGGTGGGGAGTTGAAGTGAGCCGAGCAATAAGGCGTCATCCGCCCGTCACGAAGGAGAAGGCGGGGCGCAAGCCGGCGGTGCTGCCGACGACCAAGGGGCGGCGTGAGCCTCCGCGTCAGCGTAAGGGGTTCCTGGCTTTCCTGCGACCGCGCTGGATGGAGGACATCATCAACGAGCTGCGGAAGGTCACCTGGCCGACCCGCCAGGACACCATGAACCTTACGATGGTGGTGGTCGTTGTCTCGATCGCGGTGGGGCTGTTCCTGGGAGGCATCGACCTCTTCTTCAACTGGCTCATCGAGCACACGCTGCTGCGCTGACAGGAGGAGTCTTGCCCAGGAAGAAGGCTGGCACGCGGGCGCCTGCTCTAAAAGAGCAGGCGGCTGTGCCAGGAGTGGAGGTCACTACAGGCACCGAGGCCGAAGAATCGCTAACGGTTCCCGGCCGGTCTTGGTATGTGATCCACACCTACTCCGGCTACGAGAACAAGGTCAAGACCAACCTGGAGCACCGCATCGACTCCATGGATGCCCAGGGTCTCGTCTATCAGGTAGTGATACCGACAGAGGACGAGATTGAGATTCGGGACGGCCAGCGTCGTACTGTGGCCCGCAAGATCTTCCCCGGCTACGTGCTGGTCCAGATGATGGAGTTGAAGGAGGATGACCCGGAGTCCAGCCGCGCCTGGTTCGTCGTCCGGAACACGCCCGGGGTGACCGGCTTCGTCGGCTCCGGCAACCGGCCCGTCCCCCTCGAGGAGTCCGAGGTGCGGCGCATCATCCGCCAGATGCGGGCGGTAGAGCCTCGGGTCAAGGTGGGCTTCGCCGTCGGCCAGAGCATCCGCGTTATCGATGGCCCCTTCGTTGACTTCGTGGGCCAGGTCGACGAGATCAACTTGGAGAAGGGGAAGGTGAAGGTGCTGGTCTCGTTCTTCGGGCGGGAGACGCCTGTGGAGCTGGACTTCCTTCAGGTGGAGAGGCTCTAGTAGGCCCAGGACAGAGCTGAAGCTCTGTCCCTACGGGCAGGGAAGGCCAGGCCTCGGCCTGGCGCACCGCCAGCCTGAAGGCTGGCCTTCGAGGTGATTGAAGGCGTTAGATGGCTAAGAAGGTTCGCGCTGTCATAAAGCTTCAGATCGATGCTGGCAAGGCCAATCCGGCGCCGCCCGTCGGCCCTGCCCTCGGGCAACACGGCGTGAACATCATGGCCTTCTGCAAGGACTACAACGAGCGCACGGCCTCGCAGGCCGGCACCATCGTCCCGGTGGAGATCACTGTCTTTGAGGACCGCTCTTTCACCTTCGTCCTCAAGACTCCGCCCGCCTCCGACCTGCTCAAGCGCGCCGCCGGCGTCGAGAAGGGCAGCAGTGCGCAGCGGAAAGAGAAGGTGGGCCAGATCTCGCGCGACCAGGTGCGAGAGATCGCTGAGCTCAAGCTGAGGGACCTGAACGCCACCAGCGTGGAGTCAGCCATGAGGATGGTGGAGGGGACCGCTCGCAGCATGGGCATAGAGGTGGTGTAGAACGTGGCAGGCAAGAAGTACGCTCAGGCGAGCGCCCTGATCGATAGAACGCGCGCCTACAGGCCCGACGAGGCCGTCAAGCTGGCGAAGGAGGGCGCCTACGCCAAGTTCGATGAGACGGTGGAGTTGCACCTGCGCACCGGCCTTGACCCCCGCCATGCCGAGCAGCAGGTGCGCGGTACGGCCCTCCTGCCTTATGGCCTGGGCAAGACGGTGCGGGTGCTGGTCTTCGCCGAGGGTGAACCCGCCAAGCTGGCGGAGGAAGCCGGCGCTAGCTTCGTGGGTAGCGACGACCTGATCAAGAAGGTCGAAGGCGGCTGGACCGACTTCGACGTCGCCCTCGCCCAGCGGGAGCTGATGGGCAAGGTGGGCCGCCTGGGCCGCATTCTTGGCCCTCGGGGCCTCATGCCCAACCCGCGCTCAGGCACGGTGGTGGACGGTGAGGACATCGGGAAGGCGGTGAACGACGCCCTCCAGGGGAGGGTGGAGTTCCGTCTGGACCGCACCGCCATCATCCACGTGCCGATCGGCAAGGTGAGCTTCGAGGAGGAGAAGCTGCTGGAGAACCTGGCCACCGTGATGCAGGAGGTCGTGAAGGCGAAGCCCTCCGGCGCCAAGGGTCAGTTCATCCGCAGCGCCACCCTAGCGACTACCATGGGCCCCGGCATCAACTTGGAGCTGGGTTCCACCATGGCGCTCACGGCGACGTAGAACAGTGGAACCTTAGAACTCTGGACCCAAGCCGGGTTCCGTGGTTCAATGGTTCCAAGGTTCCACACATAGCGTGGTCGCAGACAGCGGGTCCCTAAAGGGTTAAGTCCGCCACTGGCGGAGCCCGCCGAGGCCGGTGAGACGAGGCACCAGCGGTGTGCCCGTCGAGCGCAACGGCCCCTGTCTGCGGCGGCAGGGGTCTTTTCGTTGACCCGAGGAGGTTGCCTATGCCCACTCAACGCAAGATCGATACGGTGGCAGAGCTGACGGAGCGCATCGCCCGCAGCACGCTGGCCGTGGCGACCGTCTACCTGGGCCTGAGCGTAGCTGAGATGGGCGCTCTGCGCCGCCAGCTCCGCCAGGCCGGCGTGGAACTGAGGGTCATCAAGAACAGCCTCTTCCGGCTGGCGGCCCAGCAGGCCGGGCGCCCGGAGTTGGCGGAGCTGGCCGAGGGCCCCACCGCCATCGCCTTCGCCTACGGCGACATCATTGCGCCGGCCCGCGCCCTGGCCGAATACGTGCGGACAGCCAAGAACGCCTTTGCGCTCCGGCGGGCCTTCACCGACGGCCAGTCTCTATCGATCCGGGACTTGGAGGAGTTGGCGCGCCTGCCTTCGCGCGAGGTCCTTATCGCGCAGGTGGCCGGGGCGCTGCAGGCGCCGCTGGCCCGGCTCTACTACCTGCTATCCGCCAGCCTCACCAACCCGGCGGGCACGCTTCTCAACAGCAGCCTGCGCGATCTTCAGGGACTTCTGGGGGCGCGCGCCGCCCAACTGGAGGCAGCGTAGGCCATGCCGGCTCGACAGACCAAGAAAAGCGGCGCTGACGAGACACCCGCGGAGGGCGTCGAGGCGGCTGCCGGGGAGGCCGCCGGCGAGCCCGTCAAGGAGAGCACTAAACCGACCGCCAAAGCCAAGGAGGAACGAAAGATTATGGCCAACCGAGTGGATGAGGCCTTGGAGCTCATCAAGGGCATGACCATCCTGGAGCTCCGGGACCTCAACAAGCGCATCGAAGAAGACTTCGGCATCACCGCCGTCGCCCCGGTAGCGATGGCAGGTCCCGCCGTCGCCGGCCCGGCTGCCGCCCCGGCCGCCGAGGAGGAGGAGAAGACGGAGTGGACCGTCGTCCTCAAGGACATGGGCGCCAACAAGATCAACGTCATCAAGGCGGTGCGGGAAGTGACCACCTTGGGCCTGAAAGAGGCCAAGGATCTGGTCGAGAGCGCGCCGACCAACGTCAAGGAGGGCGTCCCCAAGGAAGAAGCGGAGGCCGTCCGCGCGAAGCTCGCGGACGCCGGCGCCACCGTCGAGCTGCAGTAGTAAGCGAGTAGGCGCGAAGCTGCCGCCCCACCGGCGGCGGCCACAGAAGCACCGAATCTGCTCGCTGACAGGCGGGCCCGTCTAGGCAACGGGACCGCGACCTGCTATATTCCCGCTGAATGAACTGCTACGCCTGCGCCAACGAGGCTACAAGCCAGTGTAAGCGCTGCGGCAGACCTTACTGCGACGCCCATGGCGACGTCCTCTGCGCCGAGTGCCTCAAGCCGGCCAGCGCCCTGCCTTCCTATACCCTCTACCGGGGCTCTCTCCTGGCCCTTCTGGTGGGGACCGCCTTCGCGCTCTGGCTGCTGGTGAGGCCGCCCGGCGGCGGCGGGGATTCTTCGCCGGTGGTCCTGCCCCAACAGGAGAAGGCAGCGGCTACCGCCACTGTCGAAGCGCCGACCCTGACGCCGAGCCGGCCAACCACGCCGATACCGACGGCGACGCCCACGCCGTCGACCCGCAACTACGTGGTGCAGGAGGGCGACACCCTCTACGGCATCGCCGAGGGGATGAAGCCGCCGGACAAGAACCTGGTGGACTTCGTCCGGGAGATCGCCCAGCTCAACAGCCTTGGCGACCCGGATACCGCCGTCCTCCGTCCTGGCCAGACGCTTGTCATACCGTGACCGCCCCTCCCGGCCCGGAAGAAGCGCACCACGCCGCCCGGTCATCTCTCTTCCGGGTTGCGCTCGTGTTTACGCCTCTGTTCCTCCTCAGCCTGGCGGGCATAGGGATCATCATCTTCGATCTCGTGCGCGAGGGCCCCAGCGGACTGATCATTACGATGGTCCTGCTGCTCCTGGCCGCCTTCCTCACCGGCTACCAGAGCATTCAGTCTCTGCGCGACTTAAGAAGCTCGCCCACGGTGTCCGGCGGCCTGGTCGACCGCAAGTGGAGCCGCACCGACCTGTTCATCCTGCGTAGCCACTACATCTACGTCGGCCGCTCGGTGTTCAAGGTGACGCCTCTGATCTACCTCGAGCTGGAAGTGGGCGACACGGTGTCTGTGCGCCACTACCCGCACACCAACACCGTCATCTCCGTCGAGCTGCAGGAGGGGGCTTAGAACGTGTCAGGAGCAGCCCATGACCACCAACACTATCCCCGAGTACCACGCTCTCATCCGTGACCTGCCGACCACGGAGCGGCCGCGCGAGCGTCTGCGCGACTACGGCGCCGGCTCCCTCTCCACGAGCGAGCTGCTGGCCATCGTGCTGCGGACGGGGTCCTCGCGGGAGAGCGTCCTTGCCCTGGCGTCGCGGCTGCTGTCGCGCTACGGCGGGCTGGTGGGGCTGGCCCGCGCCGGCTTCGGCGAGCTGTGCCAGGAGCGAGGCCTGGGCGAAGCGAAGGCCTCGCAGCTAAAGGCCGCCTTCGAGCTGGGGCGGCGTCTGGCCTCCGCCCAGCCGGAGGAGCGCGCCATCGTCCGCACGCCCGAAGACGTCGCCAACCTTCTCCTGTCGGAGATGGGGCTGCTGGAGCAGGAGGAGCTGCGGGTGGTGCTCCTGAACACGCGAAACCAGGTGCTGGGGGTGCATGCCGTCTATCGCGGGAGCGTGAACACCTCCCAGGTGCGCGTCGCGGAGCTGTTCCGCGAGGCGGTGCGCGGGAACTGCCCGGCGATCGTGCTGGCGCACAACCATCCTTCGGGCGACCCGACACCCTCTCCGGACGACGTGGCGATGACGAAGCAGGTGCTGGAGGCGGGTCGCGTGCTGGACATCGAGGTGCTGGACCACCTGGTCATCGCCCAGCAGCGCTTCGTGAGCATGAAGGAGCGGCGGCTGGGATTCGAGTGATGATCCGTCTCGTCGCCCTGGACCTGGACGGCACGCTCCTCAACAGCCGGGACGGCCTCAGCGAGGCCAACGCCTACGCCGTGCGTCGCGTCCTCGACCGGGGCGTGCTGGTGGTGCTCTGCACGTCGCGCCCGTTCTCCCTGGCGGTCGGCACGGCCGAGGCGCTGGGCCTCCAGGCCCCCCTCATCTGCCACAACGGGGCCCTGGTAAGGGCGCCGGACGCTGGCTCTGACCTCCTCCACCTGCGCATGGACCCGCAGGCCGCCCGCGACGTGGCCGCCTTCATGGACGGCCGCTCGGAGACGTCTTTCGTGAGCGTGGACAGCGTCACCTACATGCGCTCAAGCCAGGAGGTGAACCGCTCCCGGCTCCCTGCCGGCATGCGCCTGGTTCCTCGCCTGTCCGACGTGCTGACGGCGCCGCCGACGGCCTTCCTCCTCTTCGGCAAAGACGCCGTCGACGCCCTGGAGGCCGCCTTCGCCGACAAGTACCGCGGCGTACTGAACGTGGCGCGTGGCTACAGCGCCGCCTATCCTCACTACGCCAACGTGGTGGACGCCGGCGCGGACAAGGGCGCAGCCTTGCGCCTGGTGTGCCGCCACCTGGGCGTGGACCTCCGCGAGGCCCTGGCCATCGGCGATGCCGCCCCCGATGTGAGCATGTTCCGGGTCGCGGGCTGCAGCGTGGCGGTAGCCAACGCTCCCCCCGAGGTGCAGGCGGAGGCGCAGACGGTGGCCCCGAGCAACGACGAAGACGGCGTCGCCTGGGCGCTGGAGCGTTTCGTGTTGGGGAGGCCTAGGAAGCGGCGGCGGGCTAGGGGCCCTTGGCGGGCGGCCGGACGCGGATGACGGCGGACACGCGGTCTCCCAGGGTAACGCGGGCGCCCTCCACCTCGACCGTCATGGTGGCGTTGAAGGGCGCCACCTCCTCCACCTTCAGGCGCGCCCCCGGCGCCAGCCCGTTCTTCTGAAGGTAACGCAGCAGGTTCTGGTCCTCCTCGGCATCCTCGAGGATGTTCTCGATGGTCACCTCGTCGCCCTCGGAGAGGGAGTCGAGGGCGACGGTCGGCGGCGGGGGCTCCTGGGCATAGCCGGGGATAGGGTTGCCGTGCGGGCAGGTGGTGGGATTGCCGAGCACCGCCAGGATGTGGGCCTCGACGCGGGGAGAGATGGCGTGCTCGATGCGGTGCGCTTCCTCGTGGGCCTCGTGCCACTCCAGGCCCAGGATGTCGACCAGCAGGCACTCGGCCAGGCGATGACGCCGCATGACGGATTCCGCGGCCTCCATGCCGGCCTCGGAGAGGGTGATCTCCTTCCTGGCGCCGATGCTCACCAGGCCGTCACGCTGCATGCGCTGGAGCGTCGCCCAGACGGTGGGCGCCGCGACGCCCATCTTCTCGGTGAGGCGGGCGGCGATGACGGTGCGGCCATCCCGAATCATGTTGTAGACGGCCTGAAGGTAGTCCTCTATGGTGACCGATGGCTTCTGGCCCGGCATCTTTGCCCTCTCCGTCTCCGCCGCCGCGCTCAGCTTGCGCTAGCCGGTCGCCTGCGAACGCATCGCAGTGACAGAGTAGTGACCACCGGCGGAGCCGTCAACTAGGGACGAGGAACCAGGAACAAGGAACTGGGCCATGCGCTATGTCCTATGCCTTGTGTCCTAGCAGCGCCCGCGCCTCCTCCGACACGATGCGGTAGACCTCGGCCAGGGGCAGGCCGTGCTGGAGGGCCAGCCGCCGGCAGGCCTCGTACTCCGGCGAGACGTTGGGCTCTTCGCCCTCCAGGCTCTTCACCTTCACGGCGGCCGGGCCCAGGCTCGACTCGAACTCCACCGTCTTTCGGCCCGCCTCGCGCCGGCCCACCTCACTGATGCGCACGCCCAGTGTGGACGTCTCCCGCAGCAGCAGCCCCACCACAGCCTCCTCACGGTCGTGGGAGCAGAGGACGGAGAGCAGGGTGGCGGGCCGGTTCTTCTTCATCTGGATGGGCACGAACCAGACGTCGGCGGCGCCGGCCTCGAAGAGGCGCTCCTGCACGTAGCCGAACAGCTCCGGGCTCATGTCGTCGATGTTCGTCTCGATGAGCAGCATGCTGTGGCGCTGCTCGGCGATGGCCTCGCCCAGCCAGAGTCGGAGGACGTTAGGGCGGCCGGGCAGGTCGCGGGCGCCGGCGCCGTAGCCGACGCCGGTGACGCGCATGGGCGGCCTCTCGAAGCGGGCGAGCGCTGGTCACGATGGCGGCGCCGGTCGGCGTGACCAGCTCGAAGGGCGGCTCGCCGGCTGGGGAGGTCAGGGGCGCTCCGGCGCGGGCCAGCAGCTCGAGCGTGGCCGGCGCCGGCACGGGCAGGACGCCGTGGGCGCCGCGGGCCTCGCCCCCGCCGGCCGGCAGCGGCGAGCAGTACAGCTCTCCTATCTCCAGGAGACGCAGGCCGGCCACCGTCCCCATGACGTCGACCAGGGTGTCGACGGCGCCCACCTCGTGGAACTCCACCTCATCCGGCCGGACGCCGTGGACGCTGCCCTCGGCCTCGGCAAGGCGGCGGAAGACAAGCGAGCCTTTCTCGCGGTCCGCGGCGGGCAGGTCGCTCTTCTCGATGACGGAGAGGACATCGGGAAGACGGCGGTGCGGCGGCGGCTCGCCTTCCGGCACCACGTCCACGCGCGTGGCGGCCAGGCCGGCGCGCTGCGCCTTCGACACGTCCAGCCGGTAGCCGGGCAGCTTCAGCCGCGCCAGCTCACCTTCGAGGGCTTCCTGCTGGAGGCCGGCGTCGAGAAGGGCGCCGAGCAGCATGTCGCCGCTGACCCCGGAGAAGCAGTCGAGGTATCCGATGCGGCCGGGCCACGGGGCACCCTCAGCCCTCTCTCTCCGACGCGGCCAGCCGGTTGATGACCGCCGCCAGGTAGCCGGCGCCGAAGCCGTTGTCGATGTTGACCACCGCCACGCCGGCGGCGCAGGAGTTGAGCATCGTGAGCAGCGGCGCGACGCCCTGGAAGCTGGCGCCGTAGCCAACCGACGTGGGCACGGCGATGACGGGGACGGACACCAGGCCCGCCACCACGCTGGGCAGCGCCCCCTCCATGCCGGCCACGACCACCAGGGCCCGCGCCTCGCGGAGCTGCGGCAGGTAGTCGAGGAGGCGGTGGATGCCGGCCACGCCCACGTCGTAGACGCGCTCCACGGCGCAGCCCATGAGCTCGGCGGTGACCGCCGCCTCCTCGGCGACCGGCAGGTCGGACGTGCCGGCGCAGAGGATGGTGACGCCGGCCACGGGCTCTTGTGGCCGCCGGTCCAGCGTGATGCAGCGGGCCGTCTCGTGGTAGGCGGCGTCAGGGAGGTGCTCTTTGAGGGCGGCGAAGACGTCGGCGCCGACCCGCGTCACCAGGAGGCGGCCGGAGCGTTCCGCCAGCCGGGTCGCGATGGCGACCACCTGCTCCGGCGTCTTGCCCTGGCCCAGCACCACCTCCGGCAGGTGGTCGCGGAGGGCGCGGTGGTGGTCCAGCTTGGCGAAGCCCAGGTCCTCGTAGGGGAGGAGACGCAGGTCCTCCAGCGCCTCCTCGACGGGGGTCGCGCCGCTGGCTACCGACTCCAGGAGCTGCCGAAGCCTCTCTGTATCGATGGTTCGCCCTCCTTCGAGTGTGCTTAGGATTATAGCAGCGCCTGCCATAGGGCGGCCAGGGAGAGGGGTGATGCTCCGTTGAGCGGCCCACCCGCCGACTGCTATAATCCCCGAAGCCCTGTCTAAGGGCCGCCCGAGCACGAGCTCTCGCGCATTCCCCGAACCTGACCACCATGGACTACCGTCATGCCCTGCGCTTCCTGCTGAGCCTCTCCGACTGGGAGCGCCTTGACCCGCCGGACAGGCGGGCCTGCCCGCGACAGGAGGCGCCCTGGCGGTGGTGCAGACCCGCGAGGCGGCCCACTTCAATCTCGAGCGCGTGCGCTCCCTGATGGCCCGCCTGGGCGACCCCCACCTCGGCCGGGGGACCATCCACGTCGCCGGGAGCAAGGGCAAGGGCAGCGTAGCGGCCATGATCGCCTCCGTCCTGCGGGCGGCGGGCGTCCACGCCGGCCTCTACACCAGCCCTCACCTCCACCGCATGACGGAGCGCATCGCCGTCGATGGCGAGGCCATCAGCCCGGACGACTTCGGCCGCCTGACGGAGCCCCTTCGCGACGCCGTCGAGGCCGAGAACGCCGACGGCGCCCACGGCCAGATGACCACCTTCGAGGCCCTGACCGCCCTGGCCTTCCTCTACTTCCGAGAACAGGCCGTCCAGTGGCAGGTGCTGGAGGTGGGCCTGGGCGGGCGCCTGGACGCCACCAACGTGGTCGAGGAGAAGGCTGTCTGCGTCATCACGCCCATCAGCCTGGAGCACACCGCCGTCCTGGGGGATACTGTGGGCCAGATCGCAGCCGAGAAAGCGGCTATAATCACCCCCGGGGCCACGGTGGTCATGGGCCTCCAGCGGGAGCCGGCAGCCGAGGTCGTACGCCGCGCCTGCGTCGAGCGTGGCGCCCACCTTGTGGAGGTGGCGCAGGCCTGCGCCCTCACGCGGCTGGGCTTCTCCTCGGAGGGCCAGGACTTCCGGCTGAGGACGCCTGGCGGCACGTACCGCCTGCGGCTGCCCCTGCTGGGCCGCCACCAGTTGGAGAACGCCGCCACGGCCGTCCTGGCCCTGGAGTGCCTGGCCGACCACGGCCTCGCGATCCCGGAGGCGGCCCTGCGCCGCGGCCTGCAGGAGGTGCGCTGGCCGGCGCGACTGGAGATTGTCCGCCGCCGGCCCCTGGTGGTCCTGGACGGCGCCCACAACGTCGATTCCGTGCGGCGCCTCTGCCAGGCCCTGGAGGAGTACGTGTCCTACTCGCGGGCCATCGTCGTGGCGGGCTTCTCCGCCGACAAAGACTTCGGCGCCATCGCCGCCGAGCTGGAGCGGCTGCCCCGCCTGGCCCAGGTGATCGCCACGCGCTCGCCTCACCCGCGGGCCGCGCCCGCAGACGCGGTGGCGGCGGCCTTCCGGGAGCGTGGGATCGAGACGAGCCGGGAGGATGACGTGCCGGCAGCCCTGGAGGCCGCCCTGAGCCTGGCGTCGCCCGACGACATGGTCTGCGTCATGGGCTCTCTGTTCGTGGCCGCCGAGGCGCGGCGGCACATCCTGGGCCTGGAGACGGACCCGGCGTTGCCGCCGGCCGGTCTCGCCTCCGCCTCCGGCAGCAGGCGGGGCGCAGGGACGGCGTAGGGCCGGCTTCACGGGGAAGGAGGCGTCGAGAGCGATGGGCCCCACCAACAGCCGCTGCAGGGTAGTGATCACCGGCATGGGCGCCATCACGCCGCTGGGCCTCACCGTAGAGGAGTTCTGGCAGGGCTGCGTCGAGGGGCGGTCCGGCGCCGGGCCCATCACGCTGATCGACTCGACGAACTACCCCGTCCAGATCGCCTGCGAGGTGAAGGGCTTCGATCCGCTCAACTACATGGACCGCCACGAGGCGCGTCGCATGGCCCGCTTCAGCCAGATGGCTGTTGCCGCCGCGCGCCAGGCTCTGGAGGACGCCGGCCTGCGGCTGGAGAAGGAGGACACGACCCGCATCGGCGTTCTCATCGGCAACGGCAACGGCGGTCTCCCGAACACGGAGGAGGCGGTCCGCACTCTCGTCGAGAAGGGGGGCATGCGCGTCGACCCCTTCTTCGTAGTCAAGATGCTCCCCAATATGGCAGCCTCCCAGATCGCCCTTCAGTTCGGAGTGAGCGGCTACAACAACACTGTCACCACGGCCTGCGCCGCCGGCACGCAGGCCATGGGCGACGCTGTCGAACGGCTGCGCCACGGCCGCGCGGAGGTGATGCTGGCAGGAGGGACCGAGGCCGGCATCTGTGAGCTGGGGCTCTCTGCCTTCTCAGTGATGCGAGTCCTCTCCACCCGAAACGACGAGCCGACGAAGGCCAGCCGCCCCTTCGATGCGCAGCGCGACGGCTTCGTCTGCGGCGAGGGCGCCGCCGTCTTCGTGATGGAGACGCCTGGAGCACGCGCGGCGGCGCGACGCCCGCATCCTGGCCGAGCTGGCGGGCTACGGCGCCTCCGCCGACGCCTACCACCTGGTGGCGCCCTGTCCTGACGGCAACGGCGCTGCCCGCGCCATGCGCGGGGCCCTCAAGGACGCCGGCGTCGCGCCCGAGGAGGTGGACTACATCAACGCGCACGGCACCTCGACAGTCCTGAACGACGCCGTGGAGACGCGGGCCATCAAAGCCGTCTTCGGCGAGCTTCGCCCATCGCGTGCCCGTCAGCTCCACCAAGTCCATGGTCGGTCACGGCCTGGCGGCCTCGGGCGCCATCGAGTCGGTGGCCTGCGTCAAGACCCTCCAGACCGGGATCATCCATCCCACCATCAACTACGAGTTCCCGGACCCGCAGTGCGACCTGGACTACGTCCCGAACCAGGCCCGCACGGCCGATGTGCGGGTGATCCTGAAGAACAGCTTCGGGTTCGGAGGCCAGAACGCCTGCCTGGTCCTCCGGCGATTCGAGGAGTAGCGTGCACCTTCTGGTCGTCGGCGGGGCCGGCTACATCGGCAGCGTGACGGTGGCGGAAGCCCTGGCCGCCGGGCACCGGGTCACCGTCTACGATAGCCTCGTCACGGGCCACCGCGCCGCCATCAGCCCCGGCGCCGCGCTTCGTCCAGGGCGACATCTGCGGACGCCGCCGGCCTGGACCGCCTGCTGGCCGAGGGTCGCCCCGACGGCGTCGTCTACTACGGGGGCTTCATCGCCGCTGGCGAGTCGATGGAGAAGCCGGGCCTCTACTTCGCCATCAACATCTCCGGCGTCATCACCCTTCTGAACGCGATGGTCGACCACGGCGTGCGCCGCTTTGTGTTCAGCTCCAGCGCCGCCATCTACGGCGACCCGGAGACGCTGCCCATACCCGAGGATGCGGCCATCACGCCCCACGAACCCCTACGCGGAGACCAAGGTGGTCGTGGAGCGCCTCCTGGCCTGGTACGACTCCCTGTGCGGCCTGCGCTCCGTCTCCCTGCGCTACTTCAACGCCGCCGGCGCCAGCGAGACTCTGGGCGAGGACCACCGGCCGGAGACGCACCTCATCCCGACGGTCCTCCAGGTGGCCCTGGGCCGCCTGCCCGCCCTGGACCTCTACGGCACGGACTACCCGACGCCCGACGGCACCTGCGTCCGCGACTACGTGCACGTGCTGGACCTGGCGCGGGCCCACCTGCTGGCCCTGGCGCGACACTGCGCACGACGGGAGCGCCGCCTACAACCTGGGCAACGGCCGCGGCTTCTCCAACCGTCAGGTCATCGAGGCGGCGCGGCGTGTCACCGGCCATCCGATTCCGGTGCGGGAGCGCCCTCGGCGCCCCGGCGACCCCGTATCCCTCATCGCCAGCAGCGAGAAGGCGCATCGTGAGCTGGGGTGGGAGCCTCAGTTCCCCCACCTGGAGGACATAATCGAAAGCGCCTGGCACTGGCGCCAGGCGCACCCCGAAGGCTATCCAGAGTAGCCGGGCGCTGGCAGAAGCTGGTTCCGGGTCTGCTGGGAGGCCCCCTTGCGGCAGACCCGTCATTCTGAGCGCAGCGAAGAATCTGACCCAGCGAGACCCCTCGCTTCGCTCAGGGTGACGTAACGGCGGCGTTTGTCAGCAGACGGTCTAGCTCTGGGGACGCTTGGGGAGGCGGCTGAAGCGCAGTCGCAGCAGGCCGCGTATGTCCTCCGATACCGTGCTGGCGATCTTCACGCGCGTGTCGGCATCCTCCACCCAGCGCACGGGGACTTCCTTGATGCGGTAGCCGCCCTTTTCGGCCAGGATCAGGAGCTCCGTGTCGAAGAACCACTCCTCGTTTTTGATCAGGGGCACCAGCTCCCGCGCCGCCTGACGGCTGATCGCCTTGAAGCCGCACTGGGCGTCGGAGAAGCGGGTGAAGTGGATGGCCTTGATGATCAGGTTGTAGATCCGAGAGATGGTATCACGCCGGAAGGAGCGGGTGGTGTGCGCGCCCCGCGCCAGGCGTGAGCCGATCGCCACGTCGTAGCCGCCGACGGCGATGGCGTCCACCAGCGGCGGTAGCGCCGAGAGGTCCGTGGAGAGGTCCACGTCCATGTAGGTGAGGACATCGGCGTCGCTGCCCAGCCAGGCGGCCCGCAGAGCCCTGCCGCGGCCTTTCAGCGGCAGGTGAACGACGGCTACCTCTCCTGGGTACTGCTCGGCCAGTCCCTGGGCCACGGCTAGGGTTCCGTCGGTGGAGGCGTTGTCGGCGACGACGATCCGCCAGGTGTGGGGCAGGCTGTCCCGCAGGAAGGCCCGCAGTGTTTCCACGCTGCCGACCAGCACGTGCTCTTCGTTGTAGACCGGGATGACGACGTCGACGCTGGCCAAGGCTGTGCTCTACTTTCTGGACACCGGCGGCGCCCGGGACGAAGGAGGAGTGGACGTCCGGGCGCCGAATAGGGAGTGGCCTTCCCCCGGTATCGACTGCTATTCGGTTGTGCTGAGCGCATCCTCCAGCGTGCGCGCCAGGCTCAAGGGGTCGCTGGAGACGACGCTGGCGGCGTACAGCTCCATCGCGCCGAAGTCGGCGGTGCGGCTCAGCGGGTCGCCCCTGTCCACAATGCGCACCATCACCGGGAAGCCCTCCCAGCTCTCCTCGGTGGGCGCCAGGGGCGGCGTGTAGATGACCAGGTTGAATGACGTGACGCCCAGCCGGTCACGGAGGCAGGTCAGGACGTCGTAGATGGTGTCCTTGAGGCCGTCGGAGAGCGATGGCGCCATCAGGATCACCTCGTTCTCCTTGACGGGAGCGAGACTGGCGAGCACGCGGACGCCGTCGCGCTCGAAGCCGCAGCCGACGTAGCTGTGCACCTTGTACAGGTCCTCGAAGTAGTTGCTGCGGTAGTTGGCCTGGTAGAAGAGGGCCGAACGGCGCAGGTGCTCGATGGCGGCGTAGTGCATGTCGTGGCCCAGCATGACCTGCGCGTGGCCGTGGATGAGGGAGGCCCCCGCCCGCCACAGACAGTTCCAGAGGAAGAGGTAGTACTTGGCCGCCGGGTCGCTGCGCTGCGCCAGCTCAGCCCACCGGCTTCCGGTGTCGATGTAGTCGTGGAGCATCTCTCGGTCGAAGCGCAGAGGGTGGCGCTCCTGGAACACGATGAGAGCATGCCAGCCGTCGAACTTGGCGATGTTGCTGGCCGTGAGGCAGTAGCGTCCCTCCACCCGCCCGAAGGTGTCCTCCGGTGTGCCCTCTTGCGGCGAGGCCAGTGGGTCGTGGTTGCCGCGGGCCAGCTCGGCTTCCAGGTCCAGGCCGGGGGCCGTCCAGTGCGGCCGGTGAGAGCGGAGCCAGTTGAAGAGGACCCCCTGGAGGGTGACCAGGTTGGTCACCTTGACGATCTTCTGGACCAGGGTCGCCTCTACCCGCCCGAAGTGCTGCTGGATCCAGGGCAGCATGGACTCCGGCGGCACCAGCCGCCCGTAGGTCACCCCCACGTGGAATAGACGCTCGAATAGCGTTCTCTCGGCCTGAGGAAGGTTAGCTACCACTTCGTCCAGATCAACGATTCTCGACTTCGGATGCCATTGCCATGTCTGTACCCCGCCTTGCCATCGGCCTGTCCGCCGGTCCTCCCTGCCAGCCAGACGGCCAGCCCACCAGGATGGGCCTAGTGTCTGAAGTGTCTCATCCCTGTAAATACCATGGCCATGCCATGGTCGTCTGCAACTTTGATCGCTTCCTCGTCGCGGATCGAGCCGCCGGGCTGGATGATAGCCGTGACGCCTCCCTCGGCGGCCAGCTCCACGCCGTCGGGGAAGGGGAAGAAGGCGTCCGAGGCCAGCACGGTGCCGCGCGAACGCTCGCCGGCGATGCGCAGGGCCAGGTGCACGCTCGTCACACGGTTCGGCTGGCCCGCGCCCATGCCCACCAGCGCCTGGTCCTTGACCAGCACTATGGCGTTGGACTTCACGTGCTTGACGGCTCGCCAGGCGAAGCGCAGGTCGCGCAGCTCTCCGGCCGTGGGCTCGCGCTTCGTGACGGTTCTCAGACTCAGCTCGCTTTCGGGCGCTCGGTCCTCGTCCTGCAAGAGCGCGCCGCCCGACACCTGCCGGTACTGCAGCGCGGCCGCGGACGTGCCGCCCGTCACCTGGAGCACCCGCAGGTTGCGCTTCTTCTGCAGCAGGGCGAGCGCCTCCTCCTCGTAGCCGGGCGCTACCACCACCTCATAGAAGGTGCTGCTCATCTCGCGGGCCATCTCCGCCGAAAGGGGCCGGTTGACGGCCACGATGCCGCCGTAGGCCGAGACCGGGTCGCCGGCCAGGGCCCGCCGATAGGCCTCCGCCTGGTCGGGCTGACTGGCCAGGCCGCAAGGATTGGTGTGCTTCACTACGGCCACCGTGCCCTCCTCGAAGTCAGAGACGGCATGCCAGGCCGCGTCGGCGTCGACGATGTTGTTGTAGGAGATCTCCTTGCCGTGAAGCTGCTTCGCGCCCGCGATGCCGCCTGACCGGCCGGGCAGCGACTGGTCGATGTAGAGAGCGGCCTTTTGATGCGGGTTTTCGCCATACCTAAGATTCAAACGCATTCGGAGCCCGATTGTTATGGCCTCCGGCAGCGTTTGGCCCGTTTCCGGCGATTCTTCACTTTTCTCCCGCGTGCGGAGATAGCCGGCGATGGCGGTATCGTAGAGGGCCACGTGCTGGAAGGCCTTCTGGGCCAGCCGCCGCCGCTCCTCGAAGGCGACAGCGCCCGCGCGCAGCGAGTCGAGGAGCGGGTCGTAGTCCTCCGGGTCCACCACGACCAGCACGTGGGGGAAGTTCTTGGCGGCCGCCCGCAGGAGCGTCGGCCCGCCGATGTCGATGTTCTCCAGGGCGTCTTCCAGGCTCGCGTTGGCCCTGGACACCGTCTCCACGAAGGGGTAGAGGTTGCAGACCACCAGGTCGATGGTGCGGAGGCCGTGGCTGCGCCAGCTCTTCCATGTGCTCCGGCCGGTCGCGGCGGGCCAGGATGCCGCCGTGCACGCCGGGGTGCAGCGTCTTCACGCGTCCGTCCAGGATCTCGGGGAAGCCGGTGAGGTCGGAGAGGCTGCAGACGCGGATGCCGGCCGAGGCGAGCGCGGAGTGGGTGCCGCCGGTGCTGTACACTTCTGCGCCCAGCTCGACCAGGCCGCGGGCGAACTCCACCAGACCCTTCTTGTCAGAAACGCTGAGAATAGCTCGCATAGCCTAATCCTTGATGAAACGGCATTCTGTCCCCAAGTGCCGAATGTACTGATCGCGGGTTACAAAGAGCCTGAGCAGTGTGGGGCTTACGGTGGGATGGGGAATGGGTTTCCTCCGGGGGCGGGGTTGGCTGACGGCGCGCCACTCGCCATCGCAGGTCAGACAATAACGGGTTGGAGGGTTGGTGTAAAGTCGCTAGCGTTGCGTCAGTTGGTGTTCAGGGGGAGCAAGAACACAAGTGGCTCACTGAGCCGGCCGGTGCTGGCCCATCCTAGCTTAGGATCACAGCCTCTGCCCGCTCCCGTCGCACCACACGCCCCACGGCCTTCGCCTCCGGCAGCGACGCCTGCACGGCCGCCGCGCCCTCCTGGGAGCAGGCCAGGACCATGCCCAGCCCCATGTTGAACACGCGGTACATCTCGTCGTCGCTGATGCCGCCGGTCTTCTGGATCAGCTCGAAGATGGGCGGCACGCGCCACGAGCCTTTGTCGAACCGCGCCGCCAGACCCTCCGGCATGATGCGGGCCACGTTGCCGGGGATGCCGCCTCCGGTTATGTGGGCCAAGCCCTTGACGTGACTCAGAAGCGGACTCATCTCGGGGTAGTAGCAGCGGTGAGGGATGAGCAGCACCTCGCCCAGGGTGACGCCCAGGCCGGGGTAGTAGCGGTCGAGGACCTGCCTCTGGCGGACCGTATCGCCGCCCTTACCGATGTCGAAGACCTGCCGCACCAGCGAGTAGCCGTTCGTGTGGAGGCCGCTGGAGGGCAGGCCCAGCAGCACGTCGCCCTCTTCGATGCGGGAGACGTCGATGATGCGGTCGCGCTCCACGACGCCGACGATGAAGCCCGCCAAGTCGAAGTCGCCGGGGGCATAGAGGTCGGGCATGTCGGCGGTCTCGCCGCCGATGAGCGCGCAGTCGGCGGCGCGGCAGGCGGAGACCAGCCCGCGCACCAGCGCCACCTTCTCTTCGTCGCCCAGGTCGCTGCTCGCCAGGTAGTCGAGGAAGAAGAGGGGCTCGGCGCCGGCGGTGAGGATGTCGTTGACGCAGTGGTTGACGAGGTCGACGCCGACTGTGTCGTAGCGGCCCAGGAGGGCGGCCAGCTTCAGCTTGGTGCCCACGCCGTCGGCGCTGGCCACCAGCACCGGCTCTCGATACCGGCCGAGGCGAAAGAGGCCGGCGAAGGGCCCGACGCCGGCCAGAACCTCGGGCCGGCCGGCGCTCCGCACCAGCTCCTTGATCCGGCCCACCAGCCGCTCCGCGGCGTCGATGTCGACGCCGGCCGCCGCGTAGGTGGAGCGCTCTTCACTGCTGTTGTCCAAGGGGTTCACCAGCGGCAGGGGAGCTGAGGAGTCACGCTGGACGGCGGTCCTTCGCCAATCCTACGCCGGGTCTTTGCGTAGCGCCGGCGTTGGCGCCAGCTCCGGCCACTCGGTGTCGTGCCGGTCGCGGGCGCCCAGGGCCGGTTCCAGGGCCAGCTTGTCCATCTGAATAGGCACCGACATCGGGTATTCGCCGTTGAAGCAGGCCATGCAGAAGCTCCCGCGTCCGGACGGCTGCGCGCCGGGCTGGTCTCCGTTTGCCTCTGGCTTGGGCTGGCTCACGGCCTTGACCAGTCCCTCCTCGCTCAGGTAGCCGAGGCTGTCCGCCCCGATGTGGCGCCGGATTTCGTCCACCGTCTTGTGGGAGGCGATGAGCTCCCAGCGGCTGGCCATGTCCACCCCGAAGAAGCAGGGATGAGTGATGGGCGGCGCCGTGATGCGCATGTGGACCTCGCGGGCGCCGGCCCGCCGCAGCATCTCCACCACCCGCGGCGTCGTCGTCCCCCGCACGATGCTGTCGTCCACCACCACCACGCGGCGGCCCTCCAGCACCTCGCGCAGGGGGTTGAACTTCAGGTGCACGCCCATGTCGCGGATGCGCTGGTCGGGCATGATGAACGTGCGGCCGACGTAGCGGTTCTTGACCAGCCCCTCGACGAAGGGGATGCGCGATTCCTGGGCGTAGCCTACGGCCGCCGCTGTCGCCGAATCGGGCACCCCGATGACGACGTCGGCTTCGACGGGGTGCTCGCGGGCGAGCTGGGCGCCCATGGCCATGCGCACCGAGTAGAGCAGCTTGCCCCGCATGACGCTGTCCGGGCGGGCAAAGTAGATGTACTCGAAGATGCAGAAGGCTTCGCGCGGGCTTCCCATGGCCTGGTAGAGCTGTGGACGCCATCGCTGTCGATGAACGAGGGCCTCGCCGGGCTCGACCTCCCGCACGAAGGTGGCGCCCAGGTGGTCGAGGGCGCACGTCTCCGAGGCCACCGCCCAGCCGCCGTTGAGGCGTCCCAGGCAAAGGGGCCGCACCCCCAACGGATCGCGGGCTGCCATGAGGCAGGTGGGCGTCAAGACCACCAGGCAGTAGGCCCCGCGCAGCCGGCGCATCAGGTAGGCGAAGCGCTCCTGCCAGTCGCTGCCGGGGGCGGTCGCCAGCGCTCTGGCGATCACCTCGGAGTCGGTGGCGGTCACAAACTGCTGCCCCTGCTCCTCGAGGTCGGCCCGCACGGTGTCGGCGTTGACGACGTTCCCGTTGTGACCGAGGGCGAGCGGCCCGTTTGGGCCGTCGACCTGGATGGGCTGGGCGTTCTGGATGCGGCTGGAGCCGGTGGTGGAGTAGCGCGTGTGGCCGATGGCGATGCTGCCGGGGAGATAGCCGAGGTCCTCTTCGTCGAAGACCTGGGCCACGAGGCCCATGCCGGTGCGCAGGTGGATCTCGCGGCCGTCGGCTGTGGCTATGCCGGCGCTCTCCTGGCCGCGGTGCTGTAGTGCGTAAAGGCCAAAAAAAGTAATCCTGGCAACATCTTCTCCAGGCGCATAGACACCGAAGATGCCGCAGGATTCGCGGGGGCCTGAATGCAATATTCTCTCCTGCCCAGAAGCAGCCCCAACTGCGGGCAGGGAGGCCGGTCCTTCGGCGGGCAGGGCAGATGCCCTGTCTAGGGTCCTCTCCCTGGCGGCCGCCAGGCCCTCCTCCGCGCCGCACCCTGGCAGCCAGATTGTATCATCCGGCCACGAGGCCGGTCAAACGCGAGCCCTGGTGCCGCCGTAGGCGTCGAGCCGATTGACGCTGCCTGGGATGCCCCATAGAATTTGGGCTTGACGGCCCCGAACTGTCGGGGCCTATCCATACGAGCTGACAGGAGCAACCGATGACCAGCGAGGCCGGCCCTCGCGGCGACATCCCCAAGGCCTACGACCCGCGGGCCGTGGAGGAGCGGCTGTACCGCTTCTGGGAGGAGCGCGGCCACTTCACGCCCCGCATAGACCCGCAGGGACGGCCCTTCACCATCATCATGCCGCCGCCCAACCTGACGGGCGAGCTGCACCTCGGCCACGCCCTGGAAGACACCATCACCGACATCCTCATCCGCTGGCACCGCATGCAGGGCGATCCCACCCTGTGGCTGCCCGGCATCGACCACGCCGCCATCGCTGTCCACGTGGTGGTGGAGAAGGAGCTGGCCAGGGAGGGCCTCACCCGCCACGAGATGGGCCGCGAACGCTTCCTGGAGCGCGTGTGGGACTTCGTGAACCGCAACCGCCGGCGCATCTTCGACCAGCACAAGCGGCTCGGCGCCTCGGCCGACTGGACCCGGGAGCGCTTCACGATGGATGAGGGCTCCCAGCGGGCCGTCCGCACCACCTTCCGCAGGCTCTACGACCAGGGCCTCATCTACCGGGGCGAGCGCATCATCAACTGGTGCCCGCGCTGCCAGACCGTCCTCTCGGACCTGGAGGTGGAGCACCACGAGCAGCAGGGCCACCTCTGGTACGTGCGCTATCCCCTTCTGAGCGGCGACGGCTCCCCGGAGGAGGGCCAGTACATCACCATCGCCACGACGCGGCCCGAGACGATAGTGGCCGACACCGGCATCGCCGTGCACCCCGGCGACGAGCGCTACGAGGCGCTGGTGGGGCGCCGCGCCCTCCTGCCCATCATCGGCCGTGCCATGCCCATCGTGGCCGACGAGGTGATCGACCCGGCGTTCGGCACCGGCGCCCTCAAGGTGACGCCCGGCCACGACCCCGTCGACTTCGACATCGGGCAGCGCCACGGCCTGCCCATCGTCAGCGCCATCGCACCGGATGCCACCATGAACGAGGAAGCCGGCCCCTACAAGGGCATGGACCGCGACGAGTGCCGGCGGGCCATCGTGCGCGACCTGGAGGAGCAGGGCTACCTGGTGAAGACGGAGCCCTACGTCCACTCCGTCGGCCACTGCTACCGCTGCGACAGCGTCGTGGAGCCGCTGGTCAGTCTCCAGTGGTTCATGCGCATGGAGCCCAGGCGGACTCGCCCGACCGGCCATCGAGGCGGTGAAGGACGGCCGCATCCGCTTCGTGCCGGAGCGCTTCGTGAAGGTCTACCTGAACTGGATGGAGAACATCCGCGACTGGTGCGTCTCGCGCCAGCTCTGGTGGGGCCATCGCATCCCCGTCTGGTACTGCGCCGACTGCGGCGAGCCAGACGCTGCCCCTTCTGCCTGACGCGGGCGATCCCCTGGCGGACCCGACTAGCTGTCAGCACTGCGGGTCCGGCCGCATCGAACAGGACCCGGACACGCTCGACACCTGGTTCTCTTCCGCCCTCTGGCCTCACTCCACGCTGGGCTGGCCTGACGACACCGAGGACCTTCGCTACTTCTATCCCACCTCCGTCATGCAGATGGGGTACGAGATCCTCTTCTTCTGGGGCGCCCGCATGATCATGACGGGGCTCTACAACATGGGCCAGGTCCCGTTTCACACCGTCTACATACATGGCCTCATCCGCGACGACGAGGGTCGCAAGATGAGCAAGACGATAGGCAACGTGGTGGACCCGGTCGGGCTCGTCGAGCGCTACGGCGCCGATGCCCTGCGCTACGCCCTGGCCACGGGCTGCAGCCCCGGCAACGACATGCGCATCTCAGATCAGAAGCTGGAGGCCGGACGCAACTTCGCCAACAAGCTCTGGAACGCCGCCCGCTTCGTGCTCACCAACCTCGACGGCGCCGGGCTCGAGCGCCCTTCCCTCGACCGGCGGCAGGAGATGCCCCTGGAGGACCGCTGGATCATGTCGCGCCTCCAGCGGGTGGCGGCAGGCACCGGCCAGCTCCTGGAGCGCTTCGAGCTGGGCGAGGCGGGCCGGCAGCTCCACGACTTCCTCTGGGGCGAGTACTGCGACTGGTACGTGGAGATGGCCAAGGTGCGGCTACGGGAGGGCGACTCCTCGCCGCTGCCGGTGCTGGTTCACGTGCTGGACAGCAGCCTCCGCCTCCTGCACCCCTACATGCCCTACGTGACGGAGGAGATTCTGGCAGGCCCTGTCCGGCCACCTGCCGGACCGCGACGCCGAGGCCCTCATCGTGGCGCGCTTCCCGCAGCCCGACGCGGCCTGGTACGACGACGAGGCGGAGGCGCAGGCCGAGGCCGTCATCGAGGTGGTGCGCGCTATCCGCAACATCCGCTCCGAGCGACGGGTGGAGCCGGCCCGCTTCGTCGAGGCCCACGTCCAGGCGCCGCGCCTGCGCGCCGCCCTGGAGGCCAGCCGTCCCCTCATCGCCACGCTGGCCCGAGCCGAGCCCCTGCACATCGTCGGCGAGGAGGCGCGCCTGCCGAGCGAGAACGTGGCGACCGCCGTCCTGGCCGAGGGCCGCGTGGCCCTGCCCCTGGCCGGGCTCTTCGACCTGGAGGCGGAGCGCAGCCGCCTCTCCCGCCAGATCAGCGAGCTGGAGGGCGAGGTGGGCCGCCTGGAGTCGCGTCTGGCCGACGAGCGCTTCCGCACCCGCGCGCCCGCCGCCGTCGTGCGACAGGAGGAGGAGCGGCTGGCCTCAGCCCGCTCCCGCCTGGAGGGCCTGCGCGCCCGCCTGAGCGAGCTGGGGAAGGCCCGATGCCTCGAATCAGCCAATAGGCCACTTCGGGATTGCCGCGTCGATCTCCGCCATGAGCCGCATGGTCTCATTGATGGCGACGACCATCTTCTCGTAGTGCTCGAGGTCCTCGTTGGAGAGCGTGCGGCGCGCGACGATCCTTCAGCCACTTCTGGCAGGGCTGGTAGCCGCCGACCCAGAACTCCCACACGCTCGCTGCGGTACGCCCTCGAAGTACTGTCCGCGAACGCCCGCCGTTGGGTTGCCCTTGTTGATGTAGACGCGGCCCGACCTCGACCGGCTTGCCGTCCTCCGGGCTTGGCTCGCCCGGCGCGACGTAGCGGGGGAAGCCGGGGTCCACGATGTTCGGGCCGGCGTACGGGGTAGCGGGTGATCGACTTCGCCAGCGTTGGCGACTCCAACAGATGCAGCCCGACAAGCTCGCGCCCCTTCTCGACCAGTGTCCGGAAGAGGTCCAGGTTTGACGTGAGTGGGATACGCGGGAAGTCCGCCTTCAAGAACTGCGCGTAGCGGGTGCGATAGGTGGGCGAGTGCAGGACGGCGTAGATGTAGTGGAAGACGTCCTCCGGGCCGAAGGTGGCCTTGAGGTCGCCCTGTACCTTCTGAGACGAAGGTGAGACCGATACGTCCGGCGATGTCGTGCGACGAACTTCGGCTCGAAGTTGGGGCGGCGTCCATCCCTGCCCTCGGCCAGGGGGAGGCCGTAGGGAGCGCAGCCTGAGTGTCGACAGCCCCTTGGAGGCGGCGGGTACAAGTAGAGGGGGAAGACGAAACCATTGTTCAAGGTCTTCGGAGACATGCAGCATGACTTCGGTGACTCGCCGGGTAACCTGACGCATGCCGGAATGTCTCGCCCTCGGTCAAACGAGTAGGTGACGAGTGCAAGGTTATTGCCCTGAAGCAGGTGTTGCATGACTCTCAGGCGGCGGTGCACAGCGACGTTCGAGTTGAAGACTGTCCATCGAACAATCAAGTGGCCGATAGAGAACCTGGCAGCAATTCGTTGCATCGCAGCCGCCGGATGCGCATTTCCTTCTTTGCGCGGCTCGTAGTTCCACTGAGACTGACGTGCAAAGTGCGAAGCAGCTTGACGGGCTTCGGCTTCGGTGCCCGTGGCGAGCAATGCCTCGCACTTTCGCGATTGCCTCTTCTCTAGTCCAACGAGATCGCAAACTGATCGTGAGTAGTGACGATTCCAGGCGCGGGGTCGCCGTTCTGGTTCATGACGCTTGTGGAATGCTACAGCCTTGTCAGTACTCCTCGAACAGGGACGTGTCCTGCGGGACGAAAAGATCCCGTCGGGGTTCCATGCGGGAAAGGTGGCCCACTTGGTAGGTCGATACGTCGGTATCGATGGAGCGCCAGCGTATTTGTTTTCACGCGAGCCCCACGAATCTCGCAGTGATGGACCGGCGGCGATATCCGCGCTTTGCCGGCTCCTTAACGAAGATGACCGATGGCCACCCCCTGCTGAATGTCGAAGACGTTCTGGTCTAGCTGAGCCGTCCGGGCAGCGCTCCTTCTTCTTGGAGTTGCCGTGCAGGTCGAGGACGTAGATGTCGTTGAAGGCGTTGCATCAACTGCTGGCGCATCCCTCGGAAAGTGGGGTTGTCGAGGTAGCTGTGGTTGGTGATGAAGGCCAGGATGCCGGCACCCGGTCCGCTCGATCCGCCACTGGCCCAAGCGGATGAACTTGACGTAGTCGTCCTGGAGCCACTTCGGTTGCGCTGCCCAGCGGCTTGCCGTCCACTCGGTAGTAGTCCCGTCTGTAGTCCATCGATGCAAGGCTGACGCCGTCGATCCAGGTCGCCCTTGTTGGCCGAGTGGCCGGAGTAAGGCGGATTGCCCAGGACCACCATGATCGGCAGGTCGCGTTTGATCTCGGCGGCGGCGTTGGCCTCGTCGGCGATGAACCGGCGCGCCGAGCAGCAGGCTCGGCCTGCTTCGAGCGGCCTCCTCCAGAGTGTTCGTCAGGTAGACGCCCAGCCGGTCGTCGCCGGCGAAGTCGTAGGCCCAGTCCTTGCGCTGCCCCTCCGGCAGGTCCTGGCCCGCCAGTTGCATGCCGAGCTTGAGGTGCGCCACGGCGTAGGGGGCCATCAGCAGCTCGAAGCCGAAGAGCCGCGGCAGGAGGTGCTCGCGCACGTAGCCCGACCACATACCCGCGTTGCCCTGCTTGCATGAACTGCGTCGCGGATCGAGGTCGACGACCGGCGTAGAGGAAGGTGCCGGTGCCGCAGGCCGGGTCGAGGATCAGGACGCGGGGGACGGTCTCCTGTCGCGTTCCTTGCCGTCCTCGTCGATGGCGCTCGTAGGTCACCGTGCCGGTGTCGGCCAGGCCGTCGGCGCAGGCCGAAGCGCGTCTTGAGCAGGTGGTCGACGGAGCGGACGATGTACGACACGACGGGCTCGGGCGTGAAGTAGACGCCGCGCGCTCTCGCGCAGCTTGGGGTCGTAGGCGGCGAGAAAGGTCTCGTAGAAGTGGACGATCGGGTCCTCTCTGCCGCGTGCGCTTGCCGAACTCGGCGAGCACCGCCGTCCATGTCCGTGCTCGGTCGAGCAGCTGCGCCAGGTCGTCGACGAAGCCGACGATAGGGCTCATCGTCAAGGTCGGGGCCGGTGATCTGTGTCGAAGAGCTTGCGCAGGAACGGGTTGGTCTTCGGAATAGTCGCGGCGGCGTCCTGACGCCGGAAGCGGGCCGGGCCGTTGTGGTTCACCCGCGCTGCGAACAGCCCGTACGCTATCGTCTGCGAGAACATGTCCGCAAAGGCTTCGTGCAGGAGAGATCGGGGATGAGGACTTCGGCGAATGCCTCGTGCAGGCCGCGCAACGTGGCCGACGCCGTCTTGTTCTGAAACGCTTGCACGAGTGATGTCGCGGATGAGGTGCGTTAGCCGTGCCAGGCGCTCGGCAAGCTCCTTGGGCTTAGAGATAGGCTGAGGCTTGTGGTCGAGGAAGCCGCGCAGGAGCGCCTCGGCCGCTTGGGCACCGTTCTTCTCAAGAACCAGATCTTGCTTGACTGTCTACACTCGCCAGACGCGCAATCATCCGCCGCTCGCCGTCCACATACCAACGGAACTCCAGGTAGTCGGTGAGGATCAGATTCGGCAGACCCTTTGCGGTAGCGCTTGAGCTGCTCGCTCTTCTCGATGGACGCGAGCGGCGCGCCCACGTCCTTGGCCTCGATGTGGCCGATGGTGAGCGGGCCGTGCGCGGTGTTGCGGGAGACTACGTAGTCTGGCGCTCCGCACTCGACGTGCTTCGGCTCGTTGGTGGCTGTGACGCCGCTTGCCAGCGCCTCTACTAGCGCCTTCAAGGCGGGCCGGTGTGTGTGTTCGGTGTCGTCGCCGCGGGCCAGCGCCTTTGCGATGTCGGCGCGATACTGGGACAGTGGAGAAACCGGCACGGTGCCTCCCCTCTTGCGCTGGGATTATAGCGTGTCCGCGCCGTGGGCGTCGACATGGACGCTCTGCATGCCTATGGCCCGGTGAAAACCAGGCCGGCTATGTCGAGCGCGGCGAAGTGCCCGGTGTCGTCACGCTGGTCAGCGGGCGCGGATGAAGGCGAAGTTCTTGTGGCGCGTGGGGATGGCCTCAACGTCGCTGAAGCCGGCGTCCTTCAGCATCGGCGCCAGCTTGTCGACGATGCTCTCGCCGCGCGAGTGGCCGAAGATCGACAGTAGATGGCCGAGGGGGGAGTGGCTGTGCGCGGCGAAGTCCATCGCCATGAAGCGGCCGCCGGGCTTGAGGACACGCCGTATCTCGGCGAGCCCCGTGCGCTTGAGGTCATCGGGCAGGTGGTGCAGCATGAGGCTGCTGGTCACGAGGTCGAACGTCGCATCAGGGAACGGGATCGCCTCGATCAGGGCGACCTGGAAATCGATATCGGAGCCGGCCTTCGCCGCCTTCTCCTTGGCGACTTCGATCATCTCAGGGGAGGCGTCGATGCCGTGCACCTCGCCCGTTCCCACGCTGGACTTGAGGGCGAGGGCGAGCGTGCCGGTGCCGCAGCCGACGTCGAGCACCTTCTCGCCGGGCGCCGGCGCGGCCAGCTCAATGAGCTTCTCCCGGACCGCTTTGATCCGCCCGAACGAGATGACTCTGCCGAAAAGGTCGTACCAGCGCGCCCAGTGGATGACGCGGCCTGCCGTGTGCGGGGCGTCAGCGGTCTTGTGGTGCATTCTCGAATCTCTCTCCCCTACCCCGCGCAGAAGATCGAGCAGTCGGGGCCGTGGATGCGCTCCGCCTCGGCGATGGCCTCCTCGACGGTCGCGGTGGGGGTGAAGCCGACGTGCCGCGGCACCGCCGGGTCCTCGGCGCCCGCCACGAAGACGCGACCGGCGTGTCGCAGGCGCTTCAGGGGGTGCGTGGCCAGGATGCCGTGGACGGGGTGGAAGGCGTAGCCCCGCCGGTACAGCTCGATGTAGTCACTTCGCGTGGCGAACTCGCCCAGGAAGCGCTCGCTGATCTCGTCGGGGTCCAGGGATTCGGTCAGCACCCGGTCCCACACCTCCGGGTACGAGGGGTGGTGCTCCATGTCCCACTGCTCGGGACAGGGCGTGGTGAGGATCACCGAGCACCCCGGCTTCCCCAGCGCCTCGATGTAGCCGCCCAGGTAGCCCAGGCCCGATGAGAGCAGCGTCAGGATGGGGTTCATTTTGGAGAAGGTGGCGTAGGGGCTCCAGTTGGGCACGCCGTAGATGATGACGTCGGCCCGCTCGGCGGCCGTCCGGCGCGGCGGGTTCTGGGCGGCCTGCACCTCCAGGGCGCGCGCCCGCGTCTCCGAGACGGTGCCGGCCCAGATGTGCGCTATCGTCATCGCGTCGGCCAGCAGCGTCTCCACCTTGAAGATGCGCCGACCGATGGACCTCTCCAGGTGCTCGCCCATCTCGTCGAAGACGCCGTGCATGCGGTTGCCCCGCACCGACATCGACATGCCGTCCGGGGTGTGCGTCCAGCGGATGGAGCGCCAGGTGGAGAGCCCCACGCAGACCGACTTCCAGCCGCCGCTGAAGCCCAGCATGACGCCGGCGTTGACGTAGACCGTCAGGTCTGAGTCGGCGACCAGGCGGTGCACCTCCACGTCGTAGCCGCTGGCCGTCGTGCCGAGGTAGACCAGGTTCTCCGCGTCCTCGGCGTCGTGGCAGGCGAGCCGCGGCCCGAAGCGCTGGACCAGCTCCTCGCCCAGGATGCTCGACAGCTCTTCGCGCGTCCACTTGCGGTGGAGGGCGTTGGCGCAGACCAGGTTGACGTTCTCCTCCGGGACGCCGGCCTCCGCCAGCTCGGCGAGGATGGCCTCGATGACCAGGCGGCGGACCGGCCCGAAGGAGGGTATCGTCGGGTCGTCGAAGGCGATGAGCACGCGGGCGCCCGGGCGCACCAGCTCTCGGACGCGCGGCATGCCCAGCGGCTTCGCCAGGGCGGCCAGGACGGCCTCCGACTGGTCCGCGACCGGCTGGAGGCCGCTGGCCAGCCCGCGAGAGGGGAAGCGCGTCCGGTCCGGCAGGCTGACCTCGACGGTGGTGTCGCCGTAGGGGAGGGTTCTCTTGATCATCGTGCCCAACCCATATCAGACGGTACCACAGCGCGCAAGGGCCGGTTGGCATGGTAGGGGGCGTCCGCCTCTGGACGGACGCCCCTACTCCGACCCACAGCACCTGGCTCTTGAGGATCTCCCGGGGCATCGCCTCCAGGGCTGTCCTGACCCGGGCGGGCCACGGGCAGCAGCCGCTTCATCGTCCGGTCCTCCAGCCGCCGCAGGTAGGGGCAGCGCTTGAGGAAGGCGCCCAGCGTGTGGCGGTCCCCGCCCAGGAAGACGTAGTCCAGCTCCCGCTCGACAGGCCCGAAATGGGCCTGGACCGCCTCGCAGGCCTTGTCGAACATCTCCCGAATCTGCTTCTCGCGGATGCGGACGAATCGCGTCGCCGACTGGCCCCCGGCCTTGTGCCGGCCCTTAACGAACCTGTGGCCGCTCTTGGAATCGATCAGGCGCTCCCCCTCGAAGAGGCCGACGGCGTAGCGACCGAGCCGCAGCAGGACGACGCCCACGGTGCGCGGCTCGCTGAGCAGCGCGCGCAGAGGGGAGGTGTCGCATCCGGCCCGGCAGCCGGCATCGCGGAGGGGGAACGGAGGCAGCACCACCAGCCGGCGGGCGTCGCTCCAAAAGAAGACGGCGCCCGTCTCCGAGTCGAGTTCGCCGGCCAGGGCGTCGATCTCCTCGAGCCATGCGGCTTGACCGGGGGCAAGGTTGTCGTCGGGCGAGGGCCGTGCCGCCGGCGGCTGGCCCGCCTGCCGGCGAGGCAGGTACACGGTGAGCCAGTCGCCGGGGGAGGCCTCCAGGTCCGCCAGCAGCGCCTCCAGCCGGCGCCGCGTCAGCTGCTCCCGTCTTGTGATTTCCACGACGGTTCCTCAGCCTCAGCATGCTCGCCTGCAAACACTGCCCATTGTGCCACACAAAGGCGGCGGAAGGGGGTGCAGCCGGGCCAGACAGATGCCGATGCTTTATCGGGAAAGCGTTAGGGGATTGAGGGCAAGGATGCATGGCTGCTCCCGATAGTGGCAAGAAGGCATTTAGGGTTTCATCAGCTAGTGCAGATGATCAGGCGTCAGTTCGGGCCCCAGCGGGCGGAGGGAAGGCGATGATCTGGCTGAAGGGCTGCCCCAAGTGTCATGGAGACATGCACTATGATCCCCTGGTTGAGGAGTACGTGTGCTTGCAGTGCGGTCTGGCGGTGGAGAGGCCGCCGGAAGAGTCCCTGTCGGAGGCTTTGACCGCCGGCGCGTCGCCGGTCGAGCCACTGCGCCTCGACCCGAAGAGCCCCTAGCACACCCTCCGGGTTGAACGAGGGGACCCCGTCCGACAGGACGGGGTCCCCTTTTCGCGCACGGAGTTGAAGCTCCGTCCTTACGCTTGATTTCCCCGCCGTCTGCAGATTTTCCCTCGCCAGGGTCTCCCCGACGCGTGAACACGCGTGCTAACATGCCACCAGCGCATGTAACTTGCGCCTGGAGGGCAGCTTGGTAGCTGAGCAGTCACCCCACGTCGATCTCAGGGAGCTGGCCCGGCGATACGACGCCCGGCCCCTGGACGACCGCCCCTACGAGCCGCTTCCCTTGGCTGACCAGGCTCTCGACCAGGACGAGGAGGCGCTGAAGGCGCGCCTGCGCCAGCTCTCCTACGAGCTGCCGGCCAGCGAGTGGCGGCCCATCGCCTGCACAGGGGAGGGCGGCGGGCCCGCCGACGCGCCGCGCCGCTTCATCGACGGCAGCGTCTTCTCCCGCAGCGTGGCCGCTCTCTCCGTCGAGGGCCGCCGGCGGCCGGCCGTGCTCGCCTGCCTGGGCGCCCTCGGCCTCCACCTGGAGGGAGGACGCCTCGTGCGGCCCCCGGAGGGCTTCCGGCTGCGCACCGTCCTCTGCCTGCTGAGCAACGGCGTGCCCCAGGAGGACCTGCGCGACGATGGCCGAGGGGCTGGCTTCGCTAGGGATTGATCTGGTCGTCTCGGAGACGGCGGAGCTGGCCGCCGACTTCGAGGTGCTGCGACGGCGCACCTGGGACCTGGCGAAGGAGCGCATGGAGGAGGCGGAGAAAGAGGTCCTCTTCGCGGCGCCGGACGTGCCCGCGGTGGTGGACGGCCTGCTGGAGCGGCGGCTGGTCACCGTCGCCTCGCAGGGCATGGCGGCGGTGGGCGTCGTGAAGCGCCAGATGCGGCGCTACCTGCCCGACTCCCACCTCAACCTGCTCTACGACCTCGCCGCGGGCCAGCGCACGCCCGCCTTCCTTCTCGAGACGGAGCACGCCACCGTCGTGAGCTGGTACCTGCGCCTCTCGTCCGCCGACGGGCTGTCCCCCGGCTACGGCATCGTCCGGCTGGCCGTCCCCCAGGACTACCTGGAGCGGCGCTTCCCGGCGCCCGCAGAGCGCTGGAACCAGCTTTCGGCGCTCTCCGACTGGCTGCGGGCGCTGCGCTGTCGAGAGGGGAGCTACCCCCGGGCCGGCGTCTCCCTGGAACCGATCGTCCGCGTGGAGGACGAGCTGCACGCCCTGCTGCCGGACATCCGGCAGGTGGCGGCCCGGCTGCAACGGGCCCTGGGCATCTAAGGTCCGCCCTACGGCGGACAGGAGGGTGGAGATGGACGAGTCGAAAGACGACGGCCGCCACGACGGCGCCGGCTGAGCCCGCCGAAGCCGGCGAGACTCCCGCCGGTCTGCGTCCGATAGGCCGGGTGGCGGCGCCGCGGGGCTCCGAGGCGACGACAGAGGCTTTCCACTTCTGGGTCCCCGAGGACCGGCTGGTCGAGAAGACGCAGCTCGTCCACGTGGAGAGCCCCACCGGAGGCCGGGACGTGCACTTCTACGGCCTGGTGACGGAGGTCTTCCGCCGCTCCCGCCGCAACGACATGCTGGAGGAGTCGGACCGCTTCGACGGCCGGCCCGAGGAGCAGGTGCCCCTGGAGAGCCGCGGCGTCACCTACGCCTCCGTCCGCGTGCTGGCCACGGAGCCGAGCGTCTTCACGCCGCCGCGCGAGGAGAGCGTGGTCTACCCGGCGGGCGAGCCGGAGGCCCGCATCGCCTACGGCGTGGGCGACATGGAGAAGCCCGTGGTCGTCGGCCTGGTGCGCAACGGCGGCGAGGCCGACGCCGGGCCCGCCTACGTGGACCTGGACTACCTGCTCGGCGCCAAGGGTGGGCACCTGAACGTGGCCGGCATCGCCGGCGTGGGCACCAAGTCCAGCTTCCTGACCATCGCCCTCAGCCAGGTGCTGCGCTACTGCCGCCGCCACGCCGAGGAGCACCCGGAGGACCCGGAGAAGCCGCAGGTGCGCGCCGTCATCCTCAACGTCAAGGGCTTTGACCTCTTCTGGCTCGACCACTGGTCGAGGGCCTTCAGCGAGGAGGACCGGCGGATGTGGGAGGCCATGGGCTGGGGCGAGCCCTCGCCCATGGACGTGCTCGCCTTCTTCGCCCCTCAGCAGCCCGGCAGCGACGAGCTGGCGGCGCCCGTGGGACGGAGCGGCGTCCGCCCCTATAGCTGGTCGCTGGAGGACGTCATCCGCGACAACCTCTTCACCTACCTCTTCAGCGACAGCGACCGCGAGGACGACAACTTCGCCCTCCTCCTGGCCGACATGGAGCGGCTCCTGGCCCGCGAGTGGCGCCAGAACGACGGCACGCCCATGCGCGAGCTGCGCCGCGACGCCCCGGCCCGCACCTTCCAGGAGCTCTTCGACTGGTTCGAGCACGGCCTGGCCCGCGGCGAGGGCCGCGAAGGCGATGAGCCCCCGCGCCGGTCGGACCTCACCTTCGAACGGCTCCAGACGGTGCACCACGCGGGCACGCTGCGCCGCTTCTACCGCCGCCTGCGGCGCATCGTCTACGAGAGCGCCGGCATCTTCCGCATGGAGGGCGGCGGCAGCCATCCCCTGGACATCAGCGCCCTGGAGTCGGGTCGGCCCATCGTGGTGGACATCCAGAGCCTGCCCGACCGTCACCTCCAGCGCTTCGTCGTGGCGGCGCTCCTGAAGCAGGCCGTGGAGCAGCAGACCGGCGCCCGGCGCCCTGCCCGGCATGCACTACCTCTTCGTCCTCGACGAGCTCAACCGCTTCGCCCCCAAGGGTCACACCGACCCCATCACCCAGCTCATCGAGACGGTGGCGGCGGAGCTGCGCTCGCGGGGGGTGATCCTCCTGGGGGCGCAGCAGCAGGCCTCGCTGGTCTCGCCGCGGGTGGTGGAGAACGCCTCGGTGCGCGTCCTGGGGCGCACCGGCGGCCACGAGCTGCGACAGGACGTCTTCAGCTTCCTGCCGGAGGAGCTGCGCGACTACGTGGAGCAGCTCGGCGCCAGCGACAAGGTGCTGCACCTGCCCAGCTTCCGCCAGCCCATGCACGTGCGCGTTCCCCGGCCGCCCTGGGCCATGCGCAGGCAGGAAGCCTCCACCGAGCCGCCGGAGCTTCTGCGGGAGCGGGGCGCGGTCGCCGTGCCGCAGCCCCGTCCGCCGCCTGCCGTCGCGTCCCTACGACGAGCTGCCCTGAGATGCGCCTGCTACATACGAGCGACTGGCACCTGGGCGCCCGCCTCGGCAACCAGGACCGCCTGCCCGACCAGCTCGAGCGGCTGGAGGAGATCTGCCGCTACCTGGACGAGAACGAGGTGGACGTGCTCCTGGTGGCGGGCGACGTCTTCGACGAGCACCGCTCGGAGGCGCTGGCCCGCATCATCGCCCGACTGGCCCGGCTGCTCAAGCCCCGCATCGAGGCCGGCATGTGGGCGGTGTTCATCGCCGGCAACCACGACCGCGAGCACGTCTTCCCTCTCATCCGGGGCCTTCAAGACCTGCTGACGGCCGAAAGCAGCCTGCCTGCCGGACAGGCGGGCCCGCGGGTCGTCTTCGCCGAGCGGCCGGCGCTGGTGCCGGTCACCGCCCGGTCGGGCGAGCAGGTGCAGCTCATGCTCCTGCCCTACCCAACGCCCACCCGCTACGAGCTGCCCGACGAACGGCTGGCCCAGCCCTGACGCCAAGCGGCAGAAGCTGGCCGATGCCCTGCGGGAGCGCATCGGCGGGCTAGCCCAGGAGGCCCGCCTGACGCCCGGCGTGCCGGTCGTCCTCTGCGGCCACTTCCTGGTGCGCGGCGTGCGCGAGGGCTTCTACCAGCTCAGCGAGCAGGAGGACGTGCCCGTCGAGCCCGCCGACCTGCCCTCGTACGCCTACATCGCCCTGGGCCACATCCACAAGCCGCAGACGGTGGGCGCGCCCCACATCCGCTACTGCGGCAGCCTGGAGCGCATGGACCGCGGCGAGGCGGACGACCGCAAGATGGTCCTGCTCGCCGACGTGGGCCGCTCGGGCCTGCGCGACGTGGTGGAGCTGCCCCTCAACGCTACCCCCTTCGCCCACGTGACGGCAGCCAGTGAAGACGACCTGGAGCGGGCGGCGAGGGAGCTGTCGGAGCCGGAACGGACGCTGGTCTCGCTGACCCTGGACCTCTCGCGCCGACGAGCCGGTGGGGCCCCTCCTGGCCCGCGCCCGCGCCCTCTTCCCGCGGCTCTGGGCGCCGCCCGAGATCCGGCTCGCGGAGACGGCCGCTCCCCCGGCGCCGCGCGCCATCGACCGGCGCGACGTGGCGGGCACGGTGCGGTCATATCTGCAGGAGGCTCTGGCGGGCGACGCCGACCGCGACGAGCTGCTGCGGCTGGCCGAGGAGCTGCTCGCCGACCTGCCTGTCGGACAGGCGGGGCCCATAGGGGCGGTTCGCGAACCGCCCCTACCCAGCCGAGCCGAGACCGTCCGGGAGACGCCATGATCCCCGTCCGGGTGCAGGTCCGCAACTTCCTCACCTACGGCGAGGCCGACGACGGCGGCCCCATCGAGTTCGACTTCGAGGGGTCGCGGCTCTGGAGCATCTCCGGCAACAACGGCTCCGGCAAGAGCGCCGTCTTCGACGCCATCACCTACGCCCTCTTCGGCCGCCACCGGGGCGGCGCCACCGGCGACGGCCGCCTGATCCGCAAAGGCGCCCGCCAGTGCGAGGCCACCTTCGAGTTCCAGGCCAACGGCCACCTCTACCGCGTCCGGCGCACGGTGGCCCGGCGGCACGGGAAAGCGACAGCAGGAGGCCAAGGAACGCCAGGCCGCCCGCTTCGACCCCGACAGCGGCGAGTGGGTGCCGGTGCCGGCCACCGACTCCGATGCCGCCCTGGGGCGCTGGGTCCAGGAGCTGCTGGGCCTCGGCTACGACACCTTCGTCACCTCTGTCCTCCTGCGCCAGGGAGAGAGCGACCGCTTCATCACCGCCGGCAACGCCGAGCGCTTCGACATCCTCCGGCAACTGCTGGGCCTCCAGGCCTACCAGCAGCTCGAGGAGCGCGCCCGTGCCCGCGCCCGCGAGGCCCGAGCGTCCGCCGAGGCCCTGGACCGGCACCTGGCCGCCACCCCGGCCTTCGACCCGGCCGACCTGGAAGCGGCGGAGGCCGCGCTGGCGGCGTCGGAGGCGGGCCTGCGCGACTCTCAAGCCGCCTGCACGCAGGCCCAGGCCGTCTTGAGCGACGCCCGCGCCTTCGCCGAGCTGGCCGCGCACATCGAGGAGTGCCGGCGCCGGCTGGCGGAGGTCGAGAGCCTCCTGGCCGACGCCGAAGGCATCCGAGCCCGCTACCAGGAGTGGCAGGACATCGAGGCGGCCGTCCCCGCCCTGGAGGGGGCGCTCCGGGAGCTGCGGGCGGCCGCCGTCGCCGAGGCAGAGGCGGAGGAGGCGCGACGGGCCGCCCTCGCCGTCGACCTGGGGGCGCTGGAGGAGGCGGCGCAGCTCGCGAACGCGGCGGCGGAGGACGCCGAGCGGGCCGTCGGCGTCGCTGACGAGAGCCTGAACGCCTGCCGCCAATCGCTGGCGGCGCTCCAGCCCGCCCTGCGCGGCATCGACGAGCTGGCGCAGGCCCGCGGCCAGGCCGAACGGCTGAGGGCCGACATCGATGGGCTGTCGCGCGAGCTGGAGTCGATGCCCGCCGTGCGCGAGCAGCACGAGCGGCTGTCCGCCATCGCCCGGGGATTGCCCGCCCTCGAGGCGCTGGTCGCCGCCCGCAGGGGCCTGGAAGAGGCGGAGGCCGCCGCCGCCGAGGCCGGCTCTCTGGACGGCCGGCGGCAGGAGGTGGAGCGCCTCGCCCACGAGGTGAGCGCCGCCGAGACGCGCACCCGCCAGGCGGAGCGACGCCTTCGGGCGGCCGACCAGCAGCTGGCGCGGGCGGAGGCAGCGCTCGAGCAGGCCCGCGGGCAGCTAGCCGCCCGCCAGGAGGCCCGCGACGAGGCCGTGTGCTCCCGCTGCGGACAGCCCGTCGACCCGGAGCACATCGCGCGGGAGCTGCGGGACGCCGAGGCGGCGGTCGCTGAGGCCGGCGAGCGCGTCGCCGAAGCCCAGGCCGGCCACGAGCAGGCGCACGGCGAGGAGGAGGCGGCTCGAGAGGCGCTGGCGGCGTCGCAGGCGGCGGAGCAGGAGGCCCGTGACCGCCTGCGAGAGGCGGAGCGGCGCGCCGAGCAGGCGGCCCAGGCCCGCTCGCGCCTCGACGAAGCCGTGGCCGCGGCCTCGGACCTGCCGGAAGAGCTGCGGCGCGTCGCCGCCGGGGCACCGCCGGCGGAGGCCGAACGGGCGCTGGCCGATGCCCGCGCGCAGGCGTCGGCGCTCCCCCAGGCCACCGCCGATCTGAACCGGCTGCTGGGGCTGAAGGGGCAGGCAGAGGCCCTGGGCAAGGCCCTGCAAGAGCAGCAGGAGCGCATCGCCGAGCTGGCGGCGCGCTATCCGCCCCAGGCGGAGCAGCAGGTCCGGGCCGAAGCCGAGCGGCTGCGTACCGAGGAGCCCCGGCTCGAGGCCGCGGCCGCGGCAGGCGCGCCGGGGCTGGAAGGAGGCCCGCGACTCGGCGGAGGCGGCCCGAGGACGGCTGGAGGAAGGCCGCCTGCGCCGCCAGCAGCTCGAGGGCGACGCCGCCCGCCTCGGGCAGGGGGCTTCGGGTTTGCGCTCCCAGGCCGCCGTCCGCCTCCAGCCGGTTCGTGAGGACTGGCGCACGCGGGCGCTGGCGCTGGACGGCGCGCTCCTGACGGAGCTGCTGCGCCGCCGCGACGAGCTGGCCGGCGTCGACGAGCAGCACCAGGCGCTGGCGCGGGCCGACGAAGAGCGGCGCGAGCAGGAGGCCCGCCGTCGTGAGCTGGACCGCAGCGTGAGCCGCATCCCCCAGGAGCACCGCCTGCCCGTCGTCGAGGCGGAGCGGGCCCTGGAGGAGAGGACGGCCGACATGCAGGCCCGCCAGTCGGAGCGCGATGAGGCCTTTCGTCGCGTCCAGGCGCTGGAGCACGCCCGCGAGCAACGACAGCGGTTCGAGGGCGCCCTGCGGGAGGCGCAGCGGCTGCGCGTCCGCTTCGGGCGGCTGGCCGAGCTACTGGGTCGCGGCGGCCTCCAGGCCCGCCTGGTGGACGAGGCCCTGGAGGGCATCACATACCTGGCCAACGAGACCCTGGCCCGCGTCTCCGGCGGGCAGCTCCGGCTTCAGTTGTCGCGGGAGAGCCGCCGGGCGGCTGGCCAGGCCGACGCCCGAAGCAACGAGGAGATCGTAATCCGTGCCCGCGACCTCGCCTCCGCCGACGAGCCGCTGGACACGCAGTTCCTCTCGGGCAGCCAGAGGTTCCGCACCTCCGTGGCCATCGCCGCCGCCATCGGCCAGTACGTGGCCGGCTCTCAGGGGAGCGCCATCCGCTCGCTGATCATCGACGAGGGCTTCGGGAGCCTGGATGCGCAGGGCAGACAGGAGATGGTCGAGGAGCTGCGGAACCTGTCGCAGTTCATGGACCGCATCATCGTCGTCAGCCACCAGGAGGACTTCCAGGACCGCACGCTCTTCCCGACGGGCTTCATCCTGCGCAAGGAGGGCCAGCGCAGCACCGTCGAGCGGTTCGTGTAGGGCTGGGAGCGGTGGAGTCTGTCGCCAAACTTTTCCTAACATTTTCTGTCCAAAGGGCTTGACAAAGCTCACAAGGGAAGTAGAATACAGGCGAAGGATAACCAGTTGTCGATTTCGCGTTACTGGTATCCCGCATCGATTAGCCGGTCTTAGTTATCACGAATCCTCGTTCACTTTTGTCGCTTCGAACAAAGAGTGTTGGGGGCGGCCGACAAGCGAGGAATCATGGCAAGGGCCAGGGGAACCAGAACCGCCTTGGACAGGAGATCTCTGAGGACTCCCATTCAGGAGGACTCGGCGTCCGTCGCCGCAGGCGGGGAACTGAGCCACCAGCCAATGGAGGGCGGCGTGGACGTCAGTCGGGACCGGGCCTGCGGTGTGTGACGGGCGATCGGAAAACGGGGACGGGGGTACCCCGCCGGGCGGCTGGCCAGGATTGCCAGTCCTGCCCCGCGGGCCCGGTCGATAGTCAATCGCTGGGGCAGCGCAGCAACTGACCCCTACAAGCAATAGCCCCTGACGCCTTGTGGCGATTCAAGGGCCGCCCCCTCACTAGTGGCGCGCACACCCTTCCCTCTGAAGTGTGCGTCCTGGCGCGCCCGGAGGGATTCGAACCCCCGACCCTCGGTTCCGAAGACCGATGCTCTATCCGCTGAGCTACGAGCGCGCCCCATCGCTGCGCAGACGGGCGTCTCGCTGCGCCCGCCCATCTCGCGCCAGTCTATCATAGCCCCTCGAACGCCTACAACGAGCCGGGCGCCTCATTGACATATGAGATGCTTTAGCGCATACTTTGCAGGTAAAGCATCGCACATCTGAGGGGAGGGGAACCATGGCTATCATCGACGCAATGGACGTACGACTGGAGTACATCGCCTACCTGGAAGGGGACGACCTGGAGGACGTCGCCTACGAGGAGGCTCTATTCTTTTACGAGTGGTGAGCCGGCAGACCCCGGCCGGGGTCGCTTTGAGCACCGGTTCATCGCGCTCACAGAACGAGTCTGTGAGTAATGGGGTCACAACTGTAGCCGGCGGGCAGCCGCCGGCAGAGACATGAAACGCAAGGGAGGGAGTCCATGCGATTCTTAGTAAAGGTCTCCATACCGACAGAGGCGGGCAACAAGGCAGTACGAGACGGCACTCTAGCCGAGAAGCTGGGCCGCATCCTCAACGAATTGAAGCCGGAAGCCGCCTACTTTGCCGAGGTTGACGGCGAGAGGTGCGGCTTCATTTTCGTTGACGTGCCGGATGTCTCGAAGATCCCCTTCGTCGCGGAACCGTTTTTCCTGGCGCTGAACGCGAGGGTCGAGTTCCACCCGGCGATGATGCCGGACGACCTGCGAAAGGCGGGGCCCGACATGGAGAAGGCCGCTAAGACGTACGGCTAGCTCCCGGTCCTTGCTACCAGCTCTCGCCCTGTGGCGCACACGTCGAGCAGGCAGCAGCCGGCGCAGCGCGGGCGTGCCCGGCAGGTCTCCTTGCAGTGGAGGACGATAGCGGCGTGGTAGCGCCGGTACAGCTCGCGGCCCTCCGGCAGGCGCTCCTCAAACCACCGCTGCCACGTTTCGTAGCGGTTCCCCTCTGGGCCGAGGCCCAGGCGCCGGAACAGGCGTACCGTGTAGGCATCGACGACGAAGACGGGCCGGTGGGCGGCGTGCAAGAGGACGGCGTCCGCCGTCTCCCGCCCGATGCCGTGAGTGCCCAGCAGAGCGGCCCTTAGCTGGTCCGTTGGGAGGGCGAACAGGCCCTCCGCGCCGCCGTGCCGCTCGACCAGGGCTGCGAAGGCTTTCAGACGCCTCGCCTTCTGAAGAGACATGCCCGCCGGTCGCACCAGCTCGGCGAGCTCCTCCTCAGGCAGCGACACGATTGCCCGGTGCGAGAATGCGCCGGCCTCGCGCAGGCGCGTCAGCGCCTTTTCCACGTTGGCCCAGGCGGTGTGCTGGACAAGGACGGCGCCGGTGCACACCTCGAACCAATCGCTATCGGCGCGCCAGTGCCAGCCATCGACGTGACACGCCTCTTCGAGGCGCCGGTAGATCTCGAGAAGGGCCTGGGATGTGGCGGAAGGCGCCGTCACGGCTCTGGCGGCGCCTCGGTGGCCCACTGCGGCAGGCGGGCGTCGGGGACGCTGTCGTACTGGGGAAGGTAGGGCTTGATATCGAGGATCGGCGTCCCGTCGAGGGCGTCCAGCCCGCGTACGCGCAGGATGTTGCGTCGACGGCGGAGGAGCGGCACCACCGCCACGCCGATGGGGTTCGGACGGCGCGGACTGCGGGTGGCCAGAACGCCCTGGAGGGGGTAACGGGCGTCGCCGCGCGGGTGGACATGGGCCCAGTCCTTCTCATTCTCCGGCACCCGCTGCATGTAGAAGACCACGACGAGGTGTGAGTAGGAATCGATACCGTCCAGGACCGGCTCCAGGTCCTGGCGCAGGATGATGTCGGAGCGCACGTCCTGCCAGCCGCTCATGCGCGGCTCGCGGATACCGTTGCGCACCACCGCGATGGGTCGCAGGGTCACCGGCTCACGGGGCACGACCCCTCGCTCGAAGATCCGCCGGACCCAGTCCACGACTCCCACGGGCGACTCCTTACCGCGCGAGATCACGCGAGCGCGCTCAGCTTAGCACAGCTCGCGAAAGGCGACTAGCCGTGCAGGACTGCCCGCATCGACGCTGACGGCCTCGAGCAGGCGTGCGATTCTAACGGAAGCAGGGCGATTTCGGGGGAATTGCCCCCGTAGGGGCGGTTCGCGAACCGCCCCTACACGTCGACCCCTCAGTACGCGGCGCAGGTGACGGAGAGAATAGGGGGCAGAGTTCCCGGGAAGGCGCTGCCAGTGATCGCCGCCGTCGGTGCTGGCGTACACCTGGCCGTTGCTCGTCCCAACGTAGACGCCTTCTGGATCGAGGCCGTCGGTATCCATGCCTTCGCGGTAGACGCTCTGGTAGTCGTGAGGGCCGGGCAGGCCGTCGGTGAGCGCCTGCCACGACTTGCCGGAATCGCTTGTGCGGTAGACGGTCAACTGGCCGGGGCACACCCGGAAGTTGTCCCCCTCGTATTGCAGCGGAACGACGTATGCGGCGTCCGGCTGTCGGCGTGTGACTGCGATGGGGAAGCCGTGGAAGGAAGGCAGGCCTTCGGTCACGTCCGTCCAGGTTGCGCCGGCGTCATCCGAGCGGAACACGCCCATGTGCGCCTGGGCCCAGAGGCGGTCGGGGTTCTTGGTGTCCAGGCGCAGCTTGTGCATCTCGTTGATGGCGAGCGGGTCGATGTCGGCGGGGAGGGCGTCCGGAAACATCGCGCTCAGGCGCTCGATCTCCTTGATCGCGTCAGGCGTCGCCACCACCGCCGTGTGCGAGAACGTCTCCCACGTCTGCCCGCCGTCGGTGGTGACGTACGAGCCGCCCGAGCTGACGCAAGCATACATGCGGCGGGCGTTCCGGGGTTCGATCTCGATGCTGTGGAGGCAGGAGTCGCCGCCGCCGCTGCCGGACCAGTCCTTTCGCTGGGGATGCCGGTTCAGGCCATCGACCGGTGCCCACGAGTGACCCCAGTCCTCGCTACGGAACAGGCCGGCGGGCTGCGTCCCGCAGTAGACCACGCCCGGCTCGCTCTGGTGGCCCGGGCCTCACGCACCAGATGTTGCCGACAGTCAGAGGCTTGTCCGGCTGCGTCTGCCCCGGCAGCGGCCTCTCTGTCATTTTCATGTCCTGCGGGAAGCCAAGGCCCTCGCTCCGCCAGTCCCACTCCTTCAGGTCTGTGCTCTTGGCAACCGAGGGTCCCCACGCCCAGTGGTTCGCGGCCATGTAGAAGCGCGGCGGCTGGGTGCGCGTGTCGGCGGCCATGTGGTATATGGACCAGCCGGGAAGGGCGGGCTCGGATACCTCCCACTTCTGCCGCCTCTCGTCCGAGGAGTAGATGAAGGCGCCTTTGCGCGTGCCGACAAGAAGGTGTACGTGGCCGGACATGTCGGATCCCTCCCGCGTGTAGGGGGCATCCTGCCCCGCTGTCCCTAACGAATATATGTTACCACGTGGGGCATGCGCCCCCATGCTTGGGGTGGCCAGGGGTATCGTGATTCAGGGGTGGGCAGCGCTCGCTCAGAGCCCGATGAGCTTGTCGAGGCCGCGCACCAGCTCGCTGCGGTTCATGACCTCCCGGACGGCCAGGAGGACGCCCGGGATGAAGGACTCGCGGCCCGTGGAGTCGTGCCGGAGGGAGAGGGTCTGGCCCCTGGCCGCCGAAGATCACCTCCTGGTGGGCCACCAGCCCCGGCAGCCGCACGCTGTGGATGCTGATGCCGTCCAGGGAGCCGCCGCGGGTGCCGGGCAGCGTCTCCTTCTGGGGCACGTTCTGCTCGAAGGGGCGGCCGCGGGCGGCCAGCATCTCGCGGGCGGTCGTCAGGGCCGTGCCGGAGGGAGCGTCCACCTTCTGCTCGTGGTGGAGCTCTATCACCTCGGCGTAGTCGAAGTGGCGGGCGGCGATGCCGGCCAGGTGGATGAGGAGCACGGCGCCGATGGCGAAGTTGGGGGCGAGCACCGCGCCCAGGCCCTTCTGCTTGCAGGTCGCCTCCAGCTCGCGCACGAAGTCGTCGGGGAGGCCGGTGGTGCCGATGACCAGTCGCGCCCCCGCCTCCAGGGCGGCGCGGGCCACCGACGGCGCCCACTCCGCGTTCGTGAAGTCGACGACTACGTCGGGCCGGCAGCGGGCGAAGAGCGTCTGCGGATCGCGGTCCAGGGGGATCAGCCCCGATGCGTCCGGCAGGGAGGCGAACTCCTCCGCCGAGAACTTCTCAAGCAGGCCAACGGGCTCCAGGTCCGGCTCGCGGCAGAGGGCGGCCAGGACCTCCCGGCCCATCTTGCCCGAGCCGCTGACCACAACGCGAATGGAGGACATGGCAGCCCCCTCCCTCAGATGATAGCGGCATTATAGTCGCTGCGCCTTAGGAGAAGAAGGGTCCGCTTGGGGTGATCAGCTATGGATGGGCACCGCGACCCCAACCTGGAAGGTTGGGGCATCAGACCCAGACGTAAGGACGAAGCTTTAGCTTCGTCCGAGAGGCAGCCAAAGGAGGCGGACGGAGCTGAAGCTCCGTCCTTACGAGGTGGTCGCGCGTGCTATAAGTGCGCCGGCCACGGCGGGCTGCGCCCTTACGAACCGGGCGCGAAGTCGCCCTCGCGAATCTGTCGGGGCCTCAAGCCTCCGACCTACGAGACCGACCTTCGGTTGACGCCCTGACGTCTTCCTACCTATACTGACATTAAGAGCCTGTGCGCTCGCGCGCGAGCGCTTCCGTTTGTTGCCCTTCGGGGCTTTTTATTGTGTCTGCCGGTGACGGGCCACGGGCAAACCCGCTCACAGGCATATCAGGGTTGGGGTGAAAGCATGACGCTATCATGGCAGACCGGCGTGCTGGAGAACGGCCTGCAGGTCGTTACTACCCCCCTGCCGACGGCTCAGTCGGTCAGCGTGAACATCTTCGTGGGCGTCGGCTCCCGGGGCGAGGACCGGCGCCGCAACGGCCTCTCCCACTACCTGGAGCACATGCTCTTCAAGGGCAGCCGGAAGCGTCCCAGCACCATGGCCATCGCCGAGGCCGTCGAAGGGGCGGGCGGCGTCCTCAATGCCTTCACTATGGAGGAACTCACCTGCTACTGGAACCACCTCCCCTACGACCGCCTGGACCTGGCTATGGACGTGCTGGCCGACATGGTGGCCGCCCCGCTCCTGGACGCAGCGGAGATCGACCGCGAGCGCACGGTGGTGCAGCAGGAGATCAAGCGCGCCTACGACCAGCCGTCGGCGTGGGCCGGCGAGCTGCTCTCCCGCGCCTCCTACGGCGACCAGCCCATAGGCTGGCCCGTCGCCGGCACGGAGGAGACGGTCGGAGCCCTTCAGCGCCAGGACTTCCTGGAGCACGTGCAGACTTGGTACGTCCCCAACGACATGGTGCTCAGCGTCGCCGGCAACACCAACCACGAGCAGGTGATGGAGGCGGCGCGCCGCTACCTGGGCTCCCTGGAGAAGCGGCCCGTTCCCGCCTTCGAGCCTGCACGGCACGAGGTGCCCCAGGAGCGGGTGCTGGTGGAGAAGCGTGACATCGCCCAGTCCAACCTGGCTCTCGCCCTGCGCGCCCTCTCCCGCACCGACCCCGACCGATACGCCCTCCTGATCCTGAACAGCATCCTCGGCCGGGGCATGAGCTCCCGCCTCTTCAAGGAGGTGCGAGAACGCCGCGGCCTCGCCTACGCCGTCGGCTCCGGCCTCAGCCGCCACAACGACACCGGCCTCCTCTCGATCTTCGCCGGCGTTAGCCCGGAGAACCTCCACGAGGCGACCCGGGTGATCGTGGACGAGGTCTTCAGGCTCTGTGAAGAGCCGGTGCCGGAGGAGGAGATGGCCAAAGCGCGGGACTACTCGGTGGGCACCTTCCGCCTCAGCCTCGAGACGCCCATGGCCCTGGCCCGGCGCGCCGGCGAGAACCTGCTCACGACCGGCGAGATTGAGCCCATCGATGAGGTGGTGGCGAAGCTGGAGGCGGTGAGCGCCGGCGACGTGATGAAGGTGGCGCGCCGCCTCTTCCGCCGCGACGGCGTATCGGCGGCGGCGGTGGGCCCCGGCGTCGACCAGGAGGAGCTGGCGGCCCTGCTGGCGGCCTAGGAGCGCCTTTGAACCTCTACCGCAGCCTCATCTTCGTGCCCGGCATCCGGGAGAACATGATCGAGAAGGCTCAGGCCCTCGACGCCGACGTTATCGTCCTCGACCTGGAGGACTCGGTGCCGCCGGCTGAGAAGGAGCAGGCGCGGCAGATCGTGCGCAAAGCCGTCCCTACGCTGGCCGCCCTCGGTCACACCGTGCACGTCCGCGTCAACCCCATCGGCAGCGGCCTGACCCGCGATGACCTGGCGGCCGTGGTCTGCCCCGAGCTCTCGGGTCTCGGCCTGCCCAAGGCGGAGTCGGCCCAGGACGTGCGCGACATCGACGTCCTCATCCGGGAGCAGGAGCTGGAGCACGGCGTGAAGCCGGGCGCGATAGCCTTGATCCCCGCCATCGAGTCGGCCCGCGGCGTCCTCCGCTGCGAGGAGATCACCCGCGCCTCGACGCGCCTCACCGCCATCGCCCTCGGCGCCGACGACTACACCGCCGACCTCGGCGTGCACCGCACCCGCGAGGGCCGCGAGCTGGACTACGCCCGCCAGGTGATGGTGGTCTGCACCCGCGCCGCCGACATCGTGGCGCTGGACAGCCCCTTCGCCGACTTCCGGGACGAGGAAGGGCTGGTGCGGGAATCGGAGTGGGTGCGTTCGTTGGGCTTCAAGGGGAAGTACCTCATCCATCCCGGCCAGGTCGGGCCTGTGAACCGCGTCTTCCGACCCGGCGAGGAAGAGGTTGCCTACGCCCGCCGTGTCGTGGAGGCCTTCGAGGAAGCGGTTGCTCGGGGCCACGGCGCGGTGCAGGTGGACGGCCGCATGGTGGACGCGCCGGTGGCCAAACGCGCCCGGGCGCTCATTGCGCTGGCCGAGGCCATCGAAGCCCGGGAGCGGTCCCACCGGTAAGGGCTTGTCGGAACGCAGCCATCAACGAGATGACTTACTTGCAGTAAGGACGGAGCTTCAGCTCCGTCCGTCTCCTTCGGCTGTCTTGCGGACGGAGCTAAAGCTCCGTCCTTACGTCTGGCGACCGCCCGTTGCGGCCAATCTGTGCCTGTCTGTGTCCATCTGTGGCTGACGGTCTATCGAACCAGCTATGGAAGGCGCGACGCTGCGTGCCTCAGCGGGCGCCGAGGTCCGCCGCCCACCAGTCGCCGAAGCTGCTGCTGCTCAGGTAGTAGTAACCGGCTCCGATCTCCCTGTAGGCCGGGTCCAGAAGGCGGGCCCGGTGGTCGGGATCGGCCAGCCATCCTGCGACAGCCTCCTCCGGGCTTGCGTACCCTGCCGCGACGACCTCCCCAAGGGTAGTCCAGCCGCCGTAACCGGCTGCCCGCACGCGCGCCGTCATCGTCGACCCGTCTGGAGCCGTGTGACTTAGGCGGCCGGCCTCGGCCATGGCGCAGGCCTGCCGCTGGGCGGCCTCCATGAGGCTCGGCGCCGGTGAGAGAGGCGCCAGGCCCTCCTCTCGGCGGGCAGCGTTTATCAGCTCGACCACGCGGCTGACGAAGGCCGCGTTCCCGCTGACGATGACGGGGGACGGAGTCGGGCCGGGCGCCTTCGCCGGCTCAGGCGCAGGAGCCGCCGCCTCCGGTGGAGAAGTGGACGGCTCAAACGCGGACAGCACCGCCTCTTCCGGAGAAGGGGCCGGCTCTGGGGACGCCGCCGGCAGCTCCTGTGCGGGAACCTCAGCCGGCAGCGATGCAGGCGTGGGGAGCGGTGGTGCTGGCGTGTCGGCGGCGAGTTTGCCCTTGACGGTAGCGGCCATCGCCGCCGCGCGGGCGTCCGATGATGGCCGCTTAGGCGATTCCGAGCAGGCGGCAAGGAGAACTGTGCCGGACAGGCAGGCCGCCGCGACGAGAGGGAGGATGATTCTGCGGAGCCAGGCAGACCGGCCTATCTGCCCTCCGCGACGGGCCTGACGGGAAAGAGAATCCAGCATCCTGCTGTCGGTTTCTCCAGTCGGTCGCTCCGGCACCCGACAGTGCCCCTCGCCCGGTCGCAGTTTACAGGCGAATGGCGCGCACGTAAAGCCAGGTCCTTTGAGGCGGCCGGTCCGGGTAGGGGAAGTCCGCGTAGAGGAAGGCTTCAGCCTTCCACAGAGGCCGTGGAGGGCTAGAGCCCTCCGCTACGCGCATGGCCTTCGGAGGGAGGGCTCGTCCACATTTTGGCAAGGGCGCGGCCGTCCCGCCGCTCGCTCGTCAAGCGTGCGTCCGTGGCCACGTGGCTCAGGAACCACTGGTAGCGGGCGGGCGAGAGGCCGGCCAGTTGCGACGGGTCATAGAAGAAGAGGGCGAAGGAGTTGGCGTAGTCCTCCAGGGGGTCTTGGTGAGAGAGGTAGCTCCACACCTTCGGCCCGTCATAGGCGAACCGCAGCTCCGTCTGGTCATGGGCGGCGGCCACCTCGGCATCGGTGCTGAGGAGCCGCCAGCCGGTGGCCTGCATGAAATCGCGCATCTCCGGCTGGAGGACGACCCAGGCGTAGCGGCCGGCCGGCGTCGATCGCATCTGATAGGCGTGGCCCAGCTCATGGAGGACGGTGCGCATCCCCTGGTCAGGGACGAGCACCAACTCGTTGAGGCTGTCGTTGTTGGAGTAGAAGTTGGCGCCGCTGGGGTAGATGCTCTGGCCGGAGAGGGTGCGTCCGTCCCTGTTGACCAGGATGTTCAGACGGCCGTAGGAAGGGTTGCCCAGGTTGCTGACCACTTGCGGCGGCAGAAGGGCGAGGGCGTCCATGACCGTCTGAAGGGTCAGCGCATCCCAGGACTGGCCATCGAGGACGATCTCGACGCCGTAACGATCCCGCGCCTCCGCCTGCAGCGGCAGCGGGTCCCAGGACTGAGTGGCAGGTGCGACTTCGGAGACGTACTGCACGAGCGGCGCTTGCACCGGGCAGGTGGCGGCGACGCCTGTCACCAGAAGGAGGCAGGACGCCAGGAGCAGCCGTACCGGCAGCCGCCGGCGGGTGGGAGACGGCGACGGCGCCGCCGTCTTCGCAGGCTCTTCGAGCCGGAAACGTAGCATGGCCTCACAAGGCGGTGTACAGGGCGGGGATAACAATAACCGGCAACCTCTGTTGCCGGTTTCACCCTGGCTGGCCCGTGGACGGGCCCGACCGAAGCCCCGGTGACCATGTTCGGCGCCCTCTGGTGTGGTCCGCCACGAGAATAGGACTGCCTGTGGCGGGGGAGGGCCGCGGGCCTCGGCTTAGCGCCTCAACAGAAGAACCAGTCTTCTATATGATCTAACTCCGGAAAGGCGCGGATATAACAGTTAACCCACATCGCCATGTATCTGACCCAGGTGCCGTAGCTCCTCCCGCGCCTCGGCGGCGATGCGACGGTGCCGCGCCAGGAGAAGCCGCTTCGTGCGTCTCGATGAGCGCCAGCCGCTGCGGCGAGAGAAGGCCGCTGGGAGGCCAGCTCGATCACCTCGTCCTCGTCCTCGGTCCAGGCGCGCCCCGACGGGTTCGCCCAAACGTCCAGCGCCAGGTCCAGATACTCGACGCGCCCCGGCCGCAGCCGCACCTCGTCCACGACGTCGAAACGGTGGGCGATGAGCCCGCCGTCGGGGCCGTGGAGCACGTACAGCAGGTAGTGCCTCCGCGACCAGAAGAAGCCGTAGGTTCGGCTCCCGGCCGGAAACAGGAAGCCCCCGGCCCGGCGCTCGCCGGGGTGAGGGAAGAGCAGTACGGCGAGGCGCGGGCTCATGTGCAGAGCGCGGCAAGGGAAGGTCTCCTGGCCTCCTCGCGGGAAGCGCTTGACCTCCAGGACCTCTGAACCTGCGGCCGATTCTGGACGCTTCATGGCTCAAGTGCTATGCTGCGGCCGCCTCTCGGGCTGGACGCCCGAGCGGCCCGCAGCACAAAGGAGAGCGCCATGCCGGACTTCGAGAACGTCATATATGAGAGGAACGGCAGGATCGCCGTCATCACCATCAACCGCCCGCAGCGGATGAACGCCATTGACCCCCAGACGAGCCGCGAGCTCCGCGAGGTCTGGTCCGACTTCCGGGACGACAACGAGCTCTGGGTGGCGATATTCACCGGCGCCGGCGAGCGCGCCTTCTCGACCGGCCTGGACCTGGTAGCGACGGCCCAGGCGTTCACCAGCGGCGTCGTGGGCGGGATGCAGTTCGGGGTGCCCTTCGGCGGCATCACCCGCGACTTCGAAGTCTTCAAGCCGACGATCGCCGCGATCAACGGCCACTGCCTGGCCGGCGGCCTGGAGATGGCCCTCTGCTGCGACATCCGCATCGCCGCCGAGAACGCCACCTTCGGCCTGATGGAGGTGACGCGGGCCATCATCCCCGGCGCGGGCGGCACCCAGCGTCTGCCGCGGGCCATCGGCCTCCCGAAAGCACTGGAGCTCATCATTACGGGCCGCCGCATCGACGCCCAGGCGGCGCTGGGCTTTGGCCTGGTGAGCCAGGTGGTGCCCCTGCCGGAGCTCATGTCCAATGCCATGGCTCTGGCCGAGCTGATCTGCCAGAATGGGCCCCTGGCCGTCCGGATGGCCAAGGAGGCGGCCTGTCGCGGCTACGAGATGACCCTGGAGCAGGGCCTGGCGGTGGAGGCCAAGCTCTCCGACGAGGTCTGGCGCACAGAGGACGCCCGCGAGGGGCCCTCGGCCTTCGCCGAGAAACGGAAGCCGCAGTACAAGGGCCGGTGAGCTGGCTGCCCGCCGCAAGGCGGGCCTGCCCGTCTGCCCGGGCCTACCCATCATCGGCGGCACGGCGCACGTTGCCCTGCAGGTCGCTGTGGTAGACGTACTCGCCGCCCCGGGTTCCCAGGACGACACGAAAACCCGGGGTGATCACCTCGGCGCAGACCTCGTGGTCGCCGGCCGCACCCAGGCAGGCATCCGGCCACTCGACGCGTTCAACTTGCTCCACCGACACCTGGGCCTCGGGCACCCCCAGACTGTCCGAAAGCTGGCGCCGGGCCTCATCGAGGGCCAGCGGGCCCCAGGTGAGCCAGCGCCCGCCGGAGCGCGTCAGCACCTCCCACTCCTTGCCGCCGGAGCGGAGCCGGAACACGTCGACCGCGCCCTCCGGGGTCTCGCCGCTCCCGGCACTCTCCACCTCCGAAGCGGAGAGTGAGCCCAGAGGCCGGCTGCCCGTGGATCGGTAGGAAGCCCCCTCGAAGACCAGGCCGGCTTTGTCCGTGGGCGTGCCGGACGGGGTCAGGGCGCCGCCGCCGCAGGCAGCGAACGGCAGAGCCAGAAGCAACATGAGAAAGACCGACCAGCGCACGAGCCGCCTCCGCTGCGGATTTGCCCACCGACCTCATCTTAGACGATTCCGCCGTCGCTCGTCTCTCGCTGCTTCCCGCCTCGCCTTCGATCTGTTATACTCGCGCCGGACTATTAGAGAAGGAGTGAGCGGCCGCGCGCCCGGCCAGGGTCGGGACGGCCGTTATTCATGCCGGTCATTGTCGTCATAGGCGGTCAGTGGGGCGACGAGGGCAAGGGGCGCATGGTGGACCTCCTGGCCCGCAACGCCTCCGTGGTGGTGCGCTACTCGGCGGGGAACAACGCCGGTCACACCGTGGTCACCGACCAGGGTATCTTCCGGCTTCACGTGGTGCCGGCAGGCATCTTCTACCCCGATAAGGTCTGTCTCATCGGCAACGGCGTTGTCGTCGACCCTCAGGTCCTGCTCGAGGAGATCGAATCTCTGGAGGCGCAGGGGGTCAGCACCAAGAACCTCTTCGTCAGCGACCGCGCGCACGTCATCATGCCCTACCACCTGCTCATAGACCGGCTGGACGAGGAGCTCCGGGGTCCGGCGGCCATCGGCACCACCCATCGAGGCGTAGGCCCGGCCTTCGTGGACAAGGTGGGGCGCGTCGGCATCCGCATGACGGACCTCATCCGGCCGGAGGTATTCCGCGAACGGCTGTCGCTCATCCTCCCTTACAAGAACGCCTTCCTATCGAAGCTCTACGGCGACCGGCCCCTGGAGTTCAAGGAGGTGTTCGAGCCCTACTCCGACTACGGCCGCCGGCTCGCGCCCTTCGTCCGCGACACGATGGCCATGGTGCAGGAGGCGCTGGACAGGGGCCAGACGGTGCTCCTGGAGGGTGCCCAGGGCAGCCTGCTCGACCTGGACTCCGGCACCTACGAGTACGTCACCTCCTCCGTGCCCTCCTCGACGGCGGCGGGCGCCGCCATCGGCATCGGCATCGGGCCTACGGCCGTCACGAAGGTGGTGGGCGTGTACAAGGCCTACAACACCCGCGTCGGGAACGGCCCCATGCCCACGGAGCTGGTGGACGAGAACGGCGAGGTGCTGCCCGAGGGCATCCAAATCCGGGACCGCGGCAAGGAGCGGGGCTTCGGCGAGTACGGCGCCACCACGGGTCGCCCGCGCCGCTGCGGCTGGTTCGACGCCGTGGCCGCCCGCTACACTGCCCGCCTCAACGGCCTGAGCGCCGCCCTTCTCACGAGGCTCGACGTGCTGGACTCCTTCAAGTCCCTCAAGATCTGCACCGGCTATCAGATCGACGGGACGGCGGTGCAGGGCTTCCCGGCGAGCACGTGGGATCTTGCCCGCTGCGAGCCGATCTACGTCGAGGTGCCGGGGTGGGAGCAGGATACGGCCGCGGCCCGTCGCTTCGATGACCTGCCGGTGGCCGCTCAGGCCTACGTGCGCCGCATCGAGAGCCTCATCGGTTGCCCCATCGCCATCGTCTCGGTGGGTCCCGAGCGCGACCAGGCAATCATCGTCAAGCCCGTCTTCTAGACCTCTTCGCCCCCCAGCGGGCCCGTGGTAGCATGGCCCCGTTGCCATGCCAGCATCTCGCCCTGCCGCCGGCTCCGGCGGTCCCCTGCCCGACTACCTTACCCCCGGCCTCGACCTGGTCTTCGTGGGCATCAACCCTGGGCGGCGTTCGGCCGCCACGGGGCATCACTATGCCGGGCCGGGCAATCACTTCTGGCCCCTGCTGCACCAGTCCGGCCTCGTGCCCGAACCCCTGACCTACGAGGACGACCGGCGGGTCACGGAGTTCGGTATCGGCCTCACCAACCTGGTGGCCCGCCCTTCGCCCTCCATGGACGACCTCTCGCTGGAGGAGATGCGCGAGGGGGCGGCGCGGCTGCGGGAGAAGATCATGCGCTACCAGCCGCGCATCGTCTGCTTCAACGGCAAGCGCATCTTCGAGGTGTTTGCCGGTCGCCGCTGCGACCTCGGCCTCCAGCCGGAGCGGGTGGGGCGCTCACGCCTCTTCGTCATGCCGTCTACCAGCGCCCGGACGGCCAGCTACCAGCGAGAGGACAAGCTCGCCTACTTCCGCCGGCTCCGTGACCTGCTTGGGGTGAGGGACGGCTAAGGCCGAACCACCCGCGGTCGTTGACTGGGATTCGGGACGGGACTTAGAATTGAGCCCTAGGACTACCCATGCTCGAAGCGTTGACCCAGAAGCTCCAGTCCGCCTTCCAACGGCTTGGCAGCCACGGCACCATCACCGAGAAGGACCTGGACGAAGCCATGCGGGAGGTGCGCATCGCCCTCCTGGAGGCTGACGTTAACTTCAAGGTGGTGCGCGAGTTCATCGCCGGCGTCCGTGAGCGCGCCCTGGGCGCCGGCGTCCTGCGCAGCCTCACCGGCCCGCAGCAGGTCATCGCCGTCGTCCAGGAGCAGCTCGTCCACACCCTGGGCGACAGCCACAGCACCCTGAAGCCGGCGCCTCATCCGCCCACCGTGGTCCTGCTGGTCGGCCTGAAGGGCTCCGGCAAAACCACGACCGCCGCCAAGCTGGCCCTCCACCTCCGCAAGGGCGGAGGGAAGCCCCTGATGCTGGCCGCCGACCCTCATCGGATGGCGGCCGGCGAGCAGCTCCAGGCGCTGGGGCGCCAACTGGGCATCCCCGTCTTCGGCGGCGACGGCGCCAGCGACCCCGGCCGACTGGCGCGCCAGGCGCTGGACGAAGCGCGTCGCCTTGGCGCGACCTTCCTCGTCGTGGATACGGCCGGGCACATGCAGGTAGACCGCGAGATGCTGGCCGAGACGGCGGACTTGCAGCGCCACCTCTCTCCCAGCGAGGTCCTGCTGGTGGTGGACGCGATGACCGGCCAGGAAGCCGTCAACGTCGCCCAGGAGTTCCACCAGGTCCTCGGCGTGACCGGCTTCATCGTCAGCAAGATGGACGGCGATGCCCGAGGCGGCGCCGCCCTCTCCATTCGGGCCGTCACCGGGCTGCCCATCAAGTTCATCGGCACCGGCGAGAAGACGGACGCGCTGGAGCCGTTCCACCCCGATCGCTTCGCCTCGCGCATCCTCGGCATGGGCGACGTCCTCAGCCTGGTCGAGAAGGCGCGCGAGATGGTGACCGAGGAAGAGGCGCAGGCGATGCAGCGCAAGCTGCGAACCGGCTCGCTGGACCTCGAGGACTTCCTCCTTCAGCTCCAGCGGGTGAGGGACATGGGCCCTCTCAGCCAGGTCCTGGAGATGATCCCCGGCCTGGGCGCCGCCCGCCGCCAACTGGCCGACCAGTCCATCGACGAGTCACAGCTCAAGAAGGTGGAGGCCATTGTTCGTTCCATGACGCCGCAGGAGCGGCACAGCCCGCAGATAATCGACGGCAGCCGGCGGCGCCGCATCGCCCGCGGCAGCGGCACCACGCCCCAGGACGTAAACCAGCTCCTGAATCAGTGGCGGCAGGCCAAGAAGCTCATGGAGTCCATGTCCGGCCGGCGGGACATGGCCCGTCTTCTCCGCTAGACCCCGACCATCCATCTCTGGAGGTGAGAACTTGCTAAGAATCAGACTGCGGCGGGTGGGAAAGAAGAAGCAGCCCATGTATCGACTGGTGGTGACCGACGCCAGGGCGCCCCGCGACGGCGCCTTTGTGGAGATCATCGGCCGCTACAATCCGCTGACCGAGCCCGCCACCCTGGAGATCGACAAGGAGAAAGCCCTGAGCTGGATCAGCCGCGGCGCCCAGCCCTCAGAGGCGGCCGCCAAGCTCCTGGCCCGCCAGGGCATCATCGAGAAGGTCGAGAGGCCCGTGAAGGCCGAGAAGGCCGTGAAGGCGGAAGGCCGTGAAGGCCGTGAAGGCCGAGAAGGCTGAGAAGGCCGTGAAGCCGCGAAGGCTGAGGAGGCTGAGGAGGCCCGAGAAGGCCGAGAAGGGCCGAGAAGGCCGAGAAGGCCGAGAAGGCCGAGAAGGCCGCGCCGTAGCCTCATGGACAGCATGAAGGAGCTCATCGAGTACGTGGCCAGGGCGCTGGTGGACGACCCCGACCAGGTGCGGGTCACCGAGGAACAAGACGGAGACCGCATCGTGCTGCACCTCGAGGTGGCGGAGCCTGACATGGGCAAGGTCATCGGCAAGCAGGGCCGTATCGCCCAGGCCATGCGCACCCTCCTGAAAGTGGCCGCCGTCAAGCGAGGCCAGCGTGCCATCCTGGAGATCGGAGACTAGCCGGAGGGGGCCTGTGGCGACCACGCCGCGCCTCCAGGGCGCCCGCCTATCCATAAGGCAGGCCCGCCCAGGGGACCTGCCCGCGCTGCGGGAGTTGCTCTCCCTTTGCGGCCTGCCTCTCGACGGCGTGGCCGGCAACATAGACGCCTTCCTGGTGGCATTCGACGAGGGCGGCCTCACGGGCAGCGTCGGGCTCGAACCCTACGGCGCCGACGGCCTGCTGCGCTCCCTCGCCGTGCGCCCGGACCATCGCGGCAGGGGCCTCGGCGCCCACTTGACGCGTCGAGCCCTGCAGGAGGCCCGCCGTCTTGGTCTGCGGCGCGTCTTCCTTCTCACCGAGACCGCCTCAGAGTACTTTCCCCGCTTCGAATTCCGGCCTGTCTCCCGGCAGCAGGCGCCATCCGCCGTGCAGGCGTCGGTCGAGTTCGCCTCCGCCTGCCCGGAGACGGCCATCTGCATGGAACGGCGCCTTGCCTGAGGGCCCCGCACGCCGCTCCCGTGGGGCGCGCCCCAGCGGGGGTTCGCCCCAGACGGGCACCCCAGGTTACGTGGCCGTGGGATGGGTCGCCGGGCCCTTTGGCGTCCGCGGCGACCTCAAGGTGCAACCACTGACAGACTTCCCTGAGCGCTTCCAGCGCGGGGCCGCCCTCTGGATGCGGAGACGCCGGTGCGAGGTGCAGCGCTCCCGCTGGGCCCGCGGCTTCGTCTACCTGGGCCTCATCGGCATCGACAGCCGCGAAGCCGCCGAGGAGCTGCGGGGTGCGCTCCTGGAGGTGCCGGAGGCCGATCTCACGCCTCTGCCCGAGGGGCAGTACTACCGCTTTCAGGTCATCGGCCTCGAGGTGCGCACGACGGAGGGGCGCTCCCTGGGCCGCGTCGCCGAGATCCTGTCGACAGGGGCCAACGACGTCTATATCGTGCGCGGCGGCCCGCGGGAGCTGCTCATCCCGGCTATCGAGGACGTGGTGAAAGAGGTGGACATCGAGGGCGGGCGCCTGGTCGTCGAGCCGCCGGAGGAGCTGTAGGCCTCGAAGCCGGGATGACCTCGATGTGGAGTACAATCTAGACGTGATCAGAGACGACGAGGGATGAACCGTTGAGCGCCAAGAAGCAGCGCTGGGTCCGTCTGGCCATCGCCCCCGACCAGCTCACCGCCGAGATGTGGGTCGAGCTGCTGCGTCGCCAGGACATCCCGGCCATGATCAGCCCCCAGGACGCCGTCTCCTTCATGGGGCTCTCGGGCATGGCCTGCCAGGTGCTCGTGCCGAGAGAGAACCTCGCCGAGGCGGCGCTGCTCCTCCAGCAGCGGACGGAGGGCTCCGGCCTCAGCCAGCCCTAACCGATATCAGCTTGGCTAATGCCCCGTGTCGCTGTACAGTACGGTCAACGGATGGCGGTTTCGGCAAGCATCCGTTAATCCGTTCGGTATCCGTTGACAGACAGGCTGGCGGACGGAGCTAAAGCTCCGTCCCTACAGACGGAGAAGCATGCCGGCTAGTTCGATGGGTGGCCACGATTCACGGCGCTTGGCCGTCGGCCGGCTCGCCCTCATCGCCCTCGTGCTCGCGGCCGTCCTTCTGGCCGCCTGCTCCGGCTCCTCCAGCCAGGGGTCGGAGGACGGGGTGAAGGTCCAGCCCTTCGCGACCGCCACCGCCACCACCGGCCGGCGCCCAGCGCGACGCGGACGCACGCCCTCGCCCACTCCCCAAGCCCCCAACACCGACGGCGGCCGCGGCCACGGCGACGGCTGAACCGACCGCTGAACCGACAGTCGAAGCAACGCCTACATCGTCGTCGCCGCCGCCCACGGCCGAAGCGATGCCCACGCCAGCGCCGGTTCCGGCGGAGCCTACCGACACGCCCGTTCCTCCCCCACCGGCGCCGCCGGCGTCGACAGGCGTGACCCTGGCGCCGTCGCAGGTGGTCCAGGGCGGCGCTACGGTGGTGGAGGTCGTGGGCGCCTCGGCGGGGACCGCCTCCGCCGACTTCGCGGGCAGCCAGTATCCGCTCCTCGCGAGCGGGGGCGTCTTCTGGAGCGTCCTGGGCGTGCCCGCCAACCAGCCGCCGGGTGAGTACCCGGTGCTCGTGACGCTGGCGACCGCCGACGGCCGCGCTCTCCGCCAGATGCAGGCCAGCCTCACCGTCACCGCCGCCGGCTACCCGGTCGAGGACGTCCAGCTAGACCCGGCGGTGGCCGCTCTCCTGGACCCGACTTTGATCGTGGAAGAGCTCAACCACCGCGCCGCCATCTACTCCGTCTTCACACCGGAGCGGATGTGGTCGGGGCCCTTTCTCATGCCCGTGCAGGGGCCGATCAGCGGCGCCTACGGGGCCGGTCGCAGCTACAACGGCGGCCCCGTCACGGACTACCACCATGGCACGGACATCGCAGCCGAGGAAGGGGACGCCGGTGATCGCTGCCAACACGGGCCGCGTCGCCTTCGCCGGCGACCTGACGGTGCGGGGCCGCAGCGTCATCCTCGACCACGGGGCGGGCGTCTTCAGCGCCTACCACCACCTGAGCGAGATAGACGTGGTCGAGGGACAGCTCGTCAACAAGGGGGACCTGATAGGAGCGGTCGGCCAGACGGGCCTGGCCGAGGGCCCTCACCTGCACTGGGAGATCGTGGTGCACGGGGTGGAGGTGGACGCCCTCCTCTGGACGCAGGCGGAGTACGGGCCGCTTCTGCCGGGCTGAGCTTACCGTGAGCCCGTAGCCGAGGCTTTCCAGCCTCGGCTCGTATGTGGCCAGGCTCGAAAGCCTGGCCTACGCAGCAACACCTTCCCCAGCCTCAGAGCCCAGCTCGCCTAGCTCGTAGAGGACGGCGGCGGCGGCAACGATGCCCGCCGTCTCCGAGCGCAGGATACGCCGGCCCAGCGATACCACCTGCGCCCCGGCCCGGCGGGCCAGGGCCGCCTCGTCGGCGGCGAAGCCTCCCTCCGGCCCGATGAGGACGGCTACCGTAGGGCGCTCCACCGCCTCGAGGGCGGGCCGCGCCCGTCGGAGGGCGGCGGCGAGGCCCAGGGCCTCCTCTTCCTCCCAGGGCAGAAGGCGCAGGTCCGCGGCCTCCGACAGGGCTTCTTCCAAACTCTCGGCGGGCAGGACCTCGGGCAGGACGCAACGCCCGCACTGCTCGGCCGCCTCCCGCACCACGCGACGCCAGCGCTCCGGCCGCCCCGCGCGCTCCGGCGCCGCCCGCACGACGCTCCGCCGCGACAACAGCGGCACGAAGGCGGCCACACCCAGCTCCGTCCCCTTCTCCAGCACCCAGTCGAACCGCTCGCCCTTGATGAGCGACTGGTAGAGCAGCAGCCGCACCCGCGGCTCGGGCCGGCCGGGGCGCCGGCCCACCACCGTCCCGGTCACGCGGTGAGACCCGACGGCGTCCAGCCGCGTCTCGTACTCCAACCCGCTGCCGTCCAGCAGGACGACGCCGGCGCCGGCTTCGAGGCGGAGGACGCGGGACAGCCGGTGCGCCAGGTCGCCCTCCAGGCGCACCTCGTCGCCGGAGAAGGCGTCGCGGGGAACGAAGAAGCGGTCCGCACTCATGACGTCGTACAGATCAAGGCGCACCAGCCGTCGCGGTGGGCCTGGTCGACGACCCTGAGCCCGGCCTTCTCCAGGGCACCGCGGCAGGCTGTCGCTGAGGCGTCGCCGATGCCGCTGGCGACAAGTATCCCTCCCGGCGCGACGGCACGCGCCAGGGCGGGGGCCATCGCGGTGATGGCGGCGGTGCTGATATTGGCGAGGACCATGTCGAAGCGGAGCGCGTCCGCATCTGGAAGGGCCGGGGTGGCGCCCACGCTCCCCTCCTGCACTTGCACAAGGCTCTCGACGCCGTTCACGGCCACGTTCCGGCAGGCAACGTCCACCGCCACAAGGTCGACATCGAGGGCGACGACCCGCGTCGCGCCCAGCAGCGCGGCCGCAATCGCCAGGATGCCGGAGCCCGTGCCCACGTCGAGAACCGACAGGGACGCCTCCCGGCCGGGGCGCAGGCGACTCTCCAGCGCTTCCAGGCAGAGGCGGGTCGTGGCGTGCTGGCCGGTGCCGAAAGCCATGCCCGGGTCGAGCCGGATGACCACCTCCCCGGCGCGGGGCGCGTAGTCGATCCAGGTGGGGCAGACGACCAGCCGGCGGCCCACCTTCTCGACGCCGAAGAAGCGCTTCCAGGCCTCCGCCCACTGCTCCTCGCGGCGCCAGCGTGTGCGCAGGGCCGGAGCCAGACCCAGGGCGCCCACCTCTCGCCGGAGGGCGCGTCGACGCTGGTCCAGACCGTCCTGGCGAGGGAGATAGGCGCGCACCCTTGCTGGCCGCGCGGGGTCCGGGGCGTAGCTCTCTCCCCGTTCGGCGGGCAAGATCGGCTCCTCGATGCTGACGCCGCCGGGGCAGTGGCGACGCAGCACCTCGGCCGCTGCCTCAGCATCGGCGGCGGGCACCAGGAGCGTGAACTCGAGCCAGTCCAAGGTAGGATAGAAGACGCCCTATCCCAGGGCGTCGCGGATCTTCTCCAGGAGGTTCTTCTCCTCCTGGGGTGTGACGTGGCTGCCCAGGGACTCGGCCAGCTTGAGGAGGAGTTGCCTCTGCTCCTCCGAGAGGTGGCTCGGCGTCACGACCTGCACCCTCACCAGCATGTCGCCTCGACCCGAGCCGCGCAGATGAGGGATGCCGAGCCCCCTCAGGCTGAAGACCTCGCCGCTCTGGGAGCCGGGAGGGATGTGGAACAGCCTTGAGCCGTTCAGGGTTGGGATCTCCACCTCGTCGCCGAGAGCCGCCTGCGCGAAGTTGATGGGCAGGTCGTAGATGATGTCGTAGTCGTCGCGGCGGAAGAAGGCGTGCTCCTGCACACGCAGGAGGACATAGAGGTTGCCCCGCGGACCGCCATGGCGCCCCATCTCGCCTTCGCCGGTAAGGCGAATCTGCGAGCCGCTCTCGACGCCGGGGGGAATGTTTATCTTGAGACGGCGGCTGGCCTTCTCGCGACCGGCGCCTCGACAGCGGCGGCAGGGCTGCTGGATGATGCGCCCTTCGCCCCCACAGCGGCCGCAGGGCGCCACGTTCACGAACTGGCCGAAGATGCTGCGCTGCACGCGCCGCACCTCGCCGCTGCCGCCGCAGGAAGGACACTTCTCCACGTCCGTACCGGGCTCGGCGCGCAGGCCCTGGCAGGCCGAGCAGACCTCGGTGCGCTCGATCTCGATCTCCTTCTCGCAGCCGAAGACGGCCTCCTCGAAGGAGATGATGAGGCCGAGGCGGAGGTCGGCGCCGCGCTCCGGGGCGCGCTGACGGGTGGCGCTGGCGCCGAAGAAGGCGTCGAAGATGTCACCGAAGCCGCCGAAGCCGAAGCCGTCGAACCCACGGGCAAAGGCGCCCTCTGCCCCGGCGTGGCCAAAGCAATCGTAGACCTGCCGCCGCTCCGGGTCGGAGAGGACCTCGTGGGCCTCGTTGATCTCCTTGAATCGCTCTTCGGCTCCGTCCTCCGGGTTGCGATCGGGGTGATACTGCATGGCCAGCCGCCGGAAGGCGCGTTTGATCTCCGCCTGACTGGCGCCCCGAGTGATGCCGAGAACCTCGTAGTAGTCGCGCTTGTTCGCCATAACTCGATCTGAGAGGGGCCTCGCTCCTGGCCCCTCCGACATTGTAGCAAATGGTCGCCCAAACCGCTCTACGTTCGGCGTGGCGGCGTGCCATTCCTTGGCGTTACGAGTGCGGCCGGACGCATGACCTCAGATGGGTGTGAGGCGGACTTAGCGTCGAAAGGCCGGCTGTGCCACTGGCTCAGCCGGCCTGCGCGATGCGGGAGGCGTGGCTAGCGGGCCTGCTTACGAGCGCGCCGCCGTGCCGCCTTTGCTTGGGCGAGGCGTTTCGCCTCCGACCTTGAGATGAAGTGGCGCTTCATCTTCGCTTCGCGAAGAATGCCGTCTTTCTGGACGGCCTGCCGGAATCGAGATAGCAGGTGGTCCTGCGATTCGCCTTCTCGAAGCTGGACGAACAATGAAACATCGCCTCCTGGTGCGAGCTCCAGGATCTATCGCGGTATGAAAGCGATGTTCGGCCCCTACCAGCGGCTACGTGTCGGCGAATGCTTGGCGAAGCAGTCGCGACAGTAGACCGGGCGGTCACCCCGCGGCTGGAACGGGACCTCAGTCTGCTGTCCGCAGTCGGCGCAGACCGCCGGGTACATCTGGCGCTCGGACGAGCCGTAGCCGCCGCCGCCGCCCCGGTAGCCGCCGCCTCCCTCGCGCCCGCCGCCCTGGCGTCCGGCCTTGCGGGCCTGACGGCAGGTAGGACAGCGCTTGGGCTCGTTCTGGAACCCGCGCGATGAGTAGTATTCCTGGTCCTCAGCCGAAAACGTGAACTCGGCTCCACATTCGACGCAGGTAAGGGACTTGTCGGTGTAAGCCACTCGACGACCTCCTTGAGAGTTATTGGATCCTTGTCGTCGAGTGCCAAGCGAAGTGGGCTTCGCACGGGACTGATGACGAGGAATCTCCGGCGCGTATTGTCACACAAGATCGCACAGAGCGCAAGATGATCCGGTAGGTTCGACGGCGACTCTCTGCAAGAACGACGGCTTTCCCTTACGGGAGGCTGGCGCCCGCGTCAGCCGCGCCCTTCCTGGTCTAAGCCGTAGGCGCCCCGGAAGAAGAGGAGAGGCCGGCCCTCCCGCAGGACCCCGGCGTCCTCCACAGCTCCCACGAAGATGGTGTGGTCGCCACCTGGGTAGGCGGCGACGACACGGCAGTCCACGTAGGCCAGGCAGTCGGCCAGAATGGGGGCGCTCGTGACGCCACGGCGGTGCGAGAGGCCAGTCAGGTTGTGTTCAGCGTCCACGGCGGGGTCGGCAAAGAGGCGCGAGAGGTGCTCCTGCTCCTCGGAAAGCACGTTGAGGGCGAAGGCGCCGCTCTCGCTGAGGACGGGGTAGGTATGCGACCGCTTGTTGACGCAGACCAGCACGAGCAGGGGGTCCAGGGAGACAGAGCAGACGGAGCTGGCAGTCATGCCGTGCAGCTCGTCGCCGAGGGCTGTCGTCAGGATCGTGACGCCGGTGGCGAAGTGTCCCATCACGCGCCGGAACTGGTACTGGTCTACTTTCAACCGATCACGACCCCTGAACTTCTCGTGCGAGGTGAACGACCGCCGGCTGTTTTGTATGGGTACATCTTAGACCAGATCGGCCTTTGCTCACAGCGCCGGCAGCGTTCGACAGGGTCCAGATGCTTCCCCTATAATTTGAGGGAGGCCGACGCCCGTGGGCGCCGGCCTGGATCAACAGGAGAGCTGGGTTGACGAATCAAGGGAAGCGTGCCGGCGGCGCGGGACCGAACTGGGAGGCGGCCCTCCTCGAGCAGTCGCTGTCGCGGAGGGCGCAGGCCGCGGGTCCGGCCTACTGGGGCGCCGGCGCGGGCGCCGCGCCGCCTGTCCCGCCCATCGCTCTCACGGGCGGCGTGCCGGACCCGGCGTCGCTGCCTTTCGACGACCTGGCGGAGGCGGCGCGGGTCGTGCTGGAGAGGGAGGGCCGACCGGCCCTTGAGTATGGCGGCCCACAGGGCTTCCTGGGCCTGCGCGAGTGGCTGGCGGAGCGCGTCGGCCGCGCCGATGGCGTCTCGCTGGGTCCGGAGAACATCGCCATCACCAACGGCAGCGCCGGCGCCCTGGCCAACGCCTGCGAGACGTTCCTGGACCCCGGCGACGTCGTCGTGGCGGAAGCGCCCAGCTACCCGGGCGCAATGCGCGCCATTCGCGCCCAGGGCGCCCGCGTGGAGACCGTGCCGGTCGATGCGGAAGGCCTGCGGCCCGAAGCCCTCGCCGAGACGGTGGAGGGACTGTCCGGAAGAGGCGCCCGGCCGAAGCTCCTCTACACCATCCCCAACTTCCACAACCCCACGGGCGCCACCCTCGGCCTCGAGCGGCGGCGCGCCGTGCTGGAGATAGCGCGTCGACACGGCATCCTCATCGTCGAGGACGATGCCTACGGCGAGATTCGCTTCGAGGGCGAGAGGGTGCCGTCGTTCTTCGCTCTCTCCGGCGGCGACGGCGTGCTAAGGGTCGGCACGTTCAGCAAGACCCTGGCCACGGGCCTCCGTGTGGGTTACGTGGCCGCTGCCCAGGAAGCCATCGACTTCCTGCTGCGCATGCGGTTCGACATGGGCACCAGCCCCTGGATACAGCGCCTGGTGGCCGAGTACGTCTCACGCGGCCGCCTCGACCGCCACGTGTCGCAGGTGGTCGAGATCTACCGTCGCAAGCGCGACGCGATGGTGGCGGCCCTGGAGGCGTACTGCGCGCCGTACGTGCGGTGGCGAATCCCGGCGGGCGGCTTCTTCCTCTGGCTGGAGACGGATCGACGGGTGCAGCCGGAAGCGCTGCGCGAGGCAGCCGAGCAGGAGGGCGTGGCCTACGTCGCCGGCGTCGCCTTCTTTCTGGACGGCAGCGGGAGCCAGTTCATCCGACTCGCCTACAGCTACGTGGCCGAAGAGGAGATAGAGGAGGCCATCCGCCGCCTGGGCCGGGCCCTTGAGCGTGCCGTGACGGACGCCCCGGCGTCGTCCCGGCCAGGAGTGTCGAAGTCCGGCCCGACTAAGTAACGCCGTACTTGGACTTCGCCTTATCATCCGTGCTCCGCGTAGAATAGGGGCGTCATGCTGTTCAGGCGTCATGTCCGCGTTGCCGCCCTGCTGCTGGCCGCCGTGGCCGTGCTGGCGGCCGTTGCCTGCTCGTCGAGCAGCGAGGCGCCGGCCCCGCCGACGCCCCAGGCCAGCGTCGTTGCCCCTCAAGAAGGCCTGACGCCCGTTCAGTCCGGCTTCGCCGACGCCAACGGCGCCCGCCTCTACTACGAGGTCTACGGCCAGGGCGAGCCCCTACTGCTCATCATGGGCCTGGGCGCCAACCACCTGGCCTGGTCGGCGCAGGTCCCCGTCTACGCCCGCGAGTTCAAAGTCATCGTCTTCGACAATCGAGGCACCGGGCAGAGCAACTTCCCCCAGGGCGTCGACTGCACTATCCCTCTGATGGCCGATGACGCCGCCGCCCTACTCGACTTCCTGGGCGTGGACTCGGCGCACGTCTACGGCGTCTCCATGGGAGGGATGATCGCCCAGGAGATGGCGCTGCGGCATCCTGAGAAGGTGCGTTCGCTCATCCTGGGCGCGACCTCGCCGGGCGGCCCGCACGCGGTTGCCCCCGACGCGCAGGGGCTGCGAGCCCTTATCGAACAGGGGACCGTCGTCGATCAGTGCTGTCAGCCCGGCCCTGCTTGAGGTGCTGTTCTCGCCGGCCTACCTGGCTGCCCACGGGTCGGAGCTCATGCAGACGTTCCAGCGCATGGCCGACTACCCGACGACCTCGCAGGAGGCGTACGCAGCCCAGTTCGGGGCCTCCGCCGCCCACGACGCCTACGACCGCCTGCCGGACATCGCCGCGCCCACGCTGGTCCTTCACGGGACCGATGATCCGCTTCTGCCTGTCGGCAACGGTCGCATCCTGGCCGAACGCATCCCGGGCGCGAAGCTGGTTCTCTTCGAAGGCGCCCGGCACGGCTACTTCATAGAGAAGCAGGCCGAGGCCGACGCCGCCGTGCTGGACTTCTTGAGGGCACACTCTCGGAGCGACGCCGGTTACTGAACCGGTGCGCGCCGGGATGGTCGCACCTTGTTGAGCCGGAGTTGGGCGGGCGATTAGAATGGTTGCCGGCAGAGTCCGCCGCTCCAGATGTCCCGCAGGCTGACCGTCGTATCTGGCGGGAAGACCGGGGCACTCGCGCGGCGGCGATAGCACGGGCCCTTAGCTCAGTTGGCAGAGCGCCGGACTTTTAATCCGGGTGTCCTGGGTTCGAGCCCCAGAGGGCCCACCAAACCGCCTTTTTGAATCTGATTTCGGGGAAGGAGCGCTTCGTCGGCTGAAAGATAACGACGAAACATACAAAGGAGCTTCAATGATCAAATCGAGACTGTGTGACCTGATCGGGATTAAGTATCCCATCATCCAGGCAGGGATGGGACCTTTCAGCAACAACAACCTGGGAGTTGCTTCGGCCAACGCCGGCGTCCTGGGGCTGCTTTCCACTAGCGGCGTCTTTGACAAGGAGACCCAGCCCTGGATTTACAAAGCCTTTGTAGGCACTGCCGGTGCAGACTACGACGACGACATGCCCACCGTCATGGAAAAGGTGCTGAAACGGACCTACAACCTGGTCAAGGACCAGGGCGGCGTTTTCGGCATCAACGTGATGGTCTCGGCGGAGGTCCTCAAATACTCGCACGTCATAATCGACACAGCCATAAGGGTGCGTGAGGAGAACCCGGACATCAAGAAGCATTTCAAGGTGATCTTCACGTCAGCCGGCGACCCCCTGGGCTGGGAGGACAAGATCAAGGGAGCAGGGTTCACCTGGATGCACGTTGTCCCGTCCGTCAAGGCAGCTCTGCGCTGCAAGAAGGCGGGCGTAGACGTTATCGTAGCCTCCGGCCATGAAGGAGGTTTCCACACTTCCTGGGAGCCAGTCCACTCTATGGTCCTGCTTCCGGCCGTGGTGGAAACGGTGTCCGACAAGGATACCCTGGTTGTCGGCGCCGGCGGGTTCTCCGACGGCAAGACCCTCGCAGCTGCACTGGTCCTGGGCGCAGACGGCGCGCAGATGGGCACGCGGTTCCTGGCCACGCAGGAGAGCGACTTCCACCAGATCTGGAAGGAAGAAGTTGTGGCTGCTGGCGACAGGGCAACACTCATCGCGCGTGGCATTGTCGGCCCTGCCCGCTGGCTGAAGACGCCCCGCAGCGTTGAACATGCCGCCAACACCCTCAAGAAATCGCCGGGCGTCTTCCTCGGCACCCCTGATGACTACAGCACGATGGACATGTCCCTGATCCAATACGAGATTGAATCAATCAAAGCTACCTTCGAAGGCGACAGGGAAAAGGCGATGATGGCCGCCGGCGAAGTGGCCCAGCGCATCAAGGACATGCCTAAAGTCAACGATATGGTGCAGGAGATCGTCAAGGAGGCCGAGACCATCCTGAGAAACGTTCCCAAGCTGCTGGCCTAGCCTGTCAGGCAAGGTTGTCCTGATTGAAAGACAAGACCGCCATCGTGAAGCGAGCGTGCGCTGACCGGGGCATCCCCCTCAGCCTCGGCCAGCCCCAATACGCATCCCGCTGCTGAGACGCCGTCCGCCTCTTGCGCCAACGAGGGGCAGCAGCGATAGTGCTCCCGTGGAGAACACACCGATAGGCCCTCGCCGGCCAAGGATTCATCTGGCGCCCACAACGAGGGCTGGACTCTGGGCGGCACGGCTGTTGGTTCCGTTCCTAGCGGGCGTAGTTGTCTATATAAGCCTCGCCGCGGCTTATCAGATTATCACAGGAGACGAAGCCTTCGATAACCTGAGGGTGCCGTTAGTGGGTGTGTTGCTGACGACGGAAGTGGCAGGAGTACTCGCAGGACTAGCGGCGGCTTTCGCCGTCTTCCGTCGCGGCGAACGGTCGGTCCTAGCGTTTCTTGCGCTCATTGTCTTGGTCTTCACAGCTATCGTCTTTGTGAGTGACTTGGTCAGCCCCGAGTAGGCCCGCCTCCTCGTTCCGATTGCCGACCCTCCCTCCGCCGGCCGGCTGCCATTTCCCCAGCCCTCCGAACCTGCAACCGAGTGCCGTTGACATCACACGCCGGCAGCTTTAGGGTGACCTCGGTCATTCTATTCAGTCCCCCTTGAGGCACAGCCCCGGGAGCGTTACATGAACTGGCGACTGATTGGCTGCAACGTGACACTTGCGCTTGGCATCATCCTGCTCGCTGCCTGCGGTGGAGAGAAGGAGCGCGAGAAGGCACCGACCACGGCCGGAGGCACCGATACCGTCGAACGGACTGCCAGTCCGGTGGCCGGGGAGGCTGACACAGCACCGAGAGAGACCCCCAGCGCGGAGGCGGTGGCAGAGGAGACCGAGGAGCCAGGGCGGCGGGAAGAAACGGTTACTCCGGCGGGTGCCGAGATGGGCGACTTCAGCCGCATCATCTTACTGCACCACTCCGTTGGCGCCAACCTCATCGCACAAGGAGGCGTGCGCGAGCGCCTCACCGATCTGGGCTACGAGTTCTACGATCACGGCTACAACGATGATGGGCTGGTCCTGGCCGACGGCACCTCGACCGGCCGCAACTTCGATGTCCCCGACGACAACACCGACCCCGACGGGCTCGCCGCCATCTTTGCCCAGCCGCTGCACGACCCGCCGGACAACACCTTCAGCCACCTCATGCAGTACGACGTCATCGCTTTCAAGTCCTGCTTCCCAACAAGCAACATCCAGAGCGACGAGCAGTTAGCGGACTACAGGTCCTACTACCTGTCGATCCGCGACCGGATGGACCAGTATCCCAACAAGATCTTCATTGTCGTCACCCAGCCGCCGGAGATACCGAACGATACCGACTCTGAGGCAGCGGCAAGGGCGCGCGCCTTCACCGACTGGCTGGCCTCGGACGAATACCTGAGCGGCCACCCGAACGTCTTCACTTTCAACTTCTTCGACCTGCTGGCCGACCCATCCGACAACATGCTGCGCGCCGAGTACCGGACCGATGATGCGCACCCCAACGAAGAGGCCAACCAGACCATCGCCCCTCTCTTCGCGGACTTCGTTGACCAGGCAGTGAGGACTTATGCTGCCCAATAACAAGAGGGCCCAGAGGGCCCGCCAGCGCCAGGGTGACGCGAGTGCTGCCAGCCAGGGCGGGCGAAATCTCTCACGGCCCCCCGGCGGACTCTTGTGTGTCCAACTGTAGCTACTCCCCCCGGAACACGGCGGGCCGCCGCTCTATAGAACGAACGTACACCTTCCTTCGCGTCCTCTGTGTCCATTACCGTTGCCCGGATCTCCGCGATGGCTGCGGCCGCCGCGGCCTCGCCGACTTCAATGAACCTTCGCGCCGCCATCTTTGTCACCTGGACGCCCAGGGGAGCATTCGCCGCGATCATGCCCGCCAGCTCCATAGCCCGCTCCACCTGCTGACCGACCGGCACGACCTCCTGGACCAGTCCCATACGGTATGCTTCCGCCGCCCCGAACTCGTCGGCAAGCATCAAGTGGTACATCGTGTCGCCCCAGCCAGCTCGCATCAGCCAGCGGAAATGTCCGCCGCCGAACGGCGCGATCCCCCGCCTCGTTTCCATCTGGCAGAAACGCGCGTCCTCGGAGGCCACCACGATGTCGCCAGCAAGCATCAGCTCGACGCCGATGGTGAACACGATACCCTGCACGGCCGTCACGACCGGCTTGCGGCAGACCTTTCTCACCTGGAGGGCGTCTACGTTGTCCGGAGGCTCCTCGTACGCAGTCGCACTTGGCCCGATGAACTTGGGCATGTCGAGGCCGGCGGTGAAATGCTTGCCTTCCGCGCATATCACTCCCGCCCAGAGTTGCGGGTCCCTGTCGAGAAGCGTCAGCGCCTCGGACAGGTCCAGTATCATCTGAGGCACGAACGCGTTCCGCTTCGACGGGTTGTCGATAGTGATCTTGAGCACGTGGCCAACCGTCTCATGACGAACCCGCCCCTCGGCATCAACTTGAGTCCATCGATGTTCCCCCTTCCTTGCTCCTACTCCACGAGCCAACCACTCCACGCAGCAGGATACACGGGTCTTGCCGATAGATCGACGTGCCTAGGATGTCCCTTGTCGAACTGGCGAGATGTTGCGGGAGCAGCGCGAGAATGGGTAAACCAAATACGCGGCGGGCCCACTATCGCTGGCCGGCGTCTCGTCCGACCATGTACGTGGAGGGCGACATGAACCGGAGAGCAACACACCGCACCGCCGCTGCTGGGCCCATCGACCTGGCAAGAGCGCGAAGGCGTCGAGCCACCGAGACCGGCCTCGGCGAGGCGATGCCACGCTCGCTGGCGCGACTGGTCGACTCGGTCACGGCCCGCTGGCGCGGCCACGAGCCGGAGATCGCGATCCTGGCGGCGATAACGCTGATGCTGGCTGTCGCAGCCGTCTTCGCCGGCGCCGACCTACTCTTCACCTTCATGCTGGCAATGGTCGCGGCAATCACCATCTGGTCGCCCTGGCGGCAATCTGAGTAGGGGCCCTGCTCAGCGATAAGAGAAGACCTGCACCCCTGTCGCATCCGCTACCAGTAGCACCCGGCTGCCCGCGGCGGCGACCACGCTGCGCTCCACGCGACGCAGGTCACTCGTCGACAGCTCGGGCACGCCGGCATCGGGGTCGAGCCGGCACAGCACCCGCGGCTTCTCGCCCAGCACCGCCTCGAGGCCGGCCAGGAACGGACCGCTGCCTTCCGGGGCCAGCACCGTCACCGACTTCCGCGGAGCCGACGGCCGGGCGGGAGACTCTTCCTCCGCCCTCCGGTCCTCGCGGAGTATGAACCAGTAGTAGGGAACGAAGAGCCCGGCCGCGACCAGGGCTCCCATGCTCCACTTGACCTCCGCGAGCAGCGTGAGAGACAGCGTGTCCTTCAGGAACGCGTCCAGGAGCTCGAACAGCAGGTAGCTGACGTTGCCGAGGAAGGCCAGCGTCCCCACGCCCACAGCGCCGAAGATCAGGATCCGCCGGAACGGGCTGGCCCGCTCTGCGGCGTCCCCAGCCGCCACGGCGCGCTGCATCGAGAACCAGTAGTAGGTCCAGACCGGCAGACCGAGAACCAGGAGGGTGAGGAAGAGGACGATGCGGTCTCGCCACCAGTCGGCTGCCCACCAGCATGTCCTGGGTACTGTCGACCGCAACGCCTATGGCTGTCGAGACCAGGACGGTCACGGAAGCTGCCAGCGCCCCCAGGCCCAGGGCGGCCATGATGTAGGCGTAGGTCTGTCTGGCCGCTCGGAGTTCCCCGACGGGAGATCGCTCCCGCTGGACGGTTTGCCAGTGGTAGAACCACAGGCAGAGGCCGATGACAAGCGGCGCAAGCGCGCCGGGAAGGAAGCGGAAGTGGTCGGCGGCCGAAGGCTCGTCCGGGGTGCCGATGAACCACTGCAGGATCCCGAAGACGACGACCCCCGTGGCGCTGAGCGTCGTGAGCACACCTCCGAGGATGGCCAGCATGTACAGATAGAGCTGCCGGAGGTCGGAGCGCTTGTCGAGCCGGGCGGCGTACAGCCAGTGGTAGGCCCACAGGGCGGCCCCAACCAGGGCGACCGACAGGCTGTTCTTCATGGCGTCGCCCCAGAGTCCCTGTTCTCCCCGCAGGAGCGGCAGCGGGTACAACCCCTCGTAGCCCCCCTCAGGATGATGTAGATCGCGAAGCCTGCTCCCGCCGCCAGCATGATCAGGCTGTAGGCGGAGGTGATGTAGAGGTAGAGACGGCGGACGGTCCACGTTTCCTGCGTGGGCTGTCCCTCCTCGCTCTCGGCCGTCCAGTGGAAGACCCAAGCCGTGCTCCACACCACCAGCGCGGCCACGGCGTAGCCGCTGAAGGGCTGGGCCCCGAACAGCCAGCGGAGCAACTCCACCGAGGCTTGGGCCACGAGCGCCGCGGTCACCCCCAGGGTCAGGTAGACGTAGAGCTTTCGCAGGATCGAGCGGCGCTCCGCCGGCTCTTCCTCCAGGAAGCGCTGCACCCTCAGCCGGTGCCAGACCCAGATGGGCGTCCAGATCACCGTCAGGGCGACGCCGACGGCCAGTTGCCCGGTCTGCTGTATCAGGACCGGCGGTCCGAACAGCTCATCGAGCATATAGCGGGCGACGAGAACGACGCCGGCGCCCGCCACCAGCATGTAGACGAAGGTGGCGCCGTAGAAGTACAGGCGCTTCGCCGTGCCGACGCCCCGGTCTACTTCGGTGGTCGTCTCGAAGGCCTCGCGGCGCCTCCAGGCCATGACCGTGGCTACGATGCCGCCAATGACCGCCAGCGGTATCAGCAGGAGAGCAGGTTATAGAAGATCCACATCGTACTTCCTCCTCATGTCCGGCAGCTTGACCGGCCGCTTTCCGCGGTCTCTAGTACGGTGGGCACCAACAGTCGGGCCCCGTCAGCCGCCACTGGTCCCCCTCGAGCTTGAGCTGAAAGGTCCGGTCGTAGGAGTACTCGGACGAGCCAAAGGGCGCGTCCCCGTGGTCCACGGTTACCGTGGCCCTGACGACCGCGCTGTCGTCGTAGCGCTCCGTCTTCTCCAGGGTCACCTGGCCTTCTTCGCTGTACGGCCAGTATTCCCTCCCCACGAAGCTGTCGAGAGAGCACCTGTTGTGCACGTCGCTGCCGAGATAGCTGTAGGCCTCCGGGTAGTCCTCCCTCTCCAGGGCCTGGAGGTAGCGCTGGACCGCGCCCTCGGGCGAATCGGCAGGGAGTAGACGCGCGCCCCCACGGGTGTTGACCACCGCCATAGTGACGGCGGCCACCAGAAGGCCTACCAGGAGGGTCACCCCAACGATGAGCCACTTCTTCGCCATATTGCTGTGCCTCCTTCCGGGTTGTTACACCGGCTCCAGCCTACGGCCCGCGGAAGCGGCTCCAAGGTTCACCGGCCCCAATTCCGATGGGTACCTTTGTCAGCCATGGATTGGTGCGAGTGAACCATGGCGGCGCGCGGAGGGGCTGCTAGCCTTAGGGAGCAGACGGAAGAAGGAGGCAATCATGGCCAGGAACAAGCGAACCTTCAGGGGCTGGTTCTCCTGGCTGAACGACTGGGCCTGGCCGTTCCTGTGGATCCTGCTGATTCCGGCGGTAACCGTACCGTTGCAGCAGGCTTTGCTGTGGCAGGAGGCTTTGCCAGGCGTTTTCGCGGGCACCAGCAACTGCCAGCGTTCAGGGGAATACTGGGAGGCGTGGGAGTGCCCCGTTGGAGACGTTTTGCCCACCCTCTTGCCGGGGCTCCTGAACCTGGTGCCGTTCCTCTGGCTGCTGTCGCCTGTGCGCCGCACCCGCTATGCCGCGGCCGTGGCGGGCACCCTAGGGGCAGTGCGTGTGGTAGTGCCGGCCATCATCTACGTCGCGTCTGGCACCACCGTCGTCGTTGACCCCTTCCTTCCGACGACCTATGTGGACCTATCGTTCGAGGCGAGTTGGCTTCTATGGGGCCTGTCACTGGTGGCCACGCTGGTGTTCGCCCGGCTCGGCAGGGATAGCCAGCATGCATCTCGTCCGAAGGGATAGGCAGCGTGCGCGGTTCCCCCGCGCGACGAGGGTTTGACAATGTGTGCCGCGGCTCGTAGAGTGCTAGCGCTCAATCATGGAAGCCGCCCGCCCACAGACAGCGAAGCGGCCCGACGCGGGCCGCGCGCCGGCGCCCGAGGCCGGCGCTGACGCCATGGCCGCGGCGCTGCCTTTCCTCTTCGCCATCCGCTGGGGCGCCTGGGCCGTGGCCCTGGTCCTGGTCGCCTTCGGCGACCTGCCGGAACAGAACACCGTCCACGAACCGGTCCTGCTGTGGCTGACGGCCTTCCAGGTGCTGGTCGGGACCCTCTACGTCCCGCTCCTGCGGCCGCGCGTGCGCAGGGCCTTCGGTCGCGGCTGGGGCCCCAACGACGACGTCATCGTCCTCGGCCTCGTCGACGTGGCAGCCGTTATGGCTGTTCTCTACTTCAGCGGCGGCTGGCGGACGCCCTACTATCACTATGCGGTGGCGTCGCTGATGGTGCCCGCTTACCTTCTCGGCTGGCGGCGGACAGGCCTGCTCCTGGCCGGCTTCTTCGCTGCCTACTTCGCCATCCTGTCCACCGCCGGCCAGGGCACCGACGGCCCGTGGCTGCACCAGGACCGGAGCAGTCTGGCCGGCATTGTCATCACGCCTATCCTGGTCGCCGTCGTGGTGCGTTATCTGTCGAGCCTGACCCGCCGGCTGAGCGAGCAGCGGGAGCAGGCCCGCCGCGCCCTGGAGGAGAACGTGCGCCTTCAGAAGGAGCGGGAGGAGCTGGCGGCCCTGGAAGAACGCAGCCGCATCGCCCGCGAAATCCACGACGGCATCGCCCAGTCGATATACATGCTGTCCCTGAATCTGGAGAAGGCGGCGGACGTGGCCAGTGACGACCAGAAGCTGGGGCCGCGCCTGAAAGGGCTGGTCGCCCTGGCCAAGGAGGCCTTGCTTGAGGTTCGCCACTACATCTTTGACCTCAAGCCGCTCCTTTCGGGAGACGCCGGCCTCACGAGCACCATAGAGGGCCAGATCCGGGAGTTCAGCGCCGTCTCCGGCCTGCCTGTGCAATTGAAGGTGGAAGGGGAGGAGCGGAAGGTGCCCATCGCGGTGGGCAGCTCACTCTATCGCATCGTCCAGGAGGCGCTGGCCAACGTCTACCGTCACGCGGACGCCTCGAAGATCGATGTCCGCCTGACGTTCTGCGAGGACTCGGTGTCGCTGGAGATCAGGGATGACGGCCGCGGCTTTGCCATCGATCCGGCTCAGCCCGCCTCCGCGGGTGGCCGTGGCATCAGCAACATCTATCAGCGGACCAGCGAGCTGGGGGGCCAGCTCGACGTGACGAGCGCGCCCGAGAAGGGCACGACGGTGCGGGTGACGTTGCCCGCTGCGAACGAGGGACGAGCATGAGCGAACAACCGCAGCCGCTGCGAATCCTTGTCGTCGATGACCATGCCGTTGTGCGGAAGGGCCTGCAGTCCGTTCTGGAGGACGAGGAGGGTCTGGAGGTGGTCGGCGAGGCCGCCAGCGCCTCCGAGTCGATGACCAAGGCCAGGGTTCTGCGGCCGGACGTGGTTCTCATGGACATCCGTATGGGGGAAGGCGACGACGCCAGCGGCATCGATGCCTGCCGCCAGATCCGCAGCGAGCTGCCCGATACCCAGGTCATCATGTTCACCTCGTACGGCCAGAGGGAGGCGGTGCTGGCATCCATCATGGCCGGGGCGAGGGGCTTTCTGACCAAGAACGTAAGCCATGCGGAGCTCGTGGCGGCGATCCGGGCTGTCGGACAGGGCAAATCCCTGCTCGATCCCAGCGTCACCCGGGACGTCATCGAGCGCCTGGCCGAGCTCAGCAAGGCGTCCGCCGGGCCCGAGGGCGCCCTCTCGGAACGCGAGAAGGAGGTCCTCCTCCTCATAGCGCACGGGTGCACCAACAAGGAGATAGCTGCCCGGCTGTTCCTCAGCCCTTACACCGCCCGCAACCACGTGATCCGCATCCTCGACAAGCTGGGGCTCTCCCGCCGGTCCGAGGCTGCCGTCCAGGCAGTCAGACTGGGTCTGGTGGAGGAGAGCGACGAGCGCTGAGTAGCGCTGCTCCTCAATCGCCCTCGCCGCAATCCCTTAATCAGAACTTAGTACTTGGCCGTTATCCTGCCTCTTAGTGGACGCTCTCAGCGACCCTGTGCCTCTCCTTCACATAAAAGTGTTATCATGAAAGGTGATGAGGAAATCAGAACCGACAGCGGAATCACCTTCGCGAGTCCAGCGGCGGCAGAAGCGCAACCGCGCGGCGCTGGTCAAAGCCGCGCGCCGGCTGTTCGCCCAAAACGGCTTCGAGGCCACAACAATCGCCGACATCGCGGAGGCCGCCGACCTGGGCTTCGGCACCTTCTACCTCTACTTCACGAACAAGGAGGCGCTCTTGGAGGCCGCTCTCGACGATGGCGTCGCCGAGATTGCGGAGGCGCTCCAGGCGCCGGAGATCGCTGCTATGCCTGCCGAAGAGGCGCTGGTCACGGTCAGCACACGCTACATCCGGCTCATCCGCTCGCACCGCAGCCTGCTGGCGCTAACCGTGCAGCATCTGCCCAGCCGAGGACCTGGCGGCCGTCCGCTGGCGGAGCTACTCAATCGGGTATTTGAAGGAATCATTCAGCGCGGTGTGAGTGAGGGGGCTTTCGCCGTCGGCGATGCCCGGGTCGCCGCCCGGGCGATCGCCGGCATGCACATTCAGTTGTTGTTCTCAGCCGAGAGCGGCTTGGCAGAAGAGCCGCTGCTGCAAACGCTACCGGCGCTGGCGCTCGGCGGTTTGCGTCACGCGGGAGACGGAAAGAGGCAGGGAGCCTGAATGAGCCACCTGAAGCGCGCTGTCTTAATCAAAACTTAGCATTTGGCCTTTATCCTGCGCCTTGGCGGGGGAGTATCAGCCAGAATGCGCGCCTGCGAAGGCTGCCGGTCCTCGCCATCCTGAGAGAGGTGAAGCAATGAGTGAGCCGGAGAACGACTACGCCGATCTGCTGGACGGCACCGAACACCGCGGGCGCAAGCGGCTGATTGCTCTGGTGGCGCTCGTACTCCTGGTCGTGGGGGGCGCCTACGCCCTCTGGGCCATGGTGCTGAGCGGCGGAGGCTCGGCGACGGCGGCAGTGCAGACGGCGACGGTGGCGACAGGCTCGATCTCGAAGACGGTGAGCACCACCGGCACCGTCGCTGCGCAGTCGACGTCAAGTCTCTCGTTCGAGCAGTCCGGAAAGGTTACGGCCGTCAACGTCAGGCTTGGGCAAGAGGTCAAGCAGGGAGACGTGCTCGCCGAGGTCGATTCAACGTCGCTCCAGCAGGCCTTGACCACGGCACAGGTGAACCTCTCCGGCGCTCAGACCAAGCTAACCAGCTACTGGAGGGCAGCACCGCATCTACGCTGGCATCTGCTGACCAGAGCCTGACGCAGGCGCAGATCAGCTACGATGAGGCGGTCCGTGCCCTCCAGGATCTCCAGACCCCCCTACCGCCAGCGAACAGCTCGCTGCCCAACAGGCGGTGACCTCGGCGCAGGCGCAGCTCGATCAGGCAAAGCTTGCCCTGAGCGATCTGACGGCCGCCCCTACCGGCAGCACCAAGCTCACTGCTGAACAGGGGGTGACTTCGGCGCAGGCGCAACTCGACCAGGCCAACCGCGCCCTGAGCGATCTCCAGGCCCCTCCTACCGCCAGCGACCAGCTCGCTGCCCAGGGGGCCGTGACCTCGGCGCAGGCGCAGCTCGTTTCGGCGCAGTCCGCGCGTGCGCAGTTGGACTCGACCAGCTCGGACGCCATTACCGTCGCCGAAGCAGCCGTCACGAAGGCGCAGAATGCGCTGGACAACGCCGAACGCACGGCCTACAACGCCGCCGACAGCCTCAAGTCGGCCAAGGCGTCACTGGCGGCCGAGGAAACGGCCTATTGCAACGCTTGGACCGCCAGCCCTCCGGATCAGCCCGACTTCTGTTCGTCGCTGCCAAAAGAGCCAATCTCCTCGACCGATGAAGCCAACCTGCTGGCGGTAAAGGCTGGCGGGGGGACGCTCCAGGCTCACGCTGGGTCGGTGCTGACTGCCAACTCGTCCTACAAGAACGCCCGGTCGGCGAAGGACAGCGCCGACGCCGCCGTTGACTCGGCTCAGGCGGACCTTGACACGGCCAACAGTAATCTCGCCACGGCGGAGGCAGGCCCCACCAGCGCGGACATAGCCAAGGCGGACGCCTCCGTCACGGCGGCACAACAGGCGCTCGACACGGCGAACGCGAAGCTCACGGAGCTCAACGCGGGGCCGACGGCGAGCGCGCTGGCTACAGCGCAGGAAAACGTCACAACGGCCCAGGGGGCGCTCGACACGGCGAAGGCGAAGCTTGCGGAGCTCAACCAGCCGACGCAGAGCGACAAGGAGAAGGCGCAGCAAGACGTTGTCACGGCCCAGGCAGCGCTCGACACGGCGCAGGCGAAGCTCACCGAGCTCAACCAGGGGGCGACGGAGAGCAACCTGGCGAAGGCGCAGGACAGCGTTACTTCGGCGGCCGCGGCGCTCACTGCCACAGAGGCGAAGCGCAACGAGACTTACGCTGGCTCGACGCCGGAGGACATCCAGCTCCAGCGCAACCAGGTGCAGCTTGCTCAGCTCTCCGTGGCGCAGGCGCAAAAGAACCTCGACGGGGCAAAGCTGATCGCCCCGTTCGACGGTACAGTGGCGGCGCTCAACATCGTGGTAGGTGACACGGCTTCCGGGACCAGTACAACTGCGCCAATCGTTCTCAACACGCCAAACGCGGTCCGCCTCAATCTGACTGTTACCGAATCCGACCTGGCCAGTGTGAAGGCCGGCCAGTCGGGCGTCGCCACCTTCGATGCGATAACGGGCAGCGAGTTCCCCATCGTCATCGACGCTGTCGGAACGAGTCCGACCACGACTCAGGGTGTCGTCACGTACGTGGTGAGGGCCCACTTCGTGACCGGAGCCGCGGCTGCTACGACAGGGGGCGCGGCAGGTGGCGGCCGATTTAGAGGCGCGCGCAGGTGCCAACGCAACGCCGTCGGCCGGTACGCCTGCAGCGGGGGCCACTCCCTTTGCTGGGGGCAGGGTGCCGGGTGCCAGGGCAACGGCGGCGTCCGGCACGGCTGCAGCGGGAGGCACTCCCCCCGCTGGGGCCGGCGCGCCGGGTGGCAATGCAGCGCCGCCAGCCGGCACACCAGTGCCGGGGGCCACTCCTCCCGCAGGCGCGCCGAGTGGCGGTATGCCTGCACCGGCCGGCACACCTGTGGCGGGGGCCATTCCCCCCGCCGGCGCCACCACGCCGCAAGCCACCGCAACCAGCGAGGCGAAACCGCTGCCCGGCATGAACGCCACGGTGATCATCACAGTGCAGCAGGCCCAGAACGTGGTTACGGTTCCCGACCGCGCCATCCAGACTCAAGGAGGGAACAGCTCGGTCGAGGTGCAGCAGGCCGATGGTTCAACCGAGACGGTGGTCGTTCAGACGGGGCTCAGCGATGGCACGAACACCGAGATCACGTCAGGCCTGCAGGCGGGGCAGACGGTTATCCTCCCCGGCCGCACCACGACATCACGACATCAACGACGGCACAGGCCACGACCACCACACGCCGGAACGCAGGGGGTGGCTTCGAGTTCGGCGGCGGCGGCCCGCCAGGCGGGGCAGGTGGCGTGCCGTGATCCGCCTCCGCGGCATCATCAAGGTCTATCGCGCCGGCGACGTCCTCGTCCCCGCGCTACAGGGCGTCGACCTGGACATCGAACGCGGCGAGTTCCTCGCCATCGTGGGGCCATCCGGGTCGGGCAAGTCGACGCTCATGCACATCCTGGGCTGCCTCGACAGGCCTACGCGCGGCACGTATGAGCTGGAGGGCCACGACGTGCACCGGATGAACGACGTGCAGCTCGCCAGGGTCCGCAGCCGGCGCATCGGCTTCGTGTTCCAGTCGTTCAACCTGCTCCCGCGTTTGTCGGCGCTGGCGCAGGTCGAGCTGCCGCTCACCTACCGGCGCGCGCGCAACCGGCGGGCGCTGGCCATGCGCGCCCTGGCGCAGGTCGGCATCGCGGATCGGGCGCGCCACCGGCCGACGCAGTTGTCGGGCGGTCAGCAACAGCGTGTCGCCATCGCTCGGGCGTTGGTGACGAATCCTGCCCTGATCCTTGCCGATGAGCCGACGGGCGCCCTGGACACGAAGAGCACGGTGGACCTGATGGAGACCTTCGTCCGGCTCAACAGCGAGCGCGGCATGACCATCGTCTTGGTGACCCACGAGCCGGAGGTGGCGGCCTACACTCACCGCGTGGTCCAGATGCGCGACGGGCACATCGTCTCGGACGCACCTCCGGAGAGAACCCCTATGCTCACGATGGCGTCCCCGGAGTATCGAGAGGGGGCGGCGATATGATCGCCTTCGACCTGATCCAGACGGCGTTCGTTGCGCTTACCACAAACAAGCTCCGCACCAGCCTCACCGTGCTGGGCATCGTCATCGGCGTGGGCGCCGTGATCGCCCTCATGGCGGCCGGCCAGGGTGCGCAAGAGGGCGTGACCAAACAGGTGCGAGGGCTCGGCAGCAACCTCCTTGTCATCGCACCCACACAAACCCAGCAGAGCGGCCCTGTCCGCACGGAGGCATCTACGCTCACTGCCCAGGACGCCGCCGCGATCAGGGATACCAGTAGCTTTCCGTACGTCGGGGGGGTAGTCGCCCAATACGAGCTGAATTTGGACACGCAGCTCCTCGGCAACGGGCGGAACACCACGGCCAGCATAACCGCGACCCAGCCGGACTTCGAATACGTGCGAAGTTACACTGTCGCGGCCGGCAGGTTCATCACCGAGGACGACATCACGCGGAAGACGACGAACGTGGTCCTGGGCGCGCAGGTGGCCGCAGATCTCTTCGACACGGCAGACAACGCGGTCGGCAAGGATGTGCGTCTCAGCTTCGGGCCGTTTTCCCAGAATCTCACCGTGATCGGTGTCATGGAGCAGCGGGGCGCGTCCGGAAGCGGCACCGACGACACTCAGATATACCTTCCGCTGACCTCGTTTCTGGCGCGGATACCCTTCGCCCGCAACGCGCGCGGGACGCAGAGTGTCCAGGAGATCCTCGTCAAGGTGACGGACAGCGGCAAGCTTAATCAGACGCAGCAAAACATCCAGCAGCTCTTGCTCGAGCGCCACAGCAACACCGCGGACTTCACCGTCAAGACCCAGAACGATCTCCTCAGCACTGCGAACAAGGTTAGTCGCACGATGACGATCCTCCTGGGCGCCATCGCCGGCATCTCGCTGGTGGTCGGCGGCATCGGCATCATGAACATCATGCTCGTGTCGGTAACGGAGCGGACGCGCGAGATCGGTATCCGGAAGGCGGTCGGCGCCAGCAGCCGGCGACATCCTCATGCAGTTCATCATCGAGGCGGTGATCGTCACGCTGGCGGGGGGAATAATCGGCGTGCTTGTGGGCGTCGTCGCCGCGCGGGTCGCCAACGGCCAGGATTTCGGCACCGGCTCGCCGGTAGCGACGGTGGTGACCCCGCTGAGCATCTTCGCCGCCTTCGGCGTGTCGGTCCTGATCGGGCTCTTCTTCGGCATCTACCCCGCGTTCCGGGCCTCCCGCCTGGACCCGATCGAGGCGCTGCGGGCGGAGTGAGCGAGACCCGACAGATTCGCGGGCATCTGGTGGGCCTGGTTGCCTGCCCAACGCAGCCCTGATGGTCTGCAGCTACGATTCCTTCCCCTGGCCCCTTCGCCGGTCGCCGAGACCGTAGCGGCGACATTATGGCGTTAATCCAAATAGCCTAGTCCTGCGGATTGAAATCCGCAGCTTCCTCGAAGCTGAGGGTTCAACTCTCAGATGCGAATCTAGATACTTGAATGCCTTCAGGTCGCCACCACGGCGATCCCCATCGGCCGTGCCGGCCGGGAGGCGGGCCTTCGCGAATCTTGCGGGCGGCGTCCGGACTCCCCGGTGCGCGCTCTCTGACGCCTCATACGGCCGCCGTACGTCGATCGCCGCACTCAAGACAAACCCAAGATCGGTCGACACTAATACAGGAGAAGGAGGCTCCTATTGGTGCCTCCTTCGGACGTTTAGTGCGTTCAGCAAGGGGAGGTCTTTTGATGGAGGCCAAGACGGAAGCCAGGAGACGGCGGGGTGAGGGCGGCTTCACGCTGGTAGAGCTGCTTATCGTCGTGGCGATTCTCGCCGTTCTCGTCGCTGTCGTGCTGCCCAACTTCACGGGCTTGCTCGGCAGCAGCAAAACCACGGCCGCGGACGCCGAGAATGTCATCGTGCAGACGGCGGTTGATGCAAGGATGGCGGCCGAGAGTATGGCGACCTACGACCCGGTTGTGGCCACGGGGACCGACAACATGACGACACTCGGGCTGTACCCGGACTACATGCGGAGCCAGACCACGAATTGCTCCTACACTGTGGACGCTTCAGGCACGGTCGCGCAGGAGGCAGACAGCTGCAAGAAGTGACGGGCCTGGCCCACGTAGGAGGTCCGTCGCGCGGACGGCCTGACGTCCGGATATGAGGTGTGCCGGGCGATGCCCGCGCACGAAGCGACAAGTTCAGCCAGACGTAAGGACGGAGCTTCCCCGCCGAAGGCGGCCAGACGGCCGCCCGTCTGGGCCGGTCCGCCTATTGGGGGAAACTCCGTCCTCGAGGCAGCCGAAGGGGGCGGACGGAGCTAGAGCTCCGTCCTCTCGGCCTCACTTGACGTAAGGGACTGCGATGGCTGTGTCTACACTAGCACCACCCCTGAAGAAGCTCGGCGAGATGCTCATCGAAGCCGGGCTGCTGACGCGCGAGCAGCTCGACCGGGCGGTGGACGAGGCCAGGCAGCAACAGAAGCGGCTGGGCGAGTACCTGGTCGACGAGCAGCTTGTCACGCCCGAAGACCTGGCGATGACGCTCAGCGTCCAGCTCAAGCTGCCAATCATCGACCTGAGACGCCACCCCGTACAGCCGGAGGCTATCAAGCTCGTCCCGGAGGAGTATGCCCGCCGCTACGACCTGATACCCATCGAAGTCTCCGACGGCACGCTGGTCGTGGTGATGGCCGACCCGGCGAACATCCAGGTCGTGGAAGACCTGAAGACACAGGCCAGGATGGCCATCCAGCCCGCTGTCGGCATTCCCAACGATATCCGCGAGGCGGTGAATCGCAACTACCGGGCCAGCGTCGAGATCGAGGAGCAGATGAGCCGTGTGGCCCCCGAGGAGGGGGCCGAAGCGGCGGCCGAAGAGGCCCTCACGGCCGACCTCGTCGCCCAGACGCCCATAGTCCGGACCCTAGACCTCCTCATCGCCCAGGCGGTCCGTGACCGCGCGTCCGACATCCACCTCGAGCCGCAGGAGATGAACCTGCGCGTCCGCTACCGCATCGACGGCATCCTGCACGAGGTGCAGGAACTGCCCCTTAGCGTTCACCTTCCCCTGGTCTCCAGGTTGAAGGTGATGGCGGGCATGAACATCGCCGAGCGACGGCGCCCTCAAGACGGGCAGTTCTCCGTCGAGATCGAGGGCAAGGAGGTGGACTTCCGCGTCGCCACGTCCGACAGCGCCCACGGCGAGATGGTGGTGCTGCGGGTGCTGGACAAGTCGCTCTCCCTACTTACCCTGACGGACCTGGGGTTTCTTCCAGAGGCCCTGGAGCGCTATTCTCACATGCTGCGGACGCCCTTCGGGATGATCCTGGTGGGAGGACCGACCGGCTCCGGCAAGACGACGACCCTCTACTCCTCCGTCAACCAGCTCGACCGCCGGGCGCGCAACATCGTCACGGTTGAGGACCCTATCGAGTACCATTTCGAGGGCATCAACCAGATCCAGGTCAACCCGCGGGCGGACATGACCTTCGCCGGCGGGCTGCGTGCCATCATGCGGCTGGACCCCGACGTAATCCTTGTCGGAGAGATACGTGACCACGAGACGGCCAGGATGGCCACGCAGGCCGCCCTCACCGGGCACCTGGTCCTCTCCTCCATCCACGCCAACGACGCCGTGGGTGTGCTCTTCCGGCTCTTGGACCTGGGCGTCGAGCCCTTCCTCATCTCATCGGCCCTGGTGGGCGCGATCTCCCAGCGGATGGTCCGTCGCGTCTGCCCGCGCTGCCGGAGCCTGTCCGAGGTGCCGGCGGAGGAGCGACAGGCCTATGAGGTGGAGCTGGGCGAAGCGCCGGAGAAGCTCTACTACGGGGCCGGCTGCAACTTCTGCGCCAACACCGGCTACCTGGGCCGGACAGGCGTGTTCGAGGTCCTCACGCTCGGCGAGGAGCTTCGGCGCATGCTCCTGCGCGGCGCAAGCTCTGGCGAAATGAAAGCCCTGGCCACGAGCGAAGGCATGATCCCCCTGCGACGGGACGGCATGCTGAAGGTCCAGCAGGGCGTCACAACGCCGCACGAAGTGATCAGAAACATCTTCACCATCGCCTAGACCGGAGAGGGCAGCTTGGCCTACAGATACGTCGCCTTCACACCGTCGGGTGAGCAAATAAGGGGCTCGATAGACGCCCCTACTGAGGATGTGGCCGAACGCGCCCTCTGGGACTGGGGCTACAAGATCGTCACCCTCCGGCGGTCGTGGGCGGCGCCGCAGCTCGATAAGATACTGCCAACCCTCTTCAACATCAAGACACAGGAGATCATCACCGTCTGCCGGCAGATGGCCACACTCGTCGAGTCGGGCATCGCCGTGCTGCCTGCCCTCGAGCTCCTGGGAAGGCAGGCACGCCCCCGGCTGCGACGGGTCCTGGACGACATCGTTCAGGCCATCAAGCAGGGCGCCTCCTTCTCCGACGCGTTGCGAGAGCATCCTCAGGTCTTCCCGCCTATCTTCGGTCACATGATCGCCATAGGCGAGCGGACTGGAAACCTGGAGATGGTGCTGCGACAACTGGCGGAGCACATGGAAAAGGAACAGGCGATCATCAAGCGGGTGCGAGGAGCCATGGCTTACCCGGCCTTTGTCATGCTACTGGCTGTCGGTGTCGTGGGCATCCTGGTGACGACGGCGCTGCCGCCCCTGCTTGGCCTCTTCGATGAGTTCGGCGCTCAGCCCCCCCTTCCCACGAGAATCCTCTTGGGGGTCAGCCACTTCGCGACCACCTACAAGCTCCACATGGCTGTGGGGCTGGTCGCGGTCGTGGGCATGGGGGCCCTCTATATCAGGCAGCCCTCCGGCCGCAGACAGCTTGATTATCTTCTGCTGCGGCTTCCCCTTTTCGGGCCTATCACGAGACTGAGCAACGCATCTCGCTTCAGCAGGACGATGGCGATCCTCTTGAGGGCCGGATTGCCCCTCTCCGAAGTCATGGATTTGATCATTCACACCACACAGAACCGGATCTTGAATGAGTCCATGGAAGAGGTCCGCGACAAGCTGCTCAGAGGCGAGGGCCTCTCGAAGCCGCTAGCCGGCTCCAAGATGTTCCCGCCGATGCTCGTGCAGATGGTGGAGGTAGGCGAGGAGACGGGTACGCTGGACAGCAACCTGGAGACGATGGCCGAGTTCTACGCCCGAGAGGTCGACGAGCGGATCAACACGCTGACCGCCATGATCGAGCCCGCCATGACCCTCGTCATGGGCGGCATCGTCGCCTTCATCGCCATCTCCATCATCATGCCCATGTACAGCATCATGCAGTCCATTCGCTAGCCATGAGCGCGTCCAGGAAGGCAAAGTCGGAAGGCCGGGGGAACAAGCGCGGACGGCCCGCGCCGGCCCACGCCAGCCTCGGGCAGCCGCGGGCGAGGAGGGTTTGGGGCTGGTCGAAGTGCTGGTTGCCGTCGCCATCCTCGGCATGACGTTGGTCGCGCTCCTGGCCGCCCTCTCGACGGGCTCGATAGGCGTCACCACCACGGATAGCGAGGTGACAGCCGCGAACCTGGCCCGCTCCCAGCTCGAGTACACCAGGAGCCAGCCGTACGCCGAGGTTCCCACTGAATACGCCACAGTGACGCCGCCGGCCGGATACACCGTGTCAGTACAGGCCGCCTCCATCCCCGAGCCCGTCACCGACACCAACATCCAGAAGATCACCGTTATCGTTGCCAGAGACGGCAAGACGCTGGCGACGGTTGAAGACTACAAGGTCAAGAGATGAAGGCGAGGAGAGGCGAGTCGGGCTTCACCCTGGTCGAGCTGCTGGTGGCCCTGGCCATCGGCTCGGCTGTCATCGGCCTCCTCTCGACGGTTCTCTTCCAGTTCTTCAGCACCACCGGTCAGGGCCACGACAGGCTGGCGGTGCTGCACGACCATGACATCGCCTTCGGGTGGCTCAATCGCGATGCGCAGATGGCGGTGCCCGAACTTGCGACGGTGGTCCCCTCCGGCGTCACCCTCTACTGGTCGGACGAGGTCGCCGGCACGACCTACCAGGCCTCGTACACGCAGTCGGGCTCGGACCTGGTGCGCGCCCTAATGGTGGACGGGACGCCGTCGAGCCAGACGGTGGCCCGCAACCTGGCCGCAGCCCCGGAAGGGTTCAGCGCCTCCAAGAGCGGCAACCTGGTTACAGTGAGCATCACGTCGGCGAAGGGGGCGGTCACTCAGGCCCGGACGGAGTCCATCTATATGCGGCCCCTGGGGGTGACGACCACTCCCTTCCCAACGCAGCTTCCGACCGCCACGCCGACGCCCACTTCGACGCCTACGAGCACGCCCACACCGACGGCCACCAGCACGCCTACGCCAAGACGAGTACGCCTACGCCGACCAACACGCCGACACCGACGCCCACCAACACGCGGACACCGACGCCCACCAACACGCCGACGGCGACGCCCACCAACACGCCGACGGCGACGCCTACCAACACGCCGACGGCGACGCCCACCAACACGCCGACGGCGACGCCTACCAACACGCCGACGCCAGACGCCAACGCCGACCAACACGCCGACGCCACCACTATCACGCCGACGGCGACGCCTACCAACACGCCCACGCCGACGCCTGTCTGCGCTGCCATATCGCTCGTCCATAAGTACAGCGCCGTCGTGGGCGACGGAACCAACGGCTTCTCCAGCATCACCGCTACGTACACCACCGCGCCTACGGCAGGCAACCTGCTGATCGCCGTCTTCGGCGAGAGCGGCAGCAACAACATCAACACGCCGAGCGGCTGGCAGGTCGCCGTCGTCTATCAGAACACCTCGCCGGGCGGCGCGATCTTCTACAAGATAGCCTCCGGCTCCGAATCCACCGTCACCGTGACGACCACCGGTGGTAGTTCGACCTCCTACGGCATGGGATTGCAGCTCTATGAGTACAGCGGCATGGCCGCTACCTCGCCGCTCGATGCCGTCGCAACGCCCAGTTCGGGCAGCGGCACGTCTCTGACATCGGGGAGCCTCACGACCACGCAGGCCTGCGACCTGCTTATGTCGGGGGCCGCTATCAACACCGCCGCCACCTTCACCTGGGGCAGCTCCTTCACCGAAGAGTTCGACTTCCACAACGGCGGCACCAACGAACGTTCTTTCAGCGGTGCAGACCGCGCGGTTGCGTCTACCGGCAGCTACTCTTCCTCGGCGACCGCCAGCGCGTCCGCTGCCTGGAGCGCGCTGCTGGCCGCGTTCAAGATGGCTGCTCCGACGCCGACGCCTACCAACACGCCGACGCCGACGCCTACCAACACGCCGACGCCCACGGCCACGCCTACCAACACGCCGACGGCCACGTTCACGAATACGCCGACGGCGACGCCTACAAACACGCCAACGGCCACGTTCACGAATACGCCGACGCCGACGGCCACGCCCACCAACACGCCAACGGCCACTCCCTCCGATACGCCGACGCCCACGCCAACAAGCACCGCGACTCCTTCGCCGATGTGGCTGACGACGGGCACCTACACGGGCAACGGCGTCGACGGCAGGCAGATTACCGGTGTCGGCTTCCAGCCGGATGTCGTCATCATTAAGGCCGCTACCAATCGCGCAGGCGTGATCCGCACGAGCACGATGTCCGGTGACCAGGCCAAGGTCCTGGGTACCACCACGGCGCTTCAGCCCAACTACATCCAATCATTCATCGCCGATGGCTTTACGGTGGGCACGGCTGTCCAAGTCAACACGTCAGGTGTGACTTACTACTGGGTGGCGATGAAAGCCGGCAGCAACCTGCATCTCGGCACCTATGTCGGCAACGGCGCCGACAACCGGTCCATCGCCGGCGTCGGCTTCCAGCCGGTCTGGGTGATCACCCTGGGGGACGGCAACGACTCGGCCTTCCGGCCCGCCGCCTTGGCCGGCGACAACTCGTATCTGATGACCGGCACCGGCACGATAACGAATCGTATTCAGGCCCTGCAGGCCGATGGCTTCCAGGTCGGCAGCAACGTGGACGTCAACCAGTCCGGCACGACCTTCCACTACATTGCCTGGGCGGCGAGCGCCCAGGTATCCCAACAGACCTACACAGGAAATGGCTTGGACAACCGGTCGATTGCCGGCGTCGGCTTCCAGCCGCAGGTTGTCTGGGTGAAGCGTGACGACGCGCAGGCGTCAGTGTGGCGTCCCGCGAGCGCCGCCGGCGACACAACCCTGTACTGGGCCGCGACGGCGGCCACGACGAACCGCATCCAGGCGCTCCAGGCGGACGGCTTCCAGGTGGGCACAAATGCCCAGGTCAACACTAATGGCAGCACCTACTATTATCTGGCGCTCCGCGACGGCCGTTAATAACATGAGCGACCAGAACAGGAGCGGAACGTTTCCGGCCGGGCTTGCCGGCCGTGGTCGCAGGCATCGGGATATGAGGATGAATCTGGGGCTGGCCGGCGCGTCGCCTGGGCAGGCGCTTCCCTTGGCTCTGGTCGCCCTCGCTGTCGGCGTCCTGCTGGTCTCGCCCTTCCTCTCTGATGTGAGCGCGAATCTCCTCTCGAGCCGCCATACTGACGAGAAGATTGCGGATTACTACTCAGCCGACGCCGGCATCGAGTGGGGGCTCTGGCGGCTCAAGAATGACCCCACTCTTTCGGCGAGCGCCTGCACAGACTGGACGCCGCTTGAGCCGACTCCATCCTCCATCAACGGCGGTAGCTTCCCGACGACGGAGATCTGCTCGGTCTCCGACGCCGTCGCCGCAGAGACGGTCACGCCTGACTGGCAGGGTGGAGGCGGCCCCCACTGCTACCCATTCACGTCCACCGCTGCCGGCTCCATCTTCGTGGTAGTCACGTCCGCTGCTGCTGACGTGTCGGTTGCCCTGCTCTCTGGCACCGACAATTGCGAAAAGCCCGTCGGGTTGGAGCCCCTCAGCGGCGAATCCCCCTACACGGTGGAGTTCCGGGACCAGCCGGGGGGCGCGCAGCAGGTGCTGGTAGAGACGGCGCTACCGGTTACGGGGACGCTGATGATCAACTACCCGGTCGCCAGCTATGACCTGCAGTCCAGCCAGGAATGGGCGCACCATCACCGTCAGGGCGACCGCCAGTCCCAACGCCGTGAGGGTCATCTCGTGGCAGCTCGAGTAAGCGTATGAATGCCAACTTGTCGGTCAGCTTGTCGCCCAAGCTGAAGAGGATCGCTGCCCGCGCGAAGCTAACACCGCTGGCGGTGCTCATCGCCCTCATCGCGCTGGTGGCGGTCGCTTACATCGGCGTGGGCGTCTCCTTCGTCCGGCAGCGGTCGGACAAAGAAGTCCTGTCGTCGCAGGTCGGCATGGCCGAGGGAGTGCTGGTGGCCGCGGCAAGTTCGCGGCAACAATTGGATGATCTTCAAAGCCGCCTCCAAACCGCCCAGCAGCAGCTGGCCTTCGCCCAAGGCGCCTTCCCTAGCCAACTCGACAGCAGCGTCATCGTGGAGACGGTCCTGGCTCACGCGACCGCCAGCCAGGCGCGAGTGCTCCGCGCGACTACGAAGCCGCCCGTCGTTCAGATGCAGGGGGAAGGCACGTACACCGTCCTCAGCGCCACCTTCGACATCGAGGGCGGCTTGGGACAACTGATCGCTTTTCTTGCGCGCCTCGAGGGCGAGAGCTCGGCCACCTTCGGCATAAAGAGCCTCGCCGTAAAGGAGACGGCCGGAGTGTACACACTGAACATCGAAGTGCTGGCCTACGCGCGGCAACCAACGGAGCAAGCGCCGGCATCCGGAGGCTCGAAGAACCCCGCCAGCGCAACGCCCTCGACAGCGGGCGGTGCCAAAGCCGCCCCAGGAAAAGGGGGCTAGCGATGAAGGCGCTCAGACTTGGCTTCGCCCCGATGCCGCTTTTCTCCCGGCCTGTTGCCACGCTGGCCATCGAGGGCGGCAGCGTGCGGCTTCTCGTAACCAAGGGAGGGCGCGTCACGGACTGGGGCATCGAGTCACTTGAGCCCGACCTAGTGGCCGATGGCGTGGTCGCCGACCCGCAGGCGGTTGCGGCGCACGTCAGGTCTCTGCTGGAGTCACTGCATGTCGGCAACGGCAAGCTCATCGCCGGCCTGACGGGTCAGCGGTCCTTGTACCGCATCCTCAAGTTCCCGCAGATGAGCCAGCAGCTCTTGCGGGAGGCGATCCCGCGGGAGATGAAGCGCGAGATGCCGGTGTCGCTCGACGAGATGCACGTCTCGTGGCAGGTCATCGGTCCTGAGAACGGCCATCTTCGCGTCTTCGCGCTTGGCGTCTTGCGAGACATCCTCGCTTCGCAACTGGAAACGATCAAGCTCGCGGGCAGGAAGCCGCACTCCATGGACATCAAGCCGCTCGCTCTGGTGAGAGCGGTAGGCAGGCCCAATGCCCTGATCGCAGACCTCGAACCGGAGAGCATCGACGTCATCGTGGTCCGCGACGCCATCCCGGACACCATTCGCACGGTGAGCCTGAGATACGAGTTCAGTGAAGTCGAATACAAGGTCCGCCGCCTGGGAGAAGAGCTGACGCGCACTGTGAAGTTCTACAGCGACACCCATCGGGAGGACCCGCTTCCGCCGGCAACGCCCGTCTGCCTGACGGGCTCGCTGGCGCGGGAGGTGGCTTCGTCGGGCGTCGTTCAGGCATCAGTTGATTACCCCGTCGAGCCGTTGTCGCCGCCGCTGGAGTGCCCCCCCGACCTGCCCATGGCGACGTTCATGGTGAACATTGGACTGGCGTTGAAGGAGGCCTGATGGCTATGCAGCAGAGTGCAACGCTACGGCCGCCCGCATTCATCGATCTGAATGTCCTGCCGGAGGAGCTGCGTCCGCCGCGGTATCCGGCCTGGTACGTCCCGGGCCTCGTCGCCGTCGCGCTCCTGGGCCTGCTCCTGGTCCCGTTGAGCGGAGTCGAACGGGCCAACAGCGCGGAGCCGACACGGCTGACCGCGGAGCTGGAGCTCATCAGCAAAGAACTGACGCAGATTGAGATGGATTACGGCAAGGGAAGGGACATACGGAATCAACTTGGAGTTGCCGAGGAAGCCATTGCCCGCCTGGCTGAAGAGCGGCAGGCGATACTCGGCGGCAGTCAGCAGCTCTCAACAGACCTCTACTCCGCCCTGCAGGTCTTGCCTCCGGGCACCCATCTCGTGTCAATGACCGCTGCCGAGGGCAAGATCACGCTCAGCGGGCAGGCCGCCGGACAGGCGGACGTGCTTGCCTACTATCGAGCTCTCGCCGACAGCGGGAAGTTCTCCCAATCTCGCATCACCTCCATGGACGTCGCGGTCGGTCCGCCTGGAGCCGGCGCGGTGGCCTTCGCCATCGAGGTGACGCAGTAGGGATCGACTCCATGGCTGTGTTTGCGGTTCTCTTGGGCCTGGCCATCGGGAGCTTCCTCAACGTCTGCATTGACCGGCTCCCCGAGGGCCGCTCGCTCATCCGGCCTCGCTCGCACTGCCCCGCCTGCCGGACGCGGCTCGCCGAGCACGACCTCGTGCCGGTGGTGAGCTACCTGTTCCTGCGGGGAAGGTGCCGCTACTGCTCTGCGCTCATCCCGCTGCGTGTCCCGCTGGTCGAGGCTGGGTCCGGGCTGCTGTTCTTGCTGCTGTGGGCTCGCTTCGGCGTGTCGCCCCACTTCGTCTTCGTCGCCGCCGTGGCGTGCGTCTTCATCGTCGCCCTGGTCATCGATCTTGAGCGCCGTCTGATCCCCAACCGGCTGGTCTACCCCGCCATCGCCGCCGCGCTCCTGGCGATTCCCTTCGCGGCGGGGCCCGGCCCACCTCAGGCCCTCTGGGGCGGAGCCGTAGGCCTCGCGCTGCTGTTGCTGATCGTCCTCGTCTATCCGGGAGGGATGGGGCTGGGAGACGTCAAGCTGGCCGCCCTCATCGGCCTGGTGGTCGGCTTCCCTTTGGTCCTGCTGGCCCTCTTTCTCTCATTTGTTCTCGGCGGGGCCGTCGGCGCGGCCGCTCTGCTGGCGAGACGGGCAGGAATGAAAGATGCACTCCCGTTTGCGCCGTTTCTGGCCGCGGGCGCTATGGTAGCTCTGCTCTATGGAGAGGAGATCCTGCGATGGTATCCAGGGATAGCAGTGCACTGAACGTGGACGGCCTGCTGCGCCGTATGGTGGAGGCGCGCGCCTCGGACCTGCACATGAAGGCGGGCTTTCCGCCCGTCCTGCGCATCCACGGTGAGCTCAAGCCCCAGGACCTGCCGGTGCTGACGGCGGAAGACATGAGGGAAGCCTTGAGCCAGATAACGACGGCGGAGCAGCAGGCGGCCTTCGACCAGGCGAAGGAGCTCGACTTCTCCCACAGCGCCGAGGGGATGGGCCGCTTTCGGGCGAACGCTGCGCTGCAGCGCGGCACGATCACACTCGCCCTTCGACTGATCTCCTCCGTCGTGCCGACGCTCGAGGAGCTTGGCATGCCCGAGATCTGCCGGTCGCTGGTGCTGAAGCCGAGAGGTCTAACGCTGGTGACGGGACCCACCGGCAGCGGCAAGTCGACGACGCTGGCCGCCATGATCGGCTACCTCAACGAGCGTGAGCAGCGTCACGTCGTGACCATCGAAGACCCAATCGAGTTCGTCCATGAGGACAAGCAATGCCTGATTTCGCAGCGGGAGCTGGGGGCGGACACCATGTCCTTCGCCGCTGCCCTGAAGCACGTGCTGCGCCAGGACCCCGACGTCATCCTCGTGGGCGAGATGAGGGACCTGGAGACGATAGCCCTGGCCCTGACCGCCGCCGAGACGGGCCACCTGGTGCTGGCCACACTGCATACCCCCAGCGCGGCCCAGACCATCGACCGCATCATCGACTCCTTCCCGCCGCACCAGCAGCAGCAGGTGAAGGTTCAGCTTTCGCTGGTCCTGGAGGCGGTGCTCTGCCAGACCTTGGTGCCACGGGCCGACAGATCGGGCCGGGTCGCGGCTGTCGAGGTGATGGTGGCGACGGCGGCTGTCAGGAACCTCATTCGAGAGGGCAAGACCTTCCAGCTTCCGAACGTCATCCAGACCGGCTCTCAGTACGATATGCAGAGCCTGGACCAGGCCCTGGCAAGCCTCTGCCAGAGAGGCGTCATCACCCGGGACGACGCCATAGCCCGATGCGCCAACGCCGATGAGCTGCGAGAGGCTGCTGACCGGGCCGACGTCGCAGCTTCGCGCGGTCTCGTGAGGGCCGAGGCGTGGCTCCGTCCCGCCTAATCGATGTGGTGCTGCTCGTAGAGTAGCCTGCGTTCCCCTCAATCCGTCCCTGGTGCGTGCCGCGCATCCTTAGGTCGCGGCCATAGTGTACTATCAGGATAGCCTGGCCTCCGTGGAGTTCCCATGCCGCATTGGGCAGAGGTAGCCGCCCTTGGTCTCACCATAGGCGTCTTTTCGGGCCTGTTTGGGGTGGGCGGCAGCAGCATTAGCACGCCTCTCCTGCGCATCGTCTTCGGCACGCCCAGCCTCATCGCGCTGGCGTCACCCTTGCCCGTAACTCTTCCCACGGCTCTGGCCGGGAGCGCCGTCTACCAGAGCCAAAGGCTGATCAATGTCCGGGTCGTGGCCTGGACTGCGGCGGGCGGTGTCCCTTCGATAGTGGCCGGCGCGCTGCTAACGCGGTGGGTCCCGGCCCGGGGCCTCATGGTCATGGTTGGGGCGGCGATGCTGGCGATCGGGTTGGAGATGTTGCGCTCTTCCGTCTCTCCGAGCAGGCCGGGCCCTCCAGGGACCGGCGATCGTCTCTGGCGAGACCCACCTTGGACCATGCTGCTCGCTATCGCGGTTCCCATCGGCTTCCTGTCGGGGCTGCTCGCTAACGGAGGCGGCTTTCTCTTTGTACCGGCCTTCGTTCTGCTGTTCGGCGCCGACGTGCGGGAGGCCGCGGCGACCTCGTTGCCGTGCGTCGCGCTTCTGGCCCTGCCCGGCACGGTGACGCATGCCCTGCTCGGGCACGTTGATGGGTGGCTTGCCTTCCAGTTGAGCTTGGGCGTCATACCGGGAACCTATCTGGGAGCGCGTCTTTCCCTCTCGCTGCGGCAGGTGCCCCTGCGACGGCCGTTTGGCGTCTTCATGGTGGCGTTCGGCGTCTACTACTCCCTGCGCGAACTCCTCAAGATGTTCTGACAAGACTCCGAAAGCAGCCTCACATCCATCCTCAAGGGCCCCGCCGCCTGGTACCATGGAAGAGGAGGGATGTTTCGTGCAAGCTATTGCGCTGGTCCCAGGCACGACTACCTTGCGCCTCGTTGATCGACCGGAGCCCCGCATCACCGGAGCGGACGAAGTCAAGGTTCAGACCGTTCAAGTCGGGATCTGCGGCACCGATCGTGAGGAGGCCTCTGGGGGGCGCGCGGAGGCGCCACCCGGCCGGAGCGAGCTGATCATCGGTCATGAGATGATTGGAAGGGTGGTCGAAGCCGGCTCAGCGGTCAGCTCGCCGCGCGCGGGAGACTACGTGGTGTTCACCGTGCGCCGCGGCTGCGGGCGCTGCCCGGCCTGCGCCATGGACCGGAGCGACATGTGTTACAGCGGCGGCTACACCGAACGAGGGATAAAAGGACACGATGGCTATCAGGCCGAGTACGTGGTGGACAGTGAGGGCTACGCGGTGAAGGTGCCCGCCGGCCTGGCATCGATCGGTGTGCTCACCGAGCCGATGTCGGTGGCGGAGAAGGCCGTGGACGAGGCGTTGCGCATCCAGGCCGCGCGACTGCCTGACGCCACTGACCGAGCCGCCTGGCTGCAGGGCAAGCAGGTGCTGGTGGCCGGATTGGGGCCTATCGGGCTGCTGGCGGCGATCGCTTTGAGGCTGCGGGGCGCGAATGTGCTCGGGCTCGATGTGGTAGACGCCGGCACTACACGCCCCGCTCTGCTGGCGCGCATCGGCGGCGAGTACGTGGACGGACGCGAGACGAAGCCGGCCGCCTTGGGCGAGCATTTCGGCCAGATCGACGTGATCGTCGAGGCGACCGGCGTCGCACACGTCGAGTTCGACCTGCTTTCCGCGTTGGGCACAAACGGGGTCTACGTGCTCACGGGCGTGCCCGGTGGCCAGCGGCCGATTGACATCGATGGCGCGGCCTTGATGGCCAGGCTGGTACTGCGTAACCAGGTCATGGTGGGCAGCGTCAATGCCAGCCACGAGCACTTCGAGACGGCCGTCAGTGATCTGGGGAGGGCCCGCGAGGCCTGGGGGGACGCCATCGACCAGTTGATCACCCACCGCGTGCCCTACGCGCAGTTCGCCGACGTCCTCTTGCAGCATCCGGAAGATGAGATCAAGGCCGTTGTCGAGTGGGCAAGCCTCTAGTAGCAGATGCGAAGGGAGGTCCGGACATGAAGTTCGGAGTAATCGGCCTCGGGCGGATGGGCGCCAATCTGGCGCGTCACGCTGTTGAGAAGGGACACGAGGTCGTCGGATACGACCCCAACCAGGAGACTACCAAGAAGCTCGCGGGCGAAGGCATCCAGCCGGCGGCGTCGATAGCGGAGCTGGCGTCAAAGCTAGGCAAGCCCCGCATCGTCTTCCTCTACGTGCCGCACGGCGAAGCCACGGAGAGCGTTTGCCGGGCCCTGCGACCGGCGCTGTCCGCCGGTGACATCGTCGCCGATGGCGGCAACTCGCACTGGGCCGATTCCAAGAGGCGGCACGCGTTTTTCGCCGAAGCCGGTATCCGCTTTCTCGATGTCGGCACCAGCGGCGGCGTCAGCGGGGCCCGCCACGGAGCGTGCTTCATGGTTGGCGGAGATCGCGAGGCCTATCAGGCCGTCGAGCCTATCCTGAAGGACCTGGCTGTGGATGAGGAGGGCGCCTTCTTCGTCGGTCCGCCTGGGTCGGGGCATTTCGTCAAGTTGGTGCACAACGCCATCGAATTTGGGATGGTCCAGGCCATCGCCGAGGGCGTGGAGCTGCTCAAGCGCTCAGGATATGAGCTCGACCTCGTAGGCCTCTTCAACAACTGGATGCACGGCTCCGTGATCCGGAGCTGGCTGGTGGAGCTGATGGGCAAGGCGCTCGCCGAAAACCCGGACTTCGCGGGGCTTTCGACCTACGTGGAGGACACGGGAGAGGTGAAGTGGGTTCTGGATTGGGCGCTCGAGCAGGACGTCCCCATCCCGGTCGTTAGCGCCTCGCAGACGGCCCTCATGCAGTACCGCGACTTGGACTGGCCCAGCGCCAAGGCGGTTGCCCTCCTCCGCAACCAGTACGGAGGCCACCCGGTACGCCGTGCTTCTGCCGGCGATCGCCGGTGAGCCCGCCGATCACAGGAGTGGACACCCATGAGCACGCCTGAGCCGCCCGGTGCACCGGGCATCCCAGCTCGCTGGACGTCGAGCGCCAAGAGCGGCGTCGGCACGGCCGCCAGCGATCACAGTCGCATCTGGTTCACCCTTTCCCACGGCATCGTCAACGAGGTGTACTACCCGACGATAGACCAAGCCAACACCCGGGACCTGGGCTTCCTGGTGACCGACGAGTCCGGCTTCTTCTCAGAGGAGAAACGCCACGCGGAAGCGAGATCTCGCCCCTGGCGCAGGGGGTACCCGCTTACCAGTTGACGAACACCTGCAACCAGGGGCGGTATCGCATCGTCAAGACCGTCGTGACCGATCCCCGGAGGGAGGTGCTAGTCCAGCAGGTGCGCTTTGAGCCTCTTCAAGGACGCCTGGCAGACTACAGCCTGTACGCGCTCCTGGCGCCCCACATCGGCAACCACGGCCGCGGCAACGACGGCTGGGCCGGCGACTACAAGGGCATCCCCATGCTGTTCGCCAGGCGAAAGGGGACCTCCCTGGCCCTCGCCTGTTCCACCCCGTTTCGAGCCATGAGTTGCGGCTACGTTGGCTTCAGCGACGGCTGGCAGGACATCAGCGCCCACAAACGCATGACCTGGTTCTACCCGGAGGCGCGGGACGGGAACATCGCCCTGACCGGCGAGATCGATCTCGGGGCCTGCAACGGGAGCTTCGTCCTGGTCCTCGCCTTCGGAAGCAACCCGGCGGAAGCAGGCCAGCGGGCTCGGGCCTCGCTATTGCAGGATTTCGATCGAGTGGCGGACGAGTACGTGAGCCAGTGGACCACGTGCCAGTCGCAGTGCCTCGATCTGGGCGCCGTTGATGAATCCGGCTTTGACGTTTACCGGGTAAGCACCGCTGTGCTGAAGACGCACCAGGCGAAGCTCATGCCGGGGGGAATGATCGCCAGTCTGTCCATCCCCTGGGGCTTCTCGAAGGGCGACGACGACCTCGGCGGCTACCACCTGGTCTGGCCTCGCGACCTGGTCGAGGCTGCCGGGGGCCTGCTGGCGGCCGGCGATGTCGCGAGCGTCCGTCAGGCCCTCTTCTACCTGATGTGCACCCAAGAAGCCGATGGTCACTGGCCGCAGAACATGTGGCTTGACGGCGCTCCCTACTGGAGCGGCGTGCAGATGGACGAGACCGCCTTCCCCATTCTCCTCGCCGATGCCTTGCGACGGATGAACGAGTTGCACCATCTCGACCCCTGGCCAATGGTCTGCCGAGCGGCCGGCTTTCCTGGCATGCAACGGCCCTGTCACCGCGCAGGACCGCTGGGAAGAGGACGGCGGCTACTCACCCTTTACCCTGGCCGTCGAGGTCGCTGCCCTGCTTGCCGCCGCGGATTTCGCCGACGAAGCAGGCGAGACGCAGGCGGCCGGCTACCTGCGGGAGACGGCCGACACGTGGAACACGAGCATAGAGCGCTGGATCTACGTGACCGGCGGCGACTTGGCGCGGCAAGTCGGGGTGGAGGGCTACTACGTGCGTATCGCTCCACCCGAGGAGGCGGACGCTGCCTCACCCGCCGCCGGCTTCGTTCCCATCAAGAACCGCCCAGTCGGAGAGAGCACCGCTCCCTGCGACCAAATCGTCAGTCCGGATGCCCTGTCGCTTGTCAGGTTTGGGCTGCGGGCCCCCGATGATCCCGCGAATCGTGAACACCGTCAAGGTGATCGACGCTATCCTCAAGTCGGAAACTGCGAGGGGCCCGGTCTGGCACCGTTACAACGGGGACGGCTACGGGGAGCATGAGGATGGGAGTCCCTTCGACGGCACAGGGACCGGCCGTGGCTGGCCCCTGCTGGCGGGCGAACGGGCTCACTACGAGCTGGCCGCGGGCAACCGGGCCGAAGCAGAGCGGCTGCTTCGGGTGATGGAGGCCCAGGCCGGCGTCGGCGGGCTCATCTCCGAGCAAGTATGGGACGCCGCCGACATCCCGGACCGGGAGCTCTTCAATGGGCGGCCCTCCGGCTCAGCGATGCCTCTGGTGTGGGCGCACGCCGAGTATGTCAAACTGCGGCGGTCTCTCCGCGACGGTCAGGTGTTTGACACGCCGCCTCAGCCGGTGAAACGCTATCAGGTCGACAAGATCGACTGCAGCCTCGCCACGTGGCGCTTCAACCAAAAGTGTCGAGACATTCCGGCCTGCAAGGTCCTCCGTATAGAGGTGCTGGCTCCCGCCCTGGTGCACTGGAGCGTTGATGATTGGCGCACGACGCAGGACAGCAAGACCACAGATACGGGGCTGGGCGTCCATTTCGCCGATCTGCCTACTGACAAGCTGCCCGTCGGGTCGAGGGTGCTCTTCACGCTGTTCTGGGTCGAAGCCGAGCGGTGGCAAGACGAGGACTTCGAGGTGACGGTGGGAGAGGCGTCTGCTCAGGGGAGCCCGCTGGCTAGCTAGCCCGGTCTCCTCTTGCGATGTCCTGATGGCCGCTTGGAGGACCCCACGAAGGCGGGCGCGTGTGCGCCCGCGCCGTTACCAGGGCGGAGGCGATGGGTCACCCCAAAAGTCGTAGGTGAGCGACGCGACGTCGTCCACACCGAACGACCCGTCATCATACATGCCGACCAGCACCCAGGTGTCTGCCTCCGAGAGGGTCATGCCGATGGCGTACACGGCGTCGACGCCGCGGTCTTCGTACAGCGTCGAGCAGTACTTGTAGATGTCTCTGTTCGGGTCGGTGAGGGCGCAGTCGCCAGCGTATGCCACCTCATAGGACGCGAGGTATACCCCAATCGCCTCCTCAGGTGTCCAGTAGCCGATGGGCGCGGCCATCGGCGGCTGCGGTGGCGGCGTGGCGGTAGGCTGAAGCGCCGGCGATGTCGGGGCGGGTGCCGGAGTTGCTGCGGGATGGCGCGGCGGCACCACGAGCCCCATCTCGTTGGCGAGGACGTTGCTCTGGAGCTGGGCCAGGTATTCTAGGCCATCGAAGGATATCGAGTCCTCCAGCGACATCGTGGCCACCACCGCCAGGACGTTCGACTGACGGAACCCGATGATGCCGAGAATGTACGGAGGCTCGTCCGGCGACTCAACAATCTCCTCAGCGCGGAACAGACAACTCTCGTCGCCTATCGCCGGGTCCGAAAGCTGCTCCGGTTCATAGAATTCAAGGCCGACGGCCGTTATGAACTCCCAGGCCGTGTCCGTGAACTCGTCGCATCCCGACACAGCGTCGGAGGCGCCCTCCTCTGTCTCGTAGAGGTCGATCTGAGTCATGACAACCAGCGGCGTCTCGCTACCCTGGTCGACGGCCTGGAAGTTGTCGAAGAGGCGTCGTACGCCTCCCTGGCGGCCGTGGGACTCGTAGAAGTCCAGCGCCGCGGCCGGGTCCTCATACCAGCTCGCCCTGTCGGCGTTGGCAAGGTAGATCTCCTCGCTGAGGTCGAGATTGGTCCCGATGTCAGAGGCCGACAGCAGGGGGACGTTACCCTGGAAGAGATCCGTCGGCGTCTCTTCCGCGCTGGGAATGACCACCGCCGTCGTCGCTTTGGCCTCGTCGATGAGGGATAGCGCCAGGTTCACGGGGCGGACGCGGCCGGAGGTCTCCGGGCCGAGCTGTTCGACGTAGTAGACCGCCGTGGGCACGCCGACGAGGTAGCCGCGCTCATCGAAAGTGCCGCCGCCGCTGTTGCCGGCGGCAATGCGAGCGTCGGTCTTGATCCAGGCCTGTTTGCGCCCCTCGGCGGACAGAAAGCCGCTGACGGAACCCTTTGTGAGTTCGAGCGAACCCTCGCCGATGGCCGGATAGCCCAGCACCGTCAGGTTACCGCCGATTTCGAGGTCGTCCGAGTCTCCAACCTTGACCGCGTCTAGATCCAGGGCCTCCGGATCGACTTCGATGCCGTTCCTGTTGCGTGTGATCCGTATGATCGCCAGGTCAAGCTCCTCATCCCAGGCAGCGAGCCCTCCGAAGTAGGTGAGATCGGGGACGTCCTCAGGCGTGGCGGGCACGTAGATGGCGATGTCGTCGTAGGCGCCCACGCCCTCAGGGTCCACCACGTGGTAGTTGGTCAGGATGAGGCCGCTCTTGTCAACGATGGTCCCCGAGCCGCTGGCGACAGGCTCGAAGTCCCTGCCGGCGTGCGTCCCCGGCGCCACCATGACGACCGACCTCGACAGGTCCTCCACGTCCAGGCTTGCCTTGGGCGTCGCGGTTTCAGCCGGCGTTCGCGATGGCTTCGGCGTCGGCGTGGGCTCCGCTTTGCCGCCGGAGCCGCCGCAGGCCGCTCCCAGCGCGACCACCACGGCGATGACCATCAGACAGGCGCTAAGACTGAACTTGCGCATCTCGCTACCCTCCATCACCGGGCGGCGGGCAGCCCTCGGCCGTCCGCTGCACCGGCAGAGGCTCGTGTATGGCCTCTATCATCTTGATCGGCAGCGGGCGGCGACTCTGGACATCGGCCGATAGGCGTAGCTTGGGATTCTTCGGCGAGGAGGTCTATGTCCAGACGGTGTCGAGGCTCAGTAGAAGGAGTTCGGGGTGTCCAGCCGCCCGCGGTTAAGCCGCCGCCTTCTCCTCAGGTGCGTACCGGAGCAGGCGGCGCAGCATGTTTCGCTTGTGGAGCCGCACCAGGGCCTCCACTACTTTGGGGCTAAACTGCCCGCCCGAACACGCCACGATCTCCCGTATGGCCGCGGCGACGGAGCGGGCTGCCCTGTAGGGGCGGTCGCTCGTTATGGCGTCGAAGGCGTCGGCCGCAGCGACGATGGTGGCGGCTTCCGGAATGGCCTCGCCTGCCAGACCGTCAGGATACCCGCCGCCGTCCCAGCGCTCATGGTGCGAGCGGGCGATGGTGGCCGCCAGTTCGAAGCCCGGCCGCCCGGCCAGGAACTCGCCGCCCCAGGTGGTATGGTGTTTCATTAGTTCCCATTCTTCGTTGGCTAGTGTGCCTGTGCTGGCCAGCAAGGAATCCGGTACGCGGACCTTGCCGATGTCATGGAGCACCGCCGCCAGGCCCAGATCCTTCGCTTCCTCTTCGCCGTAGTCAAGCTCATGTGCCAGCGCTTCGCTGATCGCGCGGACGTTCTGGAGGTGGAGACCGGTGGTAGAGTCGTGAGCCTCGGCGGCGGCGGCGAGCAGCATCACCGTCTCGGTATGGGACTGGGCGAGGCGGGCTGAGGCTGACCGGAGTTCCTCAAGCAGCGCCGCCGTGCGCGCGATCGCTGTGTCCTGCGTGTCCGCCATCTGCTTGCGCTCGGTGACGTCGGTGAAAAAGCCCACATTGCACTTACGGCCGTCTAAGACCACCATAATGGCGTTGACGTCAGCGTAGAATAGGCTGCCGTCTTTGCGCTGGCACGGAAGGTCAGCTGACAACAGCTTTTCACCCCGCGCTTGGGCCTCGAACTCGGCCAGCACGTAGTCCAAGGACTCCTTTGGGTGAATGTCCGCCACGCCTATCCGCAAGAACTCTTCTTCAGTGTATCCGAACATCCTGCACATCGCTGGGTTGGCATGGCGGAATTGTTTCGTTTGCAGGTCGGCCACGAGCATTCCCTCTGGGGCGCCTGCGAACAGCGCCTTGTACCTGGCTTCTGATTCCCGCAGCGCCTCCTCGGCCCGCTTGCGATCGGTGATGTCGGAGATACACCCGACCATTCTGATGGGCTTTCCACTCTCGTCAAGAACCGCCTGGCCCTTGGAGTTTTGCCAGCGGTATTCGCCCGATTTATGCCGATGCCGATAGTCAACATCATATCTCGTGCCCTTTTCAAGATGGTTGTTCATAGCGGTGACCACACGATCGTAGTCATCAGGGTGGATTCTTGATGCCCACGAAGTGTACGTATGAGGCAATGCCGGATCATCAAACGAGTATCCGATAATTTCACACCAGCGAGGGGAAAAGAACTCCTGATTGGTTTGAATATCCCATTCCCAAAGGCCCTCTTCAGTCGCATTGATCGCTAGCCGAAATCTTTCCTCGCTCTCGCGCAGCGCCTGCTCCGCCTGCCTCTGCTCAATTATGTGGCCCAGTCGCTCGGCAACGGCATTGATTAGACGCCTCTCGGCATCCAGGAAGGGCCGCTCCTTGCGCTCTGGTTTCTCGTCCAGGTAGTGAACCTCTACGGTACCGCTGGGCCGCCCGCGGACAACAATGTCGGAGGCCTGACTCCACTTGGTCTCCCTGAAGTTGTCTGTCGTGAACACCTGCTCTTCGAAGACGATGCGGGCGCACGCAACTTCCGGGTACTGCCAGGCCGGCGGCAGCAGCTCGGTCGTTGCCTGGAGCATTTGTGGCAGGGAGACATCCCGTTTCTGAGCGAGATCGGACAGGGCATACAGGCAATTGAGTTCGTTGGCCCGCCCTGTGAGAACTTCGGGCCGCTGCCGCTTTGCCGCGTACATCTCGCTGTCGGCCAGGCTGATCAGCTCCTCCACCCTTGCGGCCTCAGTGGGGTAGATCGCCAGGCCGATGCTGACGGCGACGGGCACTGTTGAGTTCATCTCTGGATCAGTCAGGCCGGCGCTGGCCAGAGTTTCGAGCACGGTAGCCTGGTACCGTTCGGCCTCCTGGCGGTTGGCGCCCGGGAGGATCGCCACGAACTCATCGCCTCCGTAGCGTCCCACCACCGCGCCGTCTCTAGACAGCGCCCCCGCCACCGCGACCAGCACAGCGTCGCCGATCTGGTGGCCGTAGATGTCGTTTGTGGCCTTAAGACCGTCAACGTCAACCATCGCCACCGTGTGCGAATCGCTGTCGTGGTGCCCGTGGAGCAGGTTGCGTAGCTCGTCCACGATGGCGCCGTGGTTGAGCACACCGGTCATCGGGTCGCGCCGGGCCTGCTCGCGCAGCGCCTCCACCATCTGCCTGCGCTCGGTGACGTCGGTGAAAATGCCCACATTGCACTTACGGCCGTCCAAGACCACCGTAACGCCGCTGACGTTGGCGTAGAATAGGCTGCCGTCTTTGCGCTGGCACGGAAGGTCAGGCGACAGCAGCTTTTCACCGCGCACTTGGGCCTCGAACTCGGCCAGCACGTAGTCCAAGGACTCCTTTGGGTGAATGTCCGCCACGCCTATCCGCAAGAACTCTTCTTCAGTGTATCCGAACATCCTGCACATCGCTGGGTTGGCATGGCGGAATTGCCTCGTCTGCAGGTCGGCCACGAGCATTCCCTCTGGGGCGCCTGCGAACAGCGCCTTGTACCTGGCTTCTGATTCCTGCAGCGCCTCCTCGGCCTGCTTCCGCTCAATTATGTGGCCCAGTCGCTCGGCAACAGCGTTGATTAGACGCCTCTCGGCATCCAGGAAGGGCCCCTCCTCGTGCTCTGGTTTCCCGTCCAGGTAGCGAACCTCTACTGTACCGCTGGGCCGCCCGCGAACAACAATTTCGGAGGCCTGACTCCACCTGGTCTCCCTGAAGTTGTCTGTCGTGAACACCTGCTCTTCGAAGACGATGCGGGCGCACGTAACTTCCGGGTACTGCCAGGCCGGCGGCAGCAGCTCGGTCGTTGCCTGGAGCATTTGTGGCAGGGAGACATCCCGTTTCTGAGCGAGATCGGACAGGTTGTACAGGCAATTGAGTTCCTTGGCCCGCTCTGCGAGAACTTCGGTCCGGTCCCGCAGTGAGTACTCCGCCAGCCCCCGCGCGCTGACCATCTCGTTGAAGTCCCGGGCCAGGGAGGCCACCTCCTCCGGGCCGGACACCTTTGCCCTCGCTGCCAGGTCCCCCGATGTGATGGCTCTCACGCTCTTCCGCAGCGAAGCCAGGGGGCGCACGACTGACAAGATCAGCATCACCATCGCCGTAGTGCCAGCCACGAGGGCAATCAGTCCAAAGGCGACGAACAGCGTAAGGGTGACATCTGCCGCTCGGTTTGCAGCGGCCCGCTCGGCCGCCAGCTCGGCCTGCTGTCCCTTGGCCAGTTGCTCCAGGCCGAGGATGAAAGTCTCGGCGAGAGGCCATAGTCGTGGCAGTTGCTCTTGCGCCGTCTCTACACGGGCACTCCTGTCGGCGGAAAGCGAAGAGACCCAGAGCGTGTCCATCTCTTGGGCCAATTGCTGCCTTTGCTTGTTCAGTTCGCCGACCGCATCGAGTTGCTCCTTCGAACCCAAGGAGATCAACACAGCCCGCGCCTGGTCGAGGTCTTCCTGCGTAGCCTGGGTGACCTGCCGGTACAAATCATAGAAGGGGGACGGGTCGTCTGCCACTGCCGCGATGGCGGCCGAGGCTGCGGCCAGGTAAGACTGGGCGCGGGCATCGTCTAGGGCGGAAACTACAGTGGACCTGCGCTGCAGCGAGCTATGTCGGTTCTCGTCGTCGTGGGCACGCCAGACCGCCAGCGCCACCACGGCCGCCAGGAGCAGCACGAACACCGCCCCTAAAAGGACGGCTCGTCCGCGGGCTGATCTCCAACCAAACATCGCTGGCGCTACTCTCCCTCCTGCTCGACCATGCTCATGGCAGGCTGGGATTGCCAAAGGTAACCTGGGCAGAGGGGGCTCCTGCGCTTACCTTTGCACTTGTTAAGACCTCTCACGAGACGGATATGCATCTGTGGACACGATGGAGGGTCAGCCCCAAGGCCGCCCGCCGCGATCAGCAGGCGGCTTGGCCGGCGCCGGACTTCCCTCCTACTGTCTTGTTCGGCAGCGCTCATTAGATCGGAGATTGACCGAGAGGATGACCAGGAATCAGCCTATCGGTGGATGCCTGCGGCTCGCCGGTGGGCGTCGTGTGCTCTTCAACTCCTAGACCTAGCGCTGACGAGGGGTCGCAGGAACGCGCATACCCAGATTGCCCACCCCAGGGGCCTGTGCTATACTGGCGAAGCGCCAGGGGGGACCGCCTCTGGCGCAAGGCCTGATTTGCGATGGTCGCCGGCCATCGCGTGGCAATGGCCCCTCGAGGGGCTTCTTTCGGTCACAGACACGAGAGGAGTGGAGTTGGCAACAGCCGTATCGATGAAGATGCTCTTGGAAGCGGGGGTCCACTTCGGGCATCAGACCCGGCGTTGGGACCCCCGAATGCGCAGCTTCATCTTCACGGAGCGCAACGGCATCCATATCATCGACCTTCAGCAGACGGTGCAGCGCCTGTCCGATGCCTGCGACTTCGTACGGGACGTGGCGGCGAGGGGGGAAACCGTCCTCTTTGTGGGCACGAAGAAGCAGGCCCAGGAGTCCATCGAGCTGGAGGCCAAGCGCTGCACGATGCCCTACGTCAATAACCGCTGGCTGGGCGGTACTCTCACCAACTTCGCAACCATCCAGGGCCGCATCGACTACCTGGTGCGCCTGGAGGACTCTCGCGCCCGCGGTGAGTTTCAACGCCTGCCTAAGAAAGAAGCCCTCAAGATCGACGAAGAGATCGAGCGCCTCAACCGCCACTTCGGCGGCATCAAGGAGATGACGCGGCTGCCCGGCGCCATCTTCCTCGTTGATCCGAGCATGGAGCGGATCGCCGTTGCTGAGGCCGTCCGCGTCGGCATCCCCATCCTGGCGATGGTCGACACCAACTGCAACCCCGACGAGATCGACTATCCTATCCCCTCCAACGATGACGCTATCCGCGCTGTCAAGCTGATGACCAGCCGCGTCGCCGATGCCGCCCTGGAGGGCCTGGCCGTCCGCGAGTACGGCGAGGGATACGCGGCGGATGGGGAGCTAGTGGCCGCCGGCCAGGTCTTCTCTGCCTCACCGGACGAGCCAGAGCCGGTCTACGAGGAAGAAGCCCCGGCTGAGCCCGGCCCGGTGTCCGAGGCCTAGAGGCAGGGAGCGAAGGTTCGTGGCCATCTCGACGGAAGACGTCAAGGAGTTGCGCCAGCGCACCGGCGCGGGCGTGATGGAGTGCAAGCGCGCGCTGGAGGAGGCCGCCGGCGACATGGAACGGGCGGCCGACATGCTGCGCCAGCGGGGCCTCGCCCTGGCCGAGGCCAGGGCCCACCGCAGCACCGCCCAGGGACTGGTGGAATGCTACATCCACGCCGGCGGTCGCATCGGCGCCATGTTGGAGCTGAACTGCGAGACGGATTTCGTGGCCCGCACGGACGCTTTCAAGGCTCTGGCTCACGACCTGGCGATGCAGGTCGCAGCCACCGGTCCCATCTCCATCTCCGCCGAAGACCTGCCGCCCGGCGCTGAGGGCGACCCGAACGAGATATGCCTCCTTCTCCAGCCCTACATCCGCGACCCCTCGCGCACCATCCAGGAACTGATCAACGAGGTCATCGCCCAGACGAAGGAGAACATCCAGGTACGGCGGTTCGCCCGCTTTGAGCTGGGCCAGTAAACCGGAGACAGCCATGACCCGGGCCGCCTACAAGCGCGTTCTCCTCAAGTTGAGCGGCGAGGCGTTCATGGGCGAGCGCCAGTACGGCATCGACCAGGCCGTTCTGGACCTCATCGCCCGGCAGATCAAGAACGTCCTGGACCTCGGTGTAGAGTTGGCCGTCGTGATAGGGGGCGGCAACATCTTCCGGGGCGCCGAGGCCAGCCGGCACGGCATGGAGCGGGCTACCGCTGACTATGCCGGCATGCTGGCCACTATCATCAACGCCCTCACCCTCCAGAATGCCCTGGAGAAGATCGGGGTCACCGTCCGCACGCTTTCCGCCATCAACGTGCAGGCTGTCGCCGAGCCCTACATCCAGCGCCGTGCCATAAGGCACCTGGAGAAGGGCCGGGCGGTCCTTTTCGCTGCCGGCACCGGCAATCCCTACATGACAACCGATACGGCGGCCGCCCTGCGCGCCGTCGAGGTCGGCGCCGAGGTGCTCCTCATGGCCAAGAACAAGGTGGATGGCGTCTACGAGGCCGATCCCCGGCAGGTGCCGGGGGCCCGCCGCTTCCAGACGCTGGGCTACATCGAGGCCATCAACCGCCGGTTGGAGGTGATGGACAGCACCGCCCTAGCACTCTGCATGGAGAATGACCTGCCCATCATCGTCTTCGACCTCACGGCTTCGGACAGCATCGTGCGCGCCGTGCGAGGGGAGAAGATCGGCACCCTGGTGGGAAGCGAAGAGTCGGTTCTGTCCGGCTGTCTAGCCCAGCACGGTTGCCCGTTCGCTGGTTTAGGCGGTACGAAGGCTTACTATGATCGAGGATGCACTGGCCGATGCCGAGAAACGGATGCAGAAGACTGTCGAAGCCCTGCAACGCGAGCTGGCCGCCATTCGCGGTGGCCGCGCCCAACCGAGCCTGGTGGACCACGTAAAGGTAGAGTACTACGGCTCCACCCTGCCTCTGAACCAGGTTGCCACCGTCAGTGCCCCCGAGGCGCGTCTCCTCACCATCCAGCCGTGGGACCGCCAGGCCCTGGGCGCCATCGAGAAGGCGATCCAGAAATCGGACCTGGGCCTGAACCCCAGCAACGACGGCCACATCATCCGCCTGGTCATCCCGCCTCTCACCGAAGATCGGCGCAAGGAGCTGGTGCGCATGGTGCACAAGAAGGTGGAGGAAAGCCGGGTCGCGGTGCGCAACGTGCGGCGGGACTCCCTGGAGCACCTGCGCCGCCTGCAACGTGACGAGCACGTCTCTGAGGACGACGAGCGGCGCGCCCAGGAGCGGCTCCAGAAGCAGACTGACCGCCACATCGGCGAAGTGGACCGCCTGGGTCAGGAGAAGGAAGCGGAGTTGATGGAGGTGTAGAGCGGCGGCGGCTGCTCCTGCCATGGTTGCTCATCCCGCGCCCCGCGTTACCCAGAAGAAGCCGGCCCACGTGCCGACCCACGTGGCCATCATCATGGACGGCAACGGACGCTGGGCGGCGCAACGGAGGCTCTCGCGCCAGGCGGGACACCGGGCCGGTACCGAGAACATCCGCCGCGTCATCGAGGCCTTCGCCGAGCGCGGCGTGAAGTACCTGACTCTGTTCGCCTTCTCCACCGAGAACTGGGGCCGCCCCAGGAAGGAGGTGGACGCCCTTTTGCGTCTCCTGGGCCGCGTCATCAACCGCGAGATCAACGCCCTGCACAAGAACGGCATCCGGCTGCGCCATATCGGCCGGCTGGATCCCCTTTCCTCCACGCTCCAGAAGAAGGTGCAGGACGCTGTCGAGCTCACCAAGGACAACCGGCGAATGACGGTCGAGCGTGGCCTTCAACTACGGCGGCCGGGCCGAGATCCTGGATGCCGTGCGGCGCATGCTGGCCGAAGGCCTCCCACCGGAGCGCATCGACGACGACGTCTTTCGCTCCTACTTGTACACGGCAGAGCTCCCGGACCCCGACCTGATCATCCGCACGGCGGGGGAGATGAGGCTCTCCAACTTCCTCCTCTGGCAATCGGCCTACGCCGAGTACTATGCCACGCCCACCTACTGGCCGGACTTCGACGCCGCCGAGATCGATCGGGCCCTGGAGGCCTACAGCCACCGTCAGCGCCGGTTCGGCCTGGTTCGGGGCGGCGCCGCGCCGTCTGCCCGCCCGCCGGGGGAGAACAGCCGCGACCGGGCGGCTTCCTCCTAGCCCCCGAAGGTTCACGTCTCCACATGCTAGCCCAGAGAGTCGCGAGCGCCGTGGTGGGGCTCCCGATCATCGTCGGCCTTGTGCTGCTCGGCGGGGGACCGTACACGGCGGTGGTGGCCCTTGTCCTGCTGGTGGCCACGCTGGAGTTCGAAGCGCCGCTGCTGGGCTGGCGGCACCCCCTGGCCCTGCTGGCCGCGTCCCTATCGGCGGCCCTGGCCGCGGGCGCCCTCGTGGGGGCGGACTGGCTCATCTGGTTCGGGACGGGCCTGGTGATCCTGCCACTGCTCTTCGTCACCCTGGCCGGCGACCCCGATACCGGCCTCCAGCACTGGCTCTGGGCAGTCGGGGGCGTGCTCTACCTGGGCTGGTTGGGAAGCCACCTGGTGCTGCTCCGCGAGGCCCCCGACGGACGCGACTGGGTGCTGCTGGTTCTACTCGCCACCTTCGCCACCGACACGTCGTCCTACTTCGTGGGACGGGCCGTGGGGCGGCGGCCGCTGGCCTCCCGCATCAGCCCAGGCAAGACCGTCGAGGGCGCGATTGGCGGCGTCTTCTTCGGGCTGGCCGCGGTTCTTCTGCTCAACTACTTCCTGGGTCTGCGCAAGGAGGCCGCCCTCATCGTGCCGCTGGCGGTGCTGCTGCCCCTGGCCGCCGAGCTGGGCGACCTGGCGGAATCGCTCCTCAAGCGCGGGATGCAGATCAAGGACGCCAGCCCCCTCGTCCCGGGGCATGGCGGCCTCATGGACCGCCTGGACAGCGTCCTCTTCACAGGCGTCGTGCTATACTACTATCTACTGTGGATTCTGCCTTAAGAGGACTTGTCGTCCTCGGCTCTACAGGTTCCATCGGTCGGCAGACGCTGGACGTAGTTCGCGGCCTGGGCGACCGATTTCGCGTCATCGGTCTGGCTGCCGGACGAAACGTCGTTACCCTCGAGCAGCAGGTGCGCGAGTTCGCACCTCGGCTGGTCGGGCAGCGAGAGCGCCGATGACTACGCCCGCCTGAAGTCCACACTAGGCGCCCGAGCGCCGGCCTGGGCCACCATGGAGGAGATGGCCACCCTCCCCGACGTGGACATCGTGGTGGTGGCCACGGCCGGCAAGGCCGGCCTTCACCCCACCCTGGCCGCCCTGCGCGCCGGTAAGGTCGTGGCCCTGGCCAACAAAGAGGTCCTGGTCATGGCCGGCCACCTCGTCACCGAGGCGGCCGAACGGGGCCGCGGCCAGCTCCGCCCCATCGATAGCGAGCACAGCGCCGTCTGGCAGTGCCTCTGGGGCGAGGAGCGTTCCTCCATCGCCCGCGTCATCCTCACGGCGTCCGGCGGCGCCTTCCGCGATCGCTCCCTGGAGGAGCTGCGCTGCGTGACGCCGGAGCAGGCGCTGCGCCACCCCACCTGGCAAATGGGTCGCAAGGTGACAGTGGACTCGGCCACCCTCCTGAACAAGGGCTTTGAGGCCATGGAGGCCCGCTGGCTCTTCGGCGTGCCCTTCCAGAGCGTTGAGATCGTGCTCCACCGTCAGAGCATCGTCCACTCGCTGGTGGAGTTCATAGACGGCTCCATCAAGGCGCAGATGGGGATGCCGGACATGAGGCTGCCGATCCAGTGCGCCCTCTGCTATCCTGAGAGGCTCCGCTGCCCATCGGTGGCCCGCCTGGACCTGACCCGGGTGGGCAGCCTGGAGTTCGCGGTGCCGGACCTGCGCCGCTTCCCTTGCCTGCGCTTGGGCCTGCAGGCGGGCGCCAGAGGCGGCACCTACCCCGCCGTCCTGGCCGCCGCCGACGAGGTGGCGGTGGAGCAGTTCCTCGCCGGCCACCTGGGCTTCATGGAGATCGGCGCCGTCCTGGAGGGCGCGCTGGAGGCTCACCGTCCCAGCGGAGACGTATCGCTGGCGGCGGTGCTGGAGGCCGACGCCTGGGCCCGCGCCTGGGCTGAGGACTGGGTGAGGGCGAAGACGTGACCATTATCCAATCCGTACTCCCCTTCATAGCCATCATCGTTGTGCTCGTTGTCGTGCACGAGCTGGGGCACTTCGTGACCGCCAAGCTGAGCGGCGTGCGGGTGGAGGAGTTCGGCTTGGGCTACCCGCCGCGATTGTGGGCCAAGAAGCTCGGCGAAACAGAGTACTCCATCAATGCCCTGCCGCTGGGCGGCTTCGTGCGCATGGTGGGCGAGGAAGACCCGTCCGACTCCCGGAGCCTGGCGAGCAAGCCACGGCCGCTGAGGCTGGTCGTCTTAAGCGCGGGCTCCTTCATGAACTTCATCTTCGCCATCGCCCTCTTCACGACGGGCTTGATGATCCCGCGCGAGATCCCCGCCGGCAGGGCCGTTATCCAAGAAGTGATGCCGGGCTCCCCGGCGCAGCAGGCCGGACTCCAGAGCGGCGACGTCATCTGGAAGATCGACAACCGTGAGGTCCACAACGTCCCCGAGACAGGGAATGCCATCCGCCTCCACCTCGGCGAGACCATTACGATGCAGGTCAAGCGCCAGGGGGAGTTCGTGGACGTGCCCGTGAAGGCGCGCTGGGTAGCTCCCGACATAGTCCACACAGTTCAGGCGGGAGAGGACGTCCCGACCGTGGCGAAGCAGTTGGGCTTGAGCGCCGACATCGTGAGGGAGGCAGCCGGCATCAAGACGACGCTCGATGCGGGAAAGCAACTCACGATCGGCGAGGGCCCCGATGCCGTAATCTACACGCCGGAAGAGGGCGACACCGTCGCCTCGGTGGCGCAACGGCTGGGTGTGAGCCAGGCGGCGGTGCGAACTGCTGCGGACCTGCCCGACCCGGACAAGCTCGAGGTGGGGAAGGAGCTACACTTCCCGCAGGGGCCCACCGGCATCGTGATTGCGCCCCAGTACACGTACACAGAGACTCAGTCGTACTCCTTCTTCAAGGCTGTTCCTCTGGGCGTGAGAAACACCGTCGACTCCCTGACCCTGGCCCGGAACCAAGTCATCATGTGGATCAAGGGAGGCGGCAGCCCCGAGGTTTCGGGGCCTATCGGCATCGCCCAGGCGACGGGCGAAGTGGTGCAGGAGGCGGGCTGGAAGGTCTTGACGGACTTCGCCGCCCTCCTCAGCGTCAACCTGGCTGTTATCAACATCCTGCCTCTGCCCATGCTGGACGGCGGCCGCATCGTCTTCGTCCTGCTCGAGGTGCTGCGCGGCGGCCGGCGCATTGCCCCTCGGAAGGAGGCGTTGGTGCACCTCGTGGGCCTCGTGGCCCTCCTCACCCTGGTCGTAGTCGTCAGCTACTTCGATATCGTCCGCATAATCCAGGGAGGCAGCCTCTTTCGATGATCCAGCGGCGGAAATCGAAGCCCCTCCAGATCGGGGACGTCACAGTCGGGGGCGAGGCGCCCGTCGTCGTCCAGTCGATGGCCAGCACCGACACGGCCGACGCGACCGCCACCCTGCGGCAGGTCCGCGAGCTGGCCGAGCTGGGATGTGAGCTGGTGCGGGTGGCCGTGCCCCACAAGGCGGCCGCGGCCGCTCTGCCCGAGATCGTGCGCGGCAGCCCCGTTCCCATCGTCGCCGACATCCACTTCGATCACCGGCTGGCGCTCGCCGCCCTCGAGGCCGGGGTGCACGGCCTGCGCCTCAATCCCGGCAACATCCGCGACCCGGAGAAGGTGCGAACCGTCGTCCGGGAAGCCCGCGGGCGCCGGGTGCCCATTCGTGTGGGGGTGAACGCGGGCAGCCTGCCGCCCTTGCCGTCTCTGGCCGAGGGCGAGGATGCCGCCTCCCATGCACGCAGCGGATGGTGGAGGCCGCCCTCTGGGAGATCGGCATCCTGGAGGAGATGGACTTCGACCTCATCAAGGTCTCCCTGAAGGCGTTCGACGTGCCGACCATGGTGGCGGCCTATCGCGCCATCGCCGGCCGCATCCCCTATCCGCTGCACCTGGGCGTCACCGAGGCCGGGATGCCCGGCGCCGGCTCCGTCCGCAGCGCCGTCGGCATCGGCATCCTGCTGGCCGAGGGCATCGGCGACACGATCCGCGTCTCCCTGGCCGCTGACCCGAAGGAGGAGATGCCCGTCTGCTGGGACATCCTGAGAGCCTTGAACCTGCGCCAGCGCGGCCCGACCATCGTCGCCTGCCCGACCTGCGGGCGCATCGAGATCGACCTCATCCCCCTGGCTACCAAGGTGCAGGAGCACTTCCGGCGACTGGGGAAACCCGTTACCGTCGCCGTCATGGGCTGCGTCGTGAACGGTCCCGGCGAGGCCAGGATGGCGGACCTGGGGATCGCCGGCGGCAAAGGCCGGGGTGTCATCTTCCGCAAGGGGCAGGTGGTGCGCACCGTGGATGAGAAGGACTTCCTGTCCGCCCTCATCGAGGAGGGGGACAAGGTCATCGCCGAGATGAACGGCGCGCCGCCGGCTCCTGGAAGCGAGACCCTGGTCCCCATTCAGGGGATATCGAGAGAGCAGTAGCCTCAACTGTCGACCCGGGCGACCGCCCGCTCTTCCGCTGTCAGACTTATGAACTTCGAAGCCCTGGCGCTGGCCCTCATGCTCGTCCTCTGGGCGGTGCTGGGGACCGTGTGGTGGCTGGCGGGCGCCGTGGCCCGCCGGGGGCGCGGCGTACTCCCCGCGCTGCCTCTGGCCGCCATAGGCGGGCTGGCCGGTGGGCTGTTGGTGCCGGCCCTGGGCCGTCGCGACGGCGTCGGCCTGCTCGTGAGCCTGGGGGCCGCCCTCCTGGGCGGCCTCGTGTTCGCCGCCGCCGGCTTCCGCCTCAGCCGGTAGCGCCTGCCGACCGAGGAGTCCGGCCTGGCGGTGCCGCTGCTCTGCTGGCGCCTGTCAGACCGCATGCAAGATCGGCCGCCTTCGTTGAACAACCGACGCGCAGCATCCAGGAAGTATTGACAGAAAGAGTACAATCGTGTCAGGCGGTGTGCTGGGACGAAAACGAAGGAGGCGGGGATAATGCTGTTTGTGACCCTCTACAAAGCAAGAGCAGGGCTTACACGCGAGCAGCAGCAGGAGATCTACACGCGGCGACTTGAGTGGAACCACGACGCGACCACCAAGGTGATAGGCGAGTACTTCCTTGTCGGCACCAGCCCTGAAGACCCGACCGGCGTGCTCATCTACGAGTCGGACAAGCCGGTCGTGGGGTATAGGGACCACGCTGTTTGGGGGGACCTGCTCGACATCCGGACCCACTTGGCTGTCCCGGCGGAGGAAGGTCTGAAGGTCATCCGGCAGATGGTTCAGGCGGCTGCCCGGTAGCAACGAGCAGGAGCTGGTTGCCAGGATCACCACCCGCACACCGCCGCCTCAGCCTTAGGTTCTCCGCAGGGCTGGCCCGGGAGGGCATAGAATTGCACGCTCCGACCGGCAGGGGTCCGGCCTGCCGTCGCCGTCGCGTCGCCGGCAGCGGGACAGCACGGGCCGGAAAGGGCTCGGCGCGGGGCCTGGCGGTCCCGCGGCGGCGCTTCTAGGCCCCGGGCTCCGCTTCCTGGCTCTGGTTCGCGATAATCCGCGCCGGGACGCCGGCGACGGTGGTGTGCGCCGGAACATCCTTGAGCACCACGGAACCGGCGCCGATGATGGCCCCGTCGCCGATCTTGACGGGGCCGAGGATCTTCGCGCCCGTTCCTACGAACACCCCATCCCCGAGCTCCGGCGCGTCCAATGTTCCAGGGGTGAGACCTATGCTCACCCACGGGCAAAGCACGCACCCTCGCCCTATGGTCAGCCGCCCGCCGATGACCAGATACCCGTGGGGCACGTAGACGCCTTCCCCAAGCACCACATAGTCGCCGATGCTCATGTCGAAGAAGGTAATGCAGATCCTGTGGATGAGGGTGGGAAGGATGGGTACGCGGGCTCCCTCAAGCCAGGTCCGAACGCGGTAGAGCAGTACGCCCAGGAAGGCGTCGGATTTCCAGGCCAGCCGGAGCATGTGGAAGGGCGTGGCCAGCCGGCCCTGGTCAGCGATCTCGAATCTGCCCGCGATGAAGGCCCGCACGTCCTCCCGGATCGCCCTCCGCAAAGACGGTCGGCGCGCCCGGAGTTGGCGATGGTACTCCCGCCAGAACCGTTTCCAGTCGCGCTTGGCCTCAGGTCGGGCGTTCGGTTCGGTTACTCCCAAAGGGGTTTCCAGTCGCTCAACGCGGTCACGCTGGCCGCCATGCCCGGCGGAGGGCATGGTACCCTGGGCTCCATCTCCCGTCAAACCCCTCCTCTGTGGCCGCTTTCGCTTGGGGGTGCCGTTTCTGGCGGTCAGCGCTGAGGCCGGGATGTTTGGCAGGCAGAAGCCTCGGCCGAATGTGGGGCCCGAGTGGCCTCGGCCGCCGCTTATGCGCGGGACGCCTCCTGTCCGGGAGGCTCGAAGTTGGGCTGGGGAGTCACCCGCAAATACGGCTTTAGCTCTTTGTAGCCCCTCGGAAAGAGCTCGGCGGCCTCCGTATTGCTGACGGAGGGCAGGATCACTACGTCTTCGCCGGGCTTCCAGTTCGCGGGTGTCGCGACCTTCTGGTCATCAGCAAGCTGCAACGAGTCGATGACTCGCAGCAATTCGTCGAAGTTCCGCCCTGTCTCGGCCGGATACGTAAGTATCAGCCGGACCGTCTTCTTCGGATCGATGATGAACACGGATCGCACTGTCTCGGTTGCGTGGGCGTTCGGATGAATCATGTCATACAGCTGCGCGACTTTTCGATCCGCATCAGCAAGCAGTGGAAAGTTGAGCTCTACTCCCTGAGTCTGGGCGATGTCGTGTGCCCACATGTCATGCCGGAACAGGGGATCGACGCTGAGGCCGATCACCTTCACGTTGCGTGTCTCGAATTCTGGCTTCAGGCGCGCCACCATTCCCAGTTCGGTTGTGCAAACTGGAGTAAAGTCAGCGGGATGTGAGAAGAGAACCGCCCAGCTGTCACCCATCCACTCGTAGAGGTGGATGGGTCCTTGCGTTGAATCCTGCGTGAAGTCTGGGGCTTTGTCTCCCAGTCGCACCCATGGTGTTTGCGGAAGAGCCACTCGGGAGCCAGCGCGGTCATCTCTCGGTGCCCTTTTCTGTTTGGCGGCGTCGTCCTTCCTTGATTTGTCGGCAGCGTACTGGCCCTGGTGTAACAACTTAACCTCCCATCAGTGGAGCGTCGCGGCACCAACATCCCTGTCTGTGCTGGCCCGTTTCGCCGAAGCATACCTGTGCCCGGGGGGCGGTGCCTGGCGTGAAGGGAGTGGGCGGCACCGTGCCAGCCCTTTAGCGTACCATAAGCCAGTCGTTTAGCCTACCGTACGGCGGAGGGAGGGGTCAACCAAAGGGTATCCAACGGAAGCAGGGTCGCGTCGCGGGCCATTGCTCCCCGCCCCGGCGACCGGGGTGCGTCGGGCGGACCGGCGGCCGAGCGCGAATGTCAACCGAAAAGGCACCCACCGTGATGATTGAAAAGACACCCCCCTGTGTTTGTTGAGCCAAAAGAGCGCCACTATGATGAGGAGAAACGCCGCCGCCCATGGAATGCCAAAATGTCATTACTATCCGGACGGTTGACCCGCGGAGCCATTTGGATCGGCGTTGAGGCACTGTGTCCTCAAGCGATCCACGACCGAACTACCAGCGCGGTGGCTGGGCAGAGGGAAGAGACGGGAGCAGTATTGGCATCTCATAGCCAGTCAGCAAGGGATAGAAGCAGAGGCGACAGGCTCCCAACGAAAAGAGGCCGCCCAACAGAGCGGCCTCTTTATTCTGGGCCTGGCTAGCTCCTTATCGTATGTTCAGCACCTTGCCCACGGCTTGCTGGTCCTTGTCCACCGCACCCACGTAGTCGTGGGCCGCCAGTAGAGCATCACCCTGTGCCACGAGGTCTCTAGCTTGCTGGATCTTCTGCAGATCCTTCGGCTTGACGGCGAGTGCTTCCGCCTTCTCGATGGCCTCCACGGCCACCGACTTGGCTGCCAGCGCCAGCAAGCCCTTATCGTTTGTCAGGTCGAGGCCCGGCGCGGCTGCCTCCGCCGCCTCCAACTTGCGGAGCGCCCACTTGATCTTCACGTGGCATGCCACGCGCAGTGTTCCGGGTTCCCCGCTCGAGCATATAAGGGGGGGCCTAGGGTGTTGGGGGGTTCGCAGAATGGCAATCGCGGCTCGAATGTACGGGGCATGGGCGAGAGGGGTCAGATTCTCAACGACCGTTGCGATAGCCCCCGCGGCGTCGACTACCTCTATCTGGGCGGTTGTCGTGCCGACACCAGCGTCGTCATCGGTCACGTTCAGCGTGATCGTGTAGATGCCCGGGTCAGCGTAGATGTGCGTGGCGTTCAAGGTCCCCGTGGCCCAGCCCAGGCAGTCACTGAACGAATCGAAGTCAGCCTGCGTGTAGACCTCGCCGTCGCCCCAGTCGAGTGACGCCGTGTGGGTGTCCACGATCCCGGCGTCGGTGAAGCTCCCCGCCAGGTCAACCTCGAGACCCACCAGAGCCACCGGGACGTCTACCCCGATCTCTGCACCCGTCTCATCGGCGAGGCTGTCGATGCTGGCCACCGGCGGCACGTTCTCCACCGTCACCACCACCGTGTCGCTCCCCTGGGCGCCGCGGCTATCCGTGACCGTGAAGCTGAAGGTGTACACACAGTCGTCGATGGGCGCGAAGGTCAATGTCTGCGTGGTAGCGTCTGGGACGTCCACGCAGTTGGTGCCGCTGCTGCTCTCCAGTTGCCACAACAACGTGTGCGTGTCGCCGACGTTGGGGTCGGTGAAGGAGCCGTTGAGCGTCACCACGGCATTCTCATCGACCGTCTGGTCCAGGCCGGCGTTTGCCGTTGGAGGCGCGTTGGGCGCTAGGATGTGAAACCAGATATGAGAATTGTCGGCTTCCTCCCCGAAGCTGTCCATCTGGGCTCCGCACGCACCTCCGAGCTCTCCCGACACCGCCCCATCCACGCCGGCCATGCACGCGTCAAGGTTGACCGTCAGCGCCAGGCTCCTGTCGTTGTCACGCGGATCGATGTCCGAGAAATCATCGTCATCCCCATCATCATCCCAGAGTTCAATCTCGACGGTGGTGGTGCCTGTGAGCCCGACATCCCGCCCAAACGCCCACTCGGGATCGATGGCGGTGGCAGTCTCCATCTGGTCGCCCTCGTTCCTGAACCAATCGCCACCGATGCCGACCCTGACGTAGTAGTCCGGGTCGTCCAGCGCCCCGTGGCCCCCAATTTGCTCCACGTGGTCAATGACTACCGTTAGGTCGGTCTGTTGCTTGCTTGCCTCTTCGAAGAGACCGTAGAGCGCAGCAGCTGCTCGTATGGAGTGGAAATAGGAGTTTCTGCGGATTATCTCCATGTACGCCTTGCACATGGAGCCCTCCTCCGAATAGTCGCAGCCATCGACTTTGCTCGGGTCATTGAATTCCGGGATATCCTCGAAGGCACTGAAATCGACCAACCCCAGTGGGTCTTCCGTGTTACCGGGCACATCGTCAGAGGCGTATATGCCCCCGATCTGAGCCGTTGTGTACATCAACCAGTACAGGGGCAGGTAGGGGCCGTCCGGAATCACAACGGGCCCCGCGGCTATTAGCCCATTCTTCTCATCTTGAGTTAGGCACTCATTGCCTGGATCAACAGGAGGATCGCATGAGACTCCCATATTCATGTACTGGTCGTCGAAGGTGTCTGGATAAACATGCGAGTCGAAATGCACGTGAGCTGGCACAGACATGTCCCCTATGAGGTGAACAACGTGGCCCAAGTATTCGTACGCAACGTCCTTGTTTCCCTTGTGGTATTCGCCTAAAGCCATGCCCCACAACACTCGGGCTTTCTGCCAGGCATTGGGATCGTGGTAATTGCAAACAAGAGTATCCATAGTGTGATCAGGGCCTAGGTCTGGGTCCCAGAAATGTGTAATTGTCACACACCATCCTGTGTGATTCCAGACGTGGTCGGTCTGGTCCTCATCGCGGGCGCCAGCCTCGATGGTCGACGCGTACTGACGGATTTCAAGGATTTTATCACTCGGCCACAGCTCCCTTGCATACTTGGCGATCTGGACGTGGATATCGCCGCCATAGGCTTGTGCACCTTCTGGTCGCACGCCTCCCGAAGCCAGTACACTCAAGCCCAGGATCAGAACCGCGAATAGAATCCATCGTTTCATGATGGTCTCTCCTTGCTCTTGAGAAGCATGACGCCTCTTTCTCCGAGGCGGCGGGCGGTTATGTGGTGGGTGCTCAATGGGATCGGCTGAGTCGTTCTCATTCGCAGCGAAGTATACTGCTCACACTTCCTCGCGTCACCTCCGAGTTCCCATCATCAGGATGGAGTTGGCGAGGGTGGGACGTGGGGATGAGGTCTAGAGTCTGTCGGCTGGACTGAGCCTGCGGTGAGCCGCGAGCGCTCGTTCAGTTGCGGTGGAAGCGGCGTGGCGGGTCCAGGAGGTCATGTTGTCGAGGATGTCGCCCTCGGTTACGATTGGGCTATGATGCGTTCCCACGGCTCCTATCGCAAGCTATGAGTCTCCTGGCCCTATCCACCATGTGGTCGCAGCAGGAGCGCTTCTCGGCCGACCTGCGCGAGTTCGCCCGCGTGGCGCGCTCCCTGGGCTACGACGCCCTGGAGGTGAACTACGTCATCCCCCGCGAGGGCGTCGAGCAGCTCCTGGACGGCGCCGCGCTCCCCATCGCCAGCTTCCACAGCCCCTCGCCCCGCGTCAGGCACGGCGACGGCCGCTGGAGCGAGAGCTTCAACCTGGCCTCCACCGACGAAGCGGAGCGCCGCCAGGCCGTCGCCTACAACCTCGCCACCCTCGAGTGGGCGGCGCGGGCCGGCGCATGCTGCGTCGTGCTGCACCTGGGCGGCGTCGGCGACCGGATGACGGAGCCCGAAAGGCGGCTGCGGCGCCTGTTCGACTCCGGCGTGCGCGAAGGAGAGGAGGTGGAGGGCCTGCGGCAGGAGCTGCGGCGACTGCGACGGGAGCAGGAGGGCCCGTACCTGGAGGCGGCCCGTCGCTCGCTGGCCGAGCTGGCTGAGGAGGCCTCGCGCCGGGGCGTCGCCCTGGGCCTGGAGAACCGCTACCACTACCACGAGATCCCCCAGGTGGAGGATGCCTTGACCCTGCTGGCGCCCTACCCGCCGGACCTGGTGGGCTACTGGCACGACGTGGGCCACGCCGAGGTGCTCCACCGTCTGGGCCTCGTCGACCGCGAGAGCTGGCTGCGCGCGCTGGGGCCTCGCACGATAGGCAGCCATCTTCACGACGTGGAGGGCATCGGCGATCACCGGGCGCCCGGCCGGGGTGACGTGCAGTGGGACTACATCGCGCGCGGCTTGCCGCCCGCCGCCCTGCGCGTCTTCGAGATCGACCAGCGGCAGCCCGACGACGCCGTGGCCGCCGCCATCCCGTACCTCCGCGAGAGGGGCGTCGTCTAGCGCGGGTCTCTCCTGGCATGCCGAGCTTGTCGAAGCACCTCAGCTTCCCGAAGGACCTGGGTGGTTGGTGTGCGATTTGTACCCGACGAACAAAATAACTTGCCTGACGTTCAGCCAGGGAGTAGCATTGGTCCTCAGGAGTACTTCCTTAGGCGTACTCCGAAAGTAGTGGTGAGAACCAATGCACGACCCGGAGACATTGGAAAAGGCGATGGACCTCTACTTGCGCGCCGCCAGCGCCTTGGACCCCATTCGCGTTAGGGGGTGGAGGGACTTGGAGCTGACTTTGACGCAGCTCTTCGTCCTCTTCCACCTCCGCGAAACGCCCGGTACCTCGGCCGGCACACTGGCGGAAGAATTGCGCGTTACGCCTCCCACCGTGACCGGGTTGGTGGATCGATTGGTCCGCATGGGACTGGTGCGGCGGGAGGAGGACGCCAAGGACCGCCGGCTGGTGCGCAACGCCCTCACAGCACGGGGCGAGGAGACCGTCGGCGAGGTGGAACGTGAGGGCCGGTCCCTTCTGATTCAGCTATTCGAACGCCTCACTGCCCGGCAGCTCTCACGACTGGTCGATTCGCTGGAAGTGCTCGTGGCTGCCGCCGACGATATGGCACGCCTCGCAGCGGACGATTCGGCGGCCTCCTAGCCGGCCGCCAGGCGGCAAGCCCTCGCTCGCAGCTTCGGACCACCCCAGCCCTCACGTCCCTAAAGGCCCCCTCTGGAGAGCGTGGTGCAGCCTGCGCTTTTCGTCGCCGATCATCCTCTGGAAGGTACCGATGCCCGTTTGGTGGGGTGTTCAGGCCGTTTGGCAATTGACGACCCGTACCCGTGGGGACGACAATCTAGGCACTGGATACCGCAGAAGGCGCGGGCGAAGCCGGCGGCTCGTGGAAAGCGATGGTACTGATCTTCTTCGGCCTGCTCATACTGGCCATCGTGCTGCTGCTCATGCTGCTCGTCTTTGGGTTCACACTGCGCGCGCTGGGCAGCCTCCTCCTCATCCCCGGCGAGTTTGCCGACATCGTCAGCAGAGAGTCGGTGCGCCGCAACCACGCCCTCAAGAACGCCACTATGAACGTCATCGAAGAGCGGTTGGGCCGGCGGCCCCTCGGCGGCCAGGCCCGGAGGGACGGCTTCACGCTGGAGGGGGCGGCGCCCCTGGACCTGGTGCTCTCGGCGGCGCGGGAGGGCCTGAGCCGGCTGAAGGCCGGCGAGCAGCACCTCGCTGTGTACCGCCGCTGCGGCCCTACCATAGCCACAGGCGCCTTCCTCTGCGCCGTGCTCTTCCTGGGCGTCCTGCTGGGCATCGGACGCCTCTCGCTGCTCAACGTGGCTCTGGCCGTGCTGGTCGCTGACCTGCTGGGCCCTCGAATCAGCATCATCCTCCAGCGCGTCCTCTCCTCCTTCGCCGACGTGTCCAGCCTGCGTGTCGTGGGTCTGGCGGGCCGGCCGCTGCCCCACACCGGCGGAGCGCCCTCCGCGCGTTTCGACGTGCGAACGGCGCCGGACGGTGCGGAGTCTCGGAATCGGCGTCTCCCTTAATGGTCTGTTGAAAAAGCGACCTCTTCTGTCACCCTGAGTCCGCCACAGGCGGACGAAGGGTCTCGCCAACCCAGAAAACGCGGGGCGCCCTTCGACCACAGCCGAAGGACGTTGACCCAAAGCCGTAGGCGTCCGAGAATGCTGCCAGCCCCTCCGTCGGCGCCCGGCAGCGCGCCGGCCTGAGGTGGCGACGCTGCGTGGAACCGAAGGTAAAGCTCTGGATAGAGGAAGGCGGCCTGCTGGCCCTCAGCGACTACCGGGTGCGGTTGCTCCAGCATGTGGCCGACACGGGGTCGCTGGCGCAGGCGGCGCAACGCATGGGCCTCTCCTACCGGCGGGCCTGGGGCAAGATCAAGGAGATCGAGCGGAATCTGGGGGTTCGCCTGGTGCGGAGCGAAGTGGGCGGCGTCGGCGGCGGCGGGACGCGGCTCACGCCCAGGGGCGAGCGACTGCTGGCCCAGTACCGGCGGTTCCGGGCGGCGGTGGAGACGGATGTGAGCCGGGATTACATGGAGGCGTTCGGCGAAGAGCCGTAGTTTTTTTCGCGGCGTTATGCTGGTCGTGGCATAACACCTTTCAGGACGGAGGATAACACAGGATGAAGAATCGACCGATGGCCTGGCGATGGATCGCAATCTTGGCTGGGATGGCCGGCGCTGCTCGCGCTGGCGGCGACAGGCTTGCGGGGGTGGAAAGGAGATCATCCTGTCTACCACCACCAGCACACAGGACAGCGGCCTCCTGGATGTGCTGCTGCCCGCGTTTAAGCAGGCGAGCGGCTACAAGGTGAAGGTCATCGCCGTGGGCTCGGGCGAGGCGCTGGCCATGGCCGACCGCGGCGATGCCGATGCCGTCCTGGCGCACGCTCCCAGCTCCGAGCAGGCGCTCGTCGACAAGGGGTCGGTGGTCAACCGACAGCTCGTCATGCACAATGACTTCGTCATCGTGGGCCCGGCCGGCGACCCGGTGGGCATCAAGGGCATGAAGTCGGCCACCGAGGCGCTGACCAAGATCGCGGACCAGAAAGCGTCCTTCATCAGTCGAGGCGACGACTCCGGCACAGACAAGCTGGAGAAGAGCCTGTGGAAGAAGGCCAACCTGACGCCGACGGGACAAGGCTGGTACGAGGAGAGCGGCCAGGGCATGGGCGCCACCCTCCAGATCGCCAGCCAGAAGAGCGGCCTACACCATCTCCGACCGCGGCACCTACCTGGCCCAGAGCGCGAACCTCTCGCTGGAGGTGCTGGTGGAGGGCGACCCGGTGCTGCTCAACATCTACCACGTGATGCAGGTGAACCCCGATCGGTTCAGCCGCGTCAACGCTGAGGGCGGCAAGGCCTTCGTCGACTTCATGGTCTCGGCCGATACCCAGAAGATGATCGGCGACTTCGGCGTCGAGAAGTTTGGCCAGCCCCTGTTCATCCCCGACGCCGGCAAGGCGGAGTCTGAGCTGGGTCTGCCATAGCGGGTAAGGAGGCAGGGCCATGGACCTCATCTGGGACGGCGTCCGGGAGGCATTTCGCATCCTGGGGACGGGCGACTACTCCCTGTGGGAGATCACCCTGCGGTCGCTCTTCATATCGGGGTCGGCCGTGGTCATCAGCCTCTTCATCGGCGTTGCGCTGGGGTCGCTGCTGGCCTTCAAAGAGTTCCCGGGCCGGAACCTGGCCTTTACGCTCGTCAACACGGGCATGGGGCTGCCGCCGGTGGTGGTCGGGCTTCTGGTCGCCATCATGCTGTGGCGCAGCGGGCCCCTCGGCCAGCTCAACCTCATCTATACGCCGATGGCCATGATCATCGCCCAGACCATCATCGCGGCGCCCATCGTCACCGGCTTCACCGCGGCGGCGCTGCGCAGCCTCAGTCCCAGGCTGCGCTTGCAGCTCTACGCGCTGGGCGCGTCGCGGCTCCAGATGCTCTGGCTCGTCCTCTGGGAGGCGAAGCTGCCTCTGCTGGCGGCGGTGATGGCGGGCTTCGGGGGTGCCGTATCCGAGATTGGCGCCTCCATCATGGTGGGCGGCAACCTGGCTGGGGACACCAGGGTGCTGACGACGGCGGTGGTCTTGGAGGTCTCCCGGGGCGAGTTCGCGCCCGCCATCGCTCTGTCCATCGTGCTGCTCGGCCTCATATTCGCCGTCAACCTGATCCTGACCACCGTGCAGCAGCAGGAGCAGCGCTCGTGAGCGAGCCCAAGCTCTCTCTCCGCGACGTCCAGGTGCGGCGCCGCGGCGGCGACATCCTCCAGGTGCCGCACTTGGACGTGCTTCCCGGCGAGGTGCTGGCCGTCATCGGGCCGAACGGGGCGGGCAAGACCACGCTCATGATGGTGCTGGCCCTGCTGGAACGTCCCTCGCAGGGGGAGGTGCTGTTCGAGGGCGAGAGCGTGCGGGGACGCGAGCTCTCGCTGCGACGGCGGATGGCGGTGGTCTTCCAGGAAGCGCTCCTTCTGCGTCGCTCGGTGGTGGACAACGTGGGTATGGGCCTGGCCCTCCGCGGCGTGCCCCGCCGCCAGCGGAACGAGCGCGCCCTGCACTGGATGGAGCGGTTCGGCATCCCCCAACTGGGCCGCCGGGGGGCTCGCAATCTCTCCGGCGGCGAGGCGCAGCGCGCCAGCCTGGCGCGCGCCTTCGCCCTGGAACCGGAGGTCCTCCTCCTGGACGAACCGTTCAGCGGCCTGGACCAGCCCACCCGCGAGGCGCTCCTGGAGGAGCTGGCCGCAGTGCTGGCGGAGACGGCCATGACCACGGTCTTCGTCACCCACGATCGGGATGAGGCGGCCCGGCTCAGTCACCGCGTGGCGGTGTTGCTCAGGGGCCGCTTGCGGCAGGTGGGCGCGGCGGCGGACGTGTTCGCCGCGCCCGTGGACGAGGAGGTGGCGGCGTTCGTCGGGGTCGAGACCATGGTTCCGGCCCGCGCCGTCGGCGATGCGGGCGGCCTGGCGCGCCTGGAGGTGGCCGGCCACGTCATCGAGGCCGTGGTCAAGGGTCCGCTCGCCCCGGACGTGCTGGTCTGCCTGCGTCCGGAGGACGTCGTGCTGGCGCCGCCCGACGGCGTCATGCCGTCCAGCGCCCGCAACCGTCTGCCGGGCGTCATCACCCGCGTCGTGCCTGCCGGGGCCCAGGTCCGCGTGACCGTGGACTGCGGCTTCCCGCTGGTCGCGGTCGTCACCCGCCGGTCGCTGGAGGAGCTGGGATTAGTCGCCGGCGCTCCGGTGGTGGCCACCTTCAAGGCCAGCGCCGTCCACCTCATCCCCCGGCCCGCGGCCCGCAGAACCGTAGGGACAGAGCTTCAGCTCTGTCCGTCTCCAACGAGACGCCCGCCTGCACGGCGCGCAGCAGCTCCAGGCTGTCGGCGATGAGGCCGCTGGCGCCCCAGCCGATCACCTTCCTCGCATCCTCCGGGTCGTCAATGCCCCAGACGTAGAGCGCCAGACCCTCGGCCCGCAGGCGGCGGGCCAGCGCTTCGTCGAGCAGGTCGCGCTGGATGGCCACCCCCGCTCGAAGGCGGTCGTCGGGAGGCAGGGCCAGGAGGGCGGCGCGGTGGCGCCGGCTGTTGACGGAGCGCACGAGGCGCAGGTCGGGCTCGCTGCGCCGCAGCTCGGCCAGCAGGCCCCAGTGCTCAGACGAGACCGTCGCCTCCTTCAAGGCGTCATTGCGGCGCAGGGCGTCGAGCAGGGCGCCCGGAAAGGGCCGGGCGAGGGCTTTGAGGTCCAGGTAGGGCCGCGCGCGCCCTTTGACCTGCTCGAGGAGCTCGTCCAGGGTGAGCTGGGCGCTACGGTCGACGCGCAGGTACCAGCGGTCCCAGTACAGAGGCAGGAAGGGGAGCCGCCGCGCGTGCCGGGCGACGATGCGGCCGCCGTCCCAGCGCAGGTCGGCCTCAACGGCGTCGACGCCGGCCGACAGGGCCCGTCTCAAGGGCGGCGCGGTCGTTGCCCGCTCGGTGAGCGATCGTCAGGATGTGGCCGGTGCCTGCCTGGGGGCGTCCGCCGGGGCCGGGAGAAGAGGAAGAGGGGCCTGATGGCCCCTCGCTGTCGTCTCTCACGGTGCCCAGGCCGCGTCAGTCCTCACACAGGCCGAGCACGCTCACCAGCACGGAGCGCCGCTTCGGGCGGTCCAGCTCGACCAGGAAGACGCGTTGCCACTGCCCCAGCGTAAGTCTCCCGTCGACGATGGGGATGGTCTCGCTGGTGGGCAGGAACAGGTGCTGGCAGTGGGCGTGGCCGTTGGGGCACTCGTCGTCGTCCATGTTCTCGGTGCGGCGCGAGAAGTCGTTGTGGTGGTAATCGTCGTCGCAAGAGGCGGCGCCGTCCAGGGCGCGCGCCATGTCCTGCAGGAGAAGAGGCTCGTTCTCGTTGATCTTGACGGCGGCCGTGGTGTGGGTGGAGTAGACGGTGGCCTGCCCGAACCGAACGCCGGAGGCGGCGACGACGGACTCCACCTGCTCCGTGATGTCGATGAACTCGGGGGCGGTGTTTGTCTCCACCTCCAGCGACTCGCAACAGAAGGCCGTTGCGCGGTTCTGCCTTCGCATGACGACCGGTCTCTGGGCGGGAGCACCTGCGGTCACACTTCTCATTTGGACACGTTTCCTCCGCCTAACTCAGATGGGCTCGCTGGAGAGCATAACCGTATTAGTGTAGCACGTTTGGCCGCTAGATGAAGGGGGATCAAGCCCCCGCCAGCGAAGATCGGGGGTACTCCTCATCATCTCTTAATGTAGCCGAGCCCCTCCGCAAGACGCTTGGGCGCGAAGCCGAAGTTGCGGGGCACGGCGTCGATATCCGTCGCGTTGTCCTTGGCCAGCATGGCCAGTTGCTGGCGCGTGACCAGGGGCCGCGGAAGAAGAGCTTCCATGGCTCTGGCTGCCGCGCGCACCAGCGGTCAGGGGCACGTGAACGCTGAGCCGGCGCACGCCGAGCTCGCGACGCACCGTCGCCAGCATCTCCTCGTAGGTCAGGTGCTCCGGTCCTCCCACCTCGATGATCTGGCCGTCGTGCGCGCCTTCCTCCAGGCAGGCGGCGATGCAGGTGACCAGGTCCTCCACCCAGATGGGCTGGAAGCGGGTCTTGCCGTCCCCGGCGACGGGCACGATGGGGTTCCAGCGCACCAGCCCCGCCAGCCGGTTGAAGAAGTCGTCCTCCGGGCCGAAGACGATGGAGGGCCGCAGGATGGTGTAGGTGAGGCCGCTGCCGATGACCGCCTGCTCGGCTCCCCACTTGGCTGCCCAGTAGGGGAAGCGCGGGTCCGGGTCGGCGCCGATGGCGCTGACGTAGACGAGCTTGCGCACGCCGGCGGCGCGGGCCGCCTCCACCAGCCGCTCGGTGCCGCCGCGAACAACGGCGTCGAAGGTCTGGGGCCCGCGCTCCGCGATGATCGCGACCAGGTGCGCCACCCGCTCGACGCCCTGGAGGGCGACCGCCAGGCCGTCGCCGGTGACCACGTCGGCCGTCACCGATTCCACGCCGTCGGGGAGTCGGGGAGAACGCGCGCCGCGAGCGGCAACGCGCACCGGCTTGCCCTCCTGGGCCAGTCGCGCCACCAGCCGGCTGCCGATGAACCCCGTGCCGCCGGTAACGAGGATCATGGTGGGCCTCCTTTCCCGCCGTCGCAGGGCTGAGGTCTGGCCGCGTCCGCTGGGCGCCATCTTAGCACCCACCTGCGTGGCGCGGCAACGCGCGACGCCAGCCAGCCCGTACACATAAGGGCTCCTCTTCCACTATCATTGGAGAACTCAGGCATACGCTACCCGGGAAGGAGCAGGACATGGACTTCGAGCTGTCCGAAGAGCACAAGATGATCCGGGAGACCGCCCGGCGCATCGCCCGCGAGCGCATCGCTCCACGGGCGGCCGAGATTGACGAGAAAGAGGAGTACCCTCACGATATCTTCCAGGTGTTTCGGGAGGCGGGCCTCCTGGGGCTGAGCATACCCCGGGAGTACGGCGGGGCAGGCGCCGGCATACTGGCCCTCTGCCTGGCCGTTGAGGAGGCGGCGAAGTACTGCTGCTCCTCAGGGCTCATGCTCCTCCTCTCAGGCCTCTCCACGCAGTCCATACTCATCGGCGGCAGCGAGCAGCAGAAGCGCGAGTTCGCCGCCCGCGTCGCCAGCGGCGAGTACAAGGGCGCCTTCTGCCTGACGGAGCCCAACGCCGGCTCCGACGCCGCCAACCTCCAGTCTCGCGCCCGCCGCGACGGCGACGACTACGTGATCAACGGCGAGAAGTGCTTCATCTCCGGCGGCAGCGTGGCCGACTACGTGGTCACGTTCGCCAAGACGGACCCGGAGGCCGGCGCCCGCGGCATCTGCGGCTTCATCGTGCCCGCCGACGCGCCCGGCTTCTCGGTGGCCCGCACCGACCAGCAAGATGGGCGTTCGAGGCGTGCCCACGGCCAGCCTGGCCTTCGACAACTGCCGGGTGCCTGGCCAGAACCTCCTGGGCGGGAAGGAGAACGGCGGCTTCCGCACGGTCATGATGACCCTCAACAGCATACGGCCGGTGGTGGGGGCCCGCGGCGTCGGCCTGGCCGAGGGCGCCCTCAGCCTATGCCCTGGAGTTCGCCCGCCAGCGAGAGGCCTTCGGCGGGCCCATCGCCAACCTCCAGGCCATCCAGTTCATGTTCGCCGACATGGCCATCCAGATCGAGGCGGCCCGCCTCCTCGTCTACCAGGGCGGCTGGTTGGTGGACCAGGGCCGCTTCGACCGCCAGGATGCCCACTTCCTGTCCATCGGCAAGGTCTTCGCCACCGAGATGGCGGTCCGCGTCTCCTCCGACGCCCTCCAGGTGCTGGGCGCCCAGGGCTATATGCGCGACCATCCCCTGGAGCGCCACTACCGCGACGCCCGCCAGCTCATGATTGTCGAGGGGACGAGCCAGATCCAGCGCGTGGTCATCTCGCGGGCGCTCCTTCAGCGAGACCTGGTCTATCCGTAGAAGGCTGGTGACCTCCGGGAGGGGCGCACAGTCCGCCAGGGGCGGACGCCCCTACGACTACGGCTGGCGGCCAGGCGAGAGGGGCACGTCCGCTTCCTCGGTCCAGACCTGCCAGGCGGGCTTGGCGGAGCCGTCGGCGCGGCGGAGGCCGATGTACTGTAGCAGGTCCAGCGGCGGCTCCTGGACGACGGCGGGGATCGGTGCTGGCGAACCAGACCACGAAGGCCATGTCCAGGCGCTGGGCGTCCTGGAACAGACGGCGGAGGAAGGCCTCCTGGTCCTCCTCCGTGCCCTCGTTGATGCCCTCGCGCCCCGGGCCCGAGGAGTAGCCCGCGGCGGCGATGGCGATGGGGGCGTCGCTGTAGCGCCGGAGCTGGTCATAGTAGTCAGGCGGGATGTCGTCGGGGGTGGCGAAGGCGAAGCTGGGATAGGTGGTAACGGCCAGGATGTCCACCTTGGGCTCGAAGTCGCAGCACCAGGTGCCAGCGGCTGACGGCCCCCGGCTGCGGCAGACTGGCCGGCCGGCGAAAGCAGGTTCTGGATGGCCTCCATCTGGAACGTGGGGAAGACCAGCGTCTCCGGCGAGATGTCCTTGACGGCGTCATAGGCCTCGAAGTAGAGGCTGACGAAGTTGTCGAAGTCATCGGGCCGGGCCGCCTCATAGAGGTCCACCTCCATGCCCAGGGCCATGTAGCGGGGCCTCAGGTTCAGGGCCAGGTACTGGGCATAGGCGATGAAGGCAGAGCGGACCCGCGGGTCGCCGAAGCCGGCGTCCGCCAGGTCCTCCGGCGGGGAGGCCAGCCGCCCCCGGTCCGCCGGGTCCAGGGGGTCCACGGCGGCGAAGATGCCCAGGCCGTTCTCCTCGGCCAGGCGCTTCTCCTCGCGGGTCAGGTCCAGCGTCTCGGCGGAGATGACGCCGCCGGGCCGGAACTCCTCCCAGGGCGGCGCCCGCTGGATGAGGATGAGCTCGCCGTTCTCGCCGGCCAGTTTGAAGGCCTCCTCGTAGCCAGCCTTCGATGGCTGCTCCGGGAAGGAACTGAGGCCCATCTCAAAGGACCGGGGTTCCGCCCCCTCTTGCTGGGGCTGGGGTTCTTCAGAGGTCCCGCCACCGCGACACGCCGCACCGAGAAAGACCGCAATCAGCAGCAGGGGGAGAAGGAGGAATGGCTTGCGAACGATAGTGGATCTCAAGGTTCCTGTGACGCCGCCCAGGGGTGGCAGTTCGACCCTCGACTCTCTCGGCTGTCCCTGCCGAATTCTCGCCGCATATCTCGCTGGGGTCAACCGGCGCCCAGGGGACGGTGTTGACCCGGCGCTGTAAACTAGGGTCTGTGTTCCTACTCACAACCCGGCCTGAGCGTGGCATGCACCGGCTAACCTTCCGCCCCCGCGAGCTGCGCCGCCTCTTCTATCCTCGCCACCTTCCTTGGCATGTTCGACCGCTTCCAGGAGGTGATCAACAGCCACGTCCCGGCCGGAAGCGTCCTCCTGGACGCCGGCTGCGGAAGGGGCCGCACGTTCCTCTATCGACGCCGCCTGCCGTCCGTCCGGGTCGTGGGGCTGGACATGTCGCCCTACGCCCGCGACAACCCGAACGTGGACTCCCAGGTGCGGGGGAACGTGGAGGCATTGCCCTTCGCCGACGCCTCCTTCGACGCCGTCCTCAGCACCCACGTCGCCGAGCACCTGGCCCGCCCCGAGGCCGCCTTCGGCGAGATGGCCCGCGTGCTGCGGCCCGGCGGCCGGCTGCTGCTCCTCACGCCCAACCGCCTCCACTACGTGCCCCTCCTGGCCCGCCTCCTGCCCGCGGGCCTGCACGCGGCGGTGAACCGGCATCGCGGCCTGGGCGAGCACGACGTGTTCCCCACGCTCTACCGGGCGAATACGGCCGCCGACCTGCGCCGCCTGGCGGCGGGCGCCGGCCTCCACGTGGAGCGGCTGGAGGCCTTCGAGACGGAGCCCGAGTACCTGGCCTTCCACCCTCTCGCCTATGCCGCCGGCGTCCTCTACGAGCGAGTGGTGAATCGCTATCGGGCCCTGGCGCCCCTGCGCGTGAACCTGCTGTTGGTGGCGCGAAAGTAGGGGCGCCCCTCGCGGGCGCCCCCTGGGGCAGGGGCGAGCCCTGCCTGCACGGCGAACCGTAGGACGAGCTCAGCTCGTCCGCAAGGTCTCTAGCGGCAGCTGTGACGGCTGTGGCACGCTTGGTCAGAGGCGTAGGGCCGGGCTGAGGGGCGGCCCTGCCTCAGCAGATCCGCGGCAACTGCTCGCCGCTCATCATGTCGACGATGCGCTCGCCGCCGATCCTGGTCTTCATCACCACGACGCCCGCGTGCTCGGCGGCCACCCGGCCGATGAGGGCGGCGCGGGCCCCCAGGGGGTGCCGGCGCAACGTCTCCAGGGCGCGCGCTCCCTGTCCCTCGGCCACGATGGCCAGGAAGTTGCCCTCGTTGGCCACGTAGAGGGGGTCCAGGCCCAGGATCTCGCACACGCCCTCCACGTCGGCCGGGATGGGCAGGGGCTCCTCGTCGAGCCGGATGCCCACGCCGCCGCGCCCCGCCATCTCGTTCAGCGCCGAGGAGACGCCGCCGCGGGTGGGGTCGCGCAGCATGTGGATGTCCAGCCCGGCCGCCGCCAGCGCCTCCACCATCGGGTAGACGGGGGCGCTGTCGCTCCTGATCTCCGTCTCCAGCTCGATGCCCTCCCGCAGGGCCATGATGGCGATGCCGTGCAGCCCGATGGGGCCGCTGATCACGATCTCGTCGCCGGGGCGCAGCCGGTGCGGCCCCACGTCGAGGCCCGGCAGCACCGAGCCGATGCCGGAGGTATTGATGAAGACGCCGTCGCCCTTTCCCCTCTCGACGACCTTGGTGTCGCCGGTGACGACCTGCACCCCGGCCTCGGCCGCCGCCTCGCGGATGGAGACGATGACGCTCCAGAGCTCCTCCATGGGCAGCCCCTCCTCCAGGATGAGGCCGCAACTGATGAAGAGGGGCCGCGCCCCGCACATGGCGAGGTCGTTGGCCGTGCCGAAGACGGAGAGGCGGCCGATGTCGCCGCCCGGGAAGAAGAGCGGGTGGACCACGTGGGAGTCGGTGGTGAAGGCCAGGCGGCCGCCGTCCAGGGAGAGGATGGCGCCGTCGTGCAGGGGCTCCAGGAGCCGGTTCTCGAAGGAGGGGTAGAGCATCTTCTCGATAAGGTGCTGGCTGAGGCGGCCGCCGCCGCCGTGGGCCAGGAGCACCCGCGGGTACTCGCTGAGGGGTATCGGGCAGGTGAACTCGGTCATCGCCTCACCGCCTCCTGCCGCCGGTAGGCGTAGTAGGCGGCGCAGGCGCCTTCGGCGGAGACCATGGGCGCCCCCAGCGGGCGCTCGGGGGTGCAGTCCGTGCCGAAGGCCGGGCACTCGGGCGGCTTCTTCACCCCCTGGAGGACGAGGCCGCTGATGCAGACCTCCGCCTCCTGGCAGGTCATGTCCTGGAGGCCGAAGACGCGGGCGGCGTCGAAGCGGGCGTAGGCCTCGCGCAGGCGCAGGCCGCTGCGGGGGATGAGGCCGATGCCCCGCCACTTGTGGTCCATCACCTCGAAGATCTCCGCCATGATGGCCTGGGCCTGGCGGTTGCCCTCCCGCCGCACCGAGCGCGCGTACTGGTTCTCCACCTCGTGGCGGCCCTCCTCGAGCTGTGTGAGGAGCATGAGGATGCCCTGGAGGAGGTCCAGGGGCTCGAAGCCGGTGACCACGATGGGCACCCGGCGCTCGCGGGCGATGGGCTCGTACTCGCAGTAGCCGGTGACGGTGCAGACGTGGCCGGGGGCCAGGAAGCCCTGCACCTGGTTGTCGGGCGAGGCGGCGATCAGCTCCACGGCCGGCGGCACCAGCACGTGGGAGGTGAGGACGAAGAAGTTGTCCAGGCCCTGGCGGTGGGCCAGCCAGACGGCCATGGCGTTGGCGGGGGCCGTCGTCTCGAAGCCGATGGCGAAGAAGATGACCTTTCGCTCCGGGTTCTGGCGGGCCAGCTTGACGGCGTCCAGCGGCGAATAGACCATGCGCACGTCGCCGCCCTCCGCCTTCACGCTCAGGAGGTCCTTCTCGCTGCCGGGGACGCGCAGCATGTCGCCGTAGGAGACGAAGATGACGTCCGGGCGGCCCGCCAGCGCCACCGCCTGGTCGATGGCCTCCACGGGGGTGACGCAGACGGGACAGCCGGGCCCGTGCACGAGGGTGACCGCCTCCGGCAGCATCTGGTCGATGCCGTAGCGGAGGAGGGTGTGGGTCTGGCTGCCGCAGACCTCCATGATGACCCAGGGACGGGTCACCACCGCCTCGATCCGGCGCAGCAGCCTCTTGGCCGCCGGGGCGTCGCGGTACTCGTCCAGGTACTTCACAGGGCCGCCTCTTCCATCTCTTGCAGGAGGCGGAACACGGACTGCGCCTCCTCGGCATCGATGACGCTGATGGCGAAGCCGGCGTGGACTATCACGTACTCGCCCACCTGGGCCTCCGGCACCAGGTTCAGGTTCGCCTCGCGGACCACGCCGCCGAAGCGCACCCGGGCCTGGCGCAGGCCCTGGGCGTCCTCTTCAATCGACAGGATTTCGCCGGGGATACCAAGGCACATCTCAGGCCACCTTTGTTGCCGCCACCGCGATCTGCCCCAGGGCGATGCCGCCGTCGTTGGGGGGTACTCGCTGGTGGGTGAAGGGCCGGAATCCGGCCTCCTGGAGTCTGTGGAACGCCCGCTCGGTGAGATATCGATTCTGGAAGCAGCCGCCCGTCAGCGCTACTCTCTCCAGCCCCACCCGCCGGGCCACCTCCACTATGAGGTCGGCCAGGGCGTTGTGCAAGCGGGCGCAGATGACGCCCACCTCCACGCCCTGCTCCTGGTCGCGGAGGATGGCGCGCACCAGCGGCTCCCAGTCGAAGACAAGCGGCTGGCCTTCTCCGGCGGCGAGCAGGGAGACGGGGTAGCCGTCCTCCACGCCCTCCTGGATGGCGAACTCCACCATCATGGCCGCCTGGCCTTCGAAGGAGGAGACGGCCTTGATGCCCAGGAAGGCGGCGACGGCGTCGAAGAGGCGGCCGCAACTGCTGGTGAGCGGGGCTGTTCCAGCCGCGGGCCAGCATCTGGGCCAGCAGGCGCCGCTCCCTATCGGAGAGGCCCTCCAGGAAGGGCCAGGGCCGCTCCAGGGCTGCCGCCCCTTCCATCTCGAAGAGGAGGCCGAGGGCGCTGCGCCGCGGCTCCTTCATCGCCCGCTCGCCGCCGACGAGGCGGAAGGGGCGGAAGGTGGCCACCCGCCGGTAGCTGTGCGGCGTCGCCGGCCAGGAACTCGCCGCCCCAGATGGTGCCGTCTTCGCCGTAGCCGGCGCCGTCCCAGGTCACGCCCAGCGCCTCGCCCTCCAGCTCGTTCTCCGCCAGGCAGGAGGCCAGGTGGGCGTGGTGGTGGAAGACCTCCACCACGGGAAGCCCCAGCTCGCGGGCGTGCTGGCTGGAGAGGTAGTCCGGGTGGGCGTCGCAGGCCACGGCCCGCGGCTTCACCTCGTAGAGGCGCAGCAGGTCCTGGATCACCTTCCGGAAGGCGAAGAAGGCCTGGGCCGTCTCCAGGTCGCCGATGTGCTGGCTGAGGATGACGTCACGGCCGCGGCTGATGGCGACGGTGTTCTTGAGGTGGGCGCCCACGGCCAGCAGCGGGGGGAGCGTCTTCTTCAGGGTCACCGGCAGGGGCGCGTAGCCCCGCGCCCGGCGCAGGATCAGCTCCCGGCCGAGCTGCACCCGCACCACCGAGTCGTCCACGTAGCGCTCGATGGGGCGGTCGTGGACGAGGAAGCAGTCGGCGATGCCGCCCAGGGTGGCCACCGCCTCCGCTTCGTCGGTGACGATGGGCTCGTCGTGGAGGTTGCCGCTGGTGGCCACGACCGGGAAGCCCAGTTGGCTCATCAGCAGGTGGTGAAGGGGGCTGTAGGGCAGCATCACCCCCAGGTGCGGGTTAGCGGGCGCCACGGACGGCGCGATGCCGGCCTGCTCCCGGCGCCGCGCCAGCAGGACGGGGCTCTGGGGGGAGAGCAGCACCTGCTCCTCGATGGGGGTAAGGTGGACGCAGCGGCGGGCGCTCTCCAGGTCGGGGCACATGAGGGCCAGGGGCTTCTCCTCCCGGCGCTTGCGCTCCCGCAGGCGGAGCACGGCCCGCTCGTTGCGGGCGTCCACCAGCAACTGGAACCCGCCGATGCCTTTGAGGGCCAGGATCTCGCCCCGGCAAATCGCGGCCGCCGCCTCGCGGAGGGCGCTGTCGCCGCGGGCCAGGGGGGCGCCGGCGCCGTCCCAGAGGGCGAGCTGAGGGCCGCAGTCGGGGCAGGCGTTGGGCTGGGCGTGGAAGCGCCGGTCCTGCGGCTCCTCGTACTCGCGGGCGCAGCGCTCGCACATCACGAACTTCTTCATGGTCGTGTGGCGGCGGTCGTAGGGGAGGGCCTGGATGATGCTGAAGCGTGGCCCGCAGAGGGTGCAGTTGGTGAAGGGGTAACGATGGCGGCGGTCGGTGGAAGAGAAGACCTCCTGCTGGCACAGCGGGCAGGTGGCGATGTCGGGCAGGATGAGGGCCTGCTTCTCGCCTCCGTCCTGGCTCCTGCGGATCTGGAAGCCGGGGTAGCCCACGGGCTCGAGGACGGAGTACTCAAGGCTCTGGATGAAGGAGAGGGGCGGCTTCTCCTGGGGGAGGCGGAGCAGGAAGTCGTCCAGGCTTTGCTCCGGCCCTTCCACCTCGATGAAGACGCCCTGGGGGCTGTTCTTGACCCAGCCGCCCAGGCCCTCCTCTCTCGCCAGCCGGTAGACGAAGGGGCGGAAGCCGACTCCCTGCACGACGCCCTCGGATGACGATCTTCAGCCGCCGCATGCTAGCGCTCCAGCTCCAGGTGGCGGATCAGGCAGCCCGTATCGCCCTCGACCTGCACGCGGGCGGAGCCGCAGTGGGGGCAGCGGGCCAGCAAGTAATGGGCATCCAGCTCATGGTCGTCCGAAGGCTCGAACGAAGAATGGCGCCGGCAGTCGGCGCAGAACAGCGAGGCGGCGGCCCTCACGGCGCGGACGGTGGCGTCCTTTCCCAGGCCTTCCCCGAGGGACTCCTTCACCCAGAAGGCGATGTTGTCGACGCTGCCGTGCACCAGGCCGCCGACCTCGATGTCGACGGCGACGATGCGCCGGGCGCCCTCGCGCTCCGCCTCGGCCTTCAGCCGCTTGGCGATCTCCTGGGCCAGGCTGAACTCATGCATGGCGGTGCTCCAGCAGCAGTCCTCCCACCCGGCGACGAGGGCAGGCAGCTACACCTCAAGCTGGGGCAAGAGCCCTAACGCAGTAGTATAAGCGGTTCTTGGGCAATAAGCGCCCAGAGCCTCGGGCTATCCGCCGCCGGGCGCAGGAGTGGTGCGGGCGCGGACCTCGGCAGCGGCGCCGCTCCAGGGGGCAGAGGGTGGCCTCTTTGTCCCGCCGGCCCTTGAGCTCGGCGGAGGCCTTCTCCAGGGTGCGCGGGCTGACGGTGATGCGCAGGGGCATGCCCAGGAGGTCGGCGTCGTTGAACTTGACGCCGGGCGACTCCTCGCGGTCGTCGTAGAGCACGTCGACGCCGGCGGCCTGGAGGTCGGCGTAGAGGCGGTCGGCGGCCTCGGCGACGCCGGGGCGGTCGGTGTTCAGGGACACCAGGTGGGCGTCGAAGGGGGCCAGCGAGGCGGGCCAGATGATGCCCTTCTCGTCGTGGTTGGCCTCGACGACGGCGGCCAGCAGGCGCTCCAGCCCGATGCCGTAGCAGCCCATGACGGCGGGGCGGGCTACGCCCTGGCTGTCCAGGAAGGTGGCGCCGAGCTTCTCGCTGTAGACGGTGCCCAGCTTGAAGACGTGGCCCATCTCGATGCCCCGGTCGCGGCGCAGCTTCGAGCCGCAGGAGGGGCAGGGGTCGCCGTCGCGGGCCAGGGCGATGTCCGTCACCAGGTCGGCCGACCAGTCGCGGCCGTAGTTGACGTTGCGCAGGTGGGCGTCCGGCTTGTTGGCGCCGGCCACCAGGTTGGGCGACCCCGGCGCCGAGTCGTCGGCCACGATGCGCACGTTCTTGAGGCCCATCGGCGACGCGTAGCCGGCCACCAGGCCCGCCGCCTCCAGCTCGCGGTCGTCCATGAGGCGCAGCTCGTCGACGCCCAGGGCGTCGCGCAGCTTGGTCTCGTTGACGTCCAGGTCGCCGCGGATGGCCACGAAGACCGGCTGGCCGCCGGCGGAGTAGAAGACGGCCTTGCAGCGTCTTCCAGGGCGGGATGCTCAGGAAGTTGGCCAGGTCTTCGATGGTCTTGATGCCCGGCGTGGAGACTTCCTCGACCGGCAGGGGCTCTTCGGGCTCGGGCTGGCGCTTGCGGATCTCCGCCTTCTCCGTGTTGGCGGCGTAGCCGCAGCTCTCGCAGAGCACCACCTCGTCCTCGCCGACGTCGCAGAGGTACATGAACTCCTGGTTGTCGCGGCCGCCGATGGCCCCCGAGTCGGCCTGGACGGCGACGGTCGGCACGCCGCAGCGGTCGAAGATGTTCTTGTAGGCCTGGAGCATCTTCTGGTAGCTCACGTCCAGGCCCTCCCAGTCGACGTCGAAGCTGTAGAGGTCCTTCATCGTGAACTCGCGCAGGCGGATGAGGCCGCCGCGGGGGCGCGGCTCGTCGCGGAACTTGGTCTGGATCTGGTAGATCATGACGGGCAGGTCGCGGTAGCTCTGGACGTGGCGCTTGAAGAGCTCCACGGTGATCTCCTCGTGGGTGGGGCCGAGCGCCAGGTAGCGGTCGCGGCGGTCCTTGAGGACGAACAGGTTGTCGCCGAAGGCCTCGTCGCCTGCCGGAGGCCTCCCAGATCTCGATGGGCTGGAGGGCGGGCATCATGAGCTCCTGGCCGCCGGCGGCGTCCATCTCCTCGCGGATGATCTGCTCGATCTTGCGCAGGACGCGCCAGCCCAGCGGCAGGTAGCTGTAGATGCCGGCCGCCAACTGCTGGACGAGGCCGGCCCGCAGGAGGAGGTGGTGGTTGGCGGTGTCGGCCTCCGCCGGGGCCTGGCGCAGCGTCTTGCCGAAGAGGCTTGAGAGGCGCATAGATAGCTCCTGGGCCCTGCTAAGAGGGCCCTCAGCAGCAGGATAGGGCAGGCGTTAGGGGGGGTCAAGCTAGAGTGCCTGCGGCGCCTGGTTCACGAGCCACGGCGGAGTATCCAGCCTACGGGGCCAGGCATGGACAGCACAGGGCTGACGGGCGAACGGCTCGCGACACGACCCGGTGCAGACCATTTGCGAACAGACAGAGTGGGTGTAAAATAGCGCCGTCATGGAGCCACGCATCCAGTACGCCAGGACCACTGACGGGGTGAGCATCGCCTTCTGGACGCTGGGGCAAGGGCCACCCGTCGTGCAGATGGGGCTTCCGTTCAGCCATATCCAGTTGGAGTGGCAGGACCCCGGGTGGCGCCGCTGGTACGAGCGGCTGGCGGAGAGGCGGAAGCTGGTCCGCTACGACGGGAGGGGGTCGGGCCTTTCGGACCGCAACGTGGCCGACTACTCCCTGGACGCCCATATGCGGGACCTCCAGGCGGTGGTGGAACGCCTGGGCGTGCAGAGATTCGCTCTAGTCAGCCCTCACATGGCATGCGTGGTCGCCGTCGCCTGCGCGGCCCGCTACCCGGAGGCCGTATCGCACCTCGTGCTGTGGTGCGCCTGGGGACTAGGCCCCCGAGGCCGCGCACAGGTATTCGGGACGCTGAGAGAGGGGGACTGGGAGCTATACACGGAGGCATTGGCGCATGCCGGGTTGGGATGGTCGGCGGGTGAGGAAGCGCACCGCATAGCTGCCTTCATGCGGGAATGCGTGACGGCAGAAGCGGCACGCGCCATCTTCAGCGCGCTTGCGCGGTTTGATGTCGCGGCCGTCCTTTCGCAAGTGACGTCGCCCACCTTGATACTCCAGCGTCGCCAGGTCGCGGCGCTTCCCGGCGTGGAGATCGCCAAGGATCTTGCCTCCGGAATTCCGGACGCCCGCCTGGCCCTCCTGGAGGGGGCGTCGCTCTTGCCGTGGGTAGGCGACATGGAGGCGGTGCTGGCGGCCATCGACGAGTTCCTGGGGGATACCGAGCCGGCCCCAGCGGGAGCCGAACAGCACGCGGCAGGCGCTTTTCGCACCGTCCTGTTCACCGACGTGGAGGGGTCTACAAGCCTAACCCAGCGGCTCGGCGACGCGAAGGCGCGGGAGCTGTTGCGTGAGCATGGGCGCATCGTACGCGAGGCGCTGCGGGCCCACGGCGGCTTCGAGGTGAAGACCATGGGCGACGGCTTCATGGCCTGCTTCACCTCCGCGACGCGGGCGCTGGAGTGCGCCATCGCCATGCAGCGGGCGTTTGCCGAGCACAACGAGCCGGCGGCGGAGCCGATAAGGGTGCGTGTGGGGCTGAACGCCGGCGAGCCGATTGAGGAGGAGAAAGACCTGTTCGGGACGGCGGTGATCCTGGCGGCGCGCATTGCGGCCCGGGCAGAGGGCGGTGAGATCCTGGCCTCGGACGTGGTGCGGCAGCTCGTGGCGGGCAAGGGCTTCCTCTTCTCCGATCGCGGCGATGTAGCCCTGCGCGGCTTCGAGGACCCGGTGCGGCTGTACGAGGTGCGCTGGGGGGAGGAGGGGTGATGGAACAGCACATACGCTTCTGCACCAGCTCGGATGGGACGCGCATAGCCTACGCCACCGTGGGCCAGGGGTGGCCGGTGATCAGCATCCGCCCGTGGTTCACCCATTTAGAGTTCGAGTGGGAGAACTCGATGTGGCGGTCTTCCATCGAACGCCTGTCCGCACGTCATCTCCTGATTCGCCACGACGCGCGCGGCATGGGGCTATCCGACCACCAGGTGAGCGACTATTCCCCCGAAGCCCAGGTGCGCGACCTGGAAGCGGTGGTTGACGCCCTGGGCCTTGAACGCTTTGCCCTATACGGCATCTCCCAGGGCGGGGCAACGTGCATCACTTACGCCGTGCGCTACCCCGAGCGCGTTAGCCACCTGATACTCCAGGGCTCGTTCGCCCGCATGGGGTGGTTTATTGACACAGAGGAGGGGCAGCAACGCTTCCAGACTGCCCTGAGCCTGATGCCGCAAGGATGGGGTTCGGATCTGCCTGCGTACCGGCAGTTCTTCACCAGCCTGTTCATGCCGGACGCGGACGCGGAGGCGATACGGCAGTTCAATGAGATGCAACGGATCTCCGCTTCGCCCGAGAATGCCGCTGCCGTGCTCTCAGCAATACGAGACACTGATGTGAGTGAGCTCCTATCGCAGGTGAGAGCGCCCACACTCGTGGTCCACTGTCGGGGGGACGCCATCGTGCCGTTTGAGGCGGGCCGGGAGCTCGCAGCCGGTATTTCGGGTGCCCGTTTCCTCCCTCTGGACAGCAAGAATCACGCTCTGCAGCCGCACGAGTCGGCAGCAGAGGCCTTAGGAAGAGCGGTGAACGAGTTCCTGGGCGAGGGCGAAGAGGTCGCCGCGGCGAGAGCCGAGTCGGCGGCGGCAGGCGCCTTCCGCACCGTCCTGTTCACGGACGTGGAGGGGTCGACGGCGCTGACCCAGCGGCTGGGGGACGCCAAGGCGCGCGAGGTGCTGCGAAACCACGAGCGCATCGTGCGGGAGGCGCTGCGGGCCCACGGCGGCTCCGAGGTGAAGACGCATGGGCGACGGCTTCATGGCCTCGCTTCTCCTCCGCGACGCGGGCGCTGGAGTGCGCCATCGCCATGCAGCGGGCCTTCGCCGAGCACAACGAGGCGGCGGAGCGAGCCCATGAGGGTGCGCATCGGGCTGAACGCCGGCGAGCCGATAGCGGAGGACGAGGACCTGTTCGGCACGGCGGTGAACCTGGCGGCGCGCATCGCGGCCCGGGCAGAGGGTGGGGAGATCCTGGCCTCGGACGTGGTGAGGCAACTAGTGGCGGGCAAGGGCTTCCTGTTCTCCGACCGCGGCGATGTGGCGCTGCGGGGCTTCGAGGACCCGGTGCGGCTATACGAGCGTGCGGTGGCAGGAGGAGGGCTGATGGAACAGCAGATCCGTTTCTGTACCACATCCGACGGCGTTCGCATCGCCTACGCCACCGTGGGGCAGGGGCCACCCCTGGTCCGCGTCCTCGGCTGGTTCACCCACCTGGAGTTTGAATGGGAGAATCCTATCTGGCGGGGTTTCATCGATGGTCTATCCCGCCGTCTTTTCCTGGTTCGCTACGATGGCCGGGGCATGGGCCTGTCCGATCGTGACGTAAAGGACTATTCCCTGGAGACCCATGTGCGTGACCTAGAAGCAGTGGTTGACGCCGTTGGTTTTGAGAAGGTCGCCATGTTAGGCTTCTCTCAGGGCGGGCCGGCAGCCATTGCTTACGCGGTACGCCATCCTGCGCGCGTCAGCCACCTCATACTCTATGGCTCGTTCGCTCGCCAGCGGGCCCTCGACACGGAGGAAGGCCGTCAACAGGCTGTGGCCATGGGGACGCTAATCCGCCAGGGGTGGGGCAGTGACTCGCCAGCGTACCGCCAGTTCTTCACGGGCGTGTTCATGCCCGATGCCGACAGCGACACTATTCGAGGCTTCAACGAACTCCAGCGGGTCTCCGCCTCCGCCGACGATGTTGTGGCGCTTGCGGCTGCCGACCTGCGGATAGACGTCCGGGAACTCCTCCCGCAGGTAGCGCCACCCACATTGGTAATTCACCGTCGTGGTGATACAGCTACCCCATTTGAGCTGGGTCGAGAGCTTGCCGCCGGCATCCCCGGGGCCCGCTTCCTCCCCTTGGACGGCAGGAACCACGCCTTCTTCGTGCCCAACGATCCTGTGAAGGAGACCATCTACAAGGCTATCGAAGAGTTCGTTGGCGTGGGTGGCGAGGCTGAGGCGGTAGCTGCTCCCTGGGGTCTCTGCACTATCCTCTTCACGGACGTGGAGGGGTCGACGGCGCTGACCGAACGGCTGGGGGACGCGAAGGCGCGGGAGGTGCTGCGGAAGCACGAGCGCATCGTGCGGGAGGCGCTGCAGGCCCACGGCGGCGCGGAGGTGAAGGCGATGGGGGACGGGTTCATGGCCTCGTTCTCCTCGGCGACGCGGGCGCTGGAGTGCGCCATCGCCATGCAGCGGGCCTTCGCCGCAGCACAACGAGTCGGCCGCGACGAGCCCATAAGCGTGCGCATCGGGCTCAACGCCGGCGAGCCGATAGCGGAGGACGAGGACCTGTTCGGGACGGCGGTGAACCTGGCGGCTCGCATCGCGGCGAGGCGGAGGGCGGCGAGATACTGGCCTCGGACGTCGTGCGGCAACTGGTGGCGGGCAAGGGGTTCCTGTTCTCGGACCGCGGCGATGTGGTGCTGCGCGGGCTTCGAGGACCCGGTGCGGCTGTACGAGGTGCGCTGGGGGGAGGAGGGGTGATGGAGCCGCGCATCCAGTACGCCAAGACCGCCGACGGCGTGAGCATCGCCTTCTGGACGCTGGGGCAAGGCGTGCCCTTCGTGCAATGCCAAATCTTCCCTGGAGCCATATCCAACTGGAGTGGCAGAATCCCGGGTGGCGCCGCTGGTACGAGCGGCTGGCGGAGAAGAGGAAGCTGGTCCGCTACGATGGGAGGGGGACGGGCCTTTCGGACCGCAACGTGGCCGACTACTCCGTCGATGCCCATATGCTGGACCTGCAGGCGGTGGTGGAACGCCTGGGCGTGCAGAGATTCGTTCTGTGTCGGCTTTGTCAACGCAGCGCCGGTCGCCATCGCCTACGCGGCCCGCCACCCGGAGGCCGTATCGCAGCTTGTGCTGTGGTGCCCCTGGTGGTGCGGCACGCGCAGCCCGTCGAGCGCACATTGCGCTGAGCAATGGCAGGGGGACTGGGAGCTATTCACGGAGGCAGTGGCGCATGCCGCGTTCGGGTGGTCGGCGGGTGAGGAAGCGCACCGCTTCGCTGCCTACATGCGGGAATGCGCCACGCCAGAGGCGGCACGCGCCATCTTTCGCGCGCTTGCAGAGTTTGATGTCGCGGCCGTGCTTCCGCAAGTGAGGTCGCCTACCTTGATACTGCAGCGTCGCCAGGCCACGGGGATTCCCGCTCTGGAGATCGCGAAGGCTCTTGCCTCCGGAATACCGGATGCCCGCCTCGCCCTCCTGGAGGGGGCGTCGCTCGCGCCGTGGGTGGGCGACATGGAGGCGGTGCTGGCGGCCATCGACGAGTTCCTGGGCGAGTGGCGAGCCCGCCCCAGCCGGAGCCGAGGCGCCCGCGGCGGGCGGTCTCTGCACCATCCTCTTCACGGACGTGGAGGGGTCGACGGCGCTGACCAACGGCTGGGGGACGCGAAGGCGCGCGAGGTGCTGCGAAACCACGAGCGCATCGTGCGGGAGGCGCTGCGGGCCCACGGCGGCGCGGAGGTGAAGGCGATGGGGGACGGGTTCATGGCGTCGTTCTCCTCGGCGACGCGGGCGCTGGAGTGCGCCATCGCCATGCAGCGGGCCTTCGCCGAGCACAACGAGTGCGGCGCGAGCGAGCGCCGATAAGCGTCCGCATCGGGCTGAACGCGGGCGAGCCGATAGCGGAGGACGAGGACCTGTTCGGGACGGCGGTGAACATGGCGGCGCGCATTGCGGCGCAGGCAGAGGGCGGTGGGATCCTGGCCTCGGACGTGGTGCGGCAACTGGTGGCGGGCAAGGGCTTCCTGTTCGCGGACCGCGGCGATGTGGCGCTGCGGGGCTTCGAGGACCCGGTGCGGCTGTACGAGGTGCGCTGGGAGGCGTAGTGCCTCGCTGCCGGGCCAGCCGCATTCCCCTCACACCAGCAGGCTGATGGGGTTCTCCAGGAAGTTGCGAAGCTCGGCCAGGAAGCGGGCGCCCAGGGCGCCGTCGGTCACCCGGTGATCGGCGGAGAGCGCCACCTTCATCTGCTCCCTCACCACAATCTCCCCGTCGCGCACGGCGGGCACCTTCCGCACGACGCCCACGCCCAGGATGGCCGTCTGCGGCGGCGGGATGATGGCGATAAGGGTCTCCACTCCGTACATGCCCAGGTTGCTGACGGTGAACGTGGCGCCGCTGTACTCCTCGGCCTTGAGGACGCCCGAGCGCGCGCGCTCCGCCAGGTCCCGGCTGGCGCGGGCGATGTCGGCCAGGCTCTTCCGGCCGCAGTCGAGGATGGCGGGCGCGATCAGGCCTTCGTCCAGTGCAATAGCGACGCCGATGTTCAGGGCCTCCTGTGGCTGGACCTGGCCGTCGACGAACCAGGAGTTGAAGATCGGGTGGCGTTGCAGAGCCTTGGCCACGGCCTTCACGATCACGTCGTTTACGCTGATGTGGACCTCGCCCTCGGCGGCGTCGTTGAGCTGCCGGCGCAGGCGCTCGGCCTCCGTCATGTCGATCTCCATGGTCAGGTAGTAGTGGGGGGCCTCGCGCTTGCTCTGTGTCATGCGCCGCGCGATGGCCTGGCGCATGCGGCTCATGGCCGGCGGCTGCAGCCGGCGCTGCGAGGGGAGCAGCGGCCGGGGGAGCAGCGGCCGGGGGAGCAGCCTCTGGCGCCTTCGCCGCCGCCTCGATGTCGCCGCGCAGGATGCGGCCGTCGGGGCCGGTCCCCCGCACGCGCGACAGGTCGACTCCCAGCTCCTCGGCCAGACGCCGCGCCGCCGGCGAGGCGTGGACGCGGCCGGCCTCGGGTGGCGGCGCCTCGGTGGGTGGACGCTTGGGCGCCGCCGGAGGTGGTGCCGCGGCTGCGGGGGCTGCCGCGCCCTCGCCCGCCTGCCCGGCGGGCAAGTACCGGGAGATGTCGTCCTCGGGGGCGGCGATGACGGCGATGACCTGGCCCACGGGCACGGTCGTCCCTTCGGCCAGCAGGATGCGGCGGAGCACGCCCGACTCGTACGCCTCGATCTCCACGTTCGCCTTGTCGGTCTCGATCTCAGCGATGATCTCGCCCCGCTCGACTGCGTCGCCCTCCTTCTTGAGCCAGCGCAGGATCGTGCCCTCCTGCATGTCGGCGCCCATCTGAGGCATCACCACTTCGCTGATCATGGCGCCCTCCTACGATCATCCCCTTCACGGCCTGCGACGATCTGCTCTTCTGAGGGCAGGGCGGCCGTCTCCAGGCGCTTGTTGTAGGGCATGGGCACGTCGGCGCCGCAGACGCGGGCCACCGGCGCGTCCAGGTAGTCGAAGGCGCGCTCCTGGATGAGGCTGGAGATCTCGCCCGCGAAGCCGCCCGTGCGCCAGTCGTCCTCCACCACCACCGCGCGGCTCGTCTTCTTGACCGACTCGACGACGGTGTCGATGTCCAGCGGCCGCAGCGTGCGCAGGTCGATGACCTCCGCCTCCAGCCCCTTCTCGGCCAGCATGGCGGCGGCCCGCAGCGACTGGTGGACGCTCCCCGAGTAGCCGACGATGGTCACGTCGCGCCCCTGGCGGCGGACGTTGGCCTGCCCGAAGGGGACGTGGTAGTCGTCCTCCGGCACCTCGCCTTTCATGGCGTAGAGGGCGGTGTGCTCGATGAAGATGACGGGGTTTTCGTCGCGGAGGGCGGTCTTCAGGAGACCCTTGGCGTCGTAGGGGGTAGCGGGCACGACCACCTTGAGGCCGGGGACGTGGGCGTACCAGCCCTCCAGGCTGTGCGAGTGCTGGGCGCTGAGCTGGCTGCCGCCGCCGCTGGCCATGCGAACCACCAGCGGCACGTTTATCTGGCCGTCCCGACATGTAGTGGAGCTTGGAGGCGTTGTTGATGATCTGGTCGATGGCGAGGAAGCTGAAGTTGATGGTCATCAGCTCCACGATGGGCCTCAGCCCGCCCATGGCCGCGCCGATGCCGGCGCCGACGACCACCGACTCCGAGATGGGCGTATCGCGCACGCGCTCGGGCCCGAACTCCTCCAGCAGGCCCGCGGGTGACGCCGTAGGAGCCGCCGTAGGCGCCGATGTCCTCGCCCATGAGGATGACGCGCTCGTCGCTCAGCAGCGCCTCGCGGATGGTCTGGCGCAACGCTTCTCGAAAGGTGATCTCAGCCATCGCTAGGAGGAACTCCCCTCCTTGTAGACGTGCTCGTACAGCGCCTCCGGTGGCGGCTCCGGGCTCTCATCGGCGAAGCGCACGGCCTCGTTGACTGCTGACTCGACGCCGTCCTCCAGAGACCGGGCCTCCTTCTCCGTGATGAGCCCCTTCTCCTCCAGGTAGCGACGAAAGCGGAGGATGGGGTCCTGGGCCTTCCAGCGCTCCACCTCCGCCTTGTCCCGGTAGAACTCCGGGTCGGCCATCGAGTGGCCGCGGAAGCGGTAGGTGATCGCTTCCAGGAAGTAGGGGCCGTTGCCGCCGCGGGCTGACTCGACGGCGCGGCGCGCGGCCTCGCGCACGGCCAGCACGTCCATGCCGTCCACGCGCTCGGCGGGGATGTTGTAGGCGCAGGCGCGCTTGTAGACCTCCGGCTCGGCGGAGACGCGGCGCACGTCGGTGCCCATGCCGTAGAGGTTGTTCTCGCAGAGGAAGACGACGGGCAGCTTCCAGACCGACGGCCAGGTTCAGCGACTCGTGGAACTCGCCCTGGTTGACGGCGCCGTCGCCGAGGATGTTGAGGACGATGCGGCCGTTCTTCAGGTGCGAGGACGCCAGGGCCAGGCCCACCGCCAGCGGCATGTGCCCGCCGACGATGGCGTAGCCGCCCATGAAGCCGCGCTTCACGTCGAAGAGGTGCATGGAGCCGCCGCGGCCGCCGCTCACGCCGGTCGCGCGCCGAACAGCTCGGCCATGATGCGGCCCGGCTCGACGCCGCGGGCCAGGGCGTGGCCGTGCTCCCGGTAGTGGCTGACGACGTAGTCGCTGGGGCCGAGGGCGGAGATGGCGCCCACCGCCACGGCCTCCTGGCCGATGTAGAGGTGCAGGAAGCCCCCGATCTTGCTGCGGGCGTACATCTCCGCCGCCTTCTCCTCGAAGCGGCGGATGAGCATCATCTGGCGCAGCAGGTCGATGAGTTGCCCTTTGTCGGGCTGCGTCCTTCGCGGTGCGATTACGTGCTCGAGTGGCCATATCCTCGGTCGTAGGGGCGTCCCTCCGTGGTCGCCCAGCCGTAGGGGCAGGGACGGGGCCCTGCCCCTACGGCTGGCGCTCCTCCCTCCAGAAGTGGATGGCCTGCCCGTAGGCGCCCAGGGCCGCCTCTTTGAAGGCCTCCGAGAGCGTAGGGTGGGCGTGGACCGTCAGGCCTACCTCGCGGGCCGTGGCCTCCATGAGGGTGCCGAGGGAGGCCTCGGCCAGGAGCTCCGTCACCTCCGGCCCGACCATGTGGCAGCCCAGCAGGTCGCCCCCGTCGGCATCGACCACCAGCTTGATCACGCCCTCGGTCTGGCCCAGGGCGGTCGCCTTGGCGTTAGCGCGGAAGGGGAAGCGGCCTATCTTGACCGAGCGGCCCTGCTCGCGGGCCTGGGCCTCCGTCAGGCCGATGCTGGCCACCTGGGGCTGGCAGAAGGTGGCGCGAGGCATCTTGACGTAATCCAGAGCCGGCGGGTCCTGCCCGGCGATGCCCTCGACGGCGGCGACGCCTTGCGCCGACGCCACGTGAGCCAGCATCAGCTTGCCCGTGACGTCGCCGATGGCGTACACGCCGGGGACGCTGGTCTGCATCCGCTCGTCGATCTGGACGAAGCCCTTTTCCAGCGCGATGCCCAGCTTGTCGAGGCCCAGGGCCTCTGTGCTGGCGGCCATGCCGACGGCCATCAGCACGCGGCTCGGCGCGCAGCTCCTCCTCGCGGCCGCCGGCGCTGACCTGGACGGCGGCGCCGGCCCTTGCCCAACTGCACGCCCTGCACGCGGGCCGAGGTCAGGCTGCGGATGCCCTGCTGCTCGAAGGCGCGCGCCAGCCGCTGGCTGATCTCCTCGTCCTCGGTGGGCAGCAGGCGGTCCAGCATCTCGACAATGGTGACCTGGCTGCCGTAGGCGCGGTAGAGGTAGGCGAACTCCGCTCCCACGGGCCCGCCGCCGACGATGACGATGGACTCCGGCGCCTCTTTCAGTTCCAGGGCCTCGCGGCTGGTGATGACAACCTTGCCGTCGATGTCGACGCCCGGGATGCTGCGGGCGTGGGCGCCGGTGGCGACGATGACGTGGTCGGCCTCGACCGACGCCGCCGGCGAGGCGATCACCTCGACCTCGTGGGGGCTCTGGAGGCGGCCGGCGCCGCTGATCACGTCCACCTTGTTGCGCTTCAGGAGGAATTCCACCCCCTTCACTGTGCGCTCCACCACCTGCCGGCTGCGCTCGACGGCCTTGCTCAGGTCGAAGCGCAGGTCGCCGGTGGTGACGCCGAACTCGTCGGCGCGCTGGAAGAGGTGGATGACTTCGGCGTTCCAGAGGAGGGCCTTGCTGGGGACGCAGCCCCAGTTCAGGCAGAGCCCGCCGACGCGGTCCTTCTCGATGAGGGCCGTCTTCAGGCCCAGCTGGGCGGCGCGGATGGCGGCCACGTAGCCGCCGGGCCCCGCCCCGATGATAGCCAGGTCGTACTTGGCCATGGTGACCGTCCTCGAACTCCTCTAGCCGCCGCCCTCGAGGGTCGGCTGCACGGGTATCGTCTCTACCAGCGGCGGAGGCTCGCGGCCCGCCTCGCGCAGCATCAGGCCGACCTGCTGGTGGGCGTGGTAGGAGCTCCGCACCAGCGGGCCGGCCTCCACGTGCTGGAAGCCCAGCCGGCGCCCTTCGTCCGCGATCTCGGCGAACTCCTCCGGCGGCACGAAGCGCTCCACCGGCAGGTGCTTCTGAGACGGTCGCAGGTACTGCCCGATGGTGACGACGTCGCAGCCCGCGCTGCGCAGGTCTGCCAGGACCTCCCTCACCTCTTCCCGCGTCTCGCCCAGGCCAAGCATCATGCCGGACTTGCTGAGCATCGAGGCGTCCATCTCCTTGACCGCGGCCAGCAGAGCTAGGGAGCGCTCGTAGCGGGCCTTGGGACGCACGCGCCGGTAGAGGCGCGGCACGGTCTCGACGTTGTGGTTGAGCACGAAGGGCCTCGCCTCCACCACCGCGGCCAGCGCCTCGCGGTCGCCCAGGAAGTCGGGGATCAGCACCTCCACGCGGCAGTCGGGCCGGCGGGCGCGGATGGCGCGGATGCAGGCGGCGAACATGCCCGCGCCGCCATCCGGCAGGTCGTCCCGGTTCACGGAGGTGATGACCACGTAGTCCAGCCCCAGCACGTCGACGGTGCGGGCGAGGCGGTGCGGCTCCAGGAGGTCGAGGCCCTGGGGCCGCCCGGAGGTGACGGCGCAGAAGCCGCAGCTTCGGGTGCAGGTGTCGCCCAGGATCATGAAGGTGGCGGTGCCGTGGTTGAAGCACTCGCCGATGTTGGGGCAGCGGGCCTCCTCGCAGACCGTGTGCAGTTCGCGGCTGCGCAGCAGGCCCTTGATCTCGCCGTAGCGCTCGCCGGCGGGGAAGCGCACCTTGAGCCAGGGCGGAAGCCGGCGGCCGTTGTTGGCGGGGGACATCGTCTCCATCAGGCTCCTCCAGACGCGACGGTGGCCTCATCGCGGGCGGGCAGTCCGTCCTTCGCCTCGACCATCTCCAGGCCGAAGACGCGCCCCAGGCTGTCGATGACCAGCTCCTCCACGTCCGGCAGGGGGACCGGGCGACCCACGAGGCGCTCGACGGAGGTGACGCCGGCGTCGACAAGGCCGCAGGGCACGATGTGCGCGAAGTAGGAGAGGTCGGGGCTCACGTTCAGGGCGAAGCCGTGGCTGGTGACGCCCCGCGAGACGCGCACGCCGATGGCCGCTACCTTGGCGGCGCCCACCCAGACGCCGGGCCGGCCCTCGACGCGGCCGGCGGCGATGCCCAAAGCGGCCAGCGTGTCGATAAGGGCCTCCTCTAGCCTGCGCACGTACCAGCTCGGGCCTTCGCGCCAGTCGTTGAGCCGGAAGATGGGGTAGCCCACGATCTGCCCCGGCCCATGGAAGGTGACGTCGCCGCCGCGGTCAACGCGATGTACCTGCGCCCCAAGCCGGGTCAGCGCCTCCTCGGAGGCGAGAAGGTGTTCGGACTTGCCGCGCACGCCCAGGGTGTAGGTGGGAGGATGCTGGAGAAGAATGAGCACGTGCGAAGAGCGGCCGTCGCCCACGGCGTCGACCGCCTGCCGCTGCATCTCCCAGCCCTCCGCGTAATCGGTGAGGCCGCGGCGAAACACCAGGCACTGCCTGAAAGGGGACATTCCCACCAAGAAATGATAGCACACCGCAGGTCCGGGCCGGACAGGGTGGGTCAAGATCAGAGGACGAAGATCGGTCTGGAAGGAGTCTTGCCGCCGGGCGGGGTCGGCGGCAAGACGGCGGGCCAGGAGGGCTCCAGGGGCCCCTCCCGGCCCGCTACGCCGGGGGCCCAGTGAAAACGTCAGAGATTCCTATGGCTGCGGCGGGGACCACTCTCATAGACCGGTTGGGTTCTCTGACGCCGACCCACTGAGCTCCGCGGCCAGGCGGGCCAGGAGGGGGCGGCGAGACCTAAACCCCTTAGGCCTCTTTTCCCCTTGCTGATAGTGAATGATGCCGCCAGCGGCGTTCGCGAACAATTAGGGAATACCCTGATTCTTGGCAGGCAGCGGCGAAAGGGGCGCCGGTGGCTGGTGCACGGGGGCTCGCCGACGACCAGTCTGGCGCGCTATACTGCCCACCAAGAAACCCTCGTGGCGGGCAAGGAGAGTGGCATGACATCGCGAGGGGACAGGGAGCAACTGCAGAACAGGCCGATAGGGATATTCGACTCCGGCGTCGGCGGGCTCACCGTCTGGCGGGCCGTACGCCGTCTGCTGCCCCGCGAGAGCCTCATCTTCCTGGCCGACGTTGCCCACGTCCCCTACGGCGAGAAGACGGCCGAGGAGCTGCGTCGCCTCGCCGCCGACATCGTACGCTTCTTCCTCCGTCAGAACGTCAAGATGGTGGTGGTGGCCTGCAACACAGCGACCGTCTACACCATCGACTACCTGCGACAGCAGTTCCCCGATGTGCCGTTCGTGGGGGTTGTGCCGGTGGTCAAGACGCTGGCCCGTCTCACCCACAGCAAGCGCATCGCCGTCCTCTCGACGCCCGCCACGTCGCGCAGCGCCTATTTGGAGCAGCTCATCGAGGAGTTCGCACCGGACCTGGAGGTCACCAACGTGGGCTGCGACGGCCTCGAAGACCTAATCGAAAGCGGCACCATCCGCGGCCGCAAGGTCACGGATCTGCTGCGGCGCCACCTGGCCCCGGTCATGGCCGCCCAGCCCGACGTGGTGGGCCTGGGCTGCACCCACTATCCCTTCCTGCGGGCCCGCATCAAGAAGATCCTGGGACCGGAAGTGCGCGTCTACGACCCCTCCAGGCCGGTGGCGCGCAGGGTCCGCCAGCTACTCACCGCGTCCTCCCAGCTTGCCACGCAGGAGGAGCCGGCCTTCCGCTTCTACACGACGGGCGACGCCGAACGCTTCGCAGCCGTCGCCAGCAAGCTGCTGCGCCTCCCGGTCCGCGAGGCGGGCCACATCGACCTGTGATGCGGCCGTAAGGACGAACCTTCAGGTTCGTCCGCTCTTGCACCGCAGAGGGCACCGCCTCGTAGCTGCAGGGCTTCAGCCCTGCCAGAGAGCAGTCCCGAGGGCAGACCTGAAGGTCTGCAGCTACGGTGGTGGATCGCAGAGTCATCTCCCGGCCGCAAGCGGGCGCTACGGCACCACCACCAGCTTCCCGAAGAAGTCGCTGGAGGCCATGGTCTCGAAGGCGCGGCGTGCCTCCGAGAGGGGGAAGGTGCGCGCCACGCTGGTTCGCAGCTCGCCCCTCTCCAGGAGCCGCAGCACGTCCAGCACGTCGGCCTTCGTACCCATCGTGGAGCCCAGGATGGAGAGCTGGCGGGTGAAGAGCTGCCCCATGTGCAGCTCGACGCGGTGGCCGCTGCTGACGCCGCAGTTCACCAGCCGCCCGCCGACAGCCAGTGAGGCGAAGTTCCTCTCCCACACCGAGGCCCCGATGTGGTCGACGATCACGTCTACGCCGCGCCCTCCGGTCAGCGCCAGGACGCGCTGCGAGAAGTCCTCGGTCTGGTAGTTGATGGCCTGCTCGGCGCCCAGTTCTCGGGCGAGCGCCAGCTTCTCGTCGCTGCCGGCGGTGGCGAAGACGCGCGCTCCCAGGCGGCGTGCGATCTGGATGGCGGCGCTGCCGACGCCGCTGCCGGCCGCCATCACGAGCACGTCCTCGCCGGGCTGGAGGCGGGCGCGGCCCACCAGCATGTGCCAGGCCGTCACGAAGGTCGTGGGCACGCTGGCCCCTTCCTCGAACGACAGGTTCGCGGGCAGGGGATAGACGTTGTCTATGGGAACCCGGGCCAGCTCGGCCAGGCCCCCGTCCGACGAGAGGCCGATGATCCAGGCCCGCACGCACTGGTTGTCGCGGCCCCGCCGGCAGGGCTCGCACCGGCCGCAGGACACGTGCGGGTAGACCAGCACGCGGTCGCCGGGCTGGAAGGCGTCGCCGGCGTCCTCACCGAGCGCGGCCACCTCTCCCGCGAAGTCGCGGCCCAGGATGTGCGGGCACTGGAGCCGCACCCCCTTCCGGCCCATGACTGCGAAGAGGTCCACGCGATTGAGGGAGCAGGCCCTCACCCTGATCAGCGCCTCGCGACGGTCGGGCGTGGGGTCGGGCCTATCGCCGTAGTGCAGATGGTCCAGGCTGCCCTGCTCGACAAGGAACGCTGCCTTCATCGCTCACGCCTCCACGTGGAAGGCTGAAGCCTTCCGCTACATCTACGACGGATTCTGGGTGGCGCGTCACGTCATGGTGCCGAAGAGGCCGCCCTCGCCTTCCTCGAATCGCCAGGCGTAGGTCTGCTTGATGAAGCCCTTGATGACCTTGAGGGTGCCCAGCGGCGCCTCGGCGATGGTGCCGGCTACTGCCAGAGCCGCGTCGAGCAACCGGTCGGGCGGCACCACCTGGCTCACCAGCCCGATGCGCAGCGCCTCCTGCGCGTCGATGCGCCGGCCCGTGAGACAGAGGTCGCGGGCCAGGCCACCGCCGATGATGTCCTTCAGCGGGCCATAGAGTGCGGGCGCGCCGAACTTAATCTCGGGGTGAGCGAAGGCGGCGTTCTCGGCGGCGATGCGCACGTCGCAGAGAACAGCCAGGTCCATGCCGCCGCCCAGGGCGGGGCCGTTCACGGCCGCCACCAGCGGCTTGGGGAAGTCGGCCAGCCGCCGGTGGTAGCGGTCCGAGGACTCCTCGACCGCCTTCATCTGGTCTGGCTCGCGGACGGCGAACTCGGAGGTGTCGAAACCGGCGCAGAAGGCGGGCCCCTGGGCGGCGATGACCAACACGCTCACCTCGTCGTCCGCCTCCAGCTCGCCAAGACAGCGGTCGATCTCGTTGCGCAGGGCGATGGAGAGGGCGTTGCGTTTCTCGGGCCGGTTGAGGGTGACCAGCGCCACCTTGTCTTTTTTCTCGACGAGCAGGAACTGGTAGCTCATGTCTCCTCCTGCGGGTGCGAACAGTAGTCGTGGGGGCGCCCCTCGCGAGCGCGCTTGCGGGTCAGGGGTGAGCCCTACCTACTCATACTCCTGCGCCAGCCCGCTGAGCACTTCCTTCGCCTCGCGCATGATGTCCTCTACCACCTGGCCCGCGGGCACGATCTCCTTGATGAGGCCGGAGCCCTGGCCCGCTGGTGAGAGGCCCCAGTCCATGTCGCCGCCGAGGATGGCGGCGGCCATCTTCTCGCCGGCTACGAAGACCTGCATAGGAAAGGGTTTGGCCTCGGACTGGCGGTCCTTCCACTCCTCCGTCCAGCGGTTGCGGATGTTGCGCAGGGACTTGCCAGTGTAGGCGCGGGTGACCACCGTATCGTCGTCGCCGATCTGGACCAGCTTCTGCTTGTAGTTGAGGTGGACCGCGGCCTCGTAGGTGGCGATGAAGCGCGTGCCGATGAGGACGCCGCAGGCGCCCAAAGCCAGGGCGGCGACGAGGCCGCGGCCGTCGCAGATGCCGCCGGCAGCGACCACCGGGATGGGCTTGACGGCGTCCACGACCTGCGGCACCAGCGCCATCGCGGCCACGCGACCGGTGTGGCCGCCGGCCTCGTGACCCTGGGCGACGATGATGTCGACGCCGTCCTCGGCGCAGCGCCGGGCGTGGCGTACGTTCCCCACGAGGGCCACGATTTTCATTCCCTGCTCGTGCATGCGCTGCACCCAGGGCCCGGGGGTGCCCAGGCCGGACACGAAGACGGGCACCTTCTCCTCGAAGATGATGTCCATCAGCTCTTCGGTGTTGGGCAAACCCTCGGCCAGGAGGAGGTCGACGCCGAAGACCTTGCTGGTGCGGCGCTTCGTCTCACGGATCTGGTCGCGGAAGAGGTCAGCTTCCAGCGCAGCGCCGGCCATGACGCCCAGGCCGCCCGCGTTGGAGACGGCGGCCGCCAGCTCGGCCAGGGCCACGCCGCCCATGCCGGCCTGGATGATCGGGTACTCGATGCCCAGCAGCTCGGTCAGTTTGGTCTTGAACATGGCCTTCCCTTCCGATGGCGCTGCACCTGTGCTCACCGCCTGTACGCGAACACCGGATCGAGCGCTGAGGCACTGAACGGGGGTGCGGTCGCGGATACGTAGACGAGCGACTTCGTCGCCACTGTTTCTGATCGCATGACCCGTCTGCGGCGGCACGAAGACGAGCGTGCCCGCGACTCACCTCTTGCTCCTCGTCTCCCACCTTCATCAGCCCTCGCCCGCGCACGATGACGTACACCTGCTCGTTCTCGGGATGAGCATGCACCGGCTGCTCGCTGTTCGGCTGGCCCTCCACCCACGTGATCGACAGGTTCTGCGAGCCGAACTGGCCCTTGGTCAGCAGCAGGTACGAGACCTGCCCGCCGCGTGCGTTCTTAGGGCTGTCTGCCACCGTCTGGGTGTGCATCCTGATCTCCTTAGATGCCGGGCGGCGCGAGCCGTACAGGGCTCATTTGTCGTTGACAACACATCGGCTTCACGACACGCGGCGGGTGACGATACTGTAGGGGCCGAGCTTCAGCTCGGCCCTGGACAGAGCTAAAGCTCTGTCCCTACGGTGAACAACCACGTCGGCCAGCCTTACAGCTCCATCTCCCGCAGGTCGGGCGGCCGGATGAGGCGCGGCTCCGAGGCCTCCTGCACCTCCTCGAAGGTGACGCCGGGAGCCACCTCCCGCACCACCAGGCCCTCGGGAGTCACCTCGATGGCGGCCAGGTTCGTCACCACGAGGTCCACGGCACGGATGGCTGTCAGCGGGTAGGTGCACTCGCGGAGGATGCGTGGCTGGCCGTCCTTGGTGGTGTGCTCCATCGCTATCACCACCCGGCGGGCGCCGACAGCCAGGTCCATGGCGCCGCCGATGCTGCCCACGGCCTTCTCGGACACCATCCAGTTCGCCAGGTCGCCCTTCTCGGAGACTTGCAGGCCGCCCAGGACGGTCATATCCACGTGCCCACCGCGGATCATGACGAAGGAGTCGGCGCTGTGGAAGAAGGAGGCGCCGGGGAGCAGGGTCACGGGCTGGCCGCCGGCGTTGATGAGGTCGGCGTCGATGTGCTCCTCTTCGGCGATGCCGCCATAGCCCAGGATGCCGTTCTCGGCCTGGAAGATGACGGTGATGCCCTCGGGGATGAAGTTGGCGACCTGGGTGGGTATTCCGATGCCCAGGTTGACGACCATGCCGTCGCGTAGCTCCCGCGCCACCCTCAGCGCGATGAGCTCACGAGTCAAACCAACGGATCTCATCTCGTTCTGCCTGTACTATGCGCTTGACGAAGATGCCCGGCGTGACGATGACCTCCGGGTCCAGCGTACCGGCCGGCACGATCTCCTGCGCCTCGGCAATCGTGACGTCGGCGGCGGTAGCGATGACGGGGTTGAAGTTGCGGGTCGCCATGCGGTAGACGAGGTTGCCCATGGTGTCGGCTCGTTGAGCGCGGACGAGGGCGAAGTCGGCGCGCAAAGGCATCTCCAGGAGGTACTCGCGGCCGTTCAGCGTCCGCCGCTCCTTGCCTTGCTCGACGACGGTGCCGACGCCGGTCGGCGTGTAGAAGCCGCCGAGCCCTGCGCCGCCGGCCCGGATGCGCTCCGCCATCGTGCCCTGGGGCGACACCTCCACCTCAATCTCGCCCGCCCGCCACTGCTCCTGCAGGAAGGTGGTCCGCGCGCCCCAGGTGCGGATGGGGAAGGAGCCGATGAACTTGCGCACCTGCCGGTTCTCGAAGAGGGCGTCCAGGCGGTCGCCGAGGCCCACGTTGTTGGTGATGATGGTGAGATCGCGGGCCCCCTGGTCGGCGAGGGCGAAGACCAGCATGGCCGGCGAGCCCACGGGCCCAAAGCCGCCGATCATGACGACCGCGCCGTCGAAGACGTCGGCCACGGCTTCAGCGGGGCTGGCGTAGACCTTGTTCACTCCTGTCGCCTCCCTCAGGGCGACCACGGGGGGTCGCCCCTACCGGTCACACGTTGTAGGGGCGGGGCCCCGTCCCTGCCCTTCCGAGGGCTAGGGCCTCTATCCCCAGCGCAGCAAGTATGATAGAACGAAAGCGCGCCCCGGCCAAGGGGTGGCCCCGGCCGCATCTTACATCCTGCCGTCAATCTTGTCCCCCACATGAGCGCTAAGGAGGTAAAAGCCTATGCGCAGAGTCTGCATCGTGTCTGGAGGCATCACCAAGTTCGCCAAGGCCAACCTGCTCACCCAGGAGGCCATGTGCAAAGATGCCCTGGACTACGCCATGAACGATCTGAACGGACGTCTGGAGCTACGCGACATCCAGACCACCATCTGCACCTACTTCTCCGACCACTTCAACGGCCAGCTACTCTTCGACTCCCTAACCCAGGATTACCTGGCGATGTGCCCCAAGCCCTCGATGCGCATCGAGGGCGGCGGCGCCACCGGCGGCCTGGGCATCCGGGCGGGATACATGGACATCGCCTCGGGCCTCTCTGAGCTCTGCCTGGTCTACGGCTTCGAGAAGATGAGTGAGGTGAACACGGCCAAGGGCAACGAGTTCATCGCTCTGGCCTCGGACACCGACTTCGACTTCCCGGTCGGCGGATATTATTCCGGCTACTACGCCAACATGGCCCAGCGCCACATGTACGAGTTCGGTACCACCGCCGAGCAGTTCGCCCGAATCGCCGTCAAGAACTACGACAACGCCTTCCACAACCGCTGGGCACAGAAGCACGAGCACTGGACCATCGAAGGCGTTCTCAACGCGCCGCTTATCTCCACGCCTCTCACCCGGCCGATGGTCTGCGTCATGAGCGACGGCGCCGCCTGCGTCATCCTTTGCACCGAGGAGTGGGCCAAGCGCCTGCGCCCCCAGGGCGACTACGCGGTGCTCACGGGACTGGGCTGCGGCACCGACACCATGCGCATGGGCGACCGGCCTCGGGGCGACGTGATCGTGCTGCCCGGCGAGGAGCGCAGCAAGTACGACTACAAGACGGTTCAGGGCGAGGCCCTCAACGGGCAGTGGCCCGGCGTCGCCTCCTTCCGCGGCGGTCGCGAGGCCGCCCGCCAGGCCTACGCCATGGCCGGCATCACCGACCCCGTCGAGCAGATCGACTTCGCTGAGGTGCACGACGCTTACGCTTCCAGCGAGCTCCAAACCTACGAGGACATGGGCCTGGCGCTCTACGGCCAGGGAGGCCGCTTCGTCGAGGATGGTCATCCATACGTGGGCGGCAAGCTGCCCGTGAACCCCTCGGGCGGCCTGCTGGCCTGCGGCCACCCTGTGGGGGCTACCGGCATCATGCAGGGGGTGTTCGCCCTCTGGCAGCTTCAGCATCGCATGGCCGAGCACTGCAGCGACCCGGAGGCCGGCATCGACGGCGCGCCGATCCAGGTGAAGAACGCGCGTCGCGGCCTCATCCACAGCCACGCCGGCACCGGCACCTACATTGCGGTCAACATTCTGGAGACGCCTGACCTGGCGGCGCAACACTGAGGAGGAGCCGATATGACCCACGTCTACAACGTCAACCCTCTCCAAGTGAGCCGCCCTTACCAAATCGAGTACATCCACAGCTACGGCGAGGTCAGCGACTTCTTCCTCGGGCTCAAGGAAAAGAAGCTGCTGGCGACGCGCTGCACGAAGTGCGGCAAGGCGTGGCTGCCGCCCCGGCGCGACTGCGGCGCCTGCGGCGCCAGGACTCGTGGTTCGAAGCGCCTCAGAAGGGGAAGGTCCACACGTTCTCCATCCTCCACTTCGCCGCCGAGGCCTTCCTCCACGAGGTGCCGTTTGTCCTCGCCTACATTGAGCTCGAAGGCATCGACACGGTCTTCCTCTCTCGGGTGGTGGGCTGCCGGCCGGAGGATGTCTACATCGGCATGCCGGTGCGGGCCCGATTCCGCCGGCTGGTGGACTGGACGCCTAACGACGTCGTCTTCGTGCCGGACGAGGCCGCGGCCGGCGAGCAATAGGACTGCAAGCGTCTGATGGACTTCCGCTTCAGCGAGGAGCAAGAGCGACTCCGCCGAGATGTGCGGCAGTTCCTGGAGCAGGAGCTGCCGGGATGGGCTGACGGCGCCCCTGACGGCCTGGCCGCCCTGATACCCGGCTACCTCTACTTCTCGGAGTTCGAGCGCAAGGTGGGGGCCCGCGGCTGGCTCGGCCTGAGCTGGCCCGTCGAGTACGGCGGCGGCGGCCTCACGCCCATCGACCAGCTCGTGGTGGACGAGGAGCTGGCCGCCTATGGTGCGCCCGGCAGCGAGAACATCGGGCGCACCATCGTGGCGCCGTCAATCCTGGCCTTCGGCAACGACGAGCAGAAGCGGCGCTACCTGCCGGGCCTGGCCCGCGGCGAGATATCCTTCTGTCTGGGATACACGGAACCCGAGGCCGGCTCCGACCTGGTGAGCCTCCAGACGCGGGCCGTGGCTCAAGGCGATGACTTCGTGATCAACGGGCGTAAGATTTACACCAGCGGCGCCGGCCGCACCACCCACTGCTGGCTCCTGGCCCGCACCGACTCGGAGGCGCCCCAGCACCGCGGTCTCTCGGCCTTCGTCGTGCCGATGGACGACCCGGGCGTGATGGTGAGCCCGCTCACCAACCTCCTGAACACGGACTGGTTCGATGAGGTCCTCTTCGAGGATGTGCGCGTGCCCCGCGAAAACCTGGTCGGGCAGGAGAACCGCGGCTGGTACCAGGTGGCGGCGGCCCTGGACGTGGAGCGGCTGGCCCTCTACCCGTACCTGAGCCACGTCCGGGTGTTCCGCGCCCTGCTTCGCTATATGGCTCAGGCGCCCCATGGCCCTGCGGGGCGCCGCGATCGGCTGCGCCAGAAGATGGCGGAGCTGGCGATCGAGTTCCAGGTGGCCCGCGTGCTCACTTACCGGGCGGTGTGGCTCCGCAGCCGGGGGCAGCGGCCGGACTGGCAGGCGGCCCAGGTGAAGCTCTTCAACAGCGAGATGGCCCAGCGCCTTTACCAGGTCGCAGTGGAGGTGGTTGGGCTGCATGGCCAGCTTCGGGGCGACTCGGCGCGGGCGGTGCTCTCCGGCGTCGTGGTCCAGGGCTACCTCTCGACGGTGCAGGAGACCATCGGGGCCGGCACCTCGGAGGTGCAGCGAAACATCATCGCCGGTCGCGGCCTCGGCCTGCCGCGCTAGGCGCGACGCGAAACCCCTATTAAGGCTTTCCCCAACCCTGCCGATAAGATAATCGGTCCCCCTATGAGACCGGTCGAAACTATGTACACTGTCTCGGTAAGACGCGGCGACAAGTTCGAGCATTCAACGCAGTTCCCCAACCTCCGCGATGCCCTCCGGCAGTTGGACGGGTTCGCGTACGCGTTCCCGGAGCTGGTGTCAGAGCTGTGGAGCGGCGGCGGCGTGCTCTGGCGCTGCAATGCGCCGCAAGCGAGGGCCGGCGCTGAGCCGCCGGACGCGGCGTAGGGCACGCCGCGCTTCCTCAGCGCGACAAGGGCCTACGCCCGCTGGAGCTCCCGCAGCATGTGGCGCAGGCGCTCCTCGTCCTCGGGCTTGCGGAGGGGAATGGCGAGGCCCGTTCGGGTGATGATGCCGCTCCAACGGGCTTTGATCTTGTCAACCAGGCCGTCGTAGGGAGAGACGATGGCAAATTCCTCCAGCATTTCCTCCGTGATGAGTTTGCCCATCTCCGACCAGCGGCCCTGAGTGGACATTTCGTGCAACTCCAGGCAGACGTCGCCCCAGCCGTGTGCCTCGAAGACGGCCCGGTAGCTGCGCGTCGAGCCATAGAAGGCCACCTGCGTTCGCACGGCCTGTTTCATCCGCTCGATCTCCTCCTCCGTCTCGCCCGTGACCAGGAAGCTGCCGCCGCAGATGTCGATGTCGCTGAGGGGGCGGCCGGCCTTGCGGGCGCCGGCCTCCAGGTTGGGCAGGATCGCCTCCCTGGTGTACTTGGCGGTGTTGAAGGGGTGCAGGCGGACACCGTCGCAAAGCTCGCCCGCCAGGCGCAGCATGTAGGGGTTGACGGCGGAGACGTAGACGGGGATGTGAGGGTGCTCGACGGGGCCCGGGTTGAAGTAGGGGGTCATGAGGGTAAGGTTGTAATAGTCGCCCTGGAAGTCGAGCTTGGCGCCGTTTTGCCACGAGTCCCAGACGGCGCGCAGGGCAAGGATGTACTCACGCATGCGTGGCCCCGGCGGCGCATACGGGATGCCGAAGCGCCGGACGATATGTCCTTTCACCTGGCTGCCCAGTCCGAGCAGCAGCCGGCCTCCGGAGAGCGATTGAATGTCCCAGGCGATGTGAGCCAGGCTGGTGGGGCTGAGCGGAAAGGCGATGGCCACCGCTGTGCCCAGGCTGATCCGCTGGGTGTGCTCGGCGGCGAGGACCAGGGGCAGGAACGGGTCGTGGCCTACCTGGCTGCTGACGACGCCGTCGTAGCCGAGTTCCTCGGCTTTGCGGGCAGCGGCAGGCACGTCGCGGAGGCTGGGCGCCTCGATGCTGGCTTCTACCTTCATGACCGGCTCGCTAGCAGGATCCTGGGCGACGGAATCATCGCCGCCCATCATAGCGTGGGTGGCCGTGGTGTCAACGAGGCCAGGTTCGGGTCGGGATTCGCGCCAGCTGGGCGCCAAAACAAAACGGGGCCCAAGAGACTGCATTCTTCCCTGCCATTCGGCTAATTCAGTCTCCTGGGCCCAACCTATATTAACATAACACGGCGGCCTTGCCAACCCCCCGTCAACCTATCCGGAGTCTGGCTCGCGGTCGATCCCCAGGAGGTCACACGGGGGTATTGTTACGCGCCGCCAACAAGCACATACTTATAGAGGAGGTGAAGCAAAGGGAGGTGAAGTATGGCTCAGCGTAAGGTTCGCGTACCGCCCCTCGACATGGCAGCCGTACGTGGTCTGCCGGAGTGGGTGGCGCTTTATCAGGCATACAACGCTGTCTTTAAGGTCCACGAGCTGGCCCTCCTGCCGCAGCGCATCACTATGCCGCAGCTTCAACTGCTGACGGTACTGGTCTCTGCCGGCGGAGTCCTGCCTTCGACGCGCATCGCGCGACACATGGTGAAGGAAGCTCAGACGATAACCGGCCTGGTGGACAGGATGGAGGCGGCCGGATGGGTAGCTCGCCAGGGCGACCCAAAGGACCGCCGAAAGACCTTGGTCTCTCTCACGAACGCCGGCGTCAAGAAGTTCCAGGAGTCGTTCCCTGTGGCCAATCAGGTGGGCGTCGAGATCTTCGCCGTCCTCAACGACCGGGAGCTGTCTGGACTGCGGGTGGCCGTGGAGAAGCTAGGGGAGACCACGTTGTCCCGCCTGGGCATTCGTCTCTAGCGCCCCCCTGCCGGCAGACGCCTTCGGCGTCATCGAGCGGCCGGCATGCCTTCTGTGGCATGGAGTGACGAGATGCGGCACTCCGGGAGTACGCATCCCCGTTCGGGCCTTTGGAGGAACTTAGTTGTTAGTCCTAACGCGAAAAACGAGTCAGTCAATCGTCCTTACCTGTGACGACTCTGTGGTAAGGCTTAAGATCATCCGCGTCGGCAGGGACAAGGTATCCCTCGGGGTGGAAGCCCCTCTGACCGTGAAGGTCTTGCGGTCGGAACTCGAGGACAAGCGCCCGGCGGCCTAGTCTTGGCCGCGGTGCGCGAAGGATTCCCACCCCAGAGCTGCGTGGGCAGGCCCGTAGAGCTTGTCACGGGCCCCGGCGTCGCTGCGTGCCCGCGGAGGGTCATAGCCCCAGTGTCAACGCTGGGGCATCGCGTGACGAATCTATTCCCTCGCCTTTGTGTCATTGAGCTAATAGGCCAACAAATCTGGCGACTGACCCTCAGGTCTACCCTTGGCACTGCTCTCTCGGCGGCTGAAGCCCTGATCCGGTTTCCTCGCGGGGCGGACTGTGTTTCAATGGGGAAGATCGTTCCGCCCACAGTATGAAGGGGCCGGACGACCAGCCTTCGCAGCTCCGAGGCAACTGTGATCAGCGTCTTCTGCGGCCCCGACAGCTTCACGCTCCATGAGGCCCTCGCCGAGCTCAAGGCGGAGCTGAACGGCGACGGCATGCTCTCCACCAACACCGCCGCCTTCGAGGGCAGCCAGGTGCGCCCCGACGAGCTGCTGGCCGTCTGCAACACGGTGCCCTTCATGGGCGCCCACCGCCTGGTGCTGGTCGAGGGCCTTCTGGGTCGTTTCGAGGCGCCCCGCGGCCGGCGTCAGGCCGGCGCCGGGCCGGCGGGAGACCCCGGCCGGCGGGCCGAACTGGGCCCCTGGCGAGACCTGCCCGCCGCCCTCGAAGGCCTGCCTCCTTCCGCCGCCCTTGTCTTCGTAGACGGGGATATCTCCGAGAGCAACCCTCTGCTGAAGCTGCTGTCGCCTCTAGCCCAGGTTCGGCGCTTCCCCCGCCTCGGCCAGCGCGACCTTCCGGGATGGATCCAGGCTCGCGCCCGGCAAGAGGGCGTGGACATCTCGCCCGCGGCGGTGCGCCTGCTCGCCGACCTGGTGGGGAACGACCTGTGGACGCTCTGGCAAGAGCTGAAGAAGCTGGCCTTATACGCCTCTGGCGGGCGGGTGGAGGACGAGGACGTGCGCGCCCTTACGGTGGCAGCCCGCGAGGCCAGCGTCTTCACCCTTGTCGATGCCGTGGTCGAGGGCCGTCCCGACCAGGCGCTCCGCCTCCTCGAGCAACTCCTCGATCAAGGGGCGGCGGCCCCGTACGTGCTGGCCATCATCACGCGCCAGTACCGCAACCTTCTGCTGGCCAAGGAGATGATGGGGCAGCGCCGTCCGAGGGCGGAGATCGGCGAACGGCTGGGCATCAAGTCAGGCTTTGCCCTGGGAAAGGTGCTGGAGCAGGCGGGGCGCTGCCCGCCGGCCAGGCTGGAAGCCGCCTACCGCCGGCTGCTGGAGGCCGACGCCTCGATCAAGTCCGGCGTCTACCGCGAGGAGCTGGCTTTGGAGGTGCTGGTGGAAGACCTGGCGCGCATAGCGGCGCCGCCTTCGCCAGAACGCGGGAGGAGGCCCGCATAACGCGGGCGGTGTCCCCGACGAGTTAGGAGATGGGGCGGAAGACGGAGAGCACGCGCCCCTGGATCTCCACGTTGGCGGCGTCGGTGTAGATGGGAGGCAGGGTCTCGTTCGCGGGCTGGAGACGTACCTGGTTGCCCTCCCGGTAGAACTTCTTGAGGGTGACCTCCTCCTCCTTCTTGAGCCAGACGGCTACCATGTCCCCGTCCTTGGCAGTGTTGGCCTGCTCCATCACCACGATGTCGCCATCGTTGATGAGGGCGTCGATCATCGATGTGCCCTTGACGCGGAGAGCGAAGACGTTGTCCTGCCCGCCGGCCATGTCCGGGGTGACCGACACCGTCTCGTCGTAGGCGACGCTGCCCTCCGGCACGGGGATAGGCTGGCCGGCGGCGATGCGCCCAACGAGCGGCACGGCGACACTGCGTACGCGGCGGCCGCTGCCGTCCAGCAGCTCGATGGCCCGCGAGACCTCGCGGTCGCGCCGGATGTGGCCCATCCTCTCGAGGGCCTTGAGGTTGTAGTCGACCACAGACGTGGAGCTGATGCCGCAGCCGATCTGGATGTCGCGGATGCTGGGCGGATACTCCTTATCATCGATGAAGCGACGGATGAAGGCCAGGATCTTCTGCTGTCGGGGCGATAGAGGCTTCATAGAGTCACCTCGCTGCGCAGGCTGCGCCTTTCTGGGGTCCGTTCTTTTGCTCGGAACCTGTGTTCTGTCGAACAACAGTACCAGCGAAGAGGGCCTTTGTCAAGCCTTCTACCGGATGAGGTCTTGAGGCAGATCGGCGGGTTTGTCAGCCTCGATGGGCTGTGCTAGACTGGAGGCCGCTCGCCGCCGGGCCGAAGATCCATGTGAGGGTCACAGAGTCCGCCCGCGGTGGGCCTGCCCGTCCGATATGGGAAGAACACCTGACTATCGCCTGTGCCGCTGCTCCCCCGCCAGCGCGGCTTTCTCGTGTCCAGATACGGGTTCGGGCAGGGGTGGCGGGCCGACCGGGTTGCGAGGTGAGCCGTGAACTGGCTGGACGGCGTTATCCTGGCGGTGCTCGCCTGGTTCATCTTTGCCGCCTTCACCGCCGGCTTGATCCGCGAGGTCGTCACCATCTTCTCCGTTATCCTGGGAGTGGTGCTGGCGGGCCTCTTCTACGAGCGGCTGGCTGGAGACCTCAAGACGATTATCGACAGCGACAGGGCAGCAAGGACGGTGGCCTTCCTGGCTATCTTCCTCACCATTGCGGTGGCCGGCCAGGTGGTGGCCATGCTGCTCAAGGAAACAGCCTCGCTCTTGATGCTGGGCGTATTCGACCAGTTGGCGGGGGCTGCCTTCGGGTTCGTCAAGGGCGTGGTGATTATCCAGGTGATCCTCATCCTGTTTGCCACCTACCCGTCCCTGGGCCTCGGCAGCGCCATCAGCAACTCCAAGCTGGCGCCCCTCTTCACCGAGCGGGCGCCAATCCTGCTGCGGGTGCTCCCCGCGGAGTTCGACGCCGCCAAACACCTTGGCGGTTGACCGGGACGTCCGCAATCGATATAGTGCCGTGGGGCACCCCCCTCCAGGCTAAAGCTTCGTTATGGCTGAACTAGGGAGAGTCCTCTTTCAGGCCCGGGTCGCCCGTGGACTGACCATCGAGGACGCCGAGCGCGACACCCGCATCTCCAAGCGGTATCTGGAAGCCCTGGAAAGAGAGGACTTCTCCGCCTTTCCGGCTCCCTTCTATGCCCGCGCCTTCCTTCGCACCTATGCCCAGTACCTGGGTCTGGATGCCGGGCAGCTCCTGGCCGCGCTCCCCCATGCCCGGCTGGAGCCGGAGGTGTCGCCGCTGCCCGAGATCAGCCGTCCCACGACGCCCGGGTTCTCGATGAACTGGGTGGTGGCGGGCATAGTGGTCCTCTTCCTGCTGGCTGCCGGCCTCCTCCTCTACCGCTCGGCGCCCGGCAGCCAAGGCGGCATCATACCCGGCCAGCCCACTCGCGTCCCCACCGCCGAGCTTGCCCAGACAGGTACGGAGGCACCCCCTCCAGCAGTGGAGCCTACCTTGGAGACGCCGACGGCTGAGGCGCCCCCGGCCGAGGCGCCCCCGGAAGAAGCGCCCACTGCGGAGCCTGTCCCCACCCAACAGCCTCAGGGCCGCCCGATAGCGCCCACAGACCCCGGCATAGTGCCGGACTTCGGGGGCGCCACCCTGGACGCGTCCGTCGCCGTCCTCCGCGACAAAGGCATGAGCTACGTTGTCGTCGAGGTGGAGAACAGCGATGTTGCACCGGGTGTCGTCTTCGACCAGAGCCCGGCCCCCAACAGCAAGCTTGGTGACAATGAGTCTGTCACGCTTGTCGTTAGCCGCAGCGGCGTCTAGCAGGTCTTCGTGCGCTATCACCTGGTGACTCTGGGCTGCCCCAAGAACGTCGCCGACTCCGAGAAGCTAGAGGCGCTCCTCCGCGAGGGCTATCACGAGCCCGCCGACCGTCCCGCCGATGCCGACCTGATCGTGGTCAACACCTGTGGCTTCCTGGAGGCGGCTCGGCAGGAGTCGATTGACGCCGTCTTGCGGCTGGCCCTCGGTAAGCGGCTGGGGCAGAAGCTGGTGGTGGCGGGCTGCCTGACGCAGCTGGACGCCCGGCAGCTCAAGGACGAAGCGCCGGAGGTAGACGCCTTCTTCGGCGTGGAGGCCTGGGAGCAGGTGGCGGCCCTCGCGGGCACCGCCTCCCGGCCCGACGCGCAGGCGCCCCTCGATATCCCGGAGACTTCGCGGGGCCGGCGGCCCAGCGCCTACCTGAAGATCTCTGACGGCTGCGACGCCCACTGCGCCTTCTGCCTCATCCCCCGCATAAAGGGGCGCCTCCACAGCATCGAGCCCGACACCCTGGTCGCCGAGGCCAGGCGGCTGGCGGCCCAGGGGGTGCAGGAGCTGGTGCTGGTGGCCCAGGACAGCACCGCCTACGGGCGCGACCTCGGCCAGCGCGACGGCCTGCCTGAGCTGCTGGAACGCCTGGCGGAGGCCGTGCCGCAGGTGCCCTGGATCCGGGTGATGTATGCCTACCCCGGCCACGTCAGCGCTTCCCTGGCCCGCACCATGGCCTCGCTGCCCCAGGTATGCCACTACCTGGACATACCGCTCCAGCACGCCAGCGCCGACGTCCTGCGGCGCATGCGCCGGCCCAGCAATCCGGACCATCTGCGTCAGATGCTCGCCCGCCTGCGCTCCGCCATGCCGGACATCGCCCTGCGCACCACCTTCATCGTGGGCTACCCGGGGGAGACAGAGGCGGAGTTCGAGGAGCTGCTGGACTTCGTGCAGGAGACGCGCTTCGACCACGTCGGCGCCTTCGTCTACTCTCCGGAGCCGGGCACGCCGGCGGCGCAGGCGCCCGGACAGGTGGCGACGGTAGTCAAGCGCCGGCGCTACCGGCGCCTGATGCGACTCGCCCAGGAGGTGTCCCTGGCCCGCAACCGGCAGTGGGTGGGCCGCGAGCTCACGGTGCTGGTGGAGTCTGAGGCCGCTCCCGCCGGCCGCGGCGACGAGTCGCGACCCGAGGGAGATGAGGTGTTCGCCGGGCGCTCCTACCGTGACGCGCCGGAGGTCGACGGGCTGGTGCTGGGCCACGGCCGCCCGCCGCCCGGCTCGATGGTGCGCGTGCGGGTCGAGCAAGCGTTGCCTTACGACCTGTGGGGCAGCCTGGTGCCCTCGTAACGGATTGTCAGTAGGGGCGCGCGGCCGTGTGCCCCTACAGCGCCTGGAGCATCTCGATTTCGTAGTCCAGGAGCTCCGCCTCCAGCCGGCTGCCGGCGATGTACTTGACCACGTTCGTAAGCATCTCGTCGGCGTGGCGGGTGCTGTTGGAGACGCAGCTAATCCCCAGGGAGACGATCTGCCAGCTCTCGTTGTCGTCGATCTCGGCGATGGCGACGTTGTACTTGTTTCGGACGCGGCTGGTGACGGACTTGATTAGCTGACGCTTGCCCTTCAGGGAGTCGTTCTCGGGCAGGCGCAGGGTGATGCGACAGGCTCCGACGGTCATGGCTTCTCCCCCTCTGGGCCCGATCGCTCCTCCTTTGGCAGGGGCGGCAGGTCCTGCGGGCTCTCCAGGCCGAAGTGCTCCAGGAAGCGGACGGTGGTCGCCAGCAGGGCTGGGTGCCCCGGCGTGGCGGCCCGTCCTGCCTCCTCCACCAGGCCGCGGGCGATGAGGGTGGCCACAGCTCGGTCCGAGTTGACGCCGCGGATGGCGTCGATGGCGGCGCGGGTAATCGGCTGCCGGTAGGCGATGATAGCCAGGGCCTCCAGGGCGGCGTGGGAGAGGCGCTGCTCGTGGTCCATACCCAGGAGCCGTTCCACGTAGGGGGCGGCCTCGGGATCGGTCACCATCTGCACGTAGCGACCATCGCGCTGGACGCGGATGCCCCGGTCGCGGCACGCGGCGGCCAGGCTGACCAGCGTCTCTTCCACCTGCCCCGTCTCGATGCGGAGGACGCGCGCCAGCACTCCCATGTCCACCGGTCCCTGCGCCACGAAGAGAAGGCTCTCCAGGACGGCCCGGAGCCTCTCAGTCGGGGGTGGTTGCAGTCTTGGCACGTCGCCGCTCCCCAATGGGCCTTTGTTCTATGCCCTATGCGTTATGCCCTGTGCGCTATGCGTCAGGCCCCGTGCCGGCTTGGGGGCTCTCGCCCTCGCCTTCCGCCGGCATCTCTTCGGCAGCGGGCGCTTCTTCGTCCGCCGCCGCCGCCTCGACGGTCATCGCCTGCGGCTCCTCGGCCGGAGCCGGCGGCGGAGAGGGCGAGGTCGTGGCCGGCTTCGCCGCCAGGCGCAGCTCCGAGTAGCGGAGGTTGAGGCGAGGCGGTCTCGCCATCTCGACGCTGAGCCGGTTCGTGAGTATGTTTTCCACCGCCCTGCATGCCTCCTCCGAGGTGAGGGCCAGGTTGGTATCCGGGTCCACGTGCAGCTCCAGGTCTACCTCCACACCCTTGCCGCGGGCCGCCACCATGGCCTTGACCTGGGTGACGTGCGGCACAGCGGACACCTCCTGCTGGAGGCGCTGGCCGATGGCGTCTGTCGAGAGGAGGGCGTCGCCGGCCCGCACGTCGCGCACGGGCACCCGCTCCGCCCGGGGCGGCGTCAGCTCGGCGATGACCACGACCAGGGCGAGGAGGGCCACCACGACGCCACCCAGGGTGAGGATGATGCGCGATCCGTTGTCGTCCTGGTGATCGTGCAGGAACTGGACGAAGTCCGAGAGGCGCTGCACGCTCTCGGAGGCGGCGGCCCAGGTGAAGAGGATGACCAGCGCCACGGCGAACATGAGCAGCAGGGCACCCAACAAGATGATGAGGCGGTTGGCGACGTTCATTGTTTCCTCCTCAAACTCTCGCCCCTGCCGGCCAAGCAGGCCAGATGCGCCGATGACGCCCAGACGAGCTCTCCCCAGACGCCTCCCTCGAATTCGCCCCGCCCTCGCGTCCGGCCGGCGGGCTGCGTCGAGCCGGTGCCGTCTCCGAGTCGGGCGGGCAGGATGCGGTTCCAGAGGTTGGCGTCGCTGCGGGTGAATACGCGGATGTAATTGTCGGTCAGGCCTTCCCAAAGCAGGCCGCCCCTGGTGCGCCGGGTCCTCTCCCAGAGCACGGGCATGACCCGCCCCAGGAAGCGCGCCTCGAAGGCGGCCCGCAGGTCGCGGCCCAGGGCCAGCAGGCGCCGCGTGCGCTCCCGCTTCACGGGCTCCGGCACCTGGTCGTCCGCCAAAGGCGGACGGGCGGCGACGGTGCCCGGCCGGCGCGAGTAGGGGAAGACGTGCAGCGCGGCGAAGGCAGCCTCGCCGCAGAGGGCGTAGCGTCTCCTCGAAGTCGGCCTCGGACTCACCCGGGAAGCCGACCATGACGTCGGTCGTCACGGCCGCATCGGGGACGTGCCTGCGGATCAGGGCCAGGGCCTGGCGAAAGTCAGCGGCGGTGTAGCGGCGGCGCATGCGGGCGAGGACGTTGTCGCTGCCGCTCTGGAGAACCAGGTGGAAGTGGCGGCAGAGACGCGGGTCCTCCCACAGCGAGAGCAGCTCTGATGTGACGTCCTGCGGCTGTAGCGACGAGAGGCGTAGCCGCGGCGCCGCCGTCTCCCCCAGCAGGGCCCGCAGCAGCGCCGAGGGGCCGGAGGCGGCCGCGCCGTTGCTCCTCTCTCGCCCATGGGCGGCCCTGTAGGCACCCAACTGAGTGCCGGTGAGCACCACCTCCTGCACACCCTCTTTCTCGCGGGCGCGCACGGCGCTGACCACCTCATCCAGGGGCACGCTGCGCTCGCGGCCGCGGGTCCGGGGAACCACGCAGAAGGCACAGACGTCGTTGCAGCCCTCCTGCACCTTGAGGAAGGCCCTGGTGCGCAGCAAACCCCAGGAGTCGGAACAGGACGCTGACTCGGCAACCCCGCCGGTCTGACGAACGCCCGGACCGGCGAGCCGGGCGGCCAGCGAAGGCTTCTCGTCGTTCTTCAGGATGAGGTCGGCGCCGATGGCGGCGGCCAGGCCCGGCCCGGCAGTCTCGACGTAGCAGCCGGTGACGATCACCGGCGCCACGGGCGAAAGGCGGCGGGCCAGACGGGCCAGGTGGCGGGCCTTGCGGTCGGCGACGTGGGTGACGGAGCAGGTGTTGATGACGAAGGCATCGGCGGCGGCGGGCCGGTCCACCACCTGGCAGCCCGCGGCCAGCAGGTCGCGGGCGATGGCCTCGGATTCGGCCTGGTTGAGCTTGCAGCCCAGGGTGAGGAGGCAGACGCGGCGGATGGTTGGGCTCTCGTTGGTCATAAGAATGACGAGCCGGCAGGGGCTCGCCCACATGATAGCGGAACGAGGGGGGCTGTCAATCGAGGGGCTAGGAGCGGCCGGGGCTGCCCGTCAACGTCGCCGTCTTCGGACAGGGGAAAGGTTCCCGGCCGCCCCACGGTAAGGGGGGGAACCCGGAGGATCAGTTGGTGTGGACCCGAATGGGGTGCTTGTGGCGTTGCACCATGGCCGAGAGCGCCAGCTCCGAGAGTCGGGCCTCCCGCAGGAGCGCCTCGGCGCGGGACCGCATGTCGTCTATGGCGCGTCGCTGGCGGCGCCGCCACAGATGGAGCGCCACTTCCATGGCCAGCGACCCGCCGGCCGCCAGGGCTCCGCTCAGCAAGAGCGTCATGTCCCTATCGACTCCGGCGTCCGGCTAGCAGCGGGTGAAGCCGCAGATAGGGCAGCAGATGCAGCCCTCGCCGTGGACCAGCGGGCCGCCGCAGTCCGGACAGCGGACGCCCGTGAGATGACCCTTCGTTGTGCCCTTGCGCATCGCTGTGCCTCCTAAGGAACATGTGTTCTTCTTCCTATACGTCAGTAATTATCAGAACAGCCGTTCTTTGTCAAGGGGTTTGACGAAAAAAGAACAAATATTTTCGTGCGTAGGGGCGACCCCCCGTGGTCGCCCGGAAAAGGGGCAGGGACGGGGCCCTGCCCCTACGCGCGCGGTGTCCAATTTCCGCAAGGTTGGATGAAACTACGGTGGGGGCGATATCATGAAGCGTCCGCTCAGCATGTTTAGCCGCTTGAGGAGGCCTGGTGCGGATTCTCATCGCTCCGCAGGAGTTCAAGGGCAGCCTCTCCGCTGTTGAGGCTGCCCAAGCCATGGCGGAAGGCCTGGGTCGCGCCCTTCCCGGCGTCGAGCTTGACCTGGCGCCCATGGCTGACGGGGGCCCGGGCACCGTCGAGGCGCTGGTGTCGGCCGCCGGGGGGCGTCGTCTCACGTCCACGGTCGCCGGCCCTCTGGGGCGGCCCGTGGAGGCCGCCTGGGGACTGGTGGAGGAAGGCCCCACCGCCGTCATCGAGATGGCGGCGGCCTCGGGCCTCGTCCTTCTTCGCCCCCAGGAGCGCGACGCCCGCCGCGCCGGCACCTATGGCACCGGCCGGCTCATAGCCGCCGCCCTGGACGCGGGCTGCCGGCGCCTCATCATCGGGCTGGGCGGCAGCGCCACCAACGACGGTGGCGCGGGGATGGCTCAGGCCCTGGGCGTCCGCCTCAACGACGCGGAGGGCCGCGACCTGCCCGCCGGCGGCGCCGCCCTGGCCCGCCTGGCCCGCATCGACGTGAGCGGGCTGGACAAGCGCCTGCGCCACTGCCGCGTCCTGGGCGCCACCGACGTCACGAACCCCCTCTGCGGGCCCCACGGCGCCTCCGCCGTCTACGGGCCTCAGAAGGGCGCCTCGCCCTCCGATGTCGAGGAGCTGGACGCTGCCCTGGCCCACTACGCCGCCGTCATCGAGCGCGACCTGGGCAAGCGGGTGTCTGAGGTGCCCGGCGCGGGAGCGGCCGGCGGCGCCGGGGCCGGGCTCATCGCCTTCCTGGACGCCGAGCTGCGTCCCGGCGCCGAGCTCGTGGCGGAGGCGGTGGGCCTTGAGAGACGCATCGCGGCCGCCGACCTGGTGGTCACCGGCGAAGGACGGCTGGACGCCCAGACGGCCTACGGCAAGACGGTGGCCACGGTGGCCCGCCTGGCGCGGCGGCAGGGCCGGCGTGTCGTCGCCCTGGCGGGGCGCGTCGACGACGCGCAGGAGGCCTGCTCGGCGCTGGGGCTGGAGGCGGCCCTCAGCATCGTGCCGCCGGCCACGCGCTGCCCGAGGCAGAGGCCATGTCGAGGGCGTCCGAGCTGCTGTCGGCCGCCGCCGAAAGCCTGCCACGATTGCTGAAGCTGGGACGTGGACATCCGGGCTGAGGGACTGCCGGCCCAAGAGATGCTGAGATGGCCGCTCCGGGCCTACTGCGGCTTCTGGGCCTGCGGTGCGGAAGAGCCAGGCCCGGCCGGGACGGCGCCGGCCTTGATTGACAGCGCCGGCTTCCGGCCTGCCTGCCAGAGGAACACCAGCAGGGCCAGGAAGATGACCGCCACCGCAAAGGGAAGGACGGCATGTTTGAGGTTGGTTAGCGTGGCGATGGCTATGCCCGCCTGGGAGACGTAGGGAAGCCAGCGGAAGACGCTGTACTTGGCCGGATTCCAGCCGAGAAGGGCGTAGACGGGGGCCAGGATCAGGACGTGAATGCCCAGGAGCCGCTGGGCCGCGTGCTGGTCTATGCCGGCGCTCAGGGAGCCGGCGTTGGCGGAGAAGAGGAGCGAGAGGCCCCAGATCGCGGTCCAGAAGGCCAACAGGATGAGGACAACGCGCCGGGCCGCGCCGACGCTGACCACGGCGCCATCTTCAGACGCGGCCTGCGTCGTCACCTTTCCCGCTTTCGATTGCTGAGCCATGGCGGCCGTCTCCCGTCACAGAGATCATCGGGAAGTTTCCCTTCCCACTGAAACTATTCTAGCACCTATGCATGACCCTAAGCCTGTTTCGGACAATCCGTGTCTGCCTGCCTGCCGGTAGGCAGGTCTGAGCCCATCTGTGGCTGAGGGTCAGCCGCCGGCGCTCAGTCCAGCCCCATCTCGGCCAGCTTCTCGTCCGAGATGCCGAAGTGGTGGGCGATCTCGTGGAGGACCGTCTTGCGCACCTCTTCCGTCAGCTCGGCCTCGTCGGGGAAGTCGCGCTCCAGCGGCTCCTGGAAGATGGTGATCTTGTCGGGCAGCACCAGCCCGTAGCCGCTGCGCTCTGTGAGGGGCACGCCGGAGTAGAGGCCGTACGGCATCTCGCCCGGGCGCAAGCCGGACTGCCGGCGGTCGTTCGGGCTCGGCCGGCGCTTGACGACTATGTCGATGTTGGAGAGCCGGTCGCGGAAGGGTGACGGAAGGCCGGCCAGGGCGCGCCGCACCAGACGCAAGAAACGCCCTCGGGGCATCACGGGCAGCCGCACCTCTGGGTGGAGCGGACGCGCGCTGGCGGCGGGCGCCGAGGAGAAGCCGGAAGGTTTGCACGCGGAGGCCCCTTAGCCGTGCGTCTGCCAGAGGGCCCGATAGCCCTCGCCGCGGATGGCGCTTTGGACCTCGCCCCTCTCGAGATCCCGTAGCTCCTGGAGCACCTGCTCGCAGCGCTGAGCGGTGTCGGGGAATCCCTTCTCGGTGAGGCGCTCGACCAGGGCGCCCCAGACGCCGCTCTCCACCAGGCTATCGACGTGCCGGGGCCACCAGATGGAGGTGATCTTCTCCGGGAGGCGGAAGCGTGGCCGCAGGCGCTTCAGGCTGCGGAACCGCTCCTCGACCGAGGCGGCGGGAGGCACGAGCTTCAGCATAGGCGGGTCGATCTCCGTGTGGCGGCAGTCCGCCAGCAGGCGCTGGCTGACGATGACGAACCGGAACGTGAGGACGTCGGCGCTACGAACGGTGGCGATAATCTCGTTCAGGTCGAGGAAGTAGTCGTTGTCCATAAGTGCTGAAAGCCGGTCTATCCGCGGGCAGCCACGGTGCGGGGAGGACACCCAGGAACGCAGCGTCGAGGGGGTAGCGCCTGCGGTCATTCTAGCACTGGAATTGGAAGGGCGGCAAGCAACCTTCTCGACCGTTGGTGGTCGACCAGGGGCCGTCTCGCGGCGTGGGGCCGCTTCTGCGCCCTGTGTTATAATCGAATGCAAGCGTAGCAGGCGGAGGGAAAGGTTGATCTTCCGCTACCTCGATCTCTTGAATGTGAGCCCCTGGCTGTTCATCGTCTTCTTCGGCTCGGTGGTGACGGCGCTGCTGGTCGGCATCACCTTCCACGAGTTCAGCCATGTCTTGGTGGCCTACAGCCTCGGCGACCCCACGGGGCGTCGCATGGGGCGGCTCTCGCTCAATCCCAGAGTTCACCTAGACCCGTTCGGCACTTTGCTGCTCTTCATCGGCGGCTTCGGCTGGGGCAAGCCGGCCCCGGTGGACCCGCGCCGCCTCCGCAACGGCGAGAAGGCGGGCATGGGCGTTGTGGCCGCCGCAGGCCCCATCTCCAACCTGGTCATAGCGGGAATCCTGGCCCTCCCGATCAAGGCGGGCATGGTGCCCTGGCACACGCCCTTCCTCGTTCCGTCCAGCGTCTCCCGCTGGCAGGTCGACGACTACCTGGGGCTGTTTCTCGGCTCGGTCGTCATCTTCAACGTCATCCTGGCCGTGTTCAACCTGATCCCTGTGGCGCCCCTCGACGGCTTTAAGGTGGCTGTGGGTATCCTGCCCCCGGATGCGTCCGCCTCCTTCCGGCAGCTCGAGCAATATGGGCCCGGCATCCTGCTGATCCTGCTGGCCCTGCCCTTCCTTACCGGGGGCTCCATCAGCATTCTCTTCCAGGTCATGTCGCCGGCCGTGAACGGCCTGACGCACCTGTTGACAGGGGTGAATGGCAATGTCCTGGGCTAGGGCCGCCTATCGCTCTCGCCAGTTCTTTGGCGCTCTCCGCGTGCGCCTGCAGGAGGAGGAGCGCGCCGAAGTGGCGGCGCACCTGACGCCGGCCGAGCAGCGCCTCTTCTACTCGCATGGACCCCCGCGACCAGCGGCATGGCCTCGACGTCTTCCGCATCCTGGAGTCTGGCGGGCACCGAGACGCATCGCTTCTGGCGGCGGCTCTCCTGCACGATGCGGGCAAAGGGCGCATCAGGGTCTGGCACCGAGTGGCCTTCGTCTTGCTCAGGGCCGTGTCGCCGCGGCTGTTGCGCCGGCTGGCCTCCGGCGACGGCCCCGGCTGGCGGGGCGCCCTGGCCCGGAGCCTGGACCACGCCGAGCGCGGCGCTGCCCTGGCGGAGGCGGCGGGCTCGACGGCGGAGACGGTGCGACTCATTCGCCTGCACAGGTCGGCGGCGGGCGAGGATGCCGCCCTGGCTCTCTTGCAGGCAGCCGACGAGTCGAGCTGAGGAGGCAGTTGGTGGAGGACGTTCGCCCGACTGGGCGGATCGCGATCATTGGCCTGGGGCTGATCGGCGGGTCGCTGGGGCTGGCGATCAAAGGCGCCCACCTCGACAATCTGGAGGTCGTGGGCTACGGCAGACGGCCAGGCGTCCGTGTCAAGGCCCAGCGCCTGGGCGCCATCGACCGGGCGGCCGAAGATGTCCGCTCCGCCGTCGAGGATGCCGCCCTCGTCATCATCGCGACCCCCATCCTGGCGATCCGCGAGGTGATGGAGGAGGTGGCGCCCGTCCTGCCGGAAGGCTGCGTCGTAACGGACACCGGCAGCACAAAGGCCGAGGTGTTGCGCTGGGCCGGCGAGATCCTGCCGGGGCACGTCGATTTCGTCGGTGGCCATCCGATGGCCGGCAAGGAGCAGTCCGGCATCGAGGCCGCCGATGCCCACCTCTTCGCCGGCGCGCCCTACTGCCTGGTGCCGCACGTGAACGCCTCCGAGCGGGCCATCAACGCCGTCCTCGGCCTCGTGGGCATGGTGGGGGCGCAACCCGTCTTCGTCGACGCCGGGGAGCATGACAGCTACGTGGCGGCGGTGAGCCACCTGCCCCTGGTTCTGTCCGTGGCCCTCTTCTCGCTGGCCCACGACAGCCAGGCCTGGCCCGAGATGGCGGAGCTGGCGGCCGGCGGCTTTCGCGACCTGACGCGCCTGGCCTCCGGCGACCCCAACATGAGCCACGACATCTTCGTCACCAACCGCGAGCACGTCCTCCACTGGCTGGAGCGGATGATCGGCGAGCTCTCGCGCTACCGGGAGCTCATTCGGGACAAGGACGAGGAGCTGTTCAAGGCTCTGGCGAGGACCCAGCTAGACCGCGACACCTTCCTCACCAAGCCGCCGGAGCGCCGGCCGCCGGTCGAGCAGCCCGACATGCTCAGCGCGGGAGAGCGCATGGCCTCCTTCCTGGTCGGCGAGCAGTGGGTGCGGCGCGCCAGGGACATGGGCCGCGCCCTGGAGGATCGGGGCAAGGAGCGCGAGCAAGAGGGACGGAGGCGGCGCCGGCCGTAGCGGTGCTATGGAGCAGTGCGTGCGGTCGCCAGCCAGGCTGCGGGGCACCGTGGTGGTCCCCGGCGACAAGTCGATCTCCCATCGGGCCGCGATTCTCAACGCCCTCGCCTTGGGCCCGGCGAGAGTGGAGAACTTCCTGCTCGGCGAGGACACCCGCGCCACCCTGGACTGCCTGCGCGCCCTGGGTGTGGACTGGTCGCTGGTCGAGGCCGAGGGATTCGGGCCGGCCCTGAGCATCCGCGGGCCGGGGCGCCTCGGCCTGCGTGAGGCCGAGGATGTCCTGGACGCCCGCAACTCGGGCACCACCATGCGCCTGCTGGCGGGGGTGCTGGCGGCCCACCCGTTCTTCTCGGTCCTCACGGGCGACGGCTCGCTGCGGTCGCGGCCCATGGGCCGTGTCGTGACGCCGCTGCGCGAGATGGGAGCCCAGGTGTGGGGCCGCGGCGATGGCGCCTACCCGCCCCTCGCGATCCGCGGCGGCGAGCTCCGGGGCATCCGCTACCGCATGCCGGAGGCGAGCGCACAGGTGAAGTCGGCACTGCTGCTGGCGGGCCTCTTCGCCCAGGGCGAGACGGCCGTCGAGGAGCCGGCCCCGACGCGCGATCACACGGAGCGCATGCTGCGGGCCATGGGCGCTCGAATCTCCGGGGAGGGCGGCCTGGTGCGCATCGAGCCCCTGGAGGGGGAGCTCTCGCCCCTCGACCTACGGGTGCCCGGCGACATCAGCGCCGCCGCCTTCTGGATGGTGGCGGCCGCCCTTCACCCGGACGCCGAAGTTCACTTGCCCGGCGTCGGCGTCAACCCCACCCGCTCCGGCATCATCGACGTCCTGCGTGCCATGGGCGCGGACGTGGAGGTGACGGAGGAGCGCGAGCAGGGAGGCGAGCCGGTGGCCGAAGTCACGGTGCGCTCCAGCCGCCTGTCGCCCGTGGAGGTGGGCGGCGACCTGGTCCCCCGCCTCATCGACGAGATACCGGTGCTGGCCGTGGCGGCGGCCCTCACGCCGGGCCGCACCGTCGTCCGGGACGCCGCTGAGCTGCGGGTCAAGGAGTCCGACCGTATCGCCACTACCTGCCGGGAGCTGGTGCGACTGGGCGCGCGCATCGAAGAGCTACCCGACGGCCTGGCGATCGACGGCGTGCGGTGCCTGACGGGGGCGCGCTGCGAGAGCCACGGCGACCACCGGCTGGCCATGGCTTTGGGCGTGGCGGGGCTGCTCGCCCAGGGCGAGACGGTTATCGAAGGGGCAGGGGCCGCCGAGGTCTCTTACCCCGACTTCTGGAGTGACTTAGCCTGGCTCGCCTCCGGCGGGGGCAAGCAGGTCAAGCGGATAAGAGCAGAGGGAGGAAAACATGGGCACTGAGCTGATCCACGTCGGATTCGGGAATCACCTGGCCGTCAACCACGTTGTCGGCATCGCATCGCCGGGGTCCGCCCCTGTCAAGCGGCTCGTGCAGGAAGGGCGGAAGAGGAACCTGACCATCGACATGACCAGCGGCCGGCGAACGAAGGCGGTGGTCTTCATGGAGAACGGCAGCGTTGTGCTGGCGGCTATCACGCCGGAGACCATCGCCGGGCGGGTGAACAGCGCCCGCACCGGCAAGCTCGATGAGGGAGAGGGTGCGTAGAGCGAAGGACGGGCCTCGTCCCCGGCCGCCTCCCCTTCTCCTTGTCCTCTCCGGGCCTTCCGGGGTGGGCAAGGATGTGGTGCTTGCGTCCCTGGCCGAGAGGGGTCTGCCCTTCCACCGCGTGCCCACCGTCACCACCCGTCAGCGGCGGCCCGGGGAGCGGGACGGCGTCGACTACCGCTTTCTCAACGACGAGGAGTATGATCGCCTGCTGGCCGGCGGCGGCCTCCTGGAGCACGCCGAGGTCTACGGCCTTCGCTATGGGGTGCCTGCGGCGCCCGTGCGGGAGGCCCTCGCGCGCGGCGAGGACGTGGTCGTGCGGGTGGACGTGCAGGGTGCCGCCACGCTCCGTCGCATGTTGCCGGAGGCCGTGCTCGTCTTCCTGGCGCCTGCCTCCCTGGAGGAGCTGGAGGAGCGCCTGCGCCGCCGCCACACAGAAGACGAGGCCGTCATGCGCCGTCGCCTGGAGACGGCCCGCCGGGAGATGGAGCAGCAGCGTCTGTTCCACCACGTGGTCGTGAACGCCGACGGCCATCTCGAGGAGGCGGTCGAGCGTCTGGCAGCCATCATTGAGGACGAGAGGCGGCGCCCTGGGCGCCGGGCGCCCGTCATTCCCTGAGAGGGGCGCCGCTCCCTTCTTCGATCGTCATTCTGAGGCGCAGCGAAGAATCTGAGACCCTTCGCTTCCCAGACGGGCTCACGGGCTCTGAGGGTGACACCCCGGCAAGGAGGTTCTGCCCATGAACGGCAAAGCGGCCGTCTTCCTCGGCCCGGGCAAGGGCTACCAGATCGAGGAGCTACCCGTCCCCGATCCGGAGCCAGAGGGCATCGTCATCAAGGTGAGCATGGCCGGCATCTGCGGCTCCGACCTCCACATCTGGCGCGGCGACTCGCCTGTCTTCGCCTCATGGTCAACCAGGTGGCGGGCCACGAGATGACGGGGCGGGTCTACAAGCTGGGCGCCAACATCAGCACTGACTCCCTCGGCCGCCCTCTCAAGGAGGGGGACCGCGTCTGCTACTCCTACTTCTACCCCTGCAACCGCTGCTACCAGTGCAACAAGGGCGAGTTCGCCGCCTGCCCCGCCAAGATCATCCGCATGTTGCCCGGCATCAGCCGCTTCTCCGGGGCCTACGCCGAGTACTACTACCTGAAGCCGGGCGGCTGGGTGTTCAAGGTCCCTGACGAGCTCTCCGATGAGGTGGTGGCCTCCGTCAACTGCGCCCTCTCCCAGGTCACCTACGGTCTCTCGGTGGCCGGCCTCAAGCTCGGTGATACGCTGGTGGTGCAGGGCCTGGGAGGCCTCGGCCTCAACGCCTGCGCCGTCGCCAAGGAGATGGGCGCCGAGTGCGTCATCGCCATCGACGGTATCCCGGCGCGCTTGGAGGCCGCCAAGCAGTTCGGGGCGGACATCGTCGTTGACATAAGAGAGCACACGACGCCGGATGCGCGTGTGCTGCATGTGCTCGGCCTCACGGGCCAGAGGGGCGCCGACGTGGTGGCGGAGCTGGTTGGGATTCCGGAGGCCTTCTCAGAGGGTGTGCAGATGGTGCGCAGCGGGGGCGCGCTGCTGGAGATGGGCAACATCAGCCTCGGCAACGCGGCACCCTTCGACCCCTCACAGATCGTGTCAGGCAACCGCCGCATCTACGGCGTCGCCACGTATGACCCCTGGGTCATCCCGGAGGCGCTCGACTTCCTGGTGAGGACCCGCGACAAGTATCCATTCGACAAGATCATGTCCCACAAGTACCGGCTGGACGACATCAACAGGGCCTTCGAAGAGGCGGAGTGGAAGGCGGCGGGCGCCGAGAAGTCCAAGATCACCCGCGCCTTCATCGTGCCGTGAGGGGACCGCAGAGGCCTCCGAGGCGCTGACCCGAGGAAGCGGGAGATGCCTGAAGTCACCATAGCCCAACTCAACCTGTTCAACCGGCTGGGACGCTGGGGCGAGCGGGCGCCCCTGGTCGTCGAGCAGATAGCGGAGGCGGCGCCAGACATCGTCAGTCTGCAAGAGGTCGACCTGCTCATCGATCAGGGCCACTGGCTCGCCGACCGCTTGAACGTCTGGCTGGGGCCTCCCCATTACACCGCGTACCATCAGAACAAGTCCGGTCGTGAGGCCGCCGTGCAGGCCATCGCCGTCCTCACCCGCCTGCCGGTCCTGGAGCACGAGGGGTTGGACTACCTGAGTATGGACCGGGTGGCCCAGCGTTTGTTGCTGGACCTGGGAGAGGGCGTGCGCCTGGACTTCTACAACACCCACCTTCACTATCCGCCGGATGCGGCCGGGGAGCGCATAAGACGACAGGAGGCCGGGCGCCTCTTGCGCTGGATGTCCGGGCGCCGGACCGTGCCGCAGGTCGTGGCGGGCGACTTCAATGCCGTGCCCGGCAGCCCCACGATAGCACTCATGAAGCGGCGCCTCCTTTCCGCCCACGAGACGGTCCACGGCCGGGAGCCGGACTACACCTGGCCCACGCCGCTCCTTGCCGAGCCGCCGGCGCCTCCCGGCATGTTCGACTACATCTTCGTGTCGCGCCGCGGGATACGCGTGCTGGGGGCGCGGGTGGCCTTCAACCGTCCTCATGCCGAGGACCCCACTCTGTATCCGTCGGACCACTTCGGGCTGCTGGCCAGGCTGGCTATAGATAGACCGACTTAGCTGGAAACGCCGCCGGCCGACCGCCGGCACTCCCCCATCAGGCTCAGGAGCACGCTGACAAGGGCGCGACGCGCGGCGCCGCCGCTCTCAGAGGCGTAGCGCTCGTCGCTGGCCAGGAGCTGGTTGAGGGTGGCGTAGTGGAGGGCCACCAGCTCGTGGGGAGAGAGGCCGCTGCGGATGGCCAGGGCGCTGAAGGCGTCCAGCTCGTCGACGGGAGGGACGGCGGGCTGAGAGAGGAAGGCCTGGGTGAGCCGGTGGTAGGCCTGGCTCAGGGCCTCCCACTGGACGGGGGAAACACCCAGTGCCTCGCCTTCAGTGGTCAGACATCCCCGCTTTGGACCGAGGCCCCGGCTTGACATAGAGATTGCCCTTCTTGTTCCAGTGTAGGTGGCCGCAGCCGGACCTGGCTGCGGGCCTTCTCCCCGCTTGTCGGCCATGCTTCTACCTAAGCTCTCGATTGCCGTGCCTTACGCTTTGAGAGGGGGTCGACATCAATCGATTTGGGCAGGGGCTAACATACCTCCAAGGCCTCTATCCGCCGAGAGCATAGGCCTGGCCGCCATCTTCTCTTTGATTCGCCGGCTGCGCCGAGACTATACTGGTCGAGAGGCCCACCGCGTCGGGGCGGGCCCCGCAGCTATGAAGACGGTTCTCCTTCTCGCCAGGCAGACGATTCGAAAGTACAGCGACGACAACTGCTCGCTGCTGGCGGCGGCCATTTCCTACTACGTCCTGTTCTCGGTGGTGCCGCTGACCATCTTCCTCGCCTCCATATTTGGGTTCGTGATGCGCAACGACAACACCCGCCAGGAGTTGGTGGACCGCATCGTGCAGGCGACACCCCTGCAGCAGCAAGAGGGCACGAACCTGGTGAGCGACACGGTCAAGGGGGTGAGTCGAGTCAGCCTCCCCCTGACCGTGGTGGGGCTGGTGGGCCTGGCCTGGTCGGGCTCTGCCATGTTCGCGGCTATCCGGAGGGGCTTGAACATAGCCTTCGGCGTCGAAGAAGGGGCGGCCGGTGGTTCAGCAGAAGCTGGTCGACCTGGCGATGCTTTCCGGCCTGGCCCTCGTGCTGTTGATCTCGGTGGCGGGCACCGGCTTCTTACACACGTTACGGGCGGGGAGCCTCAACGTCCTGGGTCCCCTATCCAGCGGAAGCTCCCTTTTCTGGGAGGTCGTGCCCTTCCTGGCGCCGGCCGTGTTCTCGTTCCTGCTCTTCTTGCTTCTCTATCGCTACGTGCCCAGAGTCGGGCTGGGGTTCCGCGACGTCTGGCCGGGGGCCCTGCTGGCGGCTGCGCTCTTCGAGGCGATGAAGAACGGCTTCGCCCTTTATATCGACAACTTTGGCAGCTACGACCTGGCCTACGGCGCTCTGGGAGGCATCCTCCTCTTCCTCCTCTGGACGTACCTCACCGCCAACATCCTCCTCCTGGGGGCTGAGATGGCGTCCGAGTACCCGCGGGTGCGGGACGGCCACTATGTCGAAGCCGCGGGGCCCGCTCGCCCGCTGAGGCGGCAGGCGCTGGAGTTCCTGAAGGGGCTCTTCGTTCACCGGGAGCCGTAGGCGGGGGCGCCCCAGCCTCGCCGCAAGCCGTAGATCCTGGCCCTGTCATTCTGAGTCCGCCAGGCGGACGAAGAATCTCGCGTCGCCGAGACCCTTCGCTTCGCTCAGGGTGACAGAGCAGCCCAAATCGTAGGCCAGGCTTTCTAGCCTGGCATAGCGATGAGGCCGGGGCTGGAAAGCCCCGGCTACGGGGTCTTGGACTCCTAGACCCGCCGCTGCACGCCCAGCGTGACCTTCTGGCCGTCCAGGGTGTGGGTCTCGACGTGGGCGCCGGCGGGCGGCTCGCCGTCCACCAACTCCAGCGACAGCGTCTCCTGGCGCACGTAGTCGGCGAAGCGCTGCATGACCCGTCGCAGGGCATCGTCACCCCGGTAGTAGGTGACAATGCGGTCGGCGATCTCGAAGCCGGCGTTGCGGCGCATCGTCTGCAGGCGGTGCACCACCTCTCGCGCCAGGCCCTCGTCGACAAGCTCGGGCGTCAGCTCCGTCGCCACGACCACCGTGTAGCCGGACTCCTCGGCCGAGGCGTAGCCCTCGCGGTCGACGCTGCTCACGAGCACGTCCCCGGCCGTGAGCTCCCAGCCGTCGATGCGCACCGGCGTGCCGGAGGCCACGGCCCGCGCCACCGACGCCGGGTCGGCGCGGCGCAGCGCCTCCTGGATGGCGCCCACCTGGCCGCCGTAGCGGGGGCCCAGCACCGACAGGTCCGGCTTAACCTGGTAGCTCAGGAACTGCTCCTCGCTCTCGATCACCGCAAGCTCCTTCGCGTTCAGCTCGTCCAGGAGCACGGCCTGCGACCGCGATAGGGCCTCCGCCTCGGCGTGGCCTCTGAGCTTGACGTACAGCGTCGAGAGGGGCTGGCGCACCTTGACGCCCGCCTTGCTGCGGGCGGCCCGGCCCAGGCTGGCGATGCGCATCACCAGGCGCATGTCCTCGCTCAGGCGCTCGTCCACCTGCGATAGGTCGGCCTCCGGCCAGAAGGCGAGGTGGACGCTGTCGGGCGCGGCGCTATCGACGGACAGCACCAGGTTCTGGTACATCTCCTCGGCCAGGAAGGGCGTGAAGGGGGCCAGGAGGTGGCAGAGGGTGACCAGGCAGCGGTAGAGCGTGTCGTAGGCGGCGCGCTTGTCGGCGTCGTCCTCGCTCTTCCAGAAGCGACGGCGGCTGCGGCGCACGTACCAGTTCGAGAGGTCGTCGACGAACGCCTGGATGGCGCGGCCGGCCTCGGTGGGACGGTAGCCCTCCAGATCCTGTGTCACGCGTTCGACCAGCCGGTGGAGCTCCGAGAGCGCCCAGCGGTCCAGTTCCGAAGGTTCGGCCTGCGCCGGCCTCCTCCGGCTGGTAGCGGTCGATGACGGCGTAGGTGACGAAGAAGGAGTAGGTGTTCCAGAGGGTGAGCAGGAATCGGCGCAGGGCCTCGCCCACCAGCTCCCGCGAGAAGCGGCGGGTGTTGCCCGGCGGTGAGGCCGTGTACAGGTACCAGCGTAGGGCGTCGGCGCCGTGGTCCTGGATGACGGGCCACGGCTGCACCTGGTTGCCCAGCGACTTGCTCATCTTGCGCCCCTGGTCATCCTGGATGTGGCCCAGGCAGATGACGTTCTTGAAGGCGATGCCCTCCGGCACCGCACCCACCGAGTGGAGGACGGCGGCCTCCGCGTGGAGGGTGTAGAACCAGCCGCGGGTCTGGTCCACGGCCTCACAGATGAAGTCGGCGGGGAAGAAGGTCTGGAAGGTCTCCTGGTTCTCGAAGGGGTAGTGCCACTGGGCGTAAGGCATCGCCCCGGAATCGAACCAGGCGTCAGCCACCTCAGGCAGACGGCGCATGGTGCCGCCGCAGGGCTGCCCGTCCGCCGGGCTGGCCTGGCAGCGGAGGAGCACCGCGTCAACGTAGGGGCGGTGCAGGTCGCTGAGGGCGTCTACCTGGGCCGGGTCGACGGCCCGCTCCCGCAGCTCGGCCACGCTGCCGATGCAGTCCACCTGGCCGCAGCTCTCGCAGCGCCAGAAGGGCAGGGGCGTGCCCCAGTAGCGCTCCCGCGAGAGCGCCCAGTCCACGTTGTGGGCCAGCCAGTCGCCGTAGCGCCCGTACTTGATGTGCTCCGGGTACCAGTTGATCCGGTCGTTGCCGGAGACAAGGAGCTCCTTGACGGCCGTGGTGCGGATGTACCAGGAAGGCTTGGCGTAGTAGAGGAGGGGCGTGTCGCAGCGCCAGCAGAAGGGGTAGGTGTGACGGATGGTGCCGCTGCGATAGAGGAGGCCGCGCCCTTGGAGGTCCTCCAGCACCAGCGGGTCGGCGTCCTTGACGAACAGCCCGTCGAAGGGCGTGCCCGTGGCCAGCATCTGGCCGCGCAGGTCCACCGGCTGCAGATAGAGCAGGCTCTCCTGCTTGCCGATCTCGAAGTCGTCGGCGCCGAAGGCGGGCGCGATGTGCACCACGCCCGTGCCGTCGGCCATGGAGACGAAGGGGGCGGCGATGACCGGTCGACGCACGCTGCCGGCCTCGTCGGCGGGCAAGGGCGCCAGGCGCCCCTCCTGGAAGCGCATGGCGGCGACACCCCACTGCGCCGGCTCGTACAGCGGCTCGTAGGTGAGGCCGACAAGCACCCAGCCCGGGAACTCCGCCAGCACCTGCTTCTTGCCTCGCAGTGACTCCTTGAGCAGGGACGCGGCGAGGATGAAGCGCTCCTTGCCCCTCTCGCCGGTCACCTCCGCCAGGGAGTAGGGCTCGTCGGGCGCTACGGCCAGGGCGGTGTTGCCGGGCAGCGTCCAGGGCGTCGTCGTCCAGGCGAGGATGTAGGTGGGCACGCCATCGGCGAGGCGGAGGACGGGGTCGGTCTTCTCTTCCGTCCTGATGCGGAACTTGATGTAGATCGAGGGGTCGGGCGTGTCCTCCTTGTAGCCCTGGGCCACCTCGGCGTCGGAAAGGGTGGTGCCGCAGCGCGGGCAGTGGGGCGCCGAGCGGTAGTCCTGGAAGATGAGGCCTCCATCCCAGAGGCGCTTGATGATCCACCAGCCGGTCTCGATGTAGCTGTTGTCGAACGTCTGATAGGGGCGCTCGGTGTCCACCCAGAAGCCGATGCGCTCCGTCAGCGCCTCCCACTCGCGCACGTAGCGGACGACGCTCTCACGGCAGCGGCGGTTGAACTCCTCCACCCCAAAGCGCTCGATGTCGGGTTTGCTCTTGAGGCCCAGCTCCCGCTCCACCTCCAGCTCCACGGGCAGGCCGTGGGTGTCCCAGCCCGCCTTGCGGGGGACGCGGTAGCCGCGCATGGTCCGGAAGCGGGGGATTACGTCCTTGAAGACGCGGGAGAGGACGTGGTGGACGCCGGGGTTAGCGTTGGCCGTGGGCGGCCCCTCGTAGAAGACGAAGAGGCGGTCCGCCGGGCGCTCCTCGATGCTGCGCCGGAAGACGTCGCGCTCCCGCCAGAGGGCGAGGATGCGCTCCTCCATCTCCGGGAAGTTGACCTTGCTGAGGACCGGTTCGAACATGGGCAGCCACCTACTCAAAAAGGGATAGGCCGAGCCGGATGTGCGCCGCAACGCACGGGCGCTTACTCACAACACGCTCCCCACGAGAAACAACGCCGCAACGGCGGTCTTCACGACTGGACAGATCTTCATGGGCAGAATCGATGTCCTCGCCCCGGTCAGCAGAGTCCATCCCGCCATAACAAGAAGCATCGCGGCCGATATCCTGTACACATTGAGGGAAGCGGAGTTCTGGGAACCGTCCAGAGCGGTGACAAGCAGCACGAGCAGGCCTATGAAGGATAGCGCTAGACCTTCCGCAGCCCACTCCATCGTTATGATTCGCCTGTTGTCCTCCGATATTGCCCCAAAACCGGCAACGACAGACCTGGTTGGAGCAATGTGGGCGATCCCCCACAGAGTGATCACGGCACTGCCAAGGTACACCAGAATGTCAGACGCCACGCTTGTTCTCCTCAGTCCCTTGGAGGATGGCCCAGGACGCAACCTTCCGCCAAGGTGTCCGAGCGACTCCTCTATGCGCAAAGGCCCGCCCCACAAAGGGACGGGCCGAGCCCGCGGTACCACCCTGCTTGCCCGCTCGACCACCTATCGGCGGCCGGCGGCGGACCGCTCTGCCGGGGCACGCCCGAGCGCCTTACGGCGCGGGGTGATACCCCTGCCCTTGCTAACGGTGGGCGTTCCGGCCGAGCCTACTGGAGGCCTGGAACTTTGGAACATTGGAACATTGGAACAGGCCCCCCGGCACCGAGTCTCTGTTCCAATGTTCTATTGCTCCATTGTTCCAGCGGCGCTCGTTCGGTCGGCGGCTCAGGAGGGATTTTCGGCCGGCGCCACCGTGTCCGCTTCCACCTTGCCCGCCTGAGGCGGGCCGCCGGACTCGCTGGCCGGCGCCACCGGCGTACTCGTCTCCGTCACAGCCTTTTCGTGGTCGTAAGTGTAAGCGGCGGCTTCCGGCTGTGTCAACGGGCGCTACCCCGGGCCCCAGCGGCGCACCGCCTCCAAGTACAGCTCCCGCACCCGCCGGCGCTGCTCCTCCGAGAGCAGCTCGCCGAAGAAGGCGAGGCGGTCTTCGAGATACGCCTCGGCGCTGGCGGCGTCGATCACGTCGTCGCTGGCGACTGCCTCCTCAAGGAGGCCGCGTGCCAGGCGCTCGAGTCGCTCACCCAACAAGCCCCGAAGCCGCGCGGTATCGATGCCTCCGCCGTGCAGCTCTCCGTCTCCGAGGAGACGGGCCAACTGGGTGAGCTGGATGGGGCTGGGCGTCTCTGTCATCGGGCGGCCTGCACCTGCCTGCCGGGAGGCATCGCTGGGAGAGTGAGAGCCGGTCGCTGGGGCCGGCTCCCGCTTATCATACAAGTCTGCGTGCGGACGCGGCTCGCCTAAGTCCGCCCCCGTATCTTCGTGTAGCAAGTGCTGCAGTACACGGGCCGGTCGCCGCGGGGAACGAAGGGCACCTCGGTCATCATGCCGCACTCGGCGCAGGTAGCCGGGTGCATCTGGCGGGGCGTCTTGCCGCCGAAGCTGGCGAAGACGCCGTAGCGGACGTAGCCCTCTTCGCCCTCTTCGCTGCGCATAGACTTGCGCGCCGACCGACAGGAGGGACAGCGTACGGGTTCGTTCTGAAGGCCCTTGGCGGCGTAGAACTCCTGCTCGCCGGCCGTGAATGTGAAGTTGCCGCCGCAGTCGCGGCAAACCAGAGTCTTGTCCGCAGATGCCAATGTTATCGCCGTCCTCTCCCCAATCGGGGACAATATTTGGCGGCCGTCCGACTAATCGGGCACGGCCGCTGATCTCGGCCCAACCCCGCGCACGAGCGTATTATACGCCCGCCTGCCGGCCCCAGGCAATCATTGTTGGTTGCCGTCCAAAAGCTTGATCGCTATGGATGGCCTTGCTAGACTCCGCACTGGGGGAGGCCTTTTGGCCTCCCCGAAGTACGCCTTGAGCGCTCGAAAAGAGTGCGACGGGGCAATATGGAGGACGGTGGGATATGCAGCTCGTCTGGATGGTACCCGTCGCCGGCTTCCTGGGCGTGGTCTTCGCCCTCTGGCTCGCCTGGGATGTGCTGCGGCGTGACACCGGCACCGACGCGATGCGCGACGTCGCTTCCATGATCTTCGAGGGAGCGATGGCCTTCCTGAAACGGCAGTACCGGACCATCGCCATCATGGCGCTGGTGACCGGCGTCCTGATCGCCGTTATCGTTGGCGCGGTCTCGGAGGGCGTCAAAGACATCATCCGCAACCCCGCAGGACAGGTCGCATACGGGTCAACGGTCGTCAGCCACTGGAAGGAGGGACTCCTCACGGGCATCGCCTTCCTGGTGGGCGCGGCCGCTTCCGCCCTGTCCGGATACATCGGGATGTACATCTCAGTGCGGTCCAACGCGCGCTGCGCCTCGGCGGCGACCCGTAGCCTGAAGGAGGCGATCACCGTCTCCCTGCGAGGGGGTGCGGTCTCCGGGTTCCTGGTGGTGTCGCTGAGCCTGCTGGGCGTTTCGGGCATGTTCCTCACGTACAGCCGTCTGCTTGGCAACCCGCCGACCATCGCGCCGTTCCTCATCGTCGGCTTCGGCTTCGGGGCCAGCTTTGTGGCTCTGTTTGCCCAGTTAGGCGGCGGAATCTATACGAAGGCCGCCGACGTGGGCGCCGACCTGGTGGGCAAGGTGGAGGCCGGCATCCCTGAGGACGACCCGCGAAACGCGGCCGTGATAGCCGACCTGGTGGGCGACAACGTGGGCGACTGCGCCGGCCGTGGCGCCGACCTCTTCGAGTCGATGTCGGCCGAGAACATCGGCGCCATGATCCTGGGCGTGGCGCTCTACAGCGTGACCGGCAAGATCGAATGGGTCATGTTCCCGCTCGTCATCCGGTCTTTCGGGATCCTCGCCACCATAGTGGGCCTCACCTCCGTCCCCTACTTCGCCAAGGATGACGGCCGGCAGGACCCGATGACCCCGCTCAACTACGGATACTACATTGTGTCGGCTCTCTCCGTGCTGGGCTTGTTCATCGCCACCAAGGTGATGCTGGGAGATGCCTGGTACTGGTTCTTCTTCTGCGGCCTCGTCGGCATCGCCACGGGTATCACCTTCGTGTACATCACCCAGTACTACACCTCCGGCAAGTGGCGACCGGTCAAAGAGATAGCCAACGCCTCGCGCACCGGGCCGGCGACGAACATCATCATCGGCACCGCCGTGGGGTATGAGACCACCGCCGCGACCGCCATCAGCATCGGCCTTGCCCTGGTGGTCTCCTTCGTCCTCGGCTCTCACGCCGACATCGCCGGCGTGCCGGGCTTCAGTAGCGGCGTCTTCGGCACCGCCGTGGCCACCATGGGCATGCTCATGTCGGCCGCCTACATCCTGTCGATGGACACCTTCGGGCCTATCACCGACAACGCCGGCGGGATCACCGAGATGGCCGGCGCCCCGGCCAGCGCCCGCCACATCACCGACTCCCTGGACGCAGTGGGCAACACGACCAAGGCGCTGACCAAAGGCTACGCTGTGGCCTCGGCCGGCCTGGCCGCCTTCCTGTTGTTCAGCGCCTATCTGGACAAGGTGAAGGAGCGGCTGGAGATCCCGCTGACCACGGAGCTGCCCATCGACCTCTCCAAGGTGGACGTGTTCGTGGGCGGGCTCCTGGGGGTGATGCTGGTCTTCCTCTTCTCCTCCCTGGCCATCCGGGCCGTCGGCACTACCGCCTCCGCCATCATCGAAGAGGTGAGACGGCAGTTCCGCGCGGACCCGGGCATCATGGCCGGTACCTCTCGCCCTGACTACGCGCGGGCGGTAGACATCACCGCGCGCGCCTCCCTGCGCGAGATGATCGTGCCGGGCCTCCTGGTCGTGTGCATGCCGGTGGTGGTCGGCCTCATCTTCCGCTTCACCAGGGAAGACAACTCGGGATGGCAGGCCGTGGCCGGCCTGCTGATGATCGGCACCATCGGCGGCATCATTATGGCGACGTTCCTGAACAACGTGGGCGGCGCCTGGGACAACGCCAAGAAGTACATCGAGGCGGGCAATCTGACGGGGGAGTCCGATGGCAAGACCGTTGTCCTGGGCAAAGGGAGCGACCCCCACAAGGCGGCGGTGGTGGGTGACACCGTGGGCGACCCCTTCAAGGACACGGCCGGCCCGTCGCTGCACGTGCTGGTGAAGCTGCTAAGCACCGTGACTCTGGTGATGGCGCCGCTATTCATCAAGTAGCGCCGAAACGTTTACCGAACAACGAAGGCCAGGCTCCAAGCCTGGCCTTCGTCTATAGGGCTGCGCAACATGCGAAAGTAGGGGCGCACGGCCGTGCGCCCCTACTTAGACGGCGGTTAGGCGGCGCTAAGGGGTGTCCGCCAGGCACATCTGAGGCAGACCATCCGCCTCAGCCCCCAGGTGCAACGTGGCTACGAGCCCCTGGACGAGCGTCTGACGCTCAGTCGAAGACAGCCTGGCCCCGGGATGCAGCAGACGGTACTGGATGGGCGGCATCTCGCCCTCGTCCACCTGTTCCGCCGCATGTTCCGCATGTGGGTGCGGGCGGTCCCACTCTGAGAAGTTGAGCCTCGCCCGCCCGTTGTCGACATCGCGCTGAACGAGCCAGGAAGCAGGCGCGATGTTGCTGTACCAGGGCCAGTGGACCTGGTTGCTGTGGCAGTCGAAGCAGGCGGAGACTGCCAGGGCGCGCGTCTGGGGGCTGTCCCAGGCCGGCTCCTGTGTGACCGGCGGGTTTGAGTGATCGCGGCCGTAAGGAATCGTCTGAATGAGCAGGAACAGGAGAAAAGCGCCCCCCAAACCCCAGATGGCCACGGTCTTGAACCTCGGGAACCTTCTTGGCCACATGTCGCATCTCCTTGTCGACGGGCTGGCTCTCGCCAGGTGCCATGCTACGTGAGGCTGCGCGGGAACGCTGTCAGAACGGTGTAGCCTTCCGCCGTCACGAGCACCGTGTCCTCCACTCGCACGCCGAAGTCGCCCAGGTAGAGCCCGCAGTTGCCCACGGCGATGACCGTGTTCGCCTCAAGCGGCGACGGCGCCTTCTCGCCGTGGAAGAAGGCGTGGCCCGGCGGCAGGGGCGCCTCTTCGAACTCGATGCCCACACCATGGATGGGAGGCCCGAAGATGTGGTCGCCGTGCCCCGCCTCCTTGAGCACTTCATGCAGGGTCTGCTCTAGCTCGGCCACGCCAACACCGGCTTTGACCCTGGCGATCGTGGTCTGTTGTGCCTTCAGATACAGATCGTAGGCAGCCTGCTGCTCGGCCGCCGGCTTGCCCACGCAGACCGTGCGGCACATGTCCGCGCTGTAGCCGTTGACGATGGGGTGGATGTCGATCATCACCAAATCGCCGGGTTCCAGCCTGCGCGCCGTCGGCAGCCCGTGGGCGATGTTCGTGCGTGGCCCGGAGGACACGTAGGTGCGCCAGAAGTCCTCGGCGCCGGCCTGTCGCATGGCGTACTCGGCCTCGGCGGCCACCTGGCTTTCCGTGATGCCCGGCTTAATCGCTTCCACCGCTGCCCTCATGCCGGCCTCAGCCACCTTGGCCGCTCCTCTGATGCGTTCGATCTCCTCGCCATCCTTGACGATGCGCAGCGCCGACATGACGTGCGTGCAGTCCTTGACCGCGACCTTTTCCGGCTTGGCGTGGGGATGTGTCACCATGGCCATCATGGACTGGGTGAGGAAGGTGTACTCCAGACCCACCGCGCCCTTGCTGATGCCGAAATGCTCGAAGTGGTGGGCGATGGCGTGAATCATGCCCACCTCATCCTCAAACCCGACGATGTGGTCGAAGTGCGCGAGTTGCCTCACGTCGTCAACGTCGGTCTTGGGCACGCCGAGGGCCGCCTTCCCGTCCTGGGTGATCATGGCATAGGCGCACAGGCGACCATCGCCCGTGAGATAGAACATGTTTGAGGGTTTCGTCAGGAGGAGCGCGTCGATGCCGGCTTCCGCCATCAGCCGGCCGGCCTTCTTCCGTCGTTGCTCGTGGTCTGTCATCGTTCATCTCCTCGTGACGGTCATAACGCATTTGACCCGTTCGTCTGCCGAGGCGGTCAGTCGGTTGTCGGCCGGGGCGGCTGCCGGGTCAGGCAGGCGGGCCGTCTAGGAGACTTCTACCCGTAGATAGCACGGGCGTCAAGGGGCGGCCGGAAAGGCGACCCCTAGTCCAGACTGAACCCCATCATGGCCCGGGGGTGGAGGATGAACGGGTTGTGCTGCTTTTCCTCGCCGATGGTGCTGGTAGGCCCGTGGCCCGGCAACACAAGCGTGTCGTCCGGCAAAACGAGGAGCTTGTCGCGGATGCTTTGCAGGAGGACGCGGCCGTCGCCTCCCGGCAGGTCGAAGCGCCCGATGCCCGACTGGAAGAGCACGTCGCCGGTGAAGACGATGCCTTCGCCGAAGAAGCAGAGGTGGCCGGGGGCATGGCCCGGGCAGTAGAGCACCTGGAATCGCAGGTCGCCGATCGCCAGCTCGTCGCCGTCGTCGATGAGCTGCTCGGGCTGGGTGATCGGCGCCGGAGGCTTGCCCGTCATGTACGCAAGCAGGCTGGACTGGTCATCGGCGGCCGCGAAGGCGTCGCGGTGCATGGCCAGGGGCGCCTGGGAGGCGTCTCGGAGGGTCTGCACGGCCCCAATGTGGTCGATGTGGGTGTGCGTACAGGCGATGAGCTTGACGGTGAGCTTGTGGCGCTCCAGAGTCGCCAGGATGTGCTCCAGGTCGTCGCCGGGGTCCACGACCAGGGCCTCGCGGCTGCGCTCGCACCCCGCGACGAAGCAGTTCTCCTGGAACATCCCCGTGACCAATCCCTGGAGTATCATGGCCTCTCCAGCTATTTTGCCCTCTTGCGTTCCGCGGGGCAATCCCGCCAGGAAGGGTATCCGGCAGCATGGCTGCCAAGACCCTGAACCCAACTCACCATCTGGTCGATAATTATCAAGGGACGTTCGTTAATCAGATACGACCCTGCGTCTCGCCCCGAACCGCACGAGGAGGTTGCACCCTGCCCTCGTCAGGCGCTTCCAAGAGCCCCAAGCCCCGCTATGACGCCGGTCCGGCCCGCGTCGCGCCGCCGACCGTCGAGCCGCAGCGTCTCCCTGTCCTGGAACCGGCCGAGGTCGTGGTCGCGCTCTCACAGGGCCTGGACCTGGCGGAAGGGCGACTCATGGGCCATGCCCAGCGCGTCTGCTACATCGCTTCCGTCCTGGCCCTGGAGGTAGGACTGAGCAGCGAGGAGCGCCTGGCCCTCTTCTACGCTGCCCTCTTCCATGACATCGGCGTCTCCATAGCCTCGCCGAGCCTCACGACCCTGATCGGTGTCGCCGAGGACGACCTCTTTGCCGCTTCGCCTCTCCGGTCTCCGGAGCAACTGGCGGGCGAAATGGCCCCCGGCGCGTTCCAGACCGTGGTTCAAACGTTTCACCAGCACTCGCTGCTGGGGGCGCGTGCCATCGCCGGGCTCAACCTGCCGGCCCCGGTCACCGACATCGTCCTCGCCCACCACGAGCGATGGGACGGCGCCGGCTATCCGGCGGGCCTGGAGGGCGAGGAGATACCATTCGCGGCCCGCGTTCTGGCCCTGGCCGATCACGCCGAGACGTTGATCGCCGCTGAGACCAGCCCCCTGGCCGCGCGAAGGAGCCTGGTGCCCTCGCTGCGGCAGCTTTCCGGCGCCGCCCTCGATCCGGCCCTGGTGCACGAGGCAGTGAAGCTCTGTCGCCGCGATAACTTCTGGCTGGGGCTCTATGGCGAGGAGCTGGCCGAGGCTCTCCTGGTCCTCCGCCCCGCTGAGCCGCCGCGGCGCGACAAGCGGCTGCTGCTGCGCTTCGCCAGCGCCTTCGCGTCGCTGGTGGATGCTCGCAGCCAGTACATGCTGGGCCATTCGCAGCGGGTGGCGGAGGATTCGCAGCGACTGGCTCGGGCCCTCGGCCTCAGCGCGGAGCACGCCCAAGCGGTACGGGTGGCGGCCCTCCTCCATGACCTGGGCCGTCTCGGTGTGCCGCCGCGGGTCATCGCCAAGGCCGATATCCTGAACGTGGGCGAGATGCACCTTCTGCGACAGCACCCCAGCCTACTCGCGGCACATCCTGGAGGGACTGCGGGGGATGGAAGAGGTCGCCCTTTGGGTGGGCGCCCACCACGAGCGGCCCGATGGCAGGGGCTACCCGGAGATGATGAACGGGCCCGAGATCCCGCTCGAGGCCCGCATAATCGGGATAGCGAACGTCTACGTCGCACTCACGGCCGACCGGCCGTATCGGGTCGGCCTGCGCCGCGTCGACGCCCTGAAGGTGATGGAGGGGGCGGCTGGCACTCAGCTCGACCCTGAGCTGGTGCGCCTCTTCTGTTCCCTGAAGGCTAAAGCCCGCTCCTAGGTCTTCTCGAACCGCTCCACCGGCAGCACGAACACAATGGCGCCGCCCACGCGGACCTCGATGGGCTCCGTGAGCACCGCCGCCTCGCCAAGGAGGGGCAATGCCTGCAGGGGGACGTGCTCGGTGCGCGCGCGGCACTCGACACGAACGGCGGTCAGGACAGCTTCAACCTCGCCCGCCTCGACGCCGGAGAGGATGGTGGCATTGCCCCGTCGCAGGAAGCCGCTCGTGCTGCCAATCTTCGTCGCCGGGTATCCCTGCTCCACCAATCGATGCATCAGGCGGTCGGCGTCGGCATCGGAAGCGATGACGACCACCAGCTTAAGGGGCGGAGGCTGCATGCGACCCCCTTCCGTGAGATCAGTGGCGGTCGTCTCGCGCACCCGGCCCGGCGCCAGTGGCCCTGGCCGGGTGTCGTCCAAAGGCTAGCTCTCCTCGCCGGCGATTGATTCCTCTGACCGACGAGCCCGCTGCCTGACGCGCTCCATGATGATGCTGCGGGTCTCGCTGCCCGGCTGCGGCGCTACGGCGAGCGCCACGAACGCGCCAATCAACGTCCCCAGAGCGAATCCTATCAGGAATCGCATCTCCCGCACCTCCTTGTGTCAACGTCCTGCGCCAAGAGTGCGGAAACCAAGCCACATCCACGCTCCGCCGAGGTTTGGCCTGGAATCTCAGAATCATCGTAGCACGCTGGCCGAGCCTGCTGTCAATACGGATGAGCACGCCTCTCGAAGCCGTCTGCCTTTACTGACGCGGGGCAAGCTGATAACCTCGCTCGCAGACGCGGGTCGTGATTGGAGGCGACAGGTGAGCAACGAATCGGGCGGCACCCGCCTGGACATGGAGACTCTGGTTTCCCTCTGCAAGAGGCGGGGCTTCGTCTTTCAGAGCAGTGAGATCTACGGCGGACTGGGTGGATTCTGGGACTACGGGCCGCTGGGCGTCGAGCTCAAGAACAACATCAAGCGCGCCTGGTGGAAGGCTGTGGTGCAGGAGCGCGACGACATCGTCGGCCTGGACGCCTCCATCCTCATGAACCCTCGCGTCTGGGTGGCCAGCGGCCACGTCGACACCTTCGCCGACCCTATGGTGGACTGCAAGGACTGCAAGAAGCGCTTTCGCGCCGACGACCTCCCGGCGCAGGCTGGTGAGCCTCCGGCTGAGGGGCGCCAAGTCGCGGCGGGCGCCCACGGTCACGCCGCCGGCGGCGGCGCTGCCCGCTGCCCGGAGTGCGGCGGCGAGCTCACCGAGCCCCGCATGTTCAACCTGATGTTCAAGACCTTCGTCGGGCCGGTCGAGGAGCAGGCCAGCGCCGTCTACCTGCGGCCGGAGACGGCGCAGGGCATGTTCGTCAACTTCGACAACGTGCTCACCGCCATGCGTCGCAAGCTCCCCTTCGGCATGGCCCAGATCGGCAAGGCCTTCCGCAACGAGATCACGCCCGGCAACTTCATCTTCCGCGACCGGGAGTTCGAGCAGATGGAGATCGAGTACTTCGTGAAGCCGGGCACCGACGAAGATTGGCACCGCCACTGGGTGGACGCGCGCCGTAACTGGTACCTGGGCCTCGGCATCCGCGAGGAGAACCTGCGCGTCCGCCGCCTCGACAAGGAGGAGCTGGCCCACTACGCCAAGGACACCTACGAGGTGGAGTACCTCTTCCCCATGGGCTGGTCGGAGCTGGAGGGGATCGCCAACCGCACCGACTTCGACCTCCGCCGCCACGCCGAGTTCGCCGGCCGCCAGCTCACCTACTTCGACGATGAGTCGGGCGAGCACATCGTGCCCTACGTCATCGAGCCGTCGGCGGGCGTGGACCGCTGCTTCCTGGCCGTCCTCTTCGACGGCTACCACGAGGAGACGGTGCGCGGCGAGAAGCGGGTGCTCCTGCGCATCCATCCCTCTCTGGCGCCGGTGAAGGCGGCCATCCTCCCCCTCAGCCGCCACGAGTCGCTGGTGCCGCCGGCGCGGAAGGTGTGGGAGCTTCTGCGGCCCCACTGGATGACCCACTACGACGACTCGCAGAGCATCGGGCGGCGCTACCGTCGCCAGGACGAGGTGGGCACCCCCTTCTGTGTCACCGTGGACTTCGACACCCTGGAGGACCAGGCGGTCACCATCCGCGAGCGCGACAGCATGGACCAGGTGCGCGTCCCGATAGCGGGGCTGGTGGAGGCGCTTCGG
>CAVSBT010000018.1:0-14919 GCA_963726245.1 uncultured Chloroflexia bacterium
GGTAGTCATGGAGCCGCGCATCCAGTACGCCAAGACCGCCGACGGCGTGAGCATCGCCTTCTGGACGCTGGGGGAAGGCACGCCCGTCGTGTACATGCCAACTCTTCCCTGGAGCCATATCCAATTGGAGTGGCAGAATCCCGGCTGGCGCCGCTGGTACGAGCGGCTGGCGGAGAAGAGGAAGCTGATCCGCTACGACGGGAGGGGGACGGGCCTTTCGGACCGCAACGTGGCCGACTACTCCGTCGACGCCCATATGCTGGACCTGCAGGCGGTGGTGGAACGCCTGGGCGTGCAGAGATTCGTTCTGTTCGGCACTTTCACAGCATGCCCGGTCGCCATCGCCTACGCGGCCCGCCAACCGGAGGCCGTATCCCATCTTGTGCTGTGGTGCCCGTGGGCGTGGGCGGGAGCCCGCGGCCAGGTACTTCGGGCGCTGAGGGAGGGGGGGCAGTGGGAGCTATTCACGGAGGCAACGGCGCATGCCGTGTTCGGGTGGTCGGCGGCTGAGGAAGCGCACCGCTACGCTGCCTACATGCGGGAATGCGCCACGGCAGAGACGGCACGCGCCATCTTTAGCGCGCTTGCGGAGTTTGATGTCGCGGCCGTCCTTTCGCAAGTGAGGTCGCCTACCTTGATACTCCAGCGTCGCCAGGTCGCGCTGTTTCCCGGCCTGGAGATCGCCAAGGGTCTTGCCTCCGCAATCCCGGATGCCCGCCTCGCCCTCCTGGAGGGGGCGTCGACCGTGCCGTGGATAGGCGACGTGGAGGCGGTGCTGGCGGCCATCGACGAGTTCCTGGGGGATAGCGAGCCCGCCCCAGCCGGAGCCGAGCCGCCCGCAGCGGGCGGTGTCTGCACCATCCTCTTCACGGACGTGGAGGGGTCGACGGCGCTGACCGAACGGCTGGGGGACGCCAAGGCGCGGGAGGTGCTGCGAAACCACGAGCGCATCGTCCGGGAGGCGCTGCGGGCCCACGGCGGCGCGGAGGTGAAGGCGATGGGGGACGGGTTCATGGCCTCGTTCTCCTCGGCGACGCGGGCGCTGGAGTGCGCCATTGCCATGCAGAGGGCCTTCGCCGCCCACGATGATGAGCACCCGGAGACGCCGATACGCGTCCGTATCGGCCTGAACGCGGGGGAGCCGATAGCGGAGGACCAGGACCTATTCGGCACAGCGGTTCAGGTGGCGGCCCGCGTGTGTGCACACGCCCAGCCCTGCCAGATACTAGCCTCTAACGTTGTGCAGGAGCTTGCCGCTGGAAAAGGCTTCGCGTTCTCCGATCAAGGGGAAGCTGCCCTGAAGGGACTTGACAAGCCGGTCCGGCTGTACGAGCTGCACTGGCAGACCTAGCGCTCACCGCTGCGCCCTTCAACACACACGATCCGGACATGGTGACGCCAATCCCCGCGTGTTTGCGCCGTCTGCCTGTCGTGAATGAACACGTCCGGGGGCACCCAAGGTCTGTGAGTCAAACTTGCCTCTGACTACACAATGCCCGTCCGGCTGAGGAGTTATAAATGACGACTGCTGGGGGTACCTAACCTTCAGTCATATGACTTTTCCTACGGCCACCTAGGAGCACTCTGCGGCAGTCTGACCTCCCCTAGGCTGCCCTCCTAAGTCTGACAGGTTCAGCTATCTCCTCTGTCCTGTCCCTTGCGGCCCTTTGCTTCATTTCTCGATGATCTCGAGCCCCACGGCCGTCGACTTAACGTGGCCCGATGGGTGAGGTGACGCGCCGAAAGCCTCACACCCCGGCCAGCAGCTGATCCGCTATCTTCCGGTTCTTGGGCCTGTTACTCCGGCTGGTAACGGCTAGTGGCATCCTCGGCGAGCCGGTGCCTCAGGCCCAACCTGCACGCATGGCAAGTTCCTCGAATTCAGTGGGACCTTTCAGTTGACAGTAGCTTGGCTTGGGGGTAGGGTATCGGCAAGCGGCCACCGTCGGCCGAACCCCCCGCCGCCTATCATGAAGTCGCCTTAGATGCGAACCATGCTGGCCTCAAGAGCTGCCAACGGCTGCCTATCGTCACGGAAGGAGTAGCGATGACACTAAGCAAACCCAACGCGAGCGCGGCCACGCTCACCACCACAAGGGCGGATGTCTCACCGATATCAGGGATGTGCACCGCGTGCGTCGACGGCTGCACCGGCCCCTGCGAAATAGGCCGGTCGGCGCTGCGGGGCCGGGAGGTGCTCTACCCTCAGCCGTTCTCCAAGGTGACAGCCGGTTCGGAGAAGGACTACCCCATCGACTACTCCCACTTCAACATCATGGGAACCTGCGTGGGCGCGGTAGGGGTGGAGGCCGACTCGGACAAGGCGATCTTCCCCGCCGTTGACGTCACGACCGCCGTGGGCGCCGACGGCTCTCTCAAGATGCGGCTTCCGGTGTTCACCGGCGCCCTCGGCTCCACCGAGATCGCCCGCGTGCACTGGGAGGGCATGGCCATTGCCGCGGCCATCGGCGGCGTCCTGGTCGTCGTGGGGGAGAACATCTGCGGCATGGACCCCGAATCGGAGATCCAGAACGGCAGGGTGGTGCGCTCGCCGGAGATGGAGCGCCGGGTGAATACCTTCAAGGAGTGGTACGACGGCTGGGGCGGCATCGTCGTCCAGTACAACGTAGAGGACGGACGCTTCGGGGTGCCGGAGTACGTGGTGGAGAAGCTGGGCGTCGAGATCGTCGAGATGAAGTGGGGCCAGGGAGCCAAGGACATCGGCGGCGAGGTGAAGCTGCCAACCCTCGAGCGCGCCGACCTCCTGAAGGGCCGCGGCTACATCGTCCTGCCCGACCCGACGCAGGCTGACGCCCGCGACGCCTTCCATCGAGGGGAGTTTCAAGAGTTCGAGCGGCATTCCCGCCTGGGCATGGTGAGCGAGGAAGGGTTTCATCGTGAGGTGGAGCGGCTGCGCAGCGTGGGGGCGAAGTACGTTACCCTCAAGACAGGCGCCTACCGTCCGGCGGACCTCGCGCGCGCCGTGAAGTGGGCCTCCGACGCAAAGATAGACCTGCTGACGGTCGATGGCGCCGGCGGCGGCACGGGTATGAGCCCCTGGCGCATGATGAACGAGTGGGGAATCCCCACCGTCCACCTGCAGTGCCTGCTCTACGACTACACGAGCCGGCTGGCGAAGAAGGGCGCCTACGTTCCCCCGGTCGCCATGGCGGGAGGCCTCTCGCTGGAAGACCACATCTTCAAGGCTATCGCGCTCGGCGCCCCTTACCTCAAGGCCTGCTGCATGGGCCGGGCCACCATGGCTGCGGCCATGGTCGGCAACACCTACGGTGAGCTGATGAAGGAACGGGAGTACCCTGACCCCGAGGACCACGACGAGGCCCTGTTGAAGATATTCGTCGGGGCCGCTGCTCTGAAGGAGAAGTTCGGCGCAGACTTCAAGCGCATACCGCCGTCGGCCATCGGGATGCTCAACTACTTCGACCGGCTGTCAGGGGGGCTGAAGCAGCTAATGGCCGGGGCGCGCAAGTTCGGCCTGCAGTACCTGGAGAGGGATGACCTGGTGGCGCTGACGCCGGAAGCGGCGGCGGTCTCCGGCATACCCTACGTCATGGACCTGGACAAGGAAGAGGTAGACCGCATCCTGGGTTAGACCGGGGCTGCCACGAAGGAGTATTCGAGATGATGAACGTGCTCTGTCGACAGAACTGCCGCGTTCCTTATTGTGAGGCGGTTTGTCCTTCCGGCGCCATCACCGTGCACACCAACACCGTCTACGTGGAATCCGACGAGTGTGTGGGTTGCGGCATCTGCCGCCGCGCCTGCACCGCGTTCAGCTACGACAAGGCGCTGGAGGAGAAGAGCCTCGATTGGCTGATGGGCAAGGCCTAGGCCGAGCCCCGTTGCCCGGCGAAGGCTGTTCGCTCCTCTTCCGGCGAGTGCACCGATGAGCGCAAGGACTAATCGCGTTCTCCGCGTCGACCTTAGCTCCGGCCGGCGCACCGTAGAGGAGCTTGACCCGGAGGCAGGCCGGGCGCTTCCTGGGCGGGCGCGGGCTGGCGGCGCACATCGTTGCCAGTGAGGTAGGCGCCGGGGCGGATCCGTTTGGCCCCGAGAACAAGGTCGTCGTGGCGCCCGGGCTCCTGACCGGAAGCGGCGCCGTCGGGGGCTCGCGCTGGTGCGTCGCCACCAAGTCGCCGCTGGGCGGCCTCGCCTGCAGCGTTCTCGGCGGCCACTTCGGCGCCGCGTTGAAGTTCGCCGGCTACGACGCCCTCATCATCGAAGGTCAGGCCGCCGAGCCCTCCTACCTCAACATCCGCGATGCTTCTGTCACAGCGGCGGTCGGGCTTCACCTCTGGGGCCGCACCGTTCAGCAGGCTGAAGAGCTCATCCGCTCGGAGGCGGGGGACGCCTGGAAGAGCAGCGAGACCCGCGTCTTCGGAATCGGACCGGCGGGCGAGAAGCTGTCCGCCGTGGCGACGATCGTGGCGGACGGCTACGGCTTTGGCCAGGGCGACGGCCTGGCGTCGGTGATGGCGTCCAAGAAGCTCAAGGCGGTCGCGGTGCGGGGGACGAGGGGACTGCCGGTGGCCGACGGGGAGGCCTTCCGCAACGCCATCTCGCACGCCATCGACCGGATCAAGCGGTCCTCGCTGGTCAACGACGTACTGTCGCCGCTGGGCACCGCAGCGATGATCGAGGCGGCCGGCTCGCAGGGGACGCTGGGCGTGCGGCACTTCCAGGGCGGCATTCTGGAGGGGAGCGCCGCCCTCGGCGGCCGGGCCATCGCCGAGAGCATCCTCGTTCGCGGCCTGGGCTGCTTCGGCTGCCCGATAGCCTGCGGACGGCTCACCAGGATTCCTACCGCCGACTCGACGGCGGTCGGCGAGGGCCCGGACCACGCGGCGCTGGGAGCGCTGGGGGCTCTCTGCGGCGTCACAGACCTGCAGGCGGTGACCCGCGCGAGCTACCTCTGCGCCGAGCAGGGGATCGACCCGGTCAGCGGCGGCTCGACCATCGCCTGCGCCATGGAGCTGGTGGAGAAGGGTCTAATCCCTGAGGCGGACCTGGGGTCCGAGCTCAGGTTCGGGGACGCCGAGGCGCTTCTGCTGCAGCTCAACCGCATCGCCCAGCGCCGCCGCTCCGGCGAGATCCTGGCCGATGGGCCCTCGGCGCTGGCGGAGAGGTACGGACAGCCCGAGCTGTTCATGGGCGTCAAGGGCCGCGCCGCCGCACCCTACGACCCGCGCGGCGACGACGCGCTCGGCCTCTGGTACGCGACGGCCAACCATGGCCCGGGCCGAGTCGAGGCGACGCCCCTGGCGGGCCGCCTTCTGCGGGGCTCGAAGGAGGCTCCACCCGCTGAGGACGTGGTGGCGAGCGTGGTCGAGGGCCAGGACATGGAGGCGTTCCTCGACTCGTTGGGAGTCTGTCCGCTGGCGGCGATGGCGCTGCCGCTCGAGGATACGTTGCGGGTCGCCAACGCTGCCACGGGGCTCGAGCTATCGGCGGAGTCGGCGCGGCAGATAGGCGAGCGCGTGGTCAACCTGGAGCGGCGCCTTAACGTCGGATACGGCGTAGGGCAGGAGCAGGACCGGCTGCCCCGTCGCTGGCTCGAGGAGCCGATGCCGGACGGACCCGCGCAGGGCCGCGTATGCTCCCTCGGGCAGATGCTGCCGCAGTACTACCAGGCGCGAGGATGGAGCGAGACCGGCGTGCCGGGGCCGGAGAAGCTCTCTGAGCTGAAACTGTGACCTAACCGGGAGACAGAGGTCGGCGTGCAGAAGATAAGGATCGACTACGACAAGTGCACCGGCTGCCGGTTGTGCGAGGTGGCATGCTCGCTGCACCACGTGCCGGACACGGTCGACCCGCAGCGCTCGCGGATCAGGGTGTTTCGAAAGGATGACCTCTGCTTCCCGGAGCTGGCCGGCCCGTACACGGACGCCGAGTGCAACTCCCGAAACATCGTGGTCATCGGCGGGCGGGAGTACGACAAGTGTCTTCTTTGCCGGGCCTCCTGCCCAGCGAAGCCCATCTTCCGGGAGCCGGACAGCGACATCCCGCTCAAGTGTGACTTCTGTGGCGTGCCGCCTAACCCCTCCTGCGTCAAGTGGTGCCCCAGCGGCGCCCTGGCGCTGGTCGAAGTCTGACCCCGCAACGCAGCCATGACTCTCAACATCTCCAGGAACATCCCGGCAACTCACCGTATCCGCGGAATCGAAGGCCTGGACCCCGAGACCTGCTTCTCCTGCCGGAAGTGCTCGGCCGGATGCCCTGTCGCCGACGACATGGAGCTCGCCCCGCACCAGCTTGTCAGGCTGGTGGCGGCCGCCCTCGAGGAAGAGGCGCTGCGCAGCTCCGCGATCTGGCTCTGCACCTCCTGCCAGACCTGCACCACCCGCTGTCCGAACGGCGTGGACGTGGCTGGAGTGATGGACGCTCTCAGGCAGCGGGCGGCGGCCTCCGGCGTGAAGCCCCGCGATGGGCGGGTGCTGGCCTTCTACCGCGCGTTCCTGGACGAAGTGAGGGCCCACGGCCGCGTCCACGAGGCGGCGCTCATGGCCCGCTACTCGCTGAGGGCCAGGCGGGTGCCGGGCGACATCCGGCTCGGCGCAAGGATGGTGCGGAAGGGGAAGATCCCCCTCGCCCTGGCCGAAGAAGGCCGCGACGGGGGATATGCGCCGCCTGTTCGAGCGGGCGAAGGGAAGATGACCGTGACCGTCGTCTCGTACTATCCCGGCTGCTCCCTGCACGGCATGTCACGCGAGTATGACGAGTCGACGAGGCTGGTCTTCGGCGCGCTGGGGATAGACCTGCGCGAACTGGCTGACTGGACGTGCTGCGGCGCCAGCGCGGGCCATTCGCTCGACCCGGCGCTGGCGGTGGCGCTGGCCGCGCGCAACCTGGAACTGGCCGAGGCCCAAGGGGCCGACTTGGTCGCCCCTTGCGCCGCCTGCTATCACCGGCTGAAGGTGGCCGAGAGGGAATCGTCCTCACGAGTGACGGTGCTCCACGCGCTGGACGTCGCCAGCAGCGCTGAGACGCTGGGCCGGCTGCGCGAGTCGGTGCGGCGGCCTCTGAACGGCCTCAAGGTCGTCTGCTACTACGGCTGCCTTCTGGTGAGACCTCCCGAAGGTCACCGGCAGGGCGGACTACGAGGACCCGCAGTCGATGGACCAGGTGATGTCGGCGGCTGGGGCCGACGTGCGCCCCTGGTCGTTCAAGACCGATTGCTGTGGCGCGGCGCTGGCGGTGGCGCGTCCGGACGTGGTGCGCCGGCTGAGCGGCCGCCTGGTGGAGATGGCCCGTGAGGCGGGCGCGGACTGCATCGTCACCGCCTGTCCTCTCTGCCAGACGAACCTGGACACGCGACAGGACGAGCCCGGCCTGCCCGTGCTGTACTTCACCGAGCTGCTGGCCTGCGCGCTTGGGCTGGAGGGAACCGGGTCGTGGTGGCGGCGGCACATGGTCGACCCGGCGCCGGTTCTGGCGAAGGCGGAGCTCCTCTGATGGCCGAGGCAACTACCTCTAGCCTGCTGGACGAGCAGCCGGAGATGGGCCTGGAGCTGCCCTCCAAGGTGGGGGCTGTCCTCGTGGTGGGTGCCGGGGTAAGCGGCATTCAGGCGTCGCTGGACCTGGCCGCGACCGGCTTCAAGGTCTACCTGGTGGACGAGTCGCCGAGCATCGGCGGCCGCATGGCCCAGCTCGACAAGACGTTCCCCACCAACGACTGCTCGATGTGCATCCTCTCGCCGAAGCTGATCGACTGCGAGAGGAACCCGAACATCGAGATCATAACGCGGGCGCGTGTCGACGAGGTGCAGGGAGAGGCGGGCAACTTCACGGTGGCCCTGCTAAAGAAGCCCCGCTTCGTCGATGAAGAGAAGTGCACCGGCTGCGGGACCTGCGCCGACTACTGCCCGGTGTTCGTGCCCGACCCCTTCAACGAGGGCCTGTCGACCACGAAGTGCATCCATGTCCCCTTTGCCCAGGCCGTGCCGGCAGTATCGGTAGTTGATGCGGAGCGCTGCCTCTTCCACACGTTGCGGCAGTGCAAGATATGCGCTCAGACGTGCCGCCGCAAGGCAATCGACATGCGCCAGAGCGAACACAGGGTGGAGATCAACGTCGGCGCCATCATCCTGGCGCCCGGCTATGAGGCGTTCGATGCCGAGCGCGAAGCCGGAGTACGGCTACGGGCGCTACCGCAACGTGGTGACCGGCCTGGAGTTCGAGCGCATCCTCAGCGCCGCCGGCCCCAGTGGAGGAGAGGTGATTCGCCCCTCGGATGGACGGCCGGCAAAGAGGATCGCCTGGATCCAGTGCGTCGGCTCCCGCGATCCCGCCCACGGCCGGGCCTACTGCTCGGCTGTGTGCTGCATGTACGCCGCGAAGCAGTTGACGATGGCTCGGGAGCACGACGCGGGCGTTGAGGCCACCGTCTTCCACAACGACGTCCGCAGCTACGGCAAGGGGTTCGAGCAGTACTACCGCCGGGTAAGCCGCCAGCCGGGCGTGCGCTACGTCCGGACCCTCGTCTCCACCATCAAAGAGGTGCAGGAGTCGAAGGGACTCCTCATCCGCTTCTGGGGCGAAGACAGCAAGGGCCACGAGGAGGAGTTCGACCTGGTGGTGCTCTCGGTGGGTATGGCGCCGAGCGCCGGCAGCCTGGAGCTGGCCGAGAAGCTGGGTGTGGAGATCGATGGCAACGGCTTCTGCCGCACGAGCTACTCCTCGCCGGTCTCCACCTCCCGCGCCGGTGTCTTCGTGGCGGGTGTCTTCGCCGGCCCGGCCGACATCCCTCAGTCCGTGACCATGGCGAGCGGTGCGGCGTCCCTGTCGGCGCAGCTCCTGGCTGACGTTCGCGGCAGCCTGGCGACCGCAAAGGAGTATCCTGCCGAGAAGGACGTCTCCGGTCAGCGTCCCCGCATCGGAGTCTTCATCTGCCGCTGCGGCACCAACATCGGCCGTGTCGTGGACGTGCCGTCGCTCGTGCACCACGCCCGCAGCCTCCCTGACGTCGCGCACGCCGAAGAGAACCTCTTCACCTGTTCGGTGGATACGTCGCGGCGCATCATCGAGGCCGTCGAGGAGATGGGCCTAAACCGGGTGGTGGTCGCCGCCTGCACGCCGCGCACCCACGAGCCGCTGTTCCAGGACACCATACGTCAGGCCGGCCTGAACGCCACCCTCTTCGAGATGGCCAACATCCGCGAGCAATGCTCCTGGGTGCACATGCACCAGCAAGAGATCGCGACCCACAAGGCCGCTGAGCTCGTGACCATGGCTGTGGCGCGGGCCCGAATCTCCCGCCCGGCCTCGCGCCTCTCCCTGCCCGTGAACCACTCGGCCCTCGTGCTGGGCGGGGGAGTCGCCGGCATGACGGCGGCGCTGTCTCTGGCGGAGCAGGGCTTCCCCGTCCACGTGGTGGAGAAGAATGACGAGTTGGGCGGCATAGCCGCCCGCCTGCGCTACTCCCTCGACGGGGGGGACGTCAGCGCGGAGGTGAAAGCCCTCGTCGAGCGGGTGGAGAGCGACCCGCTGATCACCGTCCACCGCAATGCCGAGGCGCGGGAGGTCCGCGGCCACGTGGGCAACTTCTCGACCGTCATCGCCGGCCGCGGCGATGGGCAAGAGCGGCGTGTCGAGCACGGCGCGATCATCGTCGCAACCGGCGCGCGTGAAGGGCAGCCCGCCGGCTACCCGCACGGCGCAAGCGAGCGGGTGATGACCCTCCTCGAGCTGGAGGACGAGATAGCGTCGAAGGGCCCACTTGTGGCATCGGCCCGCAACGTCGCCTTCGTCCAGTGCGCCGGCTCCCGGAACGACGACAAGCCCTATTGTAGCCGGACCTGCTGCCGGCAGACGGTCAAGCTCGCCCTGAGGCTGAAGGAGCTCAACCCTGAGATAGAGGTGCACGTCTTCTACCGCGACATGATGACCTACGGCCTGTCCGAAGAGTCGTACCGGCTGGCGCGGGAGCGAGGCGTCCGCTTCCACCGCTACCCGCCGGATGCGCCGCCGCAGGCTTCGGTAGACGCCGGGTCAGGGCCGGTGCTGGTCACGGGCGAGGACTGCGACCTGGGCCGTGTAGTCGAGGTGGAGGCGGATATCCTGGCTCTCGCCGCGCCGACGGTCCCCAACGAGGACAACGCCCGCATCTCGAGCCTGCTCAAGGTGCCTCTGGACAGCGACGGCTTCTTCCTCGAGGCCCACATGAAGCTGCGTCCGGTGGACTTCGCGCGCGACGGCGTGTTCCTCTGCGGTCTGGCGCACGGCCCGAAGTCGCTGGACGAGGCCATAGCCCAGGCCCAGGCCGCGGCCTCCCGCGCCGCCTCCGTCCTGGCGCAGGAGGCCCTGGAGGCGCCGGCGATCGTCGCCGAGGTGCAGGCCAGGAAGTGCTCGGGCTGCGGCCTCTGCGAGGCGGTGTGTCCCTTTGGGGCGATCAGCGTCAACGGCGAGGCGAGGGTCGCGGTGGTCGACGAGGTTGTGTGCAAGGGCTGCGGGGCGTGCGCCGCTGCCTGCTGGCCGGGGGCGATCGACGTCCACGGCGTCAGCAACGAGCAGGTCCTCGCCTCGATAGCGGCTTTGTAGGTGGAGCGGCCGTCCGTGGAAGACAAGCACAGTCACTGGGAGCCGCGGATAGTGGCCTTTCTCTGCAACTGGTGCAGCTACGCCGGCGCCGACCTGGCGGGGACGAGCCGCCTCCAGTACCCGCCCAACACGCGCACAATCCGCGTGCCCTGCGCCGGTCGCGTCAACCCGCTCTTCATCGTCCGCGCCCTCATGCACGGCGCCGATGGCGTGCTGGTCTCCGGGTGCCACCCCGGCGACTGCCACTACCTCGAAGGCAACTACCTGGCCAGAAGGCGCTTCGCCGTCCTCAAGGGTCTGCTCGAGTACATGGGGATCGAAGAGGGGCGGGTGCAGTTCGCCTGGGTGTCGGCGTCTGAGGGCGGCAAGTTCGCCCACGTGGTGGCCGAGGTGGCCGAGTCGGTGCGGGCGCTGGGGCCCGCGCGGCAGTTGGCCGGGGCCCGCGAAGAAGAGGGGGCGCCGTGACGGACCTCACGCCGGCGATAAGGGACGCTGCCAGGCGGCTGCTGACCGACGGGCTGGTCGATGTCGTCATCGGCTTTGAGGCGGGCACCCTGCCTCTGCGCACTTCGCCCTGCTTCGTGCGGGACGCGGCCGACGTCGAGCGGCTGGTCTGGAACATGAGCTGCGAGAACAACCTCGCGAAGTACCTGCCGCGGCGCGCCGAAAGAGTAGGGGTCATCGCCAAGGGCTGCGACACGCGCTCCATCGTCGGGCTTCTCAGGGAGGGCCAGATAGACGCGAGAGCGGCTGCACATCATCGGCGTCCCCTGCCGGGGCGTGATCGACCGGCGGCGCGTTGAGAGCGAGCTGGCGGGGAGAGAGGCGATCGACGCGTTGGAGGGGGAAGCTGGGGTACTTGTCCGCGGGGACGGCTTCGAGATCCCCCTGGAGAGGGAGCGCTACCTTGCACGCCTCCTGTCGCGCCTGCCGCTCGCGCAACCCGGTGATATACGACACCCTCATCGGTGATCCGGTCGCCGAGGAGACGGCCTCGGACGAGTACGAGGCGGTGCGGGAGTTCGAGGCCCTGCCGGCCGGCGAGCGCTGGCAGTTCTTCGCGGCCCAGGCGAGCCGGTGCATCCGCTGCTACGCCTGCCGCAACGCCTGCCCGCTGTGCTACTGCGCAGAGTGCTTCGTTGACGGCACGCAGCCCCGCTGGCTGAGCCCGTCGACCGACGCCACAAACGCCCTCGCCTTCCAGATCATGCGCGTCATGCACACGGCCGGTCGCTGCGTGGACTGCGGCGCCTGCGAACGGGCCTGCCCGGTCGGCATCGACCTGAGGCTGCTGACCAAGAAGGTAGAGAAGGACGTGCAGGAGCTGTTTCACTACAAGGCCGGGCTCGACGCTCGCGAGCCGGCGCCGCTCTCCACGTTCAGCCCTGACGACCCTGGAGACTTCATCCGGTGAAAGCGGCGCTTCTCGCAAAGGATCAGATGTCGGTGCTGCTGGAGGCGCTGCTCCGGGATCACGAGCTGTTCGCGCCTGTCGACGAGGGCGGCGTAATCGTATTCCGGCGCGTGGAATCATCGCAGCACGTGCTCCTCGACTACCACAACTCGACCCTGCCACCGAAGGGGCTCTTCTTCCCGCAGACGGAGACTCTTTTCGCCTACAGCCTGGAGCGAGGGCAGCTTGCCCTGGAGGAGCCGCAACCGGCGTCGCGGCCGCAGGTGCTGTTCGGCGTCCGGCCCTGCGATGCGCGGAGCTTCACCCTCCTGGACCGCGTGTTCGCCGGTGGCAGCCAGTGCGACGGGTGCTACGTGGCGCGGAGAGAAGACTGCACGGTGATCGGCTTGTCGTGCACGACACCGAAGGCCACCTGCTTCTGCACCTCGGTAGGGGGCGGACCATTCTCCGCAGTGGGCTCCGATGCGCTGCTGACAGACCTGGGAACGGACTACCTGCTCGAGGCGGTCACCGAAAAAGGGGCTCTTTTCCTGGAAAGCGTCGGCGGGCTCAGGGAGGCGGATGAAGGCAGTGTCCGCCGTAAGAGCGAGGCGCAGACGGCGGCAGAGACGTCTATCCGGTCTGCCATCCGGACGGAAGACATCGAGCGAAGGCTGCAGGAGATGTGGGACGACCCGTTCTGGGACCGCCTGTACGAGAAGTGCATCGGCTGCGGAGTCTGCACGTACCTCTGTCCGACCTGCCACTGCTTTGACATCGTGGACGAGGGCTCGGAGCAGCGAGGCTGCCGGCTCAAGCTCTGGGACTCCTGCATGTTCCCCCTCTTCACCCGGCACACCTCCGGCCACAACCCACGGCCGACCGGCAAGGAGCGCTGGCGGCAGCGGCTGATGCACAAGTTCCGCTACTGGGCGGAGAGCCATGATGGTGAGGCGGGCTGCGTTGGCTGCGGCAGGTGCGTGACGAATTGCCCGGTGAACCTGGACATACGCCAGGTGCTGAGGGAGATCGAGTCGCTGAGCAGGCGGGCCGAGTGATGATCGCCAGGAGCCCGTATGCGCCCGTCCCCATGAGGATCGAGAAGGTCACGGTCGAGACGGAGGACCGCAGCATCAAGACCTTCGACCTCTCCTTCGTCCACAAGGAGGACGAGCAAGCCTTCAGCTATCTCCCCGGGCAGTTCGCGCAGCTCTCGGTGTTCGGGAAGGGTGAGGCGCCCTTCGGCATCGCGTCCTCGCCGACCAGGTCCGGCCTCCTTCAATTCACCGTCAGCCGGGCCGGCCTCCTAACCAGCGCCCTCCACCAGATGGAGCACGGGGACGTGGTAGGCGTAAGGGGGCCGCTGGGCTCCAGCTTCCCGCTGAAAGAGATGGAGGGCGCAGACCTGCTGGTCATCGGCGGCGGGTTCGCGTTCACCACGCTCCGTTCCTTCATCAACTACGTCTTGGAGAGAGAGAACCGGGGCAGGTTCGGGAAGCTCACTGTCGTCCATGGGGCGCGGACGCCGGGGATGCTGCTCTACCGGGGCGAGCTGGAGCAGTGGCGGCGGAGGGATGACCTAGACATTCATATGACGGCCGACGCCGCGGACGCCGACTGGAAGGGCCGGGTAGGCGTGGTGCCGGACGTGGTCGGCGACGTTGCGCCGGCGGCAGACGGCGCCTACGCCGTGGTGTGCGGACCGCCCGCCATGACTCGATACACCTTGCCGGTCCTGGAGCGGCTGAGTTTCCCGCCGGAGCGCGTGGTGCTCTCCCTGGAGATGAAGATGAAGTGCGGTATCGGGATGTGCGGCCGCTGCAACATCGGCAGCAGCTATGTCTGCAAAGAGGGCCCGGTCTTCACTCTGGCCGAGCTGAGGCGGCTGCCCCCCGAGTACTAGGTCGCGCCGGGCAACGCCGAGGACGTGTGTCCACTGTTCGGCCCCGGCGGCGCGTCCACAGCCCGCTCGCTGAGTGCGGCCCCGTACGAGAAGTGCGCTATAATGCCCGCGGAGCGCGCGGTGCAAGCGCGCAGAGAAAGGTGACGGCCATGGTCCAGGCTGAGCGCGACCCGGCGGTAGCGGAAGGTCTGGCTCGCGGGTGTAGAATGCGGCCAGGTCATCCCGCTCGCCGAAGGCGGGACTTCACGCGGCCACGCCGCGCTCAAGCACCGATTGCCGCCCATGACAGAAGCCTCCTTGCGCCCCACGTTTGATGACTTCGATGAATCGTTGAGCACCTACGTCTACCTCAACTCAAAGATCGCTTCGGGTCAACGGGTCATACAGCACCCCTGGCAGAAGAGGGAACTTCTCGAAGCACTTGTCCTTCGTCTCGTCACTCTGTGGGAGGTATTCGTCGAAGACGTTCTCGTGGGCTGCCTGAGCTGGGACTCCTCACGATACGCCCAGTTTCATGGCGTTGTCCTGCGCAAGGATTTGTCAGCCGACGAATGCCGAACGATGCTCACAGGCGGGGGCTACCTGGACTTCCGAGACGTAGGCCATGTTCAGGGGGTTGCTCAGCAGATCCTCGTCGTCAATCCGTTCACAGCGATTCCGGAGGCGAGTTCGAGAAAGATTGACGAGCTGATAGTCATGAGGAACTATATCTGCCATTACAGCGGCAGAGCCGAGCGAGCCCTGGCCGAAGTCTACAGAAACACCTACCACATGCAGAGGTTTCGGGAGCCGGGCAACTTCCTATGGGGGGACATCCGGCGTGGCGGGCCGATGCGAATTGGCGCGTACCTGGATGCCTTGCAGGACGCCGCGTCAGCAATGCGGGCTGCTCTGGGTAAGTTGGAACAACGGCGAAGCGTCGACGCTTGAGGCTGAAGGCCTACCCACAATCTGCGTGCCCCCGTAACTCAGTTGGATTGACAAGATGCCAAGGGCCAGGTGGCCGCCGTCGCGATGGAAGCGCGCGGCTGTTCCCGTAGTTCCACGAAGCACTTGGAAGTAGTGT
>CAVSBT010000019.1:0-149854 GCA_963726245.1 uncultured Chloroflexia bacterium
TTGGAGGTGATGTCGTAGACCACGCGGTTGACGCCCGGCACCTCGTTGACGATGCGGTTGCTGATGCGCGCCAGCACCTCGTAGGGTAGGCGGGCCCAGTCGGCCGTCATGGCGTCGTCGGCGGTGACGACGCGCAGGGCCACGACGTAGCCGTAGGTCCGGAAGTCGCCCATCACGCCCACGCTGCGGCTGTCGGTCAGCACGGCGAAGGCCTGCCAGAGGTCGCGGTAGAGCTGCGCCAGCTTGATCTCGTCCATCACCACCCAGTCCGCCGACCGCAGGATCTCCAGCTTCTCCGGCGTCACCTCGCCGATGATGCGGATGGCCAGGCCCGGGCCCGGGAAGGGATGGCGGAAGACCATCTCCTCCGGCAGCCCCAGCTCCAGCCCCACCTGGCGCACCTCGTCCTTGAAGAGGAAGCGCAGGGGCTCGATGAGGGTGAAGGTCATGTGGGCGGGCAGGCCGCCGACGTTGTGGTGCGTCTTGATCTTGGCGGCGGCGCTGGACCCGGAGGAAGCGCTCTCGATGACGTCGGGGTAGGTGGTGCCCTGGGCGATGAAGTCCACCCGCCCCAGCCGCGCGGCCTCCTGCTCGAAGACGCGGATGAACGTCTCGCCGATGCGGCGCCGCTTCTCCTCCGGGTCGGTGACGCCGGCCAGGGCGTCGAGGAAGCGGGCGCTGGCGTCGGCATAGACGAGGTGCATCTTCAGGTGGCGACGGAAGGTGGCGATGACCCGCTCCGTCTCCTCGCGGCGCAGCAGGCGCGTTGTTGACGAAGATGCAGGTGAGCTGGTCGCCCACGGCCCGGTGCACCAGCGCTGCGGTGACGGCGGAGTCCACGCCGCCGGAGAGGGCGCAGATGACGCGGCCGGACCCCACCTGCTCGCGGATGCGGTGCACGCTCTCGGCCACGAAGCCGCTGGGCGTCCAGTCGCCCCGGCAGCCGCAGACGTTGTAGAGGAAGTTCTCCAGGATGCGCTTGCCCTGGGGCGTGTGGACCACCTCGGGGTGGAACTGGAGCCCCAGGAGGCCCGCGCCGTTGCCCATGACGGCGACGGGCGAGTTCTCAGAGTGGGCCAGGGCGTGGAAACCCGGCGGCATCTCGGCGATGACGTCGCCGTGGCTCATCCAGACCGGCATCGGCGAGGGCAGCCCCTCGAAGATGGGGGCGCCGCGCTCAGCCTGGTAGATCATGGCCGGGCCGTACTCGCGGCGCTGGCCCGGGGCGACGCGGCCCCCCAACTGGTAGGCCAGCAGTTGCATGCCGTAGCAGATGCCGAGCACCGGCAGGCCGCTCTCGAAGACGTAGGCGGGGGCAGTGGGCGCCCCTTCGTCGTAGACGCTGGCCGGCCCGCCGGAGAGGATGAAGCCCCTCGGCCTGAGGCGGGCCACCTGCTCCCAGGGCGCGTCGTGGGGGACGAGCTCGCAGTAGACGCGGCACTCGCGCACACGGCGGGCGATGAGCATGCTGTACTGGGAGCCGAAGTCGAGGATGGCGATGGCCTCGGGCGGCGTCGGGGTCTCGGGTGGGGGAACGGGCTCCTCACCTTCCCTCTCGCGGGCGATCTCAAGGTAGGTGGAGACCTCGAGGTCGTCGCTGGTGGGGACCCGCCGCCCGACGGGCAGAGCCGGCTGGTCGGCAGATGGGGCGCGCCTGGGCTCAGACGGCGGCCCGCGTCGCGTGCGCGACGGATGCCCGTCTCGGCGCCGGCTGATCGCATCCTTGGGGGTCTTAGCCATCGGGCCTTCTTAGGGGAGTGGATGGCCCGTGCGGGGGCACCTAGCAGCAGGGCCGCGGCGCCCCAGCGACGCCCGGCCCACTTCGACCCTCACATTAGCACCGTGCTATACTGGCGTCAAGGCGAATAGAACTGCTCGAAAAGGGCCTTTGTTGAAGCGCGTCTCCGCGTTAGGGGTTGACGAAGCCGTTCTGGACGAGGCGGCGCGCTGCCTCACGAACGGCGGCCTGGTCGCCTTTCCCACCGATACGCTCTACGGTCTCGCCGCCGTCGCCTCGCAGGATCGGGCGGTGGAGAGACTGTTCGCAGCCAAGGAGCGGCCCCGCGATAGGCCTCTGCCGGTCCTCGTCGCCTCCGCCGCGGACGTAGACGGCCTGGCGACCGGAGTGTCGGCAGCGGCCCGTCGCCTCATGGATGCTTTCTGGCCGGGTGGTCTGACCCTGGTGCTGCGGCGGAACCCCCGGTTCCACTCCCTCGCCCTCGCGGGCGGCGATACGGTGGCGGTGCGAGTGCCTGCCCACCCGATTGCCCTGGAGCTGCTGCGCCGGGTGGGAGCGGCTCTCACCGGTACCAGCGCCAACCTCTCCGGCCACCGCGTGCCGCGGACCGCCGAGGAGGTGCGCCGCCAGCTAGGCGAGCGGGTGGATCTCATCGTCGACGGCGGCCCCTGCCCGGGCGGCGTCGAGTCCACAGTGGTCGATTGCACCATCGACCCGCCGCGGGTGCTGCGCGAAGGGGCTGTACCGGCGGAGCGGATCGCGGCGGTGCTGTCTGAGGGAAGCCGGTAGCATCGCCCAGCAGGTGCTCACAAGCGCGAGTGGCCCGCTCGTGGTTCGACAGGCTCACCACGAGCGGAACCCGAGACCGCCCATCACGAGGGAATCCAGGAGCCGCTCATCCTGAGCCTGTCGAAGGACGAGCGGCGACCCCGCTGGTGAGGGAGGAAGGAGCCGGGCCCGTGCGAATCGCCATCGGCAGTGACCACACCGGCGTCGCCCTGAAGGAGAGCCTGCGCGAGCAACTGACCGCCCTCGGCCACGAGGCGTTCGACCTGGGCTGCTCCGGCCAGGACTCCGTCGATTATCCGGACGTGGCCCGTCCGCTGGCCGAGGCAGTGGCCGCCGGGCGGTACGACCTGGGCGTCCTCATCTGCAGCAACGGCGTCGGCGTGAGCATCACCGCCAACAAGGTGAAGGGGGTGCGGGCTGCCCTCTGCCACGACACCTTCAGCGCCCGTCGCGCGCGTCAGCACACCGACGCCAACGTGCTCTGCATGGGCGCCTGGTGCATCGGGCCCGGCGTGGCGGGCGAGGTGCTGGAGGCGTTCCTGGGCGGCCAGTTCGAGGGCGGCCGCCACGCGCGGCGGCTGGACAAGATCAGGGCGATCGAGGCCCAGGACCCCTAACATGGCGCGTCCGCGAGTCGACTGCCATGGCTTCCAGCGCCGGGGGCCGCCGGGCCCCCGGCAGTGCCGGCATCGAAAGGCTGCTCGGCCGCTACCGAGAGGCCGTCCTGGCCGAGATGAAGGCGGTGCTCGCTGACCACCGCCAGCCTCTCTACGACATGATGCGCTATCACCTGGGCATCGCCGGCGCCAGGGGAGAGCCAGAGGCGGCGCCGGCCGGCAAGATGCTGCGCCCGGCGCTCTGTCTCCTCTCCTGCGAGGCGGTGGGCGGCCAGCGGCGACAGGCCCTAGCGGCGGCCGCCGCCATCGAGCTCATCCACAACTTCACCCTCATCCATGACGACATCGAGGACGCCAGCCATTCCCGCCACGGCCGCGACACCGTCTGGCGGGTGTGGGGCGAAGCGCAAGCCATCAACGCCGGCGACGGCATGTTCGCCCTGGCCCACCTTGCGCTTCTCCGCCTCCTCGAGGAGGGAGTGGCGGCTTCTCAGGTTCTGGAGGCAGCCCAGCTTCTGGACGAGGCCACGCTGGCTCTCTGCGAGGGCCAGCACCTGGACGTGGAGTTCGAGGGGCGCCTGGACGTCACCTGCGACGACTACCTGGCCATGGTCTCCGGCAAGACGGCGGCTCTCATGGGCGCGGCGACGGCGATGGGCGCCCTGCTGGGCGGCGCGCCGGAGGGCGCCTTGGCCGCCTTCAAGGAGTTCGGGCGCCGCCTGGGCGTAGCCTTCCAGATCCGCGATGACGTGCTCGGCATCTGGGGCGACGCGACGGAGACAGGAAAGCCCGCTGGCGACGACATCGCGGCCCGCAAGAAGTCCTATCCTGTTGTCTACGCCTTGGAACGCGCCCCCGAGGATGACCGCCGCTCCCTGCGCCGCATCTACAGCGCCGGCGCGGTCTCCCCGGAGGGCGTCGCAGAGGTGCTGGCGGTGCTGGAGCGCTGCGGGGCGCGCGCCGCCGCCGAGAAGGCCGCCGCCGGCCACGTGGAGGAGGGCCTTAGCCGTCTGCAAGGGCTGGACCTCGCGCCCGCCCGCCGGCGGGAGCTGGAGGCGCTGGCGCGCTATCTGGTGCGCCGGCGTCGTTGACGGTCAGGGGCGCCACCGATGGCCTCATGCCACGTGTTGGAGTATTCTTGGCGGTAAGCAGTGCCGTGGCCTTTGGACAGGATGCCGGGGAGAGGTCGCCATGAAGAAGAAGACCATTCGCGATATTGACGTGCGGGAGAAGCGGGTTCTTGTGCGCGTTGACTTTAACGTGCCGCTGGAGCCCGAGACGCGTCGCATCCTGGACGACAGCCGCATTCGCGCCACGCTGCCCACGCTGAACTACCTGCGCGAGCAGCGGGCGCGCCTCATCCTCTGCTCGCATCTGGGGCGGCCTGACGGCAAGGTGGTGGAGTCGCTGCGGCTGGCGCCGGTGGCTGTTCGCCTGGGCGAGCTGCTGGGGACCAAGGTCGCCGCTGCCGGCGACTGCGTGGGACCCGCCGTGGAGGAGGCGGCCCGCTCCCTGAAGCCCGGCGAGGTGCTCCTGCTGGAGAACCTTCGCTTCCACCCGGAGGAGGAGAAGAACGACCCCGCCTTCGCTCGCGCGCTGGCTTCCCTGGCCGAGGTCTACGTCAACGACGCCTTCGGTACCGCGCACCGGGCCCACGCCTCCACGGCCGGCGTCGCGGCCTACCTGCCGGCGGTGGCGGGATTCCTGATGGAGAAGGAGCTGGACTACCTCGGCCGGGCCGTCTCCAACCCGGAGCGGCCCTTCGCCGCAATCATCGGCGGCGCCAAGGTGAGCAGCAAAATGGCCGTCCTGCGCAACCTGCTTCACAGGGTCGATTGCCTCCTGGTCGGAGGTGGCATGGCCTCCACCTTTCTCAAGAGCCAGGGCTTCGCGCTGGGCGAGTCTCTGGTGGAGGACGACCAGTTGGACGCCGCCGCCGATATCCTGAAGGACGCCGAGGCCCGGGGGGTGCCCCTGTTGCTGCCCACCGATGTGGTGGTCGCCGACCGCTTCGCCGCCGATGCCCGCTGCCAGATGGTGCCCGTCCGCAACATCCCCCGAGACTGGCGCATCATGGACATCGGCGCCGATACGCTTACGACTTTTCGCGACGCCCTGGAGGACTGCAAGACTGTGGTCTGGAACGGGCCCGTAGGCGTGGCCGAGTTCGCGCAGTTCTCCGAGGGGTCGCTGGGCCTGGCGCTGGCCATGGCCGAGCTGGACGCCACTACCATCGTCGGCGGCGGCGAGACGGTGGCCCTCATCCAGCAGGCGGGGCTCGTGGACCGCTTCAGCCACGTCTCGACGGGCGGCGGCGCCTCGCTGGAGTTCCTGGAGGGGCGTGTCCTGCCCGGCGTGGCGGCGCTGCTGGACGCGAAATAAGCCTGCTGCGTGATAGGATGTGCCGATGGACCTTGACCTCGCCCGAGAACTCGCCGTAACCAACGACTCCAAGATCGTCCTCTACGTCATCGACGGGCTGGGCGGCCTGCCTCACCCGGACACGGGCCGCACGGAGCTGGAGGCGGCCGATACCCCTCACCTGGACCGCCTGGCCGCCGATGGCATCTGCGGCCTAACGGTGCCGGTGGGGCCCGGCATCACGCCCGGCAGCGGGCCCGGCCACCTCTCCCTCTTCGGCTATGACCCCTATCGCTACCAGGTGGGGCGCGGCGTCCTCGAGGCCCTCGGCATCGACTTCGACCTTCAGCCCGATGACGTCGCGGCGCGCGGCAACTTCTGCACTGTCGACGAGGCCGGCCGTATCACCGACCGTCGCGCCGGCCGCATCAGCACCGACACCTGCACCGAGCTCTGCGACCTGCTGCGGGAGATCAAGCTGCCCGACGTGGAGCTCTTCGTGGAGCCGGTGCGGGAGCACCGCTTTCTTGTGGTGATGCGCGCGCCCGGCCTGGACGGCCGCCTTTCGGAGACGGACCCCCAGCGCTTGGAGGTGGAGCCGCTCTCCGTGAAGGCTTTGGCGCCGGAGGCGAAGGGCGCGGCGTCGTTGGCGAACAAGTTCATCGAAGAGGCGAGGCGCATCCTGGCGGACCACCACCCCGCCAACATGCTCCTCCTGCGCGGCTTCTCCAAGCACCCCTCCTTCCCTCTCTTCGGGGACGTCTTCCAGATGCGGGCCGCCGCCGTGGCCGTCTACCCCATGTACCGGGGCCTGGCCAAGCTGGTGGGCATGACCGTCCTCCCTACCGGCGTCACCCTGGAGGACGAGCTGGAGACGCTGGAGAAGCACTGGCAGGAGTTCGACTTCTTCTTCCTCCACTACAAGCGGGCCGACGCCGCCGGCGAGGACGGCGACTTCGATGCCAAGATGAGCGCCCTGGAGGGCGCGGACGCCGTCATCCCCGCCCTGCGCAACATGGGCCCCGACGTTCTCATGGTGGGTGGCGACCACTCGACGCCGTCCACGCTCGCCGCCCATAGCTGGCACCCGGTCCCCTTCGCCCTTAGCTCGAAGTGGTGCCGCCCCGACCGCGCCGAGGAGTTCAACGAGGTGGCCTGCACGGCGGGCTCGCTGGGCGTCTTCCCGGCCACGGACGCGATGCCCCTCGCCATGGCCCACGCCCGCCGCCTGACCAAGTTCGGAGCATAGACGTGAGAGTTCCTATCGTCGCCGGCAACTGGAAGATGAACACTACCGCCGCCTCCTGCGCGGAGCTCTGCGACGGCGTCCGGCAGGGCGTGGACGGCATCACGGGCGTGGAGAAGGTGGTCTGCCCGCCCTTCCCCTTCCTCTTCGTCGCCCGCGACCGGCTGAAGGGCAGCTCGGTGAAGGTGGGCGCTCAGAACATGCACTGGGCGGAGAAGGGCGCCTACACCGGCGAGGTGAGCTATCCGATGCTGGACGGCGTCGTCGAGTACGTCATCATCGGCCACTCGGAGCGGCGGGCCTACTTCTGCGAGACCGACGAGTCGGTGAACAAGAAGCTGGCCGCCGCCCTGGCCGCCGGCCTCAAGCCCATCTTCTGCGTCGGCGAAACGGAGTCGGAGCGCGAGGCCGGCCGCACCGAGGAGGTGCTGCTGCGGCAGGTGCGTGGCGGGCTGGAGGGCATCGAGGTGCCGCCGGGCTTCGCCATCGCCTACGAGCCGGTGTGGGCTATCGGCACCGGCAAGGCGGCGACGGGCCCCATGGCCAACGACGCCATCGGCCTCATTCGCGCCGAGGTGTCGCGCCTGACCGCCGTCGGCATCGCCGAGAGCGTGCGCATCCTCTACGGCGGCAGCGTCACCCCTGACAACATGACCGAGTTCGCCCGCCAGCCGGAGATAGACGGCGGCCTGGTGGGCGGCGCCTCCCTCAAGGCCGACTCCTTCGTCAGCCTGGTCCGTCAGACAGCGGAGGCCACAGCCGCCAAGCGATGAGGAAGCTGGTCGCCGTCGTCGGGCCCACGGCGACGGGGAAGACCGACCTGGCCCTCCGCCTGGCGCTCGCCTTCGAGGGCGAGATCGTGGGGGCTGACTCCCGACAGGTCTACCGGGGCATGGACGTCGGCACCGCCAAGCCGACGGCGGGGCAGCGGGCGCAGGCGCCGCACTGGCTGGTGGACGTGGTCGACCCGGACGAGGAGTTCGGGCTGGCCCGCTACCTGGACCTGGCTCAGGCCGCCCTGGAGGACATCTGGTCGCGGGAGCGGCTGCCTTTCCTGGTGGGAGGCACCGGGCAGTACGTCTGGGCCCTGCTCGAGGGCTGGCAGGTGCCCCGGGTGGGGCCGGACTGGGCCCTGCGGCGGGAGCTGGAGGAGCGGGCCCAGCGCGAGGGGCCGCAGGCCCTCCACGCGGAGGTGGCGGCCCTAGACCCGGAGACCGCGCGTCGACTGGACCCCCGCAACGTGCGCCGCGTCGTGCGGGCTCTGGAGGTGATGCGCCGCACCGGCCAGCCCCTCTCGGCCTGCCAGACGCGCCGTCCGCCCGACTTCCCCTGGCTGGCCCTGGGGCTGGACCTGCCGACCGAGGAGCTGTACCGTCGCATCGACGCCCGCGTGGACGCTATGATGGCGGAGGGCCTCGTCGATGAGGTGCGGGGGCTGCTGGCGCGGGGCTACCGCCCGGACCTGCCCGCCATGTCCGGCATCGGCTATCGACAGGTCTGCCAGCATCTGGCGGGGGAGCTGTCGCTGGCGGAGGCGGTGGCCCGCATCAAGACGGAGACGCACCGGCTGTCGCGCCACCAGCGCAACTGGTTCCGCCGCGACGACCGGCGCATCCACTGGCTCGACGCCTCCGCGGGCGACCCGTACGAAGAGGCGGTCCGCCTGGTAGAATCAGAGCTACGTAGCCAGGAGTAGTCGCACATGAACGCCGAGATAGAAACGCTGAGCCGCCAGGTCCGATCAATCCTAAGCCGTGTCTGCGGCTGCCTGGAGGCGTTGAGCGAGGCCCAGCTCAACTGGCGCCCGCCCGTCGATGGGGCCAACAGCGCCTACGTGATCGCTACCCACACGCTGGGCAACGCCCGCGCCTGGATACTGGGCATCGCCTGTGGCCGGACCCTGGAGCGGGACCGGCCGAGCGAGTTCCGGGCCTCGGGCCGCGACGCGTCCGCGCTGGTCGCCGAGGCGCAGCGGCTGTCAGACGAGATCGACGCCGCCCTGTCGGCGCTGTCGCCTTCGGACCTGGAGCGGCGCCTCGTGCCCCCGAAGTCCTTGTGGGGTGAGGGAGAGCCGCTTGAGATCTCGGTGCGACAGGCCATCCTGCACGTCGTGGAGCACGCCTCCCTTCACCTCGGCGAGCTCCTGCTCACGCGCGAACTGGCCCTTGGGCAATCGTGAGATGCGCTTCGCCAAGTGGCAGGGCACCGGCAACGACTTCCTCCTCATCGAAGGCCGAAGGGGCGGTTGCGAACGCCCCTACACCGACGCAGGACTGGCCCGCGCTCGCCCGGTCGATCTGCGACCGCCACTTCGGCGTCGGCGCCGACGGCATGCTACTGGTGCTGCCCTCCGACCAGGCCGACCTCCGAATGCGCCTCTTCAACTCGGACGGCTCTGAGGCCGAGATGTCCGGCAATGGCATCCGCTGCTTCGTCCGCCACGCCGTCGAGCGGGGGCTGGCCCGTCCGCAGGACGGGCAGCTCCGGATCGAGACCGGCGCCGGCGTCCGGACGGCGCAGCTCCTGGACGAGGAGGGTCGAGAGGGTTGGGTGCGCGTCGGCATGGGCCGGCCGCGCTTCGCCCCCGCCGAGATACCGGTGCTGGCGGACGTAGAGCCGCCGATCCGCAACCTCTCGCTCACCGTCGACGGCCAGATCGTGTCCGTGACCTGCGTCTCGATGGGCAACCCCCACGCCGTCCACTTCTACGCCCGGCCGGTCGCCAGCTATCCGTTGGAGGAGGTGGGCCCGAAGGTGGAGACGCACCCCCTCTTTCCTCGGCGGGTCAACTTCGAGGTGGCGCGGGTGCTGAACCGGGAGCTCATCGAGGCGCGCGCCTGGGAAAGGGGGGCTGGCATCACCCTGTCCTGCGGCTCCGGGGCCAGCGCCATCGTGGTGGCTGCTCGCCTGCACAGTCTGGTGGAGGACCGCGTCGAGGTGCGGCTGCCGGGCGGCGCCCTGCTCCTGGAGTGGGACGGCGAGGGAGAGGTATACCTGTCCGGCCCTGCGGAGCGGGTGTTCACGGGCGAGTGGCCCGACGAGCGGACGTAGAGGCGTTTCGTATGAAGAGCATGCGGCGCCTGGAGGCGCCAGCGGCGACGAGCCTCTTCGAGCGCATCCAGCGCAGCCCCCTGCGCAACCTGGACCCTCGCTTCACCCCTGAGGCGGACGTGGAGCGACTCGCAGAAAGAGCGCCCCGAGCTGGTGGCGGCCGAGGAGAAGGCGGTCGTCCTCCTCAAGCCCTTGGGCGACTGGCTCTGGCTGACTACGGCTTCAAAGACGCCGACGCCCTGAGGCAGCGCTTTCAACCCCTGCTGGAGAGGCTGGTGAAGGGGCTGGACGCCGCTCGCTGGCCGGGCGGCATCCTCGTCCGCTTCACTGATCATCCGAACCGGCCCTTCATCGAGCCGGTGCTGACGGGCTGCGCCTTCGAGCTCACCCACGAGTGGATGGAGATGGACCTCCTCGAACTGCCGGAGGGCGACTCCGCTCTCGCCGCGGGTGGCGCCGGGCTACCTCCTGCGCCCGGCGACGGAGAGCGACCTGCCGGAGTACGTCGAGCTGGACCGCCAGGCCTTCGGCGCTCCCCGGCCGATGAGCCTGGCGGCCGCCCGAGAGAAGCTGGCGACCGCGTCCCTCTTCCAGGTGCTCGTCTCGGAGGCCGACGGGCGGCTGGCCGGCTTTTTCAGCCTCCTGCGCTGGCCTCAGGCCACGGGCGCCGTCGATGACATCGCCGTGCGGCCGGACCTCCAGGGCCGCGGCCTGGGCGAGGCGATGATGCGCTGGGCGCTGGCCTGGTTCCGCCAGGAGGGGATGCGCCGCGCCTGGCTGGACGTGCTCTGGACAACGCCCCCGCCCTCTCCCTTTACAGGAAGCTGGGCTTCACCCCCGGCACCACCGGCCTCACCTACCGCCGCCCACTGGGCGAGAGGGAGGTGCGGCGCATCATGGAGAGCCAGCGGGGCACCTACATCAAGTTCGGGGGCTGGCGGTAGCCATGCAGCTCGCCCACCGCATCGAGAAGCTGCCTCCCTACCTCTTCGTCGAGATCAGCCGCAAGATCGCCGAGAAGAGGGCGCAGGGGGTCGATGTCATCTCCTTCGGCATCGGCGACCCGGACATGCCGACGCCGCCGCACGTCATCGACGCCCTGGTCGAGGCCGCCCGCGACCCGGCCAGCCACCGCTACCCGGAGACGGAGGGCCTGCCCGAGTTCCGGCGCGCCGTCGCCGAGCTGGTACGAGCGGCGCTTCGGCCTCTCCTTCGACCCGCAGCGGGAGGTGCTGAGCCTCATCGGCTCCAAGGACGGCATCGGGCACGTCGCCCTCTGCTTCATCGACCCCGGCGACGTGGCCCTGGTGCCGGACCCGGGCTACCCGGTGTACGCCGTCGGCACCCTCTTCGCCGGCGGCGAGCCCTACTACCTGCCTCTGCGCGAGGAGAACGGCTTCCTGCCCGACCTGGACGCCGTGCCGGCGGACGTGGCCCGTCGCGCGAAGCTGCTCTGGCTCAACTACCCCAACAACCCCACCGGCGCCGTGGCCGACCTCGACTTCTTCGAGCGCGCGGTGGCCTTCGCCCGCCGCCATGACCTGGCCGTCTGCCACGACGGCCCCTACAGCGAGGTGGCCTTCGACGGCTACCGGCCGGTGAGCTTCCTCCAGGCCGCCGGCGCCCGCGAGGTGGGGGTGGAGTTCCACTCCCTCTCCAAGACCTACAACATGACGGGCTGGCGCATCGGCATGGCGGTGGGCAACGCCGCGATGATCGACGCCCTCATGCGGGTGAAGTCGAACCTGGACTCGGGGGTGCCGCAGGCCATCCAGCGCATGGCCGATCGCCGCCCTGGAGGGCCCCCAGGACTGCATCGACGAGCACAACGCCGTCTACCAGCGCCGCCGCGACCGCCTGGTCGAGGCGCTGCGGGCTCTGGGCCTGGCGGTGCAGCCGCCGAGGGCCAGCCTCTACGTCTGGGCGCGCGTCCCCGAAGGCTACACCTCGATGGAGTTCGCCACCCGCCTGCTGGACGACGTGGGCGTGGTGGTGACGCCGGGCGTCGGCTACGGCGCGGCCGGCGAGGGCTACGTGCGCCTCTCCCTCACCATCCCCGACGACCGGCTCGAGGAGGGGCTAAGGCGGCTCGGGGGTGGAGGGCCGAGACAGGCGGCGGGGGATGACACACGAGGAGCTGCCGAGATGAGGACGCACAAGTTCAAACAGGTGGATGTCTTCACAGACCGTCCGTTCTCCGGCAACCCGTTGGCGGTGGTGCTGGACGCGGACGGCATCGACGCGGACGAGATGCAGCGCATCGCAGCGTGGACGAACCTCTCTGAGACCACGTTTGTCCTGCCGCCGGAAGCACCAGGTGCGGACTACCGGTTGCGCATCTTCACACCGGCAAGAGAACTCCCCTTCGCTGGGCACCCGACCATCGGCTCCGCACATGCCGTGCTGGAGGCGGGGATCGTGCCCGGCGGGACGCGAAGAGTTGCGACAGGAGTGCGGCGCCGGTATCCTGCCCATCCGTGTCGAGGGCGACGGAGGAGGGCGCGTGATCTTCGCGCGAGCGCCGGAGGCGAAGGTCGTGCGCGACTTCAGCACCTCCGTCGACGCGCTGTCGGAAGCTCTGGGAACGCGGGTAAGCGCAGAACCGCCGCCGGCCTCAGTGAGCAACGGGCCGGTCCACCTGTTCGTCCGCCTCGAGAGCGCCGCGGCGGTCCGCGAGCTCCGTCCGGACATGGCGGCCCTGGTGCGGCTGAGCCGCGACTTCTCCCTCACCACCGTGGCTGTCTTCGCGCTCCTCGAGGGCGAGCCAGAGGCTGTGCACATCCGTTGCTTCGCACCAGCGGCGGGCGTTCCCGAAGACCCGGTCACCGGCAGCGCCAACGCCGCTCTCCCCGCTTACCTGGCCCACCACGGCCTCCTGGGCCGCGTGGGCCGCGCCTACGTCGCGCGGCAGGGCGAAGAGCTGGGCCGCGCGGGACGCGTGCATATACGGGTGCTGGACGACGAAGGGCGGGCGGAGTTCGGCGGCAGGGCGATCACGGTGATTGAGGGGGAGATGAGTCTGTGAGGGCTAGCCCCACTCCTGTCGTGGACTCCCCTCCCTCACCGTCGCAACACTAGATCCGCATTAGCAGCACGGACACGCTGAGGGCCACCGTCGAGAACGCCAGCAGAAGCAGGGCGCGCTCGTCGGCGGCCAGGGCCAGCTTCTTGCTGATCGCTTCCCTTCGACCGTCGGCGTAGGTAACCGTTCCCTCCAGCGTCGCCACACCGCGGCGGATGGTGCGCACTCTTCGGCTCAAGATGCGCTGGGCCAGGCTCAGCGCGAAGCAGGTGACCGCCCCCGCGGCCGCCGCCGGAGCCAGCTTCTCGGCGCTGGCCCAGTAGGCGGTGAGGAAGGGGAAGGAGCCCCAGGCCGCCGCAAACCAGAAGTCGGAGTGGAAACGCCCGCCGAACCACTCGAGGTTATAGGCGGGAGCGATGAACACCCCGAAAGCGACAAAGGCCAGCAGCCACATCGAGGCGAATGCAGCCCCCACGATCCCCAGAGAGGCCGCTCCAGCCAGGGACAGGATGGCCAGCGCCCAGAGCACGCGGCCCGGTATGTGCGTCCTCAGGGGGCGGCCCGCGAGCTCGTCGAGGGAGTGGGCGCCGATGCCGACAGCCAGGAAGAAGGCCAGGAGAGTCGCCCCCAGGCGGTCGTAGCGCACGGTGGGGGAAAGCGCCGCGCCCAGGACGACATAGCTGAGGTGCCAGAGGGTGTACGGCGGGTGGAGGAGCGTAACGTAGTCCCGCCAGAGGCCGGGCCTCAGAGCGTAGAAGGCGGGAAGCTCATGTAGCTTCGGCTTCTGATCTTCGCCGGCGACGGTCTTCATGCGGCCTTCACCCCCCACATGACCAGCGCGCCGCCGAGGGACAGGCGCTTGCCTGCCACCTGCGGGAAGCCGCAGTCCCGCCAGAGCTCCGCCAGACGGGGCTCCGGCCACCGGCGGTAGAACTCGCGGATGCTCTGGCCCAGGAAGAAGCCGACCCTCCTCCAGGACGGCGACAGCACCGCGCCACCGAGGGGAAGCACCAGCGACGTGTAGAGACGCCAGAGGGGGTACACCGCCGGCCCGGGCACCGCAAAGTCGAGTGAGAGCATGACACCTCCCGGCCGGAGCACGCGCGCCATCTCTGTGAGCGTTGAAGGGACGTCGGTGACATACCTGAGAAGATAGGTGAAGATCACCGCGTCGAACGCCCGGTCCGCGAAGGGTATCGACTCCGCGGTGCACTCCAGCAGGTCCAGTCGGCCCACCATGCCGTCTCGCGCTGCCCGCGCTTTCGCCTGCATCAGCATCGGCCGCGTGATGTCGGCGCCCACGATGCGGGCGTCCGTGCTCTCGGCGACCCGGAAGGCGACGGCGCCTGTGCCCGTGGCGATATCCAGCACCCGTGGCTCGTCCAGCGGGGGCAACTTCGACAGCATGAATCGATGCCATCGACTGTACTGAAGAAGGCTGAGCACCTCCGCCGGCCGGTCATAGTTCGAGGCTAGACTGGCCCATTCAACCTGCTTTGAAGGGTGGTCCAAGCGTCTTCACCTCCCCAATTATGTCGGGTCCAACGACCCCTCCCTGCCTATCCAGCCCTTCTCGATGGCCATCTTGACTAGGGCCTGAAATTCAGAGGCCGGTGCCATCAGCGCATACTGCCCCCAACACCACCTCCCACGCATCCGACCTGTCTTGCCGATGATGTAATAGCCGAGGCGAAGCTCCTCGCTGCCCTCGTCGTACTGGATACGTTGGAAGACGTAGATACAGCCTCGGGACTTTGGCGGTTCGCGGCGGATCTCATCGATGACGACGAAGGGCCAAACTTCACCGAGGGGCCCTCTGGTCTCGCCCCTCTTACCCACTGTTGAAGGCAGAGGCGGGAGCGTATCCGGTGTTCTCTCGGCCATCAGCACACCTCCACGTATTCCTGCACCAAGCATAGCACCTCGTCGTAGCTGGGCGACAAGGAGTCAATGGGTGTGCTGATACCTCTCCCCAGGCGGAACCGACGTCAGCCTTAGCACAACCGAGAGCTGACCGGGTTATGACCGGGGGTCTCGACCCACAGAATGCCCGCCATGCAGCGGCTCGGCACGGGGAGACTAGATGGGGGGCTTGACTAGACCAACCTCAATCAACAGGTGCGCGCAGTCGTTGGGGTAGTCGGCTTCCTCATAGAACTTCCAGAACTTCTTTGCTGCTGTGATGATACACTGCGCCTGCTTGCTCCTCAGGAATATCAGGCGCTCTCGCAAGGCGACAGCATCTACCTCGTGATCAGCCCAGTAATCCAACATGAAGCCAGAGGTATTCCCGCCTTCATCCCCGACAGTCTCAGCCAGACGTTCCGTAATTGTCATCCGGCTGTCAGCTGTCAAGTACTCACCGCCCACCATCTCACAGATCAAGAACGCCTCACCTTCCGTCAGGTCGATGAAGTCACATGGCACCATCTTCGGGGTCGTCGTGGGGGCGTTTGTCGTCGGAGGCTTAGCGGGTTTCCTAACGGCTGGCGTCGGTGACTTGAACAGATTCTTTAGCCAGCCCATGAGATGCCTCCCTTTGCCATTCCCAGAATGCCTCGTCACAGCGGCGGGTGACAGCGCCGACATGGTACACCACGGTCGCGTCCCGTCAAGTGGCGTAAGAGCAAGTGCGGCGTAGGGGCATTGGGGTGGCTGGGGCGTCAGGCGTCCCTTGAGTCGCGGGTGTACAATGCGAGTGTCCCCGCTAGTGTTCCGTCAGGAGGTTGATGGTGAAGGATGCCCTCGCGTCGCTGGCCAAGAGCATCGGGGGCCTAATGCTGTTGCCCGTCCTTCTCTGTCTTTCTGCCATACCGTTCTACTTGTTCGGGGCGTTCCTACTCTGGATGGGCGTGTGGAATGACCCCGCGTCAGTAGGTGCCTGCCAGATCTATGGCTGGATACCCCATCTTGCGGATTGTCCTGAACGGGCTGAGAGTATGATTCTGACTGGCCAGATCCTCCTGGATGGGCAGCCCATCCCTCGCGCACAAGAAGGCTCTGGCGAGCAGAATATTGCGTTCCTAATCGCATTCGTTGGCCCCCGCGAAGTTGGAATTGATGAGTTCTACTCGAATCCCAGATACACCATAACGATTAGAGGAACGACAGCAATGGAGGGAGAAGAGATTACTTTCCAGTTGCAGCTTTCACCTTCATGCAACAACCCGACTAAGTGCGCTGCTCCAGAGACCATCCCGTTCAAGTCCGGGATGCGGGAGGTAGACCTCCATTTCGAAAGCAATCGATAGACCCACCCCCTGGCTCTGGTGCGCGTGATGTGGCTGTCCCCGCTGGTGTTCGGTCAGGAGGTGCACCATGAAGCGGCTCGCAATCGCAGCGGTAGGGCTTGCCCTAGTTCTCGCCCTAGCGGCAGCCGTCGTTATCGCGGTGTGGGCCTCCGTGGGTGACGCACCATGGGAGAGCGAGGCCACCTGTCCGGCCTGCGCCTCTCCCCCTCCCTGTCCGTCGCCGTCACAAGAAGAGACAGGGAAAATCGCCTGTCTCCAAGGGGGAGGAAGCTGGGTGTATGTCGCAGCTGGTGCTTCCCTTCATCCTACGCTTTGTGGCCCCCAAACACAGGCTGCTGGGCCTGTTTTCACCCCCTAGGGACCGGGGGATAAAGGATGCGCCTGGCCTTCGCGGTGCTGGCAACTCTGTCCGTCAAGAGGCGGGGCGTCAGGTAGCGGGGCCGCCTCGCTTCTCCACGTGCCGTTTCAGAAAGGGTGACTGCGGCGACCACAAAAAAAGGGCGCGTTGCCCTTGCAAGTGGCCGTTCGCATGGTATATTCAATACGACGCCGAAGGCGCACTAATCGTGGTGCGATCCTTACCAGCCCCCACCACGGTCCCAAGCGGCCCTCGGCGTCGTTCTTGTTGCGTGCCATATCGTACGCCATGGGCGTGGGTCCGTCAATGCGTGCCCAGAGTAGCCGGAGCGCTACAGCAGAGCCTTGATGGTCCTCTTGGCAAGCGCGAACCGAACCGACAGGGACTCCAGGGGAATGCCCTGCTGGTGGAGGCGGGCGAGATGTGGAACTAGCGCCTGAAGGTAGGCCCGCGCCGACTCACCGGGGTCCATGAGCAATCATCCACGGGTGAACGCCATCGGGAGAAGAGAGAAAGCCCTACAAGACACGAGAACATACGAACATGGAGTTGTCAACGGCAGTGCCCGGCGTTTGGCAGCGGCAAGCTCGTGCGGGTTGTTCTATACTTGTACCCGGCAGGAGCCCAAGGAGGGTTGCGGACATAACGAATCGTCTTCACACAACCGCCGAGCCTGAGGAGCGCGCCTACCTCGTCGCCGTTGAGCTGAGGGGCGGCGACGGTTCGGGCCGCACAGCCGGCGGGCCCGCCTCGCCGGCAGGCAGGCGCTGGGACCCGCGGAGCTCCCTCGAGGAGCTGGCGCTGCTCGCCCAGACCGCCGGCGCCCGGGTTGTCGGGAGCACTGTGCAGAGGTTGCAGCGGCTGCACCCCGCCCACTACGTGGGCAAGGGCAAGCTGGCCGAGATCAAGGCGGAGCGGGGGCCTACCAGCTACACCCTGGTCGTCTTCGACGATGAGCTGACGCCGTCGCAGCAGCGCACCCTGGAGGACGCCCTCCACGTCAAGGTCCTGGACCGCACCGCCCTTATCCTGGACATCTTCGCCCGACGGGCCCGCACCCGCGAGGGGCGTCTGCAGGTGGACCTGGCGCAGGCCCAGTACCTCCTGCCGCGCCTGGCCGGCCAGTGGAGCCACCTGGAGCGCCTCGAGGGGCACATCGGCACCCGCGGCCCCGGCGAGACGCAGTTGGAGACGGACCGGCGGCTGGTCCGCACCAAGATCGGCCGCCTGAAGAAGCAGCTCGAGGCGGTGCGGCGCCAGCGCGCCCTCTACCGGCGGCGGCGTGCCCGGACGGGCGTGCCGGTGGTGGCCCTGGTCGGCTACACCAACGCCGGCAAGAGCACGCTCATGCGCGCCCTCTCGGGGGCGGACGTCTTCGTGGAGGACCTGCTGTTCGCCACCCTGGACCCGTTGACGCGGCGCGTCGTCCTGCCGGGCGGACGCCGCGTCCTGCTGACCGACACCGTGGGCTTCATCCAGAAGCTGCCCACCCAACTGGTGGCGGCCTTCCGCGCGACCCTGGAAGAGCTGTCGGAGGCGGACCTGCTGCTGCATGTGGTCGACATAACGCACCCCAACGCCGCCGAGCAGTCGGAGGCCGTGGAGCGGACCCTCGCCGCGCTGGAGGTGGCCGAGAAGCCCCGGCTCACCCTCCTCAACAAGGTGGACTGCCTGTGCGGCCGCGACGGCTCGCCGGTAGGGGGCCTGGACGACCTGGCAGAGTACGAGCTCTCCTTGAGCATCCACCGGCCCGACGCCTACCTCATCTCCGCCCTGCGCGGCTGGGGCCTGGACGACGTGCTGGCCCGCATCGAGGAGGCCCTCTTCGAGGAGGTGGCGCCGGGTGCGGAACTGGGCGTTCGAAAACGCCGCCGAGAGGTCCCGCCAAACGTAGGGACGGAGCTTTAGCTCCGTCCTCGACCCGGCCGAAGGGGGCGGGCTGTGCCTGCGTTACTCGCCCCTGGCGCGCTCCCTCTCGATGAGCTCCCGGCGCAGGATCTTCCCCGATAGGCTCTTCGGAATCGCGTCCACCATCTCCACCTGGCGTATCTTCTTATAGGGCGCGACTCGCTCCGCCACGAACGCCATCAGCTCGTCGGCCGAGGTGGCGGCGCCTTCGGCCAGCACGACGAAGGCCTTGGGGATCTCGCCGCCCACGGCGTCGCGCTTGGGGATGACGGCGGCGTCGCGCACCTGCGGGTGCTCCAGCAGCACCGCCTCCAGCTCGGCGGGCGCCACCTGGTAGCCCTTGTACTTGATCATCTCCTTCTTGCGGTCGTGGATGTAGACGTAGCCGTCTTCGTCCAGTGAGGCGATGTCGCCGGTGCGGAGCCAGCCGTCGACGCTCAGGCTCTCGGCGGTCGCCTCCGGCCGCTGCCAGTAGCCCTGCATCACCTGCGGCCCGCGGATGAGGAGCTCGCCCGCCTCTCCGAAGGGCAGCTCCTCGCCCGTCTCCAGGTCCACCACCATCTCCTCCGTGTCGGGCAGGGGCGGGCCAACGGAGGCGGGCTTGACGCGCCGGATGGGGTTGACGTTCGTCGAGGGGCTGGTCTCGGTGAGGCCGTAGCTCGGGGTCACCGTGCAGTTGTACATCGTGCCCACGCGCTGAACCACGTCCGGCGGCGTGGGCGCGGCGCCCGAGCGGACGAAGGTCAGGGAGGAGGTGTCGAAGCGCGAGAGCTCCGGCACGTCGACCATCGCCAGCATGGCGGGCGGCGCCACGAAGAGGTTGGTCACGCGGTGCTTCTCGATGAGATGAAGCATCTGCTCGACGTCGAACCGCGGCATGATCACCTGGCTGGCTCCGATGGCGAGGCCCGCGTTCAGCAGCACCGAGAGCCCGTAGATGTGGAAGAAAGGCAGGAAGTCCAGCAGCACCGAGTAGCGGTCCATGTAGCCGATCGCCAGGTTCTGGCGGACGTTGCTGGTGAGGTTGAAGTGGGTCAGCCGCACGCCTTTGGGCAGGCCGGTGGTGCCGCTGGAGTAGGGGAGCGCCGCCAGGTCATGGTAGGGGTCGATGGCCACCGGCTGCGGCTCGCCCGGCACCTCATCGGCGAGCTGCCAGACGTCCTCGATGGCGAAGAAGTGGCGCGTCGGCAGGCAGCTTGCCTCGGACGGCCTCCACCAGGGGCGCATGCGAGCGGGAATGGAACAGGGCAACGGCGCCGGAGTCATTGAGCTGGTACTCCACCTCTCGCTCGCGGTAGAGGGGATTGAGGGTGGTGGCGGCGCCTCCCGCGAGGAGGGTGGAGTAGAAGGCGACCGCGTACTCCGGGCTGTTGGGCGCCAGGATGCCCACGCGGTCGCCTCGGGCGATGCCGCGCTCCTGCAGCAGGCGTGCGACCTTGCGGGCCGCCCTCCACACCTGGGCGAAGGTGTGCTCCCGGCCATCGACCGAGATGAGGGCGGCCTTGTTCGGGTAGCGGGCCGCCGACCACTCCAGCATCTGGGTGAGGGGAACCTTCGGGTAGGGTTCGAGGCTCAGCCAGGGGCTTCCAACCGGCATGGACGGCCGCGGCTCAATCGCCGAGGAGGGTGGTGTAGCCGAGGGCCAGCACCTCTTCCACGTACTCGGAGCGCCACCCGGCGTTGGGGATACTCAGGCCGTTCTCGCGGAACCAGCGCCGGTAGTTGAGGTACTCCTCCTCCAGGCGACGCCGCCAGGCGTCCTCCTCAGCGAAGACCTCCGGGGCCACCTCTTCCAGGCGCCGCTCCATGTCCTCAGGGTCGATGTCCAGGTCCTCTTGCCAGTAGTCGGCCAGGTACTCCAGGCAGTCCTCCAGGTCCTTGCAGCAGTCGCCCATGAGGAGGGTCATCATGCCCTCCTGGTCGATGTGGCGGGCACGGAGGCGCAGATCCCTGGCGCAGGACTCGCAGACGACAACCAGCTTGCGGGCGTCGCAGTCGTCCTTGCGCGTGCAGTCCTGGCAGCGGGGGGCGTATTCGGCGGCGGAAGGGGAGCGCGAGTAACCGGCGACGACGGACGTGTTCAGGATCCCGCAGCGAGGGCAGGAGATCTTGTTGGCGAAGATGTCATTGATCGTCTTGCTCCAGTCGATCTGCACCGCGTCACCTCGTGCTACTCCACCGACATAACGATCATACAGTGTCGGGGGGCCGTGTCAACTTGGGCGTCTGCGCTGCACCGGCCGCGCAGATTCGCTCCGCCCGCCGTCCCGGGTTGCGCCATCAGCGACCCACAATGTGCGGTGAAGCATCTTGACAGGGTGGAGGCGCTCTCACTAGCATTGTCTAAGCCCGGTGGCGGGGCTCAAGCAGGAAGGGTGGATGTAGGAGGGTGAGGCATGCGATACCTGCGTAGCCTCGCACTATTCCTCTTTGTGATTGCCCTGCCAGTGGCCCTCGTTACCACGAACGTCCGCTTTGCCGCCGACGAGGGCCGCCTCTACGAGTACGGCTTCGACAAGTACGACGCGGAGGCTCGCACCGGCCTTCCAAGGGAAGACGTCTCGCGCGCTGGACAGGAGCTACGTCGCTACTTCAACAACAACGAGGATACCATCCACGTCCTGGTCGAGCAGGGAGGCCAGGAGGTCTCCTTCTTCAACGCTCGGGAGACGGCCCACCTCCGCGACGTGAAGCACCTGTTCCAGATCACCTTTCGGGTCCAGGAGCTGGCCATCGCTTACGTGTTCACCTACGTGGTGGGCGTGTTCATCTGGGCCCGGGAGGGATCACTGCGGCGCCTGGCGAAGCAGGTTCTGGCCGGCGCGCTGGTGGGCATCGGCGTCATTCTGGCCCTGGGAGTCGTGGCGCTCCTTGGCTTCGACCGCGCCTTCGAGCAGTTCCACTTCATCGCCTTCAACAACGACCTCTGGCAGCTAGACCCTCGCACCGACCACCTCATCCAGATGTTCCCCGAAGGCTTCTGGTTCGATGCCACAATGCTGGTGGGCCTGCTCACCCTGGCCGAGGCAGCAGTCCTCGCCCTTGGCTCCGCCGTCTACCTGACGCTGACGCGCCGGCGGGTGACGGTGGTCCTGACGCCCAGCCAGCAGCCTGCCGGCGGGGGCAGCCCGGCCATGACGTAGGATGGCGGTGCAACAGTGGAACAGTTGAGAGTATCACGCGGTTCCTTGCTTGCCATCGCCGCCGTGGCGCTGGTCTTGTCCGCCTGCGGTGGCTCGGGGCGAGAGGCCGGCGTCGCAGCGGACCCGGGGAATCGAGCAGCCCGGCGACGCCACGCAAGTCGTGCAGGACGCCACCCCCAAGATAGCGGACATCGTCGTGACCCAGGTCTACTGGGATTTCCAGGACAATCAGCCCAGACGGCAGTCCAAGTTCGTCGTCATCTTCGACGGTATGTTTGGCGTGGACAGCACCCAGGCAATCAAGAGCATGTACGCGGAGGGGCCGAACAACTACCGCTTCGAGATCAAGAGCCAACCTTATGACCCCAGCGGTGGGAACGGATACATCGAGGAAGCCAGCTTAGGCAACCTCATATGGTACATGGCTTTCGACAGGACCGGGTTCCTGGTCGACGGCGAGTACACCATCACGGCGGAGTTCACGAACGGCGGCAAGAGCCAGATGTCGCGCGTCCTCCAGTACGACGATGGTCTCCTGAGCTCCTACCTGGCGAACAAAGACCGCCTGGTCTTCTCTCCGACAGCTTGGGGAGTCCCTCCGGCAGAGCCTGTCGCTGTGAGTGACCCACAAACCGTCGTCGAGGCAAGATGGACCACCCTCGACAGCTTCGGCGGCCCCGATGCCTACTACTGCATCCGCGCGTCCGAGGATACCGGCGGCGGTTGGGACAGCGGCAACTTGGCGGTATTCGACAACATATTTGGGCAATCGGCGAGTGTGCCCACCGCGGGGTTGAACAAGAGCTCAATCTCCCTCAATACCACCCCACCTTTGAAGCAAGACGCCAGCTACATGTGGATTCGTCGAGATCTGCGACAGCAACCGATTTAGGGACATCAACGTCTGCATCTTCCAGCCCATGCAGTTGCTCCTGACGAAGCAGGGCTCCGCAAGCCGCCTTTCCGCTGGCGGCTGACGGCGGTCGTAACGTGAGCCAGCAGCCAGCCGGAGTCGGCAGCCCGGCCATGACATAAGGCGAGGGGAGCCTTCTCGCTCCCCTCGTGTTTCGGTGCCGGGTGTGGGCGCTAGTTGGCGATCCCGCAGGTGCTGCAGGCGCCGGTGGCGCAGGACGCGCAAGGGCTGCCGCCCACCGGCAGCATCGAGCCGTCATCTCCCTTGGAGAAGGAGGCGAAGAGGGAGAGGACGCGGTTGGCGCCGGGGTGCCCGCTGGGGCAGGTGGCCGCGTCTTCGGCGCGGCTCATCGAGCGCAACAGCTCGAACTTCTGGTTGCAGGTGGGGCAGAAGTACTCGTAGAGTGGCATCGTGGATTCCCAACTCCCTCCAATTCATTCTAGCACAAGGAACCCCGCCCGCGAGATTCCCGAAGGCCAGCCTTTAGGCTGGCACGGCAGCCAGGCTTGCCTGCCCGCCGGCAGGCGGGAGCCTGGCCTTCGGAGATTAACTCCCTGGCGGTGTGCTGACGGCTTCGCAGGCGATCATGTTTACCTCGTCCAAGGCGGCGGTCTATAATGGCCCTACCATGAGCGAGGACGGCTTCCCACGGCGACACGTCGTTGCGCTGCGCCCGCTGCGGAACTTCGCATCAGTCAAGCGATGACTTCTGCCGGCACTGCGGCGCTGCTCTTCGGGCCGGTCGCCTTCCTGTGATTCGCGACCAGCGGTCCCGCGCGCCTGTGCCCTGGCGAGAGACCGTGCCCGTGGTGGTACGTGGGGCTGCTGTGGTGGCTGCTGGGACCCTGGCCGAGGCCGTCCTGCGCCGGCTCATCGTTCGCGCCCTGCGGAGGGGCGTCCGGCCATCCAACAAGCCCGGCCGGCAGGTCTGGCCACTGGCGCGTCGCCGGCAGGACAAGGCGGCGGTACTGGAACGCCCGGAGCCCGATGGCGACGGCGACCAGGTGGTCAGCGAGACCTTCCTCTTCCGTCGGGTGCGGCTGCGCCATTCGCGCTGGCCGGGCGAGTGACGGGCGGTAGCGCCCGCCCCATCGACTTCACGGCCGACCTGCACGAGATCGACGGCAAGCCCATCGCCAAGCGGGGCCGCATCCCCGGCATCACCCCCAGCCCGCGACTGGCCCGCGTCCTGTAGGCCCCTGCCTCCGATCAATCTGGCCCACTCCGCAAGAAGCCTTGACAGAATCAGGTCCGAATCGGGATAATTCCTGCCGCTACGGCTGCGCACCTCCTCCGGGCTACGGACGGCTGGCGGGACGGGACTCCCGCCTGCACGAGCCCGGACCGGCGACGCCGGCCCGAGCCCACCTTTTCCGAGGTTCATCTCCCATGCGGGCAAGGCTGCCACTTGCCGCCGTTCTGCCCGCGCTGCTGCTTGCCGCACTCGTCGCGGCGAAAGGTCAGGCAGCGGCCGAGGAGCTCCTTGCCAACGGCGATTTCAGCCAGAGCGGCAGCGGCTGGACGGCCCACGGCCTGGAGCTGCGCTTCGACGCCGCCTGCGACGGCCACGCTGCCGCTCCTGCCGCCGGCCTTCACCTTGAGGAGGGCGGCGAGGGCTGGTTCGTCTCCGACGCCGTGCTTGTCGAGCCGGGCGGGACCTATGAGGCGAGCGGCTACGTCCGCTTCGTCGCCGGCACCGATTCGTCGTCCGAGATGCTCTTCGTTCTGGACTTCTATCAGACGGTCGACGGAACCGGTGATCCGCTGCATGAAGGTATCGCCCAAGCCTCTCCCTTACAGCTTCACCGATTACACTCTCTGTGAGCACCGGCTCCGCTACAGCGCCCAACCAGGCACGCTCCGCCCGCCTGCGGGTACAGTTCTTGTCCTCAGGGACGGCCTCAGTCTGCCTGGATGATTTCAGTCTCACGGGACCGCGGCCCTCGCCTACCGAGACGCCCTCGCCCACCGTACCAGCGCCATCTGCAACCCCTACTGCGCCTCCGACCCCAACCGCGAGTCCCACTCCGGCGGCGACGGAGGTCCCCATGCCCTCTGACTCGATCCTGAACGGCGGCTTCGAGGAGGGCGTGGAGGACGCGCCCGCCGCCTGGCAGAAGTTCGGTGGTTTCCTCTCCCGCTCAACCGCCATCCCGCGCAGCGGCTCCTTCGCCGGCGCCTTCTCCTCCGACACCGCCTCTACGAAATGGGTCTACCAGGCCCTCTCGGTCGAACCAGGCCGCTCCTACGCCTTCCGGGGCTTCGTCCTGAAGAACGGGCCCGTGGACTCCGTCGTCTTGCTCCGCATCTCCTGGTACACGTCCTCAGACGCGTCGGGGTCCAGCTTCGCCGGTAGCGACTCCCCGGAGTCGCTGTCCGGCAGCGACCCCTCGTTCCGCTACCTGTCCACCGGCTCCGTGACGGCGCCGGAGGACGCCCGTTCGGCCCGCGCCCGCATCGTTCTCGTGCCTGCATCGGCTGCCTCCGAGACCGTCTACCTGGACGACTTCACCCTTGAAGAGACCGCCCCTCCCACGCCCACGCCGGAACCGACGGCGACGGCAACCCCCACGCCCTCCGAATCGGTCACATCGACTCCTGTATCCGCCGAGGCCACGCTGTCGGCGCCTTCGGTGCTGGGCGAGCGGCTGCTGAACGGCGGCTTCGAGGAGGGCGTGGAGGACGCGCCCGCCGCCTGGCAGAAGTTCGGTGGTTTCCTCTCCCGCTCAACCGCCATCCCGCGCAGCGGCTCCTTCGCCGGCGCCTTCTCCTCCGACACCGCCTCTACGAAGTGGGTCTACCAGGCCCTCTCGGTCGAACCCGGCCGCTCCTACACCTTCCGGGGCTTCGTCCTGAAGAACGGGCCCGTGGACTCTGTCGTCTTGCTCCGCATCTCCTGGTACACGTCCTCAGACGCGTCGGGGTCCAGCTTCGCCGGTAGCGACTCCCCGGAGTCGCTGTCCGGCAGCGACCCCTCGTTCCGCTACCTTTCCACCGGCTCCGTGACGGCGCCGGAGGACGCCCGATCTGCCCGCGCCCGCGTCGTTTTCGTCCCTGCCTCCGCCGTTCCTGAGACCGTCTACCTGGATGACTTCGCCCTCGAGGAGACGGCCGCTCCTGGGCAAACCCTGGGCATGGAATCGGGAGAAGGCACGCCGTTATCGGAGGAGCAGACAGCCGCCATAGGGGGCGAGCCGCCGTCTGAGCCCTCTACGGCGGACGGGACCGCCTCCGACGGTAAGTCGCGCGGCCGGACCTCATCCGCGACGGCAACGCTGTTCCGGCAGGCGCGCACGTATGAGGACTCGCCCTACGCGGTCAAGATAAGCGAGGTTCTGGCCAGCGCCGCGGCCGACAGCGATGCCGCCGGCGGCGAGTGGGTCGAGCTGTACAACGCCGGGCCGGAGAGCGTGGAGCTGGGCGGCTGGACCCTGTCCGACAACGTGGCCGCCGACACCCTGCCGCCGCTGACGCTCTCGCCGGGGGCGTACGCGGTCGTGACCGCATCAGCCGGTTTCCGGCGTCAGTACCCCGCTTTCAGGGGCGATCTGCTCGTCCTGGCAGCCGGCAGGATCGGCAACGGCCTGTCCAACGAAGGCGATCGTCTCCTTCTCCTCGACGACGAGGGCCGGCCGGTAGACGCGCTCTCCTATGGAGCGGACCATGAGTTCTTCGATCCGCCGTCCCCGGCCGTGCCGCCCGGCCACAGTCTGGAGCGCTTCCCGCCGGACCGCGACACGGACACCGCCGCCGACTTCCGCGAGAACGCTCACCCTTCCCCTGGAGTTGGCCCGGCCGTGGAAGCGAGTCCCACCGCAATGGCCTCACCCGTGTCAGAGGTGCAGGGCCAGGCGCTCTCAGCCATCGGAGGCGGAGACGCCCTCAACTGGCCCTGGCTCCTGCTGGCCGCGGGCCTTGTCTTCGTCGGTGGCACCGGGGCAGGCGCCGCCGGCGTCCTCTTCTGGCTGGCTCGGGGCCGTTGTCTCTGACCCATCGCCTTGCCGCCCTAAGAAGGGTTCCCCTATAATCGAATTGAAACACCGGCGAAGGAGAGCGGCGGTCCAGGGAAACCAGGCCGCAGAGGAGTGCAGGCGACTGCCGAAGACCATCGCCATCGACGGGCCCGTTGCCTCCGGCAAGAGTGATGTCGGGGAGTTCGTGGCCCGCAGGCTTGGTTATCACTTCCTCGATACCGGGGCAATGTACCGAGCCCTGACCTGGCTGGTCCTTAAGCGCGGGCTGGATCCCGAGGACGAAGAGGCCATAGCCCGGCTGGTCGCCGAGACCAACATGGAGGTTAGCCAGCCGCCGCCGGGAAGCGGCGGTCCGCAGGGCAGCGAACGCTGCCGGATTCGCGTGGATGGCGAGGATGCCACCCCTCACCTGAGGACGCCTGAGGTCGAGGCGGGCGTTTCCCTCGTTTCCCGCGTGTCGGCAGTGCGGAGGGAGTTGGTCCGCATCCAGCGTCAACTGGCGCAAAAGGGCCCCACCGTCATGGTTGGTCGCGACATCGGCACTACCGTTCTTCCAGATGCCGATCTGAAGGTGTACCTGGAGGCATCACGCGAGGAGCGGGCGCGCCGGCGCTGCCGGCAGTTGAGCCTCGAGGGGCAGACTCCCTCCTTTGACAGCGTGCTGGCAGACCTTGAGAGGCGCGATACTATCGACAGCAGCCGGTCGATATCGCCACTGCGCCCGGCCGAGGACGCTGTCGTCATAGACACCGATGGCCTCAGCCTGGAGGAGGTCGTGGAGAAGGTACTCTCCCTCGTGGAGGCGCGAACTTGATCGTTCCCTTCTTCTACTGGGCGGGCTGGCTCGTGGTCCGTCTGATTCTGCTTGTCTATGCACGGGTAGAGTTGGTGGGCGCCGAGAACGTGCCCCGCCGGGGCGGGCTCATCATCGTCTCCAACCACCTGAACAACGCCGACCCGGGGACAGTGGGGTTTTCATGAGGCGGCGTGTCGTGTTCATGGCTAAGGAAGAGATGTTCCAGTGGCCTATCTGGGGTTTGTACGTTCGCCTGATTGGCGCCTTCCCCGTCCGCCGCTTCGAGGCTGATCTGAAGGCCCTGCGGCGCTCGGTGCAGGTTATCCGGCGTGGCCAGGCCCTGTTCATGTTCCCTGAGGGTACGCGCAGCAAGACAGGTTCCCTGTGTCGGGGCCACCCCGGCACAGCCATGGTGGCGCTCCGCACCGGCGCTCCCATCCTGCCCGTGGCCATCACCGGCACCGAGGCGGTCAGCATGCCGGGTCTCTTTCTGCGCCCCTTCCGCCGCACCAGGGTCCGGCTGGTGGTGGGCGAGCCCTTCTTCCTGCCCTCCGTCAAACGTCCCAAGGCCGACGACTATGAGCGCTGCACCGACATCATCATGGGTCATATCGCCGCATTACTGCCGCCGCAGTACCGTGGCTGCTACCAGGAGGGGGCGCCGGCGCCAACCGAGGCGCCTGTGCAGCAGCCGACGGCAATCTAGACAGCGAGGGAAGCTTGGAGATCATTAGGGCCCGCGACATGGGCTTCTGCTTTGGAGTCAGGCGGGCCGTTGAGATGATGGAGGAGGCAGCCCAGCAGAGCGGCCCTCTAACGAGCCTTGGTTCGACCGTGCACAACCGCCAGGTCGTCGAGAAGCTGCGCGAGCAGGGTGTCGACGTGGTGGCCAATCTCGACGAAATCAAGGGCCGGCCGGTAGCCGTCACGGCCCACGGCGTGGGGCCTCAGGTGCTGGAGGCCCTGAATCAGTTGGGTGTGCCCCTCGTCGATACCACCTGTCCCATTGTCACCCGTTCCCAGCAGTGGGCGAGGCGCCTGGCGAAGGAAGGCTTTGCCGTCATCGTCTTCGGTGACCCCGACCACAAGGAGGTGCGTGGCGTTCTAGGCTGGGCTGAGGGCCGGGGCATCGCTATCGCCGATGAGGCGGACCTGGACCGGCTGCCGGAGGATTTGCCTTCGCGCGTCGCCGTCCTTTCCCAGACCACTCACACCGAGGCCCGTTTCGCCTCCTTCGTCCGGCGCCTGTTTGAGACGCGCATGGAGCGGATCAGTGAGCTGCGGGTCATCAACACCCTGTGCAACGCCACCACCAGTCAGCAGGCAGCCGCTCAGGAGCTGGCCCGACAGGTGGACCTGATGATTGTCATCGGCGGGCGGGAGAGCGCCAACACGCGCCACCTGGCGGAGGTATGCCGCGAGGAGGGCGTGGAGACCTACCACGTAGAGAGCGCCGACGAGATCGAGCCACAGTGGCTCGCTGGCCGCCAGCGGGTCGGCGTCACGGCCGGCGCCTCCACTCCCGACTCGGCGGTCGATGAGGTGACAGCGCGTCTCGAGGAGATGGCAACGCGCGCCGCCCCGGCATCCTGAGGGCGGGCGACACGGAGAAGACGAGATGGAAATCGAGGTCACGAAGCGGCGCTGCGAGATGTGCGGGGCAGAGGCGGAAATGCCCGTCGACACGCTTGGGGCGCTGGCTGCTGCGCCCAGGCTTATTGCGGGCGCGGTGGAGTCCGCCCCGAAGAGGACGAGGCAAGGATGGTCGCCGGAAGAAGTCGCGGCGCACCTTGCGGACAACGAGGTCGCTGTCGGCTGGCGGCTGCGACAGACCATCGCCGACGATGAGCCGGAGGTGCAGCCGTTCGACCAGGACCGCTTGGCCGCGGCGCTGTGGTATGCCAAGCGGGACGTGGCTCTCTCTCTAAGTGCATATGCGGCGGTGCGAGCCGCGAACGTGGAGCTCCTGCGGATGCTGGACGCGACCGGGTGGGAACGCCGCTTCCGTCACCCGGAGTTCGGCCCCAGGACGCTGCGGGTGCTGGCGGAGCACATCTCGCATCACGATCTGCTGCACTTGAGTCAGATCCAGGGGGGGTGACGGCGTGTGCGGTATCATGGGCTATGTGGGCCAGAGGCCGGCGGCAGCGCTCCTCCTGGAGGGCCTCGGCCGCCTCGAGTACCGGGGCTACGATAGCGCCGGCATCGCCGTCCTCGACGACACGGGCGACCTCCACGTAACCAAGCGGGTCGGCAAGCTCGGCGAGCTGGTTCTCTCGCTGGAGGGGCAAGCCCCGTCCGGCAGCCTGGGCATCGGGCACACCCGCTGGGCCACCCACGGCCGTCCCAGCCAGGACAATGCCCATCCGCATCAGGACTGCTCCGGCGACATCGTCGTCATCCACAACGGCATCGTCGAGAACTACCTGACGCTCAAGCGCGACCTCCAAGGGTCGGGGCACCGCTTCCCCTCAGAGACGGACACAGAGGTCATCCCCCACCTGATCGAGAGCCACCTGGCGGAAGGCGGAGACTTGATGGCGGCCGTCTGCCGCACCATCGCTCAGATTGAGGGCGCCCACGCCATCGTCGTCTATGAGCCGCCGCGAGCCGGGAACCCTGGTGGCGGCGCGAGTCGGCAACGCCGGCGGCGTGACGGTAGGCTACGGCCAGGACGAGATGTTTCTGGCCAGCGACCTGCCGGCTCTCCTGCCTCACACCCGCCGCGTTGTCTTCCTGGCCGACGGAGAGGTGGCGCTTCTCCGCCGCTCCGGCGCTCACTACTGCTCGGCTGCGGGCGACGTGCTTGCCCCGGAGCCGCAGACGCTCCCCTATGATCCGGTGACCGCCGCCAAGGGCGTCTACAAGCACTTCATGCTCAAGGAGATCATGGAGCAGCCGGAGGCCATCCTGGACACCATCCGCGGCCGCGCCCAGTTCGAGCCGCCGGCCGTCGAACTTGAAGACGTGCCCTTCTCGGACCAGGCGAATCCGCTCACTGAAGCGAGCCGTCCTCGTCGGGATGGGGACCAGCCTCCACGCCGGCATGGTCGGTCGCCACTACTTCGAGCACATCGCGGGTCTCCCCGCCGAGGTGGACAACTCCTCTGAGTTCCGCTACCGGGACCCCCTCGTCGGGCCCGACACCCTGGTGGTGTCCGTAGGCCAGTCGGGGGAGACGGTGGACACGCTGGCGGCCATGTCGGAAGCCCAGAGCAAGAGAGCCCGCCAGATAACCATCTGCAACGTGGTGGGGAGCCAGGCCACCCGCGTCGCCGACGGGGTTGTCCTCACGCGCTGCGGCCTGGAGATCGCCGTCGCCAGCACCAAGACCTTCACCTCGGCCATCGCCGCGCTCTACCTGCTGGCCTGCTACCTGGGTCAGCGACGCGGCCATCTTGACGAACTGCAGTTGGCGGGGCTGCTTGACCCCTTGGCGCGGATGCCCTCACTTGGTGGGTGAAGTCCTCAAGCAGGATGCGGAGGTCGAACGGCTGGCCCACCTCTTCTTCCGGCAGCAGAACTTCCTCTTCCTGGCCCGGGGCACTCAGTACCCCATCGCCATGGAGGGGGCTCTCAAGCTCAAGGAGGTCAGCTACATCCACGCCGAGGGCTACCCGGCCGGCGAGATGAAGCACGGGCCCATCGCCCTCATCGACCAGGAGCATGCCGGTGGTGGCCATCGCGGTGCGCGACGGCCTGTACGACAAGATGCTCTCCAACGTCGAGCAGGTGAAGGCGCGGGATGGCGCGGTGATCGCCCTGGCCACGCGAGGGGGACACGGAGATAGCGGCCAAGGCGGACCATGTCATCTACCTGCCTCAGACGTCGCCGCTTCTGATGCCCATTCTGGCAGCGGTGCCCCTCCAGCTCCTGGCCTACCACATCGCGCTGCGACGGGGCTGCGACGTGGATCAGCCCCGCAACCTGGCGAAGACCGTGACAGTGGAGTAATGGCGAGTTCGTGAGGGAGGAAGCCGGGGAGATTGTATCCACAAATAAAAGAGTAGGGGTTGTCCCTATACCGAGGCTGCTGTACCGTCCGTCATATATAATGCAGAGTCCTCTGGTTAGCCTCGAGCGAACGGCGGTTTCGGCCGTATCGTCGAGGCCGTAAGGACACGTGGAGGTCCACTTCGATGACAAACAATGGCAAGGCTATCGTCTGGTTCCAGGAGGTCGGCAAGGATGACGGAGCCCAGGTAGGAGGCAAAGGGGCGAACCTGGGTGAGATGACGCAGGCCAAGGTTCCCGTGCCGCCTGGCTTCATAGTCACGTCCCAGACCTACTTCCGTTTCTTGGAGACTTCCGGCCTGCGGCCCAGGATCGAGAAGATGCTGGCCGGCCTGGACTCCCACGACAACGATGCGCTCCAGAAGGCCTCCCAGGACATCAAGCAGGCCATCATCGACGCGCAGTGCCGGAGGATGTGGCCCGCCGAGATCAGGGACGCCTACCGCAAGCTGGGCGGCGCCGTGGCCGTGCGCAGCTCTGCCACAGCCGAGGACCTGCCCAGCGCCTCCTTCGCCGGCCAGCAGAGCACGTTCCTCAACGTATCGGGCGAGGACGAACGTGGTGGCGGCGGTCAAAGCGTGCTGGGCCTCGTTGTTCGAGGCCCGAGCCATCTTCTACCGCGTCGAGAACGGCTTCGAGCACATGAAGGTGGGCATCGCCGTGCCCGTCCAGCGCATGATCCAGTCGGAGCGCTCCGGCGTCATGTTCACCGTCGAGCCTGTCACCAGCGACGACACCAAGATCGTCATTGAGGCCGTCTGCGGGCTGGGCGAGGCTATAGTCTCAGGGCAGGTGACGCCCGACCTGTACATGGTCGACAAGAAGAGCCTCCAGATTCTGGAGCGACGCATCGCCACCCAGGAGCAGCAGTTTATTCGCGGGCAAGGGAGACGAGGAGCTGGGCAACAACGTCTGGGTGGAGGTTCCAGCGGCCCTCCGCGGCAGCCAGAAGCTCACCGACGATGAGGTCGTGAAGCTGGCGGAGATCGCCCGCCGCCTGGAGCAGCACTACGGCGTACCCCAGGACATCGAGTGGGCCAGAGAAGATGCCCACTTCTACATCGTCCAGACGCGTCCCGTCACCACCATGCGCAAGGCGGAGGAGTGGGAAGCCGTGGATGAGCCGGCGCCCGTCCTCCTCGAAGGGCTCTCCGGCCAGCCCCGGCGTCGCCGCCGGTCCGGTCAAGATCGTCATGGACCCCTCAGAGATAGGGAAGGTGGAGAAGGGCGACATCCTGGTGGCCGAGATGACGACGCCTGACTACGTGCCGGCCATGAAGCGGGCGGCGGCCATCATCACCGACCGCGGCGGGCGCACCGCCCACGCCGCCATCGTCAGCCGCGAGCTGGGCATCCCCTGTGTTGTCGGCACTGGCAGCGCCACCAAGACTCTGCGCGATGGAGCAGACCGTGACCGTGGACGGCTACTGGGGCCGGGTCTACGACGGCCGCGCCGAGGCCAGCCTGGCCTGGGCCACCCAGGAGAAGGAACGCTATGCGGCGGGCGCCCGCCTCAAGACCAGGACCAGGGTTTACGTGAACCTGGCCGAGCCCGAGCTGGCCGACGTCATCGCTGCCCGCAGCGTGGACGGCGTTGGTCTCCTCCGGGCCGAGTTCATCGTCGCCCAGATCGGCGAGCACCCCCGCCTGGCTATCGACGAAGGCCGCTCGGAGGAGTACATCGAGAAGCTGGCCGACGGCATGCGCAAGTTCGCCAAAGCTTTCGACCCGAGGCCCGTCGTCTACCGCATGACCGACTTCAAGACCAACGAGTACGCCAACCTCCGCGGCGGCGAGCGCTACGAGCTGCCCGAAGAGAACCCCATGATCGGTTACCGCGGCGCCTCCCGCTACGTGAGCGACGCGGATGTCTTCAAGCTGGAGATTGACGCCATCAAGCGCGTGCGTGCCGAGTACAAGAACCTCTGGGTGATGATCCCCTTCGTGCGCACCCCGGCGGAGCTGGCCGGCGTCCGCGACCTCATGGCCCAGAACGGCCTCGTCCGGTCCGAGGACTTCAAGCTCTGGATGATGGCGGAGGTGCCCTCCAACGTCTTCATCCTCGACCGGTTCATCGACGAGGGCATCGACGGCATCTCCATCGGCTCCAACGACCTAACGCAGCTCATCCTGGGCATCGACCGCGACAGCGAGCGGCTTGCCAAGCTGTTCGACGAGCGGAATGAGGCAGTGATGATAGGCCTGGAGACGCTGATCACCACCGCCCGGCGCCGGGGCATCACCTCCTCCATCTGCGGCCAGGCGCCGTCCGACTACCCGGAGCTTGCTCAGAAGCTGGTGGAGTGGGGCATCACGTCCCTGTCTCGTGAACCCGGACGTCATCGACAAGACGCGGCAGATCATCCACGCCGCCGAGGAGAAGCTGGCGGTAGCGGTGACCTAGGGCGCGTCCACACAAGGGTCTCTGTAAACACCAGGGGACGCCCGCCTCAGCAGGCGGGCGTCTCTCTGAGTGGACGGCGACATTCACACCAGCAGTGTCGAGGGGTTCTGGTCCTTGGCGAAGAGGGGAATTGGCGGCGTCCATCACGCCGTCAGTGAGGAATACCTACAGACCTACCTAAACGTGTACGCATTCCGCTATAATAGGCGCGCTTTGAAGACGCCAATGTTCAAGGCTGTTCTGGATCGCGCTTCGGCTCCTGCCGATGGATTTCTTGCGCACGAGGCGTCCAAAGTCCTGCTTAGTGAAAGGACGCGACTTCGCCGCCTTCTTCTGAGGACGCTTGACAGATGACTTCATCGGTCATTCCGGCTGGTGCGCCACCACCAAGCCGTCAACCTACCCTAGTCTAGCTCGGGGAGGCTGACATGGCTATGTTGCGCGTCGTAATAAGAGGGGAGCTCGGCCAGATTTCTGCCGAATCCTTCGCGTCCATCATCCAGCATTCTCTTGCGGTTCTCCATGACTTGGACCGGCATATCTCCGAACGGCAGGGGGGAACTCTTCGCTGGGTAGTGGAAGACATTGGGAGAGGCTCGATCCCCATACTACTTAGAGCCAAGGTGGTCCACGGCGACAAGGACTATTCCCCCGATGTGCACCATCGCTTCACGGACGGCATCCAAGTAATCCGGCGCGAAGAAGGAACACCGCCGTACTTCACCTATGACAATGTGAAAGCAGTCCGCGATATTGTCCGTCAGTTTGGCAGAGACGGCGTTACCAGCGTCATCTACGATGAAACCGACAGCCTACACGATGAACTTGGAGCCGGTGAAGAACAGGCCGAACTGACCCATGAGATTGAAGCAGAACTCAACAGGTTGACGGGCGTACATTACCATGCACTCGGCGCGATTGAGGGACGCGTAGAACTGGTTTCTGTGCAGCGGCGCTGGCGGCGCTTCAGCATCACCCTGCCACGCACGAAGCGGGCCGTGCGGTGCAGTCTCCCATATGATCTCGAACGGGATGTCTTCGAGGCGATCAAGAGAGACGCCGCGTGGTTGCTAGTGGGCTTATTGCGTACAACATCCGAGATGAACCAATGAAGTTGGACGTGCGGGGTAACCTCAGGTTCTTGGGAGAGCCAGAGGACTTGCCAACGATAACTGAACTGGCTGGAAGCGACCGCGAACTCACGGGCGGCATGGATACAGAGGATTTCATCAGGAGTCTGAGGGATGGCTAAACTGCCCGGTCAGCCTGAGATGGGACTTGCGACCCTCCCGCCCCTTGAGCGACCTTACTTGGACTCCTCAGTCTTCGTAGCTCACATCAAAAAGGAGCAGATTCCTTGTAGGGGGAGGACGAGGCTTGATATCACGACCGACCTGCTGCAGGGCGCGAAGGACGGGAAGTACAAGATATATACTTCGTTTCTCACCCTGGCTGAGGTTCGTCGGCTAAAGGAGGCGAACAAGGAACTCACGCGGGACGAACTTCCTGAGGTAAAGGCACTGTTTAGCCGGTTCCTAGAGCACGAGTGGATTCTGCCGATCGAAGTAAACCGGGAGATCGGAGAGAAGGCACGGGAATTGGGTGCTACCTTTGGCATGAGCCCGACCGACGCCATTCACCTTGCCTCGGCGATCTATGCAGGCTGCAAAGTCCTCATGGTGTGGGATAAGGGTCGCTTCTCCAACCTCTTCAAGGATGGCCCTTACGAGGGGGTTCACGTCATGGAACCCTACTGGGAAGGTGCCAGCCCACTTGTCCTGACGGGATAATTGCCTGTCAAGTACATAATTCCCGACCCTTCGCTTCGCTCAAGGGTGACAAATACGTAAGGTCTATCCACAGACCGTAGAGTCTGGCCCCCTTCTCGCGGCGCGCGGGCTCCGGTACAATGCGGCCGATGCAGCCCCACGAGTCGGTCAGGGCCCGCCTGGAGGAGGCGGAGCGACGCCTCTCGCCTTTCGCCGCCCGCAGCTTCGAGAGCCGCGGCCGCGAGCGGCCGGAGGAACCGTCGCCCGTCCGCACGGCGTTCCAGCGCGACCGCGACCGCATCATCCACAGCAAGGCGTTCCGTCGGCTCAAGCACAAGACGCAGGTCTTCATCGCCCCCGCCGGCGACCACTTCGTCACGCGTCTCACGCACACCCTGGAGGTGGCGCAGGTCGCCCGCACCATCGCCCGCGCCCTCAACCTGAACGAGGATCTGACGGAGGCCATCGCCCTGGGGCACGACCTCGGCCACACGCCCTTCGGCCATACCGGCGAGGACGCGCTCGCCGAGCTGCTGCCCGGCGGCTTCCACCACAACGAGCAGAGCCTGCGGGTGGTCACCCACCTGGAGAAGAGCGGCCAGGGGCTCAACCTCACCTGGGAGGTCCGCGACGGCATCCTCAAGCACTCCAAGCCCAGGGAGGACATCCTGGCCGAGGGAGGCGGCCTGCCCGAGACCCTGGAAGGGCAGGTGGTTCGCCTGGCCGACTCCATCGCCTACCTGAACCACGACATCGCCGACGCCATCCGGGCCGGCCTCCTGCGCGAGGAGGACCTGCCACGCTCCGTCCGCGAGACGCTGGGCGGCGGCCACTCTCAGCGCATCGACAGCCTGGTGTGCGACATCATCGACTACTCGTGGGCGGTCTCGGGCCTCGCCGGCGGCGATGCGCGACCCCAAGTCGGCATGAGCGGCGAGATGGCGGCCGCCGCCAACGAGCTGCGCGACTTCATGTTCGAGAACGTCTACCTTTGGGAGGGCAAACGCCCCGAGGCTACCCTGGCTCGCCGCGTCGTATTCTTCCTCTTCGACTACTACCTGGCGCAGCCTGACGAGATCGACTCCGATTTCGTTCGTCCGGAAGACACGCCGGAGCGACGGGCCGCGGACTACATCGCCGGCATGACGGACCTTTTCGCCAAGGGGACGGCCGTCGAACTGGGATTCCGCTCCTAAGCAGCCGGCAGACGGCCCGTCGAGATGCTGTGCGGGCCGCCGCTCTCTGCTACAATGCCGTCGTGAGTACCGGTTGCTCGTCCGCCTGCCGCGCCAGGGTCTGAGAGTCCCATGCCCAGCCTTCTGCGCAATCCTCTCGTCCTTGGGGGCCTGGCCGTCGTGCTGGCCGCTGCCGCCGCCGTGGTGGTCGTCGTTGTCTTGAGCGACGACAAGACGGAGACGGTCGTCGTCGTCACGCCTTCGCCGCAGACGTCGACGCCACGCGGCACGCGCACACCGACGTCTGTGGCGCTGGAAGGGACAACGGGGCGCGCCCTCTCCATACTCACCGTGCGTGCGGGCCCCGGAACGGGCTACATCAGCCTGGGCATAGCGCCCCGCGACTCAGAATTGGACGTAGTGGGCAAGAATGGGGAGGGGAGCTGGCTGGAGATATCCTATCCGCCGGGGTCCCAACTCATGGGATGGGTGTCGGCTGACGGCGTCGAATTGAAAGAGAGCTTGGCGGGCCTGCCCGTGGCCACACCGGAGTCGCTGGTGCTGCCTGTTGTGCCCACGTATGCGCCGGGAGCTTTTGTCGAAGAGGACTCGGGTACGCCGGAGGCCGGGCCGCTGCCTGACCTCACGGTCAGTAACGCCTCCCTCCTAGATGGCGACCTGGTGGTCACGATCACCAACCTGGGCGCAGCCGACGCCGCCGCACCTATCGACGTTGCCATCTACAACGGCGACGGGTCTATACTCCTCCGGCTGGCCGGCATCGGCGAGCCCCTGCCCGCCGGCTCCAGCGTCAACCTCGACACCCGCTACCAGCCCGGTGGAGGCCAGCAGCGGCTTCTGATTCGTGTCGACTCAAGCGACCGCGTGAAGGAGGCCGACGAGGACAACAATGAGGTTCTCTTCGGCGTCTCCGGCCTTCCGGCGTCGCCATCGCCGACGGTGCCCCGGCGCTCGCCTACCCCTACTGCAACGGCGCGGTTCGGGCCCCCACCGTTTACCGCAACACCGGCGATACCTGCCCGCACACCAACGAAGACCCCTACCAGGCCCGTTCCCACGTCTACCCCAACGGCCCAGAGCACGCAAGCGGGTGGAGGTTAGAAGAAGAACCTGCCTGCCCCTCGACGAGGCAGGCCCGCCTGCCGGCGGATCAGTTCTCAAGCGGGGTACGGATCGCGTTTGCAGGGATAGGCAACCCTCCATGAGCACCGTCGACGAAGTCAAGCAGCGCCTGGACATAGTGGACCTGGTGAGCCAGCACGTCGCCCTCCAGAAGTCAGGGCGCAACTTCCGCGCCCTCTGTCCCTTCCACAGCGAGCGCTCGCCCTCCTTCTACGTCTTTCCGGACCGTCAGACGTGGCACTGTTTCGGCGCCTGCGCCACCGGCGGCGACGTCATCAGCTTCGTGATGAAGAAAGATGGGCTGGAGTTTCGAGCCGCCCTGGAGCTCCTGGCGCAGCGCGCCGGCGTCACCCTCCGCACTCCTTCGGCCGAGCAGGAGGACCCCCGTCGCGAGGCCATGCGCCGCGCCAACGAGGCGGCGGCGCACTTCTTCCACCACTGCCTCCTCAACAGCCCGCAGGCATCCTCCGCTCTCGAGTACGTGCAGGGCCGCGGCCTCAACCAGGAGACCATCGCTTCCTTCCAGATAGGCTATGCCCTCGACTCCTGGGACGAGCTGAAGCGACATCTCGTGGGCGACGGCTTCGAGGAGGGGGACCTGCTGGCGGCGGGCCTCCTGGTGGAAGGCGAACGCGGCCCCTATGACCGCTTCCGAGGGCGGCTCGTGTTCCCCATCCGGGACGAGCGCGGCCGGGTGGCGGGCTTCGGCGCGCGGGCCCTGGACGACAGCGTTCCCAAGTACCTGAACACGCCGCAGAGTCCGATATTTGACAAGGGAGGGATTTTGTATGCCCTGGACAGGGCCAAGGAGCACATCCGGAGTGGGGGTCAGGCCATAATCGTGGAAGGCTACATGGACGCCATCGCCGCCCACCAGCACGAGCTGGGCAACGTGGTGGCTTCCATGGGTACCGCCATCACAGAGAGGCAGGCGGGCCTCCTCAAGCGCTACACGAGGAACCTGATCCTGGCCCTGGACGCGGACCTGGCAGGTAGTGAGGCCACTCTTCGCGGCATACAGGTGGCCGCCGACACCGCCGACAGGACGGTCGTCGCCATGCCCACCTGGCGCGGGCTCATCCGCCAGCAGGAGGCCCTCGCCGCCGAGATACGTGTCCTCACCCTTCCCGCCGGCATGGACCCGGACGAGGTCATCCGCCGTGACCCCGACGAATGGCGGCGGCTCGTCGAGACTGCGAAGCCCGTGGCCGACCACCTCTTCGAGGCGCTGGCCACCCGCCTCAAGGGCGTGTCCAGCCCCCTCGAACGCTCGAAGGCGGCCATGGAGCTGGTGCCCGTGCTGGAGGGGCTCGCGGACCCGGTGGCCCAAGCCACCTACGTGCAGCGACTGGCGCGCGTCCTGGAACTGGACCATGCCGGCGAGGAGACGGTGCTCCGCGCCCTCCGTCGGCGGGGACGCCGTGCGCCGGCGGCCGCCGAAGACTCCGACAGCCCGCCGGCGCTGCGGCCGGCGGCTCGCGAGCCTGGCGAGGAGTACCTGCTGGCGCTCCTCCTGCGCTACCCGGTCCTGAGGGGACAGGGACAAGCTCTGGCGGCGGACGTCTTCTCGCTTAGCGAGAACCGTCAGCTCTTCGAGGCCTGGCGCACCGCTGCCGCACAGACAAGGGAAGACGTGACAGAGGAGGTCCGGCGTCTCCTCCCAGATGAGCTACATGCGCATCTAGAGAACGTGCTGGCGCGCGACATGCCGCCCTTTCAAGTCGGGCAGGCGGAGAAGGCGCTGGAAGATTGTATCTGGCGTATAGAACAGCGTAAACTAAAACTAGAGAAGCTGGCTAGCAGTCTGGCCCTGGCGGATTCTGAGCAGGAGATTGGTCCGGCCCGACTGGCTGAGCTCGCCAGGTCCATCCAGGAAGGCACGCTCCCACCCGGTCAGGAGGCCAATCACACCCTGGAGGCCGCCACCGCCCTCGTCGAGGACACAGAGGCTGGCATCAGGGTTCATCGTCGTTCTCTGGAGAAGGACCACCAGGGAACAAAGGAGCAGCCAGCTCAGGAGGGGTGACAGGGAGGATGATCAGTAGAATCCCACAACGGAGAAGACCCGGACCGCCTGGCTCTCCGCGGCAAGCCGTCGCAGCGGGAAACCAGTGACGAGTTCCCTGACGCGTCGGATTCCGACGACGACGAGCCGGCGGAGGAGGTTCTCCCGCGTTTTTCCGAACCAGACACGCATGAAGAGGAGATTGTCCCTCCGCTGGGGCGCGCGGGCCACCGGGCGCCCGGCGAAGCGGCTGAGTTCTTCGCTGAGCCTGCGATCAAGATAGAGGAGGAGGAAGAGCCGGAGAAGGAACTGGAAGCAGTTGCCCTGGAAGAACAGGAGGGCATCGATGATCCCGTGCGCATGTACCTGCGCGAGATCGGCAAAGTGTACCTCCTTTCCGCCGACGATGAGAAGCGTCTCGCCCGCCAGATGGAGGAGACCAAGCACGTCGAGCGCATCGAGAAGCGATGGTCGGAGGAGCACAGCCGTCATCCCGCCGGCGCCGAGATCACGCTCGCCATTCTCCAAGAGCTCCAGAATTGCAGGCGCGTTTTCGACTCCGTGGTCAAGTATCTCAACCTGGGTAAGGGCACCCTTCCCCAGTACATCGACGCCCCGGCGTTCCGTCGGGCCGTGGATGCCGAGATGGACCTCGACCTGGCGCAGCACGTGGCGCAAAGCCTGCGCCTCGAACCGATGCAGGGCGAGCAGGCGCTGGTCCGCCTCTCGATCATCACCCACATCTTGAACCCCGAGCTGCTGGCGCCGGTGGCGCGGGCGGCCGGCGGCGACAAGAAGCTGCTTCCGCCGCCCTGGCACGTCGTGGACCGGCTGGCGCAGAACGAGCCTTTCTTCCGGGACCACTTCGCGCGCCTCAAGGATGAAGGGCACAAGGCCGAGAAGCGGCTGACGGAGGCCAACCTGCGCCTGGTGGTCAGCGTCGCCAAGAAGTACATCGGGCGGGGCATGTCGCTGCTCGACCTCATCCAGGAGGGGAACATCGGCCTCATTCGGGCCGTGGAGAAGTTCGACTACCGCAAGGGCTACAAGTTCAGCACCTACGCCACCTGGTGGATCCGGCAGGCCATCACCCGCGCCATCGCCGACCAGGCCCGCACCATCCGCATCCCGGTGCACATGGTGGAGACGATCAACAAGCTGGTGCGTGTCAGCCGCCGCCTGGTCCAGGAGTACGGCCGCGAGCCGACCAGCGAGGAGATCGGGCGTGGGATGGAGATCACGTCCGACAAGGTGAGGGAGATCATCAAGGTCTCCCAGGAGCCGGTGTCCCTCGAGACGCCCATCGGCGAGGAGGAGGACAGCCACCTGGGCGACTTCATCGAAGACCACGGCGCACTGGCGCCGGCCGACGCCGCCTCGCACCAGCTCCTCAAAGAGCAGGTGATGGACGTGCTGGCCAGCCTCACTCCCCGCGAGCGTAAGGTGCTGGAGCTACGCTTTGGTCTGGAGGACGGTCGCAGCCGCACCCTGGAAGAGGTCGGGCGCGAGTTCCACGTGACCCGCGAGCGCATCCGCCAGATCGAGGCCAAGGCGTTGCGCAAGCTGCGCCACCCCTCGCGCAGCAAGAAGCTCAAGGACTACCTGGAGTAACCGCCCCCACGACCCGGCAAATCCAGAAGGCCAGGCTTTAGCCTGGCTGTACAGGGCTCGTCCTTCGACCCTTCGGCTACGCTCAGGGCAGGCAGGCTCAGGACGAGCGGAACTTGTCCGCTTGTGGTGCGGCCTAGGACAGGCCCTGAAGCTCTGTCCCCGCGGTTGCCGAGTCCCTCGCGGTTGACACCTAGCGTCCCACGGTTACGATCAAGCTCAGGACGCGGCCGCAGCCTTGCGTGCGGCGATCCAACCGTAACAGGCGGGGAGACCTCGATGGCCCAGCGCGGTGATGAGCCCAGCGCCCTCAGCGACGTCCGGGTCCTCGACCTCAGCGGCGAGATGGGGATGTACTGCGGCAAGCTCCTCGCCGACCTGGGGGCCGACGTCATCAAGATCGAGCCCCCCGGCGGCGACCCGGCGCGCCGCCTCGGCCCCTTCTACCACGATGAGCCGGATGCCGAGAAGAGCCTCTCGTTCTTCTATCTCAACACCAGCAAGCGTGGCATTACCCTGAATCTGGAGTCCAGCGACGGCCGGGAGCTGTTCCGTCGGTTGGTGAAGACAGCGGACGTGGTGCTGGAGAGCTTTCCTCCTGGCTACCTGGACGCAATGGACCTCGGCTACGAAGGCCTTCGCCGGATCAGGCCCGACATCATCCTCACCTCCATCACCGGCTTCGGGCAGTGCGGGCCCTACGCTCACTACAAGGCGCCGGACATCGTCGGTGTGGCGATGAGCGGCGTCATGTGGCTCGCCGGCTACGTCGATGAGCCCCCCAACCTGCTTAGTGGCAGCCAGGGCTACCTCTCTGCGTCGATCCAGGCGGCGGCCGGCACGCTCATGGCCCTCTACCACCGCGATCTCACCGGGGAGGGCCAGCAGGTGGACGTCTCCATGCAGGAGGCCATATCCATCGCCCAGGAGACCGCCATGCAGACGTGGGACATGATGCGGCTCATACGCATCCGCGAAGGAGCGACCCGTCTCGGCCTGGTGGTGCCCGGCGTCGGCCCCTACGAGTGCAAGGACGGCTGGGTCTTCTCCTACGTCGGCACGCCGGGTGGTGCGCCCTGGAGTGAGCTCCTGGCCTGGATGATCGAAGAGGGGGCGGCGGAGGACCTCGCCGAGGAACCGCAGCGGTCGCTGGCGGAGAGCGTCAACATGCGCTTCATCACCGGCCTCTTTCAGGACCTGAGCACGGCCATCGAGAAGGTGCAGAAACTCGGGCATATCGATGAGGTGCTGAGGCGTTTCTTCGCTGCCAGGGACAAGTGGTATGTCTACGAAGAGGGCCAGAGGCGCCGGCTGCTCATCGGCATCGTCAGCACGCCGAAGGACCTGGCGGAGAACCGGCAGCTCGCCTTTCGCCAGTACTTCCAGGGCGTCCGCCACCCGGAGCTGGACGATACCCTTCGCTACCCGGGGCCGCCGGTACGCCTGGAGGAGACGCCCTGGCGCATTCGCCGCCGGCCGCCTCTCATCAGCGAGCACAACGAGGAGATCTACTGCGGCGAGCTGGGCCTGCGGCCGGAGGAAGTCGCCCTGCTCTATGCGCGGGGAGCGATATGACCGTGAACCTGACACGGATGCGGAACGGATAAACGGATAGGGTATCGCTTCGCCCATCGGGGGAGTCCAGAGGGGGCACAGCCCCCCTGCTAGGGGCCTCCAGTCTGAGGCTGACCCGCTACCGGCGCGCGGAGGAGTGTCCCACCAATGAACGACAAGCAGCTACTGGCGGCCATGAACAGACTGCAGGACATGATGCGCAGCGTGTCAACGGGCGGCGGAACTATAGAACATATGAACAGCAGATACCGCTCCCTCTGGTTGAACGTTGACGCTGAGCTGTCGCGCAGGGCCATCGAAAACCCTAACGAGTTCACAGACCTTTGGCAGTGGTACGGCAGGTGGAGTAGTGGCGATCTACCGAGCTACGCGTCGCGCCGGACGTACATCGCGGAACTCTACGCGCCATTGACTCGCATGATCCACAACACGAGAGCGGGCACCCGCGCAGATCTCGAGGAGCCGACGGGATGGGCGCGTGTGGATCGAACGATAGACGAGATGAGGCGGCAACTGGCGCAAGCGCGGACGGAGGAGCAGCTCCAACAAGTCGGACTACTTGCAAGAGAAGCTCTCATTTCGTTGGGCCAGGCCGTCTACGACCCAGAACGTCATGTTCCTTCCGATGGGGTCCAACCTAGCGCGACCGATGCCAAGCGGATGCTGGATGCTTTCATCAGCGGTGAACTGCCCGGTCAAGACAACGAAGTGCGCAGGCGTCATGTTAAGGCCTCCGTCGACCTCGCCATGGAGGTTCAACATCAGCGAACCGCAACCTTTCGCGACGCCGCGCTGTGCGCCGAGGCGACGACGTCTGTCGTGAACAGCCTCGCGATCCTGTCTGGTAGACGGGATCCTATGCCTGAGCGCCGATCTCAGTCGAAGGTGACTCGCGACAGCAAAGAAGCCGTGCGTGCTCTGATCCAGTCGCTCAACGAGTTCGCTGGCGAGGAGATGGAGCTCCGGAACCACCCCGGAGCCGGTCCTACGATCTTCTTTGTGGGAGATCCTGGAGACCGCCAAGGACCGTGAGCGCAACAGGCAGCGCGCTGAGCACGAAGCCCTCCTGAAGGAATGGAGCGTGAAGGTTCGCACCTTGCTGGAATCTAACGCCGTGGAGTTTATCGCTGATTGGGACGCAGCCAGCCTCTACGATCGTGCTGACCTGCTGCGGCGCTTCATTCAGGAGCTCCGGCAACGCCTGTAGACTGAGCAGCTAAGAGCACTCTTTCGACACCCAGTGTGGGGCCCCTAAGAGGTGTGCTATGTCTGGTGCGGCCCTCCCCCTGACCGGCGTCAAGGTAGCCGACTTCTCCTGGTTCGGCGCTGGGCCCATTTGCGCCGCCGTCATGGCTTACTACGGCGCCGACGTGGTTCGCGTGGAGTCGGAGACGCACGTCGACGGCCTGCGCACGCTCCTGCCGGTTGCGGAAGGGAAGGAAGGCTACAATGTCAGCGGCTGGTTCAACAACTACAACGCCGGCAAGTGGTCCCTCACCCTCAACCTCAACACGGACCGGGGACGTGAGCTGGCCCATGAGCTGGTGCGCTGGTCCGACGTCTTCCTGACCAACTTCACGCCGAGCGTCATCGAACGCTGGTCCCTCACCTACGAGGACCTGGTGAAGGTGAAGCCTGACATCATCGCCGTCTACCAGCCGATGCAGGGCTTCCAGGGCCCCCACCGCGACTTCCTCGGCTTTGGCGCCGTCCTCACCCCTACTGCCGGCTTCAGCCATCTAACCGGGTTCCCGGGCACGCCGCCCGTCGGCACCGGCACGAACTACCCGGACTACGTCGTCAACCCCATCCACACCCTCACCGGCATTCTCGCCGCCTTGCACTACCGTCGAAAGACGGGCAAGGGGCAGCGCGTCGAGCTGGCTCAGGTGGAATCGGCCGTGTGCGCCCTGGGCGCCTGCCCTCATGGACTACACCGTCAACGGCCGCGTACAGGAGCGGGCCGGCAATCGCGTGCCCCACGCCGCGCCGCACGGCGCCTTCCCCTGCCAGCCCCTCAAGGGCGCCGGCTTCCTCGGCACCGACGAAGAGCGCTGGTGCGTCATCGCCGTGTACACCGACGAGGAGTGGGACGCCCTCTGCCGCGTCATGGGCGGCCCGGAGTGGACGCGCGACGAGCGCTTCGCCACCTTCCGGGCGCGCAAGGAGAACGAGGACGAGCTGGAGCGGCTGATCGGGGCGTGGACGAGCACGAAGACGCCCGAGGAGGTGATGGAGAGCCTCCAGGCCGCCGGCGTGCCGGCCGGCGTCATCCAGAACGCCCGCGACGTGCTGGATAGCGATCCGCACCTGAAGGAGCGCGGGTACTACGTCTACCTGGACCACCCGGAGGCCGGCCGCACCGCCTACGACACCCCGGGCTTCCGCCTGACGAAGACGCCGGGCGCCTACCGCTCGCCGGCCCCCTGCCTGGGCGAGCACACGGAGTACGTCTGCAAGGAGATCCTCAAGCTCTCCGACGAAGAGATCGCCCAGCTAGTGATCGACGAGGTGCTGCGGTAGGGACCCTCGCCGCGTCTCCTCCGGCAGAGAAGTTCCGCCTGCGCTCTGCTGTGCTATCCTGAGATCGCTACCCCTCTAGAGAGGAGACCCCCAATGGCCCAGATCGACGGCGGTGAGCTGGTGGCCCGCACCCTCAAGCAGGAGGGCATCGACTGCATCTTCACCCTCTGCGGCGGCCACGTGATGAACATCTATAACGGCTGCCTGGACCACGGCATCCGCGTCGTCGACGTGCGCCACGAGCAGGCCGCCGGCCACGCCGCCGAGGGCTGGTCGCGCGTCACCCGCCGGCCCGGCGTGGCCGTCGTCACCGCCGGCCCCGGCGTCACCGACACCGTAACGGCCGTCGCCAACGCCTACCAGAACCGCAGCCCCATGCTCCTCATCGGCGGCGCGGCGCCGCTATCCCAAGCGCAGATGGGCGGCCTCCAGGAGATGGAGCAGGTGGACCTGCTGAAGCCCATCACCAAGTGGTCGGGCACCGCCTACCAGACCCGTCGCATCCCCGAGTACCTCCAGATGTGCTTCCGCATCGCCATGAGCGGCCGCTACGGGCCGTGCTTCCTGGAGATGCCCGCGGATGTCCTCTTCGGCCGCGTCGAGGAGGGTGAAGTCGCCATCCCCCAGAGCTACCGGACCGAGGGCCGCGTCCAGGGCGACCGGCGCCTGGTCGCTGAGGCCGCCGCCCTGCTCGACAAGGCGGAGCGACCGGTGGTGATGGCCGGCAGCCAGGTCTACTGGTCGGACGCGGCCGACGCCCTGCGCCGGCTCAGTCGAGCGCCTGGGGGCGCCGGTGTACCTGAACGCCATGGCACGGGGCTCCATCCGCCAGGACCACCCGCTGTTCTTCTCGCGCACGCGCAGCGCCGCCCTCAGCGAGGCCGACGTCGTGCTGGTGATCGGCACGCCCATGGACTTCCGCCTGCGCTTCGGTCGCGCCTTCAGCGACGCCTCGAAGATCATCCAGGTGGACGTGGACCCCACGGAGATCGGCCGCAACCGCCCCTTCGACATCGGCATCGAGGGCGACGCCGGGGCTGTCCTCGCGCAGATGCTGGCGGAGCTGGGCGATCCGCCGCCGGCGGACGACGGCGGCGCCTGGGTCAAGGGCCTGCGCGAAAAGGAGGACCAGGTGTGGGAGCTGCGCCAGCAATGGCTGCGCTCCGACGCCGTCCCCATCCACCCGCTGCGCCTCTGCCACGAGATGGCCCAGTTCGTTGACGACGACACCCTGGTCGTGGGCGACGGCGGCGACATCGTCAACCTGGCGGCCCAGGTGCTGCCCATTAACCACCCCGGCCAGTGGTTCGACCCCGGGCCCATGGGCACGCTGGGCGTCGGCACCGGATTCTCGATGGCGGCCAAGATCGCCCAACCCGAGAAGAGGATCCTGATGGTGAACGGCGACGGCGCCTTCGGGCTCAACGGCTTCGAGTTCGACACCTTGGTGCGCCACAATTTGCCCGTGGTGTCGGTGATCGGGAACGACCGCCGGTGGGGGCAGATCGCGGTTGGCCAGGTGAAGATGTACGGTCGCGAGCGCGCGGTCGCCTCCACCCTGGCCGACAACGCCCGCTACGACCGCGTGGTGGAGGCACTCGGCGGCCACGGCGAGTTCGTGACGGAGCCGGGCGAGATACGGCCCGCCATCGAGAGGGCGTTCGCCTCCGGCAAGCCGGCCTGCGTCAACGTCATCACCGACCCGGAGCCGCCCGGCGTCGAGGGCGGCTACGAGTTCATGTGAGGTTGTTGTTGTTTGTCGTGAAGGCGGCGCTTCGGGGCTTGTTGAGTAAGGTCTTTGTCGGCCTTGTCATTCTGAGCGAAGCGAAGAATCTGGGCTGGCGAGACCCTTCGCTTCGCTCAGGGTGACAGGGTGTGAGGCGGGCGAGCAGCCGTGGAACGAGAAAACTGGCAAGACCAGCCTGAGGAGGGCTGGGACGAGGACGAGGAGGAGTGGGACCCCAACAGTCCCGAGGACCCCGACTATGACCTGTCGGAGTCGGCGGGCTACGCCGGCTACGACTCCAACCGCGAGTTCCCTTCGCGTACGCTGATCATCATCGTCTCCCTGATACTGGTGGCCGCTCTCCTGGCCCCCTTCCTCCTCCGCGTACTGCCGTAGGCGGGCCGCCCGTAGCGGAGGGCTTTAGCCCTCCACGTACCTCGGTCGTGGAAGGCTCAAGCCTTCCGCTACATGCTGCGCATGGCGCTACCCGGCGTTCGACGCTGTGGAGGATATTCTCGCGTCGGTGCTACAATGGCCCACAGAGCTTGCAGGGGAGGGTGAGTGCCCAAGATCACCATTCAGCCACTGAATGTTGTCGTCGAGACGGCGCCGCAGGAGACGATCATGGCGGCCGCCCAGGCCCAGGGCTACTACTGGCCCAGCACCTGCGGCGGCGAGGGGCGCTGCACCACCTGCGCCCTTACCGTCGTCGGGGGACATGAGAACCTCTCGGAGATGGGGCGCTGGGAGCGCAAGGCCATTGAAGCCGAGCTGGGCCCAGCGGCCCTGTCGCGGGGCGTGCGCCTCGCCTGCCAGGCCCGCGTCCTGGGGGACGCCGAGGTGCGTCAAGCCCGGCGTCCGCCGCGACTGGCATAGCAAGGGCTGAAACCTCGCGCCCGCAGGCGAGAACGGCCGCCGCCGTGGTACAATCGCTTCGCAACCGCAGAGTGAGGACCATTACCGGCGTCGATGGCCGGAGGTGACGTGTGGACCTGGGTCAGCTAGAGGCCTTCGTCGAGGTGGCGCGTCACCGCAGCTTCAGCAAGGCGGCAGAAGCGCTTTTCCTGACGCAGCCCTCAGTGACGGCGCGCATCCAGGCCCTGGAGCGCGAGCTGGGCGAGCCGCTCTTCGAGCGCAACGGCCGGGGCGTCCGCCTCACCGATGTCGGCAGCTCTTTTCTACCCCACGCCCAGCGGGTGCTGAAGGCCCTTCAAGAGGGTCGCGACGCCCTGGAAGGGCTACGTAGCCTCCAGATCGGCGCCCTGCGCCTGGGCACCGCCTTCACGGTGGGTACCTACGTCCTGCCCGGGATACTCAGGACCTACCACGAGCGCTTCCCCGCCGTGGAGTTCTCGGTCAAGACGGGCCGCTCCGAGGAAGTGCTGCATCTGGTGCTCGGCGACGAGGTGCAGGCAGGCCTGGTCCGCGCCGTCGTCCACGCCGATGTCGAGACGGTCCAGCTCTACCAGGACGAGGTGGTGCTGGTCACCAACTCCAAGCACCCCTTCGCTGCCAGCGGCGAGGCATCTGTGGAGGACGTGGGCCGGCAGCCCTTTATCCTGTTCAACAAGGGGTCGAGCTATTACGACCTGGTGCAGGGCCTCTTCCGTCAGGCCGGCGTCGTGCCCTGGACAGCCATGGAGCTGGACAGCATGGAGGCGATGAAGAAGATGGTGGAGGAGGGGCTGGGCATCGCCATGCTGCCGCGGGTGTCGGTAGAGCGTGAAATCAATCTGGGAGTGCTGGCCGAGATAAAGCTCCGGGACGTGGAGAACGCTCGAAGGCGCATCGCGCTCATCTATCGACGTAACCGCCGCCCTTCGCGGACGATGGTCACCTTCCTCAACATACTCCACGAGGTCTATGACTTCGAATGGCCGGCCAGCATGGGCCAGCCGGCCCCCGCCGTCCCGTACTAGGGCCGCCAGCAACGTTCCCGAAGGCCAGCTTTCAGGCTGGCACGGCTGGGGCTGTACCGTAGCGGAAGGCTTCAGCCTTCCAACGCGGAGCTGTGTGGGGGGCTAAAGCCCTCCGCTACGCCTCTGGCGTGAGCCCCAACTCCTCCCGGATTCTGGCGCAGGATGTCCACGTTCTCCTTGTCGGGACCCTTCTTCTCGAAGCCGGGCACCTCCAGGAGGAAGGGGACGTCTCGAAAGGCCGGATGCCCCATGATCACCTTGAAGCCCTCGCGGCCGATGAGCCCCTCGCCGATGTTCTCGTGCCGGTCGACGCCGCCCCCGAGGCGTATCTTGGAGTCGTTGGCGTGGATGGCTACCAGGTTCGCCAGCCCCACCTCCTTCTCGAATTCGGCCAGAGCCGCCTCCAGCCCCTTGGGGGTCGCCACGTCATGGCCGGCGGCGAAGGCGTGCTGCGTATCCAAGCAGACCTTGACCCGCGGGCTACCGACCTCTCGCGTGATGATCCCCAGTTCCGGGAAGCGCGACCCGACGCTTCCTCCCATGCCGGCGCTGTTCTCCAGGATGAGCCAGGTATCGCCGGGAGAGCCCTCCAGGGCGCGATGCACGGCGGAGGCGACCTGCGAGCGCACGGCCTCGAAGCCGGCGCCACGGTGACTGCCCAGGTGGAATATGGTGCCCGCGGCCCCAATCTGACGGCAGACGTCCAGCGACCAGGTGAGGGCATCCACAGAGCGCTCCAGGCCGACAGGGTCGCTGGTGGCCAGGTTGATCAGATAGGGCCCGTGGATGAAGACAGGCCGCACGCCGGCCTCGGCGGCCTTCTTCTGGAAGGCCTCTGTTCTTTCCGCTGAGTATTCGGTCTTGCGCCAGGACTGGGGCGCTGCTGCGAAGATCTGGATGGTCTCGGCGCCCATGGCCAGCGCCCGCTCGACGCCCTTGTCCAGCCCGCCGCTGGTGGAGACGTGCGCTCCGATTCTCATGATCGTTCTCCCAACGCGCCGCTAGTTCGCATCTGTACCGTGTCCATTATACCGGCCGGACGCCCCCGGCAGCAGGCTCCTTGCTTGCTGACAGCGTGCGGGTCGTCTTGAGTCTGCCCGGTGACAGGCAGGCCTGACGCACCGCTCATGGTGAGCTTGTCGAACCACGAGGGGCCGGCTCGGGTTGGCGGCACGCTGCTGGGGCTTTAGACCGGAGGTTGGGGCAGGAGACAGGGCGAGCTCGGGGGCCGTCTGCCGCTAGGCTGCGAGGTCGATGAGCGCCTCGCGGTGCAGGCGGACCAGCTTCTTCTGCTTGTGGAGCCGCGCTAGGGACTGCACGACCTTGGGGCTGAACTGCGCGCCTGAGCACGATACGATCTCCCGCACAGCAGCGGCGACGGAGCGGGCCGACCTGTAGGGACGGTCATTGACCATGGCGTCGAAGGCGTCGGCCACAGAGACGATAGTGGCGGCTGTGGGGATGCTCTTGCCCACCAGACCGTCCGGGTATCCGGTGCCGTCCCAGCGCTCGTGGTGAGAGCGGGCGATGGTGGCCGCCAGTTCGAAGCCAGGACGTTCCATCAGAAAGTCCTCGCCCCAAACCGTGTGCTGTTTCATCAGGTCCCATTCCTTGTCGGTGAGCTGGCCAGCGGTCGAAAGCACGACATCGGGCACGCGAATCTTGCCGATGTCGTGGAGGACAGCGGCCAAACCTAGCTCCTCAGCGTAGTCTTCGCCATAGCCCAACTCGCGCGCCAGAGCTTCGGTTATGCTGCGTATGCTCCGGAGGTGGAGACCCGTGGCCTGGTCGTGGGCCTCGGCGGCGGCCGCCAGCAGCACCACTGTCTCGGTGTGACCTTGCACGAGACGGGTTGAAGTCGACTGGAGGTCCTCGACCAGCGTCGCCAGCCGCACGATGGCCGTCACCTGGGTGGCGACGGCTACCAGGAACTCGGCGTCACGCGGTCCGAACGCCGCTTCCCGCTTGCTGCCCACCGAGAGGTGGCCGATAAGCTCGTCCCGCCAGATCATGGGCGCGATCAGGACCGACCGCATTCCCGCGGTCCGCAGCAGTTTCCGCTGATCCGCGGTGAACCGCTCGTCGTTCTGGGGGTCGTCCATGATGATCGCGCGACGCGTGCGCTCCTGGATGCGGCGGATGGGGGACTGGGGGGCCCCGCGCTGCGCATTACTCCAGGCGTCGACCAGATCTTCGGGCATCCGGGCAAAAGTGCTCAACCCCCCCTGTGGATTGCCCTCTGACCCGAAGAGCACAAAGTTGACGGCGTCGTAATCGCCTCCCACGGACAGCCGGTGAGCAACCAGGCGTAGCTTGTCGTTTAGGTCGTCCAGGGACGTCAGGAGGGGTACTATCTGGCCAACCATCTTGGCGGCGCGGTCGCCACCCTGAGCTCGCGAGAGCGTGCTCCCGGCCGACAGCACCGGCCGCTGTCGCCGCCAGGCGTACATGGCGCTATCGGCGAGCTTGATCAGCTCCTCGATCCTCCCGGCCTCCGTCGGGTAGATGGCGAGCCCGACACTGGCGATGATTTGAACCCTGGTGCCGGTCTCCGAATCGCGCAAGTCCACCTCTGCCAGCGTGTCAAGCACTCGTTGGCGATAGGTTTCGGCGGCTTCGCGGTCAGTGTTGGGCAAGAGGGCGACGAACTCATCGCCTCCGTACCGGCCGACGAGGGCGCCATCCCTTGCGAGCCCGCCGGCGACCGCCACGAGCACGGCATCGCCGACCTGGTGGCCGTAGGTGTCGTTTATCGCCTTCAGGCCGTCAACGTCGATCATCGCCACGGCGTGGGATGAGCCGTTGGCATCGCCGGAAACCAGGTTCCTTAGTTCCTGGACGATCGCTCCGTGGTTGAGCACGCTGGTCAGCGCGTCGCGCCGGGCCTGCTCCCGCAGCGCCGTCTCCATCCGCTTGCGCTCGGTGATGTCTCTGAGAGCGCCTTCGACCCCGATAAAAGCGCCATCGGGGCCGCGAAGAAGACGAGCGCTAACAGAGGTATCGATGACGAGGCCGTCTCCCGTCTTCAGGTGGATTTCGTAGTCAGTGACCGCTTCCCGTTCCATGAGCGCCTGCAGAAGCGCTGAGCGCTCTTCTGGGTTGGGGTAGACGTCCAGTACCTGCGTGCCGATTAGCCCCTCACGGGTGTATCCGAACCGCTCCACCGATGGGTTGATTTCGGTGATGATCCCCTTGTCATCCGTCCGGTAATAGATGTCCTGCACGTTTTCGAAGATTCCGCGGTACTTCGCCTCGCTCTCTCTTAGCGCCTCTTCCATCCGCTTGCGCTCGCTGATGTCTCTGAGCGAGCCTTCAACCCCGAGGAATTGGCCGTCGGGGCCGCGAAGAAGATGAGCGCTAACAGAGGTATCGATGACGCGGCCGTCTGCCGTCTTCAGGTGGATTTCGTAGTCAGTGACCGCTTCCCCTTCCAAAAGCGCCTGCAGAAGCGCGGAGGGCTCTTCCGCGCTCGCGTAGATATCCGTCACCGGCGTGCCGATCAGCGCCTCACGGGAGTATCCGTAGCGTTCAATCGACGGGCTGATCTCAGTGATGACGCGCTTGTCATCAGTCTGGTAGAAGACGTCCTGCACGCTTTCGAAGATCTGGCGGTACTTCGCCTCGCTCTCTCTTAGCGCCTTCTCCATCCGCTTGCGCTCGGTGACATCTCTGAGGGAGCCTTCGACCCCGGCGAATTCGCCATTGGGGCCGTGAAGAAGATGAGTGCTGACAGAGGTGGTTCTGTCGAGCCCGTCTCCCGACTTCAGGTGGACTTCGAAGTCAATGACCACTCCCTGTTCGAAGAGCGCTTTCATGAGCGCTGAGCGCTCGTCTGGGTCTTTGTACATGTCCAGCACGGGCGTGCCGATTAGCTCGTCGGGGTCGTTTCCGAAGCGTCGCACCGATGGGCTGATCTCGGTGATGATGCCCTTGTCATCCGTCCGGTAGTAGATGTCCTGCACGTTGTCGAAGATGCGGCGGAACTTCTCTTCCGTCTCCCGCAGCGCCTCGTTCGAGCGTTCCAGCTCGGTCGCCGTCTGCTTCAGCGCCTCTTCCATCCGCTTGCGCTCGCTGACGTCGGTGGCCACGCCGATGACGCCGGAAACCTGGCCGCTTCGATCACGCAGCGGCGCGCAATAGGTCTCGAAGGTGAAGTCGGCCAGTTCCACCTCGACCGTAAGCGTTTCGCCGTCGAGCGCACGGCGGACGTAGTCCGCCATCGTCTCCAGGCCAGGGAACTTCTTGAAGACGGGCATACCCACCAGTTCCCCAGGCTTGAGCCCGAGGGCCTCCAGGCCCTTGCCCTCGGAGAGCGTGAACACGCCGTCGCGGTCCAGCGCGAACAGCATGACCGGGACGCTGGCTATCACGGTGCGCAGGCGCTCCTCGCTCTTCTTGAGCGCCTCTTCCGCTCGCTTGCGCCCGCTGATGTCTCTGATGGAACCTTCGAACCCGACGGGAGCGCCGTCGGGGCCACGGAGCAGGTGGGCGTTTAGAGACCCGTCGATCACACGTCCGTCGGCAGCCTTCACCCGAATCTCGTAGTCGGTGACCTCTCCCCGCTTCAGGATCACTTTTAGAAGTGCAGACCGCTCCCCCGGCGTCTCATAGATTGCTGTCACCGGCGTGCCGATTAGCTCCTCGCGGGTGTATCCGAACCGCTCCGCCGATGGGCTGATATCGGTGATGATGCCCTGGATGCTGGTCTGGTAGTAGATGTCCTGCACGTTCTCGAAGATCTGGCGGTACTTCGCCTCGCTCTCCCTCAGCGCCTCTTCCATCCGCTTGCGCTCGCTGACGTCCCTGAGAGTGCCTTCGACCCCGGCAAATTCGCCGTTGGGCCCGCGGAGAACATAAGTGCAGACAGAGGTATCGATGAGGCGGCCGTCTGCCGCCGTCAGGTGGATTTCGTGGTCAGCGACCTCTCCCGATTCAAAGAGCGCTTGCAGAAGCACTGAGCGCTCTTCTGGCGTGCCGTAGAAGTCTAGTACCTGCTTGCCAATTATCTCCTCGCAGGGGAACCCGTAGCGTTCGATCGATGGGCTAACGTCGGTGACGATGCCCTGGGCATCCGTCCGGTAGTAGGACTCCGGCACGTTCTTGAAGACGCGGTGGAACTTCTGTTCGCTGTCCCGCAGCGCCTCTTCCATCCGCTTGCGCTCGCTGATGTCGGTGGCCACGCCAATAAGGCCGTTGATCTGGCCGCCGAGATCGCGTAGCGGAGCACAGTGGGCCTCGAAAGTTGAACCGGCCAGCTCCACCTCCGCCGTGAACGCTTCGCCGTCGAGCGCCCGGCGGATGTACTCGGCCATCCCCTGCACACCGGGAAACGCGTCGAAGACGGAGCGCCCTACTACTTCGCCCGGCTTTAGCCCGAGAACCTCCAGCCCCTTGCCTTCGGAAAGTGTGAACACGCCGTCGCGGTCCACTGCGAACAGCATCACCGGCACGTTCGTCATGACGGCGCTCAGCCGTTCCTCGCTCTCTCTCAGCGCCTCTTCCGCCTGCTTGCGCCTGCTGATGTCTCTGATGGAACCTTCGAACCCGGCGGGAGCGCCGTCGGGCCCACGGAGCAGGTGGGCGTTTAGAGACCCGTCGATCACGCGTCCGTCGGCAGTCTTCACCCGAATCTCGTAGTCGGTGACCTCTCCCCGCTTCAGGATCATTCTCAGAAGCGCTGACCGCTCCCCCGGCGTCTCGTAGATCGCGGTCACCGGCGTGCCGATTAGCTCCTCGCGGTTGTATCCGAACCGCTCCACCGACGGGCTGATCTCGGTGATGAGGCCCTGGATGCTCGTCCGGTAGTAGATGTCCTGCACGTTCTCGAAGATCTGGCGGTACTTCGCCTCGCTCTCTCTCAGCGCCTCTTCCATCCGCTTGCGCTCAGTGATGTCGGTACCCACGCCGATGATGCCGGAGACATCCCCGTCGCCATCGCGTAGCGGAGCGCAGTGAATCTCGAAAGTGACACCGGCCAGCTCGACCTCCGTGGTGAACGCTTCGCCGGCAAGCGCACGGTCGATCTGCTCCGCTATTCCCTCCGTATCGGGGAACAGGTCGATGACAGAGCGACCCACGGCTTCGCCGGGCTTCAGCCCAAGCCTCTCCAGCACCTTGCCCTCGGAGAGCGTGCACACGCCGTTGCGGTCCACCACGAACAGCTTCACCGGCGCGTTCGTCATGACGGCGCGCAGGCGCTCGTCGCTCTTGTGGAGCGCCTCTTCCGCCCGCTTGCGTTCGGTGACATCGAATGCGGCGCCGATGATGCCGGAGATCTCGCCGTCCTGACGACGGGCCGGGGCGCAGTGAGCCTCGAACGCCAGCCCGCCCACCTCGGCCGTGAAGGTGAAGGCTTCGCCCGCGAGCACACGGTCGAGGTTCTGCCTGGCGTCTGGGAGGTCGGGGAACGCGTCGAAGATCGACCGCCCCACCAGTTCCCCAGGCTTCAGCCCGAGGGCCTCAAGCCCCTTGCCTTCGGAGAGCGTGAACACGCCATCGCGGTCAATGGCGAAGAGGACGATGGGGGCGTTGTTGGCGAGTAGGCGCAGGCGCTCCTCGCTCTCGTGGAGCACCGCTTCCGCCCGCTTGCCCTTGACGTTCTTGCGTTGCGGCCTAGGTTTTGCCTTCGCCAACGCCTCTGTCACACCTCTCCCGCTGTCGAAAGAGGTGATCCTCTGGAATCACGGCTGTTTACAAGGGAGTATCGGCTTCCGGCAAGCGTGAGAATAGCGGCGGCTGGGTGTGGAACCCTGGGACCTTCGAGCCTATGGAGAAGCGGGGTGGGAGCTCAGACCAGGCCTTCGAGGGCCTCCCGGTCGGGGCGGGAGTAGGCACACACGACGACTTCGAGGTCGTCCGCCTCGCGGAGGGGGCGCAGCATGGCCTCCGCCACCTGCCGCCGGGGCAGGCCGACGATGCCCGCCCCCAGCAGAGGGAAGGCGATGCTGCCCGCGCCAAGCTCCCGCGCCAGGGCGAGGGCGGCGCGGGTGCCGGCCTCGATGTCTGCCAAGGAGGCCCGGCGGCCCGAGCGGTAGTCGATGGTGGGTACGTGGATGACGTGTCGCGCCTTCAGCGATCCGGCGCCGGTGGCCGCCGCCTTCCCCAGGTCGCACCAGCCGATGCGGTTGCTCTCCTTCTGGATGACGCGGCCCCCGGCGCGTACGATGGCGGCGGCGACGCCTCCGCCGTGCTGGAGCTGCGTGTTGGCGGCGTTGACGATGGCATCAACGTCCAGATCGGTGATGTTGCCTTCGTGCAGTCGGATCATCGCTGATCCTACCTGCCGCGCCCGGCGGGCCACGGCAGCTATTATGCGCAGAGCGGCGCGTCCTGCCAAGGGGGACGCCTGGCGTGCTGGTGCCTGGTTGTTGACACGGCCCCAGCGCCATCCGATGATGAAGACGTCCTATCGCCTGCCGAAAGGAGGCACAACGTGAAGGTCCGAAACTTCCGTGAGGTCGAGCCCGACAGGGAGTTGCCGGGCGTGGCCCTGCGCACGGTCATCTCCGCGCAGGACGGGGCGCCCCGCTTCGCCATGCGCGTCTTCGAGGTCGAGCCCGGCGCGTCGACACCCTTCCACGCCCACGCTTGGGAGCACGAGGTCTTCATTCTGGAGGGCGAGGCCAAGGTGAGAGGCGCCGAGGGCGAGCGCGCCCTCCAGCCCAACGATGCCGTCCTTGTGGCCGGGCAGGAGCAGCACTGCTTCGTCAACACGGGACCTCAGGTGCTGCGCTTCATCTGCTGCATCCCCCACCCGGAGACGCTGCCGTCGGAGCAGGCGCCTGCCTGCGAGGGCTGAGGCCCCAGCCGCCGACAGAGGCTAGTCAGTGCAGGGCAGAGAACGGCGTGCGCCTCGGCAGGCGACCCGGCGTCAGGCCGGCGGCCGCCCGCTGAACCTCCAGACGGAGCGTGGCGACGTCCCTTGCCTTTACCATGCGGGCCATCCCGCTGCCGGCGCCGTCATCTGGATCGGCGGCTTCGACGGCGGCTTCGACGGCCCTGCCGACGGCATCTACGCCACTCTGGCCATGGACCTCCTGGAGGACGGCGTCGGCTCACTCCGGCTCAGCTATCGCGTGCTGGGGAGCCCCGGCAACGTGGAGGAAGCCGTTCACGACGTGCTGGCCGGCGTCTCTTTCCTGACCGGGGAGGGGGCCGGGCGCATCGGGCTGGTAGGGCACTCCTTCGGCGGCGCCGTCGTCATCAGCGCCGCCGCCCTCTCGCCGGAGGTGAGCGCGGTCGTGACCCTGAGCACGCAGACGGCGGGCACCGCTCTAGCGCCGCGAGTGACGCCGCGGCCCCTGCTGCTCATCCACGGCGAACAGGACCGCCGCCTGTCGCCCGACTGCTCGCGCTACGTCTATCGCCTGGCCGGCGAGCCGAAGGAGCTGATCATCCTGCCCGGCGCCCGCCACAGCCTGCGTCAGCGTCGAGAGGAGCTGCGGCGGCTCCTGCGTCGCTGGCTCGTCGAGAAGCTGGCCCCCCGATCCGGCGACGAAGCCCCGGGGTCATGTGCGTAGCGGAAGGCTTTAGCCTTCCACTCTAAACGGGAGGTTGTGGAGGGCTAAAGCCCTCCGCTACTTTGACCGCGCCGGGCTCGCCACCCTAGACTGGAACTTGGAGGCGAACTTGATTGGGTGAGGCTGGTGTCTCTGGCGTCAGCGGAGGGAAGGCGTGGCCCGGAAGCGCCCTCGCAACCTAACCCTTCTCAGCGAAGAAGAGGTCCTGGAGCGAGTGCCCGTCCTGGCTCAGGGCATCGATGAGTTCAACGCCGGCCTCTTCTTCCAGTCGCATGAGACCCTTGAGGACTTGTGGATTGTCTCGCCGTGGCCGGTGCGTGACTTCCTCCAGGGGATCATCCAGATAGCCGCCGCCTTCGTGCACCTCAAACGCGGCGAGTACGCCGGCACCCACCGCCTCTTGACCGAGGCCATCCTCAAGCTGGAGGGCTTCACGCCTCGCTGCCTGGGCGTCGACGTGTCGCGCCTCCTGGCCGGCGTCCGCCGCTGCCGCGAGGAGGTGCTGACTCTTGGCAAGGCCCGCCTACATCTCTTCGATCGTCAGCTCATCCCTCGCATCGAGTTCAGCGAGCTGACGGCTCGAGACGAGATGCCTGCGCCCCCTACTGCCGGGGCTGAATCGGCTCCTGCTGGATGATCTGGAAGTCGGCGTCATCGAGGGGCGCCAGCTCGCCGCGCCGGTAGGAGTCGAAGAGCTGGAAGAGGTCGCGCTTGTGGGGCCGCTTCCGGCCGATGGGGCATTTCTGCCAGTCCTCATGGGTCTCGTCGCAGTAGCCCAGGCGGTGCTCGCCGCACTTGGGTTGTAGGTAGCGGGCCAGCTCAGGAAACTTCCGGTTCAGCTCGGCCCGCATCAGCGACACCACCTTGCGGAACTCCCACTGAGCGCGCGTGCAGAGGCGCAGGTCTGAGACGTGCAGCAGCTCCAGGAAGTTGATGGTGATCTTGAAGTTGGTTTGAGCGGCGTTGGGTATGAGGAAGCGGGCGTCCTCGGCGGGAATGCCGGCATCCAGCATCTCCTGGTAGAGCTCGCCCAGGTTCTGGAACGTGCGCGCCAGCTTCTCCTCGAAGCCGGCCTTGCGCACCGTCTCCGGCACCGTGTACGGGAACTTGCCCTTCTTGAAGGCGACATAACGCTGGCTCTGCTGCTCGAAGCTGATGCCGATGCGATGGCGCACGAACTGGTGGCTGAAGGCGCGGCTAACGCCGGCGATGCCGAACTCGAACCAGCACTGCTCCAGCGGCGAGTTGTGGCCGGTCTCCAGCCGCTTCTCGATGAACTCCTGCATTTGCTGCCGCGTGATGCGCTCGCTCTCGATACGCTCCACGATCTGCATCGGCGTTAGGGAAGAGTAGGCGGTCCGATAGGCCACGTAGAGGGAGCGGATGGGGTCGTGCGTGTGGTCGAGCAGCTTAACCTGGATTGCCAAAGGGCCCTCTTTCTAGTGACTAACCGGCACGCCGAGCTTCGCCAGCGCCTCCAGGAAGGCCTCCGGGTCCTCGAGTGAGACGGCCAGACGTTTGAAGGACACAGGCAGTATCATCCAGATCCAGCGCCTCCGCTTGAAACGCAGCTCAACCACGTTCTGGTAAGAGCCGATAAGGCCGACGACGCTGGTGATGTTGCCCTTCCAGCCAACACCGTAGAGCCAAGGCCACGATCTCCTCCCGCCTCCCTCAATGTCGGTCAGGTTGAAGCTGCGGTGGAAGAACCACCCGAAACGCGCCACCAACCTGTCGCTGGCCAGCTCGACGTAGGAGCGATCGGGCGTGGCTCCAAACAGGGCCAGCAGCGGCGCCCACAAAGGATCCCGCCGGATGGGGAATCGCATTGCCCCGGGCGTCTCAGCTACCGTACCCCTCCTTCGTCGCGGTCTGCCACGTGGAGCGCGCCCCTGGGAGCTGCCCCTGAGCCATGATACCGCAATCTCTGTTGAGGGTAGAATCCCGGCGACGGCTCGCTTGCTAGACAGGCCAGCGGTTCCTGCGCAGAACGCGGATGCCGCCGGTCACGTGCTGGACCTCCACCGCCGTCTTCGTAGCATGGCGCCGGAACAAGAGGTCGACGCTCCCCCGCCCGACACGAAGGCCGCGTAGCTGCACGTTCTCCAACCAGTGGGGGAGCTGCGGCCGGACCAGCAGGAGTTCGCGGCCTGACTTGCCTGGGCAGAGGCCGAGGATGGCGTGGAGGATCATGGGCAGAGCGCCGGCGGCCCAGGCCTGGGGCCTACAGGCCACGGGATAGGGCACCGGAGCGTGGTGGGCGGACCGCCCTTCGCCGCCGAAGAGCTCCGGCAGCCGGAAGTATGGGAAGGCCATAGCGGCGTCGAGGAGGGCCGTGGCGACTTCGTTAAGCTCTTCCTCAAGGCCGTACTTCTTCAGTCCCATGGTGGCAATGGCGTTGTCGTGGGGCCATACAGTCCCCAGGTGGTAGCCGATGGGGTTGAATCGCGGCGAAGCCGCGCTGAGGGTACGAATACCCCAGCCGCTGAACAAGTCATTGCTCAGGAGGCGTTCCGCCACTGCCGCCGCCCGTTCGCGGGCGATGATGCCGCTCCAGAGGGCGTGGCCGGGGCCGGACGAGATGGAGGCGCAGGGACGCTTGGCGCCGTCCAGGGCCAGGGCATAGAAGCCCTGGTGAGGCAGCCAGAAATCGCGGTTGAAGCGGCGGCGGAGGTTGGTCGCCTGTCGACGGAGCTGCGCCGCCCTTTCGCCTTCTCCCAGGGCGTCGAACACCGTGGCCAGCCCCTTCTGAGCCGCAAAGACATACCCCTGCACCTCCACGAGAGCAATGGGAGGACGGGCAAGGGTGCCTTCGGCGTGGATGATGCTGTCGGCTGAGTCCTTCCAGCCCTGGTTGACGAGGCCCTTCGCGGACTGCTTCTCGTACTCCACGTAGCCGTCGCCGTCCGCGTCGCCGTAGGTGTCCAGCCAGTCGATGGCGGCCAGGAGCGGGCCCCGCAGCTCCTTAAGGAGACGCAGGTCTCCGGTCCAGGCGTAGTACTCGCTGGCCAGCCAGAGGAAGAGGGGCGTGGAGTCGATGCTGCCGTAGTACGGCGCGTAGGGGAGCTCCCCGGCCAGCGACATCTCGTCCCGCCGGAGCTCATGGAGGATCTTGCCGGGCTCCTCATCGCGCCAGGGGTCCAGGCGGCGTCCCTGCTTGCTGGCCAGCACCCGGAGGCACTGTTTGGCTATGTCTGGACGGAAGGCGAGGGTCTGCATGGCCACGATGGCGCTGTCGCGGCCGAAGAGCGCGTCGAACCAAGGGGTGCCGGCGGAGAGGAAACGTCCCAGGCGGCCGCCCCCGTTCCAGAGCATTCGCAGGTCCGCGAAGGACCGGTCCAGGGCCTTGTTGAAGAACTCATTGTCGGTGAAGACCTGAGTGCACCCTTCAGCCCAGCGGCGATGCTGACGCCATACCAAAGAGAGGCGGTCTTTGGCAGGGCGCCGGTCGCGCAGCCCATCCACCGCCACCACCAGCCGGTAGGTGGCGGTGGCGCGGCGAGGCAGCGTCACCCGCAGGACAGCGGTCTGTGGGGAGATGACCGCCGGCGGCTGTGAAAAGGAGATGTGCGTCTCCCGGGCACGCCCATCCAGCCCTTCGTAGGCGAAGGTGATGCTTCTGGCGTCGGCCTCTGGCTCAAGAAGACGTCCTCGGCGCTCCCGCTGCTGCCCCCGCACCTCGAAGATGTCGGCGAAGTCGGCGTCAAATCGATAGACGAGCTCCAGGGTGACCGGGAAGACGTTGTAGTTGGTGACGCGCAACGTCTCCTCTACGATGCCGGCCAGCACGCGCTGGCGGCGCACCTCAATGGTGCCCCGAGCCAGGGTGCGGCCCTCCGCGCTCTCCATGCGGGGGTTGATGAGGACCTGCTCTTCGGCGAAGCCCAGCTCGGCCGTGGAGAGCAGCGCGACCGGCTCGGCGGAGCGGAACGAGAGGTCATAGACGGAGAGGTGGCGGGTATCGGCGTGGTAGAGGCCGAAACCGTGTGGATTATCGGGGGCGACGTTGCCGTTGGGGTCGGTGAGGAGGAAGAGGTCCCCTTCTCTGATGATAAGGGCATCGCGGATGTCCTCGATGCCCATCGGCTCGCCCTCGGGTAGGTGATGCCTCTCGAGGGTCAAGTCTTCTTTCGCCTGGGTCACGGTCATGTGGGCCGGATCGCTCTCTGGAGTCCGCTGAGGGTAGCCCCCACGCTGAGTGGCACTATCGCCTCCGCTGATCGCAGGCGGGCTGATGTACCAACCGGACCCAGCCTCATGATACAGCAGTCAGGGCGAAGGACGAATCCTCGCGGCGTCAGGATGCCTGCGCCCGCATGCGCTTCTCGGCGAGGCGCTCCGGCGCCGGCTCCACGATCCCCGCTACTGCGAGCGAGTTCACCACGTCCTGCACCAGCTCGTGGGCGCGCACCAGGTCCTCCGCCGCCAGCCGATGGTGGGGGGAAGGCACTATCCCCTCCAGATAGACGGTATCCCCCCGCATGTCCAGCCTGACAGTGGTGGGGGGCAGGCCGAGACAGGCGCAGAGGTCCGCTTCGAGCTGACGGGCCAGGTCATCCGGCGAGACATCGGTGCCCGCCACCCGAAGGCGGTTGGCCACGCCCGCCACGCCGCCCACCGACCAGGCGGCCCGCTCGGCGGCGCAGAGAGCATACAACGAGCTTACGATACCCCGAAGCTCTACGACGCCGTGGTTGACCTCCGGCTGTACGGTGGCGGCATCCACCTCCGGCGCCTCCTCGAAGGCTGTCCGGAGCCTCTGCCCGATGGCGCTGTCGCTGCGCACCTCGCGAGGTGCTACCCGCAGCCGGTTCACGACGTGGCTGGCCCCCGTCAGGGGTCCTATGAGTTCGGCCGCCGCCCTCTTGTGCCGGACGCTGGGGGCGGTGCCCTCTATGTGGGCCACGCTGCCCAGCATGAAGACGCGCAGGCCGTCGATGCCAAGGGTCCGCGCTGCCGCCTCCGCCGCCAACTCTAGGCTGGCGCCCTCGCCTGCTGGCGATGCTGCCATCCCGCACCTCCTTCGCCGCGGCCGGCTTCACGCCACGGCCAGATCTTCATCCTTTGGCCCCTCGCCCTGCCGCGAGGCCGCTGCCTCGGCCAATTGTGAGGCCTCCGTCAGGAGGGGGTTCTCCTCCCTGCCCAGGCCGGGCGCCACGACGGTGAGGCGCTCGCCGACGGCCGCTTCCTCCAGGATGCGCTCGTAGAGCGCCAGGTAGCCTTCCGCCATGCGCTGAGCCGAGAGGTTCTCCTCCACGTGGCGCCGGCAGCGCCGCGGATCGATTTGGCCTACCTGATGAACGGCGCCCACCATGCTGTCGACGTCGCGCACCAGGAAACCGGTCTCGCCGTCCACCAGCAGCTCCGCTGCAGCGCCGCGCGCGAAGGCTACGACGGGCGTGCCGCAGGCCATAGCCTCCACCATCACCAAGCCAAAGGGCTCCTCCCAGCAGATGGGGACAAGGAGACAAGAGGCCCTGGCGTAGAGCTCTCGCTTCAGGGCGCCATCCACCTCCCCCACGAACTGAATTAGCTGGCCGTCGATGAAGGGTTCCACGCTCTCGTGGAAGTACTGACGGTCCACGCGGTCGACCTTGGCCGCGATGATGAGGCGCTTCCCCAGTCGCCGTGCCGCCTCGATGGCCAGGTGGGTGCCCTTTTCGGGCGCCACGCGGCCCAGGAAGAGGAGGTAGTCGCTCTTCCGCTCTTCGTAAGGAAAGCTCTCTACGTCGATGCCGTTGTAGACAACGCCGCAATAGGTTCCTCCCCACACCGGGGGCATTGCGCGCCGTTCGGCGTGGCTGATGGCGTTGTACCAGCCGTTGTAGCGGTCCCAGACGAACTGGGTGTCCGGCGTGAGGAGGCAGTGCATGGTGGAGAGCACGGGCACGTCTACCAGGCAGCTCATGGCCATAGCCAGCTCGCCGGCGTGGTTGTGCACGATGTCGAAGTCCTTCGCCGCCCTGAGGGAGAGGGCGATGTGCATCCAGTCGTAGGGCTGCCGGTCCTGAAGGTCGTTGGCGGTGCGCAGGCTCCGGGGATAGACAGATGAGAGCTCAGCGGAGGTGATGGAGTCGCCGGAGGCGCAGAGCGTGACTTCGTGTCCTAATCGCACCAGCTCCTCGCAGAGAACGCTGACGACAGCCTCCGTGCCGCCGTAGCGAGGTGGAGGCACCGCCTCCCACAGAGGAGCGAGCTGCAATATCCTCAAATACGATTCACCTTTCTAGGGGGTGAGCATCCCCCCGAGCCTCGTAACTCGTGACGTGGTCGCCATAGTGAGAGCGGTACACCTGATTGGGCTGCTGGTCGGCGGCCCGTGTGAGTTAGAGGCTCCCTCCTTGGAGCCCGCAGTTGTGGACGGGACTATGAGGCGAAACGGCTCATCCCGTGCCTATCATTATACCCTGCCGATGCAAAGGCCTGGTAGAGGAAAGGGCGAGGAATGGAAGCCCGCGCCTGGCGGCCTTCGCCGCCTATCGCGCTTGTTCTTGCGCTTCCGTGGTTCTAGAGGCTGACGAAGGCGCTGCCCTGCCACAACAGCACGACGAGCGCGCCCGCTGAGATGAAGGGAGCATAGGGCATGGGGTAGCTGCGGCGCCTCACGCGCACGGCCAGGTAGGCCGCCACCACGCCGCCGGCCAAAGCGGTGATCATGAGGGCGGGAAGGATGAGAGAGCCGCCCAAGGCGAGCCCAGCGAAGCCGGCGAGCTTGACGTCGCCCAGCCCCAGGCCGCCACGCGAGACGAGAGCTATTATCAACATGAGCCCTCCGCCGATTGCCCCTCCAATCAGGGCCTCCCTGACGTCGCCGTGGGGCATGAAGGCGGCAGCCAGCAGGGCGCCGCCGGCCGCCGGGTAGGTGATGACGTTGGGGACGCGAAAAGCCATAAGGTCTGTCGCAGCGCAGGCGATGAAGACCGTGGCGTAGGCCGACACCACCGCCGCGTCCTCCGGTGTCGGGTAGCGGGCGGCGGCCACGGCGAAGAGCGCCGCGGTGACAGCGACGAGGGCCGGTCGCCGCCATAGGGGCCCCTCGCCGATCAGGGCGGCCAGCCGGGCGCGGCCGACCTCCCCAAGCGGTACTACCGCCAGGCGCTCCTCCAGTGGGGCGATCCCCTCCTCCGAGGGCACAGCAAGTCGTACCACGAGGGCTTCCAGCAGGAAACCCACAACCGCCCCCAGCAGCGCGAAAAGGACAATCTGCATCGTCAAGACACCATGTACATTGTCGGTCGCATCTTCACACACCTGAGTCGCGCGTGAGGGATGGCGGAGGCCCGCTCCAGCTCCAGAGGACGTGTCTGTCCGTCACCTGGGGGACCAACAACCCTTCGGCCTCCAGCCGCATCACGTGTTCTTCAACCTGGTGGAGGGGCAGAGAGAGATAATCCGCCAGCCTCAGCCCCAGGTCTCTGGTCGGGCTCTCTGTGATTTCCAGGGGCCCAAGGTTCTCGATATAGTCGTTCTTGAGCAGGCTCCAGGCAAAGCGCCGCTCCCTCCTCCGCCTTATCTCCTGAGCGTCCTCGTCACTCAACCTGCCCTCGCGTTCGAGCCTCTGCTGAAGACGGTCAAAACGTCTTACATCGTTGTAGTACTGGTGCAGGACTTGCTCCATGTCCTTGGCGCCGGCGCCCGGGGTCGTGGCCACCACACGGTTGGCATCGTATTTCGACCAATCGTCGGTCAGGATGGTCATGCCATATTCGTCAGCCTTCTCCCTTACCTCAGTCCCAGGGAAAGGCGCCAGCACGTGCAAAGAATACGGGGCATCCAGCCGCTTCGCGAGGTCATAGCTCTGTCTCATGGTCTTCTTGGTCTCTCCGGGCAGCCCAAGGATGAAGGAGGTGACAGCCCTCATGCCCGTCTCTTTGGTCAGGGCCACCGCCTCCTTCACCTTCTTCAAGGTGATCTTCTTCTTGACCCTGTCCAGTATCTCCTGGTTTCCGCTCTCCACGCCGAAGACCAAAGCGTCGCAGCCCGCCTGCTTCATCTTCTTCACGAGTTCTCTGGTGACCGTGTCGACCCTGGAGAAGGCGTTCCATCTGATCTTCAGGCCCCTGCTCACTATCTCGTCGCAGATAGCATAGACATGCCCGTGGTTGAAAGTGAGAAGATCGTCCCCAATCTGGATCTCCTTGAACCCCATCTCCTGAACCATCTGCATCTCATCTACCACCAACTTTGCGTTGCGCAGCCGGACCCTCCTGCCCGTCATCCGATGCCCCACGCAAAAGATGCAATTGAACGGGCACCCCCTGCCGGTGATAACGCAGCCTCCGGCGTTGAAAGCGCGGTATTTGGCTAGCGGGAACAAGTGTCGGGCCGGAACCGGGAACTCGTCTACGTTCTCGATCCAGGGCCGGTCGGCGGTCGCAGTTATGCCGTCCCCTTCCCTGAAGACGAGGCCCTCTATCTCCGCGGGCTTCTTGCCGCTCACGATGTCGAGCATCGTGTATTCCCCCTGCCCTCGCACCACGATGTCAATCCAGGGGGCCTCCCTGAGTGTTTGCTCGGCACAGAAGGTCACGTGAGGTCCGCCCATCACTGTGACAACGTTCTCGTCGGATTCCTTGCAGAGCTTGAGTATTCTCGAAGACGTGGGGTAGTTCATGGTCACTGCGGTTATCCCCACGACCTCCGGCCTGTACTCCGCCATACAGCGGCGCACTTTTTCCTCTGAATACTGGCTTACCAGAAGGTCGAGGACTTTGACCTCAACCCCATTCTTCTCCAGTACGGCCGCAATGTAGCTCAAGCCCAGGGGCATGTTGGGCCACTCCGTAAAAGGGTAGGGAGGGTTTACTAGAAGAGTCCTCATGATGCTGTTCCCCTCAGGAAAGCTCCTATTGAGCAGCCAACGCCGAGTTCGCTTCGAAGAGTGTCCCTACCCATGATACCGTCTCAGCACCAGGCAGGCGTTCTGCCCGCCCAGGCCGAAGGAATTGGAGAGGCATACGTTCACCCGGTGCGGACGGGCTTCGTTCGGCACGTAGTCCAGGTCGCAATCAGGGTCCGGGGTACGGTAGTTGATGGTGGGCGGCAGCACCTGGTCGCGGAGGGTGAGCACCGCGGTAACGGCTTCGACGCCGCCGGCGGCCGCTGCCAGGTGGCCGATCATCGACTTGTTGGAGCTGACGGGGATGCGGTAAGCCAGTTCGCCGAAGACCTTCTTGATGGCCGCCGTCTCCGTCTTGTCATTGAGCTGAGTGGACGTCCCGTGGGCGTTGACATAATCGATGTCAGCGGCGGTGACCTCGGCGTCGCGGAGGGCGCGGGCCATGGCGAGCGCCTGGCCGTCCACGTCGGGGGCCGTCTCGTCGGCGGCGTCGAAGGACCAGCCGGCGCCCGCCACCTCGGCCAGGATGGGCGCATCGCGGCGCCGGGCGTGCTCCTCCGACTCCAGCACGAGCACGCCGGCCCCCTCGCCCATGACGAAGCCGTCGCGCTCCGCGTCGAAGGGGCGGGAGGCGGCCTGCGGGTCGTCGTTGCGGCGCGAGAGGGCGCCGACGACGCCCATGGCGGCCATTATGAGGGCTGCCACCGAGGCCTCGCAGCCGCCGGCCAGCAGGATCTCGGCCTGGCCCAGCCGGATGAAGTTGAGGGCGTGGCCGATGGCGTCGGCTCCCGAGGCGCAGGCGCTGTTGATGGTGGTGTTGGGTCCGCGCACCCCCAGGGCGTGGCCCACGCGCACGCCGGCCATGTGCGCGCCGACGCGTGAAATGATCAGCGGGTCGATGCGGCTCGCGCCGCGCTCTTCGATGATGCGTTCCTGGGGAGCGAAGCCCGCCAGCGCCGCCGCTGCTGGCCATGACGACGCCGATCTCGTCGCGGGTGGACTCGTCCACGACCAGACCGGCCGACGCCAGGGCCTGACGGGCGGCCGCCGTGCCCAACTGGGCGTAGCGCCCGCTGCGACGGGCCATCTTGTAGTCCATGTAGCAGGCGGGGTCAAAGCCCTTCACCTCAGCGGCGATGCGCGAGGGGAAGCCGGTGGCGTCGAAGAGGGTGACAGGGCCCACGCCGGAGCGGCCGGCGAGGAGCCCCTGCCAGTGGGACTCGGCGTCCAGCCCCAGAGGCGTGACCGCGCCAAGGCCGGTGACCACTACACGTCGCAGAGTGCGCAATCGGCCCTCCCGCCGGCCGGGGATGTAGGGGCGCACGGTCCGCCAGGGGCGGACGCCCCTACTGGCCTACCGATAGGCCACGAGGCCTTCCCGTTTGTAACCCAGGTCGCCGCTCACGGTCAACCGCGCGGCCGGCCTTCCAGCAGGGCGAGCGCGGCCGCGTCGTTTAGACTGTCCACCACCACGTCGGCGGCTGACAGGTCTTCGCGCGGGCGGGTGGTAGTCACGGCGAGGCAGCGCATGCCTGCCCGCCGTGCGGCTTCGACGCCGCCGGGCGCGTCCTCGATGACCAGGCAGCGCTCCGGCGCCACGCCCAGCCTGCGGGCGGCCAGCAGGTATCCTTCCGGGTCGGGCTTGCCCCTCGACACGTCCTCCGCTGCCACGATGGTGTCGAAGGCGTCGGCGAGGCCCACCTGCCCCAGCACGAAGTCGATGTTGGCCCGAGGCGTGGAGGTGACCAGGGCCGCGCGCCGGCCTCCGTCTCGGGCATGACGCGCCAGCTCGGCAGCGCCCGGCAGGAGGCTCACCCGTCCGGCGGCGTGCTGCCGGAACAGCGACTCCTTGCGTTCCGAGAGGCGCTCCACCTCTTCGGCGGGCACCTCACCCAGCAAGTCGCGCAGGATGAGGTCGTTGCGCAGGCCGAACGAGCGGCGGAACTCCTCCTCGCCGAGCGTGCGCCCGAGCTCGCCGAGGAGCTGGCGCCAGGCCTGGTAGTGGAACCGGGCGGTGTCGACGAGGACGCCGTCCAGGTCCCAGAGGACTGCTTCGATCATGCTGAGGCGCTAATCGGCGCTCTCGCCATCCGGCGGCGGCGAGGGGATTGCCTCCAGGGACGACGACTCCAGGAAGGGAGCCTTCCGTCGCAGCCAGACCACGCCGTGGCTGTTCCAGAGGGAGACCGCATAGCCCAGCCTGGTGAGGATGGCCGCCACCAGGACGACCAGGGCCACGACGACGGCCAGCTCGAGGGGGAAGTAGCCCACGTAATGTAGAAGTATGGCCGCCCCCGAGAAGAGGACGGAGAGAGCATAGAGGACGGCCAGGCTCGCCCTGGGCCCCAGGCCGAGCACCTCCAGGCGGTGGTGGATGTGGTCCAGGTCGCCCAGGAAGGGATGACTGCGGTCCAGGGCGCGGCGGGTCACCGCCAGCACCGTGTCCAGGATGGGGAAGCCCAGCGCCACGATGGGCACGCCGATGAAGAAGGCGTTGGAGACGCCGGTGGAGCCCCGGATGGACAGGGCGCCGAGGACGAAGCCCATCAGCAGCGCTCCGGAGTCGCCCAGAATCGAAGAGGCTGGTGGCAGGTTGAAGGGCAGGAAGCCCAGGCCGCCTCCGGCCAGGGCCACCAGCAGCAGCGCTATCGTCGGATGCGCGGAGTGGGAGGCTACCTGCGCCAGCGTGGCCGCCGCCAGGATGGAGACGCCCACCGCCACGCCGTCCTTGCCGTCCACCAGGTTGATGGCGTTGGTGAAGAAGACAACCCAGGCTATCGTGGCCAGTGGAGCCAGGTAGCCGAGCTCGATGGCGCCGCCCCAGGGGAAGGCCGCCTGCTCGATGCGGTAGCCGGCGGCGTAGACCGCTATCGCCGCCCCGACCTGGCCGACCAGCTTCTGCTGCCAGCTCGCCACCCGCCAGTCGTCGAAGAGGCCGGTCAGGAAGATCAGAGAGCAGGCGCCGAGGAAGCCCAGGAACGTCCTCGACTTGGGCGCGAAGAACTCAGACGCCTGCGGGGAGATGGCTGAGGCCACGAAGGGGGTGATGGCGAAGGCCAGGAATATGGCGACGCCGCCCAGCTTCGGCCTATGGGGGGCGTATCGTCCAAAGGGGCCCTGTAGCAGCCGGACGTGGGAGAGGGCCTGGAGGAGGGCCGTCGCCACCAGGGCGATGGCCGCCGCCAGGAGAAGGGTAAGCAGGTAGACGTTCACGGGCCCTCTTTCCGTGAGTAGGTCCATCCCTCAGCCGGTAGAGGGGTATCCGTCGGATTTTACCACGTCGCGATGAGGGGTCAAGCCGATGTCCGGGCCCTGCGCCCGCCATCCGCTTGAACGGCGCGCCGCCCGCCCGTATGATCCACAGCGGATTCCGGAAAAACGGATAAGCGGATGGGACTCACCACGACCGACACGATGACATCACGTACCGGATTATTGGGGCTGCCATGAGGGTGCACAATGTTCTGGGCCCCGGTCTGCGAGAGGGCATATACCAGCGGGCGCTGTTGGAGCAAATGGGGGCCGAGGGGCTCTCCTTTGAAGAGGAGAAGGCAGTGGAGGTGTTCCTTGACGGCGTCAGGGTCGGCCTGCTGTACCTCGATCACCTGGTTGAAGACGCTGTCGTCGTTGAGATCAAAGCGTTGCGACATCGGCTGACACAAGATGAGGTCGGACAGGTGATCACCTACCTCGCGGCAACTGGGCACAAAGTGGGCTTACTGTTCAACTTCGCGGGGCGATCGTTGGAGTACAAGCGGATTCTGCCGCCAAGGAAGCTGGATGACTGGAGGCAGAGGATCAGGCGCTATGCCTGGACAGCAAGGCCAGCTCACAACGGATAACGAACGGATAAGCGGATGGCCCTCATCCGATTATCCGTTTCCATGAATCCGTTGTGAGAAGAGACAGCCGACCCCCAGACAGGAGGGAGGAGTCGATGACGACTGAGCACGAGCCTGCGCAGGTCATGGTGGCGCTGCCCTTGGGCACGCTGCGACTGCTGGTAGGGAGCATCATCGTCGCCATCCTGGTCATGCTCCCCATACTGGCCTTCGAGATCGTCATCCTCCTCCAGGTCTTTCACATCGTCGACCTGCTGGAGCGGCTGGCGCCGGCGGGCTGAGGCGGTGAGGCAACCGGAGACAGCATGAGCGTCCGCGCCGTCCTCTTCGACCTGGGGCACACGCTCTGGGACGTCCGCTACAACGAGGCGCTGGCGCCCACCATCTACCGCCGTGTGCACCGACGCCTGAGCCGCGCCGTGGCGGGGCCTCTACCCAGCGCAGAGCGCCTGCGCGAGGCCGTAACCGGGCGCTGGGCCGAGGAGGAGGCTGATGTCACGCGGAACGGACGCCTGGACCAGCGGCCGGCAGCGGACATCATAGACGAGGGGCTGGCAGCCCTGGGCCTCGAAGTCCCTGAGCACGTCCTGGACCGCATCACCGACGACATCCTCTCGCCCGACGCCTGGGGCCGCTACCTGGAGGCCGACACTTTGGGCGCCCTCCGCACTCTCAAGGAGAGAGGCCTGAAGCTGGGGGTCGTGTCCAACACCTACCAGCGGGGCCCGGTGCTGCGGGACCAGCTAGGTCACGCCGGCGCCCTGCCCTACATCGACGTGATGGTCTTCTCCTCCGAGATGGGCCTGCGCAAGCCTCACCCGTCCCTCTTCCAGGCGCCCCTGGCCGAGCTCGGGGTCGCCCCCCAGGACGCCGTCTTCGTGGGCGACAGCCCGGGGGTCGACATCCGGGGCGCCCAGGCGGTCGGCATGCGCGCCGTCCTCACGCGCCAGTACCGGCAGGAGCCCGTTGAGGACGTCACGCCCGACCGCATCATCTGGCGCCTGCCGGAGGTCATCGAGTACATCGACAGCCTGAACTCCCATCGGGGGTGAGGGTCCCGCTCGATGAGCTGTCGACCAGGCGCCGTCACCGATGTGAGCGAGGCCGGCTTGCTCTGGTGCAAGGCAGCTTCCTTGACACCCGTGGGCGATGGTCTATCATAGCGCCTGAATCTCGCGGCGCGGGCCGGCGACGGCTTCATCGGCCGGCGGTGCCGCCCACGGCGGAGGGCCTGACCCAGGAGGACAACGATGGCCACCATCCGGCCCCCAATCGAAGTCCTCGACGAAGGCGTCGGGGAGTTCCGCATGCCCGACCCTGACGCCTACCGCGAGTGGGTCCGCGACCACAAGTCGCGGGCCCTGGTCAGCAAGCTCATGACGGCGCAAGAGGCCGTTTCCCAGTTCGTCGAGGACGGGGACTACATCGCCTACGACTGCAACTACCTCCAGCGCGGTCCCAGCGCCCTCATCCGCGAGGTGATCCGTCAGAAGAAGAAGGACCTCTGGGTGGCGGGCAAGTTCACGTGGGTGGCGGTGCACCTCCTCGTCGCCGGCGGCTGCGCCAGCAAGGTGGACTGCGGCTTCTTCCTCTTCGGGAAGGCCATCGACCGTTACGTGCAGGAGAAGCGGGTCCAGATCTTCGAGTACAGCAACGTGGTGATGACCGTTCGTCTCCAGGCCGGCGCCATGGGCGTGCCCTTCCTGCCGCTGCGCTCCTTCGGCGGCACCGACGGCTTCCACCACTCGGGCGCCAAGCTTATCCGCGACCCGTACACTGGGCAGCCGGTCACCATCGTTCCCGCCCTCAACCCGGACGTGGCTCTCATCCACGTCCAGCAGGCGGACATGTACGGCAACGCCCGCGTCTTCGGAACCGGCATCGCCCACCAGGAGACGGCCCTGGCCTCGCGGAAGGTCATCGTCTCCGCCGAGGAGATCGTCGACTCGGAGGAGATCCGCCGCGATCCGGGTCGCACCTCCATCCCGTACTACTGTGTGGACGCTGTGGTACAGGCGCCCTTCGGGGCCTACCCGGGGGAGTGCGCCGGCTACTACGCTTCGGACCCCGCCGGCGTCATCGAAGTAGTCGCCGCGGCGCTGAGCGACACGCTCGACCCCTACCTTGAGAAGTACGTGCACAGCGTTGCGGACGACCAGGAGATGCTGGCGAAGCACGTGGGGGTCGCCAGGCTCCTTGAGATGGAGCGCCGCCTCGCCACCAAGGAGGGCTACCGGCCGTGACGAGAGCCACGTCTTTCAACGAACGCGAGATGCAGACCTGCACCGTCGCCCGCATGATCGAGGACGGCAAGACTTACTGGGTCGCCGGAGCCGGCAGCCCCCTCTACGCCCTCCTCATGGGTAAGAAGCTGTACGCCCCCAATGCCCAGTACATCACGGAGGACGGCGTCATCGCGCCGGAGCCCTTGCTCCCCTTTGACCCCATCATGAGCATGGTCTCGGCGCGGGCCGGATACCGCGCCCTGGGCTGGGCCACCATGAACGCGGCCGGCAACCACGCCCAGGTTGGCCTCATGGACTACGGCATCCTCAACGCCTTGCAGATCGACCAGTACGGGAACATCAACTCGACGGCCATCGGCGCCTACGGCAAGGATGTCCGGCGCTTTGGCGGCCCCGGCGGCGCCGACTCCATCGCCTCCCTTTGCTGGCGGACCATCGTCATCACTGACCAGGAGAGGCGGAAGTTCGTCGAGCGGGTGGACTTCATCTCCTCGCCCGGCTACCTGGACGGCAGGCCGGGCGCGCGGGAGAAGGCCGGCCTGCCCCGGGGCACCGGGCCCTGGCGCGTCGTCACCCCCTGGGCCATGTACGACTACGACGAGGAGCGCCGCCTACGGATCATCGCCGTCGCGCCGTGGGTGACGGTGGACGACGTGCTGGCGGAGTGCGAACACAAGCCCGTGGTGGCCGAGACGGTGGAGACCCTCGAGGTCCCGTCGGACGAAGAGCTGGACATGCTGCGCAGCCGCCTCGACGTGATTGGCCAGATGAGCGGCATCGAGCGCAGCCGTTGGATCGTCTGGGACGGCGAGAAGTACGTGCGGCAGACCGAGTCGTAGGGGCGGAGCTTCAGCTCCGCCCAAGGCGGGGTCGGGCCCGCTGATAGGAGGCCGAGACATGGCCATGGTCAAGAGAGTCATCTTCCTCGTCGCTGTCCTTGCGCTGGCGCTCCTGTCTGGCGCGGGCGGCGCCGCTGCTCAGCCTCAGCAGCAAAACCCGCAGATCTATCCACCTCCTACCCCCCTGCGCATCGTCGACCTCGCCGTCGGATGCGACAACGTTGCGCTCACCTACCCCGACGGCACGTCGGTGAACGTGGTCGTGGGCTCGATCAACCCGCAGGGCGCCATGTACGCCATCTGGCGGCTCAACTCGAGCCCGCCGACGCCGGGCGTCGGCCCGACCTTCGAGGGCTTCGCGCCCGCGGCTCCCCAGGCGAGCGACCTGCAAGGGGTGAACTTCCTGGAGGCCGTCTTCCTCTGCGTAAGTGTGCCCGCCGCCATCACGATGCCCGCCGTGCAGCCCTGGCCTTACCCGATCCCCCTGCCGCAGGCCACGCCGGGTGCGGGATCGCAGTAGCGGCGGTTCGCGAACCGCCCCTACACAGGGACGGTTGAGGCCCGGCTATTCGCCGGGCCTCAATGCCTTCGAAGGAGGAGAACCAGCCCTGGCTCGCGGGCTGGAACGACTTCGCTACAGCGAGTTGGAGGTGGGCTGCACTACCTCCCTTATCTTCGCCAAGAGAGACTTGAAGTCGATCTGCTTGAAGTGGTAGTCGGCGGCGCCGGCCTCGCGGGCGTCACGCCACTCCTCTCGGCTCAGGTAGGAGGTGAGGATTACGACGGCGCAGTGGTGTCCGTTGCTTGTCAGGCGGCGGCAGAGGTCTAAGCCGCCGCCGTCATCGCGCTTGACGTCCAGCAGGATCACGTCGGGCCGGCGCTCGGCCAGCCAGAGAGCCGCCTCCTCGGCGCAGCCGGTCGCCCCTACCACCTCGACGGCCTCACAGCGTGACAGCGAGGCCACGAGCTCGCAGCGGACGCGCTCGTGGTCGTCGACAATCATCACGCGGATCTTGTCCGCCAACCTCGGGTCCTTTCCGGCCGCCCGGCCTGGGCCTAGGCTTTAGGACAGTATCTCCGAGAAACCACAGGGGACATAAGCGCCATAAGACTCGCCTGCGGCGTAAGACAGGCCCGAAAAGCGGGGGCCGAACGGACTGGAAGGGCTAGCCATTCGGTCGCCGCCGCTTTGCCTGCTGGCGGACGGCGACCGGGGCCACGAGGGAGGCCGAACCTAGGCCTCCTTCTCCTCACCGTTTTTCCGCAGGCCCTTGCGGGCGATGAAGGCGGCGGCTTCGGCTCGACGGCGCAGGTTCAGCTTGCTGAGGATGCTGCTGACGTAGTTCTTGACCGTCTTATCGCTGAGGAAGATCTCCTCCGCGATCTCCTTGTTCGTCTTGCCTTCGGCGATGAGGAGAAGGATCTTCTGCTCCTGGTCTGAGAGGCTGGCCAGGCTGTCGTCGGGCCGGCGGCCGCCCAGGCTGCGCACCCGCTCCAGCACCTTTTGAGTGACAGCCGGGTCCAGCAGAGAGCCGCCGTCGGCCACCGCCTCGATGGCTTCCGCCAGAGCCTGCCCCCGCGTCTGCTTCAGGAGATAGCCCGCCGCGCCGGCCAGGATCGAGGCGAAGACAGCCTCGTCATCGGCGTAGGACGTGAGCATGATGACCTTGGTATCCGGATACTCCTGCCGGATCTCGCGACAAGCCTCCACGCCGCTACCGTCGGGCAGCCGCACGTCCATGATCACCACTTCCGGGCGGAGCCGAGACGCTTCCTCGATCGCCGTGGCGACGGTGCCTGCCTCTCCTACCACGTTGATGCCCTCGCGCCGGTTCAAGAGGGAGCGCAGCCCCTCCCGCACGACTTCGTGGTCGTCCACGATGAGCACTCTCAGAGGTCTGTCAGTCATTGTTGTCCCTCCATACTACCCATGGGGACCTCCACCACCACAGTTGTGCCCTTCCCGGGGGAGCTCTCCAGCGAGAGATGCCCTCCGAGACTCTGGGCCCGCTCCGCCATGTTGCCCAGGCCCCTGTGCTCTGGCTCGGCGCCGCGTCCCGGCGCAAAGCCGATCCCGTTGTCGGAGATGGCCAGCCGGAGAAGGCCGTTCCGCGTCGTCACACGCGCCTCTACCGCCGACGCGCGGGCGTGCTTCTGCACGTTGGCCAAGGCTTCCTGTGCTATGTGGAAGAGATTGCTGACCTGGTCTCCCGTCAGTGTCGCGCTCAGATCCCGGCCGCCGTCCACCACCAGGTTGGCTTCGATGAGGCTGTTGACCCGCAGCTCCCGGACGAGGGTGGACAGGGCGTCCGTAAAGTCCGAGGACTCGAGGGCGCCGGGGCGCAGGTCAAAGATGTAGTTGCGGATGTCCTTGATAACCTGGTTGAGGTCGTTGATGGCCTTGTCCAGCCGCGCCCGCACGTCCTGGGGCTGATCGAACACCTCCTCGGTGCACTCCTCCAGGTTCAGGCCCACGGCGTAGATCGACTGAATGACGCCGTCGTGCAGGTCCATGCCGATGCGCTGGCGCTCCTCCAGCACCGCCAGGGACTGTACCCGTTCGTAGAGGCCGGCGTTCTCGACGGCGATGGCCGCCAAATTGGCGAAGGCCTGGAGCAACTGCGCGTCGTGCTCCGAGAAGTGGGTGGGCGTCCGGTTGGCCACGTCAAGGACTCCCAGGAGTTTGCCCTTGGCAGCGAAGCGGGCCGCGATGAAGGAGATCAGCCCTTCCTCCACGATCTCGGGGATGGGCGGCGCGGTGCGCCGGTCGGTCAGGTAATCCTTGATGATGGCAGGGCCTTCCTCTTCTGTCGGCGGCTCAGGCGCGGTCTGGCTGACGGCGATCCGGAGATTGCGAACGGCCGCGGTGCGGAGGCCCACGGACGCGGCCATGACCAGCTCGTCCCGGCTGGGTGAGAGCAGGGTGAGCATGGCGGTGTCGGTCCTGAGCAGCTCCTGGGCCTGCTGCACCACCGTCTCCAGCAGGGCGTGCAGGTCGAGGCTGGCGGCCACCTGCTCGCCCAGCTCGAAGACGCTCCTCCACTCCTGGGCGCGGCGCCGCTCCTCCTGGTAGAGGCGCGCGTTCTCGATGGCCACTGCCGCCTGCGCGGCGAAGAGGGTGACGGCGTCCTGGTCCTGCTGGCTGAACTCGGCGCCGCCTTCCTTCTCCGTCAGGTACAGGTCGCCGATGGTGCGCCCCTTGTAGACGATGGGAAGACCCAGCAGGGTGCGCATCACGGGATGGTTCGGAGGGAAACCGGCCGATTGGGGATGGGCGCTGATGTCGGCCAGGCGCAGCGCCAGGCCCTCGCGCATGATGAGGCCTAGCACTCCTTTACCCTCGGGAGGGTGCCCGATGCGCTCTCGCTCTTCGGCGCTGATGCCGGAGGTGATGAACTCCCGGATCCGGCCCTGCTCGTCGAGAACGCCCAGGGCCCCGTAGCGCGCCTGTGCCACCTGGCGGCTGAGGTCCACCACCTTCTGCAAGACGGCTTCCAGCGACAGCTCAGAGGTGAGGCTGAAGCTGGCCTCGTTGAGGGCCGCCAGGCGCGCCTGAGCGTCCTCCACGGCCCGAAAGATGAGCCTGGAGAAGAACACGGCGCCCAGGAGGGTTACGGCAGCCGCCATCAGAGCAGCCAGCCAGGGCGCAGTCAGGGGTTCGACGACGGTCACCGTGACCGCTTCGAGGGTCAGTAGAAAGGCCGCCGGAATGACGATAGTGGCCCAGCGCAGACGAGAGAACTTACACCTTCCTTCTTGATCGCGCGCGCAGCTTCGCGATGTCATTATACAACAGCAGCCGTATCTGAGGCCCCTGGCGCGAGCATCGGGGCTAGGCCGAATGGCCCTCGCAGATTGGTACGGACGGCCCTTAAAGTTGGTGAGAGTTGTCACTAAAGTGTTGGCATAGCGGTGGGCCCTCAGAAGCCCACTCGCGTAGAAGCGTCTCCCTCCCTCCGCGGGTCGGGGCGCCCTTACGGGTTGACGTACCGCCGCTGGCCCCGAGGACGCCCCGGCCACAATAAGCGGAGGTTTGACGATACGGCGAGAACGGCTTACAAGAGTAGCAGAGGAGGCTTCGCTAGGCTGCTACTGAGTTGAACCCCTCGGCTGGATTGGCCGGTTGGCATGGGGTCCGGCTCCCAAACTAGTCTCCCTCCCTCCGCTGGTCGGGGTGTTTTCGCGGGCTGAGCCGCCGCTGGCTCCGAGGACGCCCCGACCACACTTTTTGCCCCAGATTGCGTCAGCGACCCCAACGGCCTCGACGAGGACAACGACGGGACACCGTGTGAGAGCCTGTGTAGGTGAGCAGCAGGCGGTGTGGCATAGCACACTAAGAGTACATGGTGCCTCAAGGCTGGCCCATATACCCTTCAGAGTCAACCGCTTCCAGATACGGATGGGGTTTTGGCACCCCACAGGCGGTCAGGGGTAGAAGCGCCCCCGAAGGTTAACGCTGCTTCGCCTATTCACCCTCTCTCTGAGGCGACAGCGGCTCACCCCCACAATCGAGAGCCCCAGGCCTTGGGGCTGGTGTTGCTGATCCCGTGGACGCCGCTTCCGACGGCACCGATTGTGCGGCCAAGGGATCGGCTGGCTGGCCTGCACCCTGTGGCAGTGCAGGAAGGAACAGGGTAGACTAAGCCGGATCCTGCGTGGAGCGGGGGATAGGTCTCTGGGCGGCGCAGGCAAGGGGGGTGTTTGACGATGCTGCCAAGATTCCGACGCGGATTCCTTCTCGCAGCCGTGCTCCTCGTCGCTGGTCTCCTCCTGTTGAGCTGCGGTGGGGGAGAGAAGGAGGCCGCTGAGACGCCTGTGTCGACAACCGGCACTGAGACGCCGGGCTCTCAGAAAGTGCCGGGTGTGACGGACACGGAGATCTTGATTGGGGCCAATTTCCCGCTAAGCCAGTCGCCGGCGTCGGCGTATGCCGTCATCGCCGACGCCATGCGGGCCTACTTCGACTACATCAACTCGCAAGGGGGCATCTACGGCCGAAAGATAAGGTTCATTGTTGGGCGATGACCACTACAACCCGGCCGATGCGGTCGAGGTGGTGCGAAAGCTCGTCGAGCAGGACCAGGTTTTCGCTATCGTCGGTGGCCTCGGCGACCCGACCCAGCTCGCCGTCATAGACTATCTGGAAGAGAAAGGCGTGCCCGACCTCTTCCTGGGCGGCGGCATCGTGAAGTTCACCGAGCCCGTGGTGAAGACGCGCTTTGCCATGACGTTGGACTACGGGACAGAAGTGAAAGCAATGGTGGACTACCTCAAGAAGAACTATGGCGGGAAGAGGATGGGCATCATCTATCAGAGCGATACAGCCGGCACCTCCAGCATGGAGATGATGACCGAGGCACTGAAGGACAGCGACATCGAGATCGTCTCCAGGCAGTCATACGACTTTGTCCAGTGCGACCTCACCGCGCAGATGCAGCGGCTAAAGGCCGACAATCCCGACTTTGTTGACCTCATGGCTAACCCGGGCGCGGCCGCTAGCGCGATCAAGGTAGCGCGAGAGGTTCTCAATTGGGACGTACCTTTTGTCTCCAGCGCCGTTTCCGCCGTTGAGTTCACGATAGCCCTGGCGGGCGCCAAGAACGCTGAGGGTACTGTCAGCCTGACCACCGGCAAAATGATATCGGAGACGGACGACGCCGGCGTGCAGCGCCACATCGAGATCATGAAGCAGTTCGCTCCTAACGTGGCGCCGAGCTCTCTGACCGAGTACGGCATGACTGTCGCCGAACTCTTTGTTCAGGCGCTGAAGAACGCCGGCCCGAACCTGACCCGGGAGAGCATCGTGGAGGGCGCCGAAAGCATTCGCGACTTCTGCTGCCTCACTTGCGTGGCGCCTGTGAACCTCAGCCCAACCGATCATCGAGCGTCAGAGACTATGTGGTTCGAAAGGGTCGAGAACGGCAAGTGGGTGCGGTTTGGCGAGCCCGTGAGCTACGAATCGACGCCCGGCAAAGTCGTCGCCTGCAAGGGCGCGGGAGAGCCCGTTTACGCCGGCGGAGGGGAGTGACAGCGGTCGAGGCCGATTCGGCGAACGGTAGAGGTGAGGGAGTGACTGACCGAGCGGCGAGGGCAAAGGGGTGTGTAACAATGCTACCAAGATTTCGACGTGGATTCCTTCTCGCGGCCATACTGACCGCCGGTCTCCTGGTCTTGAGCTGCGGCGGAGGGGAGGAGGCCAGCAAGACGCCTGAGGCTACCCAGCCTGCGGGCGCTCAGACGCCGGGCGCGGAGAAGGTGCCGGGCGTAACGGACACCGAGATCATACTGGGGGCCCATTTCCCCATCAGCCAGACGCCGGCGGCGGCCTACGCGCCCATCGCCGACGGCTTGCGGGCCTACTTCGAGTACGTCAACTCCCAGGGGGGCATCTACGGCCGCAAGATCAAGTTCCTGGTGGGAGATGACCACTTCAACCCGGCGGACGCAGTCGAGGTGGTGCGCAAGCTGGTGGAGCAGGACGGCATCTTCGCCATGGTCTCCGGCCTGGGTGACGCGCCCCACGCCGCCGTCTGGAAGTATCTGGAGGACAACGGCGTCCCTGACATGTTTGTGTCCGGCGGCCTCGACAAGTGGACGGACCCGCTGGTAAGGACCCGTTTCCAGGGCAACACAAACTACGGTACCGAGGGGAGGATGCTCGGCAAGTATCTCGTCGAGAACTACGACGGGAAGAAGCTTGCCCTGCTGCTGGAGAACGACGAGTTCGGAGATAACGGCAAGGAAGCAATCCTCGAGGGCATAAAGGGCAGCGACATCCAGGTCGTGGCGGAGGAGAGGTACGAGACCACCCAGTGGGACGTGACCGCCCAGGCGCAGCGGTTGAAGGCGGCCAACCCCGACGTTATCTTCGTCCAGGCCATCCCGCCGCCCGCCGCCAGTCTGGTCAAGGCAGCCCGCGAGACCCTGAGCTGGGATGTGCCCATCGTGGTCACGGGCGTCGTCCAGACAGACATATTCATCCAGTTGGCGGGCCCGCAGAACGCGGAGGGTGTGGTCAGCGTGGTTTTCCTTAGGCAAGTCTACCAGACGGATGACCCCGGGATCCAGCGACACATCCAGATCATGAAGGACTTCGGCCAGGGCGTGGAGGCGTCCAACTTCACCCTCTACGGCGCCGCCATGGGCGAGCTCATGGTGAAATCCCTGGAGAACGCGGGGCCGAACCTGACCCGGGATAGCCTGACAGACGGCGCCGAGGCCATCCGCGACTGGTGCTGCACATTGTGCCTGACGCCTGTGAACATGAGCCCCACCGACCACCGTCCCTTTGAGATCGAGGTCTACAACAAGGTGGAGAACGGGAAGTGGGTGCCGTTCGGCGAGCCGGTGAATTTCGAGTCCACGCCGGGCAAGGTCATCAGCTGCAAGAACGGGGGCGAGCCCGTCTACGCCGGCGGGTGATGCCGGCTAAGGTGGCGGGCGGACTTCCCAGGGTAGCTTCAGACGAAGTGCCGCGGGGGTGCGAGGGCTGATGCCTCTCACGATGGGATCGGGCATAAATGACGACTACTATTGCCTCCCCACAGGTCGCATCTTCGGTCCACACAACCTGGATTCAATGGACTCCCACGCGCAACAGGCGGCACAGTAGCGCCACGCCAGGTGGCGGGCTCGGGCATAGCACACTATGGCGGATGCGCGCGCGGTGGCGCTCCTGGTGCGACAGGAAGCCTCTACACTCCCCCTCGTCCATGCGGAGGACGACACGGCCGTTCTCGACCTTCTGACGAGCGAGCGTGAAGGCGCCATCGCCGAGGCCAAACGCTTGCGGAACCGAGATCCACGCCCTGCTGTTGCAGACCGACTTCGAGTACCGTGCCTACCTGCCCACGCTCAAGTCTCAGGCCGCCCTCGACACCCTCGAGACCTACAGGGCTGCCGGCAGCAACCCCCTCCAAGCGCAGCGTGCCGCGGCGATACGCAGGCTCACTCAGCGCCTGCGACTAGCGCTGTCGCAGGCCGAGGAGTTGGCTCGAGCAGATCAAAGACCTCGCCGGGAGGCGCTTTTCGCCTTGACCAACCTGTGCGGTGTCAACCTCATCACCGCCGGGACCTTGGTGGGTATTCACGGGCCCGGTGATCGGTTCGCCACTGACGCCCAGCTGGCCGCCTATGCCGGCGTGGCGCCCCTGGAGCAAATAGTGGGGGCCGCCCTCAGCGGGCGCACACTAGTAGCTCCGGTATCGGGTGGCGATGGGCAGGCGGCGGTCGCGGCCGAAGGCGCGAGGGGTGATCTTGACGCCGGGCGGCGCCTGACGGCGCTTGTACTCGTTGCGGTCCACCATGATCATCACCCGCCGCACCGTCGCCTCGTCGAAGCCCTGAGCCACGATCTCCTCCAGGCTCCTGTCCTCCTCCACGTAGGCCAGGAGGATGGGGTCCAGGACCTCGTAGGGGGGCAGGCTGTCCAGGTCCAACTGGCCGGGACGTAGCTCGGCGGTCGGCGGCTTGTCGATGACGCTCTGGGGGATGACCGGGCCGCCATCGCAGCGGTTGCGGTAGTGGGCCAGCTCGTAGACCAGGGTCTTGGGCACGTCCTTGAGGACGGCGAAGCCGCCCGCCATGTCGCCGTAGAGGGTGGAGTAGCCGGTGGCCATCTCGCTCTTGTTGCCGGTGGTCAGCACCAGCCAGCCGAACTTGTTCGAGATGGCCATCAGAATGTTGCCCCGGATGCGGGCCTGCAGGTTCTCCTCGGCTATGCCCTCCTCAGTGCCTGCGAAGGGCTCCGCCAGCATTTGGAGCGAGGCGGCGAAAGCCCCCTCGATGGGAACCGATAGCAGGCGCAGTGCCGAGGTTGCCGGCCAGGGCGGCGGCGTCGGTGCGGCTCCCCTCCGACGAGTAGCGCGAGGACATGGAGACGCCGACCACGTTCTCGGCGCCGAGGGCATCCGCCGCGATCACCGCCACCAGGGTGGAGTCGATCCCGCCGGAGAGTCCCACCAGCACCTTCTCGAAGCCGTTCTTGCGCACGTAGTCCCGCGTCCCCAGCACCAGGGCGGCGTACACCTCCGCCGCCGGCTCCAGCGGCGTGCACTCGGCAGGCGGCAAGGGGGGCCTCTTGCCGGTCGCGCGCTTTGGGGACACATCGATAGTGGGCGACAGGCCCGATGCCGCCGCCGACAGCTTGTCCTTGCGTCGCCGGGGGTCATGGAGGCGGACCTGCCGCACCTCCTCCAGGTTCAGGTCGCAGACCAGAAGCTGCTCCTCGAACTGGCGGCAGCGGGCCAGCAGGTCGCCGCGGGGGTTGAACACCATGCTTCCGCCGTCGAACACCAGCTCGTCCTGGCCGCCGACCGGGTTGAGGTAGCAGAGGAAGACCGCGTTGTCGCTGGCGCGAGTGGAGAGCATGCGCTCCCGGAAGTCGCGCTTGCCGGCGTGGAAGGGCGAGGCGGTGATGGTGACGATGACCTCGGCGCCGCCGAAGGCCTCGCTGCGGGCGGGGTCGCCCGGGTACCAGATGTCTTCGCTGATAGTGAGGCCGACGCCCGCGCCGGCCACCCGGAACACCGGCGACTCTCTGCCGACCTGGAAGTAGCGATTCTCGTCGAAGACGCCGTAGTTGGGGAGGTACTGCTTACGGTAGACGCCCGCCAGTCGACCGTCATGTATCACGGCGGCGGCGTTGTAGATGTCATCATCCTGGTCCACGAAGCCCACCACCAGAGTGAGGCCGCTGGTGGCTGCCGCGACCTTCTCCAGGGCCTGCAGGTTGTCGTCGATGAACCGCTGTCGTAGGAGAAGGTCCTCCGGGGGATAGCCCGTGATGGCCAGCTCGGGGAAGCAGAGCAGGTCCACCCCCAAGTCGCGGCCGCGCGCCGTGTACTCGAAGATCTTGGCCAAGTTCCCTTCGAGGTCGCCCACGGTAGGGTTGATCTGAGCCAGACCGACCCGCAGGACTCGCACCGGCTTCTCTCCCTTGCCTGCACTCTTTTCGTCATTATCGGTTCCCCTCGAAGGGCGGGTCAAGCTAGCGAGCCGGGCGGACGTCGTGGCTAGCCTGCCTGTAGGGCTGCCGTGGCTCTCTTCAGGCCGACCCCGCACGCTTGAGTTGCCGCCTCGACGCACCACGGGTCATCTTGCCAAGGATGACCCCCTGCTCAACCTCTGCTGGTACCTGGGGCCGACGTTCTCTCCCCTTACGCTTGCGGTTTCGGGCCCAGCCACAGGGTTTGTGGCGGGCGGCTTCTTCATGGGGCAGCCCTCAGGGGACTGAGTACTGCCACAACCGATGATCTAGACACAGGCCCCGGATACCGGGGCCTGCGACTTTCCGCTCTGGGTTGGCGCCCGCCTTTTCTTGTGCAGCCCAGCAATCCACGTCCCACCGGCGATCGTAAAATATAGTGAGGAGGAGAGAAAGCAAGGTCGCACTCACCGCCTCCTTGGTTAGCCCCCGTCCCCAAGCACCCTTGGGCGCGTTCCCCGCCACCAGCGCGCGTCCAAGGGTGCTTGGTTTTGTGCTCGAATCTGTTGGCGGGAGTGGGAGGGAGTCGAACCCACCCAGGACGGCGCTGACCGCCCCGCAACGGTTTTGAAGACCGCGAGGCCCACCGGAACCCATCCACTCCCGCGCCCCACACGGAACCTGGGAACAATGGAACCTTGGGACCGCAGCGCACCGAGAACTGGTTCCAAGGTTCCAAGGCTCCACGGTTCCAGCCAACGGCTATTCTACGCCGTGAAGCGGTCGGTGATGTAGTGGTCAGCCTTGATGGCGGCCGTGGCGCCGTCGCCGGCGGCGCTCACCACCTGGCGAGAGGAGTTCACCCGGATGTCGCCGGCGGCGAAGATGCCGGGCGCCTCCGTCTCCATCCAGTCGTTGACATAAATGTGGCCAGCCTCATCCATGCGCAGCAGCCCCTTGAGGTAGTCGCTGTTGGGGTGAAGGCCGATGAAGATGAAGATGGCGGCCACCGGCAGGGCGGACTCTTCGCCGGTGACGACGTTGCGCAGCCTCAGGCCGGTCACCGCCTCCTCGCCCACGACCTCCGTCACCACCGTGTTCCAGACGAACTGCATCTTGGGGTTGGCGAAGGCCCTCTCCTGGAGGATCTTGCTGGCCCGCAACTGGTCGCGGCGGTGGATGACGTGGACCTTCGAGGCGTAGCGCGTCACGAAGAGCCCCTCGTCCATGGCGGCGTCGCCGCCGCCGACCACGGCCACCTCCTGGTCCTTGAAGAAGGCGGCGTCGCAGGTCGCGCAGTAGGAGACGCCCCGGCCCGTCAGGCGCTCCTCGCCGGGCACGTTGAGGCGGTTGTAGTCGGCGCCGCCGGTGATGATGACGGCCTTCGCCAGGTAGTCGCCCTCCGTCGTCTTCACCAGGTGCCGGCCGTTCTTCGACTCGATGCCCTCGACCGCTCCGTAGCCCATCTCCATGCCGTACTTCTCGGCCTGCTGCTGCATGGACTGGGCGAGGTCGAAGCCGTTGACGCCGTCCGGGAATCCCGGGTAGTTCTCGACGACGGAGGTGAGGGCGATCTGGCCGCCCGTCACGTTCCTCTCGAGGACGATGGTCTTGCGACGGGCGCGGGCGGCGTACAGCCCCGCTGTCAGGCCCGCCGGGCCCGCCCCGATGATGAGGATGTCGTATTCCTGGGTCACTGGCTACTCCATTACAGCAAGCAACAGGCTACAGGCAACTAGGACCCGCCCCAACCCCTCCATGTTGCTGGTTGCTTGTTGCCCTGCCCTCGCTTAGGTCAGGACGGCGTCCAGGCGCCGCCGCAGGTCCGACTTTGGACGGAAGCCGATGATCTGTCCCACAGGCTGGCCTTCCCTGAAGACCAGGAGCGTTGGGATGCTGCGGATGCTGTAGTTGGAGGCGGTGACCGGGTTATCGTCGGTGTTCATCTTGACGAAGTTGACCTTGCCTTCGTACTCCTGCGCCAGCTCCTCGACGATGGGGGAGACCATGCGACAGGGGCCGCACCAGGGCGCCCAGAAGTCCACCAGCACCGGGCGTGTGGCCTTGAGCACCTCCGTGTCGAAAGTGGCATCGGTTACTTCCTTGGGCTTCGCCACACCTCTCTCCTTTCCAGGTTCTTTTGTGAGAAGGCCGCCTTGACACAGAAGCCCTCTTCGCCTACCATGCTAGTATACCCCCATGGGGTATGTCAAGCCTCCCAGGAGGGCTTTCATGGACGAACGCAGTGACGCCGAGACCGAGACTCTCCTCACCCGGCTGCGCCGCGTCGAGGGCCAGGTCCGCGGCATCCAGCGCATGCTGGAGGAGGGCCGCGGTTGTGAGGACGTCCTCACGCAGCTCGCGGCCGCCCGCAGCGCCCTCGACCAGGTGGGGCTGCTGTTGATGGACTGGCACTTGGAGCGCTGCGTCCTCGGCGACCTGCCGCACGACGAGCCCCACGTGCAAGCGCTGCGAGAAGCCCTCAAGACCTGGAACCGCTTTGGGCTGCTGCCCGGCGCCGCCGAGGACCTTCCCGACTGACCCCGCCGCTATTTGAGTTCGGACTGCATGGCCCGCAGCATGCCGGAGGCCGACGCCTCCTTCGCTGTGCGAATGGCGTTCTTGATCGCCTGCGCGCGGCTACGCCCGTGGCAGATGATGACCACGCCGTTCACCCCCAACAGCGGCACGCCCCCATACTCGGCGTAGTCCAAGCGCCGGCGCATGTCGCGCAGGGCGTCCAGCATGAGGAGGGCGCCCAGGCGGTAGCGGAGGCGGCTCTCGACCACTTGGCGCAGTTCGCGAAAGACGAACTCCGCTATCCCCTCGCCCATCTTGACAGCCACGTTGCCCGTGAAGCCGTCTGAGACCACCACCTCCACGGCGCCGTTCATGATGTCCTTCCCCTCCACGTTGCCCACGAAGTTGAGGGACGAGCCGTTGAGCCGGCCGTACACCTCCCGCGTCAGGGCGTTGCCTTTGCTCTTCTCCTCGCCGATGCTGAGAAGTCCCACCCGCGGTCGCTCCGCCCCGTAGACGCGCTCCATGTAGATGGAGCCCATGTGGGCGAACTGGACAAGGTACGAGGCCTTGCAGTCGGCATTGGCGCCCACGTCCAGCGCCAGCACTCCGTACTTGCCCGTGGGGAAGTAGGCGCTCAGGGCCGGCCTCTTGATGCCGCCCAGTCTTCCCAGCACCAGTAGGGCCGAGGCCACCACAGCCCCGGTGTTCCCGGCCGAGACCACGGCGCCCGCCTGGCCCTCTTTGACAAGGCGCAGGGCTTCATTGATGGAGGAGTGGCGCTTCTGCCGCACGGCCTGGGCCGGCGGCTCCTGCATGCCCACCACCTCGCTGGCGGGCACCACCCGCACCAGGGGGTCGCGGCGACCCTGACGGGCCAGCTCCGCCTCCAGAACGTCGGGGAGGCCGACCAGCGCCACCTCCACGTCCGTCTCACGCACGGCCATCAGGGCGCCCTTCACCGTCTCCGTGGGGGCATAGTCGCCCCCCATGGCGTCCAGCGCGATGAGCATGCGGCCTTTGTTCTCGTCAGCCAGAGGGTTTCTCCTGACGTGGGGACAGAGTCTTCCGCGAGGGGGCGAGGCCCGCTACGAAGATCATTCTAGGGGCATGGAGGTCGTAAGGGGAGAGGTCATAGGCGCCGTAGAGGTCCCTTGTCTGCAGGCCGGCCTGGCTGAGCAGGAGCTCCATCTCGTGCCGGAGGACAAAGCGCAGCTCGAAGGTGACCAGGCGGCGGCGTAGCGACCCCTGTGGCCCCCACTCCTCGTAGATGTGGGTGACATGCTGGACCTGACGGGCCGGGTCGGCCTGGCAGCTCTGGAACTTGCTCACCAGCACGTCCCGCACGGCGTCCTTGCGAGTCCACACCAGGCTCAGGGGTTGCACACCCGGCTCCCACTCCTGGGGCTCGAAGGCGGGCAGGTCGATGACCAGGAGCCCGTCGGAGGCCAGGTGACGGCGGGCGCATTCCAGGGCGCGCACCTGGGCCTCCTGGCTGCCCAGGTGCATGAAGCCGCCCAGCGCGCAGCAGACCAGTCCGAAGCTCTCCCCGAGGTCGAAGTCCGTCATGTCCTCTTTCAAGAGGCGCAGGTTCGCGGCCAGCCGCTGGGGGCGCAGGGCTTCCAGCTTGCGTCGGGCCACGGCCAGCATGGCTTCCGAGCGGTCGATGCCCACCACCTTGAAGCCGGCCCGCAGCAAAGGGATGGCGACGCGCCCGGTGCCGACGCCCAGATCCAGGACCGGCAGGTCGTGACGGCGGCCGAGGTTCTCGTAGATGCCGACGTCTTCCTCGTAGCCTGCCAGGTCGAGGTCATAGTAGTCAGCGATGACGTTGAAAGGGTCTTCGGTCATGGCGATAGCTCTGTTACCCTTGTGTTCATTGATGTTCTAATTCGCCAAGGCTGGTCCTTCGACCCTTCGGCTGTGCTCAGGGCAGGCAGACTCAGGACGAGCGGAACTTGCCCGCTCATGGTGAGCTTGTCGAACCACGAGCGGGCCACCAGCCTTTTTCAGGACCTTGCCCGGGCGCCTCCTGCGGACTGATGGGCATGATATGTTTGGTCCGAGACGCCCTGGGGGTAGGTGGTTCTGCCCGCCCGCCCACCCTGGGGAGAAGTGGAATCTGGGGGACACCCCCAGACCCCCGGCAGAGGGGACATGCCCCCTCTGCACTCCCCCAGGGCTGTGTCGCGTTGTTCTGTCCATCACACAATCCGCGGCTTCCTCGAAGCTGAGGGTTTGAACCCTCAGAGATGAATCTCAGTGGTCGATGGCCTTCACGGCTGGGCCAGGAACTCCTCCTGGATGCGCCGGCGCAGCTCCGGGTCCGTGAGAACGTCGATAGCGGTCATGGCCATGGCTTTGGCGGCGTCCAGGAGGCCTCGCTGTCCGTCTTCGGAGGCGGCGCAGGCGGCGAACTCGCGGCTGTGGATGCCTACCTCGGGCGGCGCCACGGCGATCGTGGGATGGATGGCGGGCACCAGGGCGCTGACGTTGCCCATGTCCGTGCTGCCCATGTGCCGGCTGGGCTGATCGTGCGTCTGGCGGCCGACGGCCGCCAGGTTCGCCTTGTGGGCTTCGGCCAGGGCGCTGTTGCTACGCATGGCGGCGAACTGGTTCTCCGACCAGCGGTACTCCAGGCGGGCGCCGCTTGCCCGTCGCGCCGGCCTCGAAGCAGGCGATGACCTTCGACTTCAACTCGTCCAGGTAGGCGTCGTCCTCCGCCCGAACCAGGAAGCTGGCCGCCGAGTGGTTCGGCACGACGTTCGCCGCCTGGCCGCCGTCGGTGATCACGCCGTGGATGCGGGCGCTGTCGCGGATGTGCTGGCGCAGGGCGCCGATGGCGTTGTAGGCGAGGATGAGGGCGTCAAGGGCGTTGACGCCGGTCTCCGGCCGGGCGGCGGCGTGGGCCTCCCTCCCGAAGTACTCGACCTCCAGGGAGACGCAGGCCAGTGCCCGCGAGTGGACGGCGTTACGGGAGCCGGGATGGGTGAGCATAGCGACATCCAGGCCGTCGAAGGCGCCCTGGCGGGCCATGATGACCTTGCCGCCCACGATCTCCTCGGCCGGCGTGCCGATGACAACGAGGGAGCCGCCCGTCGAGTCGAGGGCTGTTCGCGCCGCCAAGGCGGCGGCCGCGGCGCTGACGCCGATGAGGTTGTGGCCGCAGGCGTGGCCAACGCCGGGCAGGGCGTCGTACTCGGCCAGGAAGGCGACGCGGGGCCCGCCCTGGCCCGCGGTGGCCCGGAAGGCGGTGGGCAGGCCGCAGATCCCCCTCTCGACCTGGAATCCGGCCTTTCTCCAGGAGTTCGCAGAGCCAGGCGCTGGCCTTGTGCTCCTGGAGGCCCGCCTCTGGGTTGTCGTGGATGCGGCGGCTCAGGTCGATGAGCTCTTGCCGGTGGACCTCGACCTCGGCGACGGCGCGGGCTTTGAGACGTTCCTTGTCAATGGCCATAGAGTGGCCCCCCGCGCGAGCCGGACGGCGGCCGCGGCATCGAGGCACCGCATTGTAGGGATGCCCCCGCCCGTCCGTCAAGCGGACTATGTGGCTAATCTGGCATCCGGCCTGCCAACGTCGGGGCGCAGCAGGCTGCGCCCCTAGAAGGTCAGACGAATAGGGAGCCGACGGGGTTCGACGGGCTCAGCGCCCTGCTACCCGTGGATGACGTCCGCCACGTCCTTGAGGCCCAGCTCCTCCAGCTTCCGGCGGCTGGGCTTGCTGGTCTCGGGGTCCCAGTCGCAGGTCTCCAAGAACTCCTTCTCCTGCGTCTTCCAGTCCAGGGTGAAGTCCTTCAAGGGCCCTTCGTGCAAGGAAGGAGAGCCCACCAGCCGGCCTGGGACCTCGCGCTTGGCCGGGTTGCCGCCCTCGCGCACCTCGAAGGCCATGCGCAGGTTGGCGATGCGCTCGCCGGCCTTCAGGAGCTCCTCGTTGGTGGTGTCCCAGCCCGTGGCGGCGTTGATCCACTCCGGGAGGCGGTCGTTGGGCGCCGCCATCATGATGAACAAGCACATGCCGGTAGCGTTGACGACGTGGACGTACTCGGCGCCTCCCTTGTGGTGGGCGGCGCGGCCGGTGCCGACGCCCTTCTCCTGCTGGGTGGCAGGTATGCCCCACTGGGCGCGGGGGCTGCCTTCGTACTGGGTGTGGCGGGCCGGCGTGGCGTCCAGCTTATAGGTCGTGTAGAACTCGGGCTGGTGCTTCGGGTCGTGCATGGGAAGCTCTTCGCCGCCGACGTGCATGGCGAACGGCTGCGCCCGCGGCCCGAGGCGCTCCGCCGCCTTCTGGATGCCGTCGGCCAGGACATCGCCGAAGCCCTCGCGCTTCCCGATCTTGTGCAGCATCTCGATGCTGGCATCGGGGTTGCTCCAGCGGAGGTCGATGCCGTCGGTGTCCTCCTTGGTGATGACGCCGTTCTCAAAGCACTCGGTGGCGAAGGCGATGACGGCCCCGGCGGAGATGGTGTCCATGCCGTAGAGGTTGCAGATGTGGTTGGCGTGCTGGATGAAGTCGACGTCGGCGTTGAGGGTCAACGCCCCGAAGGAGGCGGCCGTCTCGTACTCGGCGCGGTGCGTCTTGGCCGGGTAGGGGTACTTCGGGTTCTCCGACTCCTTGCTCTCGGCGCCGCAGGCCAGCGGACAGTGCCAGCAGGCGTAGTGCTTCTGCATCCTCTTGTTGAAGTTGTCGCCGAGCAGCTCCATGGCCTGTGGAAAGTCCGACGCGCCCGCGCCGCCCCAGTTCTTCACCGGCGAGTCGCCGGAGAAGGCGGAGCCCACCGTGATGCCGGTGGTGCCGTAGGTGCGGAAGAACTTGGCCACGGGCTGTACGAACTCGTCCAGCGCGGCGCGTACCAGGGCGCGGACCTCCTTGTCGGCGCCGAGGATGATGGCCCGGGAGGAGTTGATGACCACGGCCTTGAGCCGTTTGGAGCCCATCACGGCGCCCAGGCCGCTGCGGGCGGCCAGGCGGCCCCTCTCGTTGGAGATGCCCGCCATGTAGGAGAGCTTCTCCCCCGCCTCGCCGATGCAGGCGACGCTGGCCTTCTTGCCGTGGCGCTCCTTCAGCTTCTCCTCCACCGCGATGGCGTCCATTCCCCAGAGGTCGCGGGCGTCCTCCAGGGTCGCCCTCTCGTCCTCTATGTGGAGGTAGACGGGCCGGTCTGCGATGCCGCTGAAGAGGACGGCGTCCCAGCCCGCGTTCTTGAGGTAAGGACCCACGTCGCCGCCGGAGTTGGCGTCGCCCCAGCCTCCCGTCTTCGGCGACTTGCCCACCGCCTGGTAGCGGATGCCGAAGAGGGGAGTGCCGGTCAGGAGGCCTGGGAACAGGCCGAGGACGTTGTCGCGCCCGAGGGGATCGGCTCCCCGGGGTATGCGGTCGAACAGCAGACGTGCCCCCAGCCCGTAGCCGCCGAGGTAGGTGCGATACATCTGCTCGGGCAGGTGCTCTGCCTCAATGACATCGGTGCCGAGGTGGACATTCAGGATCTTGCCGTTGAAGGCTCGTTCTTCCATGGCGGGGATCTCCTCCAGAGCGTGGGGACAGCGGCCAGGCAGAGCCTGCGAGACCGATTATAGGCTCGCGTGGAGCGATTGGTCAATCAAGTGCTTATTTTACTTTCCCTATGCCCTCACGTTTGGAGGGCCGGCGGAGGCGCCCTACTCGACGCGGATGCCCGGCGCCGGGAAGGACCGGCAGAGCTCGCGCACCTCGCCGCTGATGCGCTCCAGGACCGCCTCGTCCTCCACGTTGGACACCGCCTCCTCCATCCAGGCGGCGACCTGTCGCATCTCCGCCTCACCCATGCCGCGTGAGGTGACGGACGGTGTGCCGATGCGCACGCCGCTGGGGCTGAAGGGCCGGCGCGGGTCGTAGGGGATGGTGTTGTAGTTGGTGACGATGCCGGCGCGGTCCAGCGCCTTCGCCGCCTTCTTGGCGATCACCTCCTTGTTCGTCAGGTCGATGAGGATGAGGTGATTGTCGGTGCCGCCGGAGATGAGGGAGAAGCCGCGCTCCCGGAGCTCCGCCGCCAGCACCTTGGCGTTGCGGACTATCTGCTGTCCGTACTCCCTGAACTCGGGCGTGGCCGCCTCCTTCAGCGCCACGCCGATGGCCGGCCGTAGTGTGGTTGTGAGGCCCTCCCTGGAGCGCCGGGAAGACGGCCCTATCGATCTTGGCCGCCAGGTCGGCGCGACAGAGGATCATGGCGCCTCGAGGGCCCCGGAGCGTCTTGTGCGTGGTGGTGGTGATCACATCGGCGTACGGCGCGGGGTCCGGATGCGCCCCTGCCACCACGAGGCCTGCTATGTGGGCGATGTCCGCCAGGAAGTAGGCGTCCACCTCGTGGGCGATCTCGCCGAAGGCCTTGAAGTCGAACAGCCGGGGATACGCGGTGGCGCCGGCGACGATGATGCGGGGCCTCTCGCGTCGCGCCATGTCGCGCACGGCGTCGTAGTCGATGAGGTGGGTCTTGGGGTCCACCGTGTACTGAACGGAGCGGTAGAAGCGGGCGGAGAAGCTCACCTCCCAGCCGTGGGTGAGGTGCCCGCCGTGCGGCAGGCTGAGCCCCATGATCGTCTCGCCGGGCTCCAACAGGCCGTAGTAGACCGCCATGTTGGCCGGCGAGCCCGAGTAGGGCTGGACGTTGGCGTGATCCATGTGGAAGAGGGCCTGGGCCCGCTCCTTCACCAGCTCTTCCAGCCGGTCGATGTTGCGCTGCCCTTCGTAGTAGCGCTTTCCCGGGTAGCCCTCCGAGTACTTGTTGGTGAGGACGGAGCCCACAGCCTCCATTACCGCCGCCGAGGCGTAGTTCTCGGACGGGATGAGGCGCAGGGTCTCGAACTGGTACCTCTCCTCCTCCCGGATCAGGGAGTAAATCTCAGGATCGGTCTGCTGTAGCTCTAGCATGTTCGCCCTCCTCCGGATGCCGTTTTGCCCGGACGAATCCGCCCCGTCTGTGGGATGCCCGTTTGCCCGTCTGTCCGGCAAACACGCAAACAGGCAAACGGGCAGGTACGCCTGCCTGCCGCAGGCAGAAAAACAGCCACGTCACGGGCCGACGTGGCTCAACGCAGGGCAAGACCGGCCGCCAGCCCTAGTCGTGACGCGGCCCGCGTCCGTCTCCCCTCGAAACTACAGTCCTGGAAGGCATCTTCTCCTTACGTGGGCAGTGTAGCGGAGCCCTCTCGCGGGTGTCAACGACTGTGGGAATAGCTCGTTAGTCGCTGGCTGTTTCGTCCAGGCCCAACTGCTGGCGGTAGTCGGGCTCCACGGCCTGGACGGCGCCCATCTCCTGCATCTTCTCGAAGGGGAGCCGGAAGATCTCCCGCACCATGTCCTGAACCATCGCGAACGTCAGGCCCTCCGGCAGCTCCAGGATCGGCTCGCTGCCGGTGACGCCCTCCGCCTCGAGGGAGGCCAGCTCCTCGTCGGAAAGGCCGAGCATGCCCTGGAGCACCTCGCGGTTGTGCTGGCCCAGCACGGGCGCCGCCGAGCCCACGCGCGTCTCGAAGCGGTCGAACCTGGCGACGAGATGGCGGGGCACCGGCCGCCGGCCCAGGACGGGGTGATCCACCAGGTGGAAGTGCTGGCGCTCGCGGAAGTGCGGGTCCACGAGCAGGTCCTTGCCGGTTGAGCACCGGCGCCGCCTTGACGCCGGCGCGCTGGAGGAGGTGGAAGGCCTCGTAGTGGTCCTGTTCGCGGGTCCAGCCCTCGATGAGCGCGTCGAGGGTATCGTGGTTCTCGTGGCGCGCGAGGACATCGGCGAAGCGCTCGTCCTCGGTCCACTCAGGGTGGCCGGTGGCGCGGCAGAAGGCGGCCCACTCGTCGTCGTTCTCGATGGAGATGACGAGCCAGTCGTCGTCGCCGCGGCAGTGGTAGCAGCCCTGCGGCGCCGCCCACGAGCTGCGATTGCCCATGCGCTCGGGCAGCCGGCCGTTCATCTGGTAGTCCATGAGCGCGGCGCCCATGACGGCCATCGCCCCCTCCTGCTGTGAGAGGTCGATGAACTGCCCCCGACCCGTGCGCTGCCGGTAATGAAGGGCGGCTAGCACCGCTCCAGCGGCGAGGACGCCCGTCAGCGGGTCGGTTAAGGAGATGCCGCTGCGGATGGACGGCCCGCCCGGGTAGCCCGTGGCCGACGATATGCCGGAGGCGGACTCCAGCCCCATGCCGTAGGCGCTCCAGTCGCTGTAGGGCCCAGTTTGGCCGTAGCCGGACATGGAGAGCATGATGATGTCCGGCTTCAACTGCCGGACCGTCTCATACTCCAACTCGAAGGCCTTCATGACACGCGGCGTGAAGCTCTCCACCAGGACGTCGCTATCGGCGATGAGGCGGTGGAGGAGGCCGCGGCCCGGCTCGCTGGTCAGGTCCAGGGTGATGCTCCGCTTGCCGGCGTTGTGAACGGCGAAGTAGCAGGTCCGGTTCCAGGGCTGATCGGCGGAGTCGTTGTCGGTCATTATGAGGCCGCGGGCGATGTCGAGCCGCTGCCGCGCCTCTATCTTGATGACATCGGCTCCGAGCTCGGAGAGGATGCGGGTGCACGTCGGCCCGGCGAAGACGTGGGAGAGGTCCAGCACCCGGACGCCGTCGAGGGGTAGCGCCGCCATGCCTAGATCACCCCCCGGTCTCGCAGGATGCCCAGGTCCTGCCGGTCATAGCCCACCTCGCCGAGAACAGCCTCGTTGTCCTGCCCCAGGGTCGGGGCCGGCCCGCTGCGAAGCGGCGTCTCGCTCATCCGGAGGGGCGCTCCCGGATGGCGGAGGCTGACGCCACCGGGGTGCTCGATCTCCACGAAGAAGGCCCGCTCCGCCAGGTGCTCGTCCTCCAGCAGGTCGGCCGCCGTCGGCACCAGAGCGAAGGGCATGCGCAGCTCCTGCGCCGTCTCCACGATCTGGCGGCTGGAGTGCGTCGTCAGCCAGGGGAGGAGCAGCTCATCCAGCTCGCGCCAGCGGATGAAGCGCGCCTGCATGTCCTGGAAGAGGGGGTTCTGGTCCAGCTCCAAGTCCTCCAGGAGGAGCGACATGGGCGAGGCGCCCTGGTCCAGCAGCGGCCTGGGGAAGCCCTGGGCGCCGGGGATCACCACCACGTATCCGTCCTGGCTGGGCAGGATGTCCATGGGATAGCCGAAGACGTGTCGCGAGTAGAAGCGCCGGCGGATGGCCCCCAGGTAGGCATACATGGCGGCGTTGTACTCGTCGGCGGCGGCGACCGATTCGACCAGCGAGACGTCGACGTGCTGGCCGCCGCCGTTTCGCTCGCGGTAGGCGAGGGCGGCCAGGATGCCCACGAACGCCTGGAGCCCGGCGAAGTAGCCGGCCGGCTCGCAGCCTGTCGACAGCGGCTCGCGGTCCGGCTCGCCGGTGGTGTACATTATGCTGCTCATCGCCATGGCGACCAGGCTGTTGGCGTCGTAGTCGCGGTAAGGCCCCGTCTGCCCGAAGGGGCTGATCGAGGAGTAGATCAGCTCCGGGAAGTCTGCCCGAAGCTGCTCGTAGCCGATGCCCCAGTCGTCCACGCGGCCCGGCGGGTAGCTCTCGACCAGCACGTCGGCCCGGGCGAGCAGCTTCTTGAGGACGACCACCCCGGAGGCGGTGGCCACGTCCAGCGTCACGCTCTTCTTGTTCGTGTTCAGGTGGAGGAAGAGGCCGCTCCTCTCTGGGTGAGGGAGGTCGCTGGGGAAGGGCCCCAGACGGCGGGACACGTCGCCGCCGGGCGGCTCGATCTTGATGACCTCCGCCCCGCAGTCGGCGAGCAGCTTGGTGCAGTAGGGGCCGGCCACGCCCTGAGTCAGGTCGACCACACGCAGGTCGGAGAGGGCGGCGTCGGTCAAGGGGTCCTCCAATTCGCCGGCAGCGAGGCCTGAAGAGGGAGACGGGGGCGTGAGTCACGCCCCCGTGAATATACATACAACGGCCGGCGGGTAGGCGCAACGGCGGCCTTACTGCGCAACGCGGGGGTCGAGTAGGGGCGCACGGCCGTGCGCCCCTACCACAGCGGCGTCCGTTCGCGCAGCATCTTCTCGATGAGGGGCAGGGCCTCTCGCGCCGCCTCCTCGCCGCGACGGAGGCTGAGCGGCATGTGGAAGGGTGAGTTGGCGTTGGTCATGCCGCCGCTGATGGCGTCGAAGGCATGTTTGCCCTAGTGGTGGGCGTGTTGTCGTTAAGAGGCCCGCGGTCAGCGGCGCGCGGGCGCTCCGCCTGTCGCCGGGCTTGGGTAGCCAACCGCCTCGGCCGTCCGGCGGCCGGGGGGCTGTCGCAGACAGTAGGCGAACCCCAGGATGGAGATAGCGATGACGCCCAGCGCTATCACCTGCGCCATCTTGAACTCCCAGAGAACCTGGTTGTCGAGGCGCAGGGCGCTGGTCCCGACCCGCATGAGCGAGTAGAGGAAGGCGTAGCTGAAGAAGACCAGACCATCCCGCTTGTAGAAGCGCCAGAGAAGGAAGAGCAGCCCGAATATGAGGAGGTCGCCCAGGAACTCGTAGGCCACGGCCGGGTGCTGTGGGGCCCGTCCGAAGCTGGGGCTGTTAGCGTGCGTGTAGATGACGGCCCACGGCAGGTCCGTCGTCTTCGCGAAGTGCTCGCCGTTGATCATGTCGCCGATACGCCCGATGGCCTGGCCGAGGACCATGCCGAAGGCGGCGGCGTCGAGGCCGGCCCGGATCGGCAGGCGTTGCCAGATGCCGTAGGCCAGGCCACCCAGGACGCCGCCGATCAGCGCTCCGTAGATGGAGATGCCGCCTTCATTTATGCGGAAGATGTCCAGCAGCCTGCCTGCGAAGAGGCTATGGTTCTCCATGACAAAGAGGGCGCGGGCGCCGATTATGCCCGCCGGCACGCCGACCAGGGCCACGGTGTAGGAGACATCCTCGATGAAACCCACCCGGGCCGCCATCTTCACAGCTACCCACACGCCCAGGGCGATGCCGATCGCTGTGAAGACGCCGTGCCAGGTCAGCAGCAGCCCACCGAAGTGCGCTATTTCAGGATCGATGCCGATCTTGATCGGGTCCCAGCCCCCAATGAGGCCCATCTTAGAGCTCTCCTTCCCGCGCCCCGGCGTTGAGCTGCGCTCGCATCTCCGCTATCAACCAAGACGCCTTCTTCTCACGTTCTTGCGGCGCGTCCGCCCTTGCTTCGTCCCAGTTCCAGTTCCCAGGTCCAGGTTCCTCACGGGCCGGCGGAGAAGGCCTTCTCGTAGAGGGCCCTCACCTCAGCCGGTGGCAGGTCCTGACCCAGATAGTGGCTGCCCAGCCAGATCTCGAAGTGAAGGTGGTTCTCGGTGTCGGGAGCGGTGACCGACTCCGGGGTGCCGGAGTCGCCGACGTAGCCCAGCTCCTGGCCTACCTCCACCGTCACACCCACGTCGATTCCGGTCGCGATGCCCTCCAGGTGGGCGTAGCGCGTTACCAGCCCTCCGCCGTGGTCCACCCAGATCTGACGGCCGCGAAAGGTGTCCAGGATGTCGGGGGCATTCGCCTCGCCCTGAGCAAGCCGCTCATTCAGCGACTGTAGCTCGTCCGCGGTCAGGTCGTGGTAGTTCCAGGTGGCGCGAACCACGCGCCCCGCCTTCACCGCCCGCACCGGCGTTCCCCGCACAATGGACACGCAGTTGTCGATGCCGTAGAAGTCGACTCCCTGGTGGATGCCGTTGCGGTACTGGCGAGGGGCGTTCGGCATCATGTCGTCACTGGTTGGCAGACAGGCGCCCTCGATAGGAAAGATGAGGCCCTGCACCTCGGTCACCGGCGCTACCGTCGCCGTCGGTTCCGCGACCGGCGAAGGCGTCGGCGCTAGGGGCGTAATCTGTACCTTCGACGAGCCCTCGCCGCTGTTGCAGGCGGAGACCAGCACAGCTAGGCATGCCAGCAGGGCCGGCACAAAGGCGGTGCGCAGGTCGGCTGCCTCCTTTCCCCGACGAGGGGAGATCGATTCAGGATAACCAGAGCCCGCGAGTCGGGCAAGTGTGTGGGTGTCAGGCAATCTGTCCACTCTGCCAGGCTATCTCGCCTCCCACCACCGTCATCTCCACTGTCAAGGCGCCCGTCGGCTTCTCCGACAGCACATAGCCTGCCCTCTCGACCCGCAGGCCGGACAGCAGCACCAGGTCGGCGCGCTTGCCGGCACACAGGCTGCCACGCTCGGGCTCGTCGAAGGCGGCGTAGGCGGCGGCGCGGGTGTGCATGGCCAGCGCCTCCTCGACCGATACCGCCTGGCCAGGCGCCACGGCTGCGCCTCCCGACGAGAGGCGCCGGACGGCTCCCACCAGGCCAGCGAGGGGGCCGGGCGGCGCAACAGGGGCATCGGAACCGGCCGCCACCAGCACGCCGGCCTCCAGCAAGGTGCGCAACGGGTAGAGGTGGGGCAGTTCCTTCTCCGGTACCTGCCTGAGATAGCGGTCGCCGTTGTGGTAGACGAAGGAGGGCTGGGTGACTACCAGCACACCCAGGGCGGCCAGGCGGCGGGCCAGGGCCGGCGGGCAGACCCCGCAGTGCTCGATGCGATGCCGGTGGTCGCGGCGGGGTTTGCGCCTCAACGCGGCGGCCAGCGCGTCGGCGGCGGCTGCCACGGCGGCCTCGCCCACGGCGTGGATGGCCGCCTGCCGGCCGGCCTGGTGGACGCGCCACACCGTCTCCGCCAGCTCCTCCGGGCCGGGATGCAGCTCCTCGCCCAGCTCGGCGATGACAAGTTTGACGGGGCCGCGGCGCAAGGGCAGGGAGCCGTCAGCCTCCGGCATCTCACCCAGATGACGATAGCCCTCCATGAGAGTGACGGAAAGGGGCAGGCAGCCTTCGGCCATGAGACGGCGGAAGAGCGCCCATTCCTCCGGGCCATTCGTCACCGTGGCGTCCTGAATGGCTGTCACGCCCTCGGAGAGCAAGGCCTGCGCCGCTCGACGCACCCCGGCCGAGAGCTCGTCGTAGGGCAGCGGCGGCACGAAGCCGTCTACGATGTCGTTCATCTCCAGGAGGAGCCCGCTGGGCTCGCCGGTAGAGACGTCTCGCTCCATGTAGCCGCCGGGCGGCTCCTCGCTGCCGGCGTCGAGCCCGACCAGGGACAGAGCGCGGCTGTTGAGGACGCAGGCCCGGCCGGTGCGGTGCACGAGGCGCACCGGATGGCGCGGCGCGGCCGCGTCCAGGTCCCAGCGCGTGGGATGGCGGCCCTCGGCCAGGTCCGTCTCGTCGTAGCCGGTGGCGCGCAGCCAGCGGCCCTCGGGCGTGCGGGCGGCCGCCGCGGACAGGGCGGCCTGGATGTCGGCTATCGAGCGGGCGGCCCGCGGGCTGCAGTCGATCGGAGAGGAGGGAGGCGGCGTAGGAGAGCAGGTGGCAATGGGCGTCGATGAAGCCGGGCAGTAGCGTCAGGCCGCGGCCGTCGACGAGTCGCGTCTCGGGCCGGCGGTGACGCGCCACCCACGCCTCGGAGCCCACGGCCAGGAGCCGGTCGCCGGCGACAGCGACCGCCTCCGCCAGCGGCCGGGACAGCTCCATGGTGAGGGCGCGCACGTTATGGAAGATGAGGCTGGCTGGCAAGCCGTCCTCCTCTGGGCGAGGCCGTCGAGCACGGCCCGCTTCTGGGGACGAGTAAGGCCGCCCGGAGGCTACCCGCGCGGCCCAGAGATCGATCGAGTGGGCGGGAGGTCAGTCGGCGGAAGGGAGGACCTTGGGCTGCATCAGCTTCATGGGAGCGCCGCAGCACTCAACCCCGCCTTCTCCCGGCTTGATGCAGAGCACCTCGGTGCCACAGCTTTCGCACTGAAATCGCTTTCCCAGTTGGTTGGGCATTTGCGCCACCTCCTGGCCCCGGGGCGGTCCCTTCCAGCCCTCAGCTCTTGAGTTGCATAGGCTGGCCGCAGCAAACCAGCTCGCCGCTGCCCGCCCTGGTGACAATCATCTCGGTGCCGCACTTGGCACAGAAGTAGCGCTTTCCGACCTGGTTCGCCAAGGCGCTGCCACCTCCACGAGTCGAGAAGACAAGCTCCCCATCCGGCTTCGGGAAGCCGCTCACAGTCTAGCCAGCGGACTCAAGGCAGTCAAGCGCTGGAGTTCTGGCCTACGTCTGGACCCCTGCGATGATGCCGCCCCCCAAGACCTCTTCGCCGCGGTAGAAGACGACAGCCTGCCCCGGCGTGATCGCCCGCTGTGGCCGCCGGAAGACCACGCGCGTGCCGCCGCCCTCCGGGTACACCTCGGCCGGGGCGGCCGGCGTTCGATAGCGGATCTTGGCGTCGACAGCGCTGCCGGCCGGGGGCGGCTCGCCGGCCACCCAGCGCACGTCCTCGGCCCAGAGTTCGTCCGCCATCAGCTCTTCCTCGGAGCCGACGGTCACCAGGTTGTGGGCGGGGTCGATGGCGGTGACGAAGCGCTTCTCCCCCAGGGCCACGCCCAGGCCGCGGCGCTGCCCCACCGTGAACGCGGCCACGCCCTGGTGCCGCCCGATGATGCGTCCGCCGGCGTCGCGGATGTCGCCCGCAGACTGGGCCAGGCGCTCGCTGATGAACGAGCGGTAGTCGTTGTCAGGTATGAAGCAGATGTCGGTACTATCGGGCTTGCCGGCCACCGGCAGCCCCATCTCGCGGCCAGACCGCGCACCTGCTCCTTGCGGTAATCTCCGATGGGGAGGAGAAGACGGGAGAGCTGGGTCTGGTCCAGCGTGAAGAGCACGTAGGACTGATCCTTCTCGCCGTCCACGGCACGGAGGAGGCGGTAGCGGCGGTTGGAGCGCTCGATGCGCGCGTAGTGGCCGGTGGCCAGGAAGTCGGCCTCCAGGGCCACGGCGCGGGAGAGCAGCGAGGAGAACTTGACGTGCTCGTTGCAGGCGAGGCAAGGGTTGGGCGTACGGCCCCGCTGGTACTCCCGCAGGAAGTAGTCCACCACTGACTTCTGGAACTCGCGCTCCAGGTTGAGGACATAGTGCGGTATGCCCAGGGCCTGAGCGGCCTGCCGGGCGTCGTCGATGTCTTCAACTGAGCAGCAGCGGCGGCGATGGCGGGGCGCTTGCGGGTCGTCCAGGGTCCAGAGGCGCATGGTGACGCCGATGACTTCGTAGCCCCGGCGGGCCAGGAGGCCGGCCGCGACAGCGGAATCGACGCCGCCGCTCATGGCGACGACGACGCGGGGTAGCTTCATGACAATTCATGGTATAACATCGAGGTTTGCAGGGGAATCGGTTTAACGAGGCCAGGGCATCAGGCTAGCATGTCGCTATCTGGCCTCACACGTTCGATTGGTGCCAACCACCACAACCCTGAGAACCAGGCCATCTTCGAGAACGTAAGAGATATGGGGGAGTCGGCGACTTTCGCGCCAGGGCATTCGTGTATCGTGGACACGTGGGAGACGCCGTCCGTCGGTCGCGATCGCATGCATAGGGGTCTCGCATACGTATACTGGGCGCCGGCAACGAAGTTGGGATCGACATGGATGAATTGAGGCAGTCCGGGATCGAGGTCGAACTACTGTACGACACGGCGTTGTTCGCGAACCTGAACGACGCCATCATAGCCACCGACACGAACTGGGTGCTCACGGCCTGGAACCGCGCTGCGGAGGAGATGTTCGGCTGGAAGGCCGAGGAGGTGCTGGGGAGGCCCTCGCAGGAGGTACTCCCCACCATCGAGCTCGCTGGGCGGCCCCCGCCGAGAGACGATGCGCGCCGCGCTCTGGCCGAGGCAGGTCGGTTCCGTGGTGAGTTAGCCTATCTGCGTAGGGACGGACGGCCGGTCGACGTCGAGACCAACGCCATCACCCTCCGAGACCACGAAGGCGCGGTCACCGGCTACGCCACGGTCATGCGTGACATCACCGAGCGCAAGCGGTGGGAGGAAGAGATTCAAGAGCCTCGCCAGGTTCCCCTCCGAGAACCCCAACCCGGTGTTGCGAGTGAGCGAGGATGGCAGGCTCCTCTATGCCAACGAGGCGAGCAACCCCTTGCTGCCTGAGTCAGGCGCCGCGATCGGCGGGCCTGCCCCTGCATTCCTCCAGGCCCTGGCCAGGGAAGCACTCAACAAGCAGTCAGCCACGACTACCGATGTCGAGGCGTCCGGCCGCACGTGGTCTCTCTCGGTCTCACCCGTTGTTGAATCTGGCGACGTCAACATTTATGGGCGTGACGTCACCGAGCGCAGCCGGGCCGAAGAGATGGTCCGCAAGAGTGAAGAAGAGCTTAGCAGACTAAACAGAACGCTGAAGGCGTTAAGCGATTCTAATCAGGCGATGATGCGCGCACGCAATGAGGCGGATTATCTGGACGAGGTCTGCAAGATCATTGTCGAGGACTGCGGTCATTCTATGGCGTGGATAGGATTCGCCGAAGAGGATGAAGCAAAGACCGTACGTCCGGTGGCGCAGGCAGGGTTTGAAGAAGGGTACCTTGAAACTGCGGATATCACATGGGCGGACACCGAACGCGGCCGGGGGCCAACAGGCACGGCTATACGCACCGGAGAACCCGCTATTTGCAGGAACATGCTGACTGATCCCAGTTTTGCACCCTGGCGCAAAGAAGCTGTGAAGAGAGGATATGCCTCATCGATAGTTCTCCCGTTGACCATAGAGGGTAAGGCATTCGGCGCGATAAACATATATTCAAGAGACCCTGATCCTTTCTCCGAGAAGGAAGTGCGGTTGCTTTCCGAATTGGCCGATGACCTTGCTTATGGAATAGCGGCCATACGATTACGTGAGGAGCACGCAGAGGCCGAGGAGGCGCTGCGCGACGCCAAGCAGTCGTGGGAGCGAACCTTCGATGCCGTACCAGACCTGATTGCAATCATAGACGAGCACCATCGCATCGTGCGAGCCAACCGCGCCATGGCCCAGCGGCTGGGGGTGACCCCCGACGAGTGCGTCGGCAAGGTGTGCCATGACGCGGTGCACGGACTGGGCTGCCCGCCGGGGTTTTGCCCGCACGTGCGCACCCTGGCTGACGGCCGGGAACACGTTGCCGAAGTGCACGAGCCGCGCCTCGGCGGGGACTTCCTGGTCACGACCACGCCGCTTGCGGACGAGCAGGGGCGGCTCATCGGTTCGGTGCACGTCGCCCGGGACATCACGGAGCGCAAGCAGGCCGAGGAGGCGCTGCGGGAGACGCGGGACTACCTGGAGAAGCTGGTCGACTACGCCAATGCGCCGATCATCGTCTGGGACCCAAGCTTCACCATCACGCGCTTCAACCACGCGTTCGAACGGCTGACAGGGCGTCCGGCGGGCGAGGTGGTTGGCCAGCGGCTGGAGGTGCTCTTCCCCGAGGCCGAGCGCGCCGCTTCGATGGAGCAGATCGAGCGGACGCTGCGGGGCGAGTTCTGGGAGCTGATCGAGATTCCCATCCTGCACCAGAGCGGCGAGGTGCGGCGGGTGCTGTGGAACTCGGCCAACATCACCGCAGCCTGACGGCCGGACGGTCGTCGCCACCATCGCCCAAGGCACGGACATCACCGAGCGCAAGCAGGCGGAGCGGGAGATTGAACTGGAGCGCCAGCGACTCCAAACGCTGGTAGACGCGTCTCCCGTCGGCATCGTCCTCGCTGACGCCGCCGGACGTCTGCTGCTGGTGAACCGCGAGGCGCAACGCATATTTGGCTATTCCCATGTCGAGGGCGACTCCGGATGGCACGATCGGGCGGTTCGTCGCCGCCCGGACGGTAGCGTCTATAGTCGCGACGAGCTGCCGCTCGAGCGGGCCCTCCGTCAAGGCGAGACGGTGCAGGCTGAAGAAGTCTGGTTCCACTTCCCCGACGGTCGGACCGTTCCGACGCTGACAAATGCCACACCGTTGTACGGCGCCAGCGGGGAGATAACGGGTGCCATTGCCATCATCCAGGACATCACTCCGCTGGAGGAGATAGAGAAGCTACGCAGCGAGTTCCTGGGCATGGTGACCCACGAGCTGAAGACGCCACTGACCGCCATCAAGGGCTCGGCGGCCACGGCGCTCGGAAGCTCCAGGCCGCTGGACGCCGCTCAGGTGCGGGAGCTGTTCCAGATCATCGATGGGCAGGCGGACCGGTTGCGCGAGTTGGTGGACGACCTCCTGGACATGACCCGGGTCGAGGCGGGCTCCCTTTCCATCAACCCTGAACCCCTGGATCTGCGGGCAGTCGTCGAAGAAGTTCTGCCAACCTTTGCCAGGAGCGCCGGCCTGCGAGAGGTCCGGCTGGAGTTGCCGGACGATCTGCTGCCGGTCAAGGCGGACCGGGGCCGGATCGGGCAGGTGATGGCGAACCTTCTCACAAATGCTGCCAAGTTCTCACCGGCCGAGACGCCGATCACCATTTCGGCGGAGCAGGACCCCCTCAACGTCACGGTCCACGTCCGAGATGAGGGCCGCGGGATCGCCAGGGAGAAGCTGCCCCTGCTGTTCAAGAAGTTCGCGCGTTTGCACGAAGACAGCGGGCACGGATTATCGAGCACCGGCCTGGGCCTTGCCATCTGTAAGGGGCTCATCGAGGCGCATGGCGGGCGCATCTGGGCAGATAGCGCCGGAGAGGGCCATGGGACCACCTTCAGCTTCACGCTGCCGGTCGCCGCCCGGGACGTAAGCGTCGCGCCTGCCAGCGTCGAGCGGGGACCCGTCCAAACGCAGAGGGTCACCCGGCCCAGTGAGCGGACGCGCGTCCTCGCCGTAGACGATGAGCCGCATATCCTGCGCTATCTCCAGCGTTCCCTCAGTGAGGCAGGGTACCAGGCGATAGTGACCGGCGATCCTTCGGATGTCGTGGGACTCGTGGAGCTGGAGGAGCCGGACCTGGTCGTGCTAGACCTCAGGCTTCCGGGCACGAGCGGGTTCGAGCTGCTCCAGCGCATCCGGGAGCTTTCGCAGGTGCCGGTCATCTTCCTCACCGCCAGTGGCCGCGAGGAGGATGCGGTGCAGGCCCTCAAGTCGGGCGCGGATGACTACATCACCAAGCCTTTCTCGCCCTCTGAGCTGCTCGCCCGAATCGAGGCCGTTCTCAGGCGCAGGGCAGCGGCCGGCGAGACCGAGGCGCGGCACCCCCTGGCGTTCGGCGACCTGACCATCAACTTCGCAGAGCGTGAGGTGACGCTGGCGGGCCAGCCGGTCTCCCTCTCCGCTACCGAGTACAAGCTGCTCTACGAGCTGGCAACCCACGCGGGGAGGGTGCTCACCTACGACCAGATCCTCCAGCGCGTGTGGGGGCCCGAGTACTCGGGTGAGACCGAGCTGGTGCGCTCCTTCATCCGCAACCTTCGTCGCAAGCTGGGCGAAGACGCCCGCAATCCCCGGTTCGTATTGACGGAGCGCCAGGTCGGCTACAGGATGCCCAAGCCCCAGGGTTAGGCCGACTCCCTCTCTCCAACCTTCACGCCGTTTTCATGAACCAGGCCCACGTCTTCATACTCGCTACACAGGCCGGGGCGAAAATGCTTCTTGGCCTCGCGGTGAGGGCGACGCTCTGATGTCGGCTCACACCAGGCCGGTGAAAGCGCGGTGGTTCGCGAGAGGACAGGCGGCTTCTCCTCGCGGACAAGAGTTCGCCGGCAAGCAGGGCCAGGGGGGATGTTATTAGCGGGCCCCGACCTGCGGAGGGAGGGTTGGACCCACGGCTTGCGGAAGCCACGGGTCGAGACATGATGGCGACAGCAGCTCTCCGGGAGGTCCGGGTGGAGATCAGGCCCGACAAAGGCCGGCGGCGGGTTCTGGTGGTAGAGGATGACGACGGCGTGGCGGGTATGCTCGCCATATGCCTGGCGGCAGGCGGGTTCCAGGCCTCCAGAGTCGCCTTCGGCGGCGAGGCGCTCGCCATCCTGGAGCGCGAGCCGATCGATGCCGTCGTCCTCGACCTCTCCCTCCCGGATGGTCTTGGGAAAGCGGTACTGGACCGGCTGCGTGAGCCCGGCAGTTGCTCCCCGGCCTACCTGGTCATCTCCGCCCTCGAGCGTGGAGAGGTGATGAGTAAGTTCGGGCCCCCGCGGGAGAGATTCGTGCCCAAGCCCTTTGACCCTTGGGTTCTCATCGGGAAGCTGGAGGAGCTGTTGAAAGGGTCGGAACAATTGCCGACAGAAGGAGAGTCAGGATGACCCTGGCAGTTCGAGAGCCGGTCAGCGCAGTCAGTGACGACGACCTCCTTCACTTCGCCATCAAGTGGGTCAAAGAGAACCGAGAGGATGGGTCCGGACTTCGTGTCGGAGGTGGCGGTGGTCCTCGAAATACTAAGGTCTGAGATGCGAGAGCCGCCCTCCCTGGTCGAGAGCTACGGATAGCTCGTGCGCATGTTTACAGCGATGGACGCCATGCCCATAGGAGAACGGCGATGCTCACGTGGAGCCGCACCCGCGAAAGGAGAATGATGATGGTCTGGCCAAAGGCGTGCCCCCATTGCCACGGAGATCTCATTCGCGACCTGGACCTGGACGGACCCTACGTGGGCTGTATCCAGTGCGGCCGCGCCCTGAACGAATCGCAGGAGCGCACGCTGCTGGGACTGTCCACCACCCGCTCCAACGGGAAGATTACGACCTCCTGGTCACGAGCGGGAAACCGAGCCGCGTAGTCTGTGGAGTACCGTAGCCCGCAAACGCTTGCAGTCGGCCGTGCTATAATGCTCCCAACTACAGCCGGGAGGGAGCTTCTGGGCGGAGCCGACCTCGCGCGACACATGGTTGACCTGCTGGCCGAGAAGCAGGCGGAGGACGTCCTGCTTCTCGACATAAGCAAGGTCACGACCTTCGCCGACTACTTCGTCATCGCCTCGGTACCGAACGTTCGCCAGATGCAGGCCCTGCGGGACGCCCTGGACGAGGCCCTGGACCGCGACGGCCACGGCCCCGTCCGCAGCGAGGGCGACATCGACTCCGGCTGGGTGCTGGTCGACGCGGGCGACGTCATCATCCACCTCTTCTCGCCGGAGCAGCGCGCCTACTATGACATCGAGCGGCTGTGGAGCAGCGGCACGCCGGTGGTGCGCATCCAGTAGCCCTTCCTCTACCCCTCGCCTATTCCACCAGCCAGCGGTCAATGGCTCGCTCGTAGCTAAGGATATCGGCTTCTCCGAAGAAGATGGGGATCTCCTTGGCTGCGCTCTCCGGCGAGTCTGAGCCGTGTACCATGTTGCGGCTGATCTCCAGTCCCAGGTCGCCGCGGATGCTGCCGGGCGCGGCCGCCGAGGGCGCCGTCTCGCCCATCGTGCGACGGACGGCCTCGATGGCGTGGGGCCCCTCGAGGACGGCGGCTATGATTGGGCAGGAGGTGATGTAGGAGACCAGCCCTTTGAAGAACGGCTTCCCTTCGTGCACCGAGTAGAGCCGGCGGGCCTGGGCCTCGTCCACCTGGAGCAGGCGCAGGGCGGCGATGCGCAGCCCGCGGCCTTCCAGGCGCCTCAGCACCTCCATGGCCAGGCCTCTCTGAATGGCATCCGGTTTGACCAGGACCAGGGTTCTCTCCATTTAGCTCTTCTCCTCTTGTGCTCAGTCGCCGCTCTTCTGGGGCCCGATGGCGGGCTCTCGTAGGTAGAGGGGAACCAGGCTGCGCGGGTCGTCGCTGAGGCCGGCGGCCAGGCGGCGCCAGCCCAGGCTGGCCAGGTGGCTCGGTCGACGCAGGGCGGCCGCCATCCTTGCCGGCTCGACGCCTCGCTGGGCGAGCTCCGGCGCCAGCCGTTCGATGTCCTCGCCGCAGAAGAGGGCGTCCGCAGGCGCCAGCCGCGGCAGGTCGTCGATGGGGCTGAGTCGCGGCGGCGACAGCTCCTGCCACTCGGAGGCAGGGCCCGCTGTAGAGCGCCCAGGCGACCTCCCGCCGCCCGGCCAGGTGCAGCGGGCAGATGGGGCCGGAATGCGGGTGCGAGCTGTGGGCGTAGGCCTCCACCTCCAGCCGTCCGACGCCTACCAGCGGGATGTCCAGCGCGAACGCGAGGCCCTTGGCGGTGCTGACGCCCACCCTCAGGCTGGCGTAGCCGCCGGGGCCGGTGCAGACGAAGACGGCCGTCAGTTGCTCTTTCGAAACCCCCGTGCGCTCCAGGAGCCCCTGGACGGCCGGCATGAGCTCCACCGAGTGCCGGCGCGGGCAGTGCCAGGTCAGCTCGGCGAGGGTACGCCCTTCCTCAGATAGGGCGATGCCCGCCCAGTCGCTCGCTGTGTCCAGTGATAGCTCCACAGTCTCCCTCAGGCGCGCCGTCGCCCGCGAGCGGCCCCGGCAGGGGACCGCTTCGTCGCTGGCGACAGGGCGCGCACCAGCTCCTCGTAGCGATGGCCGCGGGCCTCGAAGGTGAGGCGCCGGCGGCGTTCGTCTTCCCACTCCAGGCGTACCAGCAGGTGCTCGGGCGGCAGCTCGTCCCAGGCGCGCTCCGGCCACTCGACCGCCAGGACGCCGTCGGCGGCGGTCTCCTCCAGGGCCAGCTCCATGACCTCTCTTGGGTCCTCCAGCCGGTAGAGGTCGGCGTGGTACAGCTTCAGGCGTCCGCCGTATTCATTCAAGAGGACGAACGACGAGCTCTTCACCTGGTCGGTCGCCCCCAGGCCGCGCCCGACGCCCTGCGTGAAGCAGGTCTTGCCGGTGCCCAGCTCCCCCAGGAGGAGGATGACGTCGCCGGGACGGAGGTGGCGACCGAGGCGGGCGCCGAGGCGGCGGGTAGCGGCCGGGCTGTCGCTGTCGAGGGTGAGGGGGCCCACTAGCGCCGCCGCTCCCGGCTGGCGAAATGGTCCCAACCGGCCTCCGCCAGGTCTATCTCTCGGCCGCGGCTGTCCACGACACGCGGCCGGTGCGGCTCCCCCGCCACCATCTCGCCGATGATCGTCAGCGGCACGTTCACCTTGCCTCGCAGCTCCTCGAGGGTTGCAGCGGGCCCGGTCAGCAGCAGCTCGTAGTCCTCGCCGCCGGCGGCGGCCAGGGCTGTCGCCTCCTTGGGAAAGGCGCGGCGCAGTTCGTCGCTGACCGGCAGGCGGTCGGCGTGGACCACCGCTCCCAGGCCGCTCAGCTCACAGACGTGGCCCAGGTCCTGTACCAGGCCGTCGCTGATGTCGATGGCGCAGCGTAGGCCCGCGGCGACGGCGGCGCGGCCCAGCTCGACGGGCGGGTCGGGCCGCAGGTGGGCGCGCCGCAGGCGCTCCGCCGCCTCCGGTGGGCAGTCCACGCTGCTGGTGAGGAGGCGCAGCCCTCCCGCCGAGTCGCCCAGGTGCCCGCTGACGGCGACGGCGTCGCCGGCGCGGGCGCCGTCGCGACGCAGCAGGAGCGGCGTGCCGTCGCCGGCCGTGGAGGGGCGGCCGCTGAGGGCGACGGTGACAATGAACTGGGCGGCGCGCACGACATCGCCGCCCGCCACCACCACGCCGAAGCGCCGCCCGGCCTCGGCGAGGCCACGGTAGAAGTCCAGGGCGTCCTCGACCCGGAACTCGCCGGGGAGGGCGAGGGTGATGAGGGCGTACTCGGGCGTGCCGCCCATCGCGGCCACGTCGCTGACGTTGATGGCGAGGGCCTTCCAGCCCAGGTCCTTCCAGGGAGCGCCGGGCGGGAAGTGGACCCCTTCCACCAGGGTGTCGGTGGTCGCGATCTGCGCCGTCGATGGGCTCACCCAGACGGCGGCGTCGTCGCCGATGCCCAGCAGGAGGCGGGAGCCGGCGGGCTGCATCGCCAGCGCCTCGTGCTGGTCGCCCAGCTCTTCCTGGAGGCGGGCTATGAGGGCGAATTCGCCGAGCTCGGAGACCCTACGGGCGTCTGCCCTGCGCGCACGTGCCATCACGGGCACGATTATAGCCTTGCCCAGAGGGCGCCCACAATGCGAAGGGTGGGCGGCCGGAGGGACAGGCTGATATAGTGGACAGAGCGATGCGGATAGTCATCGTCGCCGATATCCACTCCAACCTGGAGGCCTTCGAGGCGGTGCTGGCGCACGCCGCTGGCGGGCCCATCGACCGCCTCTGGTGCCTGGGGGACGTCGTGGGCTACGCGGCGGACCCCGCGGCCTGCATCGCCCTCCTGCGGCGCTACCCGCACACGGCGGTGGTCGGCAACCACGACCTGGCGGCCATCGGCGGAGCTGGGTACCGGCGATTTCAACCCCGTGGCCGCTCAAGCTGCGGCCTGGACGGGCGAGCGTCTCTCGGCGGACGAGCGCCAGTACCTCTCCTCGCTGCCCCTCGTGGTGGTGGAGGACGACTTCACTCTGGTGCACGGCAGCCTGCGCCAGCCCGAGTGGGAGTATCTGCTCTCCGCCGAGGCCGCGGCGGAGCACCTCCGGCTCCAGGAGACGCCCTACAGCCTGGTGGGCCACTCGCACGTCCCCTTTGTCGTGGTGGAGAACGAGGGGTCGCCTGCCGACCATGACTCCGTTGGAGGACGGCGACGTGGTCAGGCTGGGCGAAGGCCGGCTCATCATCAACCCGGGCGGCGTGGGACAGCCGCGGGACGGCGATCGCCCGCGCTTCCTACGCCGTGTACGATACCAAGGCCCGCACGATCACCCTGCACCGCGTGAGTACGATCTGGAGAGGGCCCAGCGCAAGATACGGGAGGCCGGCCTGCCTCCCTACCTGGCCGAGCGGCTGGCGCACGGCCGGTAGGCGTGCGCTGGGGAGGTGTTACTGGAGGCTTTCTGCCCGCTTGATCCAGCCGGTCATGCCCAGGGCACGGAACTGCTGCAGGGCGGCGTCCAGCAAGGGAGAAGCCCGCTCCCTATCGCCGGGGGCGCCGCGGCGGATGTACATCAGCGCCTCGTCGAAGTCGGTGATGGCGCGAAGAGGGCGGGCGCCCTGCTCTTCGAGGACGGCGCGGGCCCTGGCGAACCACTCGACCGCCTCGTCGTGGCGGCCCTGGAGGGCGCAGAGACATGCCATGGACCGCCGCGAGTCCTGCATGGGGTAGCGGAAGTCGGGCTCAACAACCTTCTCTCGCAGGTTTCGCTCGATGACCTCGATGTGGTCGACGCGCTCCAGGAGCCAGAGGGTCTCGACGGCGAGACAGGCGACCACTGTGTAATTCGCTGCCCAGCCCGGTGCCCGCTCCAGCGGGGCCATCAGCGTTCCCAGCCAGTGCAGAGCCTCCTCTGTTCGTTCCAACCGGGCGCAGACGGCGGCAGCGTTCGCTCGAATGGCGGCAAAGACCCACTGGTACTCTGGCGCCCGCTGTTGCAGAGTGATTTGCACCGCGCGGAGGTAGTCCTCCCACTTAACTTCCAGCCGGGCGGTGGCCATCTCAAACCTGGCAGCAGCCTAGTTGTATGACCTGCCGCGATGGACCGGCCAGCCGTCCGGCCAGCGCCGATCCCCGATCGTAGCCGGCCTGCGCCGCAGCGAAGTCGCCGAGGGCATTGTGGCAGCGGGCCGCCTGCGCCCAGTGAAACACAGCCCAAGCGATCTGCCCCTGTTGCTCCGCCCGGACGGCCTGCTCTTGCCAGAGGGGCAGGCTACGGCGGAACTCGCCCGCCCAGAACGTCAGGAACACCGAGTCGTCACTGGCGTGCGTTAGGACATCTTCTCTCGAAGAGAAAGGCGTGAAAGACCCGAGGGCTTCGCGCTCCTCGGCTGGCAGATCCGGCACGATGCGCGCCACTTCACGGCGCTCGGGCCTATCCAGCGGGATGCCAAGGTCGTCGGGGTCCTCTGCCTCCTGACGCAGAAGATCCACCGCCATGAGCCAGGCCCATGTGCGGTCCCGGCGCGCCGCCGCGTACCCCACTCCCTGTTCGGCCAGCGCCCACGCACCACGAATGAACCCGGCAAGAAACATCACCCGTACTGCCTCCGCCAGGTAGTCGGCCGCCGCGTCCGCGCCCTCAGATTCAGCGATGAGGTGGCCGGCCTTGCTCGCCGCCCTTAGAGCCTCGTCGAAGTCGAGCGCCCAGCCCAAAGCCAGCCCGAGGCGACCAAGCAGGCGAGGTCGCCGCTGATCCTGCGCCGGCAGCAGATCCAGGGCGATACGCAGGAAGACGGCTGACTCGTCGCAAGCGTAGGCCGCCTCCGCCCGGTCGGCCGCCGCCAGGGCGTGGGCGACGCCGCGCTCGGCGCCGGGGAGGGCCGCGCTGCGATGATATTGATAGGCCAGCTCCGCCGCGTGGTCAGCCGCCTCGATCACCGTAGGAACGCTCCATCGCCTCGGCAATCTGGCGGTGCAGCCGCACCTGCCGTGAGGGGCTCAGCTCGCCGTAGAGGGTGTGGCGGATGAGGGCATGGGTGAAGTCGTAGGTGTCTGCTTCGCCGCCCGGCCTCAGGAGCTGCACCGCCAGGGACTCGTCGACGGCGTCGAGGGCCGCTGTCTCCTCAAGGCCCGCCACGCTCGCAGCGATGTCGAAGGGGAAGAGACCGTTGAACGCCGACGCCACGGTGAGCAGGCGGTTTGCGTCCTCGGAGAGGCGTGAGACACGCCGGCCGATGACCTGGCGCACGCCCTCCGGTATGCCCATCTCGGCGATTGATAGGTTTGTCGTCCACTGGCCCTTTTCGCGGTAGATCTTCCCCTCCTCCACCAGGTGCGCCAGGACCTCGCGGATGAAGAAGGGGTTGCCGTCGGTCTCGGCGCTGATGGCGCTCACGAGGGCGTCCGGGACATCCTGTTCCGCCAGACTCGCCAGGAGCTGACCTACCTCCTGCGTGTCAAGGCCCTTGAGCAGGATGCGCTCGTAGTTCGTCTCCCGGCGCAGGGCGCCCAGGGCATCGGCCAGCGGATGCTGGCGGTCCAGCTCCACGTCCCGGTAGGCGCCGAGGAGCAGGATCCGGTTGCGGGGCGCGAAGCGGGCCACGTGCCGCAGCATGGCGATAGTCCCCCTGTCCGCCCAGTGCAGGTCGTCCAGCACCAGCACCACTGGCGCCCGCGTCGACGCCCCGATGAGGAACTGGGAGACGGCGTCGAGCAGGCGGAAGCGCTCCTCGTCGGGTTGGAGGCTCGCGGGCTCTGGGATGTCGGGCAGGCTGTTCCGCAGCTCCGGCACCACGCGGGCGATGGGACCTGCGCCAGCGCCCAGGTCGTGGCGCAGCTCGCGGGGATCGGCAGAGCGGCTGTACTCGCTGATGGCCTCGGCGAAGGGGCCGTAGGGCGGCGCCCACTCGCCTTCGTAGCAGCGGCCCCAGAGGATGACTGTGCCCTCCTTGCGGGCGGCCTCGGCGCACTCCTCGGCGAGGCGTGTCTTGCCGATGCCGGGCTCGCCAACGAGCATCACCAGCCCGCCGTGGCCAGCGCGGGCCTCTCCGAGCTTCTGGCTCAGCTTCCCGACTTCGGCGGACCGGCCGACGAACGGCGTATGGACCAGCAGGGCCGCCGGCTGGTCGACATCGTACAGGACCTCGCAGGCGGCAACGGGCTCAGCGATCCCTTTCAGCTCCAACTGACCGCAGTCGCGGAACGCTGAAGGCCTGGCGGCCCGAGAGCAGACCTGCTACGAGGGAGCTACACAGGATCTGCCCGGCCTCGGCGCGGTCGCACAGGCGCCTGGCGACAACGACGGGCGTCCCGAAGTAGTCGGTCTCCTCCCGCAGCGCCTCGCCCACGTTCAGGCCCACCCTGACCTCGAGGCGCTCGCCGAGGGTGGGCCGGCGGGCAGCCTGCTGCATGGCGATAGCGCAGCGTACCGCATCTGCCGCCGAAGGGAAGGCTACCATCAGGCCATCGCCGAGCCACTTCACCTGGTGGCCACCGCTGGCGGCGACGGCCTCTTGGAGCAGCCTGTGATGGGCCTGGAATATGCGCTGCGCGCTCTCGTCCCCGACCCTCTGGAGCAGCTCGGTCGAGCTGACGAGGTCGGTGAAGAGGATGGTGGTCGTGGCCGTACGCGGCCGGGTAGTCATGGCGAACGGATTATAGCAGGTGCCGGGATGCTCGTGTGTTGCGCTCGGGAATCTCGCGCCTCAAGTCCGTCCGGTCTTGTTAGACACGGCCCTGTCGTTGAATGAAGCCGCGATCCCACTCTCGACTCATCGTGGCAAGACGGGCCGTGGCGCGCTACACTGTGAAGGCTGCCGACGATGACGGCATTGCGGCAGCAAGGAGCTGGACTGCGACTTCAAGACATGAGAGGGCGCGCCGTGAAGGTGTTGATAGCCATCGGCCTGGAGGAGGCGCTGGTGGAGCAGGTGCGCGCCGTCGACCCGCGCCTGGAGGTGACCGTCCTCGACCGTGACGCGGCCTGGCTGCTCCGGGGCCGGCCGCTGCCGCCCGAGGTGGATGCCGAGGCCGCCGAGCGGCGCCTGGACGCCGCCCTGGCGGAGACCGAGGTGCTCTACGGCTTCCCTCCCTCGCCGGAGCGGGCCGGCGAGCTCCAGGCCCGGGCGCCGCGGCTGCGCTGGTTCCAGGCGGCCAGCGCCGGCGTCGACCGGCTGGAGCGCGGGGGCTTCTTGGGGCGGCAGGTCGTGGTCACCAACTCGAGCGGCGTTCACGCTACGCCCGTCGGTGAGTACGTCCTGATGGTGATGCTGATGTTCGCCAAGGGGGCGCATCGCCTTCTGCGCGCCCAGGCCGAGAGGCGCTGGACTCGGCTGCTTCCCGCGGAGCTGCGAGGCAAGACGGTGGGAGTGGTAGGCATGGGTCACATCGGGACGGAGGTGGCGCGGCTGTCCCGGGCTGCCGGCTGCCGGGTGCTGGCCATCCGGCGCTCGGCGCTGGAGCGGCGCCCCGGCCGGCCGCCGGCCGACGAGGTGCTGCCGCCCTCTGACCTTCCGTACCTGCTGTCGGAGAGCGACTACGTGGTGCTGGCGGTGCCCCTCACCCAGCAAACGCGGCATCTCATCGGTCCCGAGGAGTTGCGGGCCATGAAGCCGACGGCGGTGCTCATCAACATCTCCCGCGGCGCTGTCGTGGACGAGGAGGCCCTGGTGCAGGCCCTGAAGGAGGGCTGGATCGGAGGCGCCGGCCTGGACGTTTTCGAGCGAGAGCCCTTGCCGGAGGACAGCGAGCTGTGGGGCATGGAGAACGTGATCCTCACCCCGCACATCTCCGGTGGGACGGAGCGCTACTTCGAGAGGGCGGTGCCCATCTTCTGCGAGAACCTGCGCCGCTACCTGGAGGGCCGCCCCCTGCTGAACGTGGTGGACCCCCGGCGGGGCTACTAGCGAGGGTCAGGGACGGATGGTAGCTGAAGAAAAGGCAGGCGAAGCGACACCGGTCGCAGCGGCAGGCGGCGGCCTCGTGCTACGGTCGGCCCGCTTCTTCTACCTCACGCGCGGGCTGTGGAACCTGGCCTCGCTGGGCCTGGCCCTGGCGTTGAAGGCGCTCGCCGGCTCGTCGGTGCCGCCGTGGGCCTACGGCCTGCTGGGAGCGGTGGTGCTGGCCACCCAGGGCTGGCGCATCTGGGCGGCCGGCTTCGTGGGCCGGCCGGCCCGCGGTGGCGAGCCCGCCGGCGAGACCCTGGTCACGGCCGGCCCCTACGCCCGCCTCCGCAACCCCATGTACCTGGGGACAGTCATCGGCGTCCTGGCCTTCGCCGGCATGTCCGGCCTCTGGTACGCCGTCCTCGCCGTGGCGGTCATGCTGGGTCTGGTCTACGCCGGGGCCATCGCCTACGAGGAGGCCTTTCTCTCGGCCCGCTTCGGCGAGGAGTACCGGCGCTACCGGGAGGCTGTCCCCCGCCTCCTGCCGGCGCTCCGTGCGCGTGGCGACCGTAAGGGGCGCTTCCGCCTGGCCGACGGGCTGGCCAACGAGGGCGGCTCGCTGGTCTTCCTGCCGCTCTTCTTTGTCCTCTTCTGGTTCGTGGGCTGAGGGGACGGCTCCGTAGGGGCCGAGCTTCGGCCACGGCCCAGGACGGAGCTGAAGCTCCGTCCTTACGGGCAGCTTCTGGTTCGTGGGCTGAGGGCAGGCGCTCTACGCGACGCTTCCACGCTGACGGGCTCTTCTTCGACCCGAGGGCTGACAGGAGCTAGTCGTGCGCCGGCCGCGGAATGATGCGGTCGAGCCGCTCCCGGACCTGGATAGCCTGCTCCACCGTGCGGTCGAAGAGCTCCTTGACGGTGGGGATGTCATGGACGAGCCCCACTGCCTGCCCCACACTGGCGAAGGTGTCTTCCACCTGCCCCTCCTCGAAGGCGGCGTTGGGGCTGCCCGGTGATGACAGGAATCAGCTCCTCGATGGTGGTGCCGCGGGCCTCCATCTCCAGGACCTTGTCGGTAAGGGCGTTCTTGGCCACCCGGATGGCGTTGCCTATGGAGCGCATGACATAGGCGGTGTCTGACTCCGTGGCCTTGACCAGGTACTCCTTCCAGGCGGGGTGGCCGTAGCACTCCTGGGTGGCCATGAAGCGGGTGCCCATGAGGACGGCGTCGGCGCCAAGGGCCAGGGCAGCCGCCAGGCCGCGGCCGTCGGCGAAGCCACCGCCGGCCACCACCGGGATGTTGACGGCGTCCACGCACAGAGGCACCAGGACCAGGCTGGTGACCATGTCCAGCCCAGGGTGGCCGCCGCACTCGTAGCCGACGATGCAGACGGCGTCGCAGCCGAGCCGCTCGGCGGTGCGGGCGTAGCGCACGCCAGCCACCTTGTGCATGATCTTGACCCCGCCCTCGTGGAGGGCCTGGACGATGCCCTCCGGGCTGCGGCCCGATGTCTCCACCACGGGGATCTTCTCCTCCACCGCTATCTGGACCCACTCCTCGATGGGCTGGCGGCGGACGGCGGGGAAGAGGTTGATGTTGAGGCCGATGGGGCCGTCGGTCAGGTCGCGGGCCTTGCGGATCTCGGCCCGCAGGGCGTCCAGGTCCTCGCCGAAGGTGGCGCCGACCATGAAGCCGAGGCCGCCGGCGTTGGCCACGGCGGCCACCAGCTCCGCCCTCCCGACCCAGAACATGCCGCCGCAGATGATGGGGTAGCGGATGCCGAACATCTCGGTGATACGGGTCTGGAACACATCAATCTCCTTTCCCTGTGCAGGGAGCGGTCAACGCCGATCGCTGGACAACATCCAAGGGGTCAGCCCACGGGAGCCAGACGGCTCTTCTCCTCCACCGCCTCCGGGTGGAGGGCAGTGTTCAGGACATCATCGACGAATTCGGCCAGCACGATGTTCAGGTCCTGGCGCACGTCCGCCGGCACCTCCTCCAGGTCCGACTCGTTGTCCTTGGGGATGACCACGGTCTTGATGGAGGCGCGGTGGGCAGCCAGGACCTTGTCCTTGATGGCGCCCACGGGCAGGACGCGGCCGCGAAGGGTGATCTCGCCGGTCATGGAGACCTGGCGCCGCACCGGACGGCGTGTCATGGCCGAGACCAGGGCCGTGGCCATGGTGACGCCGGCCGAGGGGCCGTCCTTGGGTATGGCGCCGGCCGGCACGTGGATGTGGATGTCATGGGTGTCCAGGAAATCCTGGGGGACGTTGAGTTGTTCGGCGCGGCTGCGGGCGAAGGTGAGGGCGGCCTGGGCCGACTCCTGCATGACGTCGCCCAGCTTGCCGGTGAGGGTGAGGCGGCCCTTGCCCGGTATGCAGCGGGCCTCCACGTAGAGGATGTCGCCCCCGGCCATGGTGGCGGCCATGCCGGTGGCCACGCCCACCTCGTCCTCCTCTTCGGGGATCTCCCAGCGAAAGCGGATGGGCCCCAGGTAGGGATGCAGGTCGCCGGCGTCGACGGTCGTGGTCTCGGTGACGCCCCGGGCCAGCTCGCGGGCCACGCCGCGGCAGATGGCGCCGATCTCGCGCTCCAGGTTGCGCACGCCCGCCTCCCGGGTGTAGCTGCGGATGATCTCCAGGAGAGCGGCGTCGGTGATGATGAGGCGGCCTTCGGGGATGCCGTTGGCCTCCATCTGGCGGGGCACCAGGTAGCGGCGGGCGATGGCCAGCTTGTCGCGCTCCGTATAGCCCGGCAGCTCGATGATCTCCATGCGGTCGAGCAGGGGCGCCGGGATGGTGTCGAAGAGATTGGCGGTGGTGATGAACATGACCTTCGAGAGGTCGAAGGGGACATCCAGGTAGTGGTCGGAGAAGGAGAAGTTCTGCTCCGGGTCCAGCACCTCCAGAAGGGCGGAGGCCGGGTCGCCGCGGAAGTCTATGCCCAGCTTGTCCACCTCGTCCAGCATGATGAGGGGGTTGTTGGAGCCGGCGCGTCGGATCTCCTGGATGATGCGCCCGGGCAGAGCGCCCACGTAGGTGCGGCGGTGCCCCCGGATCTCGGCCTCGTCCCGCATGCCGCCCAGGGACATGCGGACGAACTTGCGGCCCAGGGCGCGGGCGATGGACTGCCCAAGGGACGTCTTGCCGACGCCGGGCGGCCCCACGAAGCAGAGGATCGGCCCCTTGCTTTCCCGCTTTAGCTTGCGGACGGCCAGGAAGTCCAGGATGCGCCGCTTGACCTTCTCCAGGTCGTGGTGATCGGCGTTCAGGATCTCCTCGGCGCGCTCGATGTCCAGGTTGTCCTCGGTGGACTTGTCCCAGGGGAGGTCGGCCAGCCATTCCAGGTAGGTGCGCACCACCTGGTAGTCGGCGGCGGCCTGCGGCATGGTGCGCAGCCGGTCGAGCTCGCGGTCGGCCTCGCGACGGGCCTCGGGCGGCAGGTGCGCCTCGTCCAGGCGCTTCCGCAGGTCTTCCACCTCCGGCGCCAGCTCCGACTCGCCCAGCTCCCTCTGGATGGCCTTGAGCTGCTCGCGGAGGATGAACTCCCGCTGATGCTTCTCCATCTCGCCGTGCACCTGCGACTTGATCTGGCGCTCCACCTCCAGCACCTCGACCTCGCGGTTGAGGAAGCCGACGATGATGCGCAGGCGCTCGGCGACGTCGGCGGCCTCCAGGACAGCCTGGCGCTCCTCCGTCTTGATATTGAGATTGGCGGCGATGAGGTCAGCCAGGTGGCTGGGGTCCTGGACACCGGCGACCATGAGGGCCATCTCCTGGGGGACGTTCTCCGCCAGGCTAATGGCCCTCTGAAAGAGAGAGCTGGCGGCCCGGGTCAGGGCCTCCAGCTCCGTGCCGGGCTTGGACACCTCCTGTAGCCTCTCCACGCGGGCCCGGAGCCAGGGCTTCTGCTGCTGGAGCTCCAGGAGGGTGACGCGGGCCACCCCCTGGATGATGGCCTGGACAGCGCCGTTGGGGGCCTTGGCCATGCGGGCGATGACGGCGGCGGTGCCCACGGAGTAGGTCTCGCCGGTGGGCTCGCCGTCCTCGCCCGGCTTCTGCGCGAAGATGGCGAGCATCTTGTTGGGGCTGCCAGCGGCCTCGTCGATGGCGCCGACGACAGACTGCTCCTGGGAGGCCAGGGGCACCATCAGGCCCGGGAAGAGCACCACGCCGCCACTGGCCAGAGCCGGCAGGACCTCCGGCACGCGTATGCGCTCTTCTGGCGTCTCGACTTCCGGTGCCGAGGGGGCGGGGATGGGCGGAGCGGCCTCGCTCTGGGAGTCGTTCATTGCTTCATGCCCTCTGCGGGCGGACGGTCACCCGCACCCGGTGTCTCTGCCGCTGGCGCTTGGGCAGCACGATCTTGAGGAAGCCGTCCCGGTAGGAGACCTGGACCCCCTCCGGGTCCACCTCGGCTGGCAGGCTCACGGTGCGCTCGAAGGTGCCGTAGCAGATCTCCATCTGGCTGTGGCGGTGGCCCGGGGCGGCGTGATAGTCGTTCTTCTGGCCGTGGAAGCGGAGGCGGTCGCCGTGCAGGTCGATCTGCACCTCTTCGTCGCCGATGCCGGGGATCTCGGCCAGGATGACTACCTCCTCGGCGGTCTCGTAGACGTCCACGGGCGGCTCCAGGATGGGTGGGCAGAAGCGGGGGCGCCCGCCTTGACCGCCGGTGAGGCGGTCCCACATCTCATCCATCTCCTGGTGGAGGTATTCGAAGTCGGCGAAGAGCTTCTGTGCCATGGGAGTCCCCCAGTACTGGCTGGCGGCCGCCGGCTAGAGCAAGAGGCGGAATCCCTCGTGGGTGGCCGCGAAGCCCATCTTCTGGTAGAAGCGGTGGGCCTCGACGCGGCGCTTGTTGCTGGTGAGGGAGACCTTGTAGCAGCCGGCGCGTCGCGCTTCTTCTATAGCATACCGCAAAAGGGCCTCGCCATAGCCTTTCCCACGCGCCGAACTGTCAACGACAAGGCCTTCCACGAAGGCCCAGGGCCTGCCTCGATAGGAGAGGTTGGGGATGATGCCCAGGGTGGCGGTCGCCATCACGCGCCCGTCAACCTCCGCCACCAGGAGCTGCTGCCGAGGGTCGGCCTCAATCTGGCGGAAGGCGGCGCGGTAGCTCTCGGGGAGGGGCTCCGCTGGGGAATCCCGGTCGTCGTCCAGGGAGAGCTGGCTCAGAAGCTCCACGATGCGAGGCAGGTCGGCCTCGGTGGCGCGGCGGATGGTGAAACGGGGCGTCACCTGTTCGCTGGCGACTCGGGGCTCGGCCACGAGCATGTCCTCCTTGACGTTGAGGGGCGGATCAGCCTGCCGGGCCTCAGCTTCGCGGGCGGCGGCGAGCCCTGGGCGCCGGCGGCTTCGCGCCAGGCGAGGCGCGGCCCTTCGCCGCGGCGGCTTCGCGCCGGGCGAGGCGCGGCCTGCGAGGTGGCGGGCCGCGCCGGAGCGGGCCTCTTCCCCGGCGGGGCCGAAGGGGCTCGCGGCGCCCGTTTCGGCGGCGCAGGCGCCCCGGCCCGGCCAGCGGCGGGCCGCACGGAGCGGGCCTCTTCCCTGGCGGGGCCGAAGCGGCCTTCGCGGCGCCCTTTTCGGCGGGCGCAGGCGCCGCAGGAGGCGCCCGCCCGGCAGTGGGCGCGCGAGGCGGGCGCTGCCGCGGAGGCAGCGGCCTTCTTCGGGCCGGCAGGCCCGGTGGCAGGAGGCGCCTGCCTGGCGGTGGGCGCCGCCATGTCGATGGTGGCGATGGAGGCCACTCTATCGCCGGGGGCCATCCGCATCACCTGCACGCCCTGAGAGGCTCGTCCCACCTGAGCGATGCTGTCCAGCCGCGTGCGCAGGACGATGCCCTCGGCGGAGATGACGATGAGCTCCTGCATGGGGTTGACCATGCGGGCGATGGCTACGGGGCCGGTCTTGTCCGTCACTTGGTGGGTGATCACGCCCTGCCCGCCTCGGGAGTGCCGCGGATACTCCTCTACCGGGGTGCGCTTGCCGTAGCCGTTGGCGGTCACGGTGAGGACCTGCTCGCCCGGCTTCACTACCTCCATCGACACCAGGTGGGCGCCACGGCCCAGGCGAATGCCGCGGACGCCGCCGCTCGCGCGGGAGGCCGAGCGCAGCTCGTCGACCGCGAAGCGGACGGCGTGACCGTCGGTAGTGATCAGAATGACGTCGTCGCCTTCGGCGGCCAGGCGCGCCACCACCAGCTCGTCGCCGGCCTCCAGGTCCATGGCGATGAGTCCGGAGCGGCGCACGGATTCGAATTCGGAGAGGGCCGTCTTCTTCACCTCGCCCTGTTTGGTGGCCAGCACCATGAAGTCGCGGTCCATGGTGCGGGTGGCCACGACGGCCGTCACCAGTTCCCCCTGGTCAATGTCGATGAGGTTGATGAGGGGGATGCCACGCGCCTGGCGAGACGTATCCGGGATCTCATGGGTGCGGAGCTGGAAGACGCGACCGCGATCGGTGAAGAAGAGGAGGCTATCGTGGGTGTCGGCGACGAGGAGGCGGCTGACAGCATCGGCTTCGCGGGTTTGCATGCCGGTGATGCCCCTGCCGCCGCGGCGCTGAAGTCGGTAGGTTTCCAGGGGCATGCGCTTGATGTAGCCGCGGTTGCTGAGGGCCACCACCACCTCCTGGTGGGGGATGAGGTCCTCCTCGGAGAAGGACTCCACCTCCTGCTCCACCACCCGGGTGCGGCGCTCGTCACCGTACTTCTTCTTGAGCTCCTGGGCGTCCTCCTTGATGAGGAAGTCGATCTTGCGGGGGTTGGCCAGGAGGTCCTCCAGGTAGTTGATGCGCTGGATGACCTCGGTGAACTCCTCCTCGATCTTCTGGCGTTCCAGGCGAGCCAGGCGGCGCAACTGCATGTCGAGCACGGCCTGGGCCTGACGGTCGCTGAGGCGGAAGGGGGCGCGCATCAGGCGTTCCTTGGCCTGCTCGGCGGACTGGGCGCGGCGGATGGTCTGGATGACCTCGTCCAGGTGCTGGAGGGCGATCATGTAGCCCTGGAGGATGTGCTCCCGCTCCCGCGCCTTCTCCAGGTCGAACTGGGAGCGGCGGCGGATGACCTCGCGCCGGAAGTTGATGTAGTGCTCCAGGGCCGCCTTCAGGCGGATGGTTCGAGGCTGTCCGTCCACCAGGGCCAGCATGTTGACGGCGAAGGTGGACTGCATAGCGGTGTGCTTGTAGAGGAAGTTGAGCAGCGGTCGGGCCTGGCCGCTGCGCCCCAGCTCGATGACGATGCGCATGCCGTGGCGGTCGGACTCGTCGCGCAGGTCGCTGACGCCCTCCAGGCGGCGCTCCTTGACCAGGTCGGCGATCTTCTCGACGAGCGCGGCCTTGTTCACCTGGTAGGGCAGCTCGCTGACCACGATCTGCTGGCGGCCGCCGCGGGTCGTCTCTTCGATGCGGGAGCGGGCCCGGACGATGATGCGGCCGCGGCCCTCGGCATGGGCGGACTTTATGCTCTGGCGTCCGAAGATGATGCCGCCGGTCGGGAAGTCCGGTCCCCGGACGATCTCTGAGAGGTCGTCCGAGGAGGCGTCAGGGTTGTCAATGAGGAGACAGATGGCATCGCACACCTCGCCCAGATTGTGGGGCGGGATGTTGGTGGCCATGCCCACGGCGATGCCGGAGGCGCCGTTTACCAGCAGGTTGGGCAGGCGGGAGGGGAGGACCACGGGCTCGTTGAGGCTGCCGTCGAAGTTGGGGGTGAAGTCGACGGTGTCGCGGTCAATGTCGGCCAGCATCTCCTCGGCGATGGGGCCAGGCGGGCCTCGGTGTAGCGCATGGCCGCCGGGGGGTCGTTGTCCACGCTGCCGAAGTTGCCCTGGCCGTCCACCAGGGGGTAGCGGAGGGAGAAGTCCTGGGCCATGCGGACCATGGCCTCGTAGACGGGGTCATCGCCGTGGGGGTGGAACTTGCCCAGGACCTCGCCCACGATGCGGGCGCTCTTCTTGTACTGGGAGCCGGGACGGAGGCCCAGCTCGCTCATGGCGTAGAGGATGCGCCGCTGCACGGGCTTGAGGCCGTCGCGCACGTCGGGCAGGGCGCGGGACACGATGACGCTCATGGCGTAGTCGAGGTAGGAGGCCCGCATCTCCTCCTCGATGTGGACGGTCCGGACCTTGCCCAGGTTGGTGTCGGTGGTCATTCCCCTCCTGTGGGGGCATAGTACCATTGTTCGAAGCTGGAATCAAAGCGGAGGCGATGGGTGGCCGGGGCGGAGGAAGACCGATGGGGGACGGTATTCACACCCAGGGCATCGAGAATGCTGGTCACTCTTGAAGCGCGGTCTGTAGGAGTCTTCACCACGTCAGACGTGGGCGCACCTGCGCAGGCTACCTGGATGAATTTCAGTACAGGTTCAACCTGCAGGAGGGTTTGCGACGAGGAGCGGTTCGCTTCCTTGATGGGGCAGACGCAGGGCCGCGTTCTGTGGTACTGCCGGACCCGCAGCCTGAGAATCCGTACGCTTAGGGGCGTGGGCGAGGGCTGCTATCGCTTCCTCGAAGGTGAGAGGGTGAAGCGAGACCGTGGTGTCTTCGTGCTTGCGCCTCCTGTTTGGCAAAGCTGTCTCTCCCTAAGTACGTGTCGCGGGTTGATAGGGAGCGTGTGTCGCCGCTAGCTGCACGTCTTGTTGGAGTGCCGGCGCGTTTGCCGCGTACGTGTCACCGACAATGGACATTAGCAGACCACCGCTCGTGCCTTGGGCAAATACTACAGCGCTCCCAGCCGCCATTCGTGCGCGTCACTTGGTAAGCCTGACGAAAGTCATACGCGATCATAAGAGCAATCCGAGAGATTGGAACCTGGTGATCCTTAATTCTCTAGAATACTTCTATGGTCGAATCAGAGAAGACCTCGCCGCCACACCTTACGCACACCTGCGCTGGTACGTTCTAGATTAGGATTAGAGGCGATAAGTCACATACACAGAATGGCACGGTCCGTGCACACCATTTCACCACCACACCTTGAACAACTCATTATCTTGCCTTCTGCCGATAATTATCGTCAAATTCAGTTGGTTCTGTATCGGGCCAATAGGCCGTCACGACAACGGGGGCAGGTGGATACGACAATAATACATGACCCACTCGCCCATCGGCTATTATACCCCAGACGAGGCAGCTTCTTCGCCCTTCATCTTCATTCTCCTCTATGATCTGAGGGTCATCATCGCACAGGATATACGCGATGTCCTCCCTAGTGGGCATGGAGCGTTGGAAGAGGCGCATCCCGTAATGGCGAGAGTATTGCATGCGCCTTGCTCGCACCTCGGCACAAAGGGTAGCGACCACAGACTCCCGCACGGCCGTGTCACCAATCACTATCAAGGGATATGTGTTGCTCCTCCAAGAGAGCCGGGCGGCACGGCAATTTCGGCGCCTAGGGCGGCCTCGTAGTCCTTCATCGCTTTCTTGAAGACAATCGCCATGACCTTTGCGTGGAGAGGGCTCATTCTCACGGATACTAGCTCCTTTGGCTGGCCGGTTGGTACTCAGACAGAGAAGGTCAGATGTACCGTGTATGCAGAGCCGCGAAAGGCGAACTGGTCGGCGTAGAACTCAGGGATTGTTCCGTTGTCCATAACCATGTGTATTAGTCCCCCTCGCGTTCAGATTTCGAGCCAATGAACGCGCCGGTATCTTACCACAGTGTGTCAAAGGGATAATCGCCGCTAAAGCTCTGTCCCTACGAGTCCATACGAGCTACAGCTCGGCCCCCACGGAGTGACTTAGGGGCGAACGGGCATCTGGCTCGCCTGGCGCACCAGCTCTTGGAACAGCCGCGCTGAGGCCTGCGCGAAGCCGTCTTGCTGCGGCTCCGGGCGCTCAGGGTGCCACTGTACCCCCACTACCCAGCGGTGGGCCAGGCTCTCGACGCCCTCCACCAACCCGTCGGGCGAACTGGCGACGACTTCGAGGCGGGGGGCCAGGCGCTCGGGCGTCACCGCCTGGTGGTGGCGGGAGTTGACCAGGGCGCTGGCGGCCCCTGCCTGTCCGGCAGGCAGGCCCAGGGCGGCGTGCAGGCGGCTGCCCTGGCGGATGGTGACCTCGTGCCAGCGGGAGGGGAAGCCCTCGCTGTGGTAGTCGGCCACGTGGCCGTCGCCGTCGACGTGCTGGAGGAGGCCGCCCCCGAAGGCGACGTTCAGGAACTGGTGACCGCGGCAGATAGCCAGGATGGGCAGGTCATGGGCCAGGGCCTGCCAGAGGAGGACCAGCTCGAACTCGTCCCGGGTGTGGTCGGTGTGCTTCACCCGCGGGTGGGGCGTCTCCCCGTAGAGGGCGGGGTCGACGTCGACGCCGCCGGTGAGGATAAGGCCGGTGGCGCCGCCCAGGGTGTCCACGCAGCGGAGCCCGCGATCGACCACGAACTCGATGCAGAGGTCCAGGGGCTCGCCGCCGGCCTCCAGGACGCGCCGGTGGTACGCGGCGATCTCCTCGCCGGGCACCTTCTCCCAGCGCGTGATGGCGATGCGAGGTCGATAGTCCACGGGCAGCTCCGGCTGTCAGGATAGCAAGGCCGAGGATCGGGGACAAGGAACGGGGAACAAGGACCAAAGGGCGTGGTCTGCGCCCTTCGTTCCTTGGCTCCTACCTGATGAGCCTTCTCCGCATGAGGAAGATGGCGAGCCGGAAGAAGACGGCCGACACCACCAGTACCCAGACAAGGTCGCCCAGGTGGCTCCAGTGGAGGTTGCCCTCCACCAGGGCCCGGTCGATGGCCGCCACGTGGGAGACGGGGAGGAACCAGGCCAGTACCTGAAAGCCTCGGGGCAGGCTGTCGAGGGGGAAGAAGACGCCCCCCAGCCAGAACATGGGCGTCACCACCAGGCTGAAGAAGTAGTTCAGGGAGGTCACGGACACGGCGGTGGATGTGTAGGACATGGAGATCGATGCGAACATGATCCCCTGAAGGAGCGCCACGATGGGGACCAGGATGACCAGGGGGGAGTTCACCAGACCGTAGGAGGGCGTGAAGGCCAGGGCGACGAGGAGGATGTAGAAGGTGCTGATGAGGCCCCGTGTAGTGCCCCACAGGATCTCAGCGGCGATGACATCCTCCAGGTTTACCGGCGTGGCTATGATGGCGTCGAAGGTGTGCTGCATGGACATCCGCACGTAGGAGCCCCAGCCGCATTCGCCCACGGCCGCCCACATGGGGTAAACAGCCAGGATGCCGGGCGTCAGGAACTGCATGTAGGTCTGGTCGCCGCCCAGTTCCACGAAGGTACCCAGTCCCAAGCCCAGGGCCAGGATGATGAGGATGGGCTCGACGACGGGCCAGACCAGTTCGGCGCGCCACAGGCGCAGGAAGACATCGCCGTTGCGCTGCCATACGCGGAAGGTGCGATAGGAGACGCCGCCGAAGGTCATTCCGTGAGCCCCCTCCCGGTCAGTCGCAAGAAGACATCCTCCAGGGTGGCGCGGCGCAGGCGTGCCTGCTGCCCCTGACGGAGGAGCTCGGCGGCGACGTGAGGGCCGTGCGGGCCCAGCCCCAGCACGAAGACAACGTCCTCCACGTCCTCGACAGTGACATCGCCCAGGCGGGCCAGGTGCTCCAGGACCTGCGTCTTCTCCTCCTGGCCGGCGGCCTGGAGTTCGAGCACTTCCTCGCCCACATGGCGAGTGATCAGGTCGGCCGGCGGGCCCTGGGCCAGGATGCGGCCCAGGTGCATGATCACGATGCGGTCGCAGAGGTGAGCAGCCTCCTCCATGTTGTGGGTGCTGAGGAGCATGGTGACGCCCTGGCCCTTCATGAGGCGAAGCTTCTGCCAGACGAGGTGGCGTGCCTGAGGGTCCAGGCCGGTGGTAGGCTCATCGAGCACCAGGATCCTGGGCTGGTTGAGCAGGGCCCTGGCGATGCTGAGGCGGCGCTGCATGCCGCCCGACAGGTTGTCCACCACCTCGTTGGCCCGATCCTGGAGCTGGAAGAGGGTGAGCACCTCATCGATGCGCTGGCGGGCTACGGGGGCCGGAATGTCGAAGTAACGGGAGTAAACGAAGAGGCTCTGCCTCACCGGTAGGTCAGGGTCAAGGTTGTCCTCCTGAGGGACCACGCCCAGGCGGGCCTTGATGCGGCGCCCGTCGCGCCGCACGTCGAGGCCGTCCACCAGCAGCTCGCCGCTCGGTGACAGGGGAGACGCAGGTGATCATGCGGATGGTGCTGCTCTTGCCGGCGCCGTTGGGCCCCAGGAAGCCGAAGCACTCGCCGGCGAGGACATCGAAGTCGATGCCGTCGACGGCGGTGAGGGCGCCGAAGCGCTTGACCAGCCTCCGGGCGCTGATCACGGCCGCTGCATCGCTGTCCATGAGCCTACCGTGGCAGAAGAATTAGGGCGGAGGGTTGCCTCCGCCCTGGGTTGCCGTTATCCGGGGGAGGGTTACTCCTCGTCCTCCTCGTCGTTTTCGCCTTCGGTGGCCTGCTGGTAGTCGGAGAGGCGGACATCGCCTTCTTGGGCTTCGACCTCCTCCTCCCATTCCTCGCCGCCCCCCTCGACCTCCTCGGTGATCTCCGGTTCCTCCTCTGCTCCGCGCTTGAGGATGCTCTCCTTGATATAGGGGCGGATCACCTCAGGGCCGGTGGCGGGGAAGGAGGGTCTGCCGGCCTGACTGGGATGCTGATAGACCTCCTTGATGATAACGCGTCCCGTAGCGTTGGCCAGGCTGGTGAGGGCGGCGGCATACTGATTACCGCTCTGCATGAGCTTGAGGAGGCGCAGTCCCAGCTTCGGCTCCACCTCACCCAGGCACTCGCCGCGGGTGTTCTCCACCAGCAGGACGTTGCCTTCCGGACGCAGTTCCACCCGGTCGCCGGCCGTCATGCGGACTAGGACCTCCTGATTCACCCGGTGGAGGGTGGTGATGCCCGTCTTACCCGTCTCCTCGATGAAGATCTGGGGGTCGAGCTGCTGTTTGGGTTCGGCGCGGGCGGGTGCCACCTCACCGAGGACCGCCAGGCGTGCCAGGTTCTTGCGGGCGATGGTGTTGGTGGAGTCGAGTTCCAGGGTTTTGGTGTAGGCCTCGCGGGACTCCTGATAGCGCCCGAGTTCAGCCAGCGCTTTGCCCAGCCGGTTCCAGGCATCCACGTCCGACGGGTAGAGCGACAGGATGTCCCGGTTCACGGCCACGGCTTCTTCCCAGCGGCTCTGAAGGGCCAGCCGGATAGCCAGGTCGGCCCTCTGACGGCGGATCCTGGCCCGTTCTTCAGTTTGATATGTCACTTGCCTCACCTCTTCTCCAGAGACATGCTCTAGAGACCGTAGGATTTTAGCTTTTCAAAAGGAGTCCTTCAAGATGGGCTGGCCCCTTTTCTGGCGGGTTCTGGCGCCCTATTTCTCGATTTTGGCGTTCTCGTGTACTATTCCTGAGGGCCATCGCCTCAGCCCGCCAATCAGGCGGGTGTCTGGCTCCTCATCAAGGGCATAATCGACAGGCCGTCGTCCAGGAATAGCCCCGGCCCCATATCTGTACGAAGGTTGTGCCCGGACGGATGGAGTGAAGGGCCCCCTGGCTCGCTCTTGGAGGGGGCAGGAGGGGATGGTCGGGGTGGGCAGATTCGAACTGCCGACCTCACGGTCCCGAACCGTGCGCTCTAGCCAGGCTGAGCTACACCCCGACCGGATGAGGCAGCCCGATCATAGCAAACGGCATCCCTGCTGTCGAGGCGACTACGCCTGCCTGCCGGCAGGCAGGTTTGACCGGTCCTTGGGGCGGGCCTACACTGGGCCGCGAGCTCCCCGCGGCTAGCGCGGCATCAAGATGAATATCCTGATGGTCTGTGCCCTGGACCTCTGGTCGCTTTCGGAGGGCCGGGGTGCCCCCACTCTCTACCGAACGCTGGAGGCCTATGGCCGGCGGGGGCACCGCGTCTACTGCGTAGCGCCGACCATTGGCGCTAACCACTCGTATGAGCCCCTGACGAAGGCCACCCCAGTCGAGCCCCCGGCTATCGCCAACGTGAGCTTCAGTCGCTTCCACATGCCCAGCCTGAGCGAGGGGAGATGGCCCCTGCCCGGCCTGGTGGCCAAGGCCGACCAGAAGCTGCGTTTTGCTCTCCTGTTCCCCTGGCTGGCTGGCCGCTGCGCCGAGGGCATCCTGCGCAGCCACCCAGTTGACGTCCTCTACGGCTACGAGGTGCACGGCGTCCTGGCGAGCCGCCGGCTTCGCCAGCGCTGGAAGCTGCCCACCGTCTCCCGTTTCCAGGGGACCGTCATGTACCCGGCGCTGTCCAGTCGCCTCACCTATCTCCGCAAGTACGAGGAGGTGCTGGCCCTGCGCGCCCCCGCCGACCTGTATATCATGACGGACGACGGCACCCGCGGCGACGAGGTGCTGGCCCGCTGGAACCCTGGCTCGCGGGGTCGCCTGCGCTTCTGGCGCAACGGCCTCGACCTGGAGCGGTTGGTGCCCGCATCCGCCGAGAAGGTGCGAGAGGAGCGACAGGCCCTGGGCATTCCGGAGGATGCCTTCGTGCTGGTGATGGCCACCCGCCTGGCGCGCTGGAAGCGGGTCGATCGCGCTCTCTGCGCCATGCCCCTGGTACGGGCGGTCCTGCCCCAGGCCCTGCTGCTGGTGCTGGGCGACGGCGAGGAGCGGGCAGGCCTGGAGGCCCTGGCCCGTCACCTTTCCCTGGGCGAGGCGGTGCGCTTCCTGGGAGCGGTGCCTCAGAGCGAGGTGGCGCGCTACATGTGGGCGGCTGACCTCTTCCTGAGCATGAACGACCTCTCGAACGCCGGGAACCCTCTGCTGGAGGCTATGGCCTGCGGCAAGGCCATCATCACCCTGGACACGGGCGACACCCGCGACCTCATCCGGGACGGCGAGACGGGCCGCCTCCTCTCGTCGGGCGACGCCGAGGCGGTGGCGACGGCGGTAGTGGACCTGGCGCGTGACCCCTCGCTTCGGCGGCGACTGGAGGAGGGGGCACGGCGGTATGCCCGGGACCACTTCTGGACCTGGGAGGAGCGCATGGCCGCCGAGGTGGCGGAGGTGGAGCGGCTGGCGGCCGCCGTCGAGCGGTGAGCTTCGTCTTCAACGTCAACCTGGTCTTCCTCACCTACGTCGCCAGCTATCTGCTGGCCTTCCTGATGCGGGTGCTGGTGACGCGGGCCGTGGGCGCCGACGGTCTGGGCTCTTACACCCTGTTCCTGCTGACGGTCTCCATCGCGGCGGCCGTCCTGGGCCTGGGCCTCAACGTATCCAGCATCTACCACATCGGGAAGCGGACCTTCGGCCTGCGGGACATCGTCTCCAACAGCCAGGCGGTGGTGCTGGGCTCGCTGGTGGTGAGCGGCGCCCTGGTGGGGCTCACTGCCCTCACCTTCGGCGACCGGCTGGACAGGGAGGGAGTGCCGTACTGGCTCTTTGTGTTCGCCGTGCCCCTCTTCGTCAACTTCAACATCCTCACCGCTATCCTTCAGGGTGCCAACCGTTTCCTGGCCATGAACCTGCTGGTGCTCTTGCGACCCCTGGTCGTGGTCTGTCTCCTGGTGGCCGGCATGGCTGCGGGGGGCCTGGACTTGAGGGGGATCCTGGTCTTCTGGACGATCTCCAGCTTTCTCACCATGGCCGTTGGTCTGGCCGTGGTGGGCCTGCGGCACCTGCACCTGCCGACAGTCCTGAGACCCCGCTGGTCCGTCCTCAAGGAGCAGGTGCGCTTTGGCCTGCAGGGGCAGGCCGGCAACCTGCTCCAGTTGCTGAACTACCGGCTCGACTCGTTCCTGGTGCTGGCGTTCGTCAATACCGCCGGGGTCGGCTTGTACGCCGTGGGGGTGGGCGTCACCGAGAGCGTGTGGTTCATCGCCAACGCGGTGGCTGTCGTGCTGGTGCCCCGCCTGACCCACGCTGAGGCCGAGGACGCCGCCCGCCTCACGCCCGTGGTCTGCCGGAACACATTGCTGGTGAGCCTGGCGGCGGCGACGGGCGTGGGGGTTCTTTCGCCGGTGCTGGTGAAGCCCATCTTCGGCGCCGATTTCGGGCCATCGGTGACGGCGGTCTACTGGCTTCTGCCGGGCACCGTCGCCCTCGCCGGCACGAAGATCGTGGCCAGCTACATCTTCAGCCAGGGGAAGCCCCTCATCAACAGCTACATCACCCTCGCCATTCTGGCTGCGACGGTCCTGTTCGACCTGGCCCTGATCCCGCCCTTCGGCGTGGCGGGGGCAGCGGCCGCCTCCTCCATCGCCTACAGCCTATCGCTGGTACTGAGCCTGGCCGTGTACAGCCGCATGTCGGGACGGGGCGTCTGGGAGGCGGTCCTGGTGCGAGGGCAGCGACCTCCAGATGTACCTGGACGCCGCCCGCAGCCTGCGGGCCCGCTATGCCCTCCCAGACGGGCCGTCCGACCTGAGCGGCTCGGGTCCCTCGCCGGGGGTGTAGGCGGCGATGCCCTCTCCTCTCCGCATCTGCGTGGTCGGCGACCTGGACGGGGTGCACACGCATCACTGGGTACGGTGGTTCGTGGAGCGGGGCCACGAGCTCCACGCTGTCTCCTACTATGCGCCGCGGCGGCCGCCGCCGGGGGTGACGGTGCACGCCCTGGTGGGTAGTGGCGTTTCGACAGCGCCTGCCGGGCGGCTGGCGGCCGGCGGCCCGCCGCCTGGCCGAGGCGGCGTCGCCCTCGCTCTGGCGGCTGGTGAACGGCCTCCGCTACCAGCGCCGGGGCCTGGGGCGAACAATCGAGAGCGTGAGGCCGGACGTGATCCATGCCCACTACGTCGTCGAGCACGGCTTCTATGCCGCGCTGGCCGGTCGCCGGCCCCTGGTGGTGACGGCCTGGGGCTCCGATGTGCTGGTGGCGCCGCGTCGCTCGCCGCTGACCCAGGCCATCGCCCGCTACGCTTTGCGGCGGGCGGACCTGGTGACATCCTCCAACGAGTACATGGTCCAGCGCCTGGTCGAGCTGGGTGCGCCGCCTGAGCGGGTGGCGCTGGTCGTCCTGGGGGTCGACGCCTTCTTCCTCCAGGCGCCGGAGGCTTCCGTCAACCTCCGGCCCGCCGGCGAGACGCCGCCCACGGTCATCAGCCTCCGTTCCCTGGACTCACGCTTGTACAACGTGGACGTCATCCTGCGGGCGATGGCCCTGGTACGCAAACGCGTCCCCGACGCCCGGCTGCTGGTGGCCGGCGAAGGTCGTTTGCGGGCCGGGCTGGAGCGGCTGGCCCTTCGCCTGGGCCTGGAGGGGGCGGTGGCCTTCCTGGGCTACCTGGATCGTGAGGCCCTGCGCGACGCCCTGGCCTCGTCCCACGTGTACGTCTCCGTGCCGCGCTCCGACGGCACGGCCGTGAGCACCCTGGAGGCCATGGCCGTGGGCTGCTTCCCCATCCTCTCCGACCTGCCGAGCCAGGAGGAACTGGTGCGGAACGGCGAGAACGGCTTTCGCGTTCCGGTGGGGGACGCCGGCGCCCTGGCGGGGCGCATCGTGGAGGCCCTGGGGCGGCCGGACCTGCGCCGCCAAGCCCTGGAGTCGAATCGTGACCTGGTGAGGCGAAGGGGCCTGCTGGAGGAGAACATGGCCCGCATGGAGGAGCTGTACCGGAGCCTGGCGGCCCGAGGTGGGGCCACGTGCGGTTGACGCCTGCCGCTGGGCTGGATATGATGCCCGCTGGCGGGGGTCAGGGGAGGCGGATGCTGCTGCGTTTCTTGTGTAGCTTCTCTCGGGGACTGCGCCACCCGTGGAAGGTGTACTTGGGTGTCGCAGTCCTTGTCTTGGTCCTGGTGAGCGGAACGGGCGGCTCCCGGCGCGTCGAGGCCGCCTATACCTTCGGCGTCGAGAACTCCTGGATCCGGGTCCAGAACATCGGCGAGGCCTATGCCACCGTCGAGGTGGACTACTACGACGAGAACGGAGTCTTCGTCGCCCGCGATGTGTGCCCTACGCCGGGTGTCTGCCCGTTGCTGGCGCCGGGGAGCGGCTGGACTTTCTTCACCCGCGACAACCCCGCGCTGCCGTCGGGCTTCAGGGGCTCCGCCGTCATCACCACCGACCAGCCTGTCGCTGCCATCCTGGCGAAGGAGGTCTTCCGGGGGGACAAGTTCGCCATCGCGGGCGACTCGGTGACAGTAGGAGCGGGCTCCCACCGCCTCTACCTGCCTCTGGTGAGCAGTCAGGATGGGCCTCTCAGGGACTGGAACGGGCGCTTCGTCATCCAGAACCTCAGCGACACGACGACGGCCTGCGTCACCATCACCTACCTGAGCAACTACACGGACTCAGAGGTCTACTGGGACCCCTATCGGCCCGCCGATCCCGCCGCTACGCGCCTGCCCGGATGCCCTCAAGGTGGGATGCCGCTGCCGCCCCGGGGCAGCATCTTTCGCGACCCCGACAACATGGGTGTCGGGCCTGCCTTCACGGGCTCCGTCCGCATTGACCTCTCCGCCAATGGCCAGGGGGTGCCCGCCAGCCGCCAGTTCATCGCCGCCAGTGCCGAGACCTGGAACCGGCTCTTCAGCCCCTTCTCTTCCTACCGGGGCCTGGACGAGAGCGAGCTCGATGCGACCATCCTCTTGCCCTTGGTGGATTGGGAGGTGGGGCCCCAGAACCAGTGGAGCACTTACTTCCAGATCGAGAACAAGGACCCCTCGCGGCCGGCGGATGTGACCTTGCGCTTCGAGGGGTGGGATCTGGGGAAGTCTGTCCCTGAGCTCGTGGTCAAGCAGAACACGCTGCACATCGTCGGTGCCCGCATGTGCTTCCAGAACAGGGACGACTTCGCCAACTGCCTGGCGGCGGGCGACCGTCTGCCGCGCAACTTCGTGGGCACGGCGCGCCTCACCTCCACGCAGCCCATCGGCGTCATCGTCAACCGCAGCTCGAACCTCATCGACGTCTTTACCAGCTATCGGGGCGTGCGACCCGGCGACTCTGCCCAGAAGGTGCTGCTCCCCGTCCTCAACAAGAACTATGGGCCCTACAATGGCCACAATGGCTGGAACTCCTGGTTCCGGGTGCTGGTGGCCGATGGCGGTCAGGCCAACGTGACGGTGCACTACTATGGGCTGGACCTGCCCGGCGGCACCGTCTCCTACACGAAGGCGGTATCCCGCGAGTTCACCGTCTTCCAACAGCAGGAGGGGTTCCTGCCCGACGGCTTCGCAGGCTCGGCCATCCTGGAGTCGGACCGGCCTATCGTCGCCCTGGCCAACCTCACCACCGATGTCTTCGAGGGCGACACGGACCTCCTCTATAACGGCGTCCCGCTGCCCTGACGCCAGGCCGCTGGCGGGCCGCCTGCCGGCAGGCAGGGAGAAGAGGTTGCGCCTCTGTTACCTGGCCGACGCGCCCTATATACACACCCGTCGTTGGGTGCGCCACTTCGTCGGCCGGGGCTGGGAGGTGCACGTCGTCTCCTTCCGCCCGGCCGAGATCGAAGGAGCCACCGTGCACTATGTGTCGGGCTGCGAGTGGCTGGGCAAGCTTCGCTACCTGCTCCGCATCCCCCGCGTGCGGCGGCTGGTCCGCGGCCTGCGACCGGACCTCTTGCATGCCCTCCACCTGACGAGCTACGGCTTCCTCTCGGTCTTCTGTGACGTGCGCCCGACCCTGGTCTCGGTCTGGGGGACCGACGTGCTGGAGGCGCCTCGCCTCAGTCCCTTCCACTACCTCATCACTCGCTACGCCCTGCGCCGGGCCGACCACATCACGGCCACCGGCCTCCGCCTTGCTGAGGCCACCGCTCGCTACGCGCCCGCCGGCAAGCCGGTGACGGTGGTGCCCTACGGCGTGGACCTGCGGGAGTTCCGCTCGCGGCCGAGGGAGGAGCGCTCCGAGGTGGTGGTGGGAGCGGTGGCCCGCCTCTCGAAGGAGAAGGGGCTCCACTATCTGCTGGAGGCCTTCGCGGTGGTGGCCGGACGTCACCCCCAGGCTCGCCTGGTGCTGGTTGGGGAGGGCCCTGAACGCCAGCGACTGGAGCGGCTGGCGGCGCGACTGGGCCTGGGGGAGCGGGTGCGATTTCTGGGCGAGGTGCCCCACGAGCAGGTGCCGGAGGTTCTCCAGCAGCTCGACATCTTCGCCATGCCGTCCACCTACGAGGGCTTTGGGGTGGCGGCCCTGGAGGCGGAGGCCATGGAGCTGCCGGTAGTCGCCTCCCGCGTGCACGGCATCCCGGACGTGGTGCTGGACGGCGAGACGGGTCTGCTGGTGCCGCCCCGGGACCGGCAGGCCCTGGCAGCGGCCCTGGACCGCCTGGTCAGCGACGGCGACCTCCGCCGCCGGCTGGGGCAGGCGGGACGGGCTTTCGTCGCCGAGCACTACTCCTGGGAGGAGAACACCGCCCAGATGGAGGCCCTGTACCAGGCGGCGCTGGGGGAGAGGGAGTCGCAGGCCGAGTGACTGCCCGATGAGTGCCCCCTTCGGCGGCTGCCTCCCTCGGTTTACACAAGACGGGCCTCATGCTAACTTTCTAGCACCTGCCACACTATGGAAAGTGCCGTGAGGGAGCGAGAGTTGGGAGGACGGGCGCCCCTGCCCTTCGTGTCGGTCATCGTGCCCATGCGCAACGAGGAGCGGCATATTGAGGGCTGTCTGCGCTGCCTCGCCGCCCAGGACTACCCCAAAGACCGCTTCGAGGTGCTGGTGGTGGACGGCGGTTCGACGGACGGCTCCCGTCGGGTGGCGGAGGACGTGGCCCGTGAGACGGGTCTTCCCCTGCGGCTCCTCTCCAACCCGGGGCGGAGCACGCCCTGCGGCCTCAACGTGGGCATTGCCCAGGCCCGGGGTGAGCTCATCGCCCGCGTGGACGCCCACGCCGAGGTCGCTCCGCGCTTCCTGTCTGAGAGCGTCTCTGTCCTCCTGAAGAGCGACGCCGACGCCGTGGGCGGGCCCATCCGCAGCGCCGGCGACGGACTCGTGGGGGGCGCCATCGCCCTGGCCATGTCGTCGCCCTTCGGCGTGGGGAACGCCGCCTTCCGCTACAGCCAGGAGGAGCAATACACGGATACGGTGGCCTTTCCGACCTACCGCCGCAACGTTTTCGATCGTGTCGGCCTATTCGCCGAGGACCTGGAGTGGGGCGAGGACGACGAGTTTCATTACCGTCTGAACGACGCCGGGGGCCGTATTCTGATGACACCGCGCGTCGCTTCCATCTATTTCACGCGCTCTTCGTTGGGGGGCCTGGCGCGCCAGTACTTCCGCTACGGGCGGGTGAAGGTGGAGGTGCTGCGCCGGCACCCGCGCCAGACGCGGCTGCGGCAGTTGGTGCCGGGCGCTTTCGTGTTGGGGCTGGCGGCCACGGGCGCCCTGGCGACGTTGCGCGGGCTCTTTGTGCTGCCTCTGGCGGCGCTGGCTGGCGCCTACGGCCTGGCCTCGCTGGCCGCCTCGCTGCGAGCGACGGGCCGCGGGGATCGGCGCTACCTGCCGGTCCTGCCAGTCGCCTTCGCCTGCCTCCACGTCAGCTATGGTCTGGGCTTCCTGGTCGGGCTGGCACGCACGGCCGCAGCGGCGGCGACGCCGCTGGCTCGCCGGAGCCGGGAGGCGCGGGCGTGAGGGAGGCGGAACGCATCCGTGCTGCCTATGCCCGCCGCGAGGAGCGGGGGCTGGAGGGCCGCTACTCGTACTGGGAGCCAGCCAACCTCTACCTCTACCAGGGCCGTGAGCGGGCTCTCGTCTCTCTGCTGGCCGGCGCCGGCCTGCTGCCCATGACGAACCTGCGGGTGCTCGACGTGGGCTGCGGCGAGGGCGCTGTCCTCCGCGACTTGCTGCGGTTCGGCGCCCGACCCGAGAACCTGGTCGGCGTCGACCTGCTGGTGAGCCGGCTGGCCAGGGCGGGGGCCTTGAACGCCAATATGGCCTTCTCGGTGGCCGACGCCGCCAACCTGCCCTTTCCCGACGCCAGCTTCGACCTCCTCCTGGCCTTCACCCTCCTCAGCTCCATCATCGATGGCGAGGCGCGAGGCGCCGCCTCCTCCGAGATGCTGCGCGTCCTCCAGCCCGGCGGTGTGCTCATCGTCTACGACTTCTGGGTGAACCCGCGGAACCGGGACGTGCGGCCCCTGAGTCGTGGTGAGGTCCGGCGGCTGTTCCCCGGATGCACGTTCAACTGGCGGCGGGTGACGCTGGCGCCACCGCTGCTGCGACTGCTGGCGCCGTTCGCCCCCGGCGGATGGTTGGCCTGCTACCTGCTGGAGAAGTTGCCCTTCCTGTGCACGCATTTCCTGGTGACGGTAACGAAGGGGCATGCCTGAGATGACTGAGACGACTGAGACCTTTCTTCCCTACTGCCGGCCGGACCTGGGGCCTGAAGAGATCGAGGAGGTGGTGGAGACGCTGCGCTCCGGCTGGCTGGCTACCGGGCCGCGCTGCAAACAGTTCGAGGAGCGCTTCCGGGAGTACGTCGGCGCCAGCCACGCCGTGGCCGTATCCTCCTGCACGGCGGGGATGCACCTGGCGCTAGCCGCCGCTGGCATCGGCCCCGGCGACGAGGTCATCACCTCGCCCCTCACCTTCTGCTCTACAGTCAGCGTCATCATTCACCGGGGGGCCACCCCCGTTCTGGCCGATATTTGCCTGGACGACTACGACCTGGACCCGGAGGAGGTCGAGCGCCGGATCACGCCCCGGACGCGGGCCATCATGCCCGTACACTATGCGGGCCAGCCCTGCCGCATGGACGAACTGCTGGACATCGCCCGCCGCCACAAGCTGCTCGTCATAGAGGACGCCGCCCACGCCGTGAGCGCCCGCTACCGCGACCGGCCTGTCGGCTCGCTGGGAGACGCCACCGTCTTCAGCTTCTACGTCACCAAGAACATGACCACGGGCCAGGGTGGCATGGTGACTACCGAAGACGGCGATCTGGCGTCTCAGGTCCGGCAGCTCAGCCTGCACGGCATGAGCCACGACGCCTGGCGCCGCTACGAGGCGCGGGGCTCCTGGTATTACGAGGTGACCGCTCTCGGCTTCAACTTCGCCATGACGGACATTCAGGCCGCTCTGGGGCTGAGGCAGCTCTCTCGCCTGGAGGGCTTTCAGGAGGTGCGGGCGCGCTACGCCGCCGAGTACCAACGCCTCCTGGGCGACCTCGAGGAGATCGTCCTGCCGTCGGCGCGTCCGGAGGTGCGCCACGTGTGGCACCTCTACCCGGTGCGCGTGCGCGGTGAGCGCCTGACCATCGGGAGGGACGAGTTCATTGAGGCCCTGCGGGAGCGGGGCATCGGCACCTCGGTGCACTTCATCCCCATCCACTACCACCCTTACTACCGGGAGGGCTTCGGGTTCCGCAAGGGCGACTACCCCCGCTGCGAAGAGGTCTTCGAAGGGCTGCTCTCCTTGCCTCTCTATCCCTTGATGTCGATGGACGACGTAGCCCGAGCGGCGGAGGCCGTGCGGGAGATCGTTAGCGCGCACAGGCGATGAAAGACCAACTGAGCATACGCCTCTTCGAGACGACGGTGGCCGTACTGATGCTGGCCGTCTTCGGCCCTTTGATGCTCCTCATCGCCATCCTCATCAAGCTGGGTTCCCCGGGGCCGGTCCTCTTCCGCCAGAGGCGAATCGGCTTCGCCGAGAAACCGTTTCTCATGTACAAGTTCCGGACCATGAAGACGGGGTCACGAGAACCAGAGAGGGCACCCCCAGCGGGTGAAGGATATCGCCTCCCTCGTGTTCAACCCGCCGCAGCGCGACCGCCGGGTGACGCCCATCGGGCTGGTGCTGCGCAGCACCAGCCTGGACGAGTGGCCTAACCTGCTGAACGTCATCAAGGGGGACATGCGGCTGGTGGGGCCCCGCCCCGACGAGCCGGAGCTGGTGGAGCAATACCTGCCTCTCTATCACCTGCGCCACTGGGTGAAGCCAGGCATGACCGGGCTGGCCCAGGTGAACGGCCGCTCCAATTTGACGTACCATCAGATGATGACTTACGATCTCGACTACGTAAGGAATCACTCCTGGCGCCGGGACCTGGCCATCCTGGGCCGAACCCTAGCGCGTGGTACTGAAGAAGGAAGGAGCGCGCTAGCGGCCGGAGGAGTGGCCGCCGTCGACCTCTCATGGGCGGTGGGCGCGCCCTCGACCGTGGTCCGTTCATGCCTAGCTTGACTGGGCAGATCCTCCGCCGACTACCCGCCATCGGCACGGACGCCGTCATCGTCCTGGGAAGCTACGCCCTGGCCCTGGCCCTCCGCTTCGATGGCAACGTCCCCAGCGAGTCCTGGACCTGGTTCTCCTGGGCCGTCCCCATCATCGCCCTCGGCTACATCTTCGCCAATACGGTCTTCGGGGTTTACCGCACCGCCTGGCAGTACGGCGGCACCCTGGACGCCGTCTACCTGGGGCTGGCGGTGAGCCTGGTGACGGTCATCGCCATCGGCGTCAATCGGACGCTGGAGCACCGGCCCATTCCCCTCAGCGTCAACCTCATCAGCGGCGTTCTCATCTTCCTGTTCATGGGCATAGTGAAGCTTTCGCCCCGGCTCATGGTCAGGGGCGGCCTTCCCTTCGTGGGCTGGATGGAGGAAGGCGCGCAGCGGGTGCTCATCGTGGGGGCCGGGAACACCGGCCAGCTCCTGGCGCGCGAGATGCGACAGAACCGGGAGTGGAACTACCGGCCGGTCTGCTTCGTCGACGACGACCCCCGTAAGAAAGGGATGCGCATCCACGGCGTGCCGGTCACGGGCACCCGACACGAGATACCCTCCCTGGTCGAGAAGATGGGCGTGGACCTGGTGGCGCTGGCCATACCCTCGGCCCATGCCAGCACGATCGAGGAGATCCTGACCCTCTGCGAGGCGACCAAGGTGCCGGTACGTATCGTGCCGGGCGTGCCGGAGATCGTCAGCGGCCGTGCTCGCGTGGGCGAGCTGCGGGAGGTGACCACCGACGACCTGGTGGCCCGCGACCCGGTGGAGGTGGACCTGGAGGCCTGCCGGCAGGCGTTGCAGGGCCGCTCGGTGCTCATCACGGGGGCGGCTGGCTCCATCGGGTCGGAGCTGGCCCGCCGGGTGCTCGACTTCGGGCCCTCCGCTATCCACCTCTTCGATGCCAGCGAGGGCGGCCTGCACGAGCTGCGCCTGCGCCTGATGCAACTGAACCAGGAGTGCCAGGTGCGGCCGTGGCTCGGCAGCATCGCCGACGGGTCCAAGGTTTCGCAGGTGTTCGCGGCGGCCCGGCCCCAGGTGGTCTTCCATTGCGCCGCCTACAAGCATGTGCCCCTTGTGGAGGAGCACCCGGACCAGGCCTTCCAGGTCAATGTGCTGGGTACCCTGCATGTCTTCCAGGCCGCCGAGCGCTGGGGAGCTGAGAAGGCGGTGTTCCTCTCCAGCCACACGGCGGTGAACCCTTCCAGCGTCATGGGGGCCAGCAAGCGCGTGGGGGAGCTGATGGTGAGGGGCATGGGACACGGTGGCAAGACAGCTTTGGCCGCCATCCGCCTGACCAACGTCATCGATAGCCGGGGGGGCGTGGTAAGCATCTTTGCCCGCCAGATCCAGAAGGGCGGGCCGCTGTCGGTGACGCACCCGGAGGTGGCGCGCTACTTTCTTACCCTTCATGAGGTGGCCACCCTCATTATCCAGGTGGCGGCCCAGGCACAGGGCGGCGAGATCTTCATACTGGACGTGGGCGACGAGATCCGCATCGTCGAGCTGGCGGAGCGGATGATCCGCTCTCAGGGGATGGAACCGGGTCGGGACGTGGAGATCGTGTACACTGGGCTGCGCCCTGGCGAGAAGCTGCGGGAGAACCTGGCGGGCCCGGACGAGGTTCTGTTGTCGACGGCGCATTCCAAGGTGTTCGAGGTCCAGGGCGGCGGAACGCTGTCTTCGGCAGAGCTGCTGGCGGAGATCAGCGCCCTCGAAGCCTGCCTTCCCGAGAGCAGCGAGGAGATGGCCGCCCGCATTCACGCCCTGGCCCGCCTGGACGAACGCCGGGCCCGCGCTTCCACGACCTCTGAGCCGCTTACCTAGGGTCTCCGCCGTGAAGGTTGTCTCCATCGTGGGGGCGCGTCCCCAGTTCATCAAGGCAGCGGTTCTGAGTCCTGCCCTCCGCCGGGAGCACCACGAGGTGCTGGTCCACACCGGCCAGCACTATGACGAGCCCATGTCCCAGGTGTTCTTCGAGGAGCTGGGCCTGCCCGAGCCCGACTACCACCTGGGGGTCGGCTCCGGCAGCCACGGCGAGCAGACAGGCCGCATGCTGGAGCGCATCGAGGAGGTGCTGCTGCGGGAGCAGCCCGACTGCGCCCTGGTCTACGGCGACACCAACTCCACCCTGGCCGGGGCCCTGGCCGCCGCCAAGCTGGGCGTCCGCCTGGGGCACGTGGAGGCCGGCCTGCGCAGCGGCAATCGCCGCCTGCCTGAGGAGATCAACCGCATAGTGGCTGACCACTGCTCGGACCTGCTCTTCTGCCCGACGATGACCGCGGTCAACAACCTGGAATGCGAGGGAATTACGTCGGGCGTGCATCCGGTGGGCGATGTCATGTACGATTCGCTCCTCCAGCACCTGCCTGTGGCCGAGGAGAAGAGCGATGTGCTGAAGCGGCTGGGGGTGTCGCCCGGCGCCTACTACCTGGCAACCATCCACCGCGCGTCCAACACCGATGACGCGGCGCGGCTGGCGGACATCCTGGAGGGCCTCCGGCGCCTCGATGGGCCGGTGGTCTTCCCCGTCCACCCGCGTACCCGCAAGGCGGTGGAGGCGGCCTCACTGGCGATGAGCGATGGTATGCTGGCGGTGGACCCGGTAGGCTACGGCGACATGCTGGTGCTTCAGAAGAACGCTCGCCGCGTGCTCACCGACTCCGGGGGTGTGCAGAAGGAGGCCTATCTCCTGGCCGTGCCCTGCGTCACCCTGCGCGAGGATACAGAGTGGCCGGAGACCCTGGAAAACGGCTGGAACGTCCTGGCGGGGACGGACCCGGAGCGCATCGTCAGCGCTGCTATGCGGCCCGCTCCGAAAGGGCGGCGCGCCTCCTGTTTCGGCGACGGCCGGGCGGCGGAGCGCATCGTGAAGGCCATCGAGGATGATTCATCCCACGGCTGAGGTCTCGCCGGAGGCCCGCATTGGGCAGGGGACGCGCATCTGGCACGAAGCACAGGTGTGCGCAGGGGCCGTCGTGGGCGCCGACTGCAACATCGGCAAGGGCGTCTACATCGGCCCAGGCGTGGTGGTGGGGGAGCGGGTCAAGATCCAGAACCGGGCCTCGCTATATCCAGGACTGACCGTGGAGGACGGCGTCTTCATTGGGCCCCACGTCGTCTTCACCAACGACCGCTACCCCCGCTCCATCACCCCTGAGGGGCGTCTCCTCACCGACGCCGACTGGGAGCCGGGGGTCACGCTGGTACGGCATGGCGCCTCCATCGGCGCCGGCGCTGTTATCATCTGCGGCCTGACCATCGGTCGCTGGGCGCTGGTGGGGGCGGGAGCCTTGGTAACTCACGACGTGCCCGACCACGGCCTGGTGATGGGAGCGCCGGCTCGCCTCGTGGGCTACGTCTGCCAGTGCGCCCGCAAGCTCGAGCCCGAGGGCCCGTCGGGGCCTGCCGGCCGGTCGAGCGGGAGCTGGCGCTGTCCGGCCTGCGGCAGGACCTTTGAACTGGCGCCCTTGCCTGGGCGCGTCCGGCGGAGTCGGGCACGCCTGACAGCGAGGGGCGCATGATCCGCATTGCGCAGCCCCTCCTGGGTGAGGAGGAGGAGCAGGCCGTCCTCGCTGTGCTGCGGTCGGGACAGCTATCCCAGGGCCCGCTGGTGCGGCGCTTCGAAGAGGCCTTCGCCCGCTACATAGGCGTGCGGGAAGCGGTGGCCGTCTCCTCGGGGACGGCGGCCCTGCACGTCGCTCTCCTGGCTCACGGTATCGGCCCCGGCGACGAGGTCGTCACCAGCCCCTTCACCTTCGTCGCCACCGCCAATGCCATCCTGGCGACGGGCGCGCGGCCCGTCTTCGCCGACGTGTCGGAGGATGACTTCAACCTCGACCCGGCCCGGGCCGGGGAGAGCATCAGCGAGCGGACGCGGGCTCTGTTGCCGGTGCATCTCTACGGCCAGGCGGCGGACATGGAGGCGTTCTCGGCGCTGGCGCATCGCCACGGCCTGGCGCTCATCGAGGACGCCTGCCAGGCAGCGGGGGCTTTGTTCGGCGGGCGCAAGGCCGGTTCCTTCGGCACAGGCTGCTTCTCTTTCTACGCCACCAAGAACATGACGACCGGCGAAGGGGGCATGATCACCACCGACGACCCCGAAGCTGGCGGCACGGGCGCGCCTCCTGCGCGACCACGGCCAGCGACGCCGCTACGTGAGCGAGACGCTGGGCTACAACCTGCGCATGACGGAGGTGGCTGCCGCCCTGGGCCTGGCCCAGCTCCAGAAGCTGGACGCCCTCAACGAGCGACGGCGCGCCAACGCCCGCTACCTGACGGAGCGTCTGCCTGGTGTAACGACGCCGCGAGAGCTCCCCGGCCGCCGCCACGTCTACCACCAGTACACGATACGGGCTGGGCCGGGGCCGCGACGCGCTGCTAAGATACCTGCGCGATAGGGATATCGAGGCTGCGGTGTTCTACCCTTTGCCTATCCATAGGCAGCCACTCTATCGGGGCCTGGGCTATCGCCAGCGGCTGCCGGTAGCGGAGCGGCTGAGCCGGGAGGTGCTGTCGCTGCCGGTGCACCCCGGGTTGAGCCGGGAGGAGCTGGACGCTGTGGTGTCGGCCGTGCGAGAGGGCCTGGCGGCGGGCCGAGCAGGCCGCGTGGCCATGAGGGGCGCCGGTGGCTAACCAGGGCGGGAGACTTCTTGCGGCCGGCGTCATCGGCCTGGGGGCCATGGGCATCAACCACGCCCGCGTCTACGGCGAGATGGAGGGCGTGGAGCTGGTGGCCGTGGCCGACCCGGCGCCCGAGAGGCGGCGCCTGGCTGCCCGCTGGCGGCGCCTGCGGACCTATGTTGACTACCAAGAGATGCTGGCCCGCGAGCGGCTGGACCTGGTGTCGGTGGCGGTGCCCACCCGCCTGCACCGGGAGGTGGCCCTGGCCGCTCTGGAGCGCCGGCTGGGCACCCTGGTCGAGAAGCCCATCGCCGCCGAACCGGAGGAGGGGCGGGCGATCCTGGCCGCCGCCGGCGAGGCCGGCTGCCAGCTTATGGTCGGGCACGTCGAGCGCTTCAACCCGGCGGTGCAGGAGCTGAAGCGGCGTCTGGAGGCGGGTGAGCTGGGTCGTGTCTTCCTGGCCCGGGCCGAGCGGGTGGGGCCCTTCCCTCAGCGCATCCGCGACGTGGGTGTGGTGCAGGACCTGGCCACCCATGACATCGACGTCATGCGTTTCCTGCTGGCCTCGGAGGTGGAGCGTGTCTATGCCGAAACGGAGGCCGGCCTCCGCACCGAGCACGAGGACCTGCTCTCGGCGGTGATGCGCTTCCGCAGTGGCGTCGTGGGGCTCTTGGAGGTGAACTGGCTCACCCCCACCAAGGTGCGGCGCCTGGCGTTGGTGGGCGAAGCGGGCATGTTCGTCGTGGACTACCTGACGCAGGAGCTCCTGTTCTACGAGCGGGAATCGGCTGGGGCTGCCTGCCTGCCCGGTCAGGGGCCCAGCCTGGCCGCCCTTACCGGTGGAGGCGAGGGGGCCATGACCCGTATCCCCGTCGAGAAGAAGGAACCCCTGCGGGCGGAGCTGGAGGCCTTCGTGGAGTCGGTGGCCCGGGGGTCGCCTTCCCCCGTGCCGGCGGAGGACGCCCTGGCCGCCGTGGAGGTGGCGACCCGGCTGGTGGAGTCGGGCCGGACGGGGCGCGTGGTGCAGGTGGGCGCCGAGCCAATCGGTCGGAGCGAGGTCTGAGAGCCGTGCGGGTGTGCGTTGTCGGTCTGGGCAAGATTGGGCTTCCCCTGGCGGCCCAGTACGCCTCCAAGGGGCTCTCGGTGGTTGGCTGCGACCCGGACGCCGAGCTGGTAGCAGAGGTGCGGGAAGGACGCTGCCCCCTGGTCGGCGAGAAGGGGCTGGCGCGGTCGATCCGCAAGGCGGTGGCTGCGGGGTGCCTGGAGGCCACCACCGACACAGCGGCGGGCGTGCGAGAGGCCCAGGTGGTGGTAGTCATCGTCCCCGTGGGTCTGACACCTGACCGGCGGCCGGACTTCTCGCGCCTCGACGAGGCGGCGGCGGCCGTGGCCCGCGGCCTGCGGCCCGGCACGCTGGTTATCCTGGAGACGACGGTACCCGTAGGCACCACCCGCGGCCGGCTGGGGCCGGCGCTGGAGGCCTCTGGGTTGCGCATGGGCGCCGACTTCCGCCTCGCCTACAGCCCGGAGCGAGTGTCTGTGGGGCGCATCTTCGCCGACCTGAAGCGATACCCGAAGGTCGTGGGCGGCATCGACGAGGCGAGCCGGGAAGACGCTGTCGCCTTCTACCGTCAGGCGCTGGATGCCAGGGTGATGACGGTACGGGATGCCGAGACGGCGGAGTTCGTCAAGCTGGCGGAGACCACCTATCGCGATGTGAACATCGCTCTGGCCAACGAGCTGGCCGTCTACGCCGACCACCGCGGCCTGGACGCCGTCGAGGCCTTCGCCGCCGCCAATAGCCAGCCCTATTCGCACCTGCACCAGCCCGGCGTCGGTGTGGGCGGTCACTGCATCCCGGTTAACCCGCACCTGCTGATGGACGAGGGCTTCCCCCTGCCCCTGGTGGCGGCCGCCCGTCAGATGAACGACGGCATGGCGGCCTACGGCGTGGGGAAGCTGGAGGAAGCGCTGGGCGGCCTGCGAGGGCGTACCGTGCTTATCCTGGGCCTGGCCTACCGGCCGAACGTGAAGGAGGCCGCCGGCTCCAGCGCCTTCGCGCTGGCCCGGGAGCTGGAGGCGCGCGGCGCCCGGGCGCTGGTGCACGACCCCCTCTTCAGCGCCCGCGAGGTGGAGGCGGCGGGCCTGCGACCTGCGTACCCCTTCCCGCACGAAGTGGACGCCGTGGTGATCCAGGCCCTGCACGACCAGTACCGGGACCTGGACCTGGGCACTTTCGCGGGCTGCCGGGCGGTGCTGGACGGGCGCAACGCCCTGTCGCGGTCTGAGGTGGAGGCGAAGGGGATGCTCTACCTGGGCATCGGGAGGTAGGCGCAGAGGGAGCGCGGCCGGTCCGGCCCGCTCCGTCCAGTCGGCGGCTGCCGGAAGGGAAGGCAACCGCCCTAGCGAGGCGGTTGCATGCTATCTGGCGGGGGTTCTGAGCGCCCTAACGGTAGCGGGGACTGTGCAGGGCGCCGCTAGTGATGGGCTCGTCGATGTAGAGGTCGCCGTTGCGGATCTTGATGTTGAAGCCGCAGTCTGGATTGGTGCAGGCCCAAGCCTTGAAGTGAATCGCGGCCCCCTGGCTGCCGAAGTCTGAAAGCGGAACCAGGTCGCCGATCTTACACTTCTGACACTTGGGAAAGTTACCGATCTCCACTAGCCACCTCCCCGGCCATCAATCGGCAGGAGTATAGCAGAGGCCCCGCGTACTGACAACACGCGTAGGGCCAGGCGCGCCGCTGCGACGTATATTCTTTGGAGGCCAAGCGAACGCGCCGCCGCTAGCTTCACTCCGCCCTTCGGCGGGTGCGGCGTGCTATCCTTGATCTGGTGGGCGGAAGAGGAGGTGTGTTCTTGAGGAGAGAGTTGTTGCTGCCCCTGGCCGCGCTGGCCCTTGGCCTGGCCGCGGCGGGCGGCTTCTTCGCCGCCTCGGCGGTCGGCGGCGAGGGTCATGAGCAGAAGAGCACCCGTGTTCAGGTTGTCACTCGTGGGGGTCAAGTCGAGCCGCGGGTGCTCGGGCAAGCCTTCGTCGGGATGGTGCTGGCCGAGGAGCCCAATGGTGGCGGAGTGCGCATCACGCAGGTGATATCCGGAAGCCCCGCCGACGGCGCTGGGCTTAAGAAGGACGATATCATCACAGCCGTCGATGGGAGCTCCGTCAAGAGTGTGGATGACGTTCAGAACGCCCTGAAGGACCGGAGCCCCGGCGACACGGTGACCTTCAGCGTGAGTCGGGGTGGTCAGGAGGAGGAGGTGGCCGTTACCCTTGGTCGGCGCGGCGAGACGCTGCCGGTGCAGCCGGCGCTCCCTGGCCAAATGGCTCAGCCCTACCTGGGAGTGAGCCTGGCGGACATCACACCGGAGATACAGAAGGAGCTGGGCCTGACCCGCGACCATGGCGTGGCCATCGTTGAGGTGGACCAGCAGGGGCCGGCGCAGAAGGCGGGCCTGCGCCGCGGTGATGTCGTCCTGATGATCGGGTCTCAGCAGGTCGCGACCGCAGAGGAGGCCAGAAACGCGATCCTCGGCCATCAGCCTGGCGAGGCGGTGTCAGTGCGGGTCCAGCGGGGCGGCGATGAGGTGAGCATACAGGTCGAGTTGGGCACCCGGCCGGGCATAGGTTCGCCGATGCCGATGGTGCCGGGGCAGGGCCCGTTCCGGCAACAGCCCGGGGTGCCTCAGGCAATCAACCCCTTCGCCAACGGGTATTAAAGGGTCAGAGCGCACAGACATCGGGGCGCCCTCTCAAGAGGGCGCCCCTCTATAGCGTTCAGCAGATTGATGGCACCGTGCGCGGAGGGGCAGGGCTCGCCCCTGCCCCTCTGAGGGCGCCCGCGAGGGGCGGCCCTACCCAGCTTTCTCGTCGAGGCGCTGGATGATGCGCCGCAGGTAGCGATAGCAGCGCTCCAGCGAGGCGCCGTCAATGTTCTCCGGCGTGTCGCTGGGCCAGTGGTAGTGGGGAGAACGGCCGTCGGCGGCCAGGGACATGACAGTGATGGCCGGGAAGCCGTAGTGGTGGGCCGCCAGGGCGTCGCTCTGGGACCGGCGATGTCATGCCCTCTACGCCCTCGAACTCCGGCTCACGGCCCACCTCGGCGACCAGGGAGACGGCCTCGGCGTGCAAGCGGAACGGGGTGACATGGCCCTCGGCCTGCGAGTAGGCGGGCCGGCCCGAGCCCAGCATCTCCAGGTTCAGGACGAAGGGGTGGCGGCCCTCCAGTTCGGCGTGGTGCCGCTCCAGGAAGGCATACATGCCGCCCACGATGCCCTCTTCGCAGCCGGTAACCAGGAACCAGACCTCCAGGTTCTGGGGAGGGCTGGCGGTCAGCTCCTGGGCCAGGGCGAGGACGGTGGCGACGGCGGAGGCGTCGTCGTTGGCGCCGGGCACCACGGGGTTGCGGCGGATGTCGGCCAGGAAGCCCACCGTGCGGCGGAGAGGACGGCGCCGGGCATGCGCGACCATCTTCGCCAGGGATCGCGGCAGGCCGATGGCGCGGAGGGAGGAGGCGGCGGCCAGGGAGAGGAGTGCCCAGAAGGACAGGAGTAAGCGTCGGCGGCATCTCGCCGTCGGCGTAGCGGCGGCGGCAGCCAGCCTTGGACGGCCGGATGAAAGACGAAGCCGGAATGGGCGGCGTCGACGTGGGCGGAGACGACCAGCAGGCGCTGCGCCTGGGGGTTGGGCAATCGCGCCAGGGCGTTGATCGACGGCCGGGCCGGGAAGAGGCGGCGCAGCCAGTAAAAGCGGGCAGAGGCATCGCCCCAGAAGGAGGCGGCCAGGAAGGAGGTGGCGGCGGCCCCCAGGAGGCGCCGGCGGCGGCCGCCCCGGCCCAGGAGCAGCCAGGCGCCCAGGGCGCCTAGCACGTGGGCGCCCCAGACGTTCCAGTACTCCGGGTAGAAATGAAAGGTCTCCAGCTCAGGCTCCAGGCCGATCTCCTGGAAGCGGGAGGCCACCCAGCGGGATGCCTCTCGCTCCCCCTCGGAGGCGGAGCCGCGCGGGAAGCGGCAGAGCGCTTCGATGTCGGACTGGATGCGGGCCTGCGGTTCGGCGGGTGCAACCATGAGAGGTCTCCTTAGAGATTCAGAGCGGTTAGATCAGGCCTTGGGCGCCTTGCGACCGGCGATAGACCCGCTCTTGGGCTCGCGGTGCGTAAGCCACCACTCCAGGCTGTCGGCTAGCGCCAGCCACGACGCTTCGATGATGTCCGTAGAGCTGCCCACGGTCCGCCAGACCTCCTCGCCGTCGGTGGACTCGATGAGGACGCGCACGGAGGCGCCGGTTCCAGCGGCGCTGTCGATGATGCGCACCTTGTAGTCCACCAGCTTGATGGTGGCCAGGCTGGGGTGGAACTCCAGCAGCGCCTTGCGCACGGCGGCGTCCAGGGCGTTGACGGGGCCGTTGCCGTCGGCGGCCGTCTGTATGACCTGGTCGCCGACGCTGACCTTCACCATGGCTTCGGCCTGCATGTCGCCCTCGTCGCGGACGCCGGGGCGGGTGCGGCGGCGCTCCACTACCCAGAAGTCCTCCAGCTCGAAGGGCGACCGGTAGCCGGGCCGGCTGCGCAGCACCAGCAGCTCGAAGGACGCCTCGGCGCCCTCGTACTGGTAGCCGCGGCTCTCCATGAGTTTCACCTGCTCCAGCAGGCGGCGCGCCTCCTCGGTGCTGAGCTCAACGTCGATGCCCTGCTCCTTGATCTTGGTGAGGATGTTGCGCTGCCCGGCCAGCTCCGACACGAGGATCCGCCGCTCGTTGCCGACGAGCTGCGGCGAGGTGTGCTGGTAGGCGGCTTCGGACTTGACCATGCCGGCCACGTGCAACCCTGCCTTATGGGCGAAGGCGCTCACTCCAACGTAGGGAGCGTGGTCGTAGGGCACCATGTTGGCGATCTCGCTCACGTAGTGGGAGACTTCCGTCAGGCGGGCTAGCTGCTCGTCGCTGACGCAATCGATGCCCATCTTCAGCTTGAGGTCGGCGATAACGCTGATCAGGTTGGCGTTGCCGCAGCGCTCGCCGTAGCCGTTGATGGTGCCCTGGACGTGAGTGCAGCCGGCCTCGACGGCGGCCAGGCTGTTGGCCACCGCCACGTCAATGTCATTATGGGCGTGGATGCCCAGGGGCGCCGAAACGGCCTCGCGAGTGGCCCTCACCGCTTCCACCAGCCGGGTAGTGATGGTGCCGCCGTTGGTATCGCAGAGGACGAGGCACTCAGCGCCGGCCTCGGAAGCGACACGCAGGCAGCGGAGACTGTACTCCGGGTTGGCGAAGAAGCCGTCGAAGAAGTGCTCGGCGTCGAAGAAGACGGCGCGGCCCTGGCCCTTCAGGTAGCGGATGGACTCCGCGATCATGGCCAGGTTCTCTTCCAGGGCGGTCTCCAGCACCTCCCGGACCTGCATCTCGGAGGCCTTGCCGACGATGGTGACGACGGGCGTGCGGGCGT
>CAVSBT010000020.1:0-52118 GCA_963726245.1 uncultured Chloroflexia bacterium
GCCTTCCGCAGCTCGGTCTTCAGCACCTTGCCCAGGGGGTTGCGCGGGAGCTCCTTGACGAAGGCCACCTCCGAGGGAGCCTTGAAGCTGGCCAGCCGCCCCTTGCAGTACTGGACGATCTCTTCCAGGGTGAGCGTCTCTCCCGGCTTGAGCACCACCACCGCCTTCACCGTCTCGCCCCACTCGGGGTCGGGCACGCCGATGACGGCGGCGTCCGCGATCTTGGGGTGCCCCTCGAGGCAGGCCTCGATCTCGCCCGGCGAGATGTTCTCGCCGCCGCGGATGATGAGGTCCTTGGTGCGGCCGGTGATGAAGAGGTAGCCGTCCTCATCCAGGTAGCCCACGTCGCCGGTGTGCAGCCAGCCGTCGACGATGGCCTGCGCCGTCTCGTCCTCCCGCCTGTAGTACTCGCGCATGATGCGGGCGCCGCTGACGCAGATCTCGCCCTCCTGGTGCGGGCTCCAGCATCTCGTTCCGGCTGTTCATGATGGCGATGGCGATGTCGTCCATGGCGCGGCCCACGGAGCGCAGCCGCTGGAGCTTCTTCGCCCTCTCCTCCTCCGTGCCCTCGATGAGGTGGTCCTCCGGCCCCAGGTAGGTCATGGTGGAGGTGCTCTCGGTCTGGCCGTAGGCGTTCATCAGGCCGCACTTGAACACGTCGACGGCCTGCCGGACCACCTCGTAGGGCATGGGGGCGGCCCCGTAGGTGATGAGCTGGAGGGAGCTGAGGTCGTACTTGTCGAAGTCCGGGTGCTCCATGATGCGCTTGAGCATCGTGGGGACGACGAAGCTGTGGGTCACGCGCTCGTTCTGGACCGCCTCCAGCCACAGCTCAGGCTCGAACTGGGGGAGGATGACCAGCGTGCGGCCTCCCCAGATGGCCGACAGGGGGACGGTGGCGCCGGCCACGTGGTAGAGGGGCACCGAGAGGAGCGTCACGTCGCGCTCGCCCTCCGGGTCGGCCGGGTTCATCGTGTTGGTGACGTAGACGGAGAGGGTGAGGTGCGTGAGGACGACGCCCTTGGGCAGCGCGGTGGTGCCGCTGGTGTAGAGCAGCATGGCGGGGTCGTCCTCTTCGGTCTCGACGAAGACCTCCTCCTCGCTGCCCGAGGCCATCAGGTCGTCGTAGGACTTCATGCCCCCTGCCGCGGGCCCGTAGCAGAAGAGGTTCTTGATGGCGCTCAGCTCGGGCCGGATGGCGGAGGCCAGCTCCAGGTAGCGCGGCCCCACGAAGAGGGTCGCGGCCTCGGAGTTGTTGACCATGTAGACGAGCTCCTCGCGCTTGGCCCGGTAGTTGAGAGGGACGAAGGCGGCGCCGATCCTGGCGCAGGCGTAGGCGGTCTCGATGACCTCGGGGCCGTTGAGGGACATCACCGCCACCTTGTCGCGGCGGGAGATGCCCAGCGAGAGGAGGGCGTTGGCGAGGCGGTTGACGCGCTGAGCCATCTCCATATAGGTAAGGCGACGGCCCTCGCAGACCAGGGCCTCGCGCTCGGGCACAACCATAGAGCTGATTTGCAGGAACTCGGCCGTGTTCATCGTCGACCCCCAGGTACAGACTGTCAGGCCGATGTTAGGTCAGGGCGATGTTGAGCGCCAGGCCGCCAGGCCCGCCTCGGCCTCCGGCGAGGCCAGCGCCAGGGAGGCCAGGCGCTGCTCCAGGGCCAGGCCCTGATCGAGGGGCATGTCGAGCCCCTGGAGGACGGCCTGCTTGGCGCGTCGCAGCGCCTCGACTGGGGCGACCGGCCAGGGAGCGGGCCAGCGCCTCCGCCTCCGCGTAGAGCCGGCGGCGGGGGACGACGCGCTGCACCAGCCCCAGGCGCCAGGCCTCGCGGGCGTCGATGGCGTCGCCCGAGAGGATGAGCCCCATGGCGACGCCCGGACTGATCGTGCGGGGCAGGAGCTGGGTGCCGCCGGCGGAGGGTATGTAGCCCAGGTTCACCTCGGGCAGGCCCAGGCGGGCGTCCTCGGAGGCGATGCGGAAGTCGCAGCACATGCTCATCTCGCAGCCGGCCCCCAGGGCGAAGCCGTGGATAGCGGCCACCAGCGGGATCGGGAGGCTGAGCATCAGGCCCCAGAGGTCGCGCTCGTGGCGGGCGCGGCGGGCCTCGACGAACGAGGGCGCGGTGCCGAACTCGCTGACGTCGGCGCCGGCGGAGAAGGCGCGCCTGCCGGCCCCCTTGATGACCAGCACGCGCACGTCCGGGTCGTCGCGGACCGCCTCCATGACCGTCCAGAGCTCGTCGCGCATCTGGAGGTTGACGGCGTTGAGCACCCGCGGCCGGTTGAGGGTCAGCCAGGCGATCTCGCCTCGCTTCTCATAGATGATGGTCTCGAAAGCATTCATGGCGCCAGAGGCATGGCCGTGGTCGTAGTCGTAGAGGAGGGCTTTAGCCCTCCACATCCTTGGAGGCCTGAAGGCCTCCGCTACAGTCTCCCTACCTCCCCTTGAAGCGAGGCGTGCGCTTCTCGAGGAAGGCGCGCACCCCTTCGGCGCGGTCCTCGGTCGTCTGGAGGATGATGGTCAGGTCAGTCTCGTAGCGCAGGGCCTGCTCCAGGGTCATGTCCAGCCCCCGGCTGACGGCCTCCTTCGCGTAGCGCACGGCGATGGGCCCGCGCTCGGCGATGCGCCCGGCCAGCGCCTCGGCCTCGGCTCAGCAGGCGTCCGCGCGGCACGACCCGGCTCACCAGGCCGATGCGCAGGGCTTCCTCGGCGTCCACGGCCTCGCCGGTAAGGATCATCTCCAGGGCCTTGCCGCGCCCGACGATGCGGGGCAGCCGCTGGGTGCCGCCGGCCCAGGGGATGACGCCGTGGCCGGTCTCCGGGCAGGCGAAGCGGGCTTCTTCGGCGGCCGAGACGGATGTCGCAGGCGAGGGCCAGCTCCAGGCCGGCGCTGAGGGCGTCGCCGTTGACGGCGGCGATGACCGGCTGCGGCAGGCGGGCCAGGCAGCCGAAGGGGTCGCCCAGCAGGCGCTGGCGGCGCGCCCAGTCGAGGGGCGACTCTCGCTCCGGGTCCAGCGCCGAGAGGTCCCAGCCGCGACAGAAGGCCTCGCCCTCGCCCGTGAGGATGACGGCGCGCACGGCCTCGTCGTCGGCAAGCTCGCGGCAGGCGGCCTCGATCTCCTGCGCGGCCTGGCCGTCGATCAGGTTGCCGCGTTCGGGTCTGTGAAGGCGGAGATTGGCGAGGGGGCGGCCCCGCTCGAGGACGAGCGTCTGGTAGGTCATGAGCGGAATGCTTTCCGGGGGCGTAGGCGGCACACGCGACAAGGGCCCGGCGGGCCCAAGGCGAGGCCGATTGTAGCAGTGGCCCAAGGGGTGTCAACGAACTGTTGTGAGGGGACCGGCGCTTTCGGTAGCGTTGACACCCTCTGAGGGCTGACCTATCCTCGATTCGCGGCCTCACCCCAGTCGAGCCACCCAGGAGGGGGTACAAGCATGGACTTCGGCCTCATCGGCCTCGCCCGCTCCGGCAAGACGACCGTCTTCGACGTCCTCACGGGCGGCCACGTTCCGACCGGAACCTACGAGACGGGCGGGCCGCACATAGCGGCCGTCAAGCTGCCGGACCCACGCCTCGACGAGCTGGTCGCCCACTTCAAGCCCAAGAAGAGCACCCACGCCGACGTCCGCTACCTGGACTTCCCCGGCGCCGCCTTCGCCAAGGGCTTCGGGCGCGAGGGAGGGTCCGCCGAGGTGGTGACCGCCCTGGCCCGAACCGACGCCCTCATCCACGTGGTGCGCGCCTTCCGCAGCGAGCGCGTCCCTCACCCGGAGGGCGCTGTCGACCCTCATCGAGACGTGGCCACGATGGACCTGGAGCTGACCTTCGCCGACCTCGCCTTCGTGCAGAAGAGGCTGGAGCGGCTGGACATCGCCGTGCGCTCCGCCAAGGCGGGGGAGCGGGCGGCCGGCGAGAAGGAGGTGGCGCTCCTGGAGCGGATCAAGGCCGGACTGGAGGCGGAGACGCCCCTTCGCGCCCAGACGCTCTCGCCCGAGGAGTGGCGCTCGCTGGAGAACTATGACTTCCTCACCGCCAAGCCCGTCCTGCTCCTCCTCAACATCGACGAGCAGGACGCGTCGCGGGCCGGCGAGCTGGAGGCGGAGTTCCGTAGCCGCTGGGCGCGGCCCCATCGCGATGTCGCCGCCCTCTGCGCCAGGGTCGAGCTGGAGCTCGGTGAGCTCTCCGAGGAGGAGGCGGCCGAGTTCCGCGCCGACATGGGCGTGCCGGAGGCGGGACGAGACCTGGTTATCCGGCGCTCGTTCGAGCTGCTGGACCTCATCTCCTTCTTCACGGTCAACCCGGAGGACGGCCACGCCTGGGTCGTGCCCCGCGGCACGGCGGCCCTCGCCGCTGCCGGCAAGGTGCACAGCGACATGGAGCGCGGGTTCATCCGGGCGGAGGTCGTCGGCTGGCGCGAGCTGCTGGATTGCGGCTCGCTGGCGGAGGCCCGCAAGCAGGGGGTCCTGCGCCTGGAGGGCAAGCAGTACGATGTGCAGGACGGCGACGTGCTGCACATCCTCTTCAGCGTCTGACGCCGGCGGGACCGCCCTAGACGCCACGGAGCGTCTCCGCCGGTAGCCGCGAACCTACCCCGGTGCCGTCTCTCCTTGACGCCTTATGTAGGGGGTGCTAACCTCAAGGTCGAGAGGCCCCACAGGCCTCCGGAGGAAAGATCGTGCTTGCTATAGGCCCCCTGGGCATCGGCCCCTTCGAGCTCTTGCTGATCCTGGCCGTGGTGGTGATCATCTTCGGCGTGGGCCGGCTGCCCGAGGTGGGCGGCGCCATCGGCAAGAGCATCCGGGAGTTCCGGCGCTCCAGTCAAGAGCCGGAGAAACCGGACCAGCTCTCCGAGACCGAGGCCGCGCCGGATACCGGGCTTCTGGCCTCAAAGGCGCCGCCGGCCTCCGACTCCACTCAATACTGCCCCCAGTGCGGCACCGCCGCCACGGCGGGGGCCAAGTTCTGCTCCAAGTGCGGCGCCTCCCTAGGAGCGCCGGTAAACTAAGAGCGACATCCACAGGCCTCCATCAAGGGCCGCCGGCAACCGAAAGGCAAGGCCGGCGGTTCTTCACGTCTTCGGTCAGTAGGGGCGGTTCGCGAACCGCCCCTACGCGGCCCTGCCTCTCGCCCTTGACAGCTGCTATACACCTAGATAGTATATGTATAGTCACCCATACCCCCTGGGTGGGGGTCGGCACGCGACCCGGGGAGAGAGGCGGGAACAGTCATGCAGGATCCAGTACGCAGCGAGGTTCTGAAGCGCCTGCGGTTCGTCGAGGGGCACCTGGAGGGCGTCCGTCGCATGATCGAGAAGGACGAGTACTGCGTCGACGTCCTCAAGCAGACGCACGCCGTGCGCAAAGCCATCGAAAAGATGGAGACGATCATGCTGGAGGGCCACCTCCGCACCTGCGTCGTCGAGGGCATGCGCGACGGGCGCGAGGACCAGGTCGTCGGCGAGCTGATGGACCTCTACGCCCAGGCGAACCGCTAGGGGCCGGCCGCGGCCGGCGGGAGGAGGCTGACAATGGATTCTATTGCTTGGGGGTTGCCCTTGGCGCTGATTGTGCTGGCCTGTCCCCTGATGATGGTGGGCATGATGGCCTTCGGATGGCTGTTCATGCGCGGCGCTCGGGGAGCCACAGCGGCCACGGCATGATGATGTGCCACAGCGGGCACGGAGGCAACGGCCACGAAGGGCACGAACAGGCTGAGCCCGCCGAGTCGACGGACCTGGTGGCCGACCTGAAGGCCCAGCGCGAGCGGCTGGATCAGCTCATCGCGCGGGCGGAGGAGAAGGCTGCGGACTAGTCCGGCGCAGCGGGTCCTAGAAGGGAATCATTGAGAATGGTGGAGGGCAAGGCGAAGGAGGTCACCCTGCCGGTAGCGGGGATGAGCTGCGCCGCCTGTGTGAACAAGGTGGAGAAGGCCCTGGAGGGGCTGCACGGCGTGGCCTCGGCCAGAGTGAACCTGGCGGCGGCCAAGGCCGGCGTGGAGTACGACCCCGCCGCCTGCTCCCTCGCCGACATGGAGGAGGCGATCACCGGCGTCGGCTATGACGTGCCCTGGGACCGCATCGAGCTGCTGGTGCTGGGCATGATGGGCACCCACTGCCAGCCGATCATCGAGAAGGCGGTCGGAGAGATGCCCGGCGTGGTTCACGTAGGGGTAAACCTGGGCACCGATTCGGTCAGCGTGGAGTACGCCGGCGCAGCCGTTACCGCCGCCCAGATCAAGAAGACCATCCGCGAGTTGGGCTACGAGGTGTCGGACAAGGCTGAGGGCGAGGCGTCGCAGGACCGCGAGCGCCGCGCCCGCCAGCAGGAGGTCCGGCGCCAGCTCGTCAACCTGCTCATCGCCGCGCCGCTGGGCCTGCTGGTGATGGCCGGCACCTTCCGCGATTACTGGGTGCTGCACACCTTCATCCCGAGCTTCCTGGCCAACAAGTACGTCCTCTGGGCCCTGGCGACGCCGGTGGTGCTGGGCCCCGGCCGCCAGTTCTTCGTCAACAGCTTCAACGGCCTGCGTCGCGGCGTCACCGACATGAACCTCCTCTACGCGACCGGGATCGGCGCCGCCTACTTCATCGCCGTCATCAACACGTTCTGGCCTAACGCCGGCTTCGGCGGCGAGAAGGCCACTTTCTACGAATCGGCCGCCCTCCTCACCGCCTTCATCGTCCTCGGCCGCTACCTGGAGGCGGTGACCCGCGGCCGCACGTCGGAGGCCATCCGCAAGCTGATGACGCTTCAGCCCAAGCGGGCCCACGTCCTCCGCGACGGCGCCGAGATAGAGGTGCCGGCCGACGAGGTGCAGGTGGGCGACATCTGCCTGGTCCGCCCCGGCGAGAGCATCCCGGTGGACGGCGTCGTCAGCGAAGGCTACTCGGCGGTCGACGAATCGATGATCACCGGCGAGAGCCTGCCGGTGGAGAAGCGGGCCGGCGACGAGGTGATCGGCGGCACGATCAACAGGACGGGGGCCTTCCGCTTTCGGGCCACCAGGGTGGGCAAGGAGACGGCCCTGGCCCAGATCGTCAAGCTGGTGGAGGACGCCCAGGCCACCAAGGCCCCCATCCAGCGCCTGGCCGATACGGTGGCAGGCCACTTCATCCTGGGCGTGCACATGCTGGCCCTGAGCGTGTTCTTGTTCTGGTTCTTCGGCGGCTTCAACTGGTGGTTCGACCCCAACAGCCGCTTCATGCTGTCCCCCTCGAATCTCAGCGGTCTGCAGGTCTTCGGATTCTCCCTGCTGCTGTCGGTCACGGTCCTGGTCATCTCCTGCCCCTGCGCCGTGGGTCTGGCCACGCCCAGCGCCATCATGGCCGGCTCCGGCCTGGGCGCCCAGAACGGCATCCTCTTCAAGGGCGCCGACGCCATCGAGAGCACGGCCAAGCTCCAGACGGTCGTCTTCGACAAGACGGGCACTCTGACCAAGGGCGAGCCCTCGGTGACGGACGTGGTGTCCCTCGACGGGCGTGAGGACGAGGTGCTGCGCCTGGCGGCCATCGCCGAGAAGAACTCCGAGCACCCGCTGGGCGAGGCCATCGTGCGCGGGGCGCAGGAGCGAGGCCTGGCGCTGCCCGACGCCGAGGAGTTCGCCGCTATCCCCGGCCAGGGCGTCGAGGCCCGGCACGACGGCAGCCTCATCCTCCTGGGCAACCGCCGGCTCATGGCCGAGCGGCAGGTGGCCCTGGGCCCGCTCCTCGCCGAGGCCGAGCGCCTGGAGCACGACGGCAAGACGGCGATGTTCGTCGCCGCCGGCGACCGGGCGCTAGGCGTGGTGGCCGTGGCCGATACTCTCAAAGAGACCTCGGCGCGGGCGGTCCAGGAGCTGCACCGCCTGGGCCTGGAGGTGGCGATGATCACCGGCGACAACGCGCGCACCGCCGACGCGATCGCCCGACAGGTGGGCATCGACCGCGTGCTGGCCGAGGTGCTGCCGCAGGACAAGGCGGCCGAGGTGCGCAAGCTCCAGGAGCAGGGCCGGCAGGTGGCGATGGTCGGCGACGGCATCAACGACGCTCCCGCCCTGGCCCAGGCCGACGTGGGCATCGCCATCGGCTCCGGCACCGACGTGGCCAAGGAGACGGGCCACGTCATCCTGGTCAAGGACGACCTCCTGGACGTGGTGGCGGCCATCCAGGTCGCCAGGTTCACCATGCGGAAGGTGAAGCAGAACCTGGCCTGGGCCTTCGGCTACAACACCGCCGCCATCCCGCTCGGCGCCGGCGTGCTCTATCCCTTCTTCGCGCAGGTGGTGAGCCCCGAGCTGGCGGCCTTCCTGATGGCCATCAGCTCCCTCAGCGTGACGCTGAACGCGATGTCCATGCGGGGCTTCCGGCCGCCCATCCGCCGCGGCGGGCCGCCCGTCCGGTTGGAGCCGGCTCGGCAGGAGGCGAGGGGCATGGGGAGGCCCCTGGAGGAGGTTCACTAGTGCACGGGCAGCGATCAACCTACGTCAGCGCTCTCATCTACACGGCGGCCTCCCTGCTGGGCGCGACCGCCTTCCTGGCGGCCACCACCCTCCGCGGCGACTACGACTGGGTGGCCCGACTGGGCGGCGCCGGCTGGGTCTTCTCGCTCATGATGATCATCCTCATGCCCACGGTGACACCCATCGTCAAGAAGCGGCTCGGCGGACGCCAGGGGTGACCATCTCCCTGCGGTCGAGACGTCAGGCGAGTACGGCGGTCCTCGTGGCCGCCGTCTTCGCGCTGGCCTTCGCTGCTGCCTGTGGCGGCGGCGGCGAGCCCGCCACTCCGACAGCCCAGCCGTCGCCCACGCCCTCGCCACTGACGCTGGTCGACGGCGGCCAGGGCGGCGTCACGATCCAGGTGACGTGGGTGACGCCGGACCTCTTGGCTACCCCAGAGATGGACGGCGCCGGCGAGGTGGACCTTTCCCGATACCTGGCCTTCTACGTGCGCATGGACTCGCAGTCGACCGATCTCTCGAAGTACGACCCCAGTCGCGTCAGCGTCCTCCGCCCCCTGAACGGCGGCGAATACGAGCCGCAGTCGTGGATTCTACTGAACGTCGCAGAGGATCACCGCGACGGCCTGCTCGTCTTTCCCAAGGTGGACCTGGGAGGCGGAGGCGTCGAGCTGGTGTTCCGGGGCGTCGGCGGCGTGCCGGAGAGGTCTTATCGCTGGTTTACGCCTCCGGGCGCTTGAGATGAGTGCCCCGCCTGGGGCCGCGTGCTATCATGGTCAGTAGTGTCGGTATCATCCGCGTCGAGCGGTGACGCCGACCGGAAATTGCGAGGAATAGTTTGCGTTCTTCCGTCAAGCTGGGCTCCATCTTCGGGGTGCCCATCGGTCTCAACTATTCGTGGTTCCTTACCTTCGGATTCGTTGTTCTGATCCTGGCCATCCGCGTCTACCCCGACATCTTCCCTGAACTCCGACGCCTCGCTCTACTGGCCCATGGCCGTCATCAGTGGCGTGCTCTTCTTCGCTTCCATCCTCACGCACGAGATGGCCCACAGCCTCATAGCGAAGGCCTACGGCATCCCCGTGAAGGGGATCACGCTCTTCATCTTCGGGGGCGTGTCCCAGATCACCAGGGAGGCGACGCGGCCGCTGGCGGAGTTCATCATGGCCTTCGCCGGGCCGGCCACGAGCGTCCTCCTGGCAGGGATGTTCGGGCTGCTGTGGTGGCTCGCCGGGGCGGGAGAAGCCAGGCCGCTGGCGGTCATGCTCGAGTGGCTCTGGCTCATGAACCTATTCCTGGGCGCCTTCAACCTGGCGCCCGGCTTCCCCATGGACGGCGGGCGCATCCTGCGCTCGGCCCTCTGGGGGATCACCGGCAACTACCACAAGTCGACACGGTGGGCCTCCCGCATCGGCCAGTTCATGGCCTACGGGCTCATGGCGATCGGTTTCGCCGGCGTCATCGGTCTCGTCGGCTTCTTGGATCCGGTGGGCAGCCTCTGGCTGATCGTGCTGGCCATGTTCCTGGAGGGCGCCGCCCGCCAGAGCTGGCGCCAGGTGCGGACTCTCGAGTTCCTGAAGACCATCCACGCCCGCGACGTCATGACCAGCGAGCTGCCGACAGCCGCCGCCGATACCCCCATCGCCGAGGTGCTGGCGTCCAACTCGCCCGCGCGGCGCGCCGGATGCGTGTTCGTGATAGACGATCAGAAGGTGGTGGGTCTGATCCAGGCCGATGCCCTTAGCAAGCTCGGCCGAGACCAATGGCAGACCACCCCTGCCGGCCAGGTGATGACCCCCACCGCTCAGGTGGCCGTCATCGGCCCCGAGGAGGACGCGGCCAGCATCCTCCAGAGGATGGAGGCTCAGGACCTCTTTGGTCTGCCGGTGGTCGATGGCGGGCGTCTCATTGGTTTCGTCTCCAGGGAGGGTCTGGCCCGCCTGCTGGCAGGGCACCGAGAGCTGACCGCCTAGCGGGGTATGACAAAGCTTCCACCTTTGCGCCGCTCGGCAGCCCTCCTGGCCGGACGGGCCGCGGGCTTCGCCAGCCGCGCCCTGCGACGGGGCGGCGGCACCGCCCTGCCGGGCCTGGTCGCCGAGGCGCTGGACCCCGGCCTGGTCGCTGATCTGGCCTCCCGGTTGGGCGGCGGCTCCCTCATCGTCACCGGCACCAACGGCAAGACGACAACGGCCCGCATGATAGCGGGCATCGCCTCGACGGCCGGACTTCAGCCTCTGCCGAACCGCAGCGGCTCCAACCTCATGCGGGGCATCGCCACCGCCCTCATGGATGAGGCCGACCTCCGGGGTCGGGTGCGCGACGGAGCGCGCCGCCTCGGCGTCTTCGAGGTGGACGAGGCCACGCTGCCTGCAGGCGGCGGAGGCCGTGCGACCCCGCCTGCTGCTCTTCACCAACCTCTTCCGCGATCAGCTGGACCGCTACGGCGAGGTGGACTCGGTGGCGGCCTGCTGGCGCCTCACCCTGGAGAACACTGAGTCCTCGACGGCGGTGCTGCTCAACGCCGACGACCCCTCCGTCGCCGCCCTGGCCGACATCGCCCCCGGCGAGGTCGTCTACTACGGGGTCGATGACCCCTCGGCCGGCCTCGCCTGCGCCGAGCACGCCGCCGACGCCCGCTGGTGCCCGTCCTGCGGCAGCGAGTACCGCTACTCGGTCCTCTTCTACGGCCACGTCGGCCACTGGCTCTGCCCCGGCTGCGGCCGCTCGCCGGCCGGCGCCTCAGGTGCGTGCCACCGCCGTGACCCGGGAGGACGGCCGGACACTGATCGAGGTCGAGACGCCGGCGGGACCCCTCTCGCTATCGCTGGCCCTCAGCGGCCTCTACAACGTCTACAACGCCCTGGCCGCCGCCGCCGCCGGCCTGGCCCTGGGCGTCAGCCTGGAGGCGATAGGCGAGGGACTCTCCAGCGCGACGGCGGCCTTCGGCCGTCAGGAGTCGCTTCGAAGTCGACGGGCGCCGGGTGCTGGTTCTCCTGGGCAAGAACCCGGCCGGCCTCAACCAGGTGCTGCGCACCATCGCCGCCGACGAGACCGAGAAGCGGCTGCTCTTCCTCCTCAACGACGGCATCGCCGACGGGCGGGACGTCTCCTGGATCTGGGACGCCGACTTCGAGCTGCTGACCGGCCGGCCCGCCACCTGGGTCCTCTCCGGCACGCGCGCCGAGGACCTCGCCCTGCGCCTGAAGTACGCCGGCCTGGCGGCCCCGGCCGCCGTCGAGCCCAACGTGGGGGCGGCCCTGTCGCGGGCCCTGCGCGAGACGCCGCCGGGCGGGCTCCTCTATGTCGTGCCCACCTACACCGCCATGCTACCCGTCCGCGAGCTGCTCGCCCGCCGCGGGCGCCGTGCCCACTTCTGGGAGGAATCGTGAGAAAGGTCCTGCGCCTCGCTCACCTCTACCCGCGGCTGATGAACATCTACGGCGACCGCGGCAACATCCTCTGCCTGCGCCTCCGCTGTGAGGCCCGCGATATCGAGCTGGCGGTGGAGGAGCTGGACCTGGGCGATCCGCTGGACCCTGCCGCCTACGACCTCATCTTCATCGGCGGGGGACAGGACCGCGAGCAGCGGCGCATCGCCGAGGACCTGGCCGTCGCCAAGGGCGAGGCGCTGCGAAAGGCGGCGGAGGACGGCGTGGCGATGCTGGCCGTCTGCGGCGGCTACCAGCTCTTCGGCCGCTACTACCGGACGGCGGCGGGCGACGAGCTGCCCGGCGCCGCCGTCTTCGACGCCTGGACGCGTGCACCCCGGCGAGGGCGCCCGTCGCTGCATCGGCGACATGGCGGCGCGCTGGGAGGGCGGCACGCTGGTCGGCTTCGAGAACCACGGCGGCCGCACCTACCTCGGCGACGGCGCCCGCCCGCTGGCCCGCGTCGAGAGGGGGTTCGGCAACAACGGCGAGGACGGCGGCGAGGGCGCGGTCTACAGGAACGCCTACGGCACCTACCTGCACGGTTCCCTGCTACCCAAGAACCCCCGCTTCACCGATCACATCCTGCGCGTCGCCCTGGGCCGGCGCTACAGCGAAGTAGAGCTGGTCCCTCTGGACGACGCCGCCGAGGACGCCGCCCACGACGCCGCCCTGCGCGTCGCCCGCCGTCGTGCCCCGCGCGCCCGGCGACCGGCCTGAGCCCGTGAGTCCAGGTCCCCCCTGGAAGCTCGATCGTCGTCTCCCACACCCACTGGGACCGCGAGTGGTACCTCCCCTTCGAGGCCTTCCGGACGCGACTGGTCGGCACGGTCGACCAGCTCCTGGACCTGCTCGACACGGACCCCGACTTCCGCTGCTTCCTGCTCGACGGCCAGACCGTCGCTCCTGGACGACTACCTGGAGGTGCGCCCGGACCGCCGGGCCGACATCGAGCGGCAGGTGCGGGCGGGCCGCCTTCAGGTGGGCCCGTGGTACGTCCTGCCGGACGAGTTCCTGGTGGGCGGCGAGTCGCTGGTGCGCAACCTGATGCGCGGCCTGCGCTGCGCCCGCCGGTTCGGCGAGCCGATGATGGTGGGCTACCTGCCGGACAGCTTCGGCCACGTCGCCCACATGCCGGCCGTCCTGCGCGGCTTCGGCATCGAGAACGCCGTCATCTGGCGCGGCGCCGGCGACGACCTCGCAGAAGACAGAGTTCTTCTGGCGCGCCCCCGACGGCAGCGAGGTGCTGACCGTCCACCTGCCCGCGGGCTACTGCATCGCCAGCGACCTGCCGGCCGAGCGGGAGGCGCTGCTGGAGGCCATCCGCGCGCATCCGCGAGACGCTGGAGCCGCGCGCTACCACCCCCTATCTCCTCCTCATGAACGGCAACGACCACACGCCGCCCCAGGCCGATCTCGCCGGCATCATCGCCACCGCCAACGACGGCCCTCGACCGACGCCGAGCTGGTGCACGGCACACCTGCCGGCGCTGTTCGCAGGCCATCCGGGAGGTCATGGGGGAGCAGTCCGGGGCCTGGCCCCGCTACCGGGGCGAGCTCCGCAGCGGCCGGAGCGCGCACGTGCTGCCGGGCGTGCTCTCGGCGCGCATGTGGATCAAGCAGCGCAACCAGGAGTGCGAAGACCTGCTGACCCGCTGGGCGGAGCCCCTTTCCCTGTGGTCGGCCCTGCTTCGGAGGCGCCTGGGCGAAGCGATGGCGCGAGCCGCCGCTGCCGGCGGGCCCCGCCGGCCTCTATCCATCGCAGCCCGCCTCCGTGGCCGGTCTCCTGGACGCCGCCTGGGGCGAGCTGCTCCGCAACCAGCCGCACGACTCCATCTGCGGCTGCAGCATCGACCAGGTGCACGACGAGATGCGCGTCCGCTTCGACCGCTGCCGGCAGATCGGGGAGGAGCTGACGCGGCAGGCCATGCGCACGACTCTGCGCCCAGCATGCCCTCCGGCGATGGCCTGGGCGTGGCCGTCTTCAACCCGCTGAACGGCCCCCGCACGCGACTTCGTCACCGTGCTGCTGCCCCGCCGCGAGGGCGAGGAGCCGCTGGAGGTGGTCGACCCCTCGGGGCGGGCCATCCCCTGCCAGGTGCTGACGCCGGACGCCGGAGAGTCGCCTTTAGGGCCGGTGAGCCAGGCGGCGCCGCCGCCGCGCATCGAGGTGGGCTTCGTGGCGCCCGAGGTGCCCGGCTTCGGCTACCGCACCTTTCGCGTCGTGCACGGCCCGCCGCGCCCGCCGTCCACCCGAGACGGCGGCAGCATCGAGAACGAGTTCTTCCGCGTGACGGCCGACCCCGGCGACGGCACGCTGACCGTTCTCGACAAGCGAAGCGGCCGCAGCCTGTCCGGCCTCAACCGCTTCGTGGACGGCGGCGACCGCGGCGACGAGTACAACTACTGCCGCCCGGCCCGCGATGAGGTGGTGGACCGCCCGTCGCCGCCGGCCGCGCATCGCCGTGGTGGAGGGCGGCCCCGCCCGCTGGACGCTGGAGGTGGCCCTGGACTACAGCCTGCCGCGCGCCCTGACCGTCGACCGCGACGGGCGCTCAACCGAGCGGGTGGAGTGTCCCATCGTGAGCCGGGTCAGCCTCTACCCCGGCGTCCGCCGCGTCGACATCCACAGCGAGGTCGAGAACCAGCGCCCAGGACCACCGCCTGCGCGTCCACTTCCCGGCCGGCCTCCAGACCGACGTCTCCCACGCCGAGCAGCACTTCGGCGTGGTGGCGCGGCCGCTGGCCCTGCCCGCCTGGGACGAGACCTGGGCCGAGGAGCCGGTCGGGCACCTACCCGCAGAAGACCTTTGTGGACGTGTCCGACGGCGAGCGCGGCCTGATGCTCGCCAACCGCGGCCTCCCGGAGTACGAGGTGCTGCCGGGCGGACGGCGTCACCATCGCCCTGACGCTGCTGCGCTGCGTCGGATACCTATCCCGCGACGACCTCTCGTCGCGTCGCGGGCTGGCGGGCCCCGTGCTGCCCACGCCGGGCGCCCAGATGCCCGGCCGCCACGCCTTCGACTACGCCCTGATCCCCCACGAGGGCGGCTGGGAGGACGCCTGGCCCGAGGCGCACCGGTTCGCCGTGCCGATGCGGGCCCGTCGCGTGGAAGGCGGCTCCGGCGCCCTGCCGGCGGAAGGGGCCCTCCTGGCCCTCGAGGGCCCGGCCTTCGCCGTCTCCGCCATCAAGCGCGCCGAGGATGGAGGGGGCGTCGTCGTCCGGCTGTACAACATCAGCTCGTCGCCGGCGTCGGGCCGCGTGCGGCTCGATGGAGCCGTTCCAGGGCGTCGAGTTCGTCAACATGGAAGAGGCGTTCTTGGCCGAGGCGCCGCTGGACGGCGGCTGGGTGCGCCTGGAGGCGCGTCCCAACCAGGTCATCAACCTCCGCTTCCGCACCGAGAGGCTGTAAACAAGAGAGAGGCGACCATCCTGGTCGCCTCTCCCAACTGGTGGTCTGCTCGCCGAAGCTTATCTGCGGACGCGGACCCTCCAGAGGATGGTAGCGCCACTCAGCAGCAGCACGGCACCTGCCGCCGCGAGCACGTACCACCAGGTCGACGTGCTACCGCTGCCGCCATATCCTCCCTGCAACCCGGCGCTGCCGGCCGCAGGCAGTCGGGTGGCCGGAGACGTCTGGCCCGCCGCCGTCGAGGCGGGGATGGTGCCGCAGGACACGTAAGTGTTTATCCCTGCCTGCGACAGGTGGGCGTTGATGGCGAAGTTGCCTGTTTCGAGGCTGCTTAGAGACGCGTTCACAAGCGTCATCGATTTCCCGTCGACGATGCTGGTGAGGGGGTAGACCACGGCACCCAGGTTGTCGCAGGTGCCCGCATGAATGTGGACGGGCTGCGGGACGCCGGCCGCTCCCGGAGCGATACTGATGTCCACCTCTGTCTGACCACCCATCGCCGTCAGCATCGCCGTGCCGGGCTGGCTGCCGTCGCGGCCGGGACCCAGGGTAACGGTGATACTGCCGGCGCTGGCGCCACCGGCCGGAGCAGCCGGCGTCGGCATCGCAGCGGGCGTCGGGGCAGCCGCGGGCATCGGAGTGGGTGTGGGTGCAGCCGCGGGCATCGGAGTGGGCGCGGGCCCATACCCAGGCATGGCAGTGGGCGCGGGCGTCGGCGTGGGCTGCTGATCCTGCGCCGCCGTCACGACTACTGTGCCCGACATCCCAACATCGCCGGGCCCGCCGTGGAACATGCAGTAGTAGGGGAATGTCCCAACCTGATTGAATGTGAAGCTGAAGGTATCTCCTTGCTTCAGCGGGGTGCTCCCCGAGTCGAAGACGCCGGTGTCGCTCGTCACCGTGTGACCATGAGTGCCGGTGACCTCCCAAGTGACCGTGGTGCCTACGGGAACGGTGATCGTCTGTGGGGCGAAGTGGTCGTCACCAACCTGGACCGTGGTTGCCCCCTGAGCCCTGGCCGGGCTCGCCGTGTCGTGGAGGCTCCAAGAGCCCGCCAGCAGCGCCGCCGCCACTGCCAGCATCCCCACGCCGAAGAACCTCCACCCTTTGACAGCCGTCATGTGTGGATCCCTCCCTCCTGAATGATGGTCGCGAGTGCAACCACTGAACGCTATTATACTTATTATACGCGATAACCTCTCCTGAGGATTCACATAGGTTCATCCCCCCGCTGAGGCTCGTCGGCGGAGCGCGGCACGTCGTGTGAGCATCGCTGGCTGACAGACGCTCGCCTGAGGGGCTATCATGGCTTCGCCCTCTCGCTCGACAGTGAAAGGAGCCGCCTTGCCCGCTGATGCCGTCCTCTGCGAACGACACGGCCCCGTCGCCGTCCTTCGCCTCAACCGGCCCGAGAAGCACAACGCCGTCAACCGCCGCCTCTCCTCGGCCCTGGTCGCCCACCTGGACGCCCTCGCCGTCGACGACGAGGTGCGCGTGGTCGTCGTCACGGGAGCGGGTGAGAAGGCCTTTTGCGCCGGCGCCGACATGACGGAGGCTCTCGGCGCATCACAAGGCAAGGGCCGGGGCGACGGCACCGTCGACGTCATCGCGGGGCTGCTGCGCTTCCCCAAGCCGGTCATCGCCGCCGTCAACGGCTTCGCCTACGGGGGCGGCGCCGTGCTGGCCATCGCCTGCGACCTGCGGGTGGCGGCTCACACGGCCCGCTTTCGCTTCCCCGGAGCCGCCTACGGCCTGGTGGTCGGAGGCAGCCTGTTGCCCCGCATCGTCGGCCCGTCGCGGGCCAAGGACCTCATCTTCACCGCCCGCGTGATCGAGGCCGCCGAGGCGCTGCGCATCGGGCTGGTGGACCGGCTGGTGGCCCAGGCCGACCTGGAGGAGACCGTCCTGGAGCTGGCGGCCGAGATCGCGGAGAATTCGCCCGCAGCCGTGCGCGCCTCGAAGGAGGTCATCGACGCCGCGCTGCCCCTGGAGCCGGCGGCGCGTCGAGAGATGGAGGCGAACCTGGCGCTGCGGGCCTCGGAGGAGCACCGGCGCCGCTTCCGGGACGCCACGGAGCGCATGGCCGGGCGGAGCCGAGATGTAGGGAGGCAGACTCGTAGACTGCAGACCTTCAGGTCTGGTCTGGGTGCAGGTCTGTGGCCCTCATCGGCTCTGCCGGCGGCTCGCAGCGAGGAGAGGAAGTGAACCCATGGTGACCGAAGACGCCCGCGAACGCCTCATCTCGTATCTGGCGCACCAGGGCTCGAAGGACGTGCCGGCGATCCTCGACCTCATCGAGGGGCAGCGCGCGCGGCTGCTCGCCCTCCTCGACGGGGTGAGCGAGCGGCAGGCGGCCTTCCGTCCGGCGCCCGACCAGTGGTCCATCGCCGACGTGCTGCGCCACGTCACCGCCGCCGAAGAGAACGTGGCGCTCATCGTCGAGTCGCTGGCCCGCGGCGTCGTCCCCGACGCACGGTTAGAGGCGGGCCGGCAGACGCCTGACGAGGGGCAGCCGCTGGCAGCGCTCGTCGAGCGGCTGCGCGCCGCCCGCGTCGACCTGCTGGCGCGGGTCCGCGGCTGGCCCGCCGCGCCGGACCTGGCGGCGACGTTTGACCACCCCTTCTTCGGGCCGCTCAACTGCAAGGGCTGGGTGGCCTTCCAGCGCCTCCACGACGCCGACCACACCGGCCAGCTCGAGCAAATCATGGCGGCCGAGGGGTATCCGGGAGGCTAACGTCCATTGTAGGGGCCGAGCTGAAGCTCGGCCCTCAGGGAGGGTTGATTGGCTACCAGTGGGCAAATCGACAGGCTCATTGGCGAGGCGCTTGAGATCATCCCGAGCATCACGAGTGGCCGGGGCAGCTTCAACACGATGCCCGAATTGGGATATGCCGCACGACACCCAGGAGAATGGCAGAGGGAATTCCTGAGACGCATGGATGGCCAGTATCTCACCGCGTTCAAGCCCGATACCCACCTAATCCTACCACTCGTTAGGCTGGTGAATCAGAGCCGCTTGGCATGGCGATGCCTTCTCAGACATCCTTCGAGACTCTCTCAAGTGTACTGGGCTATGTCGTCCTGGAAATGCTCATTCGTCGGCTCACGCCCGCGATCGATGAGTGGGGTTATCTGCTTCAGCCTATCGGGAAACTGAGGCAGGGACGGCGAGTCAGCCGATTGAAGGACGTTCTAGACGCGTTTGAAGACAGCAGCCCATTCAACGATCTGAAACGGGACCTTCAAGACCTCAACTCTCGCATGTCCAGTGCTGAACTCGACCGGCTCGGCAATCCGGAGATCATTGACCTGTACGGCCGAATCGAAAAAGGCCGCAACCTCATGCTCCATGGCAACCTCACACACAGCTTCGAAGGGAACCTGCTCGTCTTGCTGATAGACCTCATCGTTCTCCACGTAATGAAACATGAGCTAGAGTCAGCATGACCTACGAAACCACTTCGGTCCACGTTTCTGGGCTAAGGGCGAGGTCGTGGGGCTGATGCAATGTAGGGGCGCATGGCCATGCGCCCCTACGGCAGGAACGCCGCGCCCCGCGCCCCTACGCCATCTCGCTGCCGCCGGTGACGTTCGGGCCTCGCCGGTGATGTTCTCCGCCCGGCAGAGGAAGACGACCGCCTCGCCGATGTCCTCCGGCGTCTGAGGCCGCCCCAGGGGCACTCGCGTCCTGATCCACTCCTCCCACGCCTGCTCCGGGGTCATGCCCGCGATGAAGGCTATGGCGGGGGCCAGGACGTCGCGGTACATGGCCGTGTCCACTTCGCCCGGGCAGACGGCGTTGACGGTGACGTTGGAAGGGCCCATCTCATAGGCCAGCGACTGCGTGAAGCCGATGACGCCGAACTTGGAGGCGCAGTAGTGAGCGGTGCCGATGTAGCCCCGTTTGCCGGCCTGCGACGACAGGTTGACGATGCGCCCCGAGCGGCGCTCCATCATATGGGGCGCCACCGCCTTGCAGCACAGAAACGTCCCCTTCAGGTTCACGTCCAGCACCCGGTCCCACTCCTCCTCCTCCATGGTGGCCACGGCCGCCACGGAGATGACGCCGGCGTTGTTGACCAGGATGTCGACGCGCCCGAAGCGGTCGATGGCGGCCTTCACCATGCCCTGCCACCTGCTCCCAGTTGCGCACGTCGACGTTCACGGTCAGCGCCTCGACGCCGTGGGCTCTCACCTGCCGGGCCGTCTCCTCCATCTCCCGGGCGATGTCCTGGTTCTGCCCCAGGTCGGCGATGACCACGTGCACGCCTTCGCGGGCCAGGCAGGCGGCGATGCCGCGGCCGATGCCCCGTGCCGCCCCCGTGACGATGGCCACAGCGCCCTTCAGTTCCACCGGTAGCCCTCCTCGTACTTGCCCGCCTAGATTCGCCGACATCATATGGGCTCGGCCTGAGCGCGGCAAGCACCAAGCGGCCCCCGTAGCCTAAGCTGGGGGGCCGGAGAGCGGCGAGTGTTGCCGGACGCTCGGCCTACAGGTGGCCGTGGTATGCCTTGCGGTGGTGCGAGGCGGCGCCGGTGCGGTAGGCGGCGTTCGCCACCTCGCGCGCGACGGCCCGCTGCACCGACTTGTTGAAGACGCTGGGGATGATGTACTCCTCGTGCAGCTCGTTCTTGGAGACGCCGGCGGCGATGGCCTGCGCGGCGGCCACCTTCATCTCCTCGTTGACCTCGTGGGCGTGAGCGTCCAGCAGGCCGCGGAAGAAGCCGGGGAAGCAGAGGACGTTGTTGATCTGGTTCGGGTAGTCCGAGCGGCCGGTGGCCATGACGCGCACATAGGGCAGCGCCTCCTCGGGATCGATCTCCGGATCCGGGTTGGCCATGGCGAACACGATCGCGTCGCGGTTCATCTTCTTGACGTCGTCGACGGTGATGGTGTTCGGCCCCGACAGGCCGAGGAACATGTCGGCGCCCTCCATCGCATCGTGGATGGTGCCGCGGATGCCGCGGGGGTTGGTGACCTCGGCGAGTCGCTCCTTGGCCGGGTTCATCCCTTCCGTGCGGCCTTTGTAGATGACGCCCTTTCGGTCGCAGCCCATGATGTCGCTGACGCCGACGGACAGCAGCATCTTGGCGCAGGCGATGCCGCTGGCGCCCGCCCCCGAGATCACCACGCGCAGGTCCTGCACGTTCTTGCGGACTATCTTGACGGCGTTGAGGAGCGCCGGCCAGGACGACCACCGCCGTGCCGTGCTGGTCGTCGTGGAAGACGGGGATGTCCAGCTCTTGCCTGAGCCGGTCCTCGACCTCGAAGCAGCGGGGCGCGGAGATGTCCTCCAGGTTGATGCCGCCGAAGACGGGCGCGATGAGCTTGACGCAGCGCACGATCTCGTCTGGGTCCTTCGTAGCCAGGCAGACCGGCCACGCGTCGACGCCGCCGAACTCCTTGAACAGCATCGCCTTGCCCTCCATGACAGGCAGGGCTGCTTCCGGCCCGATGTCGCCCAGGCCCAGCACCGCCGTCCCGTCGGTCACCACCGCCACCGTGTTCCGTTTGATGGTCAGCGCCCACACGGCGTTGGGGTCATCGTGGATGGCCATGGAGACTCGGGCTACGCCGGGGGTGTAGGCCATGGAGAGGTCGCTGCGCGTCTTGATGGGTACGCGCGGAGTGACCTCGATCTTGCCGCCCAGGTGCATGAGGAAGACGGGGTCGGCGACGCTGCGGATAGTTACGCCCTCTACAGACCTTAGCCTCTCCACGATCTCGCGGCCGTGCATGTCGTCGCGGGCGGCCACGGTGATATCGCGGCACAATCGGTCTCGGCTCGCCTGTACGATGTCTATGGCGTCGATATTGCCGCCGGCCTCGCCGATGCTGGAGGCGATTTTGCCCAGCATGCCCGGTTGGTTGGGGTACTGAGCACGAATCGTGAAGTTGTAGCCTCCGCCCGAGACATCCTTTTCGGCGACGCCCGTCCTGTGCACCATGACGACTCCTTTCCCGCCCCTGCTCCTAACAAATCTCCGCTTCCGATACCAAGACCATTATAGGCGGCAGCCCGGCTGGACGCCAGACACGGACGCGCCAAGTTGATCGTTACGGAGGGCCTTCCTAGAATCAGGCTGGAGGTGGGCGCCGTCCAGGCAGCCCCGCAAGGGCGCGTGGCCTGCTAAAGCGTGTAGGCCAGGAATCGCCGCCGGCGCCCCCGCACGAGATTGGCCCAACAGAACCACCAGAAGACGACCCTCCGCAACGGCCTGCGCGTCCTCACGGCGCCCATGCCCCATACGCGCTCGGCGAGCATCAGCATCTACGTGGGGGCGGGCTCCCGCTACGAGACGCCGCCCGAGGCCGGCCTCTCCCACTTCGTCGAGCACCTCTGCTTCAAGGGCACGGAGCGCCGGCCCACCCCACGCGAGATCTCCGAGGTCATCGACGGCGTGGGCGGCATCCTCAACGCCAGCACTGACCGCGAGCTGACCGTCTACTACTGCAAGGTGGCGCTACCTCACCTGGAGCTGGCTCTGGACGTGCTGGTGGACATGCTCCGGCGCTCGCTCTTCGAGCCCGACGAGGTGGAGAAGGAGCGCAAGGTCATACTCGAAGAGCTGGCAATGGTGGCCGACTCGCCCTCGCAGCAGGTGGACGTGCTCATCGACGAGGTGGTGTGGCCCGACCAGCCGCTGGGCTGGGACGTGGCCGGCAGCGAGAAGTCGGTGCGGGGCATCACGCGGGAGATGACGCTCGCCTACCTGCGCCGCCAGTACGTCCCCAACAACGCCGTGATCAGCGTGGCCGGCAACGTGAGCCACGAAGACGTGGTGGAGCTGGTAGACCGTCACCTCGGCGACTGGGAGCGCGGCATCCCCGGCGGCTGGTTCCCGGCCGTCAACAGCCAGACGGCGGCGCACACCGGCATCCTCTACAAGCGCAGCGAGCAGGCCCACCTCAGCATCGCCCTGCGCGGCCTCTCCAGCCAGCACCCGGACCGCTACGTGCTCGACCTGCTCAGCGTCCTCTTCGGCGAGGGGATGAGCAGCCGCCTCTTCCTCGAGCTGAGGGAGCGTCGCGGCCTCTGCTACGACGTTCACAGTTACGTGAGCCACTTCCTGGACGCCGGCGCCTTCTCCATCTATGCCGGCGTCGACCCCGTGAACGCCGTGGAGACGGTGGCGGCCCTCCTGGAGGAGCTGGCCCGCCTCCGCGACGGCATTCCCGAGGAGGAGCTGACCAAGGCCAAGGAGCTCTCCAAGGGGCGCCTGCTCCTGCGCATGGAGGACACGCGCAGCGTCTCCGGCTGGCTGGGCGGCCAGGAGATCCTCACGGGCCGCGTGCGCACCGCCGACGAGGTGGTGGAGCTCCTGGACGTTATCCAGCCCGCCGACCTGGCCCGCGTGGCGAACAACCTCCTCCAGACCGACCAGCTCAACCTGGCCGTCGTCGGCCCCTTCCGCAGCGACAAGAAGTTCGCGGCGCTGCTGAAGCTGTAGAACCCTGGAACCAGGGGGCTCGCGAACTGCGGGCTACTAGGCGCGGCCTGGCGAGTGCCCACATCTCTTCAAGGCTGGACCACGTGCCGGAGAAGAAAGGCCGGGCCCCTACGGGCCCGGCCTGAAGTGGGTGCAGGGCGCCGCCCTGCTAGTAGTCCATGGGCGGGGGCGCCGGCATGGCCGACGGCGGCTCCGGGATGTCCGTCACCAGCGACTGGGTGGTGAGCACCATGGCGGCGATGCTGGCCGCGTTCTCGAGGGCGGCGCGCACCACCTTCGCCGGGTCGACGATGCCCCGCTCGAACATGTCGGCGTAGTCGTCGCGGACGGCGTCGTAGCCCTGCTCCGGGTCCTTGTTCTTCTGCACGGCGTCGACGACCACCGAGCCCTCGCGGCCGGCGTTCTCGGCGATGAGGCGCATGGGCTCCTCCAGCGCCTTGCGCAGGATGAGCGCGCCCGTCTTCTCGTCGCCCTCCAGCTTCTTCTCCAGCTTGTCGAGGGTGGCCTGGCAGCGCAGGAGGGCGACGCCGCCGCCGGGCACGATGCCCTCCTCGACGGCGGCCCGCGTGGCGGAGAGGGCGTCCTCGACGCGCAGCTTCTTCTCCTTGAGCTCGACCTCGGTGGCCGCGCCTACCTTGACGACGGCGACGCCGCCGGCGAGCTTGGCCAGCCGCTCCTGGAGCTTCTCGCGGTCGAACTCGGAGGTGGTGTCCTCGACCTGGGCCTTGATCTGCTTGATGCGGGCCTGGATCGCCTCGTCGCTGCCGTAGCCCTCGATGATGGTGGTGTCCTCCTTGCTGGCCACCACGCGGCGGGCGCGGCCCAGGTCGGCCACCTGGGCGTTGTCGAGCTTGCGGCCCATATCCTCGGTGATGAAGGTGCCGCCGGTGAGGATGGCGATGTCCTCCAGCATGGCCTTGCGCCGGTCGCCGAAGCCGGGGGCCTTCACCACCAGGGCGTTGATCGTGCCGCGCAGCTTGTTGACCACCAGGGTGGCCAGGGCCTCGCCGTCGCAGTCGTCGCAGACGATGACCAGGTTCTTGGTCATCTGGAGGACCCTCTCGAGGACGGGCAGGATGTCGGCGACGGCGGAGATCTTCTTGTCCGTGATGAGGATGTAGGGCTCCTCGAGGACGGCCTCCATGCGCTCGGTGTTGGTGACGAAGTAGGGGGAGACGTAGCCGCGGTCGAGCTGCATGCCGTCGACGAACTCCGTCTCCATGTGCAGCCCCTTGGACTCCTCGACGGTGATGACGCCGTCCTTGCCCACCTTCTCCATGACGTCGGCGATGAGGTCGCCCACCTCCTGGTCGACGGCGGAGATGGAGGCCACCTGGGCGATCTGCTCCTTGCCGGCCACCGGGCGGGCCATCTCGCGCAGGGCATCGACGACGGCCCCGACGCTCTTCTCCAGGCCGCGCTTGAGGGCCATGGGGTTGGCGCCGGCGGCCACGTTCTTCACCCCTTCGCGGACGATGGCCTGGGCGAGGACGGTGGCGGTGGTGGTGCCGTCGCCGGCGACGTCGTTGGTCTTGGTCGCCACCTCCTTAGCCAGTTGGGCGCCCATGTTCTCGAAGGGGTCCTTGAGCTCGATCTCCTTGGCGATGGAGACGCCGTCGTTGACGATGGCCGGCGGGCCGAACTTCCTGTCCAGCACCACCGTGCGGCCGCGGGGCCCCAGGGTCACCTTGAGGGCGTCGCCCAGGGCGTCGACGCCGGCCTTGAGGGCGCGTCGCGCTTCCTCGTCGAATATCAGTTGCTTAGCCATAGGGCTTGCCTTTCTCGCTCCTCACCGGGACGTCGGGCGCTAGAGCTGCACCTTGCAGAGGACGTCCTTCTCGGAGAGGACGATGTACTCGTCTCGTTCGATCTTGACCTCCTGGCCGCTGTACTTGGCGTAGAGCACGCGGTCCCCTACCTTGACCTCCATGGGGATGCGCTTGCCGTTCTCGTCCAGGCGGCCGGGGCCCGCGGCCACCACCTCGCCCTGCTGGGGCTTCTCCTTGGCGGTGTCGGGGATGACGATGCCGCTGGCCAGGACCTCCTCCTGCACCACCGGCATGATGACGATGCGGTCGCCGAGGGGTACGAGCTTGGTCTTGCTGGCCTTCTTGGTCGCGGTCTTGAGTCGCGGTCTTGGCTGGCACAGTGGAACCTCCCTGCCTAAAGTTGAGATGTGGCTCAGAAGCCTTAGCACTCTCCCGCCGAGAGTGCTAACTATCGCATGTTAACGCAGCTAGGACATCGACGCAAGGGGGTTGAGGGGGCTTTAGGCTCCGTCAGGAAGAATAATGGCCCGATATCTTACTCTGGCGCTATCGTTCTAGCTGGCTTGCCCTCGATCTGGCCATGACCGGCATTCCAGCCGCCCCCGGGCCAGCGGCACCCGCAGAGACGTGGAGATGGTGAGTCGTCTTGGTGCACGGGGGCGCTCACTCTCGTAGTGTTGAACGGCGGCGGTGGCGAATGCGCCGGCCGGTCTTGCTGGACTCCACAGACGAGCCCGCGAGGAACCTGTCCAGTAGCTCCGCCAGCAGGATGATCGCCACGCCTCCCCAAGCAATGCTCACGAAAGTCATCCACGCCGTGAACACCCTAACCTTGAGCGGATCGGAATAGCCGCCGTAGCCGCCGTACACTCCCACGGCGTTCCAGATGGCCAGCGCAACGGCACTGGCGACCACGGCGACGCCAGCGAGACGGCCCAGCCGCACGATGTCCCACGGCGGACCCAGCCCAGGACCTGCACCGGCACCTCTCCGCGTCATAACATCGGCACCTCCCTGGAAAGCTTCGTCTACTGGCCATCATACGAGGCGCTGGTCAGGCCAGGCAAGGTGGACGAAGCGGACATCGACCCGCCGAGTTTCGCAACAGCCTGCTTGACAGGCTTACACGCTTCCGTGTACGCTGCCCCCGTGGACAAGAGAGGGCGACGACGGCCCGCCTGGGACGCGGCAGGGGTGCGCGCCCTGCGCCGCCACCTGCGTCTCACCCAGCAGGGACTGGCCGACGAGCTCGGCACCCGCCAGCAGACGATCAGCGAGTGGGAGACGGGCCTCTACCGCCCGCGAGGCGCCTCCGCCCGCCTGCTCACCCTGGTGGCGGAGCGCGCCGACTTCGCCTACGAGGCCACGCCTGGGGAGGGCGAAGAAGAAGGATGCGCGCTAGCACGCTGCGCCTGCCTGACCGGCAGGCAGGCCTTCCTGCAAGACAAGCAAGCCCTCCGCCGGCCGCGCCGTTGCCGCCGCCGGTTGTCCCTCTCACCCGACCGCCGCCGGAGGAGGAGCTGGTCCGCCTCTGGCACGGCCAGCACCTGCCGCCGGACGCCCTGGCCACCCGCCGCGGCGAGCCCCTGCGGGTGATCTACCGCGGTCGTCGCTCCTCGGGGCCGGGGCCTGACTTTCGCGACGCCGTCATCGAAGGGCCGGACCGCGAGCTCCGGCACGGCGACGTAGAGGTGCACGTCCGATCCTCGTCCTTCCGCCACCACGGCCACAGTCGCGACCCCGCCTACGACGGCGTCGTCCTGCACCTGGTCTGGGAGGACGACGAGGGCGAGGACACGCTCCTCCCCTGCGGACGGCGGGTGGCGGTGGTGGCGCTGGCGCCCTGGTTCCAGCGCCGGCGCGAGGAGCTGGCGCGCCTCCTGAGGCAGCCGGACGCCTGGCGCGAGCCCTGCTTCAGCGCCCTGGCCCGCCTCGGGCCCGAGGCCGTGGGAGACATCCTGGACCGCCTGGGTGACCTTCGCTTCCGCCAGAAGACGGAGGGCTTCCGCCGCGCCCTCTCGGGCAGCGAGGCAGCGGACCAGGTCCTCTACGCCGCCGTCCTGGAGGCCCTGGGCTACGGCGGCCACCGCGAGGCCTTCGCCCGCCTCGCCCACGAGCTGCCCTACCGGCGTCTGCGAGGCGGTCGCCGCACAGCGGCCCGCCGCCGAAGCCGCAGCCCGCCTGGAGACGATCCTCCTCGCCGCCGCCGGCCTCACCCCTCTTGCCACGCCCGCCGACTGGCGACCGCGCTGCCTGCGGCCGGCCAACCATCCTCGCCGCCGGCTCGCTGGGGCGGCCCATCTCCTGGCGCGGGCGCCGTCGGGGCTGGCGGCCTACGCCCGCGCGCCAGCCTGGGTACCGATCCGTCGCCGGCCGCCGCTATCCGCGCCTGGACGGTAACGGCGGCGAACAGCGCTTCGCCGGCCCTGGTCGGCCGCGGCCGGGCGATCGAGATCCTGGTCAACGCCGTACTGCCCTTCCTGGCCGCCGGCGGCGACGGCGCCGAGGGCGCCCTCCAGGAGCAGGCCCTGGGCCTCTTCCGCCGCCTGCCGGCCGCCGGTAGCTACGGAGTCACCGCCCACCTGGAGCGGGCCCTCGCCCTGCCACGCGCGGGGCGCCTGACGGGGAGCGCCCGCCGCCAGCAGGGACTCCTCTGGTTGCTGCACTGCTACTGCCGGCAGGGCGGCTGCGCTCAGGCGGGCACCTGCCCGCTCTCTTAGCAGGGCGCTGCCCTGCACCCACTTCAGGCCGGGCCCCTGCGGGGCGCGGCCTTTCTTCTCCGACACCTGGCTCAGCATTGAGAAGATGCGCGGCAATGTTCCATCGCTGGCAGCGGGCCAGGCGGCATGCCGCAGCTTCGGGAACCCGGCTAGGCGATGGGCAGGGTGGCGAAGACGTCCAGGTCCAGGCCGGAGGGAGGGCCTCGCTGGAGGCGGAAGTAGGCGCAGCCGGCGACCATGGCCCCGTTGTCGGTGCAGAGGGCGGGAGAGGGGACGCGCACGGGGACAGGTGAGCGCCGGGCCAGCGCCTCCCGCAGGGCGCTGTTGGCGGCCACTCCCCCCGAGAGCAGGATCTGCGACGCCCCCTCGCGGCGGGCGGCGCGCAGCGCCTTCCCCACCAGCACGTCGACCACGGCCTCCTGAAAGGCGGCAGCGACCTCCGCGACCGGCAGAGGTTGGCGCCCTGCGCCGGTCTGCTGGCGGGTGAGGCGGAGGACGGCCGTCTTCAGGCCGCTGAAGCTGAAATCGTTGGCGTCTCCCAGCCAGGCGCGAGGCAGCCGCAGCCGCGAGGCGGCCGGGCCACTCCAGCCGCCGCCCGCTCGATGGCGGGGCCGCCGGGGAAGCCCAGGCCCAGGAAGCGCCCCACCTTGTCGAAGGCCTCGCCGGCGGCGTCGTCGCGGGTGCGTCCCAGACGGCGATAGCGCCCGTGCTCCTCCATCAGCACCAGGTCGGTGTGGGCCCCGGAGACGATGAGTGCCAGCAGCGGGAAGCCCCGCGGCTCCGGACGCCCATCGTCCAGCCAGTTGGCATAGTTGTGGGCCTCGAGGTGGTGAATCCCGACGAAGGGGAGGGAACGGGCGAAGGCGAGGCCCTTGGCCAGGTTCACACCCACCAGCAGCGAGCCGGAGAGCCCCGGCCCGTAGGTGACGGCCACCGCGTCCAGGTCCGACCAGCGGCAGCGGGCCTCCTTCAGGGCAGCCTCCACCACCGGCACCAGCCCTTCCAGGTGGTGGCGCGAAGCTACCTCGGGGACGATGCCTCCGTAGCGGGCGTGAACGCGAACCTGGGAGGCGACGACGTTGGAGAGGATGCGGCGCCCGTCCTCGACCACCGCGGCGCCGGTCTCGTCGCAGGAGGTCTCAATGCCCAGGACCTTCACGGCGAGGGCATTTCGGCGCTGTAGAGGGAGTCGCCCACCAGCACGTAGAGGAGCCCCGCCTCCGCGTCCACAGCCGCCGCGCGGAGGTCGGTGAAGGTGCGGCTGACGAACTGCTTCTGGAACGCGCCGCCGGTCGACAGCGATACCAGGCGCTTGTTGCCGCGGTCCGCGACCAGCAAGCCGCCCTGCCCTTCGGCGGTGAGAGAAGCAGGCGACACCAGGCTGCGGTCGATGCCGGATAGGGCGAAGGGCTTCTCGACGCCGTGGGCGAAGCGCCGGATGCCGTCATTGCTCGTAGTCAGGTACACGTCTCCTGCAACGGCCAGCGCCGATGCCCCCGACAGGTCGACCTCGCCCAGAAGCGCACTGCGCTCGCTGTCGAAGCCGGAGTCGGTAGGCGGGTAGCGCCACACCTGGTTGGAGGCGACATCCAGGACGTAGAGGTTGCCATCGAAGCTTGCGGCGCCGTCGAGGCTGCCCCATTCCTGGGCGCCACGGAGGACCAGGGGCGCCGCGTCGCCGCCGGGGATGAGAGAGAACAGGCGGCGCTGATCATCCAGTATCAGGAGCCGGCCTTGTTCCCCTTTCGCTTGCGACCAGAGGATGTACGTGGGGCGCGACGCCTTCACCGCCCCAGCCAGCTCGCCATCCTGGAAGACGACGCGAGCCGTTGTGGCCGCCTGGCCTCCTTCCCCGTCTGACGCAGCCGCGTTCGCCTCCGCTGAAAGAGGAATCTCCACCACGCGGCCTCCCGTCTCGTCCAGGAAGAAGGCGGCGCCGCCACCGACCACGACCTGTTCCAGCGACATCTCGCCCGCCACCTGAAGGTCCAGGTCAGCCACCAGGCGCATCTCGCCCAGATCAACCATTGCATCAAGACCCGCCAAGTCGTCCTGCACCTGGATGCTCAGGGCCCGCACCTGCCCGTCGTCGGGATTGATGGAGGCGGCCTCGTTGAGGCGGGCCTGAGCGCCCGAGAGGAGAGCGCGGCGCTGGGCAGCGTCGGTCACGCCGGGCGTCGCCTGAATGCTGGTGCGGGCATCGGCCAGCAGCGAGGCGAAACGCTGCTCCCGGTTCTCCTGCACCGAACGCGGCACGGCGAACCAGGCGACGAGAGACACCGCCAGGACGGCCAGGGCCGCCACGACGGCGAGACGCGGCACAGGAAAGAGCCGAGGCAGGGTGCTGGTGGTTCGTGTATAGCGGTAGCGCGGCGTGGCAGCCGGGCCGCGAAGGCGAACGACCGGCCGCTCCATGCCCGGCAGCGGCGAGTCGACGCGGGGAACCAGCAGCTCGTAGCCGTTGCCGCCTTCCGGAGACATCTCCTCCCAGACGCCGAGGGGCGCCGCTCGGCTGGCCGGGGGTGCCATCACCGCCACCGCCGGGCCGAGGTGCTGTCCGTTCGGCGGGCGATCGAACGGACCGCCGTTCGGGCGGGCGCGGCTTTCGACCATGCCTGTCCGGCCTTCGCCGAAAGGGAGCTGCCTTCCGGCGGAGGCGCCGGGCCAGACAACCGTCAGGCGCGCCATGCGGCTCTCCATCTGGGTCCGCGCCGCTCCGGGCGGTCCCGCCGGCTCCTCGCCGGCCTCGGGGGCTTCGCCGCGCGTCTCGTCGGCTGGCACCTCCTGCCACTGGGCCGGGCGGGCGGCGAACTGATTGGGTACCGCCACCTCCTCAGGGTAGGGCTCATCGGCCTCCACGAAGCAGGCGGCCAGGAGGGCAGAGAAGTTCAGAAGGTCTCGGGTGAGGAGGAACAGCTCGGGCAGGGCGTCGTCGGGACCCCTCGCCAGGGCGCCCGCGACCGCCGTGTCGTCGGCCACGGAGGCCAGGCGGGATGAGGCCACGAGGAGGAGGTCGCCGGGCTCCAGGTCGCAGCGGGTGACGTGGGGCCGGAACTCTTCGCCCAGGCCAAGGGGCGCCTGAGCGATTTCGTCCTGGGGCGTCATCGCCGTTAGCCTTCCGCCCCGGTAGAAGTAGGCCAGGCTGGGCCCCACCTGCGCCAGATACGCTGTCCGGCCACGAAGGAGCACGCAGGTGGCGCCGGCCGCCACCTGGTGTTCGCGCAGGCTCTTGCGGTTCCACTCACGCAGGGTTTCGTGGGCGGCGCGCAGTGACCGGAGGAGGGCGCCGGTCAGGGACAGGCTCTCCTTCTGAAAGAGGCGCCCCACGACTTCCACCAGTTGACCGCAGAACTCCTCGCTGCCGGGCAGGGCGGGCTCAGCGAGCACGTAGAAATCGCGGCTGTCGTCCTCGGGAAGCCGGCGCAGGAAGGCGCCCAGCCACGGCCCTTCCTCGCGCACCTGCCCCTCGACAATGCTGAAGCGTCCAACCCAGGTCTTGATGCTCATGGGAACACCTCGGCCGGACGTGCGACCGTGCGGAGGGCGCCAGAAAGCAACCACCTGCGACGGCCGGGACAACCGTTATGTCGCTCTGTCGAGGAGGGTGTTTGAGGGAGGAGGCCTTTGCCTCCGAAAGAGGCTCGCGAAAGGCCGATAAGATGCAGACTCACAAGCTGGGCCGATTATAGCACCCCCTGGCGCAACGGCCCAAGCGGGAGGACAACGACCTGACAAGAAAAAACGGCCCCGCAAGCGGCGCGCCTCTAAGAAACGCCGGCGCCGGCGGCCCGGACGCGATAGGTGCAAGAGCGGTCGCCGCGGAGCAGGCTGCTTACCAGCCGCGCATCGGCGCCTGTCAGCCGCCGCACAAACTCGACCTCCATGGCGCAAACGCTGCTGTTGCTGCGGGCCACGCTCGGGAAGGGACACGTGTGCTGGCTCACGTAGTAGTCGCCGTCGCGCAGGCTGAAGTCGGCCAGGCAGCCGCGCTCCTGCATGATGCGGGCCGTCTCGGCCGCCCGCTGGGCCAGCGGCCTGCCCTCCACCCGCTCCATGTACGGCTGGGCGAAGCGAGCGGCAACGCGTCGCAACACCTTTTGGAGCGCGTCGGGGCCGGCGAGCGTGCGGAGCTCGCTGAGGAGGACGCTGGCCAGCGCATCGTACAGCTTGGGGTAGAGGGCATCGCCCCGCTCCGTCAGGCCGTAGACCAGGGCCGGCCGGCCTACGTGCCCCCGCTCCTCATGCGCCTCCACCAGGCCGTCCCGCTCCAGCACCGTCAGGTGCTGGCGGATGCCGGTGGACGTCAGACCCAGGAGCTGGCCCAGCTCCTTCACGGTCGCCCGACCGTTGAGCCGCAGGTAGTCGAGTACTTGCTGACGCGTAACCTGCACTGGGAGACACCAGTTTACAATAAAAGGGCTGTATCTTCTGCGTAATGCTAGCAGATCGAGGCGACGAGCGACAACATTGGGTCAGAGTCTGTCACCCTGAAGCGAAGCGAAGGGTCTGCGCTGAATCAGATTCTTCGTACGCCCTGCGGCTCAGAATGACAGGGCCAGCGCCGGAGCGTTTCTCACCAAGCTCTGACGCCCCCGCCCTTGAGGGCCCCGGAGGCCTGGGCCATAATCGTCGGGTGACCGAACCGCACACCGACACTGAGACTGAGGACGCCGCGCACATGGCCCGATTGCGGTCTGGCGATTTCTTTTGGCCAGCCTGGCTGGGCGGCCTGGCGCTCCTGAGCCTGCTGGCGGTCCTCGCCTCGCTCTACAGTTACTTTCCCGCCGACCTTCGCATCGCCCACTGGATCCAGGGCGATGGAGGCATCCCCCTCTGGGGCGGCGCCGCCAGCTTCCTGCGCGACTGGGGCAACCTGCCCTCGACCCTGGTCTGGCTGCTGGCGACGGCAGGCTTCCTCGTGGCCCGGCGCTACCCCGAGGGGCTCCTGGTCTTCTCCTCTTTCCTGCCCAGGCTGCTACAGGGCCTGCTGAAGGAGGCCGTAGGGAGGCCACGCCCGACCCCGGACCTGGTGCGGGTCGACGAGCACCTGGCGAGCTTCAGCTTTCCCAGCGGCCATGTGGTCACCGCTCTCACCCTGTTTGGGCTTCTCCTTGTGCTCCTTCCGGTATTGATCCGCAGCCCGCTGCCACGGCTCGCGCTCCAGGGCTTCTGCCTGTTCGTCGTGCTGGGGATGGGGCCGGCCCGCGTCTACACGGGCGCCCACTGGCCCAGCGACGTGCTCGGCAGCTATGTCTTGAGCGCCCTCTACCTGGCCCTGGTCCTGCGCTACTACCGGCGGTGGCGCCGCACTAGCGAGACGGCCAACCCCTCGTAGCGCGCATTTTTCAGTTTGTATTGCACACAGGACGCGGCCTATGATATTATCCCGCCTGTGCTCCGAGCCCCCCGGCTGGTGGGGGTGGGGGCCGCTTCGAAGTTTCGTACATTAGTCAACCATCACCATACGGCCTGCTGGTGACTCCGCCCGTCTTGGGGTCGCTGGGGGCCTTTTCCCACGCCTGGGGGTAACCGCCCTCCAGTAGACAGGCCCGCGCCGGCCTGATTAGGGGAAGAAAGGGGGGATTGATGCACGTTACTATCGACGGTTTCGGCGGAGATCAGCAGAAGCTATCGGACGAGAAGCTGGTACGCGCGCTCTTGGACCGCTATCCGGAGGAGATCGGGATGACCAAGATCGCGCCGCCCCACGTCCACCGCTACGTTGGCAGGAAACCTGAAGACTGGGGGGTCTCCGGCTTCGTCCTTATCGCCGAGAGCCACATCTCAATCCACACCTTCCCCGAACACGGCTACGTCTGGGTCGACATCTTCTCCTGCAAGGGCTTCGACGCCCGTCGACCCGTCGACGATATCCAGGAGCAGTTCCTCCTCGCCGAGGTGCGCACTCGAGTCCTGTCCCGCGGCCTGGAGTTTCCCCACACGCTGGAGGCGGCGTTACCCCTTGCCGCCCGCGAGCGCCAGGAGGTGGCGGAGGTCGTTGACGAGCGCCTCGCGGTCCGGCAAGGTAAACGCAGGTGAGCGACCTCTTCCACAGCCGGGTCCGGCCGTTCTCGATTACCAACCAGCTATCCGCCGCCGAGATGGTCGACCGGATGGCCGGCACCGCCTTCCAAGCCCGCAACCTGGCCCAGGCGGTCCAGATCTGGGACCGCATGCTACGTGACGACGTCACGATCTTCTTCGGCCTGGCGGGAGCGATGGTGCCCGCCGGTATGCGGCCCGTCATCGTCTACCTCATCGAGAACCGGCTCATCGATTGCCTGGTGAGCACCGGCGCCAATCTGTTTCACGACGTTTACGAGACCCTCGGCAAGCCCCACTGGCAGGGCAGCCCGGAGAGCGACGACGTGGAGCTGGGACGGCGGCGCATCAACCGCTTCTACGATGTCCTGGCGCCCGAGACGGACTTTACCGCCGCCGAGGAGTTCGCGGTCAACTTCTCATTGACTCTGGACCCCGGCCGGCCCTACACGACGCGGGAGTACTTCTACCTCTTCGGGCAGGCCCTGGCAGCCGGTCGCCCAGGAGGAGGGCATCCTGACGGCCGCCGCCAAGCACGGCGTGCCCATCTATTCGCCGGCCCTGGGCGATAGCGTGCACGGCCTGGCCATCGCCGCCGGGCGGGTGAGGGCCGGGCAGCGGCTGGCTGTTCGACATCATCGGCGACGTGCTGGAGACGGCCCACATCGCCGTCAGCGCCCAGGGCACCGGCGTCATCTACCTGGGCGGCGGCACGCCCAAGAACTTCATCCAGCAGGCGGAGGTGGCGGCTACATCTACTCGCGCGAGCTGCCGGGCCACAAGTACGCCATCCAGATCACCATGGACCAGCCGCAGTGGGGCGGCCTCTCCGGCTGCACCTTCGAGGAGGCGCAGTCCTGGCGCAAGATCGCCCCCGACGCCAATATCGTCACCCTCAACGTCGAGGCGACAGTAGCCCTGCCTCTCATCGTCAGCGCCCTGGCCGAGGGCAGCGCGGAGGCCATCAAGACGCGCCGGCCGCCTACCATCAGCTTCGAGGGCATGCGGGGGGCGTGATGGCCGGACAACCGCTTCTACCCTCCTCGCGGCTTTGCGGCGCCGCCGCCGGAGTTCACGGACTTCGCCACGCGCCCGCGTCGTCGTCCTGCCCGTCCCTTACGATTCCACCACCACCGCCAGGCCCGGCGCCCGTGACGGGCCCCGCGCCATCATCGACGCCTCCGAGGACATGGAGCTCTATGACCTGGCCCTCGGCCGGGAGCCATACCGCGCCGGCATCCACACCCTGCCGGAGCTGGCGCCCCACGCCGGCGGCCCTGAGGCCATGCTGCGCCGCGTCGAGGAGGTGGTGCGAGAGCTGCTGGACGGCGGCAAGTTCGTGGTCATCCTGGGCGGCGAGCACACGGTGGCCCTCGGCGCCCTGCGCGCCCACGCCCGCCGCCAGCGCCGACCTCTCGGTGCTGGCGATAGACGCCCACGCGGACCTGAGGGAGGAGTACCTGGACACCCCCTACAATCACGCCTGCACGCTACGGCGCATCCTCGAGGCCCTGCCTCCGGGCGACGGCGAGCCGCTGGTGCAGGTGGGCCTGCGCAGCGCCTCCGCCGAGGAGGTAGCCTTCATCCACGAGGGGCGTCTCCCCTTCTACTCGCCGCGGACGCTGCGCGAGGTGGGGCCCGACGCCCTGCTGTCGTCCCTGCGCCAGAACGTCTACGTCACGATCGACCTCGACGGGCTGGACCCGTCGCAGATGGCGGCGGTGGGGACGCCGGAGCCCGGCGGCCTCCTGTGGGATGAGGTGAGCGACCTGCTGGCGGCGCTGGCGCGGCAGAAGCGCATCGTGGGGTTCGACGTGACGGAGCTGGCGCCGCACCTGGGGCCCTTCGCCTGCGCCCAGGCGGCGGCCAAGCTCGCCTACCGGCTCATCGGGCTGGCCCTGCGGCTCGCCAGAATGAGCAACGAGCGAAGCGAACCTTGACAGCCGCCTCCTAGGTACGTGGTCGCCTGCGCGCCTCAGGCCGTGGCCTGCTGCTTGAGGGCGCGGATGTGCTCAAGGTGCATCGCCTCGTGGCGGACCAGTTGCTCCACATGCTGACGTATGTTGAAGACGCCCCGCTCCTCATGGCGGCCGGTGCGCAGCCAGTCGGCATCCGCCAGCTCGGTCAGCACTCGCACCGTCTGGCGGCGGAAGGAGGCCAGCTCGTCGAGGACAGCCTGGAGGTCGGCCTCCTGGTAGTTGTGCTCCCGGATCAGGACCTCCTGATCGTAGCCGGGCAGGAATGGGCGCTCCTCCCTGATCATCGCTGCACAGCCGCTCGTGGTCGATCTCGGCGAAGTCCCGCAGGTGGCCGATGACCTCCTTCAGCGACCACTGGCCGTCGCCGGGGCGAAAGCGTAGCTCCTCCTCGCGGAGCCCCTTCACTTCCTCGCTCACCCGCTCGGGCGTCAGCCGGAGGGCCTCGATCATCGCCAGCCGGTCTGCCTGTTTCCTCTTCGAAGATCGAGATGAAGTCATCTCCGTCCCTGCTTCAGCGTTCCCAGCAGGCGGTCCAGCAACGCCTGGAACTCCTCGTCGCTGTAGAAGTGGATGGTGAGGCGGCCGCCGCGCCGCCCTAGTTTCAGGCTGACCCGGGTGCCCAGGGCGGCACGCAGTCGCTGCTCCAGGTCAGACACATCGGGGTCAGGCCGCTGCCGGGCCGCCCTCGTCCGCGACGCCGTCGGCCAGCGGCGCACCAGCGCCTCCGTCTCCCGCACCGACAGCCCCCGCTCGACCACCTTTCGCCAGGCCTGGCGTCTCTGCGCCTCGTCCGCCAGCCCCAGCAAGGCGCGGGCGTGGCCCTCGCTGATCTCGCCTTGGGCCAGGCTGGCCTTCAGGTCCTCGCTGAGGGTGAGGAGGCGCAGCGTGTTGGCAACGGCGGTACGGCTGCGGCCGACGCGGGCGGCGACGCTCTCCTGGGTGAGGCCGAACTCGTCAAGGAGGCGGCGGAAGGCCTGGGCCTCCTCCAGGGCGTTGAGGTCGGCGCGCTGGAGGTTCTCCACCAGGGCCAGCTCCAGCACCTCGCTCGAGGTGGCCTCCTTGACGACGACGGGCACGCGCGTCAGGCCCGCCAGACGGGCCGCCTGGAGCCGCCTCTCGCCGGCGATGAGCTGGTAGACGGCGGGACCCTCGCCCTCTGGCTGGACCCGCGTGACCAGTACGGGCTGGATGACGCCGTGTTCGCCGATGCTCTCGCGCCAGCTCAGACAGCGACTCAGGGTCGAAATGCGCCCTTGGCTGGTGCGGGTTGGAGACGATGAGGTCGACGTCCACGGCTTCCACGCCCGGTGTGAACGTGGGAATGAGGGCGCCGAGCCCCCGACCCAGGCCGCTCTTCACTTTCGTCATCGCTGCCTCCTGCCCACCGACGCCCCGGGGCTCGCCGGTCGCTCGCCGGCCGAGGCGGGACGCCTGCCCAGAACAGCCAGGACCTCATCGGCCAGCGCCTCGTAGGCCTTGCCGCCTCTCGATGCCGGATCGTAGGCAGAGATGGGCAGCCCGTGGCTGGGGGCCTCGCTGAGACGCACACTGCGGGGTATGACGGCCTGGAAGGTGTTGGGGAAGTGAGAGCGCACCTCCTGGGCCACCTGCTGCGAGAGGTTGGTGCGGCCGTCGAACATCGTGAGCAGGAGGCCCAGAAGCTGCAGCCTCTGGTTCAGGTTGTGCCGGACGAGGTCCAGGGTCTGAATGAGCTGCCCTAAGCCTTCCAGCGCTAGGTACTCGCACTGGACGGGGACGATGACCTGCTCGGCGGCTGTGAGCGCGTTGATCGTGAGGAGGCTCAGCGAAGGCGGACAGTCGATCATGACCAGATCATAGGCGCCACGAGCTGTTTCCAGGGCTCGCCGCAGGCGGTATTCGCGGGCCATGGCCGGGACCAGCTCCACCTCGGCACCCGCCAGGTCAGAGCCCGACGGGACGAGCCGAAGACCGGGCTGCATCGTCTCTAAGGTCACCTCCTCGATGGTGGCCTCTTCGATGAGCACCTGGTAGATGCTGCGACCGTCAGGCGCGCTGAGGCCGAGGCCGGCCGTGGCGTTGGCCTGGGGGTCCATGTCCACCAGCAGCACCTGTTGTTGCCGCGCCGCCAGGCAGGCCCCCAGGTTGATGGCGGTGGTCGTCTTGCCCACTCCGCCCTTTTGGTTCGCGAGTGCTAGTATCGTCATCGCAGGACGATCTCCGGGTGCCGCGCCATTCGCTCTTCCACCTGCCTCCGGTCGGCGACGGCCAGCATGCCCTCGCCGGAGACGGAGAGGCTGGCGGCGGCGGCGGCGAAGCGGGCTGCCAGGGCCGCATCGCCGCTTTCGGAGAGGCGGATCAAGAACGCGGCGGCGAAGACGTCGCCGGCCCCGGTGGGGTCCACCTCGCGCTCGGGAAAGGCGTCGACGTGGCGCCAGCGGCCATCGACGTGCAGGCAGGCGCCTCGCGAGGCCCGGCTGTAGGCGACCATGGGGAAGACCGCCGTCCAGTCGCCCAGCGGGCCCTCATCGCCGGCCAAGTCGTCATCCGATACGAATACTGCGTCTACGCCCTGCCATGCGGGCGAGTCCGGCCAGGGACGCCTGGTGACACGACCCTCGGCGTCCACTTCGCGCAACCAGCCCTGCGCCGAGGCCCCGACCAGGGAGCCCGCGAAGAGGCGAGGCCGCCTCCGGGGACACCTCGCCGCACACAGGGCCCAGCAGCACGATGGGAGCGGTCCGCCAGGCATCCGGCACGTCGCTCAGGGCGAGGCTTCGCGCTTGGGCCAGGACGTGCTGGGTACGCCGCCCGTCCTGGTAACAGTTACGGAAGGTAGTCGCCCGACGCGATGGCACGCGGTGCACCTCCACACCGGGCAGAAGAGCGGCCAGGTCCATGGAGGCAGGGGCGCTGGTGACCACCGCGGCCCGCAGGCCCAGTCGCGCGCCCTGAAGGGACGCGTAGGCCGCCGTCCCGCCCAGCCGCCAGCCGCCGGGAACCAGGTCCTTCACCACGTGACCTATGACCAGGAAATCAGGCCTCGCCATGTGCCGGTGCCTTCAAGCGCCCGCAGCGGCCCTCAGCGCCGTGGAGTTATGGCCACCTTCCGGCTCTCGCCCTCGCCGATGCTGACGGTGATCACGGTCGGGTCCTTGGCCAGGGCCAGGTGCACAATGCGCCGCTCGTTCGGCGGCATGGGCTCGAGGGTGATCGACTGACCCGTCGACTTGACGCGGTCCGCCATGCGCAGAGCGAGCCCTTTGAGCGACTCCTCGCGGCGGCGCCTATACCCCTCGACGTCGATACCGAAGGCCGTGCGCGCCTTCAGCTTGCGGCTGACGACAAGGTTGACCAGGAATTGCAGCGACGACAGGGTATCTCCCCGGCGGCCGATGAGGATGCCCAGGTCCTCGCCGGAGACGTCCAAGACAGCTCTGACCAGGCCCAGGCCGTCGCCGGGAGTCTCAGGGGCGCGCACCTGGACCGAGGCATCGACATTCATCAGCTCGAGGAGGCGCTTCAGGACGCCGACGGCGGTCTCCAGGTCCTCCTCTGTCAGGGCAGCGGCCCCCGGTGCAGGAGCGGTGGCCCCCGACGCGGGCCCAGCGGCCTCCGGTGCAGAGGCAGCGGCGCCCGGTGTGGGGGCAGCGGCGCCGCCCTTGGGCCGGACGAGCACGCGGGCGCGGTCGCCGCCGATGCCCAGGATGCCGGAGCGTCCCATACTGAGAACCTCTACCTCGACCTCGGTTTCATCAAGGCCCAGTTTCTCAAGCGCTTTCTCGATGGCTTCGTCTACGGTCTTACCGCTTTCCTCGACGCCGTCCACGCGAACGTCTCCTTCTGCCCCTGCTCTCAGATGCAGTGGATGCTGTCTCCGCGACAGGCTCCTCTACGCCCTCTTTGTTCTCCGCCTGGGTAGCCGGAGCGACCTGGCGAGCCGGAGCCCGAGCGGGAAGGAAGACCTCGCGCCAGGTCTGCCCTGCGGGCCGCATGTAGAAGTACTGCAGGGTCACGCCGATGATGTTGGTCGCGCACCAGTACAACCCCAGTCCGCTGGGCACCGTCAGAGTAAACCAGGCGAACATGAGGGGCATCATCCATAGCATCGTGTTGTTCATCGACTGCTGCCGCTCGTCGCCAATGTTCCTGGGGGTCGTCATCTTCTGCTGCACCCAGGCGGAGGCACCTACAAGGATGGCCAAAAGGAAGGTGGTATCCGGCTGTGCCAGGTCCAGCCAGAGGAAGCGATTCTGCAAGGGCACGGCTTGGCGCACATAGGCCCAGGGGTAGAGCCGCTGCGACAGGCCGATGAAGCTCTCCGGCGTGGAGCCCAGGACGAGGCGGATGGTCCGGTAGAGGGCGATCCAGATGGGGAACTGAATGATCATGGGAAGGATGCAGCCCGCCGGGTTGACTCCAGCCTCCTTGTACAGCTTCATCGTCTCCTCGGAGCGCCGGCGCGGGTCCTTGTACTTCTTCTGGATCTCCTGAAGCTGGGGCTGAATCACGGACATAGCCCGCGACGCGCGTATCTGGCGCAGAGTGAGGGGAAATGTCGCCCCGCGGATAACAACCGTGAAGATGATGATGGCGATGCCGAAGCTGCCGGCGAAGAACCTGGCCAGCACTATGAGAATGTTGGTCATCGGGTCCACGAGGAAGAGGTCGAACGGGTTCATCGCGCTCCCGTCACCCTAAGGGGCCACCTGGCTGAAGCTCCCGGCTTGCGCATCCACGCGCAGCAGTTTCCAGTCGCTGGTGCTCATCAAGACCTCATTGTTCATCACCAGCGGGTTGGCGAGCACGTCGGACCCCAGGAGGACGGACGGCCAGCGCTCCTCGCCGGTCGCCGGGTCCAGGCCGTACACGTTTCCATTCTGGTCCGCGACCACCAGCGTGCCGCCCGCCAAAGCCGGCTGGGCGCGAATCGGCGCCTTCGCCGTGAACGGCTTGCTCCAGCGGGACTCGCCGGTGGCGGCGTCGAGGGCATAGACATGATGGTCCAAGCCCCCAAAATACACCACGCCGTTCGCCACCAGCGGGTCGCACCAGATCCAGTTGCCCGCCTTGAAGGACCAGGCTACGTTCCCTGTCGCCTTGTCGAGGGCATAAACGCGGTTGTCCAGGGCGCCCACGTAGAGCCGGTCTCCCGCCAGGGCGGGCGTCGATGGAACGGCGCCGTTGGCCTGGAAGGGCTGCGACCACTTCGGCCGGCCCGTGGCGGCGTCCAGGGCGTAGACGTGATGGTCCATAGACGTGACGTACAACGTGCCCTGATCGACCACCGGCGTCGACCAGATGGCGCCTTGAGCTTGGAAGGGAGTCCAGCGGGAATTCCCGCTGGCAGCATCGAAGGCATAGAGCTTGTTGTCGGAGGAACCGACGTACACCGTGCCGTTGACGAGGGCGGCCCCGCCGACGATGGCGCCGCCGGTCTTCTGCTGCCAGACCGTCTCCCCTGTTGCCAGGTCCAGGGCATAGAAGGTGCCGTCGAAGGCGCCCACGTAGACGCGGCCGTCGCCGGTCACGGGCGTCCCGTAGATAGCCTTCAGGTCTATGTTCTTGGCGCCTTGGGGCGGGAACTGCCAGGTCTGCTGGTTTGTCTGCGGGTCGAAGGCGCTTAGCTTGCCCTTTGCCAGGGTTACGAGGAGCGTGTTGTCGACGGCGACCGGCGCCGCCCATCCTTCAGGGGTGGACGACTGCACCGCAGGCGCTGAGGAGCAGAAGGCCGAGCAACGACAGCCCGATTAGCAGGGCGGCGCTCCGGACGCCCGCGGCAGGCTTGAGAGGCGCAGCCGGACATGGGCGGCGCCCGCGGACTGTTTCACGTGAAACGACTGTCGAGACCTGCAATCCGCTCTCTCAGGGTACCGGGTCGTAGCCGCCGCGGTGCCAGGGATGGCAACGCAGGAGACGCCACAAGGTTAGCCAGGCGCCCTTCGCCAGGCCGTATCTCTCGATGGCCTCGTATCCGTAACGGGAGCACGTGGGCTGGAATCGGCAGGAAGGCGGCTTGCCAGCGAAGACCCGCTGGTAGCCACGGACAAGACCGAGCGCCAGGCGTCTCATCCTTTGCTTATCTCCATACCGGCCGGGCCCGCCTCACTGGCGGGCAACGCCGGAGTCAGCAGTCTGGCCCGAGAGAGGAGCCCGGCCGCCGTCCGGCGCAAGGTGTGGAAGTCGGCGGCGGCGGCCTTCGGCCTGGCAATGACCACTATGTCCCAGCCGGGCTGCACGAGCAGCGTACGAACCCCCTCCCGCAGACGCCGCCTCACCAGATTGCGGACAACCGCCTTCCCCACCGCCTTGCTGACTGCGAACCCATAGCGGCTGTAGGGGAGCTCGTTGGGGAGAAGGCGTAAGACCAGCAGCGGATGGGCAAGCGCGCGGCCCTTGCGATAGACGGCGGTGAAGTCGCGACGCTTGGTCAGCCGTTGCTTCTGGCGCATCCCTGGCCGCCGCCGAGCAGATATGCCGGCCCCACCCCCGGGCCGCGGTCTAGACGACGGTCAGCCGCCAGCGCCCCTTGAGCCGACGACGCCGGAGGACGTTGCGACCGCCGGGGGTGCTCATCCGGGCACGGAAGCCGTGCTCACGCTTGCGGGGGATTCGCTTCGGTTGATAAGTGCGCTTCGGCACGGCGTCTTTCCCTACTAAAACTACCGCCTCATTGTAGGAGTTGCCTTAGGGGGTGTCAATTGTGCCTCTCTATCAGTGGATGCGAACATACGTGCTGTCCCACGTGAGCTGCCGTGTCGGCCGGTGCCCCAAACCACTGTGAGGCGCACGTAAGGACGAACCTTCAGGTTCGTCCGCTAAGCCTGCTGAAACACAGGTGTCGTGTCTTGGGGCGGACGGAGCTCCCGCCTAAGGCGGGTCCGCCTCCGGCGGAGAAGCTCCGTCCTTACAACGAGAAGACTCCCGGCTCCAATTGGCTGCCAGCGCCGGTGTGTCAATCCGTGGCGGGTAACTGATTCACTTGGCAGGCCATTTAGCGCCTGCTATGATGCGTGTGTGGAGACAGTGGCGGGTCTGCCCGTCGCCATCTCCGGAGGAACGTGAGCATTCCAGGGAGTGCGCCGCGTGTGCGCTCCCCTTCTGGGTGGTGGCAAGGGAGGTCTTATCATGTTGGCCGATGCCCTCTTGCGGGGCGCCGGCGCTGTCGTCTTTGGCGTCGGAGGTCTGTTTCTGGGAAGCTGGTTGGCGCGCGACCAGGGCGGCGCCGCGTCCGCCGCTCTGTACACCGTTCTGCCCGTCGGCTTCGGCTCCCTGGGGGCCATAGCCGCCCCCTACCTGACGTGGGCGCCTTACCGCTGGCTGCTCGGCCGCTGGCGCTCGGTGAGCAACAGCCAGCTCGCCCTGGGCCTTGCCGGCCTGCTGCTGGGGCTCATCGTATCGGCCCTGCTCACTCCAGCCCTCACGGCGCTGCCCGGCCGGGCAGGGTTCATCGCCCCGCTGGTGGCGGCGGCCGTGGCCGGCGTTCTGGGGACCATTGTGGGCCTCGCTCGCGGCGATGCGATCGGTCAGTCCTTGTCGCGGCGCCTTCCGCCGGTGCCTATACCCAAGCGTGCCGGGCCCGCTGAGAGCCTTATCGTCGATACCAGCGCCATCATCGACGGGCGCATCGCCGATATCTGTCAGGCCGGCTTCGTCCAGAGCACGCTGGTCGTGCCCCGCTTCGTCCTCGATGAGCTGCGCTACATAGCTGACTCGTCCGACTCGCTGCGTCGCAACCGGGGGCGCCGCGGCCTCGAGGTGCTCACACGCCTCCAGAAGGAGGCCGCCGTCCCCATCGAGATCGTCGAGGTGGACTACGCTGACAGCAGCGACGTGGACAGCAAGCTGGTCCGTCTGGCTGCCGCCTACGGCAGCCCCATCCTCACCAACGACTTCAACCTCAACAGAGTGGCGGAGCTGGAGGGCGTCCGCGTCCTCAACATCAACCAGCTGGCCAACGCCGTGAAGTCGGTGGTCCTCCCCGGCGAGGAGATGGCGATCCGCATCATCCAGGAGGGCAAGGAGATGGGGCAGGGCGTTGGCTTCCTGGACGACGGCACCATGGTGGTGGTGGAGGGCGGACGCCGCCACCTCAACGACGACCTCGACGTGGTGGTGACGCGCGTGCTGCAGACAGTGGCCGGCCGGATGATCTTCGCCCAGCCCAAGCCGTAGTGACTTTGGCCCCTGACGACAGGCAGGCCTCTTCGCCCGGCAACCCCGCTCCTGAGGAGGTGGGCGCCATTGTCGTGGCTGCCGGACGCTCCCTCCGCATGGGCGGCCTGGACAAGCTCTTCGCTCCCCTCGGCGGGCGAGCCCTGCTGGCCCGCACACTCGCTGCTTTCCAGGAGTGCGACGCCGTCCACCGAATTGTCCTCGTCCTCGGCGCCGAGAACCTGGCGCGGGGCCTGGCTCTGGCCGAAGAGGAGCACCTGACAAAAGTGCGGACGGTCTGCCTCGGCGGGCGGCGCCGCCAGGACTCGGTGCGGGAAGGTCTGGAGGTCCTGGGCCCCTGCGCCTGGGTGGTGGTACACGACGGCGGCCGCCCCCTGGTCACGCCGCAGCTCATCGAAGACGGGCTGGCGGCGGCCCGCGAGACGGGGGCCGCCGTCTGCGGGCTGCCCGCCCAGGACACGGTCAAGCGAGCGGACGAGCAGGGGCGGGTGCGGCGCACCCTGGACCGGCGCCGTCTCTGGCTGGTTCAGACGCCTCAGGTCTTCCGGTACGATATACTGCGGGAGGCCCACGAACGCTCCCGCCGGCCGGCCACCGACGACGCCGCCCTGGTGGAGCGACTGGGCTACTCGGTGCGGGTCTACCCGGGCTCACCACGCAACTTGAAGGTGACGACGCCCGAGGACCTGGCGCTGGCCGGAGCGCTGCTGAAGCTACCTTGATCGGCGGCCGAGGATAGACTTGGGGGTAGTGTCAGGATCTGTCAACGGATTGCAAAACGGATTGACGGATGGCGCTTCGAGAGGTATCCGTTAATCCGTTCGCTGATCCGTTGACAGAAGGGAACAACCACGAGCGTGGAGGGCTGAAGCCCTCCGCTACGACGAGGCTCACCGAGAGGCTCGATATGCGCACCGGCATCGGCTACGACGTGCACGCCTTCGGGGAGAAGCGACCCCTCAAGCTGGGCGGCGTCCACGTCGAGCATGAGGAGGGGCTGCGCGGCCACTCCGACGCCGACGTCGTCCTCCACGCCATCACCGACGCCCTGCTGGGCGCCGCTTGCCTGGGCGACATCGGCCAGCACTTCCCATCTGACGACCCCTCCTACCGGGGCGTCGACAGCATGGTCCTCCTGCGACAGGTGGTAGGGCTGCTGCGCACCGTCGGCTACTCGCCGGCGAACGTAGACGTGACGGTCATCGCCGAGAGGCCCAAGCTCCAGCCGTACATACCCAGCATGCGGCAGCGGATCGCCGTCGCCCTCGGCATCCCGGAGACGTCGGTGAGCGTCAAGGCCACCACCTCCGAGGGCTTGGGCGCCCTGGGCCGCGGCGAGGGTATTGCCGCTCTGGCCACGGCCTTGATAGAGTGACACGCATGTCACTGGTCAAGAGCATCATCCGCGATATCCAGGCCACCCGTAGAGCGGGACCCGGCCGCTGTCAGCACCCTGGAGGTCGTGCTGGCCTACCCGGGCTTCCAGGCCCGCCAGTTCCACCGCCTGGCTCATACGCTTCACAAGCTTCGCGTTCCCGTGGTCCCCCGTCTCATCTCTAACACGAGCCGCTTCCTCACCGGCATCGAGATCCACCCCGGCGCGAAGATCGGCGAGGGGCTTCTTCATCGACCACGGCATGGGCGTGGTCATCGGCGAGACGGCGGAGATCGGGGACGACTGCACCTCTTCCAGGGCGTGACCCTGGGCGGCACCAGCACCAAGCGCGCCAAGCGTCACCCCACGCTGGGCAACAACGTCGTCGTCGGCGCCGGCGCCAGCCTCATCGGCGCCATCCACGTCGGAGACAACGCCCGCATCGGGGCGGGCTCGGTCGTCGTCACCAACGTGCCCGACAACGCCACCGTGGTGGGCGTGCCCGGCCACGTCGTCGCCTTCCACGACCCCGGCGACGACACGGTGGTGCGGCTGCCCGACCCGGAGTGGGACCGCATACAGGCCCTGGAGGAGCGCATCCGGGTGCTGGAGGAGCGCCTGCGGACTCTGGAGGAGGGCCAGCGGAGGCGGGCGGCCAGCCTCTGCGAAGACCGGCAAGGAAAGAGCCAGTGAAGCTAGTCAACACCCTCACGCGCCAGAAGGAGGAGTTCGTCCCCCAGGGCGACACCGTCCGCATGTACGTCTGCGGCGTGACGCCCTACGACGAGAGCCACATCGGCCACGCCATGAGCTACATCGTCTTCGACGTGCTGCGCCGCTACCTGGAGTACCGGGGCTACGGCTCCACCACGTCCAGAACTTCACCGACATCGACGACCGGATCATCGCCCGCGCCGCCCGCCTGGAGATCGACGTGGCGGAGCTGGCCGAGCGCTACATCGACCGCTACTTCGAGGACATGCGCGCCCTCAACATCCTGCCCGCCCACGTGTACCCGCGCGCCACCCAGGAGATCCCGGAGATGATCCGCATGATCGAGGGGCTTATCGATAAGGGCTATGCCTACGTGGCCGCGACGCAAGCGGGGCTGCCCGCGGGGCAGGGCGACGTCTACTACCGGGTACAGAGGAAGCAGGACTACGGCAAGCTCTCCGGGCGCAGCCTGGACGACATGATGGCCGGCGCCCGCGTCGAGCCCGGCGAGCGCAAGGAGAACCCGATGGACTTCGCGCTCTGGAAGGCGCCAAGCCCGGCGAGCCGGCCTGGGACAGCCCCTGGGGACCGGGGCGGCCCGGCTGGCACATCGAGTGCTCCGCCATGTCCCTCAAGTACCTCGGCGAGCAGATCGACATCCACGGCGGCGGCGAGGACCTCATCTTCCCCCACCACGAGAACGAGATCGCCCAGACGGAGGCCTTCACGGACAAGGAGCCCTTCGTGCGCTACTGGCTGCACAACGCCTGGGTGCGGATGGGCGAAGAGAAGATGAGCAAGTCGCTGGGGAACTTCGTCCCCATGCGGGAGGCCGTCCAGCGCTGGGGCGCCGACGCCATCCGCCTCTTCGTCCTCACCTCCCACTATCGCAGCCCCCTCACCTATAGCGAGGAGGCCCTGGACGCCGCCAAGCGCGGCGCGGAGCGCCTGCGCACCAGCCTCAGCAGCGCCCCGGGCGCAGCCATCGCCTCGACCGGACCCGTTCAGGTCGACGCGGCGCCCTTCCGCGAGCGCTTCATCGAGGCCATGGACGACGACCTCAACACTCCCCAGGCTGTGGCCGCCCTCTTCGACCTGGCCCGCGAGATCAACCGCGCCCGCGACGAGGGCCAGGCCGTCGAGGAGGCCCAAGCCGCGCTCCGCGGGCTGGCCGACATCCTCGGCCTCACCCTGGCCGAGGAAGACGAGTCACTGGCGGCCGCTCCCTTCATCCAGCTTCTCATGGAGCTGCGCGAGGAGCTGCGCCAGGCCAAGCGTTTCGACCTGGCGGACCGCATCCGCAGCCGCCTCGGCGAGCTGGGCATCGCCCTGGAGGACACGGCCCAGGGCACCGTGTGGAAGCGGCGGGAGTAGTGGGGCCGCGGAACACGCCGCACGAATGTGCGGGAAGAGCACGTATTGCGGCCACTGTGCCTCCTGTGCTATGATGCTCCCCGAAGAGTCTAAGGAAGGTTCGCAGCCGCCTGCCGAATGCTGGTCAAAGAGAAGAAGGATAGCCTCATAACGGCGCACCGCCGCCACCAGACTGATACGGGCTCCCCCGAAGTGCAGGTGGCTCTCCTCACAGAGCAGATCAACCGGCTCACCGAGCACCTCAAGGTCCACCGCCATGACTACCACTCCCGGCGGGGACTCCTCCAGATGGTCGGACAGAGGCGAAGGCACCTAACCTACTTGAACAACCAGGACATCGAGCGCTACCGCTCCATTGTCTCCAAACTGGGCCTCCGCAAGTAAAGAAGCGCCGAGGCCTTCGCACATCGACGGGAAGAAGCGAGAAGAAGGGTAGAAGACGTTCCCCGGGATCGTGATTACCCCTCAGGCAGACGTTAGCCCTGGGAAGAGGACGGTCCTCTAGGTAGGAGGGCGCCCTACCCCAATCGGGGCAGCGGTGCGATTTGCGTGAGCCCGCGCCCCGCCTTAGCGCTTATACTCGCGGCCTTCAAGGCCACAACCCGCAGGCGGCATCGCTAAACCAGCGCCTGCCCGAGGAGCATACCTGCAAGCCCAAGATAAGGACCCGGAGGTTCCAAATCAATGTCCCAAGTTCATCAACGCACCATCGGCGACCGCACCCTATCCATGGAGGTCGGGAAACTGGCGCTCCAGGCCGGCGGCGCCGTCACCGTTAGGTTCGGTGACACCGTCATTCTCGTCACCGCCTGCGCCAGCGCCGGACCGCGGGAAGGGATCGACTTCCTTCCCCTCACCATCGACTACGAGGAGCGGCTCTACGCCGCCGGCAAGATACCGGGCAGCTTCTTCCGCCGCGAGGGCCGCCCCAGCACAGAGGCCGTCCTGGCCGGGCGACTCACTGACCGTCCCCTGAGGCCCCTCTTCCCGAAGGGCTACCGTAACGACGTGCAGGTGGTCATCACCGTCCTCTCCGCCGACCAGGAGAACGACCCCGACATACTGGCCACCATGGGCGCCTCCACCGCCCTCTGCATGTCCGATATCCCCTTCAGCGAGCCGGTGAGCTCGGTGCGGGTCGGCTACATCGATGGCCAGTACGTGGTCAATCCGACCTTCGCCCAACTCCAGGAAAGCCAGCTAGACCTGGTGGTGGCGAGCACCCGCGAGGCCGTGATGATGGTCGAGGCCGGCGCCAAGGAAGTGTCAGAGGACATGATCCTGGGCGCCATCCGCTTCGCCCACGAGACCAACCAGGAGATCATCGCGCTTCAGCAGGAGATCATCGCCGAGCACGGGCAGCCCAAGAAGCCTCTGACCGTTGAGGAGCCGCCCGCCGAGCTGGGGCAGGAGGTGGCCCGCTTCGCCCAGGACAGGATGGGCGAGATCATCGCCGCCCTGGATAAGAGCGAGCGCGGGGGCGCGACCGCCGAGCGGCGCCAGGAGCTCCTGGAACGCTTCGGCGAAACCTATCAGCCGGAACAGCTCCTGGCCGCTTTCGATCAAGAGATCAAGCGCGAGGTCAGGACGCGCATCCTCAAGGATGACGCGCGCCTGGACGGCCGCAAACCGACGGAGATCCGCACCATCACCTGCGAGGTGGGCATACTGCCCCGCGCCCACGGCTCTGGCCTCTTTAACCGCGGCCAGACGCAGGTCCTCACCATCGCCACCCTCGGCTCGATGGGCGAGGCGCAGCGTCTCGACACCCTCTCGCCGGAGGACAGCAAGCGCTTCCTGCACCACTACAACTTCCCGCCCTTCTCAGTCGGAGAGGTGCGGCGAATGGGCTCGCCGAGCCGTCGCGACCTGGGGCACGGCGCCCTGGCCGAGCGCGCCATCGAGCCCGTCATCCCCAGCGAGGAGGATTTCCCCTACACCATCCGCCTGGTCTCCGAGGTGCTCTCCAGCAACGGCAGCACCTCGATGGCCAGCACCTGCGGCAGCACCCTTTCCCTGATGGACGCCGGCGTGCCCATCAAAGCGCCCGTGGCCGGCATCGCCATGGGGCTGATCATGGGCGAGGACGGCAACTACAAGGTCCTCACGGACATAGCCGGCATCGAGGACGCGCTGGGCGACATGGACTTCAAGGTCGCCGGCACCGCCGAAGGGATCACGGCCCTCCAGATGGACATCAAGGTCAAGGGCATCAACGTGGAGATCATGAAGGAGGCCCTGGCCCAGGCCCGCGAGGCACGGCTCTACTTGCTGGGGAAGATGCAGGAGACCATCTCCGAGAGCCGGGGCGAGCTCTCCCAATACGCGCCCCGCATGTACCGCATCCAGATATCGCCGGAGAAGATCGGGACCGTCATCGGCCCCGGCGGCCGCGTCATCCGTTCCATCATCGAGGAGACCAAGTGCAGCATCGACGTGGAGGACGACGGCACCGTCTACGTCGGCTCTTCGGATCAGGAGATGGCCAACCGCGCTCTCGAGATCATCAAGGGGCTGACCAGGGACGTAGAGGTGGGCACCATCTACACGGGCAAGGTCACCCGCCTTCTCAACTTCGGCGCCTTCGTGGAGATCATGCCGGGCAAGGAAGGCCTGGTGCACATCTCCGAGCTGGCCGACTACCGGGTGCCCAGCGTGGAGGACGTGGTGCAGGTGGGCGACGAGATCATGGTCATGGTGACCGAGATCGACGGCATGGGCCGCATCAACCTCTCCCGCCGGGCGGTGCTGGCGGGCGAGTCGGGCCCTCCGAAGCCCCCCGTGGGCGCCAGCGTCCCCTCCGGGGGAGGGGGACCCCCTCAGGGACCTCCTCAAGGACCTCCCCAGCGTCGAAGTGGCTACAGGGAGGGCCCACCTCCGCAGGGTGCACGACGGCGGGGCAACGGCCGCCCCGGTAGCAGCTTCGACCGGGAGGGTGGCGCTCGCCGCCGCGGCGGCCGCCGGCCCGACACAAGCTTCGACAGGCCTTCTGGACCGCCGCCGCCGCCGCGGCCGCCCTACGGGCGTCGTCCCGCAGGTCGCTAGAGGGGCCAGCGGGAGATTCCCCTGCCGGTTCGAATGTGCTAGAATCCAGTCGGATGGAGCGACCGGCGCGTGCCTGCGTCTTAGAGACAGGGACAGGCGGTCCGGCCTTCACCACGGCATCTCCCCCCAACCCCCTTCTCAGGGGCCGTAGCCGCGCAGGGTCTGCCCGTTCCCCAACGGACGCAGGCTCATCCTGAGGAATAGATGGCAAAGACAGCTCCCCAAGGCCTGGTAAAACCGGCCAAGTCGCCCCAGAACGGCGACAAGGCGACCCGCGCCGCCGAAGCGGCGGCCCAGCGGGCGTCTGACTACACGGCCAGCGACATCCAGGTCCTGGAGGGACTGGAGGCGGTGCGCCGCCGCCCCAGCATGTACATCGGCAGCACCGACCAGCGGGGCCTCCACCACCTGGTCTACGAGATCGTCGATAACAGCACCGACGAGGCCATGGCCGGCTACTGCGACCGCGTGGACGTGGTCATCGAGGGCGACGGCCGGGTGCTGGTGCGTGACAACGGCCGCGGCATCCCCGTCGATAAGCACGCCCGTACCGGCAAGTCAGCCTTGGAAACAGTGATGACCTACCTGCACGCCGGCGGCAAGTTCGGCGGGCAGGTGTACAAGGTCTCCGGCGGCCTCCACGGCGTCGGCGCCTCCGTCGTCAACGCCGTCTCCTCGGAGATGTGGGTCGAGGTGCGACGCGACGGCCGTGTCTACCGACAGGACTACTCGCGGGGCGTCCCCACCAGCGAGCTGCACGTCGCCAGGAAGATGGAGCCGGGCGAGAGCACCGGCACCACCACTTCCTTCCTGCCCGACAGCGAGGTGTTCGAGGCGCTGGACTATGACTTCAACACCCTCGCGCAGCGCTTCCGCGAGACGGCCTACCTTACCAAGGGCCTCTGGATTCACTTCCGCGACGAGCGGGACTCCGGCGGGCCGGAGGGTGGTCGCGAGATCAACTTCTACTTCGAAGGCGGCATCGTCAGCTTCGTCCGGCACCTGAACAAGGGTCGCGAGGTCCTGCACCCGCGGCCCATCAGCATCGAACGCAAAGCCGACGGCACCGCCGTCGAGGTGGCCATCCAGTACAACGACGGCTTCTCTGAGGCCACCTTCGCCTTCGCCAACTGCATCAACACTATCGACGGCGGCACGCACCTGACGGGCTTCCGCAGCGCCCTCACCCGCGTCCTCAACGAGTACGCCCGCAAGCAGAAGATTCTCAAGGAGGACGACGCCAACCTATCGGGCGAGGACGCGCGCGAGGGGCTGGTGGCCGTGGTGAGCGTCAAGCTCCCCGAGCCCCAGTTCGAGGGGCAGACGAAGACGCGCCTGGGCAACCAGGAGGTCAAGGCCCAGGTGGAGAGCGCCGTGGGCGAGGAGCTGGCCATCTACCTGGAGGAGCACCCCCAGGAGGGCCGCGGCATCATCGAGAAGTGCCTCACGGCCGCCCGCGCCCGCGAGGCCGCCCGCCGGGCGCGCGACCTGGTGATCCGCCGGGGCGCTCTCGACGGCTCCATGCTCCCCGGCAAGCTGGCCGACTGCTCGGACCGCGACCCGTCCCACTCCGAGATCTACCTGGTGGAGGGCGACTCGGCCGGCGGCTCCGCCAAGCAGGGGCGCGACCGCCGCTTCCAGGCCATCCTCCCCCTGCGGGGCAAGATCCTGAACGTGGAGAAGGCCCGCAAGGACAAGATCTTCGCCCACAATGAGATCGCCGCCCTCATCAGGGCCCTGGGCGCCGGCATCGACGAGGACTTCGACCTCTCGAAGCTGCGCTACCACCGCGTGATCATCATGACCGACGCCGACGTGGACGGCGCCCACATCCGCACGCTCCTCCTCACCTTCTTCTTCCGCCACCTGCCGGAGATCATCACGGAGGGCCACCTCTACATCGCCCAGCCGCCCCTCTTCCGCGTCTCCGCCGGCAAGAACCACGTCTGGGCCTACAGCGAGAAGGAGAAGGACGACTTCGTCACTCGCCAGAAGGACGGCCGCAACGTCAACATCCAGCGCTACAAGGGCCTGGGCGAGATGAACCCGGAGCAGCTCTGGGAGACGACGATGGACCCCGAGCGGCGCACCCTCCTCCGCGTCGACGTCGACAGCGCGATGGAGGCGGATCGCGTCTTCTCCGAGCTCATGGGCGAGGAAGTAGAGCCCCGCAAGAAGTTCATCCAGTCGCACGCCGCCCAGGTGCGCAACCTGG
>CAVSBT010000021.1:0-13440 GCA_963726245.1 uncultured Chloroflexia bacterium
CCTTCTTTCGAGCACGGTCAGGAGGTTCTGGTCCGGTCGGGGACGGGCAGGGAAATGGGGGAGTTCCCGCCTCCTTCCGGGCCGCTGCCGTCTACTACACCGGGCACGCCGAGCCCGTGACGATCCCGAGGAACATTCCAGGGCTGGAGGAGGTAACCCTGAAAGGCGGCATCTGGCCCAGGTGGCTGTCTAGAGCGGGTATTTCGCTGGTGCGAGTGGGCCTGCTGCGCGGCGACGGTAGCCAGAAGTTCTGGGCTGATTTCTTCTATCGGGTGCTGCCCCGGCTGCCGGGGGGAAAGTGCACGGTTTCGGGTTACCGGGTAGATGTGTGGGGAGAGAAGGACGGCCGTGAGGCGCACTGCTGGTATGCTGGTGTGGACCGCATGAAGCGCGTCACCAGCATTCCCACCGCCCTCGGCGCGGTCATGCTGGCCCGCGGCGAGATCGAGCAGCGAGGCGTCTTCTCCCCCGACGCGCTCATTGACCCAGATACGATCCTGTCCAGGCTACAGCCGTACGGCGTCGAGGTGGAGCGACACGAAGCTGATATGGTTGACCCGCAAGAGAAGGCGTAGGTATCCTAGAATATAGGACGCTGCGACACGGCCCCTACTCAGGGGCCGGCCGCTTCTGTGGCAGGAAAGGGTCCATGGCCGCTGGGTTCAAAGAGAAGGGTAGTGATGCGCGGAGAGGGCCGGGAAGGGGCGGGTGCCGCCCGGCCAGAAGGTGGTGCAGGACTGGCCGGTGCTCAGCTACGGAGATGTCCCCCGCATCGACCTGAGGGAGTGGACCTTCTCGGTGAGCGGACTGGTCGAGGGGGAGCGTACTTTCACCTGGGAGGAGTTCACCAGCCTGCCACAGGTGACCATCGACTCCGACATCCACTGCGTGACGCGCTGGAGCCGGCTGGACAACCGCTGGGAGGGCGTCGCCACCAAGGAAGTGGTGAGACTCGCGCGACCCAGGCCGGAGGCGTGCTTCGTCATGGTTCACTGCTACGGCGGCTACACCACCAACCTTCGCCTGGACGACCTCCTCGATAACGACGCGCTCTTCGCGCTCAAGCACGACGGCCAGCCCCTGCCGCCCGAGCACGGCGGTCCCCTGCGACTGGTGGTGCCCAAGCTCTACTTCTGGAAGAGCGCCAAGTGGGTCCGCGGGCTGGTCTTTGTGGACTGGGAGCGCGCCGGCTTCTGGGAGACGCATGGCTACCACATCCGCGGCGACCCCTGGAAGGAACAGCGCTACTCTTAGTCACCTTCCTCCTCAAGTCTACGAGGAGGAAGACCCGACGTGAGGTTCTCGGTGTTTCAGGCGCCGCACCCGGCGACACCCCTTGTAGCGGCGGAAGCCCTCGCCCAGCAACGTGGTGCGGCGAGGACCCTCGCGGGTACCTTCCGCTCGTTGCGGAACTACAACTACCGGCTGTTCTTCTTCGGCCAGATGATCTCCCTCACCGGGACGTGGATGCAGACCATCGGCCAGGCATGGCTGGTGCTGGACCTTACGCACTCGCCGCTGGCCCTGGGCACGGTGACGATGCTCCAGTTCCTGCCCATCTCTCTCCTCGTCCTGTTCGGCGGCGTCATCGCCGACAAGGTGCCGAAGCGCCGCCTGCTGGTTCTTACGCAGACGGCTGCCATGACGCAGGCGTTCGTCCTGGCGTTCCTCACGTGGAGCGGCCTCATAGCTCTGTGGCAGATCTACGTGCTGGCGACAATGTTGGGGTTGACCAACGCCCTTGACAACCCCACTCGCCAGGCCTTCGTGGTGGAGATGGTGGGCCGCGACGACATAATGAATGCGGTGGCCCTTAACTCCAGTATGTTCAACAGCGCCCGCCTCATCGGGCCGGCGTTAGGCGGCGTGGTCATCGCAGTGGTCGGGGTTGCCGCCGGCGTTCTTCATCAATGGCGTCAGCTTCATCGCCGTCATCATCGGACTGCTGCTGATGAAGCCGCGCCTCTTGTATCCGGCGCCGCGAAGCGGAGAGGGGCACCTCTTGGAGCAGCTTGCCGAAGGGCTCCGTTACTCGCTGCGGACCCCCCCTATCCTGCTGATCCTGATCCTGATGGCGGCCATCGGGACGTTTGGGTACAACTTCACGGTGGTCTTGCCGCTGCTGGCACGAAACGTCCTCCACGTAGGCTCCATCGGCTTCGGCGCGATGACCTCGGCTATGGGCGTCGGTTCGCTGGTGGCGGCGCTTACCCTGGCGACCCTCAGGAAGCCGTCCCGCCGGACGCTCCTCATCGGTGCGACGGCCTTCGCTGCCCTCCTGGCGGCGGTCGCTGCCTCGCATTCGTACGTGCTGACACTGGTCCTGCTGGTGGCCCTGGGGGTGGCGAGCATCAGCTTCACAGCAACGGCGAACAGCAGCCTCCAGATCAGCGCTCCGGACCACCTGAGGGGCCGGGTCATGAGCCTGTACATGCTGCTGTTCGCGGGAACCACCCCGATCGGCGGTCAACTTACCGGCGTCATGGCGGAGCGCATCGGCGTGCAGCCTACTGTCGGCATCGAAGCCGCCATCTGCGCGGTCGGCATTGCGGCGGCGCTTGCCTACCTCGCCGCCCACCGCGCCCCTGCCCGGGCCGAGATCTCCGCCTAGAGCTCGAACCCCAAACCTTACCCGGCCCGCGAAGAGCCACAGGCGTTGGTTGTGTTATGTCAACACGCCTTCGGTGACGCCTTGAACTGCCCACCCCTTGACTCGCGGGTGTACAATACGCCTATCCCCGCCATTGTTCCGTCAGGAGGTGCAACATGAGGCGGCTGGCAATCGCAGCGGTAGGTCTTGCCCTGGTGGTGCTTGCCGCATGCGGTGGCGGACAGCAAGAAGTCACGCCGACCGAGATACCCGCGCCTACGCCCACTCAAGGCTTGTCAGCCACACCTGCCCATACACCGCAAGCTCACATTGTGACTCCTACGCTCTCCGCAGAGGAGATACGACTTGTTGAACCCGGCGTTTACCTGGTCGACCCTGAAGACAAGACGGCAACCCGTCTTACCTCTGGTAACGATGATGCGGCTCCAGCCTGGTCGCCGGACGGGCAGCTTATCGCTTTTGCCCGGCCGGGTGCGATATATGTGATAAACCGTGACGGAGGCAATGAGACTCGCTTGGCGGAGGGCAGCAGACCTTTCGCTTGGTCCCCCGACGGCCGCATTGCCTTTCGAGGAAGAAGCAATGACCTGTACGTGGTCGGCGCCGACGGCACGGGTCTGGTGAACCTCACCGAAGGACGTGTGCGGCTCCGCCTAGGGGGACTCAGCGGCCTCTCGTGGTCACCTGACGGTCAACGTATCGCCTTCGTCGCGGACGGTTCCATCTACGTCATCGGTGACGATGGAGGGAGTCTGACCCGGTTACAGACCGGCGAAGCGCAACCGGAACAGATGGGCGGGGCCCCCTCCTGGTCTGCCGACGGCACGTCCGTCCTCACGACAGCCTGGTTCACAAACGAGCGTGGAGTCACAGACGTGCCTGACATTCTTGCCCTCAAAGCGGATGGAAGCGGGGCTACACCAATCGCGAAGACACCTGCGAACGAAAGTGATGCGGCCTGGTCGCCAGACGGTAGTAGGCTTGCCTACTGGGTTCACGGTGGCACGCCGCGACAGGCCGTCCATGTGGTGGATGCTGATGGCACCGATGAGGCAACCGTCTTCGAAAGCGACAGCCCCAACGGTTTTCTGGGCAACGTGCCCAGTTGGTCGGCAGACGGCAAACATCTAGCTTTCCTTGGCGAAGGCAACATCCTGTGCACAGTGGATGCCGACGGAAGCAATCGGCGGGTGCTGGTGCGCCTCGCTTGCTCGGGCGGCCCCGCAGCCTGGTCTCCCGACGGCGGTGCGATTGCCGTCTCGGTGGGCATTTGTGGAGAATAGCGAGCCTAGGTCATCGCCGTGCTCTCCGACAAGGGCTTCGGCGACGACGCCGACGTCCTCATCACGGAGCTCTCGCGCACGGTGTGGGAGCACTACGGGACGCTCCGCGCCCCTTGACTCGCGGGTGTATAATGCATGTGTCCCCGCCAGCCCTGGTGGGAGGTGTTCCATGTGGCGTGCATTCCTCGTGGCACTGGCCGCTGGCGGCGTCCTGCTGGCCGTCGCCTTCCCCCGGGCCCCCTGGCGCAGCGACGCCCTTTCCCTCTCGGACGACCCCACTCTCCTCTCCCAGACGGTCAGCGCGGGCGGTTATCACACCTGCGGGGTGAAGACGGACGGCACCCTGGCCTGCTGGGGCAGGAACGACTACGGGGAGGCGACGCCGCCCGCCGGCACATTCAGCCAGGTCAGCGCCGGCGGTTATCATACCTGCGGGGTGAGGACGGACGGCACCCTCGGCTGCTGGGGGTACGACTACTACGGCCAGGCGACGCCCCCCGCCGGCACCTTCAGCCAGGTCAGCGCGGGCGATTTTCACACCTGCGGGCTGAGGACGGACGGCACGCTGGCCTGCTGGGGGGACAACTACCACGGGCAGGCGACCCCCCCGGCCGACACCTTCAGCCGGGTCAGCGCGGGCGGTTATCACACCTGCGGGGTGAGGTCGGACGGAACGCTCGCCTGCTGGGGGTGGAACGACTCAGGGCAGGCGACGCCCCCCGCCGGCACCTTCGGTCAGGTCAGCGCGGGCGGTTACCACACCTGCGGGGTGAGGACGGACGGCACGCTGGCCTGCTGGGGGGAAGACAACTTTGGGCAGGCGACGCCCCCCGCCGGCACCTTCGGCCGGGTCAGCGCGGGCGGTCTTCACACCTGCGGGGTGAGCACGGACGGCACGCTGGCCTGCTGGGGGGACAACGACTGGGGGCAGGCGACGCCCCCGGCCGGCACCTTCAGTCAGGTCAGCGCGGGCGGTGCTCACACCTGCGGTGTGAGGACGGACGGCACCCTGGCCTGCTGGGGGTTGAACAACTACGGGCAGGCCACGCCCCCCAGCGGGACCTTCAGCCCACGGCAGGTCAGCGCGGGCCAGGATGACACCTGCGGTGTGAGGACAGACGGCACCCTGGCCTGCTGGGGGAGGAACAACTGGGGGCAGGCGACGCCCCCGGCCGGCACCTTCAGCCAGGTCAGCGCGGGCGGTAGTCACACCTGCGGTGTGAGGACGGACGGCACCCTGGCCTGCTGGGGGGCCAACGTCGAAGGGCAGGCGACGCCCCCGGCCGGCACCTTCAGCCAGGTCAGCGCGGGCGGTAGTCACACCTGCGGTGTGAGGACGGACGGCACCCTGGCCTGCTGGGGGAGGAACAACTGGGGGCAGGCGACGCCCCCGGCCGGCACCTTCAGCCAGGTCAGCGCGGCCTATGGTGACACGTGCGGGGTGAGGACGGACGGCACTCTGGCCTGCTGGGGGTGGAACGACTACGCGCAGGCGACGCCCCCCGCCGGCACGTTCAACCAGGTCAGCGCGGGCGATTATCACACCTGCGGGGTGAAGACGAACGGCACCCTCGCCTGCTGGGGGATCAACGAGGACGGGCGGGCGACGCCCCCCGCCGGCACCTTCAGCCAGGTCAGCGCAGGCTGGGCGCACACCTGCGGGGTGAGGACGAACGGCACCCTGGCCTGCTGGGGGAGGAACGACAACGGAATGGCGACGCCCCCCGCCGGCACCTTCAGCCAGGTCAGCGCGGGCAGTAGTCACACCTGCGGCGTGAGGACGGACGGCACCCTGGCCTGCTGGGGGTTGAACAACAACGGGCAGGCGACGCCCCCCGCCGGCACGATCGTCATCGTGAAGGCCACACAGCCGGCGGGCGGCAGCGGCTTCGGCTTCAGCGATAACATCGCGGCGCCCAACGGCTTCAGCCTCGACGACGGAGGCACGAAGACCTTCAGCAACGTCTTCACGGATACCTACACGGTGACTGAGGACGACCCACAAGTGAGCCCGGGCGACTTCGCCCTCACCAGCCTGACCTGCACTGACCCCGACGGCGGCTCCAGCGTTGACCCGGGCGCCAGGAAGGCCACGATAGACCTCGACGCCGGGGAGACGGTGACCTGCACCTTCACCAATTGCCTCGCCCTTAACGGGGACGGCATCGGCTCCTACGTAGACGACTCCGACGCCGACGGTCTTACTGACGCTGCTGAACTCACAGTAGGCCTGGCACCGAACCCCTGCGCCGACACCGACGGCGACGGCTGCTCGAAGGAGGAACGGACGGGCCCACCGCCTGCCGGCTCCACCGGCCCGTACAACCCACTCGCCTGGTACGACTTCTACGACGTGCCGGTGGCCGCCAATCCGGACATGACGCCTAACGGCCCCAGGAACAAGGCCGTCACCATGGGCGACGTGATGGCGATCCTATTCTACGTGAATGCCTACAACGGCGGCCCGCCGAACGGCCACGGTGTCGCCTACGACAGCGTGAAGGGCTCGTGTGACTGGAACGGGGACACTGTTCCCGACAAGGAGGGCATCTGCTACGACCGTTCGCCCAGCGCGCCGCCCAACCCGCCTTGGGACGTCGGCCCGCCAAATGGCGCAGTGAACATGCCAGATGTGATGGCGGCGCTGGTCCAGGTTAACTTGGATTGCAGCGGGTCGCCGTAGGAAGCTACCTCACCGCCTGGCTGTGGTGCGCGTGGTAGGGCCAGCGACCCCGGCCTGGCCAACGCCCACCGGGGCGACCCGTGGTGATGACCTGAGGCTCACCGGCGGGGTTATGTCAAGAGGCTTTCAGCGATGCCTCTTGCTGCCCGCTTGGCGAGCGGCCCTGCGACCCTACCCTTCTCCCCTGTGCGCGGTTGCCGGGCGCCACAGACTGCCCCTATACTGACTCCGGTGCCCCCATCGTCTAGTGGCCTAGGACGCCACCCTTTCAAGGTGGAAGCGGGGGACCGATTCCCCCTGGGGGCACCAAATTAGCCCAACACCTGCGAAGACCAGCGCATCCTTGTACCGGTGACGCGCTCATGCGCGCGTATCCCAGGCACCGCGCAGCGAACGCTCTAAGGAGTGGCTACACAATGCCAAAGATGTCACGTCGCGCCTTCCTGGCCGGCGCGGCTGCTGCTGCGGGGCTTGCTGCCCTCCGTTGCGGCGGTAATCAGGAGACCGCCTCCACCGGGGCTAGCCCCACCGCGGGTGCCATCAAGAGGGGAGGGGTGTTCCGCCTGGGGACCACTACCCCAGCCGTGAGCATCGACCCTCATACTGAAGTCACCATGGGCCTCGCCTTCATCTGCTTCATCTACGGCTACCTGCTCCACGAGATCCAGCAGCCTGAGGGGCCGCCTACACTCGTGTTCGACCATGCCGAGTCGTTAGAGCGGCCGGACGACCTCACCTACGTGTTCAAGATACGCCCCGGCATCCACTTCCAGGATCTGCCACCAGCCAGCGGCCGCGAGGTCGTCGCCGAGGACGCACTCTACAGCTTCGACCGCATCGCTTCCGTGGGGTCGACCCCGTTCTGGACCCAGGGCATTGAGAGCAAGTCTGCGCCTGACCCCTATACCTTCCAGGTGCGCCTCACAGGGCTTTACGCCTACACCATGGGGGAGTTCGGCGGCATCCGTACCGCCATCGTGCCCAAAGAGGCTGTAGAGCAGTTCGGCGACCTCAAATCCCACGGCCTCGGCTCCGGCCCCTTCCAGGTGGCGAGTCTCTCTCGGAGCGAGACCATAGAGATGGTGCGTAACCCCAACTACTACGTTGAGGGCATCCCCTACGTCGACGGCATGAGCTGGCGGATAATCCTTGACGACTCCAGTCTGAAGGCAGCGTTCAAGGCGCAGCAGTTGGATGTCTACGGCCCACCTACCAAGATCCAGGCTGACGAGGTCGCCGGGATGAGCAAGGATGTCATTCTCACCAAAGGCGCCAACCTCGCTATCTTCACGATCAACCTCAACGAGATAGCCGTGCCCGCTCTCCAGGACGAACGCGTCCGCGAGGCGATGGACATCTCCCTTGATCGCGACGCCATGATCGAGAAGCTGTGCTTCGGCGAGGGGAACTACACCGGCCCCGTCTCCTGGGGCCTCGAGTTCTGGTCGCTTCCCCAAGACGAACTGCGCCAGCGATACAAGCGAGATGTGGCCAAAGCGCGCCAGCTACTGGAGGCCGCCGGCGTTACCGACCTGGCCCTGGAGATGAAGTTCCCGTCGGGCTCCACAGCCGACCTGGCTGCCATGATCAAGGAGCAGTGGGCCGAGGCCGGCATCACGGTAAACCTTGTGCCCCAGGAGCTCGGCGCCTGGGTCGCGGACCTGTTTGCCGAGAACTACCAACTGATGTTGGGCGGTGGCCTGCCCTACGGCGATGAGCAACTACCCCTCCAGTTCAACCACACCAAGAACTGGACCAGAACCGCGAACCCCATCCACTTGCCCGATCCAGAGATCGATGCTCTCCTCGACCAGATCCTGGTCACGCCGGACGTCCAGGAGCGGCAGAAGCTGGTCCTGGAAGTAACGCGCAAGATCATCGACCGCCACGGGCCGTTCCTCTACCTCTACGCCCCCTACGTCTACACGGCGCGCTGGCGCTATGTGCGTGGATACGACGACATCAACCCGGCCATGCTCGCCTACACCTACAACATGTGGCTGGACAAGTAGGCCCTGATACCCGGATTGCTGACCGCCATCTGCGTGCTAGGCAGAGGGTCGCGGGCCTGCCTGCCGTCAGTCAAGTTCGAGTCCCGGGGCGAGATACGGATGTAGTATTGGCATCCCACAGGCGCTTGCCGCGATTGCCGCTTACGGTGCGGCTGCAGTAGAATAGCGGCCGTCGCAGAGCGCTCAGTGCTCGTAGAGCAAAGGGGCAGCCAAAGGCCGATCGAGGGGAGGGCCAGGGAATGATTCTACTGAACCCGAAGAAGCTCAGCCGACGGTACCCAGACGGGCGCTCGCTGGAGGTCATGGCCAGCACGATCGACTTCTTCGAGAAGAAGGGGAAGAGACGGCTCAAGGAGGACGCTCACCAGCGGGTCTGGTACGACGACTTTCTCACGTTTGTGAAGGACGAGAAGATCTTCGCCACGCTGCTCACCCCTCCCAGCTACGGGGATGCGGACTCGCGCTGGGACACCTTCCGCAACGTGGATTTCAACGAGATTCTCGCATTCTACGGGCTCCACTACTGGTACGCCTGGCAGGTCACGACACTCGGCCTCGGCCCCATCTGGATGAGCCGGAACGAAGAAGCGAAGCGCCGCGCCGCGCGAACTCCTGAAAGACGGGGCGGTATTCGCCTTCGGGCTGTCTGAGCGCCAGCACGGCGCAGACATCTACTCAACGGAGATGACACTCACGCCACAGCCCGACGGCAGCTACAGGGCAAACGGAGAGAAGTACTACATCGGCAACGGCAATGTCGCTCCCATGGTCTCGACCTTCGGGAAGATGGCGGACAGCGGGGAATACGTGTTCTTCGTGGCTGATTCGGCGAAGCCCAACTACGAGCTGCTGGACAACGTTGTCGCCTCCCAATCGTACGTCTCGGCCTTCGCCCTGCATGACTACCCAATCAGCGAGGCAGACATACTCTCGAAAGGGCGGGAGGCCTGGGATACTGCCCTCAACACCGTCAACATCTGCAAGTTCAACCTGGGCGCGGCGTCCATCGGCATCTCGACGCACGCCTTCTACGAGGCGATCAACCATGCCGCCAACCGCCGTCTCTACGGCATGTATGTCACGGATTTCCCGCACGTCAAGCAGATGTTCACCGACGCCTATGCCCGCCTGGTGGCGATGAAGCTCTTCACGCTTCGGGCCGCCGACTACATGCGAGTCGCTTCGCCGAACGACAGGCGCTATCTCCTCTACAATTCAGTAGTGAAGATGAAGGTGACGACGCAGGGGGAAGAAGTCATAGACCTGCTCTGGGACGTGATTGCGGCAAAGGGTTTCGAGAAGGACATGTACTTCGAGAGCGCCGCCATGGACATCCGCGCCCTGCCGAAGCTCGAGGGTACGGTCCACGTGAACATCGCCCTCATCCTGAAGTTCATGGCCAACTACTTCTTCAACCCGGCTGAGTACGCCAACATCGGTCAGCGCTCTGAGCCAAAGAACGACGACTATCTGTTCCAGCAGGGCCCGGCGAAGGGCATGGGCGACATCCAATTCCACGACTACAACATCGCCTACAGCGATTGGGACCTGCCCAACGTCAACGTTTTCCGCGAGCAGACCGCCGTTTTCTCAGAGATGCTCGCCGTGGCGCCTCCTGATGAGAGCCAGAGTCGCGACACCGATTTCCTTCTGACCGTTGGCGAAATATTCACGCTAGTCGCCTACGGGCAACTCATCCTCGAGAACGCCCGTATCTACCATGTCCCCGCCGACATCGTTGACCAGATCTTCGATTGCTTTGTGCGTGACTTCTCGAAGTTCGCGCTACAGTTGTACAGCAAGCCGAGGTGCAATTCGGAACAGTCGGCCTATTGCCTGAAGATGATAAGGAAGCCGGTGGTGGATGACGAACGCTATGAGCGCGTATGGCGCGATTACGTGCACGCCCTAAAGGGTGCCTACGAGATGAATCCTTAGGCTATCCCTTCTGGGCGCAAGGTCAATCCGGCAACCAGCGTTCTTCCCAAGCCTCTGTGGGGTGTCAAAACCCCATCCGCGTCTGTGAAGCGCGCACTCTGAGTGGCCCATCTGCATGATGAACGGCACAGACTATTGATCCCAGCCTGGGCCTTCCAGCGAGGCGAGGCCGCCCCAGAACTCTGACTTCGCACCTCACCGAACAGCCCAAGTGGAGCAGGTTTTGCTCGGGGCCAGAGGAGGGGTTGACCCCAGATCGAGCCAGCACGCCAAGGACTCCCCGTTGACCGCTCGCGCCGCCAGATGCGCCGACGCCGGAGGTGGGCCGGCGCCCTTCCGGGACGGCGGCGATGATCTCGGGCGCCAGCCACCGCGCTACGAGGTCCGCACCCTCGGGGGTGAAGTGGACGCCGTCTTCACGCAGATGGACGCCGTCGATGGTGACGTCAGTGTACTCGCCTTCCGGGCACACAAGGCGGTTCAGGTCGGCGATGACAATCTGATCCGCATGCTGCCGCGCGAACTCCCAGTAGAGGTCGTTGAGGTCGTCGACACGCTGGGGATCGAGCCGGACATACGCCGCCGCGTCGAGCCCCAGATCGCGCGGCTTGAAACAGGGGGATGTGAGGAGCATGACCTCGGCGCCGCGTGCGGAGAGCACATCGACGGTATGGCCTAGCTCCTCCAGCGCATAGGCTTCCCACTCCGGGGTGCCGACCTCCAAGCAGGCGGCCTCCCACCTTCAGGTCGAGGGTGTCCCAAGGGCCGAAGAGAAGCACAACGACATCGGGCTGGAACGCGTCCACCTGCGACGACCACGTGGTCCGCCATTCCCTACACGTATCCGCCTTCTCCGTAGACCACTTGCCGTAGGCGTCGAGCTCCTCGTCGCCCGGCAGGAAGCCGCAGCCAAAGCCAGCCACGTTCGATACGGAAAGGCCCAAAGCCGGCCCCTCTCGTTCGAGCCCCAGCGCCATCGTCAGCGCGACCGAGTCGCCCAGCGCCATGACCCGTATGGGCGCCGGAAGCGGCCGCTCCCGTGCCGTCCGGCTGGGAGAACGAGCCGGTCGGCGGCATCGTGCCGGAGGGAGACGTGGATAGAGAGAGGGCCGGCGCGCCGCCGCGGGTAACGAGGACGAGAGCAACGGCAAGGCCCACAGCGGTCGCCGGCGCGAGCGTCCAGGAGGCTCGCCACTGCCGGAGGGCGCCGCGGCGGATCGGCATCTCGATGACCCGATAGGAGGCCACCGCGATCGCCAGGGTTACTAGAACACGCACCGCGAACAGCCCGTAGCCGTCCCAGCCGGTCCGGTCAGGGGTCAGGATGAGGTAGACGGGCCAGTGCCACAGGTAGACGCCGTAGGAGATGAGGCCGAGGCCGCGCAACGGCGGGAGGGAGAGGAGCCTGCCTATGGGGCCGGCCTTCGGTTGCACGGAAGCGGCGATCACGACGGCGACGGCGGCGGCGAGGAGGAGAAAGCCGCCGCGGTAGAGGAAGACGCTGTCGCCGGAGGCCGTGGCCCAGACCCAGCCGAGGCCGACGGCGCAGACGAGCGCGGCGATCTGAAGCATGTGTCTCGCGGGGCGGGAGCGCAGGGGACCGCGCTGCAAGAGCAGCATCGCCAGCGCCGCCCCCATCAGCAGGGACTGCGCTCGAGTGTCGGTGCCGTAGTAGACGCGGGAGGGGTCGGCTCCGGGGTGGTACAGCCAGCCCATGAGGAAGGCGGAACCCGCGATCATGAGCAGTGATGCCGCGAGCAGCGAGCGCAGCGAGCCGCGGCGCAGGCGCAGAAGGACCAGGAGCAGCAGCGGCCAGACCGCGTACCACTGCTCCTCTATGGCAAGCGACCAGGTGTGGCGGAGAGGAGAGGGGACGGAGAACTGATCGAAGTAGGACTGTCCGGAGAATAGGGGCCGCCAGTTGGCCACATAGCCGAGGGTGGCAAGGGCGTCGCCGCGGAGCTTCCCGATCTCCTCGGGCGCGGCGAAGACGAGAGCATAGCCGGCGACACCGATGAGCATGAGGAACAGCGCCGGGAGGAGCCGGCGGGCACGGCGCGCCCAGAACGCGGAGAGAGCGATGGCACCGCGGGCACGCCACTCCAGGAGGAGGAGGCTGCTGATGAGGTAGCCGCTGAGGACGAAGAAGGCGTCGACGCCGAGGAAGCCGCCGCGAGCCCAGGGAAGGCCAGCATGGTAGGCGAGAACGGCGGCGACGGCCAAAGCGCGGATACCGTCGAGCGCCGGTTGGTGGGGAAGGCGGCGCCCGCCGTGGTTGGCGGCTTCGCCTTGATCAGAGGTCAGGGATCCGCCCGGCCGAGACACCGCACCGCCTGTGTGCTCACCTGTCCACTAGACGAGGAAACTGTACTGCCGCTTCGGTCGGCCTGTCAACGCCACGGAGATCGGGGAACACGGTGGGGACGACTGCCTTCGCGGCACCCGGGAGCCCTCGACCCTGCGACTGGCAGGTAAAGCAGAGCTTCTGCCTCTCGGGCGAGGTTCGCACAGCCGCATCCATGGAAAGCCCGAGCCGAAGAGCCGGATGAAACATCGGCCCGGCTGGGTGAGCTCTTCATGCTTGGGTGCCTGCAGTTCTGGCAGCCAGTGCAAGCGTCAAGGTCGGCTATATAGGCCTCGAGCGGCTCCTCTGCCACGTTGGGCCGTACGCGTGACCCGATTGCGTCGAAACGCAGCGCGTGCAACTATGGAGGCGCAATGGGCCGACTCGGCGAAAAGGAGCTGAGATGAGCACCTATCTGGACCTGAACCCCGCATTGACCCCCACGCAGATTGCTCTCAAGGAGGAGACGCACAGGTTCGCCGCTGAAGTGACCCGGCCGGCCAGCATCGAGCTGGACAAGCTCGCCGACCCGGAAGACGTAATCAAGGATGGCTCAGTATTCTGGAACG
>CAVSBT010000022.1:0-12149 GCA_963726245.1 uncultured Chloroflexia bacterium
ACCTGCCTGCCGGCAGGCAGGCCCGCGACCCTCCGCTTGGGAAGAACTGGGTGGGTGCGAGCATCCTCCCGTTCGGCTCTGCTTTGTTAGCCCTTCACATTCTAAGCCCGCAGGATCACTTCAGGCAAATCACGGGTCCTTCGGAGACAAGTCGCTTCTGCTTGGGAAGAATTGGGTAAGGGGTCCCGGCGCCGTGCCCGGGTGTCGGCTGATTACTTGATTCCAATGAGCTTCATCATTTCCCTATTAAACGCAGCTAAATCCATTGGCCAGCGAGAGGTTACTAGATTACCGTCAACTACAACTTCCTTGTCCTCGTATATACCACCTGCTCCTTCGATACCTTCAGGAACGTTATCATGCCAATAGGAAGTCAGATGCCTCCCTCTGACAACATCTGCTGCAACAAGCGTGTATGGACCATGGCAAATCGAAGCAACTGGTTTGTTCTCTGCAAAGAAGTCCTTTGTTATCTCTACTGCTTTTGGGTGTTTACTTACAGTAAGTGGAGCACCATCTGGAAATCCACCTGGAATAATGAGTAAATCGTAATCATCAGGATTCACTTCATCAATAGTAAGGTCTGGCATCAGCGAATAACCATTTTCACCATGTATTTCTTCCTTTCTTGGTGCAGCCACATCTACTTTGACTCCTGCTTCCATAAGCCGAAAGATTGGAACATACACTTCCATGTCCTCAAATTTATCTGCTGTTAAGACAACTGCCCGTTTACCTTTACTTTCACCCTTTGTCATATTTTTACCTCCTTTACCATCAGTATACCAGGAGTTCTGCCATCCCTGACCCTCTGTGGGGTGCTAGTACTCCATGCCGTATGGTGAGAGCGGCGAGTCGCAAACCAGGACCGCCGAATGCCGGCAAAGGAGCGCAAACCCTCTGCCTGGCAAGCAGAGGGTCGGCTGGCTGGGGTTCGGTGGTCCGCGCTGCTCGGCACCGACAGGGGCGATTCAGAGTGTGATCCCGTCAGATACGAGTTTTGCCACCGCACAACCTGTGGGGTGCCAATATTGCATCCGTCTCTGCGCACGTGAAGCAGCCACCCACTCGTAATTGTGGAACCGGCTTGCCGCATCGTGTAGAGGACATATCTCCGAGGCAGAGGGTTGGGGAGCCTTCCAGATACGTATGGAGTGTTGCCTCCCCACAGGTCGCATCTTGGGTCCACACAACCTGGATTGCCTTGGCAGCCGGAAACTCGAGTGCTATGATCGGGGCAGGAGACAGGCACGATTCTGGCTACAAGGAGGTGGGCCGTGGCTACCTACATAGCGCTATACCGCTTCACCGAGCAAGGACGCAAGAACGTTTGGCGCACTGTCGAACGGGCCGAAGAAGTGCGCAAGTACAACGAGGGGCGCGGGTTCAAAGTCATTGGCATGTACTGGACCCAGGGTCGTTACGATCTGATAGCCATCGTAGATGCACCCACCGAAGAGGCCATGGTGACAGGCCTGTTCAACATCGCCCAGGCGGGCAACGTCACGAGCGAGACGCTGCGTGCCTTCACGGCGGAAGAGATGCAGAATATGATGGCCAAAGCCTAGTAGAAGTCGCTGCCGCGTCCCCAGGTGATGCGCCTTCATGTGGAGCTGAGCGCTCGCCTGTGGGGTGTCAATACTCCATCCGTGACTGGGAGAGCGGCGAGTGGCAAACCAGGACCGCCGAGTGCCGGCAGAGGAGCGCAAACCCTCTGCCTATCACGCAGACGGTTGACGGCGCTATCGTCGCCTCAGGGCTGGCCCAGATAGGGTCAAGCCCAGATACGGATGGGGTTCTGGCACCCCACAGCCTTCCCATGACTTCCGAGGAGCCAGGCACTTCTACGCGAACGACCACGACGGGCAGGCGCGAGGAGTTCTGATGCCCCTAGCGCGGTACAATCGGGGCGAGATGAGAGGGGTATCGACGGAGGCCGAGGCCCGCCGGCTGCTGGGGGGTCGCTGCTTTGAGACGCTGCGCCTCCTGGCGGCGGCCATCATCCCCTCCGGCGGGGCGTTCCCGCTCGGTGCCGAGGACGCGGAGGTGGCGGTCCGGGTCGCGGCGGTTGCCGAGATGGGGCGCGCAGCGCGGCTGGGGCTGCGAGCAGCCCTGGCGGTGTGGGAGGCAGGCCCGCTGCTGTCGCCCCACCGCCGTCGGTTCAGCCGGCTCCCGCCTGACGACCGCCTCGCCTACACCGAGCGGGCCGCGACCTCGCGCCTGCCGTGGCGGAGCGGCGTCGTGTCGATGGTGAAGGCGCTCTGCCTGATGTCGTTCGCCTCTCACCCATCGGTGACGGGGGCGCTCGGCTTCCCGGGCCGGTGCCTCGACGAGGCAGCGCCGGACGAAGGGCCTCGCCTGAGCCCACTGGCCTACCCCGATATTCGCGGGAACGTCGCCGTGAAGGCAGACGTCTGCGTCGTTGGCTCCGGGGCGGGTGGTGCTGTGGTGGCGGCCGAGCTGGCGGAGCGAGGGCTGTCGGTGGTGATCGTCGAGGAGGGCGGGTACTTCACCCGAGACGATTTCGAGGGACCCCTCTACGACCGGGTACGGCTGATGTATCGTGATGGGGGATTGACCGCCGCCCTTGGGCCAGCTCCTTTGCCCATCCCCCTGGGGATGGCGGTCGGCGGGACGACCGTCGTCAACTCCGGCACCTGCCTCCGCACCCCCGACCGAGTGCTTCGGGACTGGGGGTCACGATGGGGGATCGAGGGCATCAATCCGCCGTCGATGGCGCCGGTCTTCGAGCGGATCGAGCGAGCGCTCGGCGTGCGACCGGTGCCGGAGCAGCTGCTGGGCAACAACGCCCGCGTCTTTCGCCGGGGGGCGGATGCGCTCGGGTATCACGGCGAGCCGATCCGCCGGGCCATCAAGAACTGCCGGGGGTGTGGCGTCTGCACGTTCGGATGTCCGAGCGATGCGAAGCAGGCCATGCACCTGTCATACCTTCCAAGGGCGGAGGCGGCTGGGGCGGTTATCTACTCGCGCTGCCGGGTCCGGCGCATCCTTCAGAGCGACGGCAGGGCCTCGGGCGTGGAGGCGGAGATCCTGGGCGGCAGGAACAGCGTGGAGGGCGGGAGCCTGCGGGTTAAGGCGGAGATCGTCGTGCTTGCCGCGGGGGCGATTCACACGCCATTGCTGCTCATGGCCAGCGGGCTCGCGGAACGTCGGGGGCCGGTCGGGCGGCACCTGCGGATACACCCGGCCATCTCTGTCTCCGCTCTGTTCGATGAGGACGTGTACGCCTGGAAGGGAACGCTCCAGTCGTTTGTGGTAGATCAGTTTCAGGAGAGCCACGGCCTGCTGTTCGAGGTGACGTCGCTGCTGCCCGGCCTGACGACGTCGCTCCTGCCCGGGGTGGGCAGATCGGCCAAGGACATGATCGCCAACTATCACCGGATGGCCTCGACGGGGCTCTTCACGGCTGACTCATCCGAGGGGCGGGTGATGCGTCTGCCCGGAGGCCGGCCGCTCACGACCTACCGGCTGAATCGGGAGGACACCGCGAAGCTGGCGTTCGGTGCCGCCGTGGCGGGAAAAGTGTTCTTCGCCGCCGGGGCGCGCACAGTGTACACGGGGCTGCCCGGCTTTCGGGAAGTGACCGTTCCCACCGATCTAGACGAGATCCCTCGCCAGCGGTGGGGAGCCGGCTCCTTCATGGTCGTGGGGTTCCACCCGATGGGCACAGCCAGGATGGGGCGGTATCCGGAGGCCTGCGCGGTGCGGCCCTCGGGCGAGGCCTACGCGCTGCCCGGCCTCTTCGTGGCAGACGCCTCGATCCTGCCGTCCTGCGTTGGCGTGAACCCACAGATCACGATCATGGCGATGGCGACCCGCATCGCGGGCGAGATCGCCCGGCAGCTCGGGGGCGAACGATGACAGCGGGGCCTCCTCTGTCGTTCCGCGAGATGCTTGAGGGCTTCCTGGGCGAGGGCCCGGACCATGAGTCTGCCTGCGCCGACGGTCGACGGCGGGCGCAGGTGTTCCGCTACCGGGCGCTGGCGACGATCAACGACTTTGCTGCGTTCGAGGCGGATCCGGACCACCCGGTAGCCCTGGAAGGGACCGTGGACTACGCTCCGCTCGGCCTCGGCCTGCCGCTGCGTGGCGGCTCGATGAACCTGTTCGTAGACCGGCCGGCGGGAAGGCGGATTCTCTACCACCTGCCGTTTGAGGCGCCGGGCGGCCGCTTCGTGCTCGTCGGCGAGAAGCGACTGGCGGGCAAGCGGCGGTGGCGGGAGATGACGACGCTGTACGCGGAGCTGTACCACCTGATCGGGCAGGGCGATCCGCTAGGTGAGCCTGTGGCCCGCGGCATTCTGCGGGTGCCCCTCCGAGTTGCCCTCGCGCTTCCCTTGACTATGAGGTCACCGGGGCGCTCGACCCTTGTAGCGCTGCGCGCGGCTCTGCGATTCCTGCGGTTCTCGGCGCGATCACTGCGGCGCTAGCGGGGGTCGCGGGGCAACGCCGCGGGTGCGATCCCTGGGGTAGAGTCAGCGCGCCGCGCAGCATGCTCTCGCTGTGTCGCACGCCAGGTTTAGCCTGTGGGGTGCCAATACTCCATCCGTATCTGGAGAAGGGTGCGGGTGACATTCTGCCACCGCAAGGGCGGTGGTAGATCTTCAGAGCATCTGCCTGGCAAGCAGGGGTTGAGGGTCACCTCCCTGGGGATCGGTGGTCCGCGCGCCTCGCCACGCAGAGGGGCGATTCAGAGCGTGAGCCCCGCAGATGCGGGTGGACTTTCGCTACCCCATAGGCCGCCCATCTGAACCACTGTGATAACATGGCCCGTTGCGATGAGGTCGCCATCGGCCACATGCCACCGGGTGGCCTAATCGGAGAAACCGGGAATGAGAGGCTAATCATGGTGCCGTCAAACGGTGAAGAGGGTAGGCTGTTTCGACAGCGGCTGTCGCGGAGGCGGTTGTTGGCGACGAGCGCTGGCGCCGCCATCGGCGCGGTCGGCGTCGGATTGGCCGCATGCTCCGAGGAAGCCAAGGATCAAGCGAAAGGGGCCAAGCCGCAAGAGGGCCTCCCCGCTCCCTCCGGCGCATCCACTCCCGCCCCTGTTGCAGAAACGCCGGCGGCGACTCCTGGCGCTGCGACAGACACACTGATGATGGGCGCTGGCTTCGGCGGCAATCCCGAGGGCATCTCTGAGGTCGCTCCGGGCACGCTTTTCTTCCCGTACTTCGGAAACGTAATCGCCCTCCTCAACGATGAGGGCATCTTGGTCGTCGATACGTCGCTCGCCGCCAACGGGGTTGAGATCGTCCAGGAGCTGCGGAAACGTACCGACTTGCCTATCCGCAGCATAGTCTACACTCACGGCCACATCGACCACGTCACCGGCGTCGACGCCTTCCTCAGCGACGCGGCTGCGCGTGGCGACCCCCGGCCGTCCATTATCGGTCACAAGCGCATCGCCGACCGCTTCCGGCGCTATGAACGAATGGCTGGTTGGATTCGCTTCATCAACTCCATCCAGTTCGGCGCGCCCATTGGGCCCGCCGCGCCACCGCCTCCTACGCCGGTGTTCGCTTATCCCGACGTCACATATGACGACCGGACCACGGTCGGGCTCGGAGGCGAGTCCTTCGAGCTGATACACGGGATAGGCGAGACCGACGATCATACCTGGGTGTGGGCTCCCGACCGCAACCTCGTCTGCACCGGCGACTTCTTTATCTGGGCATGTCCCAATGTCGGCAACCCCTGGAAGGTCCAGCGCTACGCTGAGGGATGGGCCGACGGCCTGGAGGCGATTGCGGCCCTGCATCCGGCGATGCTCCTCCCTGGCCACGGCCCCGTTATCCAGGGCGAGGAGGCGGTGCAGACCGCCTGTCTCGATACGGCCCGCTACCTTCGCTCCATTGCGGAGCAGGTCGTCGAGCGGATGAACCAGGGACAGTGGCTGGAGCAGATCCTGCGTGAGGTCGAGCCTCCGGCCGATCTGACTCAAAAACCGTACCTACAGCCGGTCTACGGCCATCCCAAGTTCATCGTTCAAGGCGTCTGGAGGCAATACGGGGGCTGGTACGACGGCAATCCCGCCGATTTCTTCCCGGCGCCGACCGCGGACCAGGCCGCCGAGATCGTGAGGCTGGCGAGCGCGAGCGCTCTTCTGTCTCGCGCCCGCGACCTGCAGGCGGTGGGCGACCTGGTGCTCGCCTGCCATCTCGTCGAATGGGTGTGCGAGGCGGAGCCCTCCAACGCCGAGGCCTGGCGTCTTCGGCGCGACCTTTTCCAGGCGCGCAGCGAGCGTGAGGTGAACATGATGTCTCGCAACACCTTCAAGGGGGCGGCCCAAGAGGCAGAAGAGCATCTGAGCTAAAGCGGGCCCGTGTCCCTCTGCCTCTCGCCGCTAGCTCGTCATGCCACGCAGCCCCACTAGCGCCCGCCCGTGCTCGATCTCGCCCATGTGACGGAGACCATGTTGGTAGACGAAGCACTCAAGAACTTCCAGCTTCCGGATTGGGTGCTGCGGACCCACCACGATGGCGCAGAAGATGTTCTGCATGTTGGGTGGCAGGGCAGGCATTACCACCTCCGCTAGGGTCGCCTCGGTAACCGTGTCGAGTACGCGGCTTGTCCTTCCTATCACCTCGGACTGATACGCTACCCAAGCCGAGAAGTCCGCGAAGCGCAACCGCTCCATCTCCTCTACGCTTTCTTCGCGCCCCAGGTAGTCCACTGTCACACCGACGCGCCTTGCCCATCCCCCGGTCTCCCAGACGGGCCGCTCCCCCAGAAAGACGCCGCTAATCGACTGATCCTGGACTCTAATGCAGTGATTGAGGCTGAAGGCGATCGGCAGGACGCCGGGACGCTCGTGGTGATTGACGTGGTCCAGCGTCATGTCTGAGACAGCGCGCGTCCACAGCGTGTTCATCGCCCGGATCCGATTCTTGAGCGAAGCAACGAATATGTCGGACAACGGATACTCCTCCCACTCTGCTCTCTCGCGGGCCCGCCATCCTGCCGGGCGCCTGCTGGTCACCCCAAGGCGGCCGCTCCCCACAACTCCGTCCATTTCATCCGAGGACTCCATATCAGGCCACGAGACCCGCCTGTTTCATCCATTCGCGGATGCGCTCCTTGGCTTCATCGTAGGATACTCTTGTCTTCCACCCGAGCTCGCGCCGGGCCTTTGACGTGTCCAGATCATTGTTGCGGCCGATCATTGCCACGCTGTGGCGGGTAAGTGGGGTCTTCAAGCCGAAAATGGAAGCCGCTCCCCCGATCAGGCCCGCCAATGGCCATGCCACAGCGAAGGGAATTGGCAGGAACGTCGTCCTGGTGATCGGTTTCCCCATCATTTCCGCGATATCGGAGAAGTATTGCCGGAATGTGACGTCGTAAGCATCCATGATGTGATAGGTCTGGCCCTTGGCTTCGTCTTTCGTTCCGGCCAGAAGAAACGCGTCCACAAGGTTGTCCACGTATACCAGGCTCGCGCTCCACTTTCCACCGTCAATGAGCGGGAAGAAGGGTTTCTTCAGGGTGTCCACCGCATCACGAACCCAGACGCTCCCCGGGCCGATCACATTGGTGGGTCGTATGACCGTACCGCTGATCTTTCCGTCTCGATGGTACTGCCAGAGCAGTCTCTCTGCCTCCAGTTTCGCGTCCCCGTAGAATATGCCGGTCTCTTGGGTCGGATCCGTCTCGCGGTGACCGTTGAGATGCTTGCGTCCCAACCCGATGGCCATGACGGAACTGGCAAAAACAAACCGCCGGCCATTGCCGCAAGATTCCTCGAGTAGATGTTTCGTAGCCTTGTAGATGGCATCGTAGAAGTCTTTCCGGGTGCCCCAATATGTCACCCGACCCGCCAGGTGATACACCGTTTCAACATCTTCGCAGATGCCGCGGATGGAATCCGTCTTTGTCAGGTCGCCTCTGACAATGCTGCACCCCATTCTCTCCAGGTGATCTGCACTTTCCTCCGGCATGGCCAGGGCTTTCACGGAAAAACCTTCGTCGATAAGTCTCTTGCACAGGAACCCGCCGATGAATCCGCCCGCGCCGGTGACAAGGACTCTTTTGCTGTGCTCCTTCGTCATGACCGTTCTCCGAGAAGTTCCTTCTGTTTTCTATGGAATTCCACTTCCTGTTCGTATTGGTAAGGGAGAGCCGGAGATTTCCAATCGGCCACCGGCTTCCCGGGGTTCAACCGCGTTTGCAGGTAGTCGGAACTCATTACCACAAAGGGCTTGGCGGTATCCAACCCGAGCGCGCGGATATTCTCCGCCATGCGGTGCCTGCCGGGTCCGACTTTGACTTCGATCGACTTGCAGGTGCAGTTCTTGAGCTTGCCGTCCACTTCGGTTACGACTCTGAAGATCGTGTCTTCGTAGTTGTTGAACGACACTAGATCAAATGCCTTGACCGAAAGGCCCGAGCCCATCTCCGCTTTCACGTCGACAATGGATTCACCCGTATCCGGATCCATCACGCCGAACTCGAAATGGTTTCCGGACAGTCGATACGGTATCTGGGTGAGGAACTTCGGGAAACCCCAGATTTCCCGTCCCGCGGCCCTTGCTCCGGGGATGGTCACCGGCATCTCGATGACATACATCCCCATGTTCTTCCACCGTTTCTCTTTCTTGGCAAACAGGAGCTTGGGAAACGGCATTGACGGCGGCCCCAGTGCCTCCGGATACACGATGGCCGCCAGCACCACCTCCTCATAGGCGCCCACGGTCACCTGCTGGTAATTGAAGAACGTCAGCGACGCGAGGGCCTTTCCATTGAAAAAGCGGACCGGCAGCAGCCCGGTCCCCTTCAACACCGGCAGCACCCGATCATATTCAACGAAGTAGTTGATGGCGCGCAGCGCAACCTTGTAGAAGAACATGGGGACCTGGGTCTTGGTGTATGACGTGGTGTAATAGGTTCGTGGAACGTCAAAGAAATCCTTTCTCATAACGCACCTTCCTGTTGGTTGTCCAACCGTGACATGTCCCTTAGCAGAACAGGCGATCCGCCCTCGTGAGGCGCGGTCTTCGGGGCGAGCGCGTGAGCACCACGGCTGCTGGCGCAGGGCGAGCAGTGGGGCTCGCGCGGACGCCGTCTTCGCTCAATCAGTCAGATTCGGATGAGGGCGCCCCTCCGCCGCATAGAGCTTCGAAGAACGCGGCCTCGCACGCAGCCTGTTCGTCCCGCGATAGCCAGCCCTGATGCCGATAGCCACTCGCCCGGCCCACACTTGCGGCCTTCTCAGCCCACAGCGGATTGTAGGGAAGAAGGCGGGCCTCCGAGAAGCCGAGCCGCCGCAGGAAGGCGCCGATGGCCCGCAGGTTGTCCAGATCGGCGGTGAGGCCGGGAACAAGAGGCACGCGGGGCAGGAAACGCCCCGGCGCACGCTCGGCCAGGGCCGCCAGGTTCTCCAGGATGACCCGGTTGGGCCGGCCGGTGTAGCGACGGTGCAGCTCCTCGTCGACGAACTTGACGTCATAGTAGACTTGGTCCAGGTGGGGGAGAAGGCGCTCGCAGAACGTCTCCAGCCGGAACAACCCACAGGTCTCCAGAAGCGTGTGGACCCCCGCAGCCTGCAGCCGCCTCAGAAGCTCCTCGACGTAGCGGGGGAACATCGTCGCTTCGCCGCCGGAGAGGGTCACTCCGCCGCCGGAGTTGCGATAGAACGGCTGGTCGCGGAGAAGGAGCGGCAGCAGCTCATCGATCTCCCAGTAGCGGCCGACCCGTTTGAGGGCGCCGGTGGGGCAGAGATCGGCGCAGAGGCCGCAGCGGTTGCAGCGCGAGCGGTCGAATGCGACGGCGGGGCCGGCGCCCAGCGCTCGGGGCACGCATACGGGCATGCACTCACCGCAGGCGATGCAGTCTTTCTCCAGGAAGGCGATCTCCGGCTGGGAGTCGATGGCTTCGGGGTTGTGGCACCAGACGCAGGCCAGCGGGCACCCCTTGAAGAAGACGGTGGTCCTGATGCCCGGCCCGTCGTCCAGCGAGTTGGGCCGCACGTCCACGATCAGCGGGCGCCGTCGCTCCAGTGCGGATGAGGATGCTCCAGCCGAGGTTGCGTCGGGCCCGGCCATGGCGACTAACGGTACTCCGCCCGCTCGATGAGCTCGACCTGCATCTCCGGATTGAGCTCGACGAAGTAGGCGTTGTAGCCGGAGATGCGGACCATCAGGTTGCGGTAGTTCTCCGGGTGCTCCATGGCGTCGCGGAGGGTCTCCGTGGTCACCATGTTGAACTGCATCTGCATGCCACCCAGCTCGAAGTAGGTCTTGGCATAGGTGGTGGCGTGCTCGACGAACTCGGCGTGGGGCTCGCCGGGCGCCGGCGTCAGCTTGACGTTGAAGGCGATGTTGTTCGGCATCTTCAGCGGGTCGAGGGCGGCGACGGTGCGGATGTTGTCCAGCAGGTTGGGCGACGCCGACGCCGCCGGCGTGATGCCAGGGGTGAACGCCTTGCCCCGCTTGCGGCCGCTGGGCAGCGCGCCGGAGAGAGAGCCGAAGACCACGTGGTTCGACATGCTCCAGAAGCCGCTGGTGTAGCGGCCGCCGCGGTAGTTCTCCCGCGACTGGTACTCGTCATAGATAAAGTTGATGATCTCTTCGGCCATCTCCCGCGTGCCGGGAGCGTCGGAACCGAACTTGGGCACCCTCTTCATGATGCGGGCGTGAAGCGCCTCGTGGCCGACGAAGTCATCGCGGAGCGCCTGCAGCAGCGTTGGGAAATCCACCGCTTTCTCTTCGTACACCAGTTGCCTGATCGCCAGGAGGCTGTCGATCACGTCGGCGATGGATACCAGCGCGGAACCGGAGCTGTTGTATTTCGCGCCGCCGTGGATGACGTCGCGGCCGCTCTCAAGGCACCCCTGGATCATCGACGACAGCAGCGGTGTCGGGTGCAGGTACTGATGGGCGCGGCCCAACAGGTTGTTGTATTCCACCGATTGCCCGATCAGGTAGCCCAGTTGCTCTTTGTAGGCGGCCAGAAACGTGTCGAAGGTGTCGAAGCGAGGGGCGTCGGTGACATCGCCGGTGTGAGGGCCGACCTGCTCGCGGAGAAGCGGATGGTAGCCGTCGTTGAGCGCCATCTCCAGCGCCGCAACCGTGTTCAGGAGCATGCAGTTGGTGTGACCGATGTGCCGGCCGCAACTGGTCGGCTCGACGCAGCCGGTGGCGCCCCAGTCCCGCGCGTCCTCCAGGGCGAACCCCTGATTGACCAGCGTGGCGATGACCGCCTCGTCGTTGTGGATCGAGGGCGTCGAGGTGGTGATGACGTTCACTTCACAGAGGCGGCGCAGGTACTCGATAGAGTTGGCCTTCGGGTGATAGCGGGCGTTCAGGTTGGGGTCGCGCAGCGTCAGCATCTCGGCGGCCTTGAGCACGATGTAGGTCATGTCGCAGACGGCGCTGTTCCCCTCGCGGTCGACGCCGCCGACCGTCAGCGCCATGTCGGACGAGCTGCCGGCGAACAGCCGCAGGCCCACGCCCGGCACCAGGGGAAGATGGTCGTTGCACTGTAGGAGGAACGACCCCATCAGCTCGACGGCGCGGCGGATGACGGCCTCTCGTTCTTCATCGCTCCGCGCCGCAGCGGCATCGCGGAGGAAATAGGGCTGGAGCCACACGTCCAGCCGGCCGAGGGAGAGCCCCGCGTTCATGTTCTCCATGTGCAGCGCGATCTGGATCAGCAAGATCGCGTTCAGCGCCTCGTGCAGCGACTCGGCGGGCCCGGCTGGCACCTTACGGCAGATGCGGGCCATCTCCAGGAGCTCGCCGCGCCGCGCCGCGTGGGCCGGGTCGTCGGGGTCCATCTCAGCCGCTATGGCCTCCGCCTTCTCCGCCAGCCGCTCGGCATAGCGCAGCGTCCCCTCGATGGCGATCTGGGTGGCCCGGTAGAAGTTGCGGGCCCGCTCGTCGGCGGCGGTCGCCTCGCGACGGGCCGCGTCCTCGCGAATCGAGAGCAGACCTCTCTGGAGCACCGCCGGGTAATCGGGGATGGTGTGGGAGACGGCGGCGGTCTTCCACATGAAGTAGAGGACCCAGCGCTCATCCAGTTGCTGGCAGCGCGCGTTGTTCCACTCCCGGCGCGTCCACTCCCGTATGTTGCGGTCGACCCAGTAGGGAAAGACATCCTGGTTGAGCAGGTCGACATCCTCAGTGGAGATG
>CAVSBT010000023.1:0-15145 GCA_963726245.1 uncultured Chloroflexia bacterium
CCGCCCCAGTTCCCAGTTCCGAGCTCCCAGTTCCTAGGTACATCACCATCGCCACGACGCGGCCCGAGACGATAGTGGCCGACACAGGCGTGGCCGTGCACCCCAAGGACGGGCGCTACCGGTCCCTCGTGGGCAGGAAGGCGCTCCTCCCCATCATCAACCGGGAGATTGTCATTGTCGCCGACGAGGCCATCGACCCGGAGTTCGGCACTGGCGCCCTCAAGGTGACCCCTGGCCACGACCCCGTGGACTTCGACATCGGGCAGCGCCACGGCCTGCCCGTGATCAGCGCCATCGCCCTGGATGCCACCATGAATGAGGACGCGGGCCCCTACAAGGGCATGGACCGGGACGAGTGCCGGCGGGCCATCGTGCGGGACCTGGAGGAGCAGGGCTACCTGGTGAAGACGGAGCCCTACGTTCACTCCGTCGGCCACTGCTACCGCTGCGACAGCGTGGTGGAGCCCCTGGTCAGTCTCCAGTGGTTCATGCGCATGTGTCAGCCGCTGGCGCGACCGGCCATCGAGGCGGTGAAGGACGGCCGTATCCGCTTCGTGCCGGAGCGCTTCACCAAAGTCTACCTGAACTGGATGGAGAACATCCGCGACTGGTGCATCTCGCGCCAGCTCTGGTGGGGCCATCGCATCCCCGTCTGGTACTGCGCCGACTGCGGCGGCCAGACGCTGGCCCCTCTACCCGGCGCAGGCGATCCCCTGGCGAACCCGGACCACTGCCAGCACTGCCAGTCTCCCCGTATCGAACAGGACCCCGATACCCTGGACACCTGGTTCTCGTCCGGCCTCTGGCCGCACTCCACCTTGGGCTGGCCCGACGACACCGAGGACCTCCGCTACTTCTACCCCACCTCCGTCATGCAGATGGGATACGAGATCCTCTTCTTCTGGGGGGCCCGCATGATCATGACCGGGCTCTACAACATGGGCCAGATCCCGTTTCGCACCGTCTACCTGCATGGCCTCATCCGTGACGACCAGGGCCGCAAGATGAGCAAGACGGTGGGTAACGTGGTGGACCCGGTCGAGGTCATCGAGCGCTACGGCACCGACGCCCTCCGCTATGCCCTGGCCACGGGCAGCAGCCCCGGCAACGACATGAAGCTCTCGGAGCAGAAGCTGGAGGCCGGACGCAACTTCGCCAACAAGCTCTGGAACGCCGCCCGCTTCGTTCTCACCAACCTGGACGGCGCCAGGCTCGAGCGCCCCTCCCTCGACCGGCGGCAGGCCATGCCCCTGGAGGACCGCTGGATCATGTCGCGGCTCCAGCGGGTGACGGCCAGCGTCAGCCAGCTCCTGGAGCGCTTCGAGCTGGGCGAGGCGGGCCGGCAGGTGCATGACTTCCTCTGGGGCGAGTACTGCGACTGGTATGTGGAGATGGCCAAGGTGCGGCTACGGGCGGGTGACTCCTCGCCCCTGCCGCTGCTGGTCCACGTGCTGGACAGCAGCCTCCGCCTCCTCCACCCCTACATGCCATACGTGACGGAGGAGATATGGCAGGCCCTGGCCGGCCACCTGCCGGACCGGGACGCCGAGGCCCTCATCGTGGCGCGCTTCCCGCAGCTCGACCCGGCCTGGCAGGACGACGAGGCGGAGGCCCAGGCCGAGGCCGTCATCGAGGTGGTGCGCGCTATCCGCAACATCCGCTCCGAGCGGCGGGTGGAGCCGGCCCGCTTCGTGGAGGCCCACGTCCAGGCCCGACGCCTGCGGCCCGCCCTGGAGGCCAGCCGTCCCCTCATCGCCACGCTGGCCCGCGCCGAGCCCCTGCACATTGTCGGCGAGGAGACGCGCCTGCCAAGCGAGAACGTGGCGACCGCCGTCCTGGCCGACGGCCGGGTGGCCCTGCCCCTGGCCGGGCTCTTCGACCTGGGGGCGGAGCGCAGCCGCTTCTCCCGGCAGATCGACGAGCTGGAGGGTGAGGTGAGCCGCCTGGAGGCGCGTCTGGCCGACGAGCGCTTCCGCACCCGCGCGCCCGCCGCCGTCGTGCGACAGGAGGAGGAGCGGCTGGCGTCGGCCCGCTCGCGGCTGGAGGGCCTGCGCGCCCGCCTCGGCGAGCTGGGGTAGTCCCCGCGCTCTTCAAGCCCCGTGTGGTGACCTAGGCACGAGTTCCTCGCCGGGCTATAATGCGGCCACATGGCGGTTTCGAACGAACGTCTCAGGGAGATCATCGCCGAGCTGGTCAGCCGTCCCGGACATGAGAAGGTCCGGGCGCTGGTATACACGCTGCTCGTGGACGGGCTCGGCGCGACGAGCTCGGAGGTAGACTTCGAGCGACCCCTACCGGAGGTGCGGGGTCGGCCGGACGCCCTCTTGGGGCAGACCGTCTTCGAGTTCAAGCGCGACCTGCGAAGAGAGATTCGCGACGCCGAGGAAGAACTCTCACGCTACTTGCCAGAACGCGAGCGCCAGACGGGTACCAGGTTCGTGGGCATTGCCACGGACGGCGCCGAGTTCGTGCCCTATGAGATTCGTCACGGTAGGCTCACCAGCCTAGCTAAGTTCACGGTCGCGAAGGACGATCCTCGTGCCCTGCTGGTATGGCTCGACTCCGCCGTCTCGGTGCAAGCAGAGCTTGCGCCGGACCCGGAAACTGTACGGAGTGAGCTGGGACGCGACAGCCTGGCCTACGATATTGCACGCGCTAGGCTCGGTGAGCTGTGGGCGGGGGTGGCGGAGCACCCGGATGTTCGGCTCAAGCGCCAGTTGTGGGCCGATCTGTTGGAGCGGGTGTATGGTTCCGCCGTGGGTGACGACGGCCTCTTCTTCCAGCACACATACCTGACCATCGTGGCGAAAACGATGGCCACCCGCGTCGTGGGGGCGGAGATGCCGGCTGCGGCTGACCTCCTGTCAGGAAGGCCCTTCCAGGAGGCGGGGATCGACGGCGCTGTGGAGTCGGACTTCTTCGACTGGGTGCTGGCAGGAGAGGGCAGCGCGGATGTGATTGGGCGCATCGCTCGCCAGGTGGCACGGTTCCGGCTGGCCGATGTCCAGAGCCGACGTCCTCAAGGGGCTCTACGAATCGCTGATAGACCCACGTCAGCGTCACGACCTTGGTGAGTACTACACCCCTGACTGGCTGGCGGCGCGCATCTGTGAGCGGGCCATCGACCGCCCGCTGGAACAGAGGGTCTTAGACCCCGCATGTGGGTCCGGCACATTCCTCTTCCACGCGGTCAGGCGCTTTCTGGCGGCTGCAGACGCCGCGGGGCTCGCCAACGGCGAGGCGCTAAGCCGCTGCTGCGGGCAGGTTTTGGGCATTGATGTACACCCCGTTGCGGTGCTCATCGCCCGGGTGACGTACCTGCTGGGCCTGGGCGAAAGGCTGCGCGACCCTGACCGCCCGCGTATGAGCATTCCCGTCTATCTGGGCGACTCCCTTCAGTGGAACACACGCGGGTTCCTCGCGGAACGCGAGGTGCTGATAGAGGTGCCAGAAGGCGGCCCTGTCCTGGAGTTCCCCTTCGCTGTGGCCCGCGATCCGGCTCTCTTCGACGCCGTGATCAGGCGGATGCTGGCGTTGAGTGAAGAGGAGGCGCCGCGCGAAGCCCTGGAGGCATGGCTGCGCCGGGAGCACAGCGTGGATGATCACACCATCGGCGTGCTAACGCAGACGTACGCCGACTTGCGGGAACTGCGCTCCAAAGGGCAGAACCACATTTGGGGCTTCGTGGCCCGCAATTTGGTGCGGCCCGTCTGGCTGTCGCAGCACAGCGAGCGGGCCGACGTGGTTGTCGGGAACCCCCTTGGCTTGCGTATGGGTTCATGTCTGAGGCGATCCGCAAGCGTTTCCGGGCAGAATGCCAGGAGCAGGGGTATGTGGGTCGGAGGGCGTTTTGCCGCTCGGCAGGACCTGTCGGCGTATTTCTTCGCCCGCTGCGTTGAGCTGTACTTCAAGCCGGAGGGCGTTATCGCGTTCGTGATGCCCTACGGCGTGATGAGCCGCCGGCAGTACGAGCGGTTTCTCAGAGGGGTTTTCGGGCGCGCGGGCGGGGGTGGGCGCATCGGGCCCATAACATTCGTCCGCTTCACTGAGGCGTGGGTTTTCTCAGACGATGTGCAGCCCTTGTTCCAGGTGCCCTCGTGCGTGCTGTTTGCCCGCCTGCACGGCGTAGGCGATAGGGGGAAGGTCCTGCCGGGCGGGGTGGAGCGGGCGGTGGGGATCCTGCCGAAGCGGGACGCCAGTCCAGCCGAGGCGGAGGCTGCGCTGACGTGGCGGGAGGAGCCGTGGCCTGCTCTTGCCGCACGGGAAGGGGCGACGTGGTCGCCATACCACAAGCTTTTTCGCGAAGGCGCAACAGTGCGGCCGCGCGTGCTCTTCGTGGTGAAGCGGGTACCAGCTGGCCCGCTCGGAGGGACCCCAGCCGCGCCGGTCGTCGAGAGCCGCCGCACGACGCAAGAGAAGGCACCGTGGAAGAGCCTGGCAGCGCTCCGCAAACCGGTGGAATCAGATTTCCTGCGTCGTCTGTACATGGGCGAGTCAGTAGCGCCGTTCAGAGTGCTAGCGCCCCTGCTTGCCGTGATTCCGTGGGAAGAGGAAACGAAGCGTTTGCTAGACGGGGAGGCGGCACAACGGGCTGGGTACCCGCTTCTGAGTCGGTGGCTTCGGGAAGCGGAAGGGCATTGGCTCGAGCATCGCCGCCGTCCGGTCACGCTGGTGGAAGAGCTTGATCACTTCGGGAAGCTGTCTGCCCAGTTGCCAGGCGATGCTCTGCGCGTCGTGTACACGACACATGGCACGCTGCCAGCAGCCGGGGTCATAAGGGATGCTGCGGGCGTGATCGAGGATACGCTTTACTGGTTTGAACCCGCGGACTTGGACGAGGCGCGGTATCTCTCAGCGATACTAAACAGCGCAAGCACGCGGCGGAGGATCGAGCATCTTCAGAGCCGGGGTCAGTGGGGCGCGCGACACATTGTGAAGCTAGTGTTGGAACTCCCGATCCCCCGCTTCGCTTCTGGCAACCGCGTCCACCGGGCCCTGGCGGAGGCTGCGCAGCGGGCCGAGGAAGTCGCAGCGGGTGTGCCGCTGAGGGAGGGGGAGCACTTCGGGCGGGCCCGCGCTCTGATTCGCAAAGCGCTCGCCGAAGACGGCGTCTCCGGTCGGATCGACAGGCTTGTCGACAGGCTGCTGGGGTAGCCCGTCTAGGTTCCGAACAGCGCCTCCACGAGTTCGACTGGCTCTCCGGCTCCCCCTACCCCGCGCAGATGATGGAGCAGTCGGGGCCGTGGATGCGCTCCGCCTCGGCGATGGCCTCCTCGACGGTCGCGGTGGGGATGAAGCCGACGTGCCGGGGCACCGCCGGGTCCTCGGCGCCCGCCACGAAGACGCGACCGGCGTGTCGCAGCCGCTTCAGGGGCGAAGCCGGGGAACGCCCAGGCTCAGTACTTGGAGACGTTTAGCTCCTCTACCTTGCCTTCCACCAGGTACACCACCCGCTCGCAGATGTTGGTCGCCCGGTCGGCGATTCGCTCCAGGTTGTGGGCTACCCAGATGAGGTAGGTGGCGCGCTGGATGGTGCGCGGGTCCCGGAGCATGAACGTCAGAAGTTCCCTATCGACCTGGTCATAGAGGGCATCGACCTCGTCGTCTGCGTCGCAAATCGACCGAGCCCGGTCTGCGTCGCGGGCTTTGAAGGCCTCCAGACTACCCATCAGCATGTCGATGGCGACCTGGGCCATCCGGGGGATATCGATGTAGGGCTTGAGGGGTGGCTCGTCGGCCAGCATGAGGGCGATCTTCGCGATTCCTTCCGCGTGGTCGCCCATGCGCTCCAGGTCAACGATGATGTAGAGGACGGCGACGATGGTGCGAAGGTCGCTGGCCAGGGGCTGCTGGGTAGCCATGAGCTCCAGGCACTTCTCCTCAGTCTCGTAGCGCTTGCGGTTGATCTTGAGGTCGTCGGCGATGATCTGGCGGGCCAGCTCTACGTCACGATTGCGCAAGGCCTGGATACCCCGTTCGATGGCACTCTCCACCATGTTCGCCAGGACCAGCATGTCCTCCTGGATCTCGACAAGCTGGCGTTCGAAGGCAGTGCGGGTCATGGCTTGCGCTCCCTCTAGCCGAAGCGGCCCGTGATGTAGTCCTCGGTTCGCTTGTCCTTGGGATAGGTGAAGACGTCCCGCGTGGACCCGAACTCTATCATCTCGCCCGCCCGATCCTCCCCCATCATCATCACCGCCGTGTAGTCTGAGACACGCGCAGCCTGCTGCATGTTATGGGTGACGATGATGATCGTGTACTCGCGGGCCAGGTCCCGCATGAGGTCCTCGATCTTGAGAGTGGCGACGGGGTCGAGGGCGCTGCAGGGCTCGTCCATGAGAATGACTTCAGGCTCGATGGCCAGGGCGCGGGCGATGCAGAGGCGCTGTTGCTGGCCACCGGACAGCTCGGTGGCCGGCCGGTTAGGCTTGTCCTTCACCTCGTCCCAGAGGGCGGCCTGGCGCAGGCTGCGCTCTACTGTGTCTCCTAGAGCGCTGCGCCGCACAAGAAAACCGTTGAGGCGCAGGCCGGCCGCGACGTTGTCGAAGATGGACATCGTGGGGAAGGGGTTAGGCTTCTGAAAGACCATGCCGACGCGACGGCGAACCAGCACCGCGTCCGTTCCGGGAGCGTAGATGTCATCTCCTCGCAAGAGCACCTCGCCGGAGACCCGGGCCCTGGGGGTCACCTCGTGCATCCTGTTGAAGCACCGTATCAGCGTCGACTTGCCGCAGCCGGACGGACCGATGATGGCGGTAATGCGCCTAGGTGGAACCAGCAGGCTGACCTCACGCAGCGCCTGGAACGACCCATACCAGGCGTTCAGGTCGCGGACGACCAGCCCCTCCGATAAGGCCTCTGTCTCAGAGACTGTGCCTTGCGCTTCGCTCTCCACACGCATCTCATAGGCCATTATAGGGGCCTCACTCTCGAGTTGGGAATCTGTGGTCATCCTGCGCTTCCTGTCATTTTCTGGTCAGTACGAGTCGGGCTGTCAGGCTGATGAGGAACACCATCATGACCAGGACGAAGGACGCCGCCCAGGCCTGCTGGTGCCACTCGGGGTAAGGGCCGGTGCCATAACGCCAGATGCGTAGCGGCAAGGCATCGATAGGACCGCCGGTGACGCTCAGGGTCCACAGACGGTTGCCCAGGACGGTGAAGATGAGGGGCGCCGTCTCACCCCCGGCCCTCGCCACGGCCAGCAGACTGCCCGTAACCAGCCCCCGCCGCGCCGCGGGGATGATGACGCTGAGTATCGTCCGCCAGCGGGTGATGCCGAGGGCGAGGGCGGCCTCCCGCTGCGAGCGAGGCACCAGCTTCAGCATCTCCTCGCTGGAGCGGGCGACGATGGGCAGCATGATAACGGCCAGGGCTACCCCACCGGCCAGGGCCGAGAAGTGCCCCATCTTGAGCACTATTGCGCCATAGATGAAGACGCCGACCACGATGGAAGGCACGCCGGTCAAGACATCGGCGGTGAAGCGGATGACGTTCGCCAGGCGAGCGCCGGCGTACTCGCACAGGAAAACGCCCGCTCCCACGCCTACGGGGATGCCAATGAAGGCAGCGATGCCGATGGTCAGCAGCGAGCCGACTATGGAGTTCGCGACGCCTCCGCCGGGCTCACCCAGGGGTGTCGGCATGTGAGTGAAGAAGTCCAGGTTCAGCGACCTGATGCCGTTGACCAGCACAAAGCCCAGTATCAGCGCCAGCACTCCAACAGCTACGAAGGCCGAGGCCGCGCAGAAGCCGAGCGCCACGGCGCTCGCGGTCTTCCGCCGACGGTACGTTATGCTGCTCATTCGGCGATCAACTCTGGCGAGCGGGCCACCCGCCATACCAGGAGCCTGGCCAGTACGTTCACCAGGAGGGTTATGCCCATGAGGATGAGCGCAAGCTCCACCAGCGCAGAGGTATAGAGGCTGAACGTGGCCTCGTTGAACTCGCTTGCCAGGGTGCTGGCGGCGGTGCTGGCAGGCTCGAACAGAGCGGCCGTGATGTTGTAGCCCTTGCCGATCACCATCGTGACCGCCATCGTCTCGCCAAGGGCCCGGCCCAGGCCCAGGATGATTGCCCCTACCACGCCTGACCGGCAGTAGGGGAGGACAGCCCCCAGGATCACCTCCCACTTGGTGGCGCCCAGCGCCACCATCGCCTCACGCTGGCTCGCGGGCACGGCCTGCATCACGTCCCGGGAGATGGCGGTAATGATCGGCAGGACCATGATGGCCAGGACGAGGCCGGCGGACAGCATTCCGAAGCCGCCGAAGACACGCCCCTGGAAGAGAGGGATGAAACTGAGATGGCTCAGCATCCGCTTCTCCAGGAAGTCTCCCGCCCAGGGATTCAACACATAGATGCCCCACAACCCGAGCACCACGCTGGGGATGGCGGCGAGCATCTCCACAAGGAAGGAAAGGGGGTTCCGCAGCCAGGGCGGCGCCATCTCCGAGAGGAAGATGGCCGCTCCCAGGCTCACGGGCACCGCCAGGACTAGGGCGATGAGGGAGCTGACGAGGGTTCCGTAGATGGCGGGCGCCGCCCCAAACACCCGATGCGCCGCGTCCCAGCGCGTGCCGGTGAGAAAGCCCCAGCCGAAGGCGCTGATGGACTCGCGTGACTGGAGCACCAGCTCGTAGGTCAGGAAGAAAGCCAGCGCCAGCACCGAGAGCCCCAGCGCGGCGAAGACAGCTCTGAATAGGGGGTCGCCCCAGTTGCCGATGCCCCGCGGCCTACGCCTTGCCAGGGCTGGCGCAGTTGTTGAGCCGCCTCTGCCTGGCCGCACTTCTTCTCCTCGACCCGGTCTGGCCGACCGGCTTAGGGGACCTGAAGCAGGGGCTGACCCTGGTAGCTGATGGACCTAATCTCTGCCTCCGCCTTCTTGACCGCGTCCGGCGACAGGGAGGCGTACAGCAGGTCTTTGGTGAATTGCTGGCCGTCGTGGATGGACCACCACAGGTAGTAGACCAGCGCTTGGCCCTTCGCCTGATCGCTTTGGTTCACGTAGGCGAGTATCCACGTGAACCCCACGATGGGGTAGGCGTCGGGGTTCGATGAGTCGGTCAGGAGCACCTTCATGTCATCGGGAAGCGATATGCCTATGGCCGCCGCCGTTGCGCCGTCCAGGCTGGGCTCCTCGAACGTGCCGCTCTTGTTGCGAACCGCCGCCCACGACAGGTTGTTCTGGACGGCGTAGGCCAGCTCAACATAGCCGATGGCGCCAGGGATCTGGCGCACCTGGTTGGCCACGCCCTCGTTCCCCTCGCCGCCGATGTCGCCCGGCCACTCCACGGACGTGGCGTAGCTCACCTTGTCGCTCCACTCCTGGCTCACCTTCGACAGGTAGTTGGTGAAGATGAACGTCGTGCCGGAGCCGTCAGAGCGGTGCACGACGGCGATGTCCGTGTCCGGCAGGTTGACGCCCGAGTTGTCGGCCGACTATGCGGGGGTCGTTCCACTTGGTGATCTTCTTCAGGTAGATGTCTGCCAGGACATCGGGAGCGAGCTTGAGCTGGCCGTTCTCGACGCCGGGCAGGTTGAAGACCACGGCGACGGCGCCGACCGTCATCGGGATGTGGAGTATGGGCCCGCCGGCGGCCTCGGCCGCGGCCGTCTGCTCGTCGTTCATGATGCCGTCGCTGGCCCCGAAGTCCACTGTCTTAGCAGTGATCTGCTTGATGCCGCCCCCGGAGCCGATGGACTGGTAGTTGATCTGGACCTTGCATTGCTTGCCGAACTCATCGATCCACTTGGAGTAGAGGGGAAAGGGAAAGGTGGCGCCGGCGCCCGTGAGTGAGGTCGCCGCGCCGGCGGGCGGACAGGATGCTCGCCGCCTGGGCGCTCGGCGATGGCTGGCCGCCCGCTGACCGCGTGGCGGTGGGGCTTTTCGAGCCGCCGTTGTCGCCTCCGCCGCAGGCGGCCAGCAAAAAGGCCGCGAGTGTCGCGGCCAGGATGCCTGCGAAGAGCGTGAGGAGCTTGCGGGAACGTCTCGTTTTCTCCGCTCCAGGTGCAATGTGACTCAATATGGACCTCCTAAGGTGTGCTTTCTCTTCACAACCTGTTCTGGCTCTCACGATAAGGATTGCCGGTTAACGGGTTGTTAACGGCAGTGAACAAGGGGTAAAAGTTTGGCCTTCCGTCCGGCGTCGCTGCCTGGGCTCATCGCCCGCAGCACCGCGAGACGCTCGCGCCAGGAGCTGAGCGCCTCTCGGAGTAGCTCTGCTGCCTGGAGTCCGGTGCGCACCTCCTGCGGGTCCTGGGCTTCACCCACGCTGCAGAGCAACTCGAAGAGGGCGCGCTCGCAGGCCCTCGCCAGAAAGGTGCAGGCAAGGAGCTGAACTTGTGGCCCTTCTGTCCTGCCATCAGGGGATAGTCCGGGGTAACCGGCGAGGAATAGCGGCGCGCCCTCTATCGAACACTGAGCATTGGCAGCAGATAGGTAGAGTGATTGATCCATTACGCAGACTCCAATCACTTCGGCCCGTCATCGGTGTTGGGCTGTTCGACCTCGCTTTCCTGCAGGCTCGAAAGCAGCCAGCTTGGCAGGGACTTGAACGCTTCTTCCATGCCGGGCTCCACGCGCCAAGTCCACGCTTGACGGCGCTTCGCCGCCGCCTTTGGGCTCCCCCGCGCCTGCCGCACGCTGGAGAGCCGTTCCAGTTCGCGCTCCCTCTCCGCGGTAGTCACCGCCAGCAGTTCCTCGGTCATTAGCATCCCAGTGATCATTGTCACCTCCATCAAAGAGCAACCGCCACATCCCAGGAAGAAGGGTGCCGCCGATCATTGCTGCCCGTCATCCTCCATGTCGATTGAGTGGGCTAGCATACCGCCCATGGGTCAGGAGGCTGGAGGAGTTGGCGGCCACCGGGTGGGCGGTAGGCTAGGGTCGGGGGATGCCGCTCACTCCCCGCCTGCTGAACGTACATCCCCCGATCCCTCGGCCCACGTTTGAGGCAAACTGACTTGAAGGACGCCAACACTAGAGCTCACTCACGTTAATGCAACCTTGTTCCGGGAGAAAGGGTAATGCCGGCAGTTTAACGGCGGATTGACGCCCGTTAACAGGACGTAAACGTTGCGTCAAAACTGGGGTGGGCTAACTCTCCGAGGGCTCGGGCGCGGCAGGGATAGAGAAGCTGAACGTGGAGCCGTGGCCGAGTTCGCTCTCCACGCCGACAGTGCCGCCGTGGGCCTCCACCGTATGCTTCACCACGGCCAGGCCCAGGCCGGTGCCCCCGACTGGGCGGCCACCCGTCCGGGCACGGGCGCGGTCGGCCTTGTAGAACCGTTCGAAGATGCGCGGCAGGTCCTCGGGGGCGATACCTATGCCTGTGTCACTCACGTTGACGGTCACGGCGCCATCCTCAGGATGCGCCGAGACGTGGACCGAGCCGCCGCCGGGAGTGAACTTGATGGCGTTGTGAAGGAGGTTGACGGCCGCCTGCTCCAAGCGTTCGGCGTCGCCGATGACGGAAGGCAGGTCAGGAGGCACCTCCAGAGTAAGGCTGACCCCCTCCTTCTCTGCTTGAGGGCGCATTCGTCCGACGGCCTTCGCAAGGACTTGGCCCATCTCCACCTGTTGCCGTTCGAGCGGAACGCGCTCGGATTCAACACGGGACAGCTCCAGGAGCTCCTCCACCATCTGCACCAGCCGGTCCACCTCCGCATCTGCACGCGAGAGGAAGTCCTGGGCCGCCGCCCGGTCATCGAGTGCCCCGGACTGCAGTGTCTCTATCACCGACTTGATGGAGGCGAGCGGCGTGCGAAGCTCATGGGAGACGTTCGCCACGAAGTCGCGGCGCACCTGCTCAACCTGCTTGATGTCGGTCAGGTCATGGAAAACAACCAGGCCTGCCCACTCGCCGCCGTCAACGATGGGTGTTGCGATGATCTCCAGGTATCGGCGGTTCGGCTGGTCAAGAAGGCGCGTCTCGCGGGACCCGTTCTGGCGGCTGATCCTCAGTGCCTCTAGCACCTGCTCATTGGGCATTACCCAGCCAAAGGGATTGCCAAGCAGCTCCTGCTGAGAGCGTGAGAACAGGCGCTCCGCAGCCACGTTGGCGAAAATGACGCGGTCCTCGGTGTCCACCGCTACCACCGCGTCGATACTGCTGTTGAGAGCGGCTATGAGGCGGCTGCGCTCCTGAGAGGCGGACACGAGGAGGTCTTCAACGCTTGCGGCCATCTGGTTAAAGGCATCGCTCAGGTCCCCTAGCTCACCAGAAGGCCGCGGGCTCACCCGCTCGCTCAGGTTGCCCGCGGCGATGCTGCGAGCCGCCTTCGCGAGCCTGCTGAGTGGCCGCGTGATGGCGCTGCCTACCAGCAGGCTCAGGGCGGCGGCCGCCGCTGCGGTGGCGACCACGCCGATCAGGATCGAGCGGGTGATATCGGACAGTGAGGAATCGACCGCCGCCGTCGGCCGCGCCACCCGCACGACGCCAACGACATTACCATCGGCAGTGACACTGGTGGCGACGTAGGTGAAGTTGATCCCCAGGGTGCTGCTGTGCCGGTCGCTCTTCCCCTGCCCGGTGCGGATCGCCTCCTGGACCTCTGGCCGACTCAGGTGGTTTTCCATGGTCGCGGGGTCGGCCTCGGAGTCACCCAGCACCGTGCCGTCGGGAGCGATAATGGTGATGCGGGTATCGGTCTGGGCGCCCAGTTGCTTCGCGAGCTGGTCAAAGGCCGCCGGCGGAGCGCCTTGCTGCACAAGAGGTCCCACAAGGTTCTTTGCCATCTGAGCCTGGGAGGCCAAGTCCGCCTCGATGCTCTTTCGAAAGTCACCCTCGACTTTGCCCAGGATGTACAGCCCGAGGCCGGCGAAGGCGGCCACAATGAGCAAAACGTAGGCGGCGGCGGTGCGAAGGCGAAGGCTCCTCAGCATCCCTAACCGTCGAATCGATATCCCACGCCGCGGACAGTGATGAGCCGCGACGGCTTGGCAGGCACGTCCTCTGTCTTCTGGCGTAACCATCGGATGTGGACGTCCACTGTGCGGGTGTCACCCACGAAGTCATAACCCCAGATCTGGTTCAGGAGCTGGTCGCGCGTGAAGGCGCGGCCGCGGTTGCGAAGGAAGAAGGCCAGCAGGTCGAACTCCTTAGGCTTTAGCGGGAGCGCCTGGCCGCCCCGCGACGCTTCCCTCCTCCGCAGGTCCACCTGAAGCTCGCCGGCTACCAGGACTTCCGTCTCGGCCGCCGGCGCTGTCTCGGCGCGGCGCAAGAGGGCGCGGACGCGGGCCAGAAGCTCGCGCATGCTGAACGGCTTGGTGACGTAGTCGTCGGCGCCCAGCTCCAGTCCCACCACCTTGTCTATCTCGTCGGTCTTGGCTGTCAACATCAGGATGGGCGTGGTCATCTCGCGGCGGAGGATGCGGCAGACCTCGAGGCCGTCCATCACCGGCAGCAGAAGGTCAAGGAGTATGAGGTCGGGGCGGTTCGCGCGGGCAGCGGAGAGGCCTGCTTCGCCGTCTGCGGCGGTGATGACGCAGTAGCCCTCGCGCTCGAGATTGTACTTCAGGGTCGCTACGAGCGTGGGCTCATCATCGACAACGAGGACCTTCTTCACGAGAGGGAGTCCCAGCTCCGCGTTCTGAGGCCATTATAGGACGGTAGCGCCTTGTGTAGCCATTGGCCGGGCGCGGGGCGGAGGCGCGGTGAGACGTGGAAGCGCTTCGGTTGTTTGAGGCAAACGGGCAGGACTTAGCGTTCGGACCGGTTTAGCCCCGTTTACCGCTGGGATCCCCCTACCCCGCGCAGATGATCGAGCAGTCGGGGCCGTGGACTTTCTCGGCCTGGGCGATGGCCTCCTCGACGGTCGCCGTGGGGATGAAGCCGACGTGCCGGGGCACCGCCGGGTCCTCGGCGCCCGCCACGAAGACGCGGCCGGCGTGTCGCAGGCGCTTCAGGGGGTGCGTGGCCAGGATGCCGTGGATGGGGTGGAAGGCGCAGCCCCGCCGGTACATCTCGACGTAGTCGGAGCGCGCCGCGAACTCGTCCAGGAAGCGCTCAGTGATCTCGTAGGGGTCCAGCGACTGGGTGAGCACCCGGTCCCACACCTCCGGGTACGAGGGGTGGTGCTCCATGTCCCACTGCTCGGGACAGGGCGTGGAGAGGATCACCGAGCACCCCGGCTTCCCCAGCGCCTCGATGTAGCCGCCCAGGTAGCCCAGGCCCGAGGAGATCAGGGTGAGGATGGGGTTCATCCTGGCGAAGGTGGCGTAGGGGCTCCAGTTGGGCACGCCGTAGATGATGACGTCGGCCGGCTCGGCGGCCGTCCGGCGCGGCGGGTTCTGGGCCGCCTGCACCTCCAGGGCGCGCGCCCGCGTCTCCGAGACGGTGCCGGCCCAGATGTGGGCTATCGTCATCGCGTCCGCCAGGAGCGTCTCCACCTTGAAGATGCGGCGCCCGATGGACTTCTCCAGGTGCTCGCCCATGCTCATCGAAGACCTGGTGCATGCGGTTGCCCCGGACCGACATCGACATGCCGTCCGGGGTGTGCGTCCAGCGGATGGAGCGCCAGGTGGAGAGGCCCACGCAGACCGACTTCCAGCCGCCGCTGAAGCCCAGCATGACGCCGGCATTGATGTAGACCGTCAGGTCTGAGTCGGCCACCAGGCGGTGCACCTCCACGTCGTAGCCGCTCGCCGTCGTGCCGAGGTTGACCAGGTTCTCCGCGTCCTCGGCGTCGTGGCAGGCCAGGCGCGGCCCGAAGCGCCGCACCAATTCTTCTCCCAGGATGCTGGTCAGCTCTTCGTGCGTCCACTTGCGGTGGAGGGCGTTGGCGCAGACCAGGTTGACGTTCTCCTCCGGGACGCCGACCAGCGCCAGCTCCTCGAGGACGGCCTCGATGACCAGGCGCCGCACCGGCCCGTAGGAAGGCGCCGTCGGATCGTCGAAGGCGATGAGCACCCGGCCGCCGGGGCGCACCATCTCCCGGATGCGCGGCAGGCCGAGCGGCTTCGCCAGGGCGGTCAGGACCGCCTCGGCCTGGTCCGTGACCGGCTGGAGGCCGCTGCGCAGGTCGCGGGAGGGGAAACGCGTGCGGTCCGGCAGGCTGACTTCGACTGTGGTGTCACCGTAGGGGAGCGTTCTCGTAATCATAGTGCCCAACTCATATCAGACGGTGCCGCCACGCGCAAGGG
>CAVSBT010000024.1:0-16211 GCA_963726245.1 uncultured Chloroflexia bacterium
ACCCGCTCTTCATCACGTCTTCCAAGTAGTCGATCTCCGCCCCCTTCCAGGAGTGGCGCGCTCTCGGGGTCCACGAGGAGCTTCACGCCGCGTTCCTCGAGGACCACGTCGCCGTCCTCCTCCGTCTGGGCCAGGGCCATGCCGTACTGGTAGCCGGAGCAACCACCGCCCACTACAAAGACCCGCAGAGCGCCCTGAGCCAGCCCCTTCTCTTCGAGGAGGCCCACGAGCTGCTCCGCAGCCTTCTCGCTTATGCTCAACATCTCGCCCGTTCCTCCTCCTGGCGCTCCGGCGGCCCGTCGCGGCTTCGAAAACGTTTGGCTTTTAGGAATTCAACACTTATTATAACTGCCTTACGCCGGCCGTGTCCAACAACCGAGGGAGATGAAGCTCAAGACTTTCGGTAACAGCCCGGTTAGCCGCTTTGGAGAAGACAGGGCGATGATCGGTCGCCGAGCGCCTTGCACGCCCCGGCGGCCGCCCTCTATAATCCGCCCAGGGTCGGGGGGCGCACGCCCCAAGGCCTCTGGGCCGCGGCCCGATGCACGTGGGCGACCGAATCTTCCCCTGCCCGGTCTCTCCTTTCGCTTCGGGTTCCAACGGTTCCGGTCCCTCGTTGTTCGACTCCGGGTTGGTGAATCTGCGCCCGGCCTGAGTGCCCGCGCTTGTCCCATTCACAAGAGTATGACCACAGTGGCCGACCTCTACCTCCTCCAGGAGATGGACCTCGAAATCCAGGCGAAGCAGACCGCCCTGGAGGACGTGGAGGCGCGCCTGGGCGAGAGCGAGGAGCTGGAGGAAGCGCGCCAGGAGGTGGAGGAGCAGCGCCGCCGCCTTCGCGAAGCGCAGAAGAAGCAACGTGAGGCGGAGTGGGCGGTGGAGGAGGTGCGCACGAAGATTCAGCCCGTGGAGGCGAAGCTGTACGGCGGCACCGTCAAGATTCCCAAGGAGCTGGTTGGCCTCCAGCAGGACGTCGACGGCCTCAAGGCCCGCCAGCGCGAGATGGAGGACCGCGCGCTGGAGGCCATGTCGGCGGCGGAGGAGGTGGAAAGAGCGCTGGCGGACGCAGAGAAGCGTCGCGTGGAGCTGGAGGCTCAGTGGCAGGCGGAGCAGGAGAGCCTGCGCCGGCAGCGGGACGCTCTCCAGCTCGAGATTCAGGAGGTGGAGGAGAGCCGATCGGAGCAGGGGTCTGCCATCGATGCCGAGATGATGCGGCAGTATGAATCCCTTCGGGCGCAGCACCAGGGGCGGGCCGTGGCCAAGGTCGAGCGCGGCATCTGCCAGGGCTGTCGCATCACGTTGCCCATGCACGTGCTCCAGAGGGCGCGGCGGGCCAATCACACGGTGCAGTGCACAAGCTGTGAGCGCATTCTCTACTTGAGCTGAATGAAAGCGGTCGGCTACTTTCGAGATGCTCCGGCGGGCAAGGGCCAGCCACTAGCGGCCCAGAGCGCCGCCTTCCTCGACTTCTGTGAGCAGCAGGGCTACGAGGCCATCGCCACCTTCGTCGACTCCGTCGCGGCCGACGACCGGGGGCCCACGGGCTTCCGGCAACTGGCGGAGTTCCTTCGAGAGCCGGACAAGGGCTTTGTCGTCGTTGTCGTGCCCTGCCTGGAGGGCCTGGGCGAGACCCTGCGCGACGTGGCCCGCCGCTACTTCCAGATCGAGAGCCTGGGGGCCCAGGTTGCCTTCACGGACGGCACGAAGGACGCCGCCGAGCAACTCCTGGCTGCCTGGTCCAAGCACGCCGACGGCAAGCGCCTCAGCGATCGCGTCCGCGCCGCCATGCGCCGCAAGGCCGTCAGGGGCGAGGTGCTGGGACGCCCCCCCTACGGCTACAAGGTGGGCGTCCGTCGCCGCCTGGAGCTGGTGCCGGAGGAGGCCGTAGTCGTCCGCTACATCTTCCGCCTCTACCTCCAGGAGGGCCTGGGCATACGCCTCATCGCCCGCCGTCTCAACGAGGAAGGGCTGAAGACGCGGCGAAACGGCAACTGGAGCATGGTGACCATCCGGGACATCCTGCGCAACCGCGCCTATTTGGGCACCTACACCCGATTCGGCGTGCGCGTGCCGGGCAGCCACCCGGCCCTCGTCTCCGCCGAGGACTTCCGTCTGGTGCAAGAACGTCTCAGCGCCCGCCGCACCAGCTACTCGCCGCGAAGGGTCTCGCCCTTCCTCCTTTCCGGACTCCTGCCACTGCGGCTACTGCCAGAACAAGATGATCGGCGTCAGCCGCCGTCAGAGCTGGCGGCGCAAGGACGCGGAAGAGGAGAGCCAGGCCTCCTATCGCTACTACCAGTGCGAGTCCCGGACCAACCAGAGCGTGTGCGACTACCACACGCGGCGGGCCGAGGAGCTGGAGGAGGCCGTGCGGGAGGCGCTGAGGGACGCCGAATCAGCCGGTCCCGCCCTGCCGGAGGCCGGCGACGAGGCGGGGGTGCTCGCCGAGTGGCAGCGTCAGGCGCAGCGCCTGCATCGACGGCTGGCGCAGGTCGACAAGCGGCTGGAGGGCTACCTGGACGCGGCGGCCCGTGGGCGCCTGGCCCGCGATAAGCTGCGAAGCCTCAGCATGGCGGCCGCCACAGACCGCCTCGCCCTGGAGGAGGACCTGGAGGCGACCGAGGTCCGCGCCCGCCAGCACGCCAACGTCGCCGAGCGCCGGCGGCAGCGGGAATGGGCGCGCCAGCGCCTCTGTGACGAGTGGGACAGTCTCCTTTTTGCCGAGCGGCAAGAGCTCTTGAGGCAGGTGGTGGAGCGAATCGTGGTCACCGACGACGATATCCGCACCCTGCTCCGTCCCTGAGAGCGCCTTGCCTGCCGCACCTCTCTACCACCTGGCTTACTCGGACGGCGCATCCAAGGGCAACCCCGGGCCCGCCGCCATCGGCGCCGTCATATTCGACCCGGAGGGCCACGAGCTCTATCGCCTTGGCAAGCGCCTGGGCACAGCCACCAACAACGAGGCCGAGTACCGTGCCGCCATCGCCGCCCTGGAGGCTGCGCTGGCCCTGGGGGCGCGCCGCCTCGAGTTGCGGATGGACTCGGAGCTCGTGGCGCGACAGATGTCCGGGCGCTACCGGGTGCGGAACCCGCGTCTGGCCCGTCTTCACGCTCGAATGCTGGCCCTTCGCCAGCGCTTCGAGGAGGTGGTCGTGCGGCACGTGCCCCGCACAGAGAACAAACTGGCCGACGCGATGGCCAACCAGGCCCTCCTGGAGGGGCCGTAGGCGTAGGGGCAGGCCCCCGTGCCTGCCCTATTCGGCGACCGCAGGGGGTCGCCCCTACTATATCGTTTGACTACGCTTGGGCCCCATTGTAGACTGAATATCGCCAGTAGGCCGGGTGGCCGCTCCTCCGGCTCGCCGGAGGGGAGGAAAGTCCGAGCTCCGCCGGGCAGGGTGCTGGGTAACACCCAGGAGGGGCGACCCTACGGACAGTGCCACAGAAACATACCGCCCGGGGCCGGAACATCGGCCTCGGGCAAGGGTGAAATGGTGCGGTAAGAGCGCACCAGCGGTCGGGTGACCGACCGGCTGGGCAAACCCCACCCGGAGCAAGACCAAATAGGAGGACTTGAGGTGCCCGGCCTGTCCTCGGGTTGGTCGCTAGAGGCGGTGGGTAACCGCCGTCCCAGACAGATGGCCACCATCCGCCTTGTGCGGATACAGAACTCGGCTTACAGGCCTACTGGCATTGCAGTTTGAGCCTTTCCGCCCCATAGGCGGGGGCTCTCTCTCTTTCTAGTTTCCTATCGGTCCGTACCGGTCCCATCGGTTGGCAGAAGCTATCGGCAAAGGAGGGCTCTGATGGTGAAACGCTGGTTATGGCTTCCTGGACTCGTGGCGGCGATCGTCCTTCTGGCGGCAGTCGTCGCGCCGCGCGTGGCGAGCGCGCGCACCGTGAATATGGTGGTGGGGTGCAACCCCGTGGCCCTGACTTACAACAACGGCACCGCCACCACGACGGTAGCCGACGGCGTCGCGCCGACGGGCTCTCTCGACACCATCTGGAAGTATCTGCCGGCGGAGAGTCGCTGGCTGGGGTACCAGGCTGGTGCGCCTGTCGAGGTCAGCGACCTGCAGACCGTCCAGCGTCTGGACGCCGTCTTCGTCTGCGTTAATGCTGTCGCTACCATAACCATGCCGGACATTGGAGGCTGATGCGGCGCAAGCAAGCCTCCCGGTGGGTAGGTAGGAGCTCGCTTCTCTATTGAAGCCCGCTCTGGTAGGGCATGTCTCGTGAGCCCGCCTGGCTGAGGGACGTTGGCGAAGCGGAGGTCCTCGGCGACCTGCCTGCTTCGCTGACCGCTGTCTGCTACGACTCCCGTCGCGTCGAACCCGGCTGTCTTTTCGTGGCCGTCCCGGGGGCTACTCCACGCTCCCGCGACGGCCACGAGTTCATCGACCAGGCGCTGGCGCAGGGCGCGGCGGCTCTCGTCGTGCAGCCGGACCATCGAGCCGCCTGGGAACGGCTGGCCGACAGCGGCCGCGTGCCGCTGGTCGTGGTCCCGGACAGCCGGCGGGCCCTGGCGTCGCTGGCGGCGGCCTTCCACGGCTGGCCGGCGCGTCGACTGCGCACGGTAGGTGTTACCGGCACCGACGGCAAGACGACCACCGCCCATCTCGTCGCTGCCGTGCTGGAGGCGGCCGGCCGGCGCTGCGCCCTCCTCAGCAGCGCCGAGCTTCGCGCCGGCGGCCGGGCCCAGGTCAACGCCACCCACATGACGACCCTCGAGGCGCCCGAAGTGCAGGCCTTCCTGGCCGGGGCGCTGGAGGCCGGCGACCAGTGGGCCGTCGTCGAGGCGTCCTCCCATGGGCTGGCCCTTCACCGCGTCGACGCGTGCGAGTTCGACGTAGCCGTATTCACTACCCTCGGAAGCGACCACCTGGACTTCCACGGCAGCCTGGAGGAGTACCGGGCGGCCAAGGGACGCCTCTTCCTCATGCTTGACCAGGCTGTGGACAAGGGCGTGCCCAAGACGGCCGTCCTCAACGCCGACGACCCGGCGTCGGACTACTTCCGGCGTTTGACGGCGGCGTCCGTCGTCACCTACGGCCTGGACGACGCCAACGTGGCCGCCCGCGCGGTCCGCACCGAAGGCCTGTCGACGTCCTTCGAGCTGGCAGGGGCCTTCGGCGCTGTGCCTGTGAAGACGCGACTGGCGGGGCGGTACAACGTATACAACTGCCTGGCGGCCGCCGCCGTGGGCCTCTCGCAGGGGCTATCGGCCGAGGAGGTGAAGAGGGGGCTGGAGGGCGTGTCCGGCGTGCCGGGTCGAATGGAGCTCATCGATGCCGGGCAGCCGTTCTCGGTGGTAGTGGACATCGCCTCCACGCCGCAGGCCCTGGCGAACGTTCTCGGGGTCCTGCGGGCCGCGTGCCTGCCTGCCGGACAGGCGGGTCCGGGACGGCTCTGGGCCGTCTTCGGCTGCGCCGGGGAGAGGGACCCCGGCCGGCGCGACGGCATGGGACGAGCCGCCGGGCGCCTGGCCGACTTCGTGGTGCTCACGAACGAGGACCCGCGCTCCGAAGACCCGGACGCCATCATCGAGGCCATCGCCGTCGGCCTGCGGGAGGCCGGGCGCCGGGAAGGGCGACGACTTCGTGCGCATCCCGGACCGGCGTCAGGCCATCGCCTACGCCTTCGAGAGGGCGGGCGAGGGCGACGTGGTCCTCCTGGCCGGCAAGGGCAGCGAGCAGACCATGGTCTTCGGCGACCAGCACCTCCCCTGGGACGAGCGGTCGGTGGCGCGGGAGCTGCTGCAGGAGCTGGGAGCCAGGCACTAGGAACCGGGAGGGTATTGCCAAATGCTAAGAATCACCCCATTTCTATGGTTTGATGACAATGCTGAAGAGGCAATTGATTTCTACACCTCTGTTTTCAAGAACTCAAAGATCGTGAGCATCACGCGCTACGGGGAAGCAGGGCCTGGACCGAAGGGAGCGGTGATGTCGGCGACATTTCAGCTCCAGGACCAGGAATTGATGGCGTTGAACGGTGGTCCGCAATTCAAATTCACCGAGGCCATATCGTTTTTCGTCAATTGCGAGACTCAGCAGGAAGTAGACGAGTTGTGGGAGAAGCTCTCCGAGGGCGGAGAAAAAGGCAGATGCGGCTGGCTCAAAGACAAGTTTGGTTTGTCGTGGCAAATCGTACCCGCTGCTTTAGGCGAGATGTTGAGCGACAAGGACGCTGAGAAATCCAAGAGGGTCATGGAAGCAATGCTCCGAATGGATAAGAATTGACATTAAGACTTTAAGGCAGGCATACGAGCAAGAATGAAACAAGCCCCGTCAGGCTGACGGGTATGGCGAAAGGGGAGCTCTGCGCCTGTTGTTTCTTGTCACAACAGCGGTCACGGTAGGCCGCGGCTCTCCGGCTCACGGACCGCTGAGTCTCACCTCCGGGTGGCGCTCCGTTGACGAGGCGATGCGCCTGTGATAGTATCGCGTTTAGGAAAGGAGGTGATGTGGATGGATGATTATCATAGTTGCTGCGCCTTAGGGCCTGTCCACCCACACCGCGCCTCCTTGGGGGTAGCTGCCCCCTAGACGCGCGGCCTGCCTCTTCCGTCAGGGGACGCGCCTCTGGCGGCGGCAGGAGAGGCTAGGCCCTGGGCCTAGCAACACGGGGCCACCTCGAGACCGGGGTGGCCCCTTACTATGCCGGCGGACGGCGCTATGACCGACGAGTTCTCTCTCGAAGCCTTCCAGGCCCGTCTGGCCACCCGCTTCGTGGGGCGGCGCCTCCTCTACTACCCGTCCCTCCCATCGACGCAGGACGCCGCCAGGCAGGAGGCCGAGCGCGGCGCCCCTGAGGGCACCACCGTCCTCGCCGACCAGCAGACGGCCGGTCGCGGGCGCCTGGGCCGGAGCTGGGTCTCGCCTCCGGGCGCCAACCTCTACTTCTCGGTGGTCCTGCGGCCCGCCGCCGAGCACCTGCGGACGCTGGGGATGATCTGGCCCCTGGCTATCTGCCAGGCAGTGGAGGAGGTGACGGGCCTCCAGGCACGGGTCAAGTGGCCCAACGACGTGCTGGTGGGGCCGCGCAAGCTCGCCGGCGTCCTCATCGACTCCGGGCTCAGCGGCGACCGGGTGGACTACGCCATCGCCGGCATCGGCCTCAACGTCAACTTCGACGTCGCGGCCCACGAGGAGATCCGGGACATAGCGACCAGCATCTCGGCTGAGCTCGGGCGCGAGGTGGCGCGGGAAGAGCTGCTGGCCACAGTCCTGGGCCGCTTCGAGGAGCTGTACGAGGCGGCGCGTCGGGGCGAGCCGGTACACCTCGCCTGGAAGGAGCGCCTCGATACCCTCGGCCGCCGCGTCCGTGTCGGCTTCGGCGAGAGGGTGGAAGAAGGCATCGCCGAGGACGTCGAGCCCGACGGCACACTGGTCCTGCGCCGGCCCGACGGCTCGCTGGTGCGCATCGAGGCCGGCGAGGTCACCCTGAAGGGATAGCGGCGGGCTAAGACTCCTCGGGCTCCTTCTCCTCGCTCTCTTCGGCGCTCTCCAATCCTGGCAGCGGGATGCTGGCGGGGGGCTCGGTCACCCCCGGGGTCGCGCCCCCGGCGGGGGCAACTAGCGCCGCCCCGCCCCGGCTCATGAAGGCCTGGATGATGTCGATGGGCACCGGGAAGATGATGGTGCTGTTGCGCTCGGAGGCCACCTCGGTCAGGGTCTGGAGAAACCGAAGCTGGAGCGTGTTGGGCGCCGAGGACATGATTCGCGCGGCGTCGGCAAGCTTCTGGGCCGCCTGGAACTCGCCCTCGGCGTGGATGACCTTGGCCCGCCGCTCGCGCTCGGCCTCCGCCTGGCGGGCGATGGCCCGCTGCATTGTCTGGGGCAGCTCCACGTCCTTCACCTCGACGGTACTTACCTTCACGCCCCAGGGCTCCGTCTGCTCGTCGATGATCTTCTGGAGGCGCTGGTTGATCCGCTCCCTCTCCGAGAGCAGCTCGTCCAGGTCCGACTGGCCGAGCACGCTGCGCAGCGTCGTCTGGGCGATCTGGGAGGTGGCCCGGAAGTGGTCCAGCACCTTGACCACGGCCGCCTCAGGGTCCACCACCCGGAAGTAGATGACGGCGTTCACCTTCACCGTGACGTTGTCGCGGGTGATGCACTCCTGGCTCGGCACGTCCATGGTCACGATGCGCAGGTCTATCTTCACCATCCGCTCCACGACGGGGATGATGAAGAACAGGCCCGGCCCCCGGGCGCCCACCAGCCGGCCGAGACGGAAGATGACGCCTCGCTCGTACTCCTGGACGATGCGTATGGCGTACGGGTAGGCGAAGAACCCCCACGGGGGTATGAGGAGGAAGAAGCCGAGGGCGATCAACATCGCCTTCACAAACCGTTCCATGGCTAGCTCCTTTGCTTGTGCCTCTTCGAAAGGTCCACGGGCCAGCCGGGCGCGGTCATGCCGTGCCTGCCTGCCCCTCTTCTGACCGCGGTGCCTCCGGCCGGTTGTTTCCTGCCGGCGGCTCCGGTTCTCCTTCGGCGGGCGCCCTCCTCACGGTCAGGCGAAAACCGCGCACGCCGGTTACTATAACCTTCTCGCCCACTCGGACGGGCCCCTCGTCCGAGGTGGCTTGCCAGCGCTCGCCCTGCACGAACACCTGGCCGCTCGGCTCCAGGGGCGAGCGGGCCACGGCGACGCGCCCAACGAGCGCCGGTGCGCCGGTCCTAGCGGGCGCCATGCGCCGCATCCGGATGATGGTGCTCATGATCATCAGGAAGAATACGCCGATCACGGCGGCCCAGCCATAGATAAGCCACCTCGATACCTGGAACTCGGGGTTGCTGGTGCTGGTGAGGAGCAATCCGCCCAGGATCAGCGAGACAATGCCGCCGACGCCCAGGGCGCCGAAACTTTGCACAAAGAGCTCGGCGACAAAGAGGGCGAAGGCCAGAAGGATGAGGAGGACGCCCACCCAGTTGACGGGCAGGGTGTCCAGCGAGAAGAAGCCCAGCAGCAGGGAGATGCTCCCGACAACGCCGGGCAGGATGAACCCCGGGTGTAGCATCTCGATGGCGATGGCCGCGAGCCCCAGGCTGATCAGTATGAAAGCGATGTTGGGGTCGCTGAGGAGGAGGAGGAAGCGCTGCACCAGGCTCATGTTGTTCTCGACGATGGGGGCGTTGGCTACCTGCAAGGTGGCCGGGCCCGACAGTAGCTGCACAGAGCGGCCGTTGACAGCGGCCAGGAGGGAGGGCAGGTCGGGCTCTACCAGGTCGACAACGTTGAGCTGGAGGGCCTGCTGCTCATCGGCGGAGATGCTCTGCCGCACGGCGCTCTCGGCCCAGGTGGCGTTGCGGCCTCGGAGCTTGGCGATGCCGGTGATGTAGGCGGCGGCGTCGTTGGTGACCTTGTCGCCCTCCGTGCCCGTGATGTCCTCGCCGCCGGCGCCCACGGGGTGGGCGGCGCCGATGGCGGTGTTGGGGGCCATGGCCGCCACGTTTCCGGCCAGGGTGATGAAGGTGCCGGCGGAGGCGGCGCGGGCCCCGGGCGGCCAGACGTAAGTGATGACCGGCACCCTGGATGACTCTATGCGCTGCACGATGTCGCGCATGGAGCTGTCCAGCCCGCCGGGGGTGTCCAGGCGCAGGACGACGGCCGCCGCCTGGCTGTCCTCGGCGGCGCCGATGGCGCCTCCACGTAGCGGGCCATGACGGGTTAATCGTCCCGTCGATGGTGACCACGTGGACGGCGTTCTTCTCCTGGGCGGAGGAGGCGCAAGCCGCCAGGCCCAGCGCCAGGAGCACGGCGCCAGGAGAAGACAGGGCGTTCCTCCTGGCCGCTCTGCCGGATGGTCTCTTGAACATGCTGACTCCTGTCAAGAATTATATCCTTTTCGATGAGGGCGCTCCCAGGGGCTCTCCCTTCAGTTGAAGCCGCTAGGGGCTCATTGTAGAATGACCCTGCCTGCCGATCCCGACGGCGTGTCGGGCAGGCGGGCTCGCTTGTTCTAAGAGGAGGAGCAGGAACCCATGAGTCCCAGGGTCCTGAGGATTGGCCTGCCGGCCGGCAGTCTCCAGGAGGCTGCTCTGGCCCTGTTCCGCAAGGCGGGCTACAACGTGACGTTTCATGCCCGCTCCTATTACCCCTCTGTGGATGACCCGGAGATGGAGTGCATGCTTATCCGGGCCCAGGAGATCCCCCGCTACGTGGAGGACGGGGTGATGGACGCCGGGCTGACCGGCTACGACTGGGTGCAGGAGAACAGGGCCGACGTGGTTGAGGTGGCCGATCTGGTGTTCTCCAAGGAGACGCGCGGGCCGGTGCGCTGGGTGCTGGCGGTACCCCTTGACTCACCCATCAAGAAGGTCGAGCACCTGGAGGGGAAGCGCATCGCCACCGAGCTCGTGAACGTGACCGGCGACTTCCTGCGCCGGGCGGGCGTCAAGGCGCACGTGGAGTTCTCGTGGGGCGCCACCGAGGCCAAGCCGCCCCTCCTCGCCGACGCCATCGTCGAGCTGACCGAGACGGGCAGCTCGCTGGCAGCCAACAACCTGCGGGATCTAGAGACGGTCCTCGAGAGCACGCCGCGCCTCATCGCCAGCAAGGAAGCCTGGGCCGATCCCTGGCGACGCAAGAAGATCGAGGACGTTGCGCTGATGCTGAAGGGCGCCATGGCCGCCGAGGGCAAGGTGGGGCTGATGTTGAACGTGAAGGTGGCAGATCTCGATACGGTCATCGCCGTCCTCCCGGCCCTGGAGAAGCCCACCGTCTCCTCCCTTTCCGACAAGGCGTGGGTCGCCGTGAACACCATCGTCGACGAGTCCGTGGTGCGGGAGATCGTGCCCAAGCTGAAGGATGCCGGAGCGCGGGGTATCGTGGAATACCCCATCAACAAGATCATCGAGTAGTCATGCCACCCCTGGCCCTGCACATGGGCATCGCCAAGGAGCTGGCCGACGGCCTGCGTCACGCGGCGCTGGAGGCGGACCTGGGCGCCTACTACCTGGGATCGACCACGCCCGACATCCGCGTGCTCACGCGCTGGGAGCGGGAACGCACCCACTTCTTCGACCTGAACGAGTTCGGCCACCAGGACGGCGTGGCGGCCCTCTTCAGCGAGCATCCGGAGCTGGCCGACCCTGGCCGCCTGAACCCTTCGACGCGCTGCTTTCGTGGCCGGCTACGTCTCACATCTGGTCATGGACGAGGTGTGGATTGAGGATATCTACCGCCCGTTCTTCGGCCAGCAGTCCGCGTTGGGCGGCGACGCGCGCGCCAACGTCCTGGACCGCGTCCTCCAGTACGAGCTGGACCGCCAGGAGCGCGCCAAGCGGGAGATCATGGAGCACGTGCGCCAGGAGCTGGCCGCCAGCGCCCTGGAGATATACGTGGGCTTCATCGACGCCGAGACCCTGAGGCGCTGGCGCGACATCTCGGTGGAGGTGGCGGCCCACGCCCCCGACTGGGCGAGCTTCCGCTACCTGGCCGGCCGCCACCTGAGGGCGTACGGCAGTCGGCACGCCCGAGGCCGTGGAGGAGTTCATCGAGGGCGTGCCGGAGATGCTGTCGGAGACCGTCCGGCACGTCGGCCGGGACCGCATCCAGGCCTTCCTGGACAGGAGCCGCAGCGAGACCCTGCGGGCGATCAAGGACTACCTTTCGTGAGGATCATCTACGGGGCTGAGGAGGCACGGCGGACGGTGCTCCGCCGTCAGCCCATGGGCGAGACAGAGCTGCCGCCGGCCGTCCGCGAGCGCATCCGCGAGGTCTTCGGCGCTGAGCTGTCGGCCCAGGAGGTGGTGGAGCGCATCGTGGCCGACGTGCGCGCCGAGGGCGACGCCGCCGTCCGCCGCTACAGCCGCGCCTTCGACGGGGTCGAGTACGCCTCGCTGGAGGTGCCCCGCGCCGACGTGGAGGCCGCCTACCGAGCAGGTGGACCCGCCCCTGGTAGAGGCCCTGCGCTTCGCCGCCGACCGCATCCGCGCCTTCCACGAGGCCCAGCGCCGGCACGGCCCGTCCGACTTCTTCGAGGACGGCCTGGGGATGCAGGTCCGGCCCCTGGAGCGGGTGGGCGTCTACGTGCCGGGGACGGTCGCCGTCTATCCCTCGTCGGTGCTGATGACGGCGATACCGGCGCGGGTGGCCGGCGTCGAGCAGGTGTACATGGCGAGCCCGGCCTCGGCCGACGGCCGCGTGTCGCCGCTCAAGCTGGTGGCGGCCGACATCGCCGGCGTCGACCGGGTGTTCCGGGCCAGCGGCGCCCAGGCCATCGCCGCCCTCGCCTACGGCACGGAGACCGTCCCGCGGGTGGACAAGGTCTGCGGCCCCGGCAACATCTTCGTCACCCTGGCCAAGAGGGTGGTCTACGGCGACGTGGGCATCGACTCCCTCTACGGGCCCACGGAGACGGTGGTGGTGGCCGACGACACGGCCGACCCCGCGTCCTGCGCCGCCGACCTCCTGGCCCAGGCCGAGCACGATGAGCTGGCGACGCCGCTTCTCCTGACGCCGTCGGAGGCGCTGGCGCGGGCCGTCGCCGCGGAGGTGGAGCGGCAGCTCGAGGGCCTGGAGCGGGCCGAGATCGCCCGGTCGGCCCTGGAGGCGCGCGGCGGCATCGTGGTGACGGCGGGGCTGGAGGAGGCGCTGGAGCTGGCCAACGAGTTCGGGCCGGAGCACCTCTGCCTGCTGGTGCGCGACGCCGCCTCCTGGGCGCCGCGGGTGCGGCACGCCGGCGGCCTCTTCCTGGGCGAGACCTCGCCCGAGGCGGTGGGCGACTACACGGCCGGCCCCAGCCACGTCATGCCCGCCGGGGGCAGCGCCCGCTTCTCGTCGCCCCTGAGCGTCTTCGACTTCCTGAAGTTCACCAGCGTGGTCGACATGGACGCCGCCGCCCTGCGCCGGCTCGGGCCGCCGGCGGCGGCCATCGCCCGCGCCGAGGGGCTGACGGCCCACGCCCGCGCCATCGAGCAGCGCCTGGAGCGCGACTAGCGACGGGAGATTCGACATGCGCCGGACATCCGCCGCCGACCTGACCCGCCTGCTGCGCCCCGACCTGCTGGCCATGGAGGGCTACGAGCCCATCGAGCCCACCGACGTGCTGGCCGAGGCGCTGGGCATCCCGCCCGAGCGGGTGGTCAAGCTGGACGGCAACGAGAACCCCTACGGCCCGTCGCCCAGGGCCCTCGCCGCCCTGGCCGACGCCCGCTCCTACCACATCTACCCCGACCCCCAGCAGCGCAAGGTGCGGCGGGCCCTCGCCGCCTACCTGGGCGTCGACGAGGAGCTGGTGGTGGCGGGCACCGGCAGCGACGAGCTCATCGACCTCGTCCTCCGCGCTACCCTGTCGCCGGGCGAGGGCGTCATCAACTGCCCGCCCACCTTCGGCATGTACTCCTTCAGCACGTCGGTCTGCGGCGGGCGGGTGGTGGAGGTGCCGCGGCGGGAGGACTTCTCCCTGGACCTGCCCGGCATCGAAGAGGCGGCCGGCCGGGGAGCCAAGGTCATCTTCGTGGCCTCGCCCAACAACCCCACCGGCAACGCCGCCTCCCTTCGAGAGGTGGAGGCGCTGCTGGGCCTGGGGCTGCTGGTGGTCGTGGACGAGGCCTACGTGGAGTTCGGCGGCGAGAGCCTGGTCTCGCGGGTGCCGGAGGCCGAGCGGCTGGTGGTCCTGCGCACCTTCAGCAAGTGGGCGGGACTGGCCGGGCTGCGCGCCGGCTACGGCGTCTTTCCGCCTGCCCTGGCCTCGCTGCTGCTGCGCATCAAGCCGCCCTACAACCTGAACGTGGCGGCCCAGGTGGCCGTCCTGGCCTCCCTGGAGGACGTGGGCGTCCTCCGCGAGCGGGTCGCCTCCCTGGTGGCCGAGCGGGAGCGGCTGTATCGAAGAGCTGGCGCGCGTGCCCTTCCTGCGGCCGTATCCCTCGCAGGCCAACTTCCTGCTCTGCCGGGTCGAGGGGCTGGAGGCGCGCTGGGTCCGCGACCGCCTGGCGGAGCGGGGCATCTTCGTGCGCCACTTCGATACGCCCCTGCTGAGGGGCTACCTGCGCATCAGCGTCGGCCTGCCGGAGCACACGGACGCGCTCCTGCGGGCCCTGAAGGAGCTGGTTTCCGAAGGCCGGGCTTGAAGCCAGATGCTAGGCGACGCGAGCCTGACAGGCTGGCCTGTCCGCAAGGCTGGACGAGCTGAAGCTCTGTCCCTGCGATGGCAGGGAAGGAGCGAAGCGTGGTTAGCGAGCGAAGGCGTGGACGAACGCGACCGGCGGCCTCGCGGGCGGGCCGTCGGCCGGCGGCCGTCAGGGCAGCGTCGAGCGGGAGACGAAGGAGACGCGCGTCTCGGTGCGGGTGGGCCTTGATGGCAGCGGCCGGGCCCAGGTGGACACGGGCATCGGCATGCTGGACCATCTGCTGGAGCAGGTGGCGCAGCACGGGCTTATTGACATAACCATCAAGGCCAAGGGCGACCTCCACCGCGACGCCCACCACACGGCGGAGGACGTGGCCCTCTGCCTGGGACGCGCCTTGAACGACGCCCTGGGCGACCGGCAGGGCATCGTGCGCATGGCCGACGCGCTGGTGCCCATGGACGAGGCGCTGGCCCTGGTGGCCCTGGACCTGAGCGGGCGCGGCTACTCCTCGCTGGACCTGTCGTGGGCGGGGGAGCACCTGGGCGACCCCGCGGGCGTCTCACTGCCGACGGACATGGTGGGCCACATCCTGGCGACGCTGGCGTCGGAGGGCCGCTTCACGCTCCACGCGCGCATCCTGTCGGGGGGCAACGACCACCACAAGGCGGAGGCGCTCTTCAAGGCGCTGGGGCGCGCGCTCGGCGCCGCCAGCCGCCTCGACCCGCGCCGCGCCGGCCAGACGCCCAGCACGAAGGGGACGGTGGTGTAGGGGGAGCACAGGGCACATAGGGCATAGGGCAAAGAACCGAGAAGCGGAGCCAGCGGCGTTGTGTTCTTGTCCTGTGTCCTTTGTTCTTTGCCCTTTGTTTAGGGTGGTGAGGGGGTGGTGGGGCTCCGCTACGCTTCCTCCAGCTCAAACCGGTAGTTCTCGATGATGGGGTTGGCCAGGAGCTGCTTGCACATCTCGTTGAGCAGCCGCTCCGCCTCCTGGCGGCTGCCGCCGTCGAGCCGGATCTCCATGTACTTGCCGGCCCGCACGCTCTCCACGCTGGCGAAGCCCAGGGAGTGCAGGCCGCCCTTGATGGTGAGCCCCTGCGGGTCGTTCACCGTGGGCTTGAGGGTGACGTAGACCTTCGCCAGGAACACAGCTAGCCCTCCCTCGGAGCTGCGATAGCTCCCGCCCCGTCAGTCTGCGGTACGCCTCCCGGTAGCGCTCCGACGTGCTGGCCACCACCTCCGGCGGCAGCTCGGGCGCCGGCGGCTGCTTGTTCCACCCCGAGGCCGTGAGCCAGTCGCGCACCGGCTGCTTGTCGAAGCTGGGCTGCGGGCCGCCGGGCTGGTAGCTCTCGGCGGGCCAGAAGCGGCTGGAGTCGGGCGTCAGCACCTCGTCGATGACGATGAGCGCCTCCTGGCCGTCCGCCTCCACCCAGCCGAACTCGAACTTCGTGTCGGCGATGATGATGCCGCGCTGGCGGGCGTACTGGGCGGCATGCTTGTACAGGGCCAGGCTGCGCTGGCGGAGCGCGCTGGCCGCCTCGGCCCCCACCATCTCCACCACCTGCTCGTAGCTGATGTTGAGGTCGTGGCCGCTCTCCGCCTTGGTGGAGGGCGTGAAGATCGGCTCCGGCAGCTCGTCGCTCTCGCGCAGGCCGGGCGGCAGCCGGATGCCGCAGACGCTCTGCGACTCCCGGTACTCGGCCCAGCCGGAGCCCGACAGGTAGCCGCGCGCCACGCACTCGATGTCCACCCGGCGCGCCTTGCGCACGATCATGGACCGGCCGACGAACTCCGGCGGCAGCTCGAAGGGCAGGCCGTCGGCGGCGGTGCCGTCGGCCAGGCGGAGGAAGTGGTTGGGCACCACCGAGGCCGTCTGCTCGAACCAGAAGGCGGAGAGCTGGGTGAGCACCGCGCCCTTGTCCGGGATGCCGTTGGGCAGGACGACGTCGAAGGCGGAGATGCGGTCGGTGGCCACCATGAGGAGGCGGTCGCCGAGGTCGTAGGTGTCGCGCACCTTGCCCCGGGCGTAGAGGTTGGGGAGGTGAGTCTCAATCATGACCGGCGATGTCACCTACGCACCCTCCCTTTCAGCTTCCCTACTTTGCCAACCCCTACGTCGCCAATCCCACG